>NZ_JAPAIX010000004.1:0-380279 GCF_025910175.1 Agrobacterium sp. BT-220-3
CAGCGCCGCCGCCCTCGTTCAGTGAGCGGACTTATAAGAGAACACCCACAAACAAGTCAACACACCCATCGTCAAAAAACTGACATTTTTCTCAAGATGCTGAAATTAAAAGGTAATTTAACGGAAGCGGCTGTGGAAGGAGAGAATGGGCGAAGTCTTCCGCTGTTTTCCATACGCACCGGATTCCGCCTTTCCAAGGCTCAACCCAAATAGCTTGCAAGGAACCTCGATTTTTGCAGGAAGAGCTTTTGCGAAACCCTCACAGCCGGCTGTCAAAGCGCCGGGCCGTGCTTTAGAAACGGCATATGAGACACTCAGACACCAACACGATTGCCGCAGGCCTGTTTGCATGACCAAAACGCCAGCCTTTATAAAGACGGATCTGCCCGAACTTCCCGTCAGCGACGTTCTGGCAGATATCGCCGATGCGCTTGGGGGAGCAAAGCGTGCGGTTCTTTCAGCTCCGCCGGGCGCGGGCAAAACCACGCTGGTGCCGCTTCACCTCTTGCGAGAGGAATGGCGGGGTGACGGCAAGATCATTCTTCTCGAACCACGTCGGCTTGCGGCCCGCGCCGCCGCCGGGCGCATGGCTGATCTGCTACATGAGAATGTCGGGGAAACCGTCGGCTACCGCATGCGGCTCGACAATCGCATCTCCTCAAGGACCCGGATTGAAGTGGTGACGGAGGGCGTGTTCGCCCGGATGGTTCTTGACGACCCGGAACTTGCCGGCGTTTCCACGGTGATTTTCGACGAGTTTCACGAACGTTCGCTCGACGGCGATTTCGGACTGGCGCTTGCGCTCGACGTGCAGGAAGGGTTGCGAGATGATCTGCGCATCCTCGTCATGTCCGCCACCCTCGATGTGGACCGCATCAGCACGCTGATGGGTGACGCCCCGGTCATTCAGAGCCTGGGTCGGACATTTCCGATCGATATCCGCTACGAGGACCGCTGGCAGGGTGTCCCCGTCGAAGAGAAAGTCACAAAGGCGATTACCGAAGCCCATGCAGCGGAAACGGGCTCCATCCTCGCCTTCCTTCCGGGACAGGCTGAGATCACCCGCACGGCTGCACGGCTGGAGGGACGTTTTTCCACAGATACGGATGTCATCCCGCTTTACGGCAATCTTTCGCAAAAGGAACAGGATGCGGCGATCAAGCCGGCACCGGCCGGACGGCGCAAGATCGTGCTTGCCACCTCTATCGCCGAAACCTCGATCACCATAGACGGCGTGCGCGTGGTGATCGACAGCGGGTTGCAGCGACTGCCGGTCTTCGAACCGGCAACGGGCATAACGAGGCTGGAGACTGTGCGGGTTTCGCGGGCTTCCGCCGATCAGCGGGCGGGCCGCGCTGGGCGAACGGAGCCCGGCGTTGCGGTCCGTCTTTGGCATCAAGGGCAGATGGCGGCGCTCAACACCTTCACACCACCGCAAATTCTGGCGAGCGACCTTTCCAGCCTAGCGCTTGATCTTGCCCATTGGGGCGTTCACGATCCGTCTGCGCTTGCATTTCTGGACGCCCCTCCCGAAGCGGCGCTGAAGGAATCCATCGCGCTTCTCAAAAATCTCGGCGCACTCGATGAAGCCGGATCACTGACGCAACGCGGCCACCTCATGCGCGGCCTCTCATTGCCGCCGCGACTGGCGGCCATGGTGATTGCCGCGACGGGTGAAGGTGCGGGAAAAAAGGCGGCTATGCTCGCCGTCATGCTGACCGAACAGGGGCTCGGCGGAAACGACATTGATCTCGATGAACGATTGCGGCGCTTTCTTTCCGAGAAGAACGAAAGGGCGCAGGCGGCCCGCAAGCTGGCGTCGAGGCTTTTCGATACGATCGGCGGTGCGAAGGCAGCAACCGAATTGCCGAACGAGGCTGGCCCCCTGCTGCTGCATGCCTATCCGGACCGGATTGCGCTTCAGCGTGGAGCACGCGGCCGTTACGTGATGGCGAACGGCCGGGGTGCCGAACTCGCCGAGACCGAGCGGCTTGCCGCAAGCAGGATGCTGGTGGTTGCCGACATCACCGGGCGGGCGGCGCAGCCGCGTATCCTTTCAGCTGCCGGCATTGAGCGAGCCGATATAGAAGAGCGAATGCCGCATCTTATCGTGCAGCAGGACCAGCTGCTGTTCGACAAGGCGAGCGGCCAGGCGCGTGCGCGCCGCGTCACGCGCCTCGGCGCCATCATACTCGACGAAACGCCCCTACCCCGTCCCGAAGGCGAACAGGCGGCGCAGGCGCTCGCCAACGGCGTTCGCGAATACGGCATCGGCATTCTTCCTTTTTCGAAAGAGACCCTTCAGCTGCGTGACAGGATCGGCTTTCTGAGCGCCAGCATCGGAGAGCCTTGGCCGGATGTCAGCGATGCGGCATTGCTTTTGCGACTGGATGAATGGTTCGTGCCTTTCCAGCACGGCGCACGCAGCCTGCAGGATATCCGGCCCGGCAGCCTTTCCGAGGGACTTTTATCCTTGGTGCCCTATGAGGCCGCGCGCGATCTCGGCAGGCTTGCGCCGACGCATTTCGAAGCACCGACGGGCCAGCGGCATCCCATCCGCTACGACGCCAGCGAACCGACGCTTTCCATTCGCGTGCAGGAGCTTTTCGGGCTGACGGCCCACCCTGCCATCGCGCAGGGACGATTGCCGCTGCTTCTGGAATTGACCTCGCCGGCGCACAGGCCGATACAGACGACACGCGATCTTCCCGGTTTCTGGGCGGGATCGTGGAAGGACGTGCGGGCGGATATGCGCGGGCGTTATCCGCGCCATCCATGGCCGGAAGACCCCGCATCGGCATTGCCGACCAGCCGCGCCAAACCGCGCGGAACGTGACGACGATGACAAAGGTAAAGGAGACGAAGGTGGCTGGTCATCCGATCGAAACCACAAGGCTTGGCCGCGCCAGCCGCAGGATAAGGCTGCAAACCATCGTATGGCTGCGCTGGCTGGCGGTGGCGGGACAGACCGCAACGATCCTGTTCGTCGCCCTGGGGCTGAATTTCCCCCTACCGCTTCTCGCTTGCAGCCTTTTGATTGCGGCTCTGGCGCTTGCCAACCTGTTTCTCACAGCCCGTTTTCCCTCCACCTATCGTCTGGAGCCCTGGGAAGCGACGCTGCTGCTTGCTTTCGATCTGCTGCAATTGACCGCGCTCATCTATATTACCGGCGGCCTTTCCAATCCGTTCGCGCCGCTGATCTGCGTGCAGGTCATCATTGCCTTTGCCTCGCAGCCGCTTCGGCATTCTCTTATTCTTCTCGCCTTTGCCGTCATCTGCTCGACGGCGATTGCCTTTTCGCCGTTTCCGGTTCCTTGGTATCCCGGCGAGGTGCTGCCGATCCAGCTTCTGCTGCATGTGGGCACCTGGGTCGCGATCATTGCTACCACTTCTTTCGCAGCCTTTTATGCCTATCGCGTTTCGCACGAGGCCAACCAGCTCGCGGATGCGCTGGCTGCGACCGAACTGGTGCTGGAGCGGGAAAAACATCTGTCGCAGCTGGATGGGCTTGCAGCAGCAGCAGCGCATGAACTGGGCACACCGCTCGCGACAATCAGTGTCGTCGCCAAGGAGATGGAGCGGGAATTCGGCAATGATGAAAGATTTGGCGAAGACATAGCGCTGCTGCGCAGCCAGAGCGAACGATGCCGCGATATTCTGCGCCGCCTCACATCGCTTTCCGCCGACAATGAGGAGCACATGCGCCGCCTGCCTCTCTCCTCCCTGATCGAGGAGGTGGTGGCGCCGCACCGGGAATTCGGCATCCGCCTGGAACTCGTTGAAAAGAACAACCGGGCTGACGAGCCGGTCGGCATCCGCAATGCCGGCGTCATTTACGGGCTGGGCAACCTCATTGAAAACGGTGTCGACTATGCGCGGGAAAAAGTAACCGTGACGGTGGACTACGATTCGCAGACCATCACTGTCATCATTGAGGATGACGGACCTGGTTATGCCCATGACGTGCTTGCGCGCATCGGCGAACCCTATGTGACCGAACGTCACAATGACACGCGGGCTGGCGGGCTGGGCCTTGGGCTTTTTATCGCCAAGACGTTGCTGGAAAGGTCCGGCGCCGCCGTCACCTTCGGAAATCGCGGTTCGAGCGGAACCGGAGCGCGGGTCACAATCGTCTGGCCTCGGGCACTTATGGACGATAAAAGAAGCCGTTGACTTTACCATCCACGTTGAAGCGGCGATAAGAAGAAAGCCGACGAAGTTGCCGGAAGGCCGGAAACATGAAGACAGAAGACCAGAACCCATCCACCAGCGCGCCGACGGACGACGAAGATCCGATCGGACCTGACAGATCACTGCTGATCGTCGATGACGACGGCCCGTTTCTGCGCCGGCTTGCCCGGGCGATGGAAACACGCGGATTTGCCGTCGACACCGCCGAGACGGTCAGCGAGGGCATTGCGCGCTCCAAGGCGGCACCGCCCAAATATGCGGTCGTCGATCTGAGGCTTGCGGATGGCAATGGTCTGGAGGTCATCGAAGCCATCAGGCAGAACCGGGACGATACGCAGATCGTTGTCCTGACCGGCTACGGCAATATTGCAACCGCCGTTACCGCGGTAAAACTCGGGGCGCTGGACTATCTTGCAAAACCCGCCGATGCGGACGATGTCTTCAATGCGCTGACGCAGCGCAAGGGCGAGAAGACCGAAGTCCCTGAAAACCCCATGTCGGCGGACCGGGTTCGGTGGGAGCATATTCAGCGCGTTTATGAAATGTGCGAGCGCAACGTTTCGGAAACAGCCCGCCGGCTCAACATGCATCGGCGAACGCTGCAGCGCATTCTGGCGAAACGCGCGCCGAAGTAGAGCATTTCCAGTAAAAGTGCGAAGCGGTTCTGCGCCCGGAAAATGCGCCGAACCGGAACTACTCTCCGAAGCTGCGCCCGGTCGTCCATTCCGCCAGCATCAGCCGGGTTGCAGCGGTTCTCGAGAAATCCAGCATCACCGATTTGCGGGTCGCCGGCGGCAATTTGTGCTCCGGCGCATCGCGAAGCATATGGGCGCCATATCCATCCGACAGGATCAAACCGCATTCCTCCGGGAAGATTTCGACCGGTACTTCCGGATGGGTCGCGAAAAACAGCCGGTCGCAATGCAGGCGGTATTCCGGCCATTTGCGGTCGACCCGAAAATCCTCGATGGAGGATTTGATCTCGATGATCCAGATTTCACCCTTCACCGACAGGCTGATGAGGTCCGCCCTGCGTCCGCTTGCAAGCGGCAGTTCCGGCAGCACCGAATGGCGCATCTCGTGCAGAAGCACTTGAACGCCACGGCGTACAAGCATCGCCTTGTCCGACTGGCGGCCGTCGATTAACGGATTATTGTTGGTAACGGAAAGAATAGTCATGGATAAAAGCTGCTGAAGCGTTTGACCTATTGTTGCAAAAAGGCAATCAACCGGCAATTTCGAGGGCACAACCGTCTTGCGGCAGCGCAACGGCTTGCCAAGAGCGGCTGAATGGAAAATAACCGATTTATCCTGTTAAGCCTACTCCTTCGCACAATTTGGCGAATTTTCCGCGAGAACGACATGCGCATCCGCACCCCATTGACCGCACTCGGTCTGACGGCAGCACTGGCTCTGGCCGGCTGCGCCGAAACCACTTCCCAATCATCTGCGCCGACTTCCGGCAAGATCGCGGCGTCCGTGCCGGTCGCCGACCCGGTTCCGGCGAAGGTCGAAACGGTCCAGATCTTCAACGATGTTTACGGCCCCGTGACCGATGCGGGCTATGCGCTGCCGGCCATTCCGATCAATCGCGTGAATGAGAAGTTCCGTCGCCAGATCGTCGAGTTCCAGACCAACGAACGGCCGGGCACGATCATCGTCAACACGCGTGACCGTTACCTCTATTATATCCTGTCCGGCAACCGTGCCGTTCGTTACGGCATCGGCGTCGGCAAGGCGGGTTTCGCCTGGGCCGGTGAGGCCTATGTCGCCTGGAAGCAGGAATGGCCAATGTGGCATCCGCCAAAGGAAATGGCGGACCGCAAGCCGGAAGTCGCGAAATATGTCGAGGCGGGCATGGGCCCGGGTCTTTCCAACCCGCTCGGCGCGCGCGCCATGTATCTCTTCAACGAAAAGGGACAGGACACGCTGTTCCGTATCCATGGTTCGCCTGAATGGGCTTCGATCGGCACTGCCGCCTCTTCCGGCTGCATCCGCATGATCAACCAGGACGTCATGGACCTCTACAGCCGCGTCCGTCCGGGCCGCAGCTCCAAGGTTGTCGTGATCCAGTAAGATCGACACCAGACCAAGAAAAAGCCGCCGAGGAATGCCCGGCGGCTTTTTTGTTTATGGAAATGGCTTGCGGCGACGTCAGGCCGCCTGCTTCGCCTTGAGTTCAAGACGGCGGCGATGCAGAACCGGTTCGGTATAACCGTTCGGCTGCTCCCGACCCTTCAGCACCAGTTCGACGGCAGCCTGAAACGCGACCGATCCATCAAAGTCGGACGCCATCGGCAGATAGGCCGGATCTCCGGAATTCTGGCCATCGACCACCGCCGCCATGCGCTTCATGGTCTCAACGATCTGCCCCTCTGTCACCACGCCATGGCGCAGCCAGTTCGCCATATGCTGCGCGGAGATACGCAGTGTGGCGCGGTCTTCC
The DNA here is from genome assembly GCF_025910175.1 of Agrobacterium sp. BT-220-3. Taxonomy (NCBI): domain Bacteria; kingdom Pseudomonadati; phylum Pseudomonadota; class Alphaproteobacteria; order Hyphomicrobiales; family Rhizobiaceae; genus Agrobacterium; species Agrobacterium sp. BT-220-3. The sequence continues at coordinate 6,638 of NZ_JAPAIX010000004.1, forward strand.
ATCAGCCCGACATTGTTGATGTCAGGCACCTTGGAGCAACCAACGCCCTGATCAACCCAGCGCACGACATAGCCGAGAATACCCTGCGCATTATTATCGAGTTCGCGCTGGATTTCCTCCGGCGTCCAGTTGGGACGCGTCGCGACCGGGACGGACAGAATATCCGAGAGCTTCGCGCGGCCGCGGCTTTTCAAGCCTTCCTGAACGGCTGCGACATCGACCTTGTGATAATGCGTGGCGTGCAGCGTTGCCGCCGTCGGTGAAGGCACCCAAGCGGTGTTGGCGCCGGCCTTCGGATGCGCGATCTTCTGTTCCAGCATGGCCGCCATCAGGTCCGGCATAGCCCACATGCCCTTGCCTATCTGCGCATGGCCGGAAAGGCCGCATTCCAGCCCGATATCGACGTTCCAGTTCTCGTAAGCCGCGATCCAGGCCGCCTGCTTCATGTCGCCCTTGCGGATCATCGGACCCGCTTCCATCGAGGTATGGATCTCGTCGCCCGTGCGGTCGAGGAAGCCCGTATTGATGAAGACGACCCGATCCTTTGCCGCGCGGATGCTTTCCTTGAGGTTGACCGTCGTGCGGCGCTCCTCATCCATGATGCCCATTTTCATGGTGTTAGGCGCCATACCGATCAGATTTTCGACCCGCGCGAAAATCTCGTTGGCGAAGGCGACCTCCTCCGGCCCGTGCATCTTCGGCTTGACGACGTACATCGAGCCGGCGCGTGAATTCTGACGCCGCCCGGACGGGCCAACATCATAGAGCGCGATCAGCGCAGTGACGACGGCGTCCATGATGCCTTCCGGCACCTCACGACCATCCCTGTCGAGGATCGCCGGATTGGTCATGAGATGACCGACATTGCGCACCAGCATCAGGGAGCGCCCCGGCAGAGTAAGCGCCGACCCATCGGGGGCCGTATAATAACGATCCGGATTGAGGCTGCGGGTGAAGGTCTTGCCACCCTTCGACACCTCCTCCGTCAGGTCGCCGCGCATCAGGCCAAGCCAGTTGCCATAAACCAGCACCTTGTCCTCGGCGTCGACTGCGGCAACCGAATCCTCGCAATCCATGATGGTCGTGAGCGCTGATTCGAGAAGGACATCCGAGATACCCGCCTTGTCGCCCTTGCCGATTTCTATCGACGGATCGATGACGATCTCCGTGTGCAAACCATTCTTGCCAAGCAGGATGGTTGCCGGTTTTTCCGCCTCACCGGTAAAGCCCTTGAATTGCGCCGCATCCTTCAGTTCCGTCGTGCCCTCACCGATTGCAAGCTGCAATACGCCGCCGACAATCTCGAAGCCGGTCACATCCGACCAGTCTGCCGTTTCGAGCGGGGCCGATTCGTTGAGGAAGTTCCGCGCCCAGGCAATGACCTTGTCACCGCGCTTGGGATTGTAGCCCCTGCCCTTTTCCGCTCCGTCGGCGTCAGAAATGGCATCCGTTCCGTAAAGCGCATCATAAAGCGAACCCCAGCGGGCATTGGCGGCATTCAGCGCATAACGCGCATTCATGACCGGAACGACGAGCTGCGGGCCAGCAACGGCGGCAATTTCAGGATCGACGTTGCTCGTTTCCACCTTGAAGTCGGGGCCTTCCGGCAGCAGATAACCGATTTCCTTGAGGAAACCTTCATACACATCGAAATCCGTCGGCGCGCCGTTCTGCCGGTACCAGCCATCAAGCTTTTCCTGCAAGGCGTCGCGCTTGGCGAGCAGCTCACGGTTTTTCGGGGAAAGCTCGTGGACGATGGCTGAAAAGCCTTCGAAAAAAGCCTCGCTGTTCAGGCCCGTGCCCGGCAGCACCTCATCCGTCAAAAAGGCATGAAGCCTGTTATCGATGGAAAGACCGAATTTATCCGTGCGGCTCACATGCGCCTCCATTTTAACTTGAGGGCACAGAGTGGACGCTGAGGCGGCCGCTCGTCAATTGCGGGAGACAACCAAATATTATTTCCATTTTGGAAATAATGCAGGAGATAATAGCCTTTTCCTACAAAAGCGCCTGCAGGTCCTTGAGGCGGTCATTCACCAGCCAGCCGTAATAATTCTCTTCCGGCAACAGGGGCTGTTCCCCGCCAGCGGCGCGCTGCCGGTTTTTCTGGGCGAGCGCCGCCGCACGCTGCTGCGAGCCGCCGACATTATAAAGCGTTGAGGTGACGCCCGGATTTCTGGTGATGTCCATGTCGGCAATCGATTTATAGTCATCGATCGATCTACGGATGGACGCCGCCATGAAAGCCAGCGAGCGGTCGGGATCCATGATCGCGGTATAAACGGCGGTAGCGTCATTCTCGTCCAGCTTCTCGTAACCGGACGTTCTCGACACCATGTCGGACAGCATCAGTGCCGTCAGCGGATTGATCTGGCCGAGACCGAAAGTCTGTCCTGCATAAAAGGGCTGGAAGAATACGGCGCTGAAACGATTGTTCGGATAGGCAACCCCATCCACCGTCTTGCCGCGGAAGCTGTCGTCCCAGACGTCTTCCCGACAGTTCCAAAGGCTGTAGGAGTCCTTTTTCGACTGGCATCTGGAAAATTGCGAATGCGTCAGAAACTGCGCAATGGTTTCGTCCTTGTAGCCGAAACGGAAGCTGTTGCCGGCATAGGAAGCCGCCTTGACGTAATAGGATTGCAGGCGGTCATAGGCATCGACATTATAAGTATGCTCACCAACGATTGCGCCTATCATATGGATCGGATCGATACCGTAGCGCGCGGCCGTCGACTTGATCTTGCCGATCAGCGCCTTGTCGGAGGACAGGAGGTCGATCACTTTCTGGTATTTGCGCTCGAAAGAGGTGTTGGATGCCTTGGTCCTCTTTGCGGAAGCGCCCGGGACGTCCGGCTGTTCTGCATTGCGATTGCCAGGCGGAACGACCGTCGCGGCCTCGGCAAAGGAAGACGAGACGACGGTGAACGTCAAAGCAGCGGCAAATGCCAGAAGAGTTTTGCGCACGAGCGAATGCCTTTTCTCAAGCCTGCGGTTTCCCTTCCGACATATGCGGGAAAACCGGACCATTCCACTAAAGCGGTTCCAACCGGAATGCAGCCCTTCCATAAACAAAATGCGGGCTGAATGCGAGACAAGGCAGATAAAATAAAAGAGTGCGGCAAATATGGCCGCACTCTCACCTCTTTGATCTGAAGAGTCTTCAGAGAATATAGCGCGACAAATCCGTATCGGCAGCGAGATCGCCGACATGTTTTTTCACATATTCCTGATCGATCTTGACGGCTGAGCCACCGCGATCCGGTGCATTGAACGAAATCTCGTCCAGAACACGTTCCATCACGGTCTGGAGGCGGCGCGCACCGATATTCTCGACCGACGAGTTGAGATGAACGGCCACGTCGGCCAAAGCATCTATCGCATCGTCAGTGAAGTCGAGATCGAGTTCTTCCGTCGCCATCAGCGCCTTGTACTGGCGGATGAGGCTTGCTTCCGTCTCGGTGAGGATACGGCGGAAATCCTCCTTCGTCAGCGGCTTCAGCTCCACGCGGATCGGCAGACGACCCTGAAGCTCCGGCAGAAGGTCGGAAGGCTTTGCGACATGGAAAGCGCCCGATGCGATGAAGAGCACGTGGTCGGTCTTCACCGGTCCATATTTCGTCGAAACCGTCGTGCCTTCGACAAGCGGCAGAAGATCACGCTGCACACCTTCGCGCGAGACGCCGGCACCCATGCCACCGTCACGGGCAGCGATCTTGTCGATCTCGTCGAGGAAGACGATACCGTCATTTTCCACCGACTTCACCGCTTCGCGCTGGATCATTTCATTGTCGAGCAGCTTGTCGGATTCGTCGCGGACAAGATCGGTATAGGATTTCGAAACCGTGGTGCGCACCTTCTTGGTACGTCCGCCCATGGCCTTGCCGAACATTTCCGACAGGTTGAGAACGCCGATATTGGCGCCCGGCATGCCGGGAATTTCAAAGCCGGGCATGCCCGATCCGCTGTCTGCAACCTCGATGTCGATTTCCTTGTCGTCCAGTTCACCATCACGCAGCTTCTTGCGGAAGCTTTCGCGAGTGCCGGGCGACGCCGTCGATCCGACCAGTGCGTCAAGCACCCGTTCTTCGGCGCTGGCATGGGCCTTTGCCTGAACCTCGGCACGCTTCTTTTCACGCACGAGACCGATGCCGATTTCGACCAGATCGCGTATGATCTGCTCGACATCGCGGCCGACATAACCGACCTCGGTAAACTTGGTCGCCTCGACCTTGATGAAGGGCGCGCCGGCAAGCTTGGCCAAGCGGCGGGAAATCTCCGTCTTGCCGACACCGGTCGGTCCAATCATCAGAATGTTTTTCGGCATGACTTCGTCGCGCAGGCTCTCATCGAGCTGCTGGCGACGCCAGCGGTTGCGAAGCGCAATCGCGACCGCACGTTTCGCATCATGCTGGCCGATGATGTGGCGGTCGAGTTCCGAGACAATTTCCCGGGGAGAAAAAGTGGTCATTCTGTCCTCTCGGCTTTCCTGTTCCGACCGGCCTTTCTGGCCCGGCCCACAGGACCCTTGGGTGAGAAATGGGGTGGAATATACTTACTCGGCGTCGAGAGTTTCGATGACGAGGTTATGGTTGGTATAAACGCAGATATCGGCGGCGATATCGAGCGACTGGCGCGCCACGTCTTCTGCCGACTTGTCCGTGTCCATCATCGCGCGGGCAGCCGCAAAGGCGTAGTTACCGCCCGAGCCGATGGCGATCGCGCCGTGTTCCGGCTCCAGCACGTCACCATTGCCGGTGATGGCCAAAGTGGTGGATTTGTCGGCGACCAGCATCATGGCTTCGAGGTTGCGCAGATATTTGTCCGTGCGCCAATCCTTCGCAAGCTCCACGGCTGCGCGCATCAACTGGCCGGGATATTGCTCGAGTTTCTTTTCGAGACGGTCGAGCAGCGTGAAGGCATCCGCGGTCGCACCGGCAAAACCGGCAATCACTTCGCCCTTGCCGATGCGGCGAACCTTGCGGGCGTTGCCCTTCATGACGGTCTGGCCAAGGCTTACCTGACCATCGCCAGCCATGACGACCTTGCCGCCCTTCCTGACTGTAATAATCGTTGTCATCAAACACCTGTCTGCCCTGCCGGGCCTGCTGTTAACGGGCCGGCATCCGGCCCTTCTCGAGTTCTATGTAAGTTTGCTTTTCACGATTGCAATCTTGGGCGCCGTGTACCGTTTTGCGCAAGCCAGGCAAGACGATGGAACAACTGGATATTTATGTCCTGTGCTGATAAGGAACGGCAACATTTTCACGGAGCGGCCACAAATGGCAGAACGTAAAGGCGAGATTATCCGCAAGACCAACGAAACATCGGTTTCGGTGCGCGTGGATATCGACGGCACCGGCAAGTCGACAATTTCCACCGGCGTTGGATTTTTCGACCATATGCTGGACCAGCTCAGCCGCCATTCGCTGATCGACATGGAGATCGAGGTCAAGGGCGACCTGCATATCGATGACCACCATACGGTGGAAGATACGGGCATCGCCATCGGCCAGGCCATCGCCAAGGCGCTGGGCGACCGGCGCGGCATTACCCGTTATGCCTCGCTCGATCTTGCCATGGATGAGACGATGACCAAGGCCGCCGTCGATATTTCCGGGCGTCCCTTCCTGGTCTGGAACGTGAACTTCTCCGCACCGAAGATCGGCACCTTCGACACCGAGCTGGTGCGTGAGTTCTTTCAGGCGCTGGCGCAGAATGCCGGCATCACCCTGCATATCCTGAACCATTACGGCGCCAACAACCATCATATCGCCGAAACATGCTTCAAGGCCGTTGCCCGCGTTCTTCGCGCGGCAACCGAGATCGACCCCCGGCAGGCAGGCCGCGTTCCCTCGACAAAGGGCATGCTGGCCTGACCGCCAAAGCTGTCAGGAAGCCCATGACAAGCTATCTCGTTCTGGAAGCCCCCAACGGGCCGGACAGGGACCACAAGACGACCCGCTTCATTGCAGACCGTTTTGTCTGGCTGGCGCTGATTGCGCCCTGGCTTTGGCTCGCCCTGAACCGGTTGTGGCTGGCCGCCGCCATTGTTTTCGTCGCCATCATTCTGGCCGGTCAGGCATCGATGTTACCCGGGTTTGAACCGGCCGGCATTCTGTGTGGCTTCGCCATTGCCCTCATCACCGCACTGGAAGGACGCAATTTTCTCGTCCGGCACCTGATCGGCAAAGGCTGGAAGATGACTTCCGTCATTTCCGCCCCTGATCTTTCGAGTGCAGAGGAAATATATTTCTCCGACCTCACCGATACCGCAACGACGGAACAGCTGTCGCAGCCGGTATGGACCCCTGCGCCGCAAAGGAGCGGCGACAAAAACTTCGTCAACGATCCCGCCGGATCGTTTCTTTTCGACTTGAATGGAAGGCGCTGACATGCGTGTCGCGATCATCGACTACGGTTCGGGCAATCTGCGTTCGGCCACCAAAGCTTTCGAGCGTGCCGCCCGTGAAGCAGGCATCAGTGCAACCATCGACCTGACCGACAGGCCGGATCACGTCGCATCGGCGGACCGCATCGTTCTGCCTGGTGTCGGTGCCTATGCGGATTGCCGCGCCGGTCTCGACGCCGTTCCCGGCATGCATGAGGCGCTCATTGAAGCTGTCGAGAAAAAAGCCCATCCGTTCCTTGGCATCTGCGTGGGCATGCAGCTGATGTCCTCGCGCGGGCTGGAAAAGACCGTCAGTGCCGGGCTTGGCTGGATCGAAGGCGACGTCGTGGAAATGACGCCGTCCGATCCGGGCCTGAAGATTCCGCAGATCGGCTGGAACACGCTGGAAATCCGTCACGCCCACCCGCTATTTGACGGCATCAAGACCGGCGCGGACGGATTGCACGCCTATTTCGTACATTCCTATCATCTGGCAGCCAAGCATTCGACGGATGTCATTGCCACCACCAATTACGGTGGCGCGATGACGGCTTTCGTCGGTCGTGACAATATGGCGGGTGCGCAATTCCACCCGGAAAAAAGCCAGACGCTCGGCCTTGCCCTGATTTCCAATTTCCTGCGCTGGAAGCCCTGACATGATTCTTTTTCCCGCAATCGACCTTAAAGACGGCCAGTGCGTTCGCCTGAAACTCGGCGATATGGACCAGGCCACCGTTTATAACGAGGACCCCGGCGCGCAGGCCAAGGCCTTCGAGGATCAGGGTTTCGAATGGCTGCATGTCGTTGATCTCAACGGCGCCTTTGCCGGCCAGACAGTCAACGGCGAGGCGGTCGACGCCATTCTGAAAGCCACGAAAAACCCGGTGCAGCTCGGCGGCGGCATCCGCACGCTCGACCATATCGAAGCGTGGCTGAGCCGTGGGCTTGCCCGCGTCATTCTCGGCACCGTGGCGGTGCGCGATCCGGTTCTGGTTCTGGAAGCCTGCAAGCGTTTCCCCGGCCAGGTCGCCGTCGGCATCGACGCCAAGGGCGGCAAGGTTGCCGTGGAAGGCTGGGCGGAAGCCTCCGAACTCGGTGTCATCGAACTCGCCAAACGTTTCGAAGGTGCCGGCGTCGCGGCCATCATCTACACCGATATCGATCGCGACGGCATTCTGGCCGGCATCAACTGGGCCTCAACGCTGGAACTGGCGGATGCCGTGTCGATCCCGGTCATCGCCTCCGGCGGCCTCGCCTCCATTGAGGACATCAAGCGCATGTTGCAGCCTGATGCTGCAAAGCTCGAAGGCGCGATTTCAGGTCGTGCGCTTTATGACGGGCGCATCGACCCCGCCGAGGCACTTGCTCTGATCAAGGCTGCAAAGGAGGTAAACGCATGACCCTCAAAGCCCGCGTTATCCCATGCCTCGATGTGAAAGACGGCCGCGTCGTCAAGGGCGTGAACTTCGTCGACCTGATCGACGCCGGTGATCCCGTCGAGGCGGCGAAGGCCTATGATGCGGCGGGAGCGGACGAACTCTGCTTTCTCGACATCACCGCTTCGTCCGACAATCGCGACACGATTTTCGACGTCGTATCGCGCACCGCCGACCATTGCTTCATGCCGCTCACCGTCGGTGGCGGTGTCCGCGCCGTCGCTGACATCCGCAAGCTGCTTCTCTGCGGTGCCGACAAGGTCTCGATAAATTCCGCAGCGGTGAAGGATCCTGATTTCGTCGCGCAGGCCGCCGACAAGTTCGGGAACCAGTGCATCGTCGTCTCGATCGACGCCAAGCGGGTTTCGAAAGACGGGGAAGCCGACCGTTGGGAAATCTTTACCCATGGCGGACGCCAGCCGACCGGGATCGACGCCGTGGAATTCGCCGTCAAGATGGTCGAACGCGGTGCCGGCGAATTGCTCGTGACATCGATGGATCGCGACGGCACCAAAAGCGGATACGATATCGGCCTGACGCGCACCATTGCCGATCAGGTTCGCGTCCCCGTCATCGCCTCGGGCGGCGTCGGCACGCTGGATGATCTGGTGGCAGGTGTGCGTGATGGCCATGCCACCGCGGTGCTTGCCGCTTCCATCTTTCACTTCGGCACCTATTCGATCGGGCAAGCCAAGACCTATATGGCCGAGCATGGCATCCCCATGCGTCTCGACTGATTGCAGGAACCTCTTCCATGAGTGCATTTTCCCTTTCCGATCTGGAGCGCATCGTCGCGACACGCGCCGCCGCCTCTCCTGATGAATCCTGGACAGCCAAGCTGGTTGCTTCCGGCCAGGAGCGTGCGGCGAAAAAACTGGGCGAAGAGGCTGTCGAAGCCATTATCGCCGCTATCGCGAAGGATCGCGACGGGCTGAAAAACGAGGCCGCCGATCTGCTTTATCACCTGCTGGTGGTGCTGAAGATTGCCGACATTCCGCTTGCCGACGTTTTTGCCGAGCTGGAGCGCCGGACCGGACAGACCGGGCTTGCGGAAAAGGCAGCGAGGCCGACATCATGAACGTCAAGGCAGGCAGCGGGGAGAGAGGCATGCCGAGCACACTCGATCATTTCCGCCCGGATGAATATTCGCCCTACCACTTCTTCAGCTCTGAAGAATGGGCGAATTTTCGCGCCGACACGCCGCTCACCCTTTCCGCCGACGAGGTGAAAAGGCTGCGTTCGCTGGATGACCCGATCGATCTGGACGAAGTGCGGCGGATCTATCTGTCGCTGTCGCGCCTCTTGTCATCGCATGTGGAAGCGTCGCAGCTGCTTTTCGAACAGCGCAACCGCTTCCTGAATATGGCGGACGTCAACAAGACGCCTTTCGTCATCGGCATTGCCGGTTCGGTGGCCGTTGGCAAGTCAACGACGGCACGTATCCTGAAGGAGCTTCTGGCCCGCTGGCCCTCCAGCCCGAAAGTCGATCTCATCACCACCGACGGGTTTCTTTACCCGAACGAGGTGCTGCGACGCGAGAGCCTGATGGAGCGCAAGGGCTTTCCTGAAAGCTACGATATCGGCGCTTTGCTGCGTTTCCTCTCGGCGATCAAGGCGGGCCAACCGAATGTGAAGGCCCCGCGTTATTCCCACCTGACCTATGACGTTTTGCCGAACGAATTCACTGTCATCGACCAGCCGGACATCCTGATCTTCGAAGGCATCAACGTTCTGCAATCGCGCGACCTGCCGGCGGGCGGGCGGATCGTACCGATCGTTTCCGATTTCTTCGATTTCTCGATCTATATCGATGCCGACGAGGACTTCATTCACAACTGGTATGTGAACCGGTTCATGAATCTGAGACAAACCGCATTCCGCGACCCGAATTCGTTCTTCAATCGCTATGCATCGATCAGCGAGGAAGCAGCACTCAGCATTGCCGAGGGTCTCTGGCAGAACATCAACCTGAAGAACCTGCGCCAGAACATCGTGCCCACGCGACCGCGCGCCGATCTTATCTTGCGCAAGGGAAAGAACCACCTGATCGACACGGTGGCGCTTCGCAAGCTGTAAAAGATGCCGCGCGAGGCGGCATCTCCATTGCAGCGGTTAAAAGCCGTTATTACGCAAGGTCTGGAATACGCAGGACCTGACCGGGATAGATTTTATCGGGGTGAGTCAGCATCGGCTTGTTGGCTTCGAAGATGATGTTGTTCTTTGCACCATTGGCCTTGCCATATTGCGCTTCGGCGATCTTCCAGAGATTGTCGCCCTTCTTGACCGTGTAGAAGACGGGTTCTTTCGCCGGCGCTTCGGCGACCTTCAGTTCACCCGCCTCGACCTTGGAAATGCCGAGCGTATTGCCAACCGCGATGACCGCCTTTTCGAAAACCGACTGATCGGCCACTTCGCCCTTCAGAACGACCTTGTCGTCCACCACCTCGACCTGAACCTTGTCCGTGCCGAGATCGTGGGAAGCGAGTTCCTTTTTGACCGCTTCGACATCGGGGGCATCATCACCACCGCCGATACCAAGCTTCTTTCCCGCTTCCTTGATGAAATTGAACAGACCCATAGCACCCTCCTTGGTTGTAGGGATGCTTACCAGACGATATTTGAGGCTCTATGACAAGTGCGAAACATTTCGCCATCTGCCGCCTATTCGCCTGACGGTTTGCCACGCATTTTCTTCACGTCCGAACGTCCGGACTTTGCCTTGAGGCGGCGCTCGACCGAACCTTTGGTCGGCTTGGTGGCCTTGCGCACCGGTGGCGGCGGGGCGGCGGCTTCAAGGATCAGTTCCTTCAACCGATCGCGGGCATCTTCCCGATTGCGCTCCTGGCTGCGAAACCGGCTCGCCTCGATCATCAGCACGCCGTCTTTCGAAACACGCCTGCCGCCCAGGCGCAGGGCATTGGTTTTCACCCGGTCCGGCAGGGAAGGTGAATTGGCGATGTCGAAAAACAGCTGGACCGCCGTCGAGACCTTGTTGACATTCTGGCCGCCGGGACCGCCGGCCAGCACGAATTGCTCCGTCAGCTCCCAGCCGGCGATGGTGATACGGTTACTGATGTAAAGCGGGTCGCTGGCCATGATCTTTCTCCGCGCCGGTGATGCCACAGATCACAAAAAATGAAAACAGCAGGCCAAACGAAAGAACCCGGCACAAGGCCGGGTCCCCTCCTCCTCATAAATGAGGCTTCATTCATTCAGCCGCGAGCAGCAGGCCAGGTGCAGCGTCGCGAACCTTGCTGTCCACATGATCTTCGAACTTGGTGAAGTTCGTGACGAACATGGAAACCAGCTTCTTCGCCTGCGCATCGTAAGCTGCGCCATCGGCCCAGGTCGAACGCGGATCGAGGATCGCGCTATCGACGCCTTCCAGCGACAGCGGCACGGCGAAGCCGAAATTCGCATCGGTGCGGAATTCGGCACCCTTGAGCTCACCGGTAAGTGCCGCCGTCAGAAGCGCGCGGGTCGCCTTGATGGGCATGCGCTTGCCGATGCCGTAAGCGCCCCCGGTCCAGCCAGTGTTGACCAGCCAGCAATCGACGCCATGCTTGCCGATCAGCTCACGCAGCAGGTTGCCGTATTCCGCCGGATGGCGCGGCATGAAGGGCGCGCCGAAGCAGGTGGAGAAGGTTGCTTCCGGTTCCGTTACGCCCTTTTCCGTGCCGGCAACCTTCGCGGTGTAGCCGGAGAGGAAGTGGTACATGGCCTGTTCCGGCGTCAGACGGGCGATCGGCGGCAGCACGCCGAAGGCATCCGCCGTCAGCATGATGATCGTCTTCGGATGGCCGGCAATGCCGGTTTCCGATGCATTCGGAATGAAGTGCAGCGGATAGGCGCTGCGGGTGTTTTCCGTCAGCGAGTTGTCGTTGAAATCAGGAACGCGGTTTTCGTCCAGCACCACGTTTTCGAGAACCGTGCCGAAACGGCGGGTCGCGGCATAGATTTCCGGCTCGGCTTCCGCCGAAAGCTTGATCGCCTTGGCGTAGCAACCACCTTCGAAATTGAAGATGCCATGCTCACCCCAGCCATGTTCGTCGTCGCCGATCAGCGTGCGCGACGGATCGGCCGAAAGCGTGGTCTTGCCGGTGCCGGAGAGACCGAAGAACACGGCGGAATCACCCTCGGGACCCACATTGGCCGAGCAATGCATGGGCATGACGCCCTTGGCCGGCAGCAGGTAGTTCAGCACCGTGAAGACGGACTTTTTGTTTTCGCCGGCATAGGAGGTGCCGCCGATGAGGACGAGACCATTGGTGAGATCGCAGGCGATGACAGTTTCCGTACGCACGCCGTGACGGGCGGGATCTGCCTTGAAGCTCGGCAGGTTGATGATGGTGAGCTTCTGCTTGAAGCCCGCCAGTTTCTCCTGCTTCGGGCGGATCAGCAGATTACGGATGAACAGCGAATGCCAGGCAAGCTCGGTGACGACGCGTGTTGGCAGCGCGTTTTCCTCATCGGCACCGCCGATCAGATCCTGAACATAAAGGGTCTTACCGGCGGCATGGGCCAGCATGTCCTGGCGCAGCAGCTCGAAATTCTCCGGCGACAGCGGCTTGTTGTTATCCCACCAGATGGTGTTCTCGGTGGAGGCATCACGAACGACGAACTTATCCTTCGGCGAGCGGCCCGTATGCTGACCGGTGACGGCGCGCAGCGCACCATCGATGGTCAGTTCAGCCTCGCCGTTGCGGATGGCCTCTTCGTATAATTCGCTCTCATTGAGGTTATAAAAGACGCGGGAGGCCTCGCCCAGTCCGAGTTCTGCAACTCCATTGGCAGGATTATGAACCCCAAGCTCGTTCATGACGCGTTCCTTGTTAATGACGATGAGGACGTTGAAATTTCCTCGGAAAATACGTGGCGGCTTTTAGAAACGCAAGAGCCGAACTTTAAAAAACTTAGTGATTTCAATATATTAATCGATTTAAAAGATTTTATTTCTTTTTAAATCGGTTGAAGACGCATTAAAATCCGGCTGCGGCGTTTTCACCGAAATCCCCTCATCGCGCTGCGGATTTGGCTGCGAGATTTCCTTTGCCACAATTTGTTCCACCTTTATACTCAAGAGAGTGGCTCACGGCGCACAACCTTGGCTGGGTGAATGTCGGGAGTTACGAGAAAATGACGATGGAGACCAACTACATGCAGACTATCGCGCTTGTCGACGATGACCGGAACATTCTCACTTCGGTATCGATCGCGCTCGAAGCCGAAGGGTACCGGGTCGAAACGTATACGGACGGCGCGTCCGCGCTTGACGGGCTGATCGCCCGCCCGCCGCAGCTCGCCATTTTCGACATCAAGATGCCCCGCATGGACGGCATGGAGCTTTTGCGGCGTCTTCGCCAGAAATCGGATATTCCCGTTATCTTCCTGACGTCCAAGGACGAAGAGATCGACGAATTGTTCGGCCTTAAGATGGGCGCTGACGATTTCATCACAAAGCCTTTTTCGCAGCGCCTTCTGGTGGAGCGCGTCAAGGCCATCCTGCGCCGCGCCAGCAGCCGCGATGCTTCCCCCGTTGCCGGTGGCGGCGCGGCGAAACCGACTGCGGACCAGCAGGCGCGCACGCTTGAGCGCGGTCAGCTCGCCATGGACCAGGAGCGCCATACCTGCACCTGGAAGGGCGAACCGGTGACACTCACCGTGACCGAATTCCTCATTCTGCATTCGCTGGCGCAGAGGCCGGGCGTGGTAAAAAGCCGCGACGCGCTGATGGATGCCGCCTATGACGAACAGGTCTATGTGGATGACCGCACGATCGACAGCCACATCAAGCGCCTTCGCAAGAAGTTCAAACTGGTCGACGGCGACTTCGATATGATTGAAACGCTTTATGGCGTAGGATATCGCTTCCGCGAAGCGGCCTGAATCGGCACGCAAATCGGAAGAGACCACCCGAAAAGTGGTGGCGAGGACTTAAATACGTGTTGAAGAAAACGCCGGAAACCGTCTCGGACAGTGACGATGCCGAAGATCGCGGCAGCGAACGCCGCCATCGTATCCATCCACTGACGATTATCCGGCGCATCTTCGGCAATGCGGTGTTTTCCAGCCTCACGCGCCGTATTCTTTTCTTCAACGTCGCGGCGACGGTCGTTCTGGTCGGCGGCATTCTCTACCTCAACCAGTTCCGCGAGGGGCTGATCGATGCGCGGGTGGAGAGCCTTCTGACACAGGGCGAAATCATTGCTGGCGCCATTTCCGCCTCCGCCTCTGTTGACACCAACTCGATCACCATCAATCCGGAAAAGCTTCTCGAATTGCAGGCTGGGCAGAGCATCACGCCTGCCCCCAATGACGAGGACTTAAGTTTCCCGATCAATCCTGAACGGGTGGCCCCTGTGCTGCGCCGGCTGATTTCACCGACCCGCACCCGCGCGCGTCTGTTCGATGCCGACGCCAACCTGCTTCTCGATTCCCGCCATCTTTATTCCCGCGGCCAGGTCCTGCGCTTCGATCTGCCGCCGGTGACGCCGGAAACCCAGACCTGGGGCGAATGGTTCACCAGCATGTTCAACCGCATGCTGCAACCAAGCAGCCTGCCGCAATACAAGGAAGCGCCGGGCGGCGACGGCTCTATTTATCCGGAAGTGATGAATGCACTGACCGGCGTGCGTGGCGCCGTCGTGCGGGTCACCGAAAAGGGCGAGCTGATCGTTTCGGTTGCCGTGCCGGTGCAGCGCTTCCGGGCCGTGCTCGGCGTGCTGCTGCTGTCGACGCAGGCGGGCGATATCGACAAGATCGTGCATGCAGAGCGCCTTGCCATCATGCGCGTCTTCGGCATCGCCACGCTCGTCAATATCGTGCTGTCTCTGTTATTGTCCTCGACAATCGCCACGCCGCTCCGGCGGCTCTCGGCCGCCGCGATCCGCGTGCGTCGTGGGGCGAGAACCCGTGAGGAAATACCGGATTTCTCAGCGCGTCAGGACGAGATCGGCAACCTCTCCATCGCGCTGCGTGAAATGACGACGGCGCTCTATGACCGCATTGATGCGATCGAAAGTTTCGCCGCCGATGTGAGCCACGAGCTCAAGAACCCGTTGACGTCGCTGCGCAGCGCCGTGGAAACGCTGCCGCGCGCCAAGACCGAAGAGTCCAAACAGCGCCTGACAGAAATCATCTTCCACGATGTCCGCCGCCTCGACCGGCTGATCAGCGATATTTCGGATGCCTCGCGGCTCGATGCCGAGCTGGCACGCGCCGATGCATCGCCGCTCGATCTCGATGTGCTGATGAAGGGGCTTGTGGATATATCCCGCCAGATCAGCACCAAAAAGAAAAGCGTGACGATCGATTATGTTGCCGATCGCAAGGCAGGCGCCAAAACCTCCTTCGTGGTGAATGGTCACGATCTTCGTATCGGCCAGGTCGTTACCAACCTCATCGAGAATGCGCGCTCTTTCGTTGCCGAGGAAAGCGGCCGCATCACCGTTCGCCTTTCCCGCCACAAGGATCGTTGCATCGTGCAGGTGGAGGACAACGGACCCGGCATTCAGGCAGAAGACATCGACCGGATTTTCGAGCGCTTCTACACCGACCGGCCGGCAAGCGAAGGTTTCGGCCAGAACTCCGGCCTTGGCCTTTCCATCAGCCGCCAGATAGCCGAGGCCCATGGCGGCAGCCTCAGGGCGGAAAATGTCGTCGACAAATATGGCGTGATTTCCGGCGCGCGCTTCACCCTGTCGCTGCCGGCGGCCGAGACCCATGAACGCTGAACGCTTCAACCTGCACGCAACCGCCATCGTCGTTCAAAATACCGGCATTCTTTTCACCGGACCGTCCAGCAGCGGCAAAAGCGAGCTTGCCTTCAGTTTCCTGACGGAAGCCGAACGGTGCGGATTGCCGGCCGCATTGATCGCGGACGATCAGATCTTCGTGTATCGCGACGGCGAAAACATCATTGCCGAGAGGCCGGAGGCGATTGCCGGATTGCTGGAACTACGCGGCAGCGGCATTGTTTCGCTTAAAAGCGTTGCGCGCGCTCCACTACATTTCGCCGTCACGACAGTTCTTTCACCGGAAAATCCAAGACTTCCTGAAGATGACGAGGTGTTTCTGCTGCCCTGCGGCGGGCATCTTCCACTCTTACGCATTCCGCTTGCAAGTCTTGCGCCCTATGGAAAATTTGCTGCACTTGCTCAAAATCTTTTTAAAACGAATGTGAAGTGACCGCGATTCGGGCGATTTTAGGCTTGCGATTCGCATTTTCCTCATCAAGATGAAATCCCACCGATGGACAGGATTGCCGCGTTGCGATAGTCGGCAATGAGAGTGCGTGTGCAAGGGAGCATTTCATGATCGGACTAGTGCTTGTCACCCATGGCAAGCTGGCTGAGGAGTTTCGCCATGCGTTGGAGCATGTCGTCGGTCCCCAGAAATTGATCGAGACGGTTTGTATCGGTCCCGAAGACGACATGGATCAGCGCCGGCAGGATATCATCGACGCCGTCACACGCGCCAATGATGGCAATGGCGTCATCATCCTGACGGACATGTTCGGCGGCACGCCCTCCAATCTCGCGATTTCCGTCATGAACAACGGCAATGTCGAAGTCATCGCCGGCGTCAATCTTCCCATGCTGATAAAGCTCGCCGGTGTTCGCAGCGAAGACAACATGGACAAGGCGCTCCAGGATGCGTCCGACGCCGGCCGCAAATACATCAACGTCGCCAGCCGCGTTCTAAGCGGCAAGTGAGAAGTCAGCCCATGTCGCCATTTTCCCGGGAATTACCGATCATCAACAAACGCGGTCTCCACGCCCGGGCATCCGCGAAGTTCGTGCAGATGGTCGAGGGGTTCGACGCGACGATCACGGTTTCCAAGGATGGCATGACCGTTGGCGGCACTTCCATCATGGGTCTCATGATGCTGGCGGCGAGCCCCGGCTGCAGCGTCTATGTCGAGGCAAGCGGCAACCAGGCGGAAGAAGCGCTCGCGGCACTCGAGGCGCTTGTCGCCGACCGCTTCGGCGAAGAAGCCTGAACCTCAGCCATATAAAGACATAAAGACTTCTTTATATCATCATTGCCAGATCGTTTGTGGCCTGCTAAACCGCTGCTACGTTTAAAAGCCGGGCTGACAGGCACGGCATTTCTGATCTGGAGAACCTCATGAGCCTTGAGAAGGACTACATCGTCGCCGATATCAACCTTGCCGCATTCGGCCGCAAGGAATTGGACATCGCCGAAACCGAAATGCCTGGCCTGATGTCCTGCCGCAAAGAATTCGGCGAGAGCAAGCCCCTGAAGGGCGCACGCATCACCGGTTCTCTTCACATGACGATCCAGACCGGCGTTCTGATCGAGACGCTCAAGGAACTCGGCGCGGATATCCGCTGGGCATCCTGCAACATTTTCTCGACGCAGGATCATGCAGCAGCGGCCATCGCGGCTGCCGGCATTCCGGTCTTTGCCGTCAAGGGTGAAAGCCTGACGGAATATTGGGAATATACCGACAAGATTTTCCAGTGGACCGATGGCGGTCTCTCCAACATGATCCTCGATGATGGCGGCGACGCCACCATGTACATCCTGCTCGGTGCGCGCGCCGAAGCCGGCGAGGACGTTCTTTCCAATCCCGGCTCCGAAGAAGAAGAAATCCTCTTCGCACAGATCAACAAGCGCCTGAAGGCTTCGCCCGGCTGGTTCACCAAGCAGCGTGACGCGCTGAAGGGTGTTACCGAAGAAACGACGACAGGCGTTCACCGTCTTTACGACCTCAGCAAGAAGGGCCTGCTGCCCTTCCCGGCCATCAACGTCAATGACAGCGTCACCAAGTCGAAGTTCGACAACAAATACGGCTGCAAGGAATCGCTCGTCGACGGCATTCGCCGCGCAACCGACGTGATGATGGCCGGCAAGGTCGCCGTGGTCTGCGGTTACGGCGATGTGGGCAAGGGTTCGGCCGCCTCGCTGCAGGGCGCCGGCGCCCGTGTCAAGGTCACCGAAATCGACCCGATCTGCGCGCTTCAGGCCGCCATGGACGGTTTCGAAGTTGTTCGTCTTGAAGATGTCATTTCGTCGGCCGATATCTTCATCACCACCACCGGCAACAAGGACGTGATCCGCATCGAGCATATGCGCGAGATGAAGGACATGGCGATCGTCGGCAATATCGGCCATTTCGACAATGAAATTCAGGTCGCATCGCTGCGTAACCTCAAGTGGACGAACATCAAGCCGCAGGTCGACATGATCGAGTTCCCGAAGGGCAACCGCATCATCCTTCTGTCCGAAGGTCGCCTGCTGAACCTCGGCAATGCCACGGGTCACCCGTCCTTCGTCATGTCGGCGTCCTTCACCAACCAGGTGCTTGGCCAGATCGAACTCTTCACCAAGCAGAGCGAATACAAGAACGAGGTTTACGTGCTGCCGAAGCACCTCGACGAAAAGGTTGCACGCCTTCATCTTGAGAAGCTCGGCGTGCGTCTGACGGAACTTACCGACGTGCAGGCAGATTATATCGGCATCTCGAAGCAGGGCCCGTTCAAGGCAGAACACTACAGATATTAATTTCATAGTTAATATCCACTGAAATTACACAATATGTAGATGCCGCGCGCTTGACAAAGCGCGCGGCATCTTTTTTGCGCGCTCCCTTTCCGCAGATTTATGAAGGCGGTATTGTCATCGAACTTGATTCGGACACGCCAAAGGGCGGCGGGGGACGAAATGGGATGTCTTGTCGAAGATGCGGCACATAGGACGGAGACAGACCGGGGATGACGGTTCACAATTCGGATCTGCGCGAGCAGACAGTTCAACGCGTTGAAAACACGCATTCTGGCGTGGCATTGAGCGCGGCTATTGGCCGTTGCCGGCAGGTCGTCAGTGCGGTTCGGACGGGCTTTGCGAGGCTTCCCGTCCTGATGTCGGGTACTATTCTCACCGGCTCTGCAAGCATGGCGCTGGCGCAGGACAGCCTTGCGGCAAAGACCGGCGCACGGCTGTTTTCATCCGGAGAAACAATCACCTATTCGCTTTTTGTCGGCATGCTGTCAGCAACGCTGTTTTCCGTCGTCTGGCTGGTGCGGCAGCGCGGCAATATAGAGGCGGAAAGCAGCGAATATCGCCAGGCACTTGCCCAGTCCCACCACAAGATCGCGAAATATGAAGCGCTGATCTCGGACAAAAGCCGACGCATCGTCATCTGGGATGGTGCGGACAGGCGCCCGGAGTTTCTCGGGCAATTGCCGGTGGAAACGGGCGCACCGCAGGCCGACCATGATTTTCTGGCCTTTGGGCGCTGGCTGAAACCCGCATCCGCAAGCCAGCTTGAAAAATCACTGGAAAAGCTGCGCAGCCACGCGCAAAGTTTCGACCTGACCATCGAGACACAGCGCGGCGAAGTCATTGAGGTTCAGGGCCGGGTTTCCGGCGGCAATGCCTTTGCGCGTTTCATCGCGCTCAACAATCTGCGTGCGGAGCTTGCCGAATTGCAGGTGGAGCGCGAGCGCCTCGTGGCCTCGGTCTCGACGTTTCAGGAACTTCTGGATTCGATCGAGCAGCCCGTCTGGCAGCGCAATGGCGAAGGTGACCTCACCTGGGTCAACCACGCCTATGCGCAGGCAGTGGATGCGCGCAATGCCGACCAGGCCGTTCACGAAAAACGCGAGCTTCTCAATACCGTTACCCGGCAGAAGATACGCGCGGCCGCAACGCCGGAATCGCCCTATCACGACCGTATTTCGACAGTGGTGTCCGGAAATCGTACTTTCTTCGATGTTGTCGACATCAAGACGGCGGGCGGGTCCGCCGGCATCGCCATCGACGCCACAGAAGCGGAAACCATCCGCGAGGAACTCAAGCGGGTTCTGAAAAGCCACGCCGAAACGCTGGATCATCTGGCAACGCCCGTCGCCATTTTCGACGGCCGGCAGCGACTGCAATTCTACAATCAGGCTTTTGCAACCCTGTGGGGTTTCGATCTGGTTTTCCTCGAGTCCGGCCCTGATAATTCCGAGCTTCTCGACAGGCTGCGCACCGCCGGCAAGTTGCCGGAGCAACTGAACTGGAAAAACTGGAAAGAGACGGCACTCTCCGTCTATCGCTCGCTCGATACCAAGACCGATCTCTGGCATCTGCCAAACGGCCAGACCCTGCGGGTCATCGCAACCGCCCACCCGCAGGGCGGCGCGACCTGGGTCTTCGAGAACCTGACCGAACAGGTCGATCTGCAGATGCGCTACAACACGCTGGTGAAGGTGCAGGGCGAAACCATCGACCATCTGGCCGAAGGTGTCGCCGTGTTCGGTGCGGATGGGCGCATTCGCCTTTCCAACCCGGCATTCCGGGCGCTTTGGGGCGTTACCGCGGAACAGGTCGAAACGGGCACCCACATCCGCGCGATCGAAACGGCCTGCACGCAATCCTATGACAGGCCGGACGGCTGGCGTTCTTTCAGCCAGTTCATCACCAGCTTCGACGACGAACGTCCCTCCAGGCAGGGTACGCTTGAGCTGCTCTCCGGCCTCGTGCTCGACTACGCCATCATTCCGCTGCCGGACGCGCAGACCATGCTGACTTTCGTCAACATGACAGACAGCGTGCGGGCCGAGCGAGCGCTGAAGGAAAAGAACGACGCACTGCTCAAAGCCGACGAGTTGAAGAACGATTTCGTGCAGCACGTCTCCTACGAATTGCGCTCGCCGCTGACGAATATCATCGGTTTCACCGATCTCCTGAAGACCCCGGGTATTGGAGAACTGACGGAGCGGCAGGCGGAATATCTCGACCATATTTCCACCTCGTCCTCGGTTCTTCTGACCATCGTCAACGATATTCTCGATCTCGCGACCGTCGATGCCGGCATCATGCAGCTGAATTATTCGGAAAACGATCTGAACGAGTTGCTTGACGATGTATCGGTGCAGATCGCCGACCGGCTGCAGGAGAGCGGCATTTCGCTCGAGGTCGTCGCACCGGCCCATCTTGGCAGCCTGGTGGCCGATCATCAGCGCCTGAAGCAGATCCTCATCAAGCTTCTGACCAATGCGATCAATTTCGCGCCGGAAGGATCTGTCGTTCAGCTTTCCTGCCGGCGCAGCGAGGGCGACTTCCTGTTCTCGGTGGCGGACAAGGGCCCGGGCATCCCGGAAGACATGCTGAAGAGCGTCTTCGACCGCTTCGAGACGCGCGGTAATGGCGGGCGGCGAACCGGCGCGGGGCTTGGCCTTTCCATCGTGGAAAGCTTCGTCAGCCTGCATCACGGCACCGTCAGCATCGACAGCCGACCCGGTAACGGCACCATCGTCACCTGCCGCATTCCCTCCGCCACGCGCCCGCATTCCATCGCCGCAGAATGAGTGACGATATCCTGCCAATCGCCATTTCCCTTGATGGGGAAAAAGACACCATCCGGTTAGGTGAAGATTTGGCGCTGGCTTTGACGGCCGGGGATTGCCTTGCGCTCATCGGCGATCTCGGTGCTGGCAAATCCACCCTCGCGCGTGCTTTCATCCGGGCGATGGCGGACGCACCGGATCTTGAAGTTCCAAGCCCCACATTCACGATCATCCAGACCTACCCCACACGTATTCCGGTCGCGCATCTCGATCTCTACCGGCTTTCGGATGTCTCCGAACTGGACGAGCTCGGCATTGACGAGATGCTGGAGGACGGTATCTGTCTGATCGAGTGGCCGGATATGGCTGCCGAGGTTCTGCCGCCCGAGCAGACCATCAGCTTGACGCTGACCCACTCCGGTGAAGGGCGTCTGGCTGTGATCGACGCTCCCGCGAAGCAAAAAGCACGGCTTGAGCGCGTTTTTGCCATCCGCGCGTTCCTCGCAAAAAATGGCATGGGCGACGCGACGCGCCGTTTTCTGAGCGGCGATGCTTCCACACGCGCCTATGAGACTATTTCCACCGATGGTTCGGACCTTATCCTGATGGACTGGCGACGCCCCTTGAGAGGGGCGATCGTCGCGGATGGCAAGACCTATGCGGAAATCGCCCATCTCGCCCAGGATGCCCGTTCCTTCGTGGCGATCGGCAACTATCTGGGAAATAGCGGCTTTTGCGCGCCGGAGATTCTGGCGGCGGATACCGATCAGGGCATTCTCCTTTTGGAGGACCTCGGACGGGACGGAGTGCTGGCATCTGACGGAACGCCGATAGAGGAGCGTTATCTGCAAAGCGTCGCCTGTCTCGCCGCCCTCCATCAGACGCCCCGGCCCGATCTGCTGCCGGTCGGCGATGGCAGTACTTATGAGGTTCCGCCGTTCGACCGGCAGGCGATGAAGATCGAGGTGTCGCTACTGGTGGAATGGTATCTGCCCCACAAACGCGGCAAGCCGCTCACCGACGGAGAAAAGAGCGACTACTACGCCCTATGGGACAGGCTGATCGATACGCTCGCCGATTGCGAAACGGGGCTTCTGCTGCGCGATTTCCATTCGCCGAATATTATATGGCAACAGCAGAATAGCGGCATCCGGCAGGTCGGACTGATTGATTTTCAGGACGCGATGATCGGCCCGACCGCCTATGATCTCGCTTCCATCGTGCAGGATGCCCGGGTCACCATCTCCCGCGAACTGCAAGCGCGTCTGCTTTCGCACTATCTCGACGGCAGAAGAAACACACCTTCGTTTGAGGAGACCGCTTTCCTCAAGGCCTTCGCCATCATGTCGGCGCAGCGCAACTGCAAGCTTGCCGGTATCTGGGTAAGACTGTTGGAACGGGATGGAAAACCCGGTTATATGCAACATATGCCAAGGACGTTCCGCTATCTTGGCGCAGCGCTTTCGCATCCGGAACTTGCGCCTCTCCGAGACTGGTGCTTGCGCATGGGCATGGAATTTAACGACTGAAAGACGGTTGACCACGATGACGATCAAGAACGCGATGGTGCTTGCCGCAGGGCTCGGCACGCGGATGCGCCCGATCACGGATACGATACCGAAGCCGCTCGTCAAGATCGCCGGCAAGCCGATGATCGACTACGCGCTCGATGCCCTTGTCGAAGCCGGGGCCGAGAGGATCGTCGTCAATGTGCATCACCATGCCGAACAGATGATCGCCCACCTTGAAACCCGCTCGGATGCCGAGATCCTGATTTCCGACGAGCGGTCGCAGCTGATGAATTCCGGTGGCGGGCTTGCCAAGGGCCTGAAACTTCTGGAGCCCGGTCCCGTCTTCGTCATGAACGCCGATCTTTTCTGGATTGGCGAGCAGCTGAATGCCGTCAGCAATCTGCGCAAGCTTGCGCAATTCTTCGATGCCACGCACATGGATATGGCGCTGCTCTGCGTCGACATGGACCGCACAACCGGACATAACGGCAAGAGGGATTTCAACCTCTCTGCCAGTGGCAAACTGGCGCGTTATCGCGACGGTGATCCGAACCCGGTGGTTTATGCCGGGGCGATCGCCATGGATTCGCGCCTGCTTGACGATGCGCCGACGGATGCCTTCAATCTTAATATCTATTTTGACCGCGCCATCGAAAAAGACCGGCTTTTCGGGCTTTCACTGGATGGCCACTGGATCACCGTCGGCACGCCGGATGCGATAGAAGACGCCGAAAGCATTATCCGGCAATATAGGGAAAAGCGCTCTGCATGACTTTGACCCACCACGCAAAGCGCGTCCTGACGATCGCCGCGGGAACACCGTTCCTCAAGACGCTCGCGGAAACGCTGTGTGACGGGACACTGACATCCGGCTATCAATATGACCCGGCCGATCCGCTTTCGCTCGCCAAGGTGACGATCTATGTGCCGACCCGGCGCTCCGCCCGCGTGCTGCGCTCCGAATTCGTCGATCTTCTGGGTGGTCGATCCGCCATTCTGCCGCTCATCCGGCCACTCGGCGAAACGGATGACGACAGCGGCTTCTTCGAAATTGAAAATCCCGAGATCATGGATCTGGCGCCGCCGATCTCCGGCACCGGCCGGCTGATAGAGCTGGCGCGCCTCATTCTAGCATGGCGCAACAGCCTGCCGGACGCCATCAGGGCGATCCATTCGGATTCACCGCTCGTCGCCCCCGCCAGCCCCGCCGACGCCATATGGCTGGCGCGCGCGCTCGGCGAGGTGATCGATGCGATGGATACCGAAGAAAAGGAATGGGAAGCTCTTCAGCATCTCGATACCGGCGATCACGCCCAATGGTGGCAGCTGACGGCGGATTTCCTGAAGATCGCCAGCATCTTCTGGCCTGCCCGTCTCGCCGAGCTCAACCGCACCTCCGCAGGCCGGCATCGAAACGGCATCCTGCGGGCGGAGGCCAACCGGCTTGCTAATCTGCCGGATACCGGACCGATCATCGTTGCGGGCTCCACGGGCTCCATTCCGGCGGCAGCTGACCTCATCGCCTCCGTTGCCTCCCTGCCGCAGGGCGTGGTCGTGCTTCCAGGTCTCGATCTTTCGATGCCGGAGGAGCAATGGGAGGCGATTGCCGAGGACCCCACCGACCCTTCCAGCCGCACCCATTCGCAATATGGGCTTTACATGCTTTTGCAGAAGCTCGGCATCATGCGCGACGATGTCGTTCAGATCGGCGCTGTCGACAGCGATCTCGAAAAACGCGCGGCGGTGTTTTCAGCGGCACTCGCGCCGGCCAAATCCACCAGCGACTGGAACCGCTGGCGTGAGGAGAAGCAGCCCGGCTTTTTCGACGATGCTTTCGCAGCGGCGACCCTGATAGAAGCTGCCAATGAGCGGGAAGAGGCAACCGCAATCGCGGTGGCGCTGCGGCTGGCGCTTGAAGCGCCGGGTGCCGGGCGTTCGTCTCAGGCAGCGCTGATCACGCCCGACCGCGGACTGGCGCGGCGCGTTGCGACGGAACTGCAGCGCTTCGGTATCGAAGCCGATGATTCGGCCGGCACGCCATTATCCGCCACGCCACAGGCGGGGCTGACGCAACTGGCGCTGGAAGCGATCCTCAGGCCCGGAGATCCGGTGCCGGTCATTTCCCTTCTGAAACATCCGCTCAGCCGTTTCGGGCTTTCTGAGGAAGCATTCACGACGGCATCTAAAGCGCTGGAGTTGATCGCGCTCAGAGGCGGCCGCGTCGAAACTGAAATCGGCAATCTGGAGGCGGTTCTCGACGCGCAACTCGTGGCGCAGCGCGATGATCGGCACCCGCCTGCCTGGCGGCTGGCACTGCCGGAGGGAAGCGTGGAGGCCGCACACGATCTGGCGCGGCGGATCGCCGTTTCGATAGAGCCGCTCGGTGCTGCATTCGTTCGACGCGACAGGTCGGGCCGGTCTTTCACGGATAAATTACCGCTTTCCGATTGGGCGGAGCGGACCGGCCGGGTGATCGAAGCCATTTGCGCCGATGAAAACAATGATCTTGCCGCGCTCTGGTCCGGCGAGGCAGGCGACAAGCTTTCCGGCCTGTTCGGCGAATTGATGGAAAGCGGCGAAATCCTCGATGCTGACGGTCCGCAATGGGCCGATATCTTCGCGGCACTGGTGGCCGGCGAATCGATCAAACCGCGATCCATGCGCCATCCACGAATTTTCATCTTCGGCGCGCTCGAAGCGCGTTTGCAGAGCGTCAACACCGTGGTGATCGGCGGCCTCAACGAAGGGCTTTGGCCGGGCCAGACGGCAAACAATCCATTTTTATCCCGCAACATGAAGACAGCCATCGGCCTGGAGCCGCCGGAGAGGCGGATCGGCCAGTTGGCGCATGATTTCGAGATGGCGAACGGCACGCGGCAGATTTTTTACAGCCGGGCGCTCAGACAAGGTTCGACACCCGCCGTCGCATCACGCTGGCTGCAGCGATTGCTGGCACTCGGCGGCGAGGATTTCGCCGACCAGCTGAAGAAGCGTGGCGAGACCTATCGCCACTGGGCGGGTCTGATGGACGCGAGCATTGACCAGGAAGCGGCAAAACGCCCGGCCCCGAAGCCTCCGGCGGAGCTACATCCGAAAAGCTATTCCTTCAGCGAAGTGGGCAGGCTGCGCCGCGATCCCTATTCGATCTATGCGCGGCGCATCCTGCGGCTCGATCCTCTCCACCCGTTCAATCGCGACCCCAACGCCGCCGACCGTGGTACGCTTTATCACGCAATCATCGAACGTTATTCCCGCGAGGGGCATATTCCGGGCACGCCGGCATCGCTTGAGGCCATGCAGCGTATTCTGGATGAAAGTTTCGATGCGCAAGATCTTCCCTTGCATGTCGATGTCATCTGGCGCCCGCGATTCGAGGCGGTGGCGCGCGCCTTTATCGACTGGGAGAAGGAACGACACCCATCCATCCGCCGCAGCTTTTTCGAAGCCCGCGCCGGACAGGAAATCCCCGAGGCAGGCATAAGGCTGACTGGTATCGCCGACCGTATCGACATCAAGACCAGCGGTCAGGCGGATATTATCGATTACAAGACGGGGCTCGCGCCGTCAGTCAATCAGGCGCGCGCGCTGCTTGACCCGCAGCTTGCGCTCGAAGCGGCAGCGCTGATGCGCGGCGCCTTCCGCGAGGCGGGTTCGCATACGCCGGAAAACCTCATCTATGTGCGCCTGCGGCCAGGTGAGCGTTTTTTTGCCGACCAGGTGAATAACGAACATTCCAACCGGAGTAGCAAGAAAGCACCCAAATCGGCAATCGAACTGGCAACCGAATCCATCGACCAGCTGGCCAAATTCGTGCGTTCGCTGCGTGATGGCGAGAATGGCTTTGCCTCACGGCTGGTGCCGGAGGAGCAGCAATCCTATGGCGGGGAATATGACCACCTCGCCCGGGTTTCGGAATGGTCGACGGCGGAACCGGGAGACGGCGATGATGATTGACCCTATCGATCACGGGCCCGCCACGGACACCCCTCAAAGCTGGATCGACTGGACGAGCGACCGGCAGCGGCTCGCCTCCGATCCGGCAAGCTCCGCCTGGGTTTCGGCCAATGCCGGATCCGGCAAGACCCATGTTCTGACCCAACGCGTCATCCGCCTGCTTCTGGCCGGATGCCGACCCTCCGCGATTTTGTGCCTCACCTATACCAAGGCGGCGGCTTCTGAAATGTCGAGCCGCGTTTTCGACCGCCTGGCGGAATGGGCTACATTGCCGGATAATGATCTTAAGGACCGCATTGCCGCCATCGAAGGCAAGGTGCCGGATCGCATCAAGCTTGCTGAAGCGCGGCGGCTGTTCGCCAAGGCGCTCGAAACGCCGGGCGGGCTGAAAATCCAGACGATCCACGCTTTCTGTGAAGCGCTGCTGCATCAGTTCCCGCTGGAGGCCAATGTCGCTGGCCATTTCTCGGTTCTTGATGACCGTGCCGCAACCACCCTGCTGGCCGAGGCGCGCCGTTCGCTCCTAACGGCGGTTTCGACGGAGGGAGACACTGATCTCGCGCAGTCTCTCGCTTATGTGCTTGATCTGGCAGATGAAAGCGGACTTGAATCGCTTCTGACCGCCATCATCGCCAATCGCAGCGCCCTTCGCGCCTTTTTGATCGAGGCAAAACAGGCTGATGGCATCGATGCCCAATTGCGGCAGGCAATGCAGATTGAAGCGGGTGAAACAGAAGAGACGGCAGCGGCGGCCTTCTGGCCCCTGCCCGGCCTCTTCGGGCTTTCCCTCGATACATATCTCACGCTTGCCGACGAAGTGGGCGGATCGCGCGTCATCGACGTCGCTTATGCCCTGCGGGAAGCGAAACGGCAGACGGATTCCGTGCGGCGCATGGAATTCATCGAGGCCGCGCTGTTGACGGCCAAGGGCGAGAAAAAATCCGATGCCTATGTCATCAACAAGGGCATGCAGAAATCGGCACCTGATCTCCTCGACGCGCTGACGCTTGCGCGGGACCATGTCGTTGCCTGCCGCAACCGCTATCGTCTGGTGCGGATGCTGGAGGCGACGAAATGTGCGCTTGTTCTGGCCGAGCGGTTGATCGGCGATTTCGAGGATCTGAAAAAGCAGCGAAGCCAGCTCGATTTCGAAGATCTGATCGAACGCGCCGCCAACCTCCTCAACCGCGATACGGCGGGTGCCTGGGTGCATTACAAGCTGGACCAGGGCATAGACCATATTCTCGTCGATGAGGCGCAGGATACGAGCCCGGTGCAATGGTCAATCATCCAGTCGCTGGCGGCGGATTTCTTCACCGGCGAGAGTGCCCGCCTAGGCCGGCGCACGCTTTTTGCAGTGGGTGACGAAAAGCAGTCGATCTATTCGTTTCAGGGCGCAAGGCCGGAACGGTTCTCCCAGGAGCGCGACGAGACAAAAAGGCGCGTCGATTCGGTCGAGCAGGCGTTTCACCGCATCCGCCTGCCGCTGTCCTTCCGTTCCACGGAAGATGTGCTGGCCGCCGTCGATCAGGTCTTCTCCGACCCCAAAAATGCCAGTGGCCTCAGCGCCGATAACGAGCCTGTCGAACACCGTTCCAACCGCGCCGGCCACCCCGGCACGGTGGAAGTCTGGGATATGGTTGCGCCGGAAACCGCCGAGGACGAAGAAGACTGGACAGCACCTTTCGATGCACTTCGGGAAAGCGCGCCGGCCACCATCGTTGCTCGCCGGATCGCCGCGCGCATTGCCGGGATGATCGGGACCCAGACCATCATCGAAAAGGGCGTGGAACGCGCCGTCGAACCGGGCGACATTCTGGTCTTGGTCAGAAAACGCCACGCCTTCGTCAACGCGCTGACGCGCGAGCTGAAACGACGCAAGAACATTCCCGTTGCCGGTGCCGACCGTCTTCGCCTGACCGACCACATCGCCGTCCAGGATCTTCTGGCGCTTGGCCGTTTTGTCGTGCTGCCCGAGGATGATCTTTCGCTGGCAGCACTTTTGAAAAGCCCTATTTTCAATCTCACCGAAGATGATGTTTTCGATGCGGCTGCCTCGCGATCCGATATGGAGAGCGTGTGGCAGAGATTGCAGACACTTTCGCAGGATGAGAGCAGCCGCTTTTCCGCAGTGGTCAGCAAACTCAAAAACTTCATCGCGCTTTCAAAAACGGCAACCGTGCATGATTTCTTTGCCGCGGTTCTGACCCTGCATGACGGTCGCAAGAAGTTCCTCGGCCGTCTCGGCAACGAGGCGAGCGATGTTCTGGACGAGTTCCTGTCCTTTGCGCTTGACCATGAGAGGACAGGCCTGCCCGGCCTGCAGGCCTTCCTTTCCGTTCTGGAAACGGATTCGCCGGAGGTGAAGCGCGAACAGGACAAGGATCGCGGTGAAGTGCGGATCATGACCGTGCATGCCTCCAAGGGTCTTGAAGCGCCGGTTGTTTTCGTCGTTGATGGCGGATCGAAAGCCTTCAACCACAGCCATGTGCCGAAACTGCGCTTCGTGGAAGCGGACGGCGACGCCTTCCCCGTCTGGCTGCCGGGCAGCGGTTTTTCCAATCATCTCATTCGCGCTGACGAGGACCGCCTGAAGACGGCCGCCGAAGATGAATATCGCCGGCTGCTTTATGTAGCGATGACACGCGCTGCCGATCATCTGGTCGTTTGTGGTTATCGCGGCCAGAAGGAAAATCCCGAATGCTGGCATGCCATCGTAAAGGCAGCACTTGCCGACAATGAAAAACACTCGCAGCCGCAACTGTTTGCGGCCGACGGCGAGGAATGGCAGGGGCTGGTCTGGCGCAAGTCCGAGGCCCGCCCGACACCCGCCCCGCAAAGACTGACCGAACCGCAGCAGCACGAAGAATATGCGCTTCCGGCGGGACTTCTCGGCCCCTTGCCTGCCCTACCCTCCCTGCCGAGACCGCTCAGCCCTTCCGGCGCGGGCACCATCATCGATGACGGTGCCGACGATCTGGCCGTGCGTTCACCGCTGTTCGGCGAAAAAGCCGATGCATCCTCACTGGCGCTGCAACGCGGCCGGCTGGTGCATCGCATGCTGCAGGCCCTTCCGGATTTTACCGAGAGTGAGCGGGAAGAGGCGGCCCGCCGCTATGCGGAACGCGCTGCCCGTTTCTGGCCACCCAATGAACGCGAACATCTGATACGGGCCGTCCTGCGGGTGATGTCCGAACCGGCGGTACAGCCGGCATTTTCACCCAACAGCCGTGCGGAAGTTTCCATCATGGGAACCATGACGATCGGCAGGCAGCATTATGCCGTTTCTGGCCGTATAGACCGGCTGGCGGTGGATGGCGACCGGGTCATTCTGGTCGATTACAAGACCAACCGCGTACCGCCGCGCGAGGCGCGTGAAATACCCTTTTCCCACACGGCGCAGCTTGCCATTTATCGCGAAATCCTCGCACCGCTTTATCCCGGCAAGGAATTCGTCTGCGCGTTGATCTACACGGAAAATGCTGCTTTTGTGACGGTAGATGACGATGCCATGAAGCAGGCCCTTGCCGCAATAAAGACAAAGTGAGATACCGGGGCATTGAAATTTCGCCGCGCCCGCATCACATCATAGCGGAAAAGTTTAGCTGAAAGGAGAGCCAGATATGGCTACCGTAAAAGTCGATGCCGCCAACTTCCAGTCCGAAGTCCTCGAATCCGCCGAACCAGTCGTGGTGGATTTCTGGGCCGAATGGTGTGGCCCTTGCAAGATGATCGCCCCGAGCCTTGAAGAGATTTCTTCGGAGCTTGCCGGCAAGGTCAAGGTTGCAAAGCTCAACATCGACGAGAACCCGGAACTGGCCGCCAAATTCGGCGTTCGCTCGATCCCGACGCTCGCCATGTTCAAGGGCGGCGAAGTGGCCGATATCAAGGTTGGTGCTGCTCCCAAGACAGCGCTTTCCGCCTGGATTTCCGGCGCCGCATAAGCGATTTTTGATGGAATAAGAAAAGCCCGGCAGCGATGCCGGGCTTTTTTATTGGGGAATGGTGCCGTTCAGTGCGAGCGCATTTCCGGCAAGGTAAAGCGAACCGCCGATCAGGATACGCGGCGCCGGCCCTTCGGGATCGAAGCGGCGTGACAATTCGTCCAGCGCTTCGGTGAGGGAAGATGTAGGCGCTGCCACCAGACCGGCATCAAAGGCCGCATGGGCAAGCACGACGGGGTCGATCGCCGCATCGGTACCGCCGATCGGTACGGTGAAGACATATTCGGCGATATCCGCAAAAGCCTTGAAATAGCCCACCGGGTCCTTGGTATTGATCATGCCCGCAATGATGAACAGCGGACGTGGCGTCTTGTCCTCAAACCCCGCCATGGCTTCAGCGATAACTTCGCCGGCACCCGGGTTGTGGCCGCCATCGATCCAGATCTCCGCATCCTTCGGGGCCATGTCGGCGATTTTGCCGGTCAGGACGCGCTGAAGACGGCCGGGCCACTCCACTGTCGTCATGGCCTTTTCGATCATCCGCTCCGTCACCTCGAAACCGGCCGCCTTGACGGCGCGGATCGCGGCAGCGGCATTGGCAAGCTGGTGGCGGCCGGGGAGCCGCGGCAGCGGCGCATCGGTCAGGCCGAACTCATCCTGATAGACCATGCGGCCAAACTCTTCATGGGCGGAAAAATCCTGCCTATAGACCGATGCAGGGCAACCGAGACGCTCCGCCGTGGCAACAAGCGTTTCCAGCGCCGCGTCGTATTCCTGGTGGCCGATGACGACGGGAGAACCCGATTTCATGATGCCGGCCTTTTCAGCGGCAATCAGTTCCACCCGATCTCCAAGATAGGCCTGATGATCGAGTGATATCGGCATGATAACGGAAACGGCCGGGTTGTTGATCACATTGGTCGCATCGAAGCGCCCGCCAAGCCCAACTTCGACGACAGCGGCGTCAGCGGGCTGCTCCGCAAAAAGCACGAACATCGCGGCGGTCAGGATTTCGAAAACCGTTATCATCTGGCCGCCATTGGCAGCTTCAATACGGCGCAGCGCATCCGCAAAGACGGCGTCCTCGACATAACGGCCCCTCTCGCCGGAAACCCCGATCCGATAACGCTCGTGCCAGTTCACGAGATGCGGAGAGGTGTGCACGTGGACGGAAAGGCCCGCCGCCTCCAATAATGCGCGGCAGAAGGCCGTAACCGAACCCTTGCCGTTAGTGCCTGCGACATGAATGACCGGTGGGAGTCTTTTCTGAGGGCTACCCAATTTTTCGAGAAGACGGGAAATTCTATCCAGCGAAAGATCAAAACCCTTGGGGTGGAGCTGCATCAGCTCTTCGATGATCTGTTCGGCCTCGCCGATTGCGGGCTTCGTCATGTCTTCTGTCCGCCTTTCAGGCGTTGTCTTGGCCATTTTGTCCGCCGCATCAGAAATGAAATCATGCAACGTATAACATCACCCGAAGGCGATTTGCCGCCTTCGGGTGAGATATTTTTCATCAGGCCGAAGCCGCAAGCGGAACGACCGCATTTGCTTCCGCCGGCGCTTTCGTCATGATCTTGAGAAGGCTGGCCAGCGTATCGGGGATCTCGCGGCGGTCGATCACCATGTCGACCATACCGTGCTCGAACAGGTATTCCGATGTCTGGAAGCCCTCAGGAAGCTTTTCGCGAATGGTCTGCTCGATCACGCGCTTGCCCGCAAAGCAGATTTCGGCACCGGGCTCGGCGATATGCACATCACCCAGCATGGCGTAGGAAGCCGTAACACCACCCGTCGTCGGGTTCGTCAGAACCACGATGTAAGGCATGCCCGCCTCTTTCAGCATGTTCACCGCAACCGTGGTGCGCGGCAGCTGCATCAGGGAGAGAATGCCTTCCTGCATGCGAGCGCCACCGGAGGCCGGAAACATGACCAGCGGGCAACGCTCGGAAATGGCCCGCTCGAATGCCTTGACGATGGCTTCGCCCGCCGCAATGCCGAGAGAACCGCCCATGAACTGGAATTCATGCACGACGGCAACGATCTTGAGGCCTTTCAGCATACCAACGCCGGCAAGGATCGTATCTTCCTGCTCTGTCTTCGTGCGGCTGTCGCGCAGGCGATCGGTGTATTTCTTGGAATCGCGGAACTTCAGCGGATCCTGCGCCACCTTCGGCTGGGGCAAGGCCTCATACACGCCGCCATCAAAAAGATCGACGAGACGCGCCTTTGCCGGCATCTTCATGTGGTAACCGGAAGCCGGGATGACCCACTTGTTATCCTCGAGGTCCTTGTGGAAGACCATCTCGCCCGTTTCCGGGCACTTGATCCACAGGTTCTCCGGAACCTCCGGGCGGCGGCCAAGCATGGAATTGATCCGGGGCCGTACGTAATTGGTGATCCAGTTCAACTGACTACTCCTGACTGGGCCGCGCGATTATTCCGCAGCGGCAAGGCGCGACGCGCGCACGCCCGTTGAAAGTCCTTTTACCAGCGTCGTGACGGCCGGCACGGTGTCGGCGGTCGCCTGTCCGTCCTTGGTCAGGCTGCCCGCAATCTGGTTGACGATGGCCGAACCGACCACCACGCCATCCGCCACGGCACCGATCGCTTTAGCATGATCGGCCGTCTTGACACCGAAACCGACGCACACTGGCAGTTCCGTATGCGCCTTGATACGACCGACAGCGCCCGAGATCAACGAGGGATCGGGAAGTGCGGAGCCGGTAATACCGTTCATCGAGACGTAATAAACGAAACCTGAGGTATTTTTAAGAACGGCAGGCAGGCGCTTGCCATCCGTCGTCGGCGTGGCAAGACGGATGAAATTGATGCCGCGCGCCAGGGCAGGCACGCAGAGCTCATCATCCATTTCCGGCGGCAGATCGACCACGATCAGGCCATCGACACCGGCCGCCAACGCATCATCCAGAAACCTGTCGACACCGTAGATATAGATCGGATTGTAATATCCCATCATCACGATCGGGGTCGCGTCATCACCCTTGCGGAACTCGCGGGCGAGATCGAGTGTGGTTTTCAGCGTCTGGCCGCCTTTCAGCGCGCGCTGTCCCGCCAGCTGGATCGCCGGGCCGTCCGCCATCGGGTCGGAAAACGGCATTCCAAGCTCGATAACATCTGCGCCTGCTTCCGGCAGGGCCTTCATGATGCCGAGCGAGGTTTCGAAATCCGGGTCGCCGCCCATGAAATAGGTGATCAGGGCCGGGCGATTTTCCGCCCGCAGATCGGCGAAGCGCTTGTCCATACGTGCAGTCATGATCTTATACATCCATTCCAAGGAACTTGCTGACGGTGTGGACATCCTTGTCGCCGCGACCGGAGAGGTTCATCAGGATGATTTCATCCTTGCCCATCGTCGGCGCGCGCTTGATGACCTCGGCCAGGGCGTGGCTCGGCTCAAGAGCTGGAATGATGCCTTCAAGGCGGGTCAGCATCTGGAAGGCGTCCAGCGCCTCATGGTCCATGATCGGCACATATTCCACGCGGCCGATATCGTTCAGCCAGGAATGTTCAGGGCCGATGCCGGGATAATCGAGGCCGGCGGAGATGGAATGACCTTCCTTGATCTGGCCGTCCTCATCCTGCAGCAGATAGGTGCGGTTGCCATGCAGCACGCCCGGCGAACCGGCTGTGATCGAAGCACAATGCTCGTCACCCGAAAGGCCCTTGCCGCCGGCTTCGACGCCGACGATGCGGACATTCTTGTCATCGAGGAAAGGATGGAAGATGCCGATGGCATTAGAGCCGCCGCCGACAGCCGCGACGACCAGATCCGGCAGGCGGCCTTCCGCCTCCAGCATCTGCGCCTTGGCTTCCTCACCGATGACGGCCTGGAAATCGCGGACCATTTCCGGATAGGGATGCGGGCCAGCCGCAGTGCCGATCAGGTAATAGGTATCCTCGACATTGGTAACCCAGTCGCGCAGGGCCTCATTCATGGCATCCTTCAGGGTGCCGTGACCGGCCGTCACCGGCTTCACTTCAGCGCCAAGGAGCTTCATGCGGAACACATTCGGGGCCTGACGGGCAACGTCCGTCGCGCCCATATAAACGACGCAGGGCAGGCCGAAGCGTGCGGCGACGGTTGCGGAGGCAACGCCGTGCTGGCCGGCACCGGTTTCGGCGATGATGCGGGTCTTGCCCATGCGCTTGGCAAGCAGGATCTGGCCAAGGCAATTGTTGATCTTGTGCGAACCGGTGTGGTTCAGCTCTTCGCGCTTGAAATAGATCTTCGCGCCGCCAAGTTCCGCCGTCAGGCGTTCCGCAAAATAAAGCGGGCTCGGACGACCGGTATAGTGCGCGCCGAGATGCTTGAGTTCCGCCTGAAACGCGGGATCGGTCTTGGCCTTGTCCCATTCCGCCTGCAAATCCAGAATGAGCGGCATCAGCGTTTCGGCAACGAAGCGACCTCCGTAAATGCCGAAACGGCCGTCCTCATCGGGACCAGCGCGAAAAGAATTGGGTGTTGGCGCGTCGTTCACTTCAAGCTCCCTTTGGGCCTTTCGACCAATCATTCACCACATCGAAAAATGCGTCGATCATGGACAGATCCTTGACGCCCGGCGCACTTTCCACACCGGACGATAAATCTAGTCCGCTTGCCCTGGTCTCCGCCAGCGCCTCGGCGACATTGTCCTTGTTCAATCCCCCGGAAAGCATGTAATCCACACTTCCGTCAAGTGATCGCAGGATGGTCCAGTCGAAGGAGACGCCGTTGCCGCCAGGCAGCTCGGAACCGGCGGGCGCATTGGCGTCCAGCAGAAAACGGTCGGCTATTCCAATATAAGGGTCGATTTTGGCAAGATCAGCGGCATCGCGAATGGAAATCGCCTTCATGACAGGCAGGCCATACAGCGCCTTGATATTCAGCAGCCGCTCCGGGCTTTCATTGCCATGCAACTGCAGGATGTCCGGTTTTACGAGATCGACGATTTCATCGAGATAATCATTGTCGGCATTGACGGTGACGGCGACCACCTTGGCGGCGCCGCGGGCGGCTTCCGCCAGCCTGCCGGCAATATCGGGTTCGATGTTGCGCGGGCTCTTTTCAAAGAAAATAAAACCGACATGGGAGGCGCCGCGCCTGACGACGCGCTCCAGCGCTTCCGGTGTCTTCAATCCGCAAATCTTGATATCCGGTTTCATACCCGCGACCTGACATGAAATGCGACAAGAGTCGAGCCAAATCGCATCCGTTTTCTCTGGAATGTTTCACGTGAATCCAGATGGCGATCCACGCCTCCACTTTCAATCGAAATCGATGGCGTGGAGTCTGGAGCCATGGCGTTTCAGCCATTCCTTGGCTTCGTCAGTATGCGGGCAGAGCTTTTCACACAGGGCCCAGAATTTCGGGCCGTGGTTCATTTCACTCAGATGCGCAACCTCGTGGGCGGCAAGATAATCGATGACCTTCTCCGGCGCCATGACGATGCGCCATGAGAAGCTCAGATTTCCATCATGCGAGCATGATCCCCAGCGACTGCGGGTGTCCTTCATGCTGATGGACCGCACAGGTCGGCCGGCGGCACGCGCATGGAACGCGACCAGCTTCTCCAGATCAGCCTTCGCTTCCTTTTTCAGAAAGGTCGCCACCCTTCTGCGCAGATGCTCGGGCGCGCCGCTGACTTTCAGAACCGCCGTGCCGTCGGCGTCCCGGGATATATGGGTCAGGCCCCGCAGGCTGCCGGTGTGGTCTATGCGGTGGGATATGCCGCGAATATCGATGGTCGCGCCATGACCCAAACCGTCGTCAGGACCGATTTTCAAAAGCTTGCCTTCCAGCCAGCCCTGATGCCTTTCAAGGAAATCATCAACCTGTCGGTGGTGCAGGCCCTGCGGGATCGTCAGCTTTAGTGCCCGACCGCCGGGTTCGATGCGCAAGGTAATGCGCGTGGCCCGCGGGTTTTCCCTCACCGTGATGGGGACGTGCCGTCCGGCCACCTCGACGGTGCGCTGGCTCGGTGCGGTCTTTTTTGACGCCGGCGACTTCACGGATTTTCTGAGAAGCGAAAACATGAATGGTTCATAGCCGATTCGACACCGGCTTGGCCACGCAAATGCGCGGCATCGCCTGTCTTCCAGCGCTAGACAGTCTGGTGTTTGCCGATGAATTCCACCATACGCGGCACGATTTCCTTGCGGAACCGCGACCCGTTGAAAACGCCGTAATGGCCGACATCGGGCTGCATATAGTGGGCGCGCTTTTCATCCGGGATGTTCCGGCACAGATCATGGGCCGCCTTGGTCTGGCCGACACCAGAGATATCGTCATTCTCACCTTCCACGGTAAACAAGGCGACATTTCGAATGGCAGCGGGATCAATCGCCCTGCCCCTGTGCTGCATGTTTCCCTTCGGCAGCGCATGGTCGATAAAAACGGTTTCGACAGTCTGCAGATAGAATTCCGCCGTCAAATCCATGACGGCCAGATATTCATCGTAAAAATCGCGATGCTTCTCGGCGGAATCGCCATCGTTCTTGACGAGGTTGAGGTAGAAATCCTTATGCGCCGTCATGTGTTTGTCGAGGTTCATGGACATGAAACCGGACAATTGCAGGAAGCCGGGATAAACGGACCTGCCGAAAGCAGGCTGCGGCCACGGTACCTGCATGACGACGTTATCGCGGAACCACTCGATGGGCTTGGCCTTGGCCAGGCCGTTGACGGCTGTGGGATTGATGCGCGTATCGATCGGCCCCCCCATCAGCGTCATGGATGCCGGTGCGAAACCATCCCCATCGGCTTCCATCAGGGAAACGGCCGCGAGCACCGGCACCGAGGGTTGACAGACGGCAACCACATGCGCACCCGGTCCAATCTCACGCAGCATATCGATGACATAGCTGATGTAATCGTCGAGATCGAAGGTGCCTTCTGTCACCGGCACCATGCGGGCATCGATCCAGTCAGTGATGTATATATCCGCCGATGGCAGCAGCGCCTCCACCGTTCCCCGCAGCAATGTGGCGTAGTGGCCGGACATCGGCGCTACCAGCAGCACCTTCGGATCCGCTTTGCGGGTCGTATCAAGTTCTTTTTTGAAATGAACGAGGTTGCAGAAGGGACGCGACCAGACGATTTCTTCGGTGACAGCAACCGTCTCGCCATCAACGGTCGTGGTGCCAAGGCCGAACTCCGGCTTGACGTAACGGCGTGTCAGACGCTCGAACACCTCAAAGCCCGCATCGAGGCTTCGCCCGAAGGCGGTGCTGGAAAGCGGGTTCAATGGATTGCTGCAGGCCTGGCGCATCATATCGGCACCCGCGCGCAGGGGCACCATCGCCGCATGGTTCATTTCATAAAGGTGGTAGAACACTGATTACGCCTCCCTCGCGGATCACGCTCTTTTTTTGACCATAGCAGCTTTTCGCAACTGCACAAAATCGAAGGCGCCGGTGGTTTCCCCCCGGCGCCTCAATTTCAGTTGAACACTTGTCGATAATCAGATGTCGGCGACGAAGGTCTGCTTCTGGGAACCGAGGCCTTCAATGCCGAGTTCCACGACATCACCGGTCTTGAGATAACGCGGCGGCTTCTGGCCCATGCCGACGCCGGGAGGCGTGCCGGTGGAGATGACGTCACCGGGATGCAGCGACATGAACTGGCTGAGATAGGAAACGACATGGGCAACGCCGTAGACCATGGTCTTGCTGGAACCGTCCTGCATCGTCTGGCCATTCACCTTCAGCCACATGCCGAGGTTCTGCGGATCGGTGATTTCGTCCTTCGTGACGAGCCAGGGGCCGATCGGGCCGAAGGTGTCGCAGGACTTGCCCTTGGTCCACTGCCCGGCGCGCTCCGTCTGGAAGGCGCGTTCGGAAACATCGTGCGAGACGCAATAACCGGCAACGTAGTCGAGAGCATCGGCTTCCGAAACATATTTTGCCGTCTTGCCGATGACGACACCAAGCTCGACTTCCCAGTCGGTTTTTTCGGAGCCGCGCGGAATGACAACATCATCGTTCGGACCGACGATCGCCGAGGTCGCCTTCATGAAAATGACGGGTTCCGGCGGTACGGTCGCACCCGTTTCAGCGGCGTGGTCAGAGAAGTTGAGGCCGATGCAGATGAATTTTCCGGTTCCCGTGACGCAGGCGCCGATGCGCTCTTCGTTGAGGACCGGAAGAGTGCCAAGATCGATGGCGGCAATCTTCTTGAGGCCTTCGGGAGAGATGGCATCGCCGCCGATATCTTTCACGTGGGCGGACAAATCGCGGACTTTTCCTTCCGCGTCGAGGATCGCAGGCTTTTCCTGGCCAGGCTGGCCAACGCGCATCAATTTCATGGAACTCTCTCCCGGTTGTCTGACAAGGTGATGCATATATGAACGATGCATTCATACTTGTCACCCCTTGACTGCTCCGACTTTCGAAAAATACCTTTTCCTTCCCGGCAATCAAAAGGACATGGCCCGTGACGAACAGCAATTCCCGGCAATCAGAATATCCCGTCGATCCCCTTTTCCTCGATCGCTGGTCTCCGCGCGCCTTCGATGGCAACGCCATGCCGCAAGAGCATCTGCTGACCATTCTCGATGCGGCGCATTGGGCACCCTCGGCATCCAATCATCAGCCATGGCGATTTGTCTATGCACACAAGGATAGCGAGGACTGGCCGCTCTTCGTGGAACTTCTGATGGAGGGGAACCAGCGCTGGGCAAAAAATGCCTCCGTGCTGCTCTTCGTCATTTCCCGCGACCACAATATTTCGCGAGAAGGCGAGAAAAAACCTTCAGCGACCCATTCCTTCGATGCCGGTGCGGCATGGTTTTCGCTCGCCATGCAGGCCCATCTGCTCGGTTACCACGCCCATGGCATGGCCGGCATATTGAAAGACCAGATCGTGGAAAAGCTCAATGTTCCTGATGGGTACAAGGTGGAGGCAGCGGTTGCCATCGGCACGCTGACCGACAAGACCGTCCTTCCCGAAGATCTGGCGGAACGGGAAGTGCCGAGCAAGCGCCTTCCCCTTTCGGACGTCGCTTTCAAGGGGCGTTTTACCGGCAAGGCCGATTGATATCCGATCAACAAAAAGGCCCGGCGGAAAACAACCGCCGGGCCTTTTATTAAAGTTTCGTTTCACGTGAATCGTTACGTGAGACGCTCCACAGGATTAAATGTCGAGGTTGGCAACGCTCAGGGCATTTTCCTGGATGAAGTCACGGCGCGGCTCCACCTCGTCGCCCATCAGGCGGGCAAACAGGCCATCGGCATCGGTCGCATCATTGACCTTGACCTGCAGAAGCGAACGGACATTGGCGTCAAGCGTCGTTTCCCAAAGCTGCTCGGCATTCATTTCACCGAGGCCCTTGTAACGCTGCATGGAAAGCCCCTTGCGGCCGGCGGCGAAAATCGCATCCAGAAGCGCACGCGGACCTGGCAGCTCCATGGTGCCGTCCTTGCGTTGCAGAACCGGCGGCGTCACGTAGATGTCACGCGTGCGGGCTGCGAGTTGATCGATATGGCGGGCATCGGCCGAACCGATGAGACCCATATCCAGCGTCGAAACTTCCTTGACGCCGCGCACCATGCGCTCGAAGCGCAGGCCGCCGTCATCAAGCACCGTACCCGTCCAGCCACGTTCGGTTTCTTCCGCAATCATGTCGAGACGGCGGGCAACTTCGGCAACCGTTTCCACGGCACGTGCCGCATTGGCCGAAAGCTCAGGGTTGAGCGCACCGGCAATGGCGGCCTGTTCCACAATCGAACGGCTGTAGCGGGAATGCAGACCATCGATCAGCGAGCGCATGCGCAGCGCATCGAGAATAACTTCGCGAAGATCGGCGCCAACGCGAACCTCACCGGTGCCGAGGGTCAGCGATGCTTCCTCAAGACCCATGGAAATGAGGTATTCTTCCAGCGCCTTCTCATCCTTGAGGTACTGCACGGATTTTCCGCGCGTCACCTTATAAAGCGGTGGCTGGGCGATATAGAGATGGCCGCGCTCGATCAGTTCCGGCATCTGGCGGAAGAAGAAGGTCAAAAGCAGGGTACGGATATGGGCGCCATCGACGTCGGCGTCCGTCATGATGATGATCTTGTGGTAACGCAGCTTGTCGGCGTTGAACTCGTCCTTGCCGATCGACGTGCCGAGCGCAGTGATCAGCGTGCCGATTTCCTGGCTGGACAACATCTTGTCGAAACGCGCGCGCTCGACATTGAGGATCTTACCGCGCAGCGGCAGGATGGCCTGGGTTTCACGCGAGCGGCCCTGCTTGGCCGAACCGCCGGCGGAGTCGCCCTCGACGAGGAAGAGTTCGGATTTCGCCGGATCGCGCTCGGAGCAGTCGGCAAGCTTGCCGGGCAGAGAGGCGATATCGAGCGCACCCTTGCGACGCGTCAGTTCGCGTGCCTTGCGGGCGGCTTCGCGGGCGACGGCCGCTTCCACGACCTTGCCGACAAGGATCCTTGCGTCGGAAGGATGTTCTTCCAGCCAGGTGGAGAGAGCCTCGTTGACGAGGCTTTCCACGACCGGGCGCACTTCGGACGAAACGAGCTTGTCCTTCGTCTGCGACGAAAACTTGGGATCGGGAACCTTGACGGAAAGAATGGCCGTCAGACCTTCACGGCAGTCCTCACCCTGCAGGCTCACCTTTTCCTTTTTCAGGATGCCTGATGTTTCGGCGTAGGATGTTACCTGGCGTGTGAGCGCCGCACGGAAACCGGCCATATGGGTGCCGCCGTCGCGCTGGGGAATGTTGTTGGTAAAGCAGAGCACGTTTTCATGGTAGCTGTCGTTCCACCACAGCGCGACCTCGACCGTGATGCCGTCCTTTTCGCCGCGGATGGCGACCGGCTTGTCCACCAGCGGCTTCTTGGCGCGGTCCAGATAACGCACGAAGGCTTCAAGCCCGCCATCATACAGCAGCTCTTCCTGCTTGATATCGGAATGGCGCTTGTCGGTGAGCAGGATGCGCACGCCGGAATTCAGGAATGCCAGTTCGCGCAGACGATGCTCCAGCGTGCCGTAATCATAGTCCGTCATGGTGAAGGTCTGCGGGCTCGCGAGGAAAGTGACTTCCGTGCCGGAGCGACCTTCATATTCGCCAATGACGGAGAGCGGCGCATCGGCGACACCATGGGTGAAGCCGATTTCGTGCAGCTTGCCATTGCGGCGGATTCTGAGCTTCAGCCAGACGGAAAGCGCATTCACCACCGAAACGCCCACACCGTGCAGACCGCCGGAAACCTTGTAGGAGTTCTGGTCGAATTTTCCGCCCGCATGCAGCTGGGTCATGATGACTTCGGCTGCGGAAACGCCTTCGGAAGAATGGATGTCGGTCGGAATGCCGCGTCCATTATCCGTCACCGTCACCGATCCATCGGCATTCAGCGTCACCGTCACCAGATCGGCATGGCCCGCGAGCGCCTCGTCGATGGCGTTGTCGACCACTTCGTAGACCATGTGATGCAGGCCGGAACCGTCATCGGTATCGCCGATATACATGCCGGGCCGTTTGCGCACGGCATCAAGACCCTTGAGGACCTTGATCGAATCGGCTCCGTATTCCGTGTTCGCGCCGACTTCGCTTGACGATGTTTCGGTCATAAGTACTCTTTCCAAAGTTTTCCTGGCCAAGTTTTCAGTGAGAAGGCCTGAAGCCAGCGAATCACTCAAATCCGACATGCGACTATAGAAATTCTACACCCAATCCCAAAGGCCGCATGCTTCCGGATGCTGCATAAAGCAGGGGATAGAGGGGTTTCAATCGCAAGAACGGCTTTTTTGCAGCACCGCTGACAGTTCCTCTATCATACTCGGTGGCAGCTTGCGAATATCCCGCGCCAGACGATTGGCGAAAGCCGTATATTGTGGTGGCAGACCGATGGTGTCGATCACCACCTTCGGGTCGGACGAGCCGGCGAGAAAGAACAATTCCTCCGCCTCGTCCCAGATAATATTGAAATATCCGGCAATGCGCTGAAGGAGATCAAAGCTCGGCTTGCCACGCTTGCCGTGCTCCAGCGCCGAAAGATAGGCTGGCGACACGCCGATGGCGGCGGCCATTTCCTTCTGCGTTACGCCCTTGCGTTCGCGAAGCTGTCGCACCGCCTCGGCAAAGGGCGTCATGATTTGTCACCCTTCCGGCGTGCCAGCCGCACATAGAGCGCGCCGTCGCCGCCATGATTGGCCGATGCATCCTCATAGGAAGAAATCAAATGGCGATATTCCGGTTTGGAGAACCACATGGGCACCGCCCTCTTCAGCGCGCCGTCGCTGCCGATGGAACGGCCCTTGCCGGTAATGACCAGCACATGCCGAAGACCACGCTCATGTGCGCGCAACAGAAAATCAAGCAGAACCGCATGGGCCTCGCTCTGGAACATGCCGTGCAGATCGATCCGCCCCTCCAGCGGCAGCCTGCCGCGGGTGAGCTTTCGCTTGACCGGTTTTTCCAGCGGTTGATGAATTCGAGGCTTCTTGTCCGGTGAAA
The DNA here is from genome assembly GCF_025910175.1 of Agrobacterium sp. BT-220-3. Classification (NCBI taxonomy): domain Bacteria; kingdom Pseudomonadati; phylum Pseudomonadota; class Alphaproteobacteria; order Hyphomicrobiales; family Rhizobiaceae; genus Agrobacterium; species Agrobacterium sp. BT-220-3. The sequence continues at coordinate 49,624 of NZ_JAPAIX010000004.1, forward strand.
CAGGCGGCAGCTCCGCCGGCTCCGCAAGCATACGTGGAAAGAGGCCCTTGCCCGTTTGCGCAATAACGGGCTCTGCCGGGGTTTCCTCTATGTCGTCGAAAGCCAGCAAATCCTCCAGCCTGCCGGAGATCGGCCGCGCTGTCCTTGCGACCTTACCCCACAGGATGCGTTCTTCCTTGCCAAGCTTTCGACTGCCTTTCATCGCCGATACCTTTCCGCAGCAACACGTGGCAGCAGTATATAAAAATCGGCATCATTGCGCACCGTACCGGCAAGTTCGCCGGCTTCGAAACCGGAGCCGGTGAAAATATCGCCGCGCGCCGGGCCGACGATGGCCGACCCCGTATCGAGCGCCAGCATCAGCCGGGCGAATGGTTTTCCATCATCCAGATGGGTCAATGACGGCGCATGGATGAAAAAGGGAAAACCGAATGTGTGGATGAGCCTGTCCACCGCAAGCGCCCGTCCAGCGAGCAGCGGGACCTTGGCGGCGGCAATAGGTCCCATATCGTCTTCGGCAACATCCGCTTCCCGGAAAAAAATATAGGAGCGGTTATGCCAGAGCACGCCATCCACGTCGTCGGGATGATCGGCGAGCCATTTGCGAATGGTCTGCATCGAGACGGTTTTGGGATCGAGTTCTCCGCGATCCAGAAGCAGCCGGCCTATCGGCGAAAACGGATGCCCGGCTTTCGCCGCATAGGTTACCCGTTTTACCGCACCATCCGGAAACACCAGACGGGCGGCGCCCTGAACGTGGACGAAGAACAGGTCGACCTTCGATTTCGCCCAGGCGATCTCAAGACCCCTGCCCTCCAGATATCCTTCATCCATGGCGCGACGGTCGGGAAAATAGGAAATCCCGTCTTCGCCTTCTTTGCCAAAAGCATAGGTCGGATCGAAACCGGTGGGACGATTATCGTCGCCGATATCCACCAGTTCCGGCGGCCTGCGATAGATCGGATAACGCCAGATCTCGTCCGGTGTGGAAGACACTTCCAGTTCCGGTTCGTAAAAGGCGGTGACGAAACCGCTCTTTCCCTGGGACGGAGAAATCTTGAAGGGTACGCAATTGGTTTCGAAAAAGCGGCGCGCCTGTTCCGGGCTATCCGCTTCGTTGCCGTCGGCGGCTTCCAGAAGCAAAACCAGTTCAGCGGCGGTGACGCCCAGCGCGCCGGTCCTGTAGGGTTTCGCATTCCGCAGATGCGACAGGATCGTTCCCATCGCTGCAAAAAGCTTGCTGGGATTGTCTTCCCGCCACCCAGGCAGATCGCGGAAAGACACTTCATCGATTGAAAAGGGCGTGTTCATTGCTCGGATTCGGTAGCGATCAGCTTCCAGTTCGGATCGCGCGAACGAATGTCGCGCGAGAAGGTCCAGATATCATCGACCTCTGCGACCGCATCCGGATCACCATCCACCAGCTTGCCGTCCTTGTCATAGGTGGCAGAAATCAGCTGGCTGACCAGCCTCAGCGTGACCTGCACTTCCGAGTCTCGAACGGCCGCCTGGGTGATATCGGCCTTTTCGATGCCGACGAAGGTGGACTTCACGACCTCGCCGCGACTTTCGCGCTCGGAAATGGCTGCATCGAAACCGTCAAAAACCTCCTTCGACAGAAGGTTCTTCAGCGTCTTGCGGTCGCCATCGGCAAAACCCATGACAATCATTTCATAGGCCATACGAGCGCCGTTCAGGAACTCCTTCGGGCGGAATGTCGGATCCTTGGTCATCACGTCCCTGAGGGAGGCATTTAATGCGGAGTCCACGGGCGCAAGCGCATCAGCTTCGGCAAAGCGGTTTTCATCCTCCGCCTCGCCACGTTTCGGCAGGGTCACGACCTTGTTATCGTCCGTGACGGGACCTTTCGCGACGTCGCGCGGGCTATAGGGATCGAATGGCGGCTTCTCATTGCCCGTTCGGCGGCCGAGAACGCTACGCAGCTGAAAGAAGATCAGCACCGCTGCAACGAGAAAAAACAATGTGATAAAGTCGCTAAAGCCCATCTTTTACCAAAACCGCCATTTAAAATCGAAAACCACACCATCATATAGTCTGCATCTTACCATCATTCAAATGTGCAGATTCAATCATCGGTGTTCTCGCGAACCGGCAATCTGCCAGAGATGCACACGCAAGGCTAGAAGATGCGTTTTTCCTTTCTCCCCATCGTCATCCTGATGATGCCCATCCTCGAAATTGCCGGCTTCATCATTGTCGGCAAGGCGATCGGTTTGTGGCTGACATTGGCGCTCGTCATGTTCACGTCGTTTCTCGGGCTCCTGATCCTGCGCCTCGGCGGCATCGGCATGGTGAGAAACCTCCAGGCAGCCGGACGCACCGGTGCCCAGCCGGCGGATGAGCTGGTCAATGGCGCCATGCGGGTTGTCGCCGGAATCCTGCTTTTCATTCCCGGTTTCATTACCGACATCCTCGGCCTTCTGCTGTTGTCGAAAACGGTTCGGCGCTTTTTCTGGAAAGCCTTCGGACCACGCGTCGTTGTTGCGGGCTCGTTTCGCCAGTCTGGCAGCCAGTCCGGTCCGCAGCCCGGCGATTTTTCCGGGTTCCGCAATGATCAGGGAAAAAGCGGGAATTCCAAGGTCGTAGACCTCGACGAGGAAGAGTTTCACCGCGAAGGACCGAAGGATTCTCCCTGGTCCCGCAAGCCGGATGATCGCGACCTGCCCAAACCCTGAAGGCGCGTCGGAACAGACCCAAGGCCGGCTCACGAAGGGTTGTAAGGCTCGGGTCGAAATGATAGACCGCCTTCCACGAATTCACGCCGCGAGGAAACGTAATGACCGCTGAAAATGGTGCACAGGACGCAGTAAGTCCTTCCCTCAACATTCTTACCCAGTACATCAAGGATCTTTCCTTCGAAAATCCGGGCGCTCCTCGTTCGCTCCAGGCACGTGAAAATGCGCCGTCGATCAACATCAATGTCAATGTCAACGCAAACCCGATCTCGGGTTCGGATTTTGACGTTGTTCTGGCGCTGAATGCGGAAGCCAAGGATGGCGACAAGGTTCTGTTTGCGGCCGAGCTGGTTTATGGCGGCGTGTTCCGCATTGCCGGTTTCCCGCAGGAACATATGCTGCCGGTGCTGTTCATCGAATGCCCGCGCCTTCTGTTCCCCTTCGCACGCCAGATCATCGCGGACGTTACCCGCAACGGCGGCTTCCCGCCGCTGATGATCGACCCGATCGATTTCGCGCAGATGTTCGCTCAGCGCGTTGCCGAAGAACAGGCGAGAGCCAAGGTTCAGGCCGTACCGAACTGAACGGCGCATATCGCGTTTCAGAATCTCTGAGAAAACAAAACCCGGGTTATTCGCCCGGGTTTTTCTTTGACCGCATTTTCCATTTTCAGCGTCCAGGCAGGCGTCAATTCTGGTAGCGGTTCCAGATCGCCTTGTCGCCCATGCCAAGAACAAGTTTGCCATGAGCCGCGAGCGTCTCCGCATCCAGTCTCGAGGGCAAGGGGCTCGGCCGTTGCAGTGGCTCAAGCGGCACATCATCCTCGATGACGATGGTTTCCTGCTTGGCAGAGGAGCCGAAACCGAGCGCCGTCTGGCGCCCGCCGATCATCTCGATGTAGACTTCGGCTAGAAGTTCGGAGTCGAGAAGCGCGCCGTGCTTGGTGCGGTGGGAATTGTCGATGCCATAACGTCGGCAAAGCGCATCGAGAGAATTCGGTCCCATCGGGTGCTTGCGGCGGGCGAGCGAAAGCGTATCCGTCACCAGATCTGGTGCGACAGGTTCAATTCCAAGACGGGCAAATTCGGCGTTGATGAAGCCCATATCGAAGGTCGCATTATGCGCCACCCAGCGCGCGCCCTCGAAGAAATCACGGATCTCGTCGACGACATCTGAGAATTTCGGTTTGTCTTTCAGGAATTCGTCGGTAATGCCGTGAACAGCAAGCGCATCGGGGTGAACCTTGCGGTCTTCCGGGCTGATGTAGAGATGCAGCGTTTTCCCGGTTGGGAAATGGTTGATCAGCTCAATCCCGCCGATTTCGATAACACGGTCCAGTTTCGATTCAAGGCCCGTGGTTTCCGTATCGAAAATGATCTCACGCATTGTTTTCTCCGTGGCCCGAACCGGCGGCCAATTTTTGCAAGATTCCTCTTACCTGATCCCGCGCCGCTTCGACACCATTTCCGGTATCGATGACGAAATCGGCGCGTTGGCGCTTTTCAGCATCTGGCATCTGCCGGGCGAGGATCATTTCAAACTTCTCTTCCGTCATGCCCGGCCGGGATAAAACGCGCTCGCGCTGTATGTCAGGGGCGCAGCTGACGACCACTATTTTATCGACCCGCTCTTCAGCCCCGGTTTCGAACAGAAGGGGAATATCGAGAAGGGCGAATTGCCGAGCTTCTTCCCTAGCCTTTGCGAGAAAGGCCTCCTGTTTCTGCCGGACAAGCGGGTGAACAATCGCTTCGAGCTTGCCAAAATTAGCCGGATTCTCCCGCAGAACTTCGCCGAGCTTCTGGCGATCCACCGCACCGGAAGCGGTCGTGCCGGGGAAAGCGGTTTCGATCGAGCCAACAGCTTCTGCCCGATAAAGCGCGTGCACGACCTCATCGGAATCGAGAACCGGGACGCCTTCTTCAGCAAAGAGCTTCGCCGTCTTTGTTTTTCCCATTCCGATCGAGCCGGTGAGACCGATGACGATCATCAATGTTTCTCCATGTCCTCGATGATGATGGAACGAAGGGTTTCGTCGACCTCCGGCATTTGACCGAACCACTTTTTGAAACCGGGTTTCGCCTGATGGAGGAGCATGCCAAGCCCATCCACGGTCGCAATGCCCTGCGCCTGCGCCATCTGCAGGATGGGCGTTATCAAGGGTACATAGACGATATCCGTCACGACGGCATTTTCTGCCAGCGGCGAGAAGTCGAGTTCGGGCGCTTCGGTCCCGTCCATGCCGAGCGATGTGGTGTTCACGAAAAGACCGGCACCTTGCATGACCTCATGAAGCGCGCCCTGCGGATGGGAAAAAACACGGGCGCCAAAACGGTCGGCCAGTTCCTGGGCACGTTCGACCGTGCGGTTCAAAATGTGGATTTCGCCAATACCGCGGTCCCGCAAGGACTGAACCACTGCCCGGCTTGCGCCACCGGCGCCAAACACCACTGCCCGATCGGTGTTGTCCCAGCCCGGGTGTCGCTCATCGAGATTGGAGACAAAACCATAGCCATCCGTGTTGGTGGCGTGAAGCCTACCCTCTTCCATCCAGATGGTGTTGGCCGCACCCAGTTCTTCAGCCACCTCGTCAGGGCTATCGGCGAGCCTGTAGACGGCTTCCTTGTGCGGGATGGTGACATTTCCGCCGACGGCGGATCCAGGCCCCTGCGCCCTTATTGTCGCAATGAAGTTCGGGAAGTCGTCCGGCGTGACCTCCACGGCCTTATAGGAGCCGGAAATGCCGAATTTCTTCAGCCAATAGGAGTGGATGATAGGCGACCTGGAATGCTTGATCGGGTAACCGGCAACGAAGGCATTTATGGTTAATGTTTCACGTGAATCAGCCATCGATGACATCCATGTCGCGCAGTTTCGATAAAAGAGGCAGAAGCGGCAGGCCGAGAATGGTGAAGTAATCCCCTTCAATCGAAGTGAATAGCTGGATTCCCTCACCCTCAAGCTGATAGGCGCCAACGCTGCTCAAGGCCTTCTCTCCCACCCTTTGCAGGTGCCGGGAGATGAATTCTGCGCTCAGGTTCCGGACGGAAAGCTCGGCACTGGAGACAGTCTGCCATAGCTCTTCCCGTCCGCGAACAAGAACGGCGGCGCTGTTCAGACGATGAACCTTGCCGGACAATGAAAGCAGATGTGCCTCAGCTTCCGCCATGGTTTTCGGTTTGTGATAGACACGGCTGCCGAGCGCCATCGTCTGGTCGCATCCAAGAACGAGTGCTGCCGGATAGAGGGTGCTGACCGCGAGAGCCTTTGCCCTGGCAAGTTCAAGCGCGACTTCTTCCGGACGGGCGCCGTTTCTTTCCAGCTCTTCATCGAGCGCGCGCTCGTTTATATCCGCCGGGATCGCCGAAAATGTCAGGCCCGCATTGCGCATCAGCATCTGGCGGGATGCGCTGGACGAGGCGAGGATCAACTCTTGTTTCATCGACTGTCTGCTCCGAATGGTGCGACCCGGATTATCGTGTCCTCGGACGAAGGGCAAGAATGGCCGCGGCCGTTTCCTCGATGGAGCGTCGCGTAACATCAATCAGTGGCCAATTGTTGCGGGCACAGAGCGCACGCGCATATTTCAGCTCTTCCATGATGGTAGCGCGATCCGTGTAACGCCCGCTGTCAAATCCGCCGGTGACGCCAAGTTCACGGTTTTCACGCACCTGCGATATGCGATCAGATGTTGCAACCAGACCGACGATCAGTGGCCTTGTCGCCGCATAAAGGCTTTCAGGCAGGGGCACATTCGGAACGACGGGTATATTGGCGGTCTTTATTCCCCTGTTGGCGAGATAGATGCTGGTCGGTGTTTTCGATGTGCGGCTGATCCCGATAATGACGATATCGGCCTCGTCATAGGTTTCCGGCATCTGCCCATCATCATGATCCATGGCAAAATTGAGCGCTTCGATCCGTGCGAAATAATCCGCATTCAAGACATGCTGCGCTCCGACCCGCCGTCTGGAAGGCGCACCGAGATAGGTCTGAAAAATGCCGATGATCGGCTCGAGGACGTTGACACAGGGTACTCCGATCGCATGGCAGCGTAAGTCCAGGAACTCAGCCAGCTGCTGGTCAACGATGGTATAGAGGACGATGCCGGGTTCCTTGTCGATAAGGTCAACCACCTGGGCAAGCTGCTTCTGGTTCCTGATCATCGGATAAACATGCTCCACGGGCATGGAGGCATGAAACTGGGCCGAGACGGCGCGACCCGCCGACATGAGAGTCTCTCCCGTCGAGTCCGAAATCAGGTGCAAATGGAAGAAGCTTTTTTTGTTCTCCACGCTGTTTTTCTCCCGCTGTTGATAAACCGGGACAAACTTCCGAATTGTCCTGAAGGCCGAGCCGCGACGTGAATAAGGTGGTGTTTTTCCACAATCCGCAAGTGGCTTCAATCACCATCGGCGTGCCTGTGAATTGTTGGAAGAATGAAGGCTTGTCCAGAATTTTCCCCAGCCTATCCACAGATCAGGATATTTTCCGCATAGGCGGTAAATAAATGAAATCATTCAATAAATATTAGTTCTCCCTGTTGTTGGAGAACTGGCTATCAAATGATATCCGCAAAGACCGGTCACACTCCTCGACTGCGGCATTTCGACTGGAATGATTTTAATCCTTGCTACCCACAGACTCTAAGAAATAGAAAATCTTTTAAATCTCTTTGATTTTATTTTTTGAGAAGTTGGGTGGAATGAGCGAGCGCAAGGTTTTAAAGGTGTTGAACGGGCAAACGGTCACACCGCCGCCCATATGGCTGATGCGGCAGGCAGGGCGTTACCTTCCCGAGTACAGGGAAACGCGCAAGACCGCCGGCAGTTTCCTCGATCTCTGTTATAATCCCGAACTGGCGACCGAAGTGACCCTTCAGCCCATTCGTCGGTTCGGGCTCGACGCCGCCATTCTCTTTTCCGATATTCTGGTGATACCGGATGCGCTTCATCGCAACGTATCCTTCAGCGAAGGCAAGGGTCCGGCGATGGACCCGATCGATGTCAACGGTATCGAAAAGCTCGATGCAGCGAATGTCTTGACACATCTTTCGCCTGTTTTCGAAACTGTCTCCCGGCTACGCACAGCCTTGCCGGATGAGACGACACTTCTCGGATTTTGCGGCGCGCCCTGGACGGTTGCCACCTACATGATTGCCGGTCACGGAACGCCTGACCAGGCGCCAGCGCGGCTATTCGGTTATCAGGAGCCGGTTGCGATGGAAAAGCTTCTCGCTTTCCTCGCGGATATCTCCGCAGACTATCTGGTGGCGCAGATCGATGCCGGGGCGGATGCGGTTCAGATTTTCGATTCCTGGGCCGGCGTGCTCGGCGAGAAGGAATTCGAGGACTATGCGGTAAAGCCCGTAGCGCGGATGATTGCCTCGGTGCGCGCCCGTCGGCCGTCCGCAAAGATTATCGCTTTCGCCAAGGGGGCGGGTTATCTTCTGAAGGATTATCGCCGTAAGACGGGTGCAGACGCCATTGGGCTAGATTGGTCTGTGCCCCTCAGCTTCGCTCGCGATCTGCAGAAGGAAGGCCCGGTGCAGGGCAATCTGGACCCGATGCTGATGGTGGCGGGCGGTAAGGCGTTGCAGGATGGCATCGATGCAGTGCTAGAGGGGCTCGGACAGGGTCCGCTGATCTTCAATCTCGGTCATGGCATTACCCCGCAGGCCGACCCGGAAAACGTCACGAGGCTGGTGCAGCGGGTGCGCGCTCACGGAGCCGGGGCATGAGCAACGAGAAACAGACCTCTGCCCGTTCGGGAAACAGGGCCGCACTTCGTGCGGGAGTGGCACTTGGTGTATTTGCGGCATTTGTCGCCTTGCTGTTTTACGCCGATCCGGCTGATCTCTATCTCTGGATCAAAGCGCTTCATATCATCGCGGTGATTTCCTGGATGGCGGCGATCTTTTATCTGCCGCGGCTGTTCATCTATCACACCGATGCACCGGCCGGTTCACAGCAATCCGAAACCTTCAAGGTGATGGAACAGCGGCTGATCAAGGTCATCATGAATCCGGCGATGATGATATCCTGGGTGCTGGGACTTTATCTCGCCTGGTCGGTTTATGGTTTTTCCGGCGGCTGGCTGCATGCGAAGATCGGACTGGTCGTGATTTTGACGATCACCCATGTTTATTTCACCCGCAGCGCCAAACGTTTCGCGCGGGATGAAAATACCAGACCGGCCCGTCACTGGCGGTTGATGAATGAGGTTCCGACCGTGCTGATGATCCTCATCGTCATACTTGTGGTTGTGAAACCCTTTGGTTAAGACGGCGTAACGATAAATTTCGCGGAATTCGTGCTTTCCTCTTGCGGCGGCCGTGTTCAATCGCTATTTTCGCTTCACTCATCTTCGTGGCATGTGAATTATTCAGTCATCTGCGGTATCTCCCTCAGCATCTGATTCGCGAACACGCCCTCCCCCAAATTACATTATCAAACGGTCTTTCCTTCATGGCTGAAATGAAGCTTCAGGAACTTAAGAGCAAATCGCCTACCGACTTGCTGACTTTTGCTGAATCCCTGGAAGTTGAAAATGCGAGCACCATGCGCAAGCAGGAGCTTATGTTCGCAATCCTCAAGGTTCTCGCGAGCCAGGACATTGAAATTATCGGCGAAGGCGTCGTTGAAGTCCTGCAGGACGGTTTTGGTTTCCTGCGGTCTGCAAACGCGAACTATCTGCCGGGTCCGGACGACATCTATATTTCGCCCTCGCAAATCCGCCGCTTCTCGCTGAAGACTGGCGATACCGTTGAAGGCCCTATTCGTGGTCCCAAGGAAGGCGAACGTTACTTCGCGCTTCTGAAGGTCAACACGATCAATTTCGACGATCCTGAAAAGATTCGTCACAAGGTTCACTTCGATAACCTGACGCCGCTTTATCCGAACGAGCGGTTCAAGATGGAACTTGATGTTCCGACATCGAAGGATCTCTCTTCGCGGGTGATCGATCTCGTCGCGCCGCTCGGCAAGGGCCAGCGCGGATTGATCGTCGCGCCGCCGCGCACCGGTAAAACGGTCCTGCTGCAGAACATCGCCCATTCCATCACGGCGAACCATCCGGAATGTTATCTGATCGTTCTCCTGATCGACGAACGCCCGGAAGAAGTGACCGACATGCAGCGTTCCGTGAAGGGTGAGGTCGTCTCCTCCACCTTCGACGAACCGGCTGTGCGCCACGTCCAGGTCGCCGAAATGGTCATCGAAAAGGCAAAGCGCCTTGTCGAACACGGCCGCGACGTTGTCATCCTGCTCGATTCCATCACCCGCCTCGGCCGCGCCTATAACACTGTCGTTCCCTCTTCCGGCAAGGTCCTGACCGGTGGTGTGGACGCTAACGCGCTGCAGAGGCCAAAGCGCTTCTTTGGTGCGGCTCGTAACATCGAGGAAGGCGGTTCGCTGACGATTATCGCGACTGCATTGATCGATACGGGCAGCCGTATGGACGAAGTGATCTTCGAAGAATTTAAGGGTACGGGTAACTCGGAAATCGTGCTCGATCGCAAGGTCGCCGACAAGCGCATCTTCCCGGCTCTGGACATCCTGAAATCCGGCACGCGTAAGGAAGACCTGCTGGTACCGCGTCAGGATCTGCAGAAGATTTTCGTGCTTCGTCGAATTCTGGCGCCGATGGGAACGATGGACGCCATCGAGTTCCTGATCGACAAGCTGAAGCAGACCAAGACGAACTCGGACTTCTTCGAGTCCATGAATACCTGATCCGGAGTTTAGCCGGATTCTTCGACCAAGATTTAAAGCCGCATTCGTTTATTCGAATGCGGCTTGACTGTTTTAGACGAGGTACGTGATGCCAGCTTCCACCGATACGATCTATGCGCTTTCAAGCGGAGCCCTGCCGGCCGGTGTTGCCATCATCAGGATCAGCGGTCCCTTAGCCTTTGAGGCTCTGTTGAAGTTGACCGGCCGCGAGCTTCCCGCCCCTCGGCAAGTCGCGTTGGGTTCGATTCGGGATCGAAACAATGAGATTATCGACCAGGCGCTGACGGTCATTTTCCCGGCCCCAAATTCATTCACGGGCGAGGATTGCGTGGAGATTCACAGTCACGGCAGTCGGGCTGTCATGGCCTCGATTTTCACGGAACTCGACAATCTTCCGGGGCTCAGGCCCGCAGATGCCGGCGAATTCTCCCGTCGTGCATTCGAGAACGGCAAGATGGACCTTCTCGAAGTTGAAGGACTTGCCGACCTGTTGCAGGCGGAAACTGAAATGCAGAGGCGGTTGGCTGTCGAGCAAAGCTCAGGCAAACTCTCGGCGCTCTATGATGGCTGGGCAAATCGGTTGACTCGTGCTCGCGCCTTGATCGAGGCGGAACTCGACTTTGCCGATGAAGAGGACGTTCCGGATTCTGTTGCGTCCCAGGTCTGGGATTCCGTGTCGCAGCTGCGAGATGAGATTGCCGGTCATCTGCGGAGCGGTGGAAGCAGTGAAATCATTCGCGACGGCTTCAAGGTGGCGTTGGTTGGAGAGCCTAATGCGGGTAAATCCACTCTCCTTAACGCTCTGAGCGGTCGCGACGTCGCCATTGTGACGGATATCGCCGGCACGACCAGAGACGTGCTGAGTGTTGACATCAATCTGGATGGTTATCTGGTTCGGATATTCGATACAGCCGGTATCAGGGATACTCTGGATGTGGTCGAACAGGAGGGTGTCAGGCGTGCCGTTCTGACGGCGGAAACTGCCGATCTCGTATTGGTGTTACAGGATAATGATTCGATTCCGAAACAATTTGCCGCGTCGGTTGAGAATCAAAGACGGTTACGGGTCCGAACTAAAACGGCGGTTTCCCACTCTAATGCAGGCTCGGATTATGATCTCTCTATTTCGGCCAAGGAGGGTGTTGGCTTGGCCGAGTTGCGTTCGTCGATCAAACGGGAGATTGAAAGGCGGGTCGGCGCTGCGCAGACTTTGGTTCCGGCGCGCGCGCGTCACAAAAAACGTCTTGAAGACACGCTGAATTATGTTAGTGATGCGCTCCATTCCGAAGCCATGGACCTTGCGATCAGGTCAGAATATTTGCGGCTTGCGGCGACCTCGCTCGGACGCATTACGGGCCGCGTGGATGTGGAAGATTTGCTCGGCGTGATCTTCTCGGAATTCTGCATAGGAAAATGATTCACGTGAAACATTGGCGGTCCATGCGGCAGTGCTGATGGTTAAAATAAGGCGCAGGAATATGCACCACTCATTCGATGTCATTGTTATTGGTGGCGGTCACGCGGGCAGTGAGGCAGCAGCTGCGGCTGCCCGACATGGTGCGAAAACCGCGCTCGTTACCCATAAGCGCGAAACGATTGGTGTGATGTCCTGCAACCCGGCCATCGGTGGCCTTGGTAAGGGCCATCTTGTTCGTGAAATCGACGCGCTGGACGGGTTGATGGGTCGGGTGGCTGATGATGCGGGAATTCAGTTCCGTATGCTCAATCGCAAAAAGGGCCCAGCCGTGCGCGGGCCTCGCACCCAGGCCGATCGGCGTCTTTACCGAGAGGCGATGCAGCGCGAAATCGACGCCATAGACATGCTAACGATTATTGAAGGGGATGCTTTCGATATCGAAATGGCCGGTGATCGGGTTTCTGCCGTCATCATGGCAAATGGTAGCCGGATTCTTTGTGGCGCCGTTGTTCTGACTAGCGGAACTTTTCTACGCGGACTTATTCATATCGGTTCCGAAAAGATTCCCGCCGGCCGCGTCGGCGAAAAGCCGTCTCTTGGGCTCTCCGAAACGCTTTCCCGTCTCGGTCTTGCCATGGGTCGGCTGAAGACCGGTACGCCCGCGCGCCTTGATGGGCGCACAATCGATTGGAACGCGGTAGATCGCCAGGCTGCCGATGAGGATCCGGTCCCGTTTTCCTTTATGACGGACCGCATCGTCAATCCGCAGATCGAGTGTGGTGTGACCCGCACAACGCCTGCCGGTCACAAGATCATTCAGGACAATATTCATCTGTCGGCGATGTATTCAGGGCAAATTGAAGGCGTCGGTCCGCGCTACTGCCCGTCGATTGAGGATAAGATTACCCGCTTCGGTGAACGCGACGGCCACCAGATCTTTCTGGAGCCGGAAGGCCTGGATGATCACACCATTTATCCGAACGGGATTTCGACGTCTCTCCCCGCTTCTGTCCAGGAACAATTTATCCGCACCATACCCGGCCTTGAGAACGTGACTATTCTCCAGCCTGGCTATGCAATCGAATATGATTATGTCGATCCGCGCGAGCTTAAGCCGTCTCTGGAATGCCGCAAAATTCCGGGGCTATTTCTTGCAGGGCAGATAAATGGAACGACAGGCTACGAAGAAGCCGCCGCCCAGGGTCTCGTTGCCGGACTGAACGCCTCGCTTTATGCCGGCGGCGCGGATGCCATCCATTTCAGCCGCACGGAATCCTATATCGGCGTCATGATTGATGACCTCACCTCGAAAGGTGTTAGCGAGCCCTATCGCATGTTCACATCGAGAGCAGAATATCGACTTTCGCTTCGTGTCGACAATGCCGACCTGCGATTGACGCCCATTGGTCAAGTTGCCGGAATCATAGGCCGTGAACGGCAGGAGCGCTTCGCGAATTTCCTTTCCGATCTTCATCAGGGGCGGGAGTTGATGAGGAGCATGTCCATCAGCCCGTCGCAGGCAGCCAAGCAAGGATTGAAGCTCAATCAGGACGGCCAACGTCGCTCGGTCTATGAACTACTTGCCTATCCTGATATAACTCTTGAAACGCTGACTGAACATTGGCCGGAGCTGCAATCCATCGACAACAAGGTTGCTGAGGTATTGCAGATTGAGGCAAGTTACGCCGTCTACATGCAACGCCAGAGTGCGGATATTGTCGATATCAAGCGCGACGAGGACAGGAAGATTCCCGATGACTTCGATTTTCAGACTTTGTCCGGTCTATCCAATGAGCTGAAACAAAAGCTGGAAAAGGCGCGCCCAGAGAACATTGCGCAGGCTGCCCGTGTTGACGGTATGACACCTGCTGCGATATCGCTGCTGCTCGCACTTTTGCGGAAGAGTTCCGCAACGCGAAACGAAAAACTGCGCATGCACCAATAGCGAGTCGGATTATGAAGATAAACGGCCAGAGTGTTTCACGTGAAACACAAGAGAGGCTCGAGCATTTTGTCGAGCTTTTCAAGAAGTGGAATAAAACCACAAATCTGGTGGCGCCTTCGACTCTTACTGAGCTTTGGAGCAGGCACGTCGCTGACAGTGCGCAGATTTTCCAGCTCTCCCCTGCCCCTCAGAAATGGATAGATCTGGGTAGCGGCGGCGGATTTCCCGGCGTCATCACCGCTATTTTTCTTGCGGAGCTTGGCGAAGGCTGGGTCGATCTCGTTGAAAGCAACAATAAGAAAGCTGCATTTCTGCGAATCGCGCTAAAGGAAACCGGCGCGAGAGGCTCTGTTCATCCGGTCAGAATTGAAAAAGCGCCCGAATCCGTTAAAAACTGCGATGCCGTTTCCGCAAGAGCGCTGGCTGAGCTGGATCTGCTTTTCGACTATATTCACCCTTGGGCGCGGAATAATCCAAATCTCAAGGCCTATTTTAATAAAGGCCGGGATTATGATTCCGAAGTGCAGAAAGCACATGGCCGCTGGCAGTTTGATCTGATAAAACATCAGAGTGCCATTGAGGCGGATTCTGTTGTTCTTGAAATCAGAAACCTCATTTTGAGGCACTGACGAACTGACCAGGTGCGGCATGAGCTTTGAAAAAAACCGGATAATCGCAGTTGCAAACCAGAAGGGCGGCGTGGGTAAAACGACGACGGCCATCAATCTGGCTACCGCGTTGGCGGCAATTGGCGAGCGCGTGCTGATCATCGATCTTGATCCGCAGGGCAATGCGAGCACAGGACTTGGAATTGACCGTAAAGAGCGTAAGCTCTCGTCCTACGATCTTCTGGTGGGTGATAACACCATTGCTGAAGTTGCGGTCCCGACAGCAGTTCCAAACCTCGATATCGTTCCTTCTACGATGGATCTGCTTGGCTTCGAGATGCAGGTCGCCAATGTCGCCAATCGTGTCTTTCTTCTGCGCGCCGCCATGGAGACGCAGGAAGCGCGAGGCTATTCCTATATCCTCGTGGACTGCCCGCCCTCGTTTAATCTCTTGACCATGAATGCCATGACGGCCGCACATTCCGTGCTGGTGCCGCTGCAATGCGAGTTCTTCGCGCTGGAGGGTCTCAGCCAGTTGCTGGATACCGTCAGCCAGATACGTGGCTCGGTCAACCCGCAACTCGATATTCAGGGCATCGTTCTAACGATGTTCGATGCGCGCAATAATCTTGCGCAACAGGTCGTGACCGATGTGCGTGCGCATCTGGGTGAGAAGGTTTACCACACTCTCATTCCGCGGAATGTGCGTGTTTCCGAGGCGCCGTCTTATGGTAAGCCTGCCATTCTTTACGACCTGAAATGTGCGGGTAGCCAAGCCTATCTGCAACTGGCGTCTGAAGTGATCCAGAGAGAGCGTCTGCGCAAGGCCGCGTGACGTTTGCCGGACTGTATGGAGTAATATCTTATGAGTGATGATCTTTCCAAGCGTCGTCTCGGACGCGGTCTTGCGGCACTGATCGGTGAAATGGACCAGCCGGTGCCAGTGGGCGAACCACAGCGTGCCGTCAACGCTGATCGTACCATTCCGATCGAGTTCATCGCTCGCAGCCAGAGAAACCCGCGCCGTCATTTCGATGAGAATGAGCTGCAGGATCTCGCTGCATCCATTCGTCAGCACGGAATTGTTCAGCCTGTGGTGGTGCGGACAGTTGGCGTCAACCGTTACGAGATTATCGCTGGTGAAAGGCGTTGGCGCGCGGCGCAGCTGGCTGGTTTTACCGATGTCCCTGTCATCGTTCGTGATGTCGACGACCGCACGGCACTGGAGCTGGCGATCGTCGAAAACGTGCAGCGTTCCGACCTCAATCCGCTGGAAGAGGCGATGGGTTACGAACAGCTGATCGCCGAGCACGGTTACACCCAGAACGATCTGGGCGAAATTATCGGCAAAAGCCGAAGCCATGTTGCAAACAGCCTCAGGCTTCTGAAGCTTCCCGATCCGGTTCGGGATATGCTGGCCGATGGTTCTCTTTCCGCCGGTCACGCGCGAGCGCTTGTATCGACGTCAGATCCGGCCACTTTGGCAAAAACCATCGTCTCCAAGGGCCTCTCGGTGCGTGATGCCGAGCGTTTGGCGCAAAACGATATCAAGTCGCAGGGTGATGTTGCCGAGAAGCGCCCGGTTGCCGAAAAGGATTCCGATACGGTTGCTCTGGAACGCAGCCTGTCAGACGCTCTCGGCCTGGACGTGAAGATCAGCCACAAGGGTGGCTCCGGGCAAATCCGCATCAGCTACCGTACACTGGAGCAACTGGAAGCGATCTGCCGGCTGTTGGAACAGAAATAAGCAAGTACTTGTTTTTATTGAAAAATACCCGCTTTTAGCGGGTATTTTTTATTGCGGTGTTCAAAAGTCGATAGCCCGGCCTTTTATTTCGTAGTCCCCGAAACGAACGGGTTCTGCGCCGCCGCGGCCACCGGTTTCCGGCGGTAATTGGAGATCCGCCTGCTGTTTGCGGCGTTCTTCCGCTTCCTTCAACGCACGTTCCGCAGCAGGCGAAAGCCGTCTGGCCATCTCCGCGCCGTTGTCATTATCTGCATCCTGCATGAGAATCCTCCCTATGACGGGATATTGAAATATGTTTGCCGTTTACCAGATTATATAATCAAACGGGCTTTATAAACCCCGGAATATTCCCTGATAAATTACAAGGAGAGTTTGACAGATGAACATGATGCGCACGGCAATGCTTCTGGCCTTCATGACGGCATTGTTCATGGGTGTCGGTTTTCTGATTGGCGGCAGGGGCGGCATGATGATCGCTTTCCTCATCGCTGCCGGCATGAACCTCTTCTCCTACTGGAATTCGGACAAGATGGTCCTCTCAGCCTATCGTGCGAGGGAGATCGATGAGGCCAATGCGCCCGAGTTTTTTCACATGATCCGCGATCTCTCGCATAATGCCGGTCTGCCGATGCCTAAGGTCTATATTTACGACAGCCCGCAGCCCAACGCCTTTGCGACGGGTAGAAACCCGCAGAATGCCGCCGTCGCCGCCTCCACGGGTCTGCTGGAGCGTCTGACACCTGAGGAAGTGGCCGGTGTGATGGCGCATGAGCTTGCGCATGTGCAGAACCGGGATACGCTGACAATGACGATCACCGCAACATTGGCTGGTGCGATCTCCATGCTGGGCAACTTCGCGTTCCTGTTCGGTGGCAATCGCGAAAACAACAATAATCCACTTGGTTTCATCGGCGTGCTGGTCGCGATGATCGTGGCGCCGCTGGCTGCGATGCTGGTGCAGATGGCCATCAGCCGCACCCGGGAATATTCGGCTGACCGACGCGGGGCGGAAATCTGCGGCAATCCGCTGTGGCTTGCCTCCGCATTGCAGAAGATTTCCGGCATGGCGCAGCAGATTCACAATGACGATGCTGAGCGCAACCCGGCAACGGCGCATATGTTCATCATCAATCCGCTCTCGGGCGAGCGTATGGACAATCTCTTCTCGACGCATCCCAATACGGAAAACCGGGTCGCCGCGCTGCATGCCATGGCGCAGGAGTTTTCCCCGCGAGGATCGACGCCGGCGCCGTCGAATGATAAGCGTCTGCGCAAATCAGGCTCGGTTCCAAGCACAGGCTCGGGGCGAGGCAATGAAAACGAGCGAAAAGGGCCGTGGTCTTGACATCCGATACGCAGAACAAGCCGGCGCGGTCCAAAAAACCGAGGCCGGCCAATGGTGGGGGCCGCGAAGACGGCCCTTCGTCTTTCCAGGACAAGCCGGGCCTTGCCGCACGCGTTGCCGCGACGCGCATTCTCGCGGCCGTTCTGGAAAAGAAGACCTCGCTCGATGGAATGCTGGACAGCGAAAATGGCAATCCGGTGTACCGCGCGCTGTCCGTTGCGGACCGGGCGCTGGTGAGAGCCATCGTCAACAGCGCACTTAGACATCTGCCGCGTGTCGAGGCGGCATTGTCGATGCTGCTTGATGGCCCCTTGCCGCAGGGCGCCCGCTCGCTGCATCACGTTCTCGTCGTCGGTGCAGCGCAGATGCTTTATCTCGACGTTCCGGATCATTCGGCAGTGGATCTCGCTGTGGAACAGGCCCATCGCGACCCGCGCAACAGGCGCTTCGTCAAGCTGGTGAATGCCGTTTTGCGGCGACTGGGTCGGGAAAAAGCTGATATCGAACAGGCAATCGCGCAGGTCCCGGTACTGCCGGACTGGTTCTATGCGCGTCTGGTTTCCGCCTATGGTGATAAGACTGCCGAACGGATTTCCGAGGCACAGCTGACGCCGTCCTCCATCGATCTTACGGTGAAGGCCGATCCGGCTCTGTGGGCGGAAAAGCTGGGTGGCACGCTCATGCCGAATGGCAGCGTCCGTCTCGGGGAGTTCGAAGGGCAGATCCCGTCGCTGGAGGGCTTTGCCGATGGCGCCTGGTGGGTGCAGGATCTCGCTGCCAGCATGCCGGTGAGGCTGATGGGCGATGTGTCCGGCAAGCGTGTTGCCGATCTTTGTGCCGCTCCAGGCGGCAAGACCGCGCAGCTTGCGCTTGCGGGTGCGAAAGTGACTGCTCTGGACCAATCCGGCAATCGTCTTCGCCGCCTCAGGGAGAATCTCGATCGGCTCGGCCTTCACGCCGAAACGGTGGAGGTCAACATGATGAAGTACCAGCCGGAGCAGCTTTTCGACGCCGTTCTTCTTGATGCTCCCTGCTCGTCAACCGGCACGCTGCGCAAGCATCCCGATGTCTGCTGGACGAAGGATGAAAACGATATCGCCAAACTTGCTACGCTTCAGGGCCAGATGCTGCGGCATGCGCTTACTCTGGTCGATTCCGGAGGCATCGTGGTGTTCTCCAACTGCTCGCTCGATCCTTCTGAAGGGGAAGAGATGATTGCGCAGGTTCTGGCAGAAAACCCCGGTATTGAGCGTGTCGCCGTCCGCAAGGAGGATTGGCCCTCGATGGAGGCTGCTATCACCGCAGAGGGCGATCTTCGCACGACGCCGGATATGTTCGGTGGGGTCGATGGGTTTTTTAGCAGTGTCTTGCGTAAGAAGTAGAAAAAAGCGAAGCTCTCGCGAATCATTAGATATTTATCGATAACGTTCCGGTCATCGCGGTTCACTGATAAAAACAAAACATGTGAACGGGAAACACAGCTTGTTAGGGTCCTTTGCAGGCAGCATGAATGCGGCCGGTCTTCTTTCACGGATGGCGTATCGGCATCTGTGCGTCGGCCTCACGCCTTTGCGCCTGCATGTATCCCGGTTTGCCAATCGTGTTCCCGACGGGCTGGTAGCGGCGCCTACCGATCTGAGGGCGATCGACCCCTATTTTGCCGAGGAATTGTTGCGTGGCCGTATAGCGCTTGCCGGTCGCGTCGTTGAAACCGGTGGCCTCTCGCCATTTCAGTTGGACTACCCTTCGCTGGTTTTTGAGGAACGCCTGCACGCCTTCGGCTGGCTGCGGCATATCCGTTCCGACAGATCGAGCGAGGCGTGCAAGCGCGCGCGCCGTATCGTTGCCGAGTGGATCGCCATCCATGGCAAGCGGCTTGCGGGCGCCTCCTGGTCACCGGAAATTGCGGCGCAGAGGCTGATCGCCTGGCTCTCCCATTCACCCGTCGTTTTATATGAGGCAGATGCGGGCTTTTATCGCCGCTTCCTGAAAAGTCTTGCCTTTCATGTGCGTTACCTCGACAGGATCGTGAAACATGCGCCTGACGGAGAAGCGAGGCTGAGGATCAGGATTGCGCTCGCCATGGCCTCCATCGCCATGCCTACCCGGCTCTCCCGCATTACCCGGCATGGAATGAAGCTTGCTCAGGAAATGGAACGCCAGATTCTCCCCGATGGCGGACATGTTTCGCGCAATCCGCGGGTCATGCTGGATCTCCTGCTTGATCTTTTGCCGCTTCGGCAAAGCTACATCAATCTCGGCCACGATCTGCCCTCGGGGCTTGTGCCGGCGATTGACCGCATGTTTCCGGCAATCCGGTTTTTCCGGCATCAGGGCGGCGATCTCGCGCTGTTCAACGGCGCGACAGCCACGCTGGCCAATGAGCTCGTCTCCGTGCTCCGCTATGATGAAACGGCGGGCCGGCCCTCCAAGGTGCTGCCGGACGTGAACTACCACCGGCTCGCCACCGACGATACCGTTATCATAGTGGATACGGGTTATCCCAGTTCGGCGGAGCTTTCACGCAACGCCCATTCAGGGTGCCTGTCCTTCGAAATGTCCTGCGGCAAGAACCGGTTCATCGTTAATTCCGGTTTTCCGAAAAATGCCGCACCGGAATATCAGCGGGCCAGCCGGTCGACGGCCGCCCACTCCACCGTCACGCTTGCGGACACGTCTTCCTGCAAATTGTCCCGATCGAGACTGCTTGGGCCCATCATGATCTCCGGTGTCAGCGAGGTCGATAGCAGGCGCGGAACGGATGGAAACGGCAATGATGTGCTGTGGGCATCGCATAATGGATATCTGCAGAATTTCGGCTGCTATCACGAGCGGGAAATCGAATTGAATGCAGCGGGTACGAAGATAAAAGGCCGCGACCTGCTGCGTGCCGATGAAGATGCAATAAAGACGCAGCTGCAGTCCGTTTCGGCGGTATCGCGTTTCCACATCCATCCTCACATCCAGCTGCATCAGCGGGATGAGGAGTCGGTTTATCTTGAAGCGGCGGATGGAACCACCTGGCTGTTCTCCGCGCCGGGGCTGGAGCTTTTCGTCACAGAGGATGTCTTCATGGCCGATGCCTCCGGCATGCGGCCCTCGCAGCAGATCGAGCTGCCCTTCAACCTTGCCAATACCCGGGAAATCCGCTGGATCATCGAACGCAAGGCCTAGATGGTTCCGGATGGTTTTCACACGAAAACCGCGTGTAGTTTTCGCCGTTCGGCGTCCCTGCTGTTTATTAATACGGCAAGCTGTGTTAACGCGGCGGCAATTGCTGGATCAATCCCCAGTCCAGCCTGTCCTCCCTGTTGAACGGAGTATGCCTGATGGCTGTCGTATCCAAAAAAATCCCCGCTCCCGATAAGGTCAAAATCCGCACGGCACTTCTTTCCGTGTCCGACAAGACGGATATCCTCGAGCTGGCGACGGTTCTGTCGAAGCTTGGCGTCAAGCTCCTGTCGACAGGCGGTACGGCGAAGGCCATCGCCGAGGCGGGCCTGCCGGTGACGGATGTTTCCGATGTAACCAATTTTCCGGAAATCATGGACGGCCGGGTCAAGACCTTGCATCCCAATGTGCATGGCGGCCTTCTGGCCATCCGTGATGATGCCGACCATGTCGAGGCCATGAAGGCGCATGGTATCGAGGCGATCGATCTCTCGGTCATAAACCTTTATCCGTTTGAAGAAGTTCGCGCCAAGGGCGGCGATTATCCGACAACGGTCGAGAATATCGACATCGGCGGCCCGGCGATGATCCGCGCTTCGGCCAAGAACCACGCTTATGTCACTGTTGTCACCGATCCTTCAGACTACCCGGCACTGGTTGAAGCCCTGCAGGCTGATGACGGCCAGACATCCTATGCGCTGCGCCAGAGATTTGCCGCCAAGGCGTATGCCCGCACGGCCGCTTATGATGCGGTGATTTCCAACTGGTTTGCCCAGGCTCTTTCCATCGAGACGCCGGACTACCGGGCCATTGGCGGCGCGCTGAAGGAAAAGATGCGTTATGGCGAGAACCCGCATCAAAGTGCCGGCTTCTACCTGACCGGCGAAAAGCGTCCGGGCGTTGCAACGGCAACGCTTCTCCAGGGCAAGCAGCTTTCCTACAATAACATCAACGACACGGATGCGGCTTACGAGCTTGTGGCGGAGTTCCTGCCGGAAAACGCGCCGGCTGTTGCCATCATCAAGCACGCAAACCCCTGTGGCGTTGCAACCGGTCCCACGCTTGCCGAAGCTTACCGCCGGGCGCTGGCTTGCGATTCCGTTTCGGCATTCGGTGGTGTCATTGCGTTGAACCGCACGCTCGATGCGGAAACGGCGGAAGAGATCGTCAAGCTCTTTACCGAGGTCATCATTGCACCCGGTGTTACGGAAGAGGCCAAGGCAATCATCGCCCGCAAGCCAAACCTTCGCCTGCTGGCTGCAGGCGGCCTGCCTGATCCGCGCGCAGCCGGTATCACGGCCAAGACCGTTTCGGGTGGCCTGCTCGTGCAGAGCCGCGACAACGGTATGGTCGAGGATCTTGAGCTGAAGGTTGTCACAAAGCGTGCGCCGACGGCGCAGGAACTTGAAGATATGAAATTTGCCTTCAAGATTGCCAAGCATGTGAAATCCAACGCCGTCATCTATGCCAAGGATGGCCAGACAGCCGGTATCGGTGCCGGCCAGATGAGCCGGGTGGATTCCGCCCGCATCGCCGCCCTGAAGGCGGAGGATGCGGCCAAGGCGCTTGGGCTCACCGAGCCCCTGACACGCGGCTCCGCCGTGGCGTCGGAAGCGTTTTATCCGTTCGCCGACGGTCTGCTTGCTGCGATTGCCGCAGGTGCCACCGCCGTCATCCAGCCGGGTGGTTCCATGCGCGATCAGGAAGTGATCGACGCGGCGAATGAGCATGATGTGACGATGGTCTTTACCGGCATGCGCCACTTCCGCCACTGAGCGAGAATACCCTACTCGAATGGGAAAAGGCCCGGGAAGTGATTTCCGGGCCTTTTGTTTCACGTGGGACAGTCGGATTTCATTTCCCGCATTTTCCGGATGCAGAACCGCTACGCAGTTTTACTGGAATGCTCAGGTCAGGTCACCGCTCCTACCTGCCACGGTACGAATTCGTTGTCGCCGTAGTCGTAAATCTCACTGACAGTCTTATCACCGGACGCGACCGCCAGAATGTGCTCGAAAATTCGTTTGCCGGATTCCTCAATGGTTTCCGCGCCGGTAACGATCTCGCCGCAGTTGAGATCCATGTCTTCCTTCATGTGTTCATACATTTCGGAATTGGTGGCGATCTTGATGCACGGCGCCGGCTTGAACCCTGATACGGAGCCGCGGCCGGTGGTGAAACAGATGACGTTGCAGCCGCCGGCAACCTGGCCGGTGACGGCAACGGGATCGTAGCCGGGCGTATCCATGAAAACGAAGCCCTGTTCGGTCACGGTTTCCGCAAATTCATAAACGGCTTTCAGCGGCATGGAGCCGCCCTTGGCGACCGCACCCAGCGATTTTTCCAGAATGGTGGTCAGTCCGCCGAGCTTGTTGCCGTGGGACGGGTTGTTGTTCAGCTCGTCACCATTACGGGCGGTATAATCCCGCCACCAGTCGATGCGCTGCAACAGCTTTTCAGCAACGGCAGGTGTGATGGCCCGCTTCGTCAGGAGGTGCTCGGCGCCGTAGATTTCCGGTGTCTCGGAAAGAACCGTCGTGCCGCCGTTGCGGACAATGAGATCGGAGGCGTAACCGAGTGCCGGGTTCGCCGATATGCCGGAATAGCCGTCAGAGCCACCACATTCCAGCGCCACTTTCAGCTTTGAAAGGGGCTGCTCGGTTCTGCGGGCGGCATTGACCATCGGCAGCATGGCCTTGATCTCGGCAATCGCCGCATCGATCGTCTTGCGCGTGCCGCCATGCTGCTGGATGGTCATGGTGCGCAGGCGCTCGCCTTCCTCCATCTTGTAGTGCTCGAGGATGGGGGCGATCTGGTTTGTTTCGCAACCGAGGCCGATCAGCAGAATGCCACCGAAATTGGGATGGCGGGCATAACCCTGAATGGTGCGGATCAGAAGGCGATATCCTTCCGATTTCGTGTTGAGCGCGCAGCCGCCGCCATGCGTCAGCGCCACGACGCCATCGACATTGTCGAAACCTTCAAGGCCGCCCTGCTTGTTGAAATAATCGGCGATGTAGCGCGATACCGTGGCGGAACAGTTCACGGAAGCGATGACGCCGATGTAGTTGCGCGTGCCGACGCCACCGAGACCGCGATCATAACCCATGAAGGTCCGGCGGTCGGCTTCGGGCACCATACCCTTTTCTTCGATATCGACACTGAACTGATGCGCATGTTCGGAGGGCACCATGGCGAGATTGTGCAGATGCACGTGCCGGCCAGGCTCGATATCCTGTGTGGCGATGCCGATTACCTGCCCGTATTTCAGGACCTCGTCTCCGGATCTGATGAGCTTCAGGGCCACCTTGTGTCCGCGCCCGATCAGTTCAAGCGCCGTCAGATCGCCCCTGCCCGTCGCACCACCGGCCGGAATGGACCGGCGCGCCACCGCGACATTGTCGTTGGCGTTCAGCAAAATGGTTGCCTCGGAATTCTCACTCACGGGTTTTCCTCCTCCCGGTATATTGCCTGCTATATTTTAGATTCAACTATCAACCCAGCGCCTCTTGGAGCCTTCGAGATGGATGTGCATTGCGGCCTGCGCCAGCAGCGGGTCTTTCAGCTCCAGTGCCGCCAGAATGGCCTCGTGTTCCTGAAGGGCGAAGGCCCAGGTATCGCGATCCTCGAATTTCACGCGCAGCTGGGCCGAAATGGGGCTGTGCCGCTCATCAAAGAGGTTTGCCACCAGCCGCGCCAGAACGCTGTTTCCGGATTGTTCGGCAATGGTGACATGAAACAGCCGGTCCTGATCGAGAGGCTTGCGTCCCGCCTCGATTTCCTTCTGCATGGTGTTCAGTATCTGGCGAAGGCTGGCAATGGTTTCCTCCGTCATGCGGCTTGCCGCCAACACGATGGTTGCGCCTTCCAATGCCGCCCGCGCCTGCATCAGTTCAGACGGGCTGTCGCCCAGCGACTTGGTGTGATGGGTGGTCTGCAGAGCTTCGGTTGATACATAGACACCGGAACCCATGCGAATTTCGACGGTGTTGTCGATTTCCAGTGCGATCAGCGCCTCGCGCAGGGATGGCCTGGAGACGCCGAGTTTCTGTGCCAGTTCCCGCTCGGCCGGAAGCCGCGTTCCGGGCAGAAACTCGCCCAAATCGATGAGCTCGCGTATCTGGTCCGCAATCTGCTGATAAAGCCTGCGTGGTTCCGCTATTTTGGCCTGACCATTCATGTGTTTTCTAACAAGCCCTGTCTTTAAAATGCATTTGGCCTTACCGTAACGCCAAGCGTATCAATACGCAAGAAATTACTTAAATATAAGAATTTACAACACTATTGCAGATTTTAGTTCCTGATTATTTTGTTCTTTCTTGAACCCTTATCCAAATTTTGACCAAATTGGCTTGACCATTCCAGAAAACCGGCCTAACCATTTGGCCTGTTCATGGTACCCCGGTGGAGCGGGGAGCACGGGTGGGAGGTTTCCAGATGTCGCAGGGCGCATCGACAATTCGGGGCGATTTTTCGCCTGAGGAGATGGCGCGCGACGAGCGTTCCGTTCTTCTGCGTCTTGAAAACATCAGCAAGGAATTCCCGGGCGTCAAGGCGCTGTCGAACGTGCATTTCGATTTGCGCAGCGGCGAAGTGCATGCCGTCTGCGGCGAAAATGGCGCGGGCAAATCGACGCTGATGAAAATCGTCAGCGGGGTCTATCAGCCGAGCGACGGCACGATCCTGCATAAGGGCGTTAAGGTGCAATATGCATCGCCGCTGGAGTCCGAAGCCGCCGGCATCGCCATCATCCATCAGGAACTCAACCTCGTTCCACATCTCTCTGTCGCCGAAAACATCTATCTCGCCCGCGAACCCCGGCGGGGTTTCCTCGTTGATCGCAAGAAGCTGCGGCTCGATGCCAAGCACTGTCTTGATCGGCTTGGCGTCGATATCGACCCGGACCAGATCGTTCGCGGTCTCTCCGTCGCCCAATGTCAGATGGTGGAGATTGCCAAAGCTCTTTCTCTCGATGCCGAAGTCCTCATCATGGACGAGCCTACCTCCTCGCTGACCGAGCAGGAGACAAGGCTGCTGTTCAAGGTCATCCGTGATCTCAAGGCATCCGGCGTCGGCATCGTCTATATTTCCCACCGTCTGGATGAAATGGCCGAGATCGTCGACCGCGTGACGGTGCTGCGTGATGGACGTTATATTTCGACCGACGATTTCGCGTCGATCACCGTCGATGACATTGTCACGCGTATGGTCGGGCGCTCGCTGGAAGACAAATTCCCCGAGCGCACCTCGCGCCCGACGGAAGACATTATCTTCTCCGTCGAAGGGCTGACGCGCAGCGGTGTGTTCCACGATGTCGGTTTCTCTCTGCGGCGTGGCGAAATTCTCGGTTTTGCCGGGCTGATGGGGGCGGGTCGCACCGAAGTCGCGCGCGCCATCTTCGGCGCCGATCCTCTCGATGCGGGAAAGATCGTTTTCAACGGACGCGAACTTTCGATCAACTCACCGCAGGACGCCATCAGGGAAGGCATCGCCTATCTCTCGGAAGACCGAAAGAGTGATGGTCTCGCCATCAAGATGTCGGTTGCGGCCAATACGACGCTTGCCAATATCGGCGAGGTGTCCAACCGTTTCGGACTGATCGATTTCAAGAAACATGACGATGTCGCTAGGCGTTATGTCGACCTTCTGAATATTCGCACGCCCTCGATCGAGCAGACGGTGCGGCTGCTCTCGGGCGGCAATCAGCAGAAAATCATTATCGGCAAATGGCTGTTCCGGCAGTCGCGCGTGTTGTTCTTCGATGAGCCGACACGCGGCATCGATGTCGGCGCGAAATTTGCGATCTACAAGATCATGGATGAACTGGCCGCGCAGGGGATTGGTGTCATTCTCATCAGTTCGGAACTGCCGGAAATTCTGGGGCTGACGGATCGTATCGCCGTCTTCCACCAGGGCCGGATCACGGGCGTGCTTGAGACCGCCAAGACCAATCAGGAAGAAATCATGCGGTATGCGTCCGGTTACGGCCGGGCCGCGCAGTGAGGAACGACATGGCTAATATTGCAGAACCCAAGAAGAGCTTCGCCTTCAGCGACCGCCAGAAGGATATTATCCAGAAGTTTGCGGCGCTTGGCAGTCTCGTTGTGCTGGTTATGGTGTTTTCCGCCACCAGCAGCGCCTTCTTCTCCGTCAACAATGCCATGACCATTGCGCTTCAGGTCACGTCCATCGCCCTTCTCGGCATCGGTGCGACCTGCGTCATCATCACCGGCGGCATCGATCTTTCCGTCGGGTCGGTGCTTGCCCTGGCCGGGGTCGTCGCCGCCCTTGCGGTGAAGGAACTTGGCATGCCGGTGCCGGTCGGCATGTTTCTTGGTGTTCTGACGGGGTCGCTCTGCGGTCTCATCAACGGCCTTCTGGTTACCCGCTTCAAGCTGCCGCCCTTTATCGCCACTCTCGGCATGATGCTGATCGCCCGCGGCGTGGCGCTGCAGATAACCGGCGCGCGCGCGGTTTCCGGTCTTGGCGAATCCTTCGGCGAACTCGGCAATGGCGCCCTCTTCCGCATCGTCAACATCGGTGATGACGGCTTTCCGAACGTGGTGTTCCCGGGCATTCCCTACCCTGTCATCCTGATGGTGGTGATTGCGCTTGCCGTCTCCTTCATGCTCAACCGCTCGATCCTCGGCCGTCATATCTATGCCGTCGGTTCAAATGCGGAGGCGGCACGCCTTTCCGGCGTCAACGTCGCCCGCGTCACCAATTTCACCTACATCCTGTCCGGCACGCTCGCAGGGTTGACGGGTTGCGTGCTGATGTCGCGCCTCGTCACCGCCCAGCCGAATGAGGGCGTGATGTATGAGCTGGATGCAATCGCCAGCGCCGTCATCGGCGGCACATCGCTCATCGGCGGCGTGGGTACGATTTCCGGCACGGCCATCGGCGCCTTTGTCATCGGCATCCTGCGCAACGGTCTCAATATGAATGGCGTCTCCGCCTTCACGCAACAGATCATCATCGGCCTCGTCATTCTGGTCACCGTCTGGATCGACCAGTTGCGAAACCGCCGCTGATCAAAGGGCTGCGGACCCTTTCCGCAAAAAGATCGGCAGGGGAGGCCCGGTATGCCGACATCACGGAGGAAGAAATGAAGAAAATTGCGACTGCCCTTTTGACATCCGCAATCGCGCTGTGGAGCGTCTCCACCGTGCAGGCCGGCGAAATCGCCGTCATCGTCAAGACCGTCAACTCCACCTTCTGGCAGAACGTCCAGAAGGGCGCCGATGCGGCGATGAAGAACTCTTCCGGCAACACCATGACCTTCCAGGGTCCGGCCGCCGAGTCCGCCATTGCCGACCAGGTGAACATGGTCGAAAACGCGATCAACCGTAAGGTCGCAGGCATTGTCCTCGCTCCTTCCGATCCGGATGCATTGGTGCCGGCCGTCAAGAAGGCCTGGGAAGCCCGCATTCCCGTGGTTCTGATCGACTCGCAGCTCGCTCAGGGTTCCGAGCAATATTACCAGTCCTTCCTCGCGACCGATAACAAGAAAGCCGGCGAACTGGCAGCGCAGGCGCTGATCGACAAGGTTGGCAAGGAAGGCAAGATCGCCGTCATGTCTTACGTGGCCGGTGCCGGTTCGGAAATCGGCCGTGTCGGTGGTTTCACCGACTACATCCAGATGAATTCCAACCTGAAGATCGTCGGCCCGTTCTATTCGCAGTCGCAGATGGCGACGGCGCTGAACCAGACGACCGATGTTCTGGCCGCCAATTCCGATCTCAAGGGTATCTTCGGCGCCAATGAGCCCACCGCCATCGGTGTCGGCCGTGCGCTTGCCCAGACTGGCAAAGCGGGCAAGGTCGTCGGCATCGGTTTTGACGGCAACCAGGACCTTCAGGGCTTCGTCAAGGACGGCACGCTCGCCGGCATCGTTGTTCAGGGTTCCTACCAGATGGGCGAAAAGGGCGTGGAGACCATCTCCAAGCTCATCAACAAGGAAAAGGTCGAGAAGTTCGTCGATACCGGCGTCGTTGTTGTCACCAAGGACAATATCGAGAAGCCGGAAGCCAAGAACGTTCTTTATTGATGCAAGACGGCGCGCCGCTTTGGCGGCGCGCCTCAAAATTTTGAGATGCGGGATTTCAGGCGAAAACCGCACACACCTTTTCGCCATCCCGCTCTGCTAAAAATCAGAAAGCCCCGCGATGAAAGTCTCCGATACCCGCAAATTGCCGCGCCGCGCCGTCGAAGTCACCCTTATGGGCCTTGGTTGCGCCCAGATGGGCAACCTCTACCGCGTCACGCCCTATGAGGAATCCAAAGGCGCGTTCGACAAGGCATGGGAATGCGGCATTCGTTATTTCGATACCGCGCCTTTTTACGGGTACACGCGTTCGGAGCGCCGTCTTGGAACCATGGTGACGGAGCATGACCGTGGTGAATACACGCTCAGCACCAAGGTCGGTCGCGTCATGGTTCCGGATGCAACCGTTGGCCCGGAAGAGGACGCCTATATTGCGCCCCTGCCCTTCCGTCCGGTCTATGACTATTCCTATGACGGTATCCTGCGGTCCTTCGAAGCCAGCCAGCAACGGCTCGG
The DNA here is from genome assembly GCF_025910175.1 of Agrobacterium sp. BT-220-3. NCBI lineage: Bacteria > Pseudomonadati > Pseudomonadota > Alphaproteobacteria > Hyphomicrobiales > Rhizobiaceae > Agrobacterium > Agrobacterium sp. BT-220-3. Next base: position 78,846 of record NZ_JAPAIX010000004.1, read on the forward strand.
CGTTCTGAAGCCGGATATTCTTTATGTGCACGATATCGGTTCCTACACACATGGCGAGAAGCAGCAGCACTACTGGGAGCAGCTGACAAGCGGCGGCGGCTTCCGGGCGCTTGGCAAGCTGCGCGACGAAGGGTCGACGGGCGCCATCGGCCTTGGTGTCAACGAGTGGGAAATCGTTCGCGACGCCATGGATGTTTTCGATATCGACGTTGCGATGCTCGCAGGCCGCTATACGCTGCTCGAGCAGCAGAGCCTCGCCTTCATGAACCGCTGCGCGGAAACCGGCGTTGCGATCGTGGTCGCCGGTGCGTTCAATTCGGGCATTCTGGCCGGTAACCGCAAATTCAATTATGCCGACGCGCCTGCCGACATCATCACCCGTGTGGATGCCTTGCAGGGCGTTTGCGACGAAGTTGGCGTTTCCCTGCAGGCGGCCGCGCTGCAATTTCCGCTCGGTCATCCAGCCTCCGTCACGGTCGTCTCCGGCGCGCGCAATGCGCAGCAGCTTGCCTCCAACATCGAATGGTTCGAGCAGGCGGTCCCGGATGAATTCTGGGCCGAGTTGCAAAAGCGCGGCCTGATCTCCGAAGGCGCGCCTGTGCCCGGCGGAAAGGCCTGAGGCCATGATCATCGACGCTCACCAGCATTTCTGGCTGATGAAGGATCGTGCAGCGCAATGGCCGCCGCCGTCTCTCTCTGCCATCTACCGGGATTTTTTGCCGGCCGATCTGTCGCCTCTGCTGGTTACGGCCGGGGTCTCCGGCACGGTGCTGGTGCAGACGATGGAAGACGCGGCCGATACGGATTTCATGCTGGAACTGGCGGAGCAAACGGATTTCATCAGGGGTGTGGTCGGCTGGGTGGACATGAAGTCCGCTGATGCGGCGGTGGAAATCGCCCGTCGCGCAAAACACCCGGCATTCAAAGGCGTGCGCCCGATGCTGCAAGGCATGGAGGACGTTGCCTGGATAGACGATCCGGCGCTCGATCCCGCCGTGGATGCGCTGGTGAAACACAGGCTCGTGTTCGATGCGCTGGTATTGCCGCCAAATCTGCCGCATCTCCTGTCTTTTGCCCGCCGGCATCCGCAATTGCCTGTTGTGATTGATCATGGCGCGAAGCCACTTATCGCCACCGGTCACTATAGGGAATGGCGCAGGGATATGGCGGCCCTGGCGGCCCTTCCCAACCTTCATTGCAAGCTTTCCGGTCTCTTGACTGAGCGCGGGGATCAGCGGCCGGAGGCGGTCAGGCCCTATGCCGAAACCATTCTGGAGTTGTTCGGCGGAAACCGCGTGATCTTCGGCAGCGACTGGCCGGTCTTGCGACTGGCCGGCGATTATCAGGAATGGCTGGATTTCTGCCGCGATATCGTCCCAGCGCAGGACCATGCAGCAGTCTTTGGCGACAATGCGATTCGTTTTTATTCCCTTTCCCACAGGTGATGCATGCTGGCAATTTTCTGCGAGACCCCCGGTCAACTCGTCCCAAAGGAACTGCCGAAACCTGCGCGTGGCGAAGGTGACGTGCTGGTACGCATTCGCCGCATCGGTGTCTGCGGTACGGATCTGCATATCTTTACCGGCAACCAGCCCTATCTTTCCTATCCTCGCATCATGGGCCACGAGCTTTCCGGCACGGTAGAGGAGGCACCGGAAGGCAGCCATCTTTCGGCAGGCGATGTCGTTACCGTTATCCCTTATATCTCCTGCGGCGAATGCAGCGCCTGCCTGAAGGGCAAGAGCAATTGCTGCCGCAATATCGGTGTGCTCGGCGTTCACCGCGATGGCGGCATGGTCGAATATCTGAGCGTTCCGCAAAAGTTCGTGCTCAAGGCGGAGGGCCTCAGCCTCGATCAAGCGGCGATGACGGAATTTCTGGCGATCGGCGCGCATGCCGTGCGCCGTGGCGCGGTTGAAGAAGGGCAGAAGGTTCTGGTCGTCGGCGCCGGACCTATCGGCATGGCGGTTGCGGTTTTCGCCGTTCTGGATGGCGGCGAAGTGACCATGATTGACGGGCGCACCGACCGGCTGGATTTTTGCAAGGAACATCTCGGCGTTGCCCATACGGTGACGCTCGGCGAGGGTGACAAGGACCATCTGTTACATATCACCGATGGCGATTTCTTCGATGCGGTTTTCGATGCGACCGGTAATCCGAAAGCCATGGAGCGCGGATTCTCCTTTGTCGGCCATGGCGGCTCCTATGTGCTGGTATCCATCGTCGCCAGCGATATTACCTTCAACGATCCGGAGTTTCACAAGCGTGAGACGACGTTGCTCGGCAGCCGCAATGCGACGCCGGAGGACTTCGAGCGGGTGTTGCAGGCGCTGCGGGAAGGAAAGGTGCCGGAAGCCCTCATCACCCATCGCATGACGCTTGCCGATGTGCCTGCCAAATTCGCCGGGCTGACCGATCCGAAAGCCGGAGTCATCAAAGGCATGGTGGAGGTCGCATGACGCCTGACACACCCATCCTGCAATTCGGCACCAGCCGCTTTCTTCTCGCGCATGCGGATCTGTTCATTTCGCAAGCGTTGGACAAAGGCGAAGCTCTCGGGCGCATCGCAATTGTCCAGACAACGGGCAATGCGGAAAGCCTGAAGCGCGTTGCGGCGCTGAATAGCGGTGCCCCCTATCCCGTGCGTATCCGCGGCATTCGCGATGGGCAGGACGTTGATGAAGAAATTTCCGGCAAGGCTGTCGCATTGGCGCTGACGGCGGATACGGACTGGGCCGAGGTTCGACGCATCGCCTGCATGGCCGAAGTCATTCTGTCCAATACGGGCGATCGCGGTTATGAGCTGGATTCGTCTGATGGACCGGATCTCGCCGACGATTTCGGGCGCGTTCCGAAGAGCTTTCCGGCCAAGCTGTGCATGCTGTTGCTGGAGCGTTTTCAGACCAATCCGGAAGCGGCACTGTCGATCTTCCCCTGCGAGCTTGTTCCGCGCAATGGCGACCGCCTGAAAGAGGTTGTTCACCAGCTTGCAGACGAGTGGCAATTGCCGGCGGGATTTGCCTTTTACCTCAATGAAAAATGCCGTTTCGCCAATAGCCTGGTGGATCGCATCGTCTCCGAGCCAATCGACCCGGTTGGTGCGGTGGCGGAACCCTATGCACTTTGGGCCATCGAAAAGCAGGAAGGTCTCGTCCTTCCCTGCGACCACCCGGCAATGGTGCTGACGGATGATCTGGACCACTACGAAAAGCTGAAGCTGTTCCTGCTCAATCTCGGCCATTCCTATCTCGCCGAGCGCTGGTTGCGGGATGGTCGCGCAAAAGACGAGACGGTTCGCCACGCAATGGCCGATGATGCATTGGTCGACGATCTTGAAACGCTCTGGCGTGACGAGGTGCTGCCGGTCTTTGCAGCGGAAGGCATGGGGAATGAGGCGCGGGCCTATATCGGTGTGCTGCGGGAGCGTTTGAGAAATCCCTTTCTCGCGCATCGGCTCGCCGACATCGCCGGCAATCATGATGAAAAGAAACGCCGTCGCTTCATCCCGATCATCGCTGCTGCGGAACGCCTGGGATTGAACCTGCCGCAACCGAAGCTGCGCGCGGCGCTCGCCACCATCAAGCAATAATGGAGTTTTTTCATGCAGCGTATGGGCATGGTCATCGGCGTCAAACCGGACATGATTGCTGAATATAAAAGACTGCACGCCGCCGTGTGGCCCGAAATTCTGGCGCTGATCAGCGACTGCAACATCCGTAATTACACGATCTTCCTGCGCGAGCCGGAAAATCTGCTGTTCGGCTATTGGGAGTACCACGGCAGTGATTTCAGCGCCGACATGGCGAAGATGGCTGCAAGCCCGAAGAACAAGGAATGGTGGTCTTTCACCATTCCCTGCCAGCAACCACTCGAAAGCCGAAAGGAAGGCGAGTGGTGGGCAATGATGGAAGAAACCTTCCACCACGATTGAACGATTTCCTTTGACACTGACCGCGAGTGAACGGCCATGACCAAAATTACAGATCTGCGTGTTTTCGACCTGCGTTTCCCCACCTCCCAGAGCCTCGACGGTTCGGATGCGATGAACCCCGACCCGGACTATTCGGCGGCTTACGTCATCCTCGATACCGACGAGGCGGGACTGAAAGGCCACGGGCTGACCTTCACAATCGGCCGTGGCAACGACATCTGCTGCATGGCGATCGAGGCGATGCGCCATCTGGTGGTCGGCACCGATCTTGCCACCGTGACCGAAAACCCCGGCAAATATTGGCGGCATCTGACGAGCGACAGCCAGCTGCGCTGGATCGGCCCGGACAAAGGCGCGATGCATCTCGCCACCGGTGCGGTCGTCAATGCTGTCTGGGATCTGCTGGCCAAGAAGGCGGGTAAGCCGGTCTGGCAGCTCGTTGCCGATATGAGCCCGGAAGAAATCGCCGATATCGTCGACTACCGTTATCTGACCGATGTGCTGACCCGCGACGACGCGCTTGCAATCCTTAGGAAAGCCGAAAGTGGCAAGAAGGAGCGGATCGAGACGCTGAAAAACGAAGGTTATGCCTGCTACACGACCTCGGCCGGCTGGCTCGGTTATGACGACGCCAAGCTGCGCCGTCTTTGCCAGGAAGCGATCGATGCCGGCTTCAACCACGTGAAGATGAAGGTTGGCCGCGATCTGGAAGACGATATTCGCCGTCTCACCATCGCCCGCGAGGTGATCGGTCCCGACCGTTATCTGATGATCGACGCCAATCAGGTGTGGGAAGTGGACCAGGCCATCGACTGGATCAAGAAGCTTGCTTTTGCCAAGCCCTTCTTCATCGAAGAGCCTACCAGCCCGGACGACATTGCCGGCCATCGCAAGATTCGTGCGGCCATCGGTTCGGTGAAAGTGGCGACGGGCGAAATGTGCCAGAACCGCATCATGTTCAAGCAGTTCATCGCCGAAGGCGCAATCGATGTCGTGCAGATCGACAGCTGCCGCATGGGTGGTCTCAATGAGGTGCTGGCAGTTCTCCTGATTGCCGCCAAATACGGCCTGCCGGTCTGGCCGCATGCCGGTGGCGTCGGCCTTTGCGAATATGTCCAGCATCTGTCGATGATCGACTACCTCGTGGTTTCCGGCACCAAGGAAGGCCGCGTGATCGAATATGTCGACCATCTGCACGAGCACTTCATCGAACCCTGCGATATCAGAAATGCTGCTTACATGCCGCCGAAACTGCCTGGCTTTTCCATCGAAATGAAGCCGGAGTCTATCGAGACCTATACGTTCGAAGAATAATCAGAAGGATGACAGCGCTTCTTCGAGGCGCTGCCATTCGTCTTCAGCACCGGGAAGGCCGAAACGCATGTCGTTCGGCCTTTCATCAAAAATGCGTACCAGAATGCCGCGCCGGCCAAGATGATCGAACAGGTCAATGGCGCGGTGGTCCCTTACCAGAGTAAACAGGGACGTGCCGCCGGCAATCGTTAGTCCCGCTTTTTCCAGCAGGCCATTCATACGCCGTGCCTCTTCCGCGAGACGGAGACGCATGGACGATTGCCATTCCTTGTCTGTCAAAGCTTGCGTTGCGATGTGCAGTGCCGGGCCGGAAACTGCCCACGGGCCAAGCCTTGCCTCCAGTTCTCCAGCGATCTCTGGACGTGCGAGCGCAAAACCGAGCCGGACACCCGCCATGCCGTAAAACTTGCCGAAGGAGCGCAGCACCACCAGTGCTTCATAATCGGCAGCATTTGCGAGGCTTTCGGCACCTCCAGTTTCGATGAAGGCCTCATCCACCACGAGCAGGCCGCCCTTCCGGTGCATGGTCTTGGCCAAGGACAACAAGTCTTCGCGATCGATAACGCGGCCATCGGGATTGTTGGGATTAACGACCACGGCATAATCAGATGCCGCCAGGCCGCTGATGTCCTCCACTTCGGTCACAGTCAGTCCGGTCATTCGGGCGGTTCGGGCGTGTTCGGCATAGGCGGGGGAAAGCACGGCTCCGCTTTTCGCTCCGCGGTGGACCGCGATATGAGCCAGCAATGGCATCAGCATCTGGGTGCCGGGAGAAAGCGAAACATGCCGGTCAGAAGGCGCGCCGAAAGAGGCAGCTGCGAGCCCTTTTAATTCTTCGGCTGCGTCAGGCTCCGGCAGGCGGGCAAATGCGCTGGCGGGAATGGGCGAATGCGGGTAGGAGTGCGGATTGATCCCGGTCGACAGGTCGATCCACGGTTCCGGCGCTTCAGGAAACATCAGGCGCGCCCTGCCGAGATTGCCGCCGTGACGGATCGCAGTCTGCGCCTTTTCTGGTACTGTCTCGCCCATGTTCTTTGCTCTCGCTTTCCTGTCGCTCGTGATCGAACGCCTGACCGGTTATCCGGACTGGCTGTTCAAGCGCATCGGCCATCCCGTCACCTGGATCGGTTCGCTTATCGCGCTGCTGGACAAAAAATGGAACCGGGAGAGCGCGTCATTTTCGCAGCGTAAGACGGCCGGCGTTGTGGCTCTGGTCGTTTTTGTAGGGCTGACTGTATTTCTCGCATGGTTTGCGCAGTCGCTTCTTATGTTCCTCCCCTTCGGTCTGTTGCTTGTTGCCGTGCTCGGCGCGTCGCTTCCGGCACAGAAAAGTCTGGAAGAGCATGTGGAGGCCGTCGCCATCGCACTGGAGCGCGAGGGGGTGGAGGGTGGCCGCAAAGCCGTTTCGATGATTGTCGGTCGCGATCCGCAGGCGCTGGATGAGGCCGCGATATGCCGGGCGGCGATCGAAAGCCTGGCCGAGAATTTTTCCGACGGCATCGTTGCCCCTTCCCTCTGGCTAGGTCTTCTGGGGCTGCCGGGTGGTGCGGGTTACAAGGCGATCAATACGGCTGACAGCATGATTGGCCATCGCTCGCCACGCCATGAAGCCTTTGGCTGGGCGTCGGCGCGGCTGGACGATCTGGTCAATCTGCCGGCATCGAGGCTGAGCGGCGGTCTTTTCGTACTTGCGGCATTTTTTGTGAAAGGCGCATCGCCGGGCGGAGCCATCGCCGCGATACGCCGCGATGCGCGTCATCACCGCTCCCCAAATGCTGGTTGGCCGGAGTCGGCGCTTGCGGGTGCTCTCGGTTTCGCCCTTGCCGGTCCGCGTTCCTACGGTGGGCAGATGATCGAAGCCCGCTTCATGGGCGAAGGCGGAAGAGCGGCGTTGGTTGCCGGCGATATTCGCACGGCGCTCCGATTGGCGCGGATCGCAGACCTCTTGCTGATTGGGCTGTTCGGGTTACTGGCGATCCTTATCGCGCTATAGAAAGCAGTCTGTCGAGATCGAGGTGGTATTCCATATGGGCCGCGAGACGATCAAGAACGGCGTCCACCTGCGCTTCGTAGTTCAGTTCCGTGCTTTCTCCACCAAGCCGCTCAAGCCATGCAGTACGCTGGCGATCATCCGCAAACAGACCATGTATATAGGTCCCGAAGATGCGGCCATCGGGCGATATCGTGCCGTCCATATGTCCGTCGATGTTCGAAAACGGGAGATTGCCCGTTACGCTCGTCGTTTCGCCGACATGCATTTCATAGCCGGATAAATTAACTCCGTCGAAACTCCTGCCCTGCACGGAGACGAGCCTCTTGTCGCCGGTCAAAACCGTCGTCACATCCAGCAGGCCAAGCCCTTCCACCGTCGCGGATGGCCCTTCGATGCCGTCAGGATCAGCAACGGTTTTACCAAGCATCTGGTATCCGCCGCAGAGGCCGAGAACATAACCGCCGCGCCGCACATGCGCCTTGATGTCGATATCGAGCCCCGCATTTTTAAGCACGGCAAGATCAGCGATGGTAGATTTCGAACCGCAAAGCAGAACCAGCGTGCAATCGGCGGGTATGGTCTCGCCCGGCCGCACGCGGATCAACTCCACATCCGGCTCCATGTCGAGGGGATCGAGATCGTCGAAATTGGAAATATGCGGCAGGATCGGCACGGCGATGCGGATCTTCGCGCCGGGCTTGTGTTGCGCCGGGCCGGAAAGCCCGAGAGCATCTTCGGCCGGCAATTTCGCAGCATCGGAAAAATGCGGCAGAAGCCCGATGGACGCCCAGCCGGTTTTTTCCGCAATCATTCGCATACCGTCCGAAAACAGTGACGGATCGCCGCGAAAGCGGTTGACGATGAAGCCCTTTATCATCGCGGCATCGTCGGGGTCGAGAACGGTTCTTGTACCCACGAGGCTGGCGATGACCCCGCCTCTGTCTATATCGCCGATCAGGATGACGGGAGCATCGGCCGCGCGGGCAAAGCCCATATTGGCGATGTCGTTGGCGCGCAGGTTGATTTCGGATGCGCTGCCCGCTCCTTCCACCAGCACCAGATCGGCCCGTTTTTTCAGGTGCTCGAAGCTTTCCAGCACGCGCGGCATCAGCCCGGCTTTCATGTGCTGGTAATCGGCTGCCTTGGCATTGCCGACAATTTTACCCTGCACCACGACCTGTGCGCCGGTTTCGCTCTGCGGCTTCAAAAGCACCGGGTTCATGTGAACCGACAGCGGAACACCCGCTGCACGCGCCTGCAGCGCCTGCGCGCGGCCTATCTCGCCGCCATCGGCGGTGACCGCGGCATTGTTCGACATGTTCTGCGGCTTGAACGGCATGACGGACAGGCCGCGTTTGACGAAGGCACGGGCAAGGCCGGCCACCATCAGCGATTTGCCGACATCCGAGCCGGTTCCCTGAAACATCAGCACGCGTGCAGTCATGTCAGAATTCTATCCCTGCCTGCGCCTTCACACCCGCCTTGAAGTGATGTTTGACGAGGGTCATTTCGGTCACCATGTCGGCGGCGTCGATCAACGGTTGCTTGGCGTTGCGGCCGGTGACGATGACATGCAGATCGGGCCGGCGGTTGGAAAGGGTTTCGACGACTTCTTCCAGCGGCAGGTAATCGTAACGCAGCGCGATATTCAACTCGTCGAGGATCAGGAGGCCGATCGTTTCGTCAGCCATCAGGACCTTGGCTTCTTCCCAGGCCTTTGCGGCTGCCATCACATCGCGCTTCAGGTCCTGCGTGTCCCAGGTAAACCCCTCGCCCATGGTACGCCAGACGACCCTGTCACCGAAGAGCGTCAGTGCCTGCTGTTCACCCGTCGACCACGCGCCCTTGATGAATTGCATCACGCCCACCCTGCGTCCGGTGCCGAGCATGCGCAAAGCAAGGCCGAAAGCCGCCGTGGACTTGCCTTTACCGGGGCCGGTATTGATCATCAGCAGACCTTTTTCGATGGTCTTTTCCGCGACTTCGGCATCCTGAACCGTCTTGCGGTTCACCATTTTCTGCCGGTGGCGTTCGGCTTCGCTGTCGCTGATGTCGCGTGTCATCGCGTTTTCCTTCTCGTCCAGCGGCACGGGGCCGGATGCCCCTGCCTTTCGGAGCGGCGACTATACCCAATTTGCCGCACCCGGCAATGCGGCCAGCCAACGGGCCGCGGCATTGACCCTCACGCCCGTTCAGCCTAAGGGTAAGGGACTGACGGTCTTTTCCCGGCAACGGGAAAAGCTAAGAGGGAACACGGTTCCGCCCTGACAGGGGTCATTCCGTGGCTGCCCCCGCAACTGTAAGCGGCAAGCCCGCACCGTAAAGCCACTGAACCTCTAAAGATGGTTCGGGAAGGCGGTGCCCGGGTGTTTTAAAGCCGCAAGCCAGGAGACCTGCCGTTTCAGGAAAAACGTCTGCCGGGCGGGGTGCTCCGGTCAGTCGGTCAGATCGAACAGCCGGCTCTGCGCTTTTCCGCATGCCGTTTTCGACATCCGCACCCCGATGAGTTTTTAAAGGCGCGGAAAGCGAAACGGTTTGGATATTACAGCGGTCTCTTCATGTGCGCATTCGGAGGTGGAAGGCGAAAACGCCTCCGGCGTCGTCGTTTTTGTCTGCCGCAGCTGTCGCGATGAAACCGATCCCAATGCGGAGCCGCGACCCGGTGCACGTCTTGCGGATGCCGTCATGGCAACAGCGCAGGAATCCGGCATTGTCGTCCGTTCCGTCAATTGTCTTGCCAATTGCAAACGCGGCCTCAGCGCCGTGCTTTGCGGCGGCGACGGCTGGTCCTATGTCTTTGGCGGGCTGACGCCCGACGACGCGGAAGACCTGCTGACCGGCGCTCGCATGCTGGCCGCCTCCGCAGATGGCCTGATGCCCTGGCGCGGCCGCCCCGATACATTGAAGCGCGGCATGGTGGCGCGCATTCCCCCATTCGATTTTACCGAGGAGAGATCATGAGCCCCTTTCTGGACCGCGTTCCCTGCACCATCGTCACCGGCTTTCTGGGGGCCGGAAAAACCACGCTGCTGCGCGGTCTTCTCGAAAAGCTTGATGGCAAGCGACTGGCCATCATCGTCAATGAATTCGGTGATATCGGCATCGATGGCGAAATCCTCAAAGGCTGCGGCATTGAGAGCTGCCCGGAGGAAAACATCGTCGAACTGGCCAATGGCTGCATCTGCTGCACGGTCGCGGATGATTTCCAGCCGGCTATTGAACAGATCCTCAGCCGCCAGCCGAAGGTGGAACATATCCTCATCGAGACCTCGGGCCTCGCCCTGCCGAAGCCCCTGGTGCAGGCGTTCCAGTGGCCGGCGATCAAGAGCCGCGTAACAGTGGATGCCGTGGTGGCTGTCGTGGACGGTGCCGCCCTTGCAGAGGGCCAGGTGGCGCATGACATGGAAGCGCTTGCCGCCCAGCGGGCGAATGACGAAGCGCTCGATCACGACGATCCGGTGGAAGAAGTCTTCGAGGATCAGGTCGCCTGCGCCGATCTCATCGTGCTCACCAAGGCCGATCTCCTCGATCACGCCGGTCTGGAAAAGGCGAAGGCTCATATTCTCGAGCATCTGCCGCGGGCCGCGAAGATCGTCGTCGCCTCGAATGGCGCAATCGACCCCGCCGTTCTGATTGGTCTCGGTCTTGCGGTGGAGGAGGATATCGAAAACCGCCGCACCCATCATGATGGCGAGCTTGACCACGAACACGACGATTTCGACAGCTTCGTCATCGATCTGCCCGCCGTGACCGATCCGGAAGCGCTGGCCACCCGTATCGCGGAAACTGCTGCTGCGGAAAACGTTCTTCGCATCAAGGGTTTCGTTGAAGTTTCCGCCAAGCCGATGCGCCTGCAGGTGCAGGCCGTCGGCAGCCGTGTCAACCATTATTACGATCGGCCATGGGCAGCCGGTGAGGAGCGCCGCAGCCGCCTCGTCATCATCGGCGAGAAGGGCCTCAACCGCGAAAAGATCGAACAGATGCTGGCCGCCTGACATAAAGCACGTCCGGTTTAAACGGAATCATCGGACGTGCTGTCTTGTTTGCGCATTGTCGGACGCAAAACTGCACCGCACTTTTACTGGAAATGCCTTAGATGCATATTCTCGCCACCACATCCTCGTCTCTGGACGATCTGGTCGAGCCGGTTGATCTCAATCAGCCGCGATCGGATGTGGTGATGCTGTCTTTTTCGGCAAGCGATCTTGCCGGGCTGGAACAGGCATGGCGGCAGGTGGGGCCCAGACTTCCTTCCCTGTCCGCCGCCAACCTCTCCGAACTTCGGCATCCGATGTCAGTCGATCTGTGGATCGAAAAGACGGCGGAACACGCCCGTGTCATCCTTATCCGGATTCTGGGCGGTGCTGAGCGCTGGCGTTACGGCGTCGATCAACTCTCCATAATGGCGCGACGGCGCGGCATAAAGCTTCTGTTATTGCCTGGTGAGTGCAGCGAGAGGGACGAGAAGCTGGAGGCGGCCTCGACCGTCGATCGACAGACGCTTTCCTCAGTCCTCTCCTTCTTCCGTGAGGGTGGGCGGGAGAATATGGACCGGCTTGCCTCCGGGCTTTCGGTTCTTGCAAGCGGTGGCGCATGGCCGGATATAGAGGCCCAACCGCTGCCGAAAGCGGGTTTCTACCGGCCCGGTAAAGGCGTTGTGGATCAAGCGGAAGCCCGTGCGGGTTTCCCTGCCGATGCACCTATTCTGCCCATTCTCTTTTACCGCTCCATGCTTCTGGCTTCGGATTCTGCGCCCGTCGATGCGCTGTTTCATGGGCTCGCACAGCGCGGTTTCAGCCCTTTGCCGATTTTTGTCAGCGGTCTGAAGGATGGGGAGGCGATCCGCTTTCTTGAAACCGTGCTGCCGGATATCAAGCCCGCCGCCATTGTTGCCGCCACGGCTTTTGCCAGTCAGACGGACGACGGTGGCAAAACTCTGTTTGATCGCCTCGGCGTGCCGGTGTTTCAGGTGGTCATGGCGACGACGCGCCGCGACGGCTGGGCGGAAAATGCGCGCGGTCTCAACCCATCCGACCTTGCCATGCATGTGGTTTTGCCGGAACTCGATGGCCGGATTCTTGCCGGTGCTATCTCATTCAAACAGATACGGACCGATGGCGGTGTCAGCCTCGTTAACACACCGGAAGCTGATCGTGTCGAGCAGGTGGCAAACCGCATCGCTGCGTTTCTGCGGTTGAAACAGTCTGCGCCGCAGGAACGGCGGATCGTTATTTTGATGCCGGATTATCCGGGTGCTGCGCCGGGGCGCACCGGTTATGCCGTTGGTCTCGATGTGCCGCAAAGCGTGCTTGAAATGCTGCGCGATCTGGCCGCGGCCGGATATGCCGTTTCGGATATTCCCGAAACGGCGCGGGCTTTGCTGGATTGTGTCGAGCAACAGGAAGCGTCTGTCGAACTTTCAGCCTATCAGGATTTTCTCGCGGCTTTGTCTGAGGGGGCAGCTGCCTCCGTGGATGCCACGTGGGGCTCCGCCGAACGGGATGATGCGCTAGCCAACGGCGCATTCCGTTTTCGCGTCGCTCGTTTCGGCCAGGTGTTTGTGGCGCTGGCGCCGGACCGGGGGCGGAACGAGGACCGCCGGGTGGATTACCATGACCCTGCCCTGCCGCCGCGCCATGCGTTGGTCGCTTTCGGCGCCTGGATGCAGCGGGTCGCGGATGCGCATGCCATCGTGCATGTGGGTGCGCATGGCACGCTTGAATGGTTGCCGGGCAAGACGGTGGCGCTTTCCCGCGATTGTTTTCCCGAGATCGTCGCTGGTTCGTTGCCGGTGATCTATCCGTTCATCGTTTCCAATCCGGGCGAGGCGGCGGTTGCCAAACGGCGGATTGCTGCTGTTACCATCGGCCATGTTCCGCCGGTGCTGGTGCATGCCGGACTTTCGCCGGAACAATTGGCTTTGGAACAACTTGTCGATGAATATGCGCAGGCAGACGGGCTTGACCGCCGCCGCCGTGACCGGCTGGCGAAACTGATCGTAGAGAAGGCGCTGGAAACCGGGCTCGCGGCCGATGCGGGCGTGGGGGCTAAGGACGATGCCGATGCGGCGCTATCGCGCATTGATGCCTTTCTCTGCGACCTGAAGGATTTTGCCATCAAGGATGGCCAGCATGTTTTCGGTCGCTCCCCCGAAGGCGAGATCGATCCTCTGAGGCTTGAAAGCGCTGCGGCGGAAAAAGCAGCGCTGCTTGCCGCGCTCGATGGCCGCCATATTGTCCCCGGCCCGTCAGGCGCGCCCGCGCGCGGACGGCTCGATGTGCTGCCGACGGGCCGCAATCTTTATGCTGCCGATCCGCGCACCATGCCGACGCCGACGGCTTTCGAGCTGGGCCGCATGGCGGGCGAAGAAGTGCTTCGGCACCATCTGCAGTCCCATGGCGACTGGCCGAAACATCTGGTTTTTGATCTCTGGGGCAGCGCCAGCCTGCGCAATGGCGGCGAGGATGTGGCGCAGGCGCTGCATCTGATGGGAGCGAGGCCTATCCATGACCCGGCGACGGGTCGCGTCACAGGCATCGAGGTTCTGCCGCCCGCCAGTATCGGGCGGCCGCGTGTCGACGTCACATTCCGGATTTCCGGCCTGTTCCGTGACATGTTTCCGGCGCTCATTGCTCTTCTCGATGCAGCGGCCAAGGCCGTCGCGCGGCGGGATGAAGCGCCGGGCGACAATCCTCTGGCGGAAGAGGCGGTGGCACTCGGGCACATACCGGCACGTATCTTCGGCTCCGCACCCGGCACCTATGGCGCAGGTATTGAGGAAAAACTCGCCAGCGGGAAATGGGAAGAACGTGAGGAACTGGGCCAGGCCTATCTCGATTCGGCAAGTCACGCCTTCGGCGGTGCCGATGGGCTTGAGATTTTCGAGAATGCCGGTTTTGTTGAGCTGGTACGTCGGGCCGACCTTCTCGTTCACACCGGTGACGATCCGGGCCGGGATCTTCTCGACGGCTCTTCCGATGTCGCCTTCATTGGCGGTTTTTCCGCCGCAAAAGCAGTACTTGGCGGCGTTGCCGATGTTGTGGCGCTGGATACGACCGATCCTGCACGTCCGCGCGCCCGGTCCATTTCTCAGGCGCTGACCCGCGTGGTGCGGGCCCGCGCCGTCAACCCACGCTTCATTGCCGGCCAGATGCGGCACGGCCCGCGCGGCGCGGCGGAATTTGCCGAGACGGTTGACCGGCTGATCGGCTTTGCCGAAACCACCCATGCGGTATCTTCCTCGCTGATCGAGGCGCTTTATGACGCCTATTTCGGCAATGAGGACGTGCGCGATTTCATCCTGCGGGAAAATCCGAAGGCGGCGGAGGTCATGGCGACGCGCTTTTTATCCGCCCGTCGTCGCGGGCTGTGGCACAGCCGCCGCAATGCGGTGGATACGGAACTTGAAATGCTGATCCTGTCCCGTTCTGAAAGGGGCGTGGCATGAGGATGGCCGTTTCCGATCCGGTCCAGCCATTTGGCCGCCGTGGGACGTGTCCGGCCTTGTCGACCCCGATGCTGACCGGTGACGGATACCTGTCACGCATCGCATTCGAGGCTGATATTGCGCCCCATGACATGATAGCGCTTTGCGAACTTGCCGAGCAGCACGGCAACGGGCTGATCGACATCACGGCACGCGGCAGCCTGCAATTTCGCGGCCTGACGCGGGAAAGCGCCTGCGACCTGGAGAATGATGTTCTGGCGCTCGGTTTGCCGCTTCGCGACGGACTGGCAGTCGAGACCTCACCCCTTGCCGGCCGGGACGATCAGGAAATCGCCGATGGCAGTTCTCTTGCCGGCGAGATTCGCAGAGAGGCTGCTGCGCTGGCGCTGCATGAAAAGCTCGCCGCCAAAATGTCTGTCGTCATCGATGGGGGCGGCCGTCTTTCCATGGGCGATTTGCTGGCCGATATCCGCCTGAAAGCGATGTGGTTTGAAGGCCGCGTTTTCTGGCAATTGTCTGTCGGGGGGCCGGAGAGCAAGGCGCTGCGCGCGGGATTTGTCGAGGCCGACAAGGCGGCGGATGTTGCCCTGTTGCTGCTCGTTCATCTTGCTGGCAAGGGACCGCTTGCCCGTGGCCGTGATCTGGATTTACGGACGATAAAGGCAATTTGCGGAGGCTGTCTGGTGGATAGGGCGATTGTAGGCGAGACGCCTGCGCCTTCTTCACCCTTGGGGCTGGTGGCGGCCGGTAGCGGTACTTTTGCTGCCAGCGTCAGGCCTGCTTTCGCGCAAGTCCGTGCTTCCGATTTGTCGAGGCTCTGCGACCGGGCGCGCGCGCTCGATATCGAAACATTGCGGCCCTCGCTCAATCATAGCCTGCTATTTTTCGGGTCACGGGATGCTTGCGGTGCGTTGATTCGGACCGCGGGTAATTCCGGTTTCATCACAAGGGCAGGTGATGCGCGATCTACCATCGCCGTCTGTCCCGGCACGCCGGGATGTGCCTCGGCGTTCTTTCCCACCCATGATCTGGCCGCCTTTGCATCCGAGGAATGCGCCTCGTTACTCGACGGCTCCTTCACGCTGCATATCTCCGGCTGCGGCAAGGGTTGCGCGCATCCCGCCGCGTCGCTCTTGACCTTTTCCGGCACCGCCGATGGCCTGGCCTTTTCAATTTCGGGCCGCCCCTGCGACCCGCAGGACGATATTTTACCTTTCGAGCAACAGAGGACGGCGCTTTCGCGGCTTGCCCGTCTTTACGAAAAAGAACATAAGCCCGGGGAAAACGCTGCCAACCTCATCGCCCGCCTGGGCAAAGAGGCAATCGTTGCGGCGCTTCGACAGGATGACCGATGACCGACCATGATTATATTCGCGACGGCAATGCGATCTACGAGCGCTCCTTCGCCATTGTCCGCGAAGAAGCGGATTTATCCGCCTTTACCGAAGAACAGGCGGATATTGCCGTTCGCATGATCCACGCCTGCGGGCAGGTGGAGGCGGCCAGCCATTTCCGGTTCTCACCGGATTTCGTTGCCGCCGCACGCGGCGCTTTGCTGGCGGGCAAGCCCATACTTTGCGATGCGGAAATGGTTGCCCATGGCGTGACCCGCGCTCGCCTTCCGGCCAATAATGACGTGATCTGCACCCTTCGCGATCCGCGCACGCCGGAACTTGCAAAAAAGATCGGCAACACCCGCTCCGCCGCAGCGCTCGATCTCTGGGCGGACAAGCTGGACGGCGCTCTCGTTGCCATTGGCAACGCGCCAACAGCGCTCTTCTATCTTCTGGAAATGCTGGAAAAAGGCGCTGCACGTCCCGCCGCCATCATCGGCATGCCGGTCGGTTTTGTCGGCGCGGAGGAATCGAAGGATGCGCTGGAGGTTAGCTCGCTCGGCATTCCTTATGCCATCGTCAAGGGACGCATGGGTGGCTCGGCCATGACGGCTGCTGCCGTCAACGCGGTCGCGAGGGCAGGTCTGTGAGCGCGGCTCTTTTTGAACACACCAAGGGTAAACTGGTCGGTGTCGGAACCGGCCCTGGCGATCCCGAGCTTCTGACGCTGAAAGCCGTCCGCGCCATCGAAAATGCCGATGTCCTTGCCTTCTTCTGCAAGAAGGGCAGCAGCGGCAATGGTCGCGGCATCGTTGAGGCCTTCATTCGTCCGGGCACGCTGGAAATGCCGCTGGTCTATCCGGTCACCGTCGAGAGCGACAAAAACGGCGAGGACTATCGCGGCGCAATCGCCGCCTTTTTCGATCAGTCGGCCATGGATATTGCTGCCCATCTCGATGCCGGGCGCAATGTCGCCGTGTTGTCGGAAGGCGATCCGCTGTTTTACGGCTCCTATATGCACCTTCATCTGCGGCTTGCGCCCTCCTATGAGGCGGAGGTCGTCGCCGGCATTACCGCCATGTCCGGCTGCTGGTCGATGGCCGGTCTACCGCTGGTGCAGGGTGACGATATCTTGAGCGTGCTTCCCGGCACGCTGGCGGAAGATGTGCTGACAGAGCGCCTGTCCGGCACGGATGGCGCCGTGATCATGAAGGTGGGGCGCAACCTGCCGAAGATCCGCCGGGCGCTGGAAAAGGCCGGCAAGCTTAACGAGGCGCTTTATGTCGAGCGCGGCACCATGGCGAACAGCCATGCCGTGCCGCTGATCGAGCGGGACGCATCGCCCGCGCCCTATTTTTCGCTGGTTCTGGTGCCGGGCTGGAAAACCAGACCCGCTGGCGGTGAAACGCCATGACCGGCCGGCTGGTGGTTGTCGGCCTCGGCCCCGGCAGTGCGGCGCAGGTGACACCGGAAGCGCTCGCCGCCGTTGAGGCATCAGAGGATTTCTTCGGTTATATTCCCTATCTCGACCGTCTGGCGCTCGGACCCGACCAACGTCGCCATGCCTCTGATAATCGCGAGGAAATTTCCCGCGCCGAACAGGCGCTGCGGCTTGCCGCCGCTGGCGGCAAGGTCTGTGTGGTTTCGGGCGGCGATCCCGGCGTTTTCGCCATGGCGGCGGCGGTTTGCGAGGCGATTGAAAACGGCCCGTCTGAATGGCGCGAGATAGACTTTTCGGTCGTGCCGGGCGTGACGGCCATGCTCGCGGTTGCCGCAAGAGCCGGCGCTCCGCTCGGGCATGATTTCTGCGCCATTTCGCTGTCGGACAATTTGAAGCCCTGGGGCATCATCGAAAAGCGGCTGATTGCGGCGGCAGAAGCCGGATTCGTGATGGCCTTCTACAATCCCGTCAGCAAGGCGCGCCCGCACCAGCTTGGCACCGCCTTCGATCTTTTACGGGCGCACTTGCCCGGTTCGGTGCCGGTGATCTTCGGCCGGGCCGCAGGCCGGGCGGATGAATGCATCCGTGTCGTGCCGTTATCGGAAGCATCGAGCGACATGGCGGATATGGCCACCTGCATCATCGTCGGTTCGGTGGAAACGCGTCTGATCGAACGCTCCGAGAAAGACCCGCTGGTCTATTCGCCACGTTTTTCGAAAAGAGAAAGCTGATGGCGGATGGCGGTGAGCGCAGTCTCTACATCAGGCACGTTCGCGCCCTTGGCGTCGTTCCGCTGGGGCGGCCGCTCGATCATGATGACCGGCAGGCCGAGCCGCCTCGCCGCTTCGATCTTGCCATAACTGGCACTGCCGCCGGAATTCTTGGAAACAACAGTCTCGATACGGTTTTCTTCCAGCATGCGGATTTCGTCATTGAGCGCAAAGGGACCGCGCGCGGTCATATAGCGCGCATCCGGCACCTTGAGCGGCGGCTCCACCGGATCGACGCTGCGGATAAGATAGCGGTGCTGAGGGGCGACTTCGAAAGGGAGAAGTTCCTGCCGTCCGAGCGCCAGAAACACGCGCTTGCCTTCGCTGCCGAGCGCCGTAACGGCCTGTTCGACGGTATCGACACTCTGCCACCTGTCACCCGGCTGGCGCTGCCAGGCGGGGCGCGAAAGCGCTACGAGCGGTACTTTGGCAAGTCGGGCTGCCTCGATGGCGTTGGCGGAAATCCTCGCCGCATAGGGATGGGTGGCGTCCACGAGAATATCGAAGCCCTCGGCGCGAATGAAATCCGCAAGACCCGTCGCACCGCCAAACCCGCCGCTGCGCATCGGCACGGGCTGTTCCACTGGCGAAAGCGTGCGTCCGGCCATGGAGAGCAGGATTCGGTAGCCGGAGTCCTCTGCCAGTCTGCCGGCCAGAATGCGGGCATCCGCCGTGCCGCCAAGTATGAGTATGGAGCGTGTCATGACGTCTGAATATTCCGGAACGGGCGGTGCTTCTACTGAAAAGAAGGCTTCCGCTGAAAAGAAAGAGAAGCCGTGGCTTTCCATCGTTGGTATTGGCGAGGATGGGCTTGAGGGGCTCGGCCGGAATGCCACTGCGGCAATAGAGGCGGCCGAGATCGTTTTCGGCGGCAAACGCCATCTGGAACTGGCAGCTTCAGCCATTCGTGGCGAAGCGCGTTCGTGGCCGGTGCCGTTCGACGCCGAGATGAGCGATGTCGTGGCGTTGCGCGGTGGCAAAGTCTGCGTGCTCGCCTCCGGCGATCCGTTCTTTTATGGCGTCGGCGTTACACTTCTGCGGCGAATCAATGCGGATGAGACAGTCTGCTATCCATCACCTTCCGCTTTTTCGCTCGCCGCGGCGCGGCTTGGCTGGGCCTTGCAGTCGGTCGACTGCGTGTCGTTGCATGGGCGCTCCATCGATCTTTTACGCCCTCATCTGCATCCTGGTGCAAGGATCATCGCGCTGACTTCGGATGAACGTGCGCCGGCTCTGATCGCGGAACTGCTGACCAGTTCGGGTTTCGGCCAGTCGGAATTTGTCCTGCTTGAAGCTTTGGGCGGACAGCGGGAAAAGCGGCGGCAGGTCAGGGCGGCTGATTTTGCCTTTGACGACATAGATCCGTTGAACGTCGTGGCCATCGATGTTGTTGCGGCTGAGGGCGCACGTGTTCTGCCTTTTGCACAGGGGCTTGATGACAGCCTGTTCGAGCATGACGGGCAGATCACCAAGCGTGAAATTCGTGCCGTGACGCTTTCATCGCTGGCCCCGCGCCGGGGCGAGTTGCTGTGGGATATCGGTGCCGGTTCGGGTTCAATCGGTATCGAATGGATGCTGTCGCACCCCTCGCTTCGTGCCATCGCCATAGAGCAGCACCCGGAAAGGGCGGAACGTATCGCCCGTAATGCCGAGGCATTTGGCGTTCCGGGGCTTGAGATCCTGATCGGTGCAGCACCTGCGGCTTTTGAAGGCCTGCCTCAACCGGATGCGATCTTCATTGGTGGCGGCGGCAGCGAAAAAGGTGTGCTGGAAGGCGCCATGCAGGCCTTGAAACCGGGCGGACGGCTGGTTGCCAATGCGGTGACGCTGGAAATGGAGGCGGTGTTGCTCGATGCCCATGCGCGACTTGGCGGTTCTATGATCCGTCTGGACGTGTCGCGCGTTGTTGCTGTCGGCTCCATGTCTGGCTGGCGTCCGGCGATGCCGGTGACGCAGTGGAGCTGGGTCAAGCCATGGTGACCGTCGCTGGCATAGGCTGCCGTAAAGGTACGGGTTCGGAGGCAATTATAGCAGCCGTGCGCGCCGCCGAGCTTGCTTTCGGCATGACCGTCGAATGCCTGGCGACTGCGCCGCTCAAGGCAGAAGAAGCTGGTCTTGCGGAAGCGGCGAAACGCCTGTCGTTGCCGCTTGAAATCGCATCGCAGGAACGGCTCGAGGCGGTTGCTTCGAAAACAATGACATTTTCGCAGGCAAGCCTCGATCATGCCGGGACGCCCAGTGTCAGTGAAGCGGCGGCGCTTGCCGTAGCCGGGGAAAATGCGCGGCTGGTTGCGGCGCGTCTTGTGGTTGGCGACGTGACGGTAGCCGTCGCCAGCACGAGCGACGCGCCAAATAACCGTGCCATCGAACATGGAGAACAACAATGACAGTTCATTTTATCGGCGCTGGTCCGGGTGCTGCCGATCTCATCACGGTGCGCGGGCGTGATCTTATCGCTGCCTGCCCGGTCTGCCTTTATGCCGGTTCGCTGGTTCCTAAGGCGCTGATCGATTATTGCCCGCCGGGTGCACGCATTGTCGATACGGCCGCACTGTCGCTCGATGAGATCGAGGCGGAATTCGTTGCGGCGGCAAAGGCCGGCAAGGACGTGGCGCGGCTGCATTCCGGCGATCTCTCCGTCTGGAGCGCCATGGGTGAACAGATCCGCCGGCTCGAACGGCTGGGTCTCGACTACACCGTGACTCCTGGCGTGCCCTCGTTTGCCGCTGCCGCTGCCACCCTGCAGCGGGAACTGACGGTGCCGGAGGTGGCGCAAAGCCTTGTACTGACCCGTATTTCAGGCCGCGCTTCGAAAATGCCCGAGGGCGAGACGCTGAAAGCCTTCGGTGCGACAGGTACTACGCTTGCCATCCACCTCGCCATCCATGCCATCGGCACGGTGGTGGAAGAACTGACGCCGCTTTACGGTTCCGATTGCCCTGTTGCCATCGTCGTTCGCGCCTCCTGGCCGGACGAGCGGGTCATTCGCGGCACCTTGTTCGACATTGAAGGGAAACTGGCCGCCGAGCCGGTGGAGCGGACGGCGCTGATCTTCGTCGGGCGCGGGCTTGCCTCGACGGATTTTCGCGAGAGCGCACTTTATAGCACCGATTATGTACGCCGGTTCCGGTCCCCGAAGGAAGATGCGAAGGGTTGATGCGACGGCGTGGAGGCGGTGCGCCCCTTGAGCGTACCCTGACGATCGAAAACCAGAATATCGAGCGCGATAGTGGGCGTCTTCAGCGCGGCGGCCGCGGTTACCCAGGCTTTTTCCGCAACGATCGCACCGAGGTCAATCCCGGTGCCTTCGGCCAGCTCAAAAGCGTGCGCGACCATGTTGGCCTGACGGATGGCGGCTGCAAGATTCTCATCTCCGCCGGCTTCGGTTGCCAGCTCCGCCAGCGCGTCGAGATCGGCGAGGCCTTTCTTGGAGTGGACATCGAGCATGCCCTGGGCGAGCTTGGTCATCTTGGCGACGCCGCCGGCAATCGTCACCCGCTCGACAGGGTGGCTGCGCAGATATTTCAGCATGCCGCCGATGAAATCACCCATGTCGATCAGCGCGGTCTCCGGCAGGTCGTAAATCGCCTGTCCGGCTTTTTCCGAGGTATTGCCGGTTGCGCCGAGCAGATGGGTGCAGCCGGTCGCGCGCGCCACATCGATGCCGCGCCAGATGGAATGTATCCAGGCGGAGCAGGAAAACGGGATGACGATGCCGGTGGTGCCGAGAATGGAAATGCCGCCAATGATGCCGAGCCTGCCATTCAGGGTCTTTTCCGCCAGTTTCTCACCGTCGCGAACGGAAATCTCGACTTCGAAATCGGCATTCTCTCCGGCGACCTCGTGAATGGCGGTTTCGATCATCTTGCGCGGCACGGGGTTTATCGCGGGTTCGCCCGGCGGCAGGGGCAATCCCGGCCGGGTGATGGTGCCAACGCCCTTTCCGGCCCTGAAGGTGATGCCGCTTCCCGGTTTGCCTCGTCTGACCGTGCTTTCGATCAACGCGCCATGGGTAACGTCGGGATCGTCGCCCGCATCCTTGACGACACCCGCACGGGCGAAGTTTTCGCCTTTTTCCTCGGTGGCGAGGGAAAATGCCGGCCTTGCGCCGCTTGGAAGTTCGACTTCGACAGGGTAAGGAAATTCCCCGGTCAGAAGGGCGGCGCACGCCGCCTTCGAGGCCGCCGCCGCGCAGGTGCCCGTGGTCCAGCCGCGGCGAAGGGTCTTTCCATCTGTTTCCATATGAATTCCTATAGCCGGGACGGCTTTTTCCGTCATCGTTAAAAAAGCAGCCGAGAAGAATGTCGATACGCCAAGTTTTAAACAGCATCGCCGCAAAAGGTCCGGTCTTTGAGCCCGGTCACGTCTGGCTCGCAGGGGCGGGACCGGGGGATGTGCGTTATCTGACACTCGAAGTGGCGCTTGCGCTTTCGCAGGCCGATGTGATCGTTCGCGATGCGCTGGTCAGCGACGATGTCGTTGCCCTCGGTCCCCAGGCTGAAATCGTCTTTGCCGGCAAGCGTGGCGGCAAGCCTTCGGCAACGCAGGACGACATTACCGCCTCGCTGATCGATCTCGCCCGGCAGGGTAAGAAGGTGTTGCGGCTTAAGGGTGGCGATCCCTTTATTTTCGGGCGTGGCGGCGAAGAGGCGGAGGCGCTTGTCGGTGCCGGCATTCCGTTCCGTATCCTGCCGGGCATGACCTCGTCGCTCGCAGCCCTTGCGTCTGCCCGCATTCCCGCCACCATGCGCGGCATCAGCCGCGCCGTCACGCTCGCCACGGGCCATGCCGCCGGCACTGAGGAGGATCTGGATTGGCTGGCGCTGGCGAAAACACGGGAACCCATTGTCGTTTATATGGGGCTCAAGAATATAGGTTCTATCGCCGATCTTCTGATGCAGGGTGGCCGTTCGGGCACAACGCCGGTCGCCGTCATCATGTCGGCAACGACGGCGCAGGAGCGCATTTTCATCGGAACGCTGGAAAGCATAGCTGACGATGCAAAGCGGGAAAAATTCGAGGCGCCGGCCCTGATCGTCATTGGCGAGATTGTTTCGATGAGAAACCGCCTTGGTGGAGCCGGATCATGACGGCGCGGGCGCTCATTATCGGTGCGCCGCGCTCCGGTTCCGGCAAGACCAGCGTGACCATTGGCCTGCTCAGGGCCTTTGCAAGACGCGGCGTCAAGGTGCGCGGCATCAAGACCGGGCCTGACTATATCGACCCCGGCTTCCATGCCTTTGCCACCGGCACCCCTGGGCTCAATCTGGACAGCTGGGCCATGCGGCCGGAACTGCTGCGGCACCTGTTCTTGCAGCAGACTGACGGCGCGGACCTCGTTCTGATCGAAAGCGCCATGGGCCTGTTCGACGGCATTCCCGTGGCGGAAAACCGTACCGGGTCGGCGGCGGATCTGGCCCGGCTGTTCGGCATTCCCGTGCTGCTGGTGCTGGATGTGTCCGGCCAGTCGCAGACGGCGGCGGCTGTCGCCCATGGTTTTGCCCATTACGATCCAGATGTCACAATGGCTGCGGTGGTGCTGAACCGGGCCGGCAGCGAAAGACACCGGACGCTGTGTACGGAGGCCATCGAAAAAATCGGACTGCCTGTCGCAGGCTGTGTATTGCGCGATCCGTCGCTCATCCTGCCGGAGCGGCATCTGGGGCTGGTGCAGGCCAGCGAACATCCGGAAATTGACGCGCATATAGAACGGCTGGCGGATGCGATGGAAAGGTCCATCGATCTCGATGCCCTGCTTTCGCTCGCCGCGCCGGTGGATGTGCCCCTAGGCTTGGCGGAGGCGGCGATTGCGCCGCCCGGCCAGCGTATCGCGCTTGCGGACGATGCGGCTTTCACCTTCCTTTATCCGCATCTGAAGAGCCATTGGCATACGGCCGGAGCCGAGATCGTGCCCTTCTCACCGCTCGCAGACGAGGCGCCTGATGAGACCTGCGACATTTGCTGGCTGCCCGGTGGCTATCCAGAGCTTTACGCTGGAAAGCTTGCCGATGCGGTCGGGTTCAAAGCGGGCATTACCCGTTTCGCCGCGACAAAACCGGTCCACGGTGAGTGCGGCGGCTATATGGTGCTTGGCGCGGCGCTGGAAGATGCCGAGGGTGTAACCCATGCCATGACCGGGCTCTTATCCCATGCCACCAGTTTCGCGAAGCGCAAGATGAATCTCGGTTATCGGCAGGCGACGATCGTGGCAGATGGACCGCTCGGCGGAGCGGGCGAGATCCTGCGCGGCCATGAGTTTCATTATGCGCGTGTTATCGATCCGGGCCACGATGAGCCTTTCGCCCAGATTGCTGACGGGCAGGGTCGTCCGCTCGGCCCCTCTGGCGGCAGGCGGGGTCTCGTTTCAGGCACTTTCTTCCATGCCATCGCCAGAGGCGGTTGATCGTCCCGGACATTTGCCTTCCCGGATCACGGTGCGGCAAAGTGGACCAAGCAGCGAAAGTTTGTAGGCTTGGAGCGGGGGAAAGTGCTATAGATCGCTGCACAGGACGTGGACCAGGGGAATTGCCTTCGGGTCTCCACGCTTGGTGAAGCGCGGCCGGACCTGAAACCGCTTCATATTTTTCGGTCCGATATTGTACTCGCGCATTTTACATCGAGCGTGCATACCGATGATGAAACCCGGATTTTTTATCTCTGCCGTCTTTGCTGCGGCCATTCTGCTGGCTCCTATCGGTACCGGATTCAACGGCACGCGCGCCCATGGCGGCGAAGACTATGCGACTTTGGAAAAGCTCGGTGCAGCTCTTTTCGACGACCCCAATCTTTCCATGAATCGCAGCATGGCCTGTTCCACCTGCCATATGCAGGCGGTGGGTTTTTCCGATGCGCGCGAGAGCGACAAGGTCGGGCGGGACGTGTCGCTCGGCGATGACGGGATTTCGCTGGGTGATCGCAACGCGCCGACTGCCACCTATGCCAGGTTCACACCGCCTTTCGGCAAGAACGCGGCAGGCGAGTATGTAGGCGGGCAATTCTGGGACGGTCGCGCCTCGATGCTGGAAGATCAGGCGGGTGGTCCACCGCTCAACCCTATTGAAATGGGGATGCCGGACAAATCGTCGATCGTGAAACGGCTGAAGGAGAACCCCGATTATGTCGCGGCTTTCGGCACGCAGTTTGGCGGCGATGTTTTCAAGAGTGACGAAAGCGCCTATGCCGCGATGACCAAGGCGCTGGCTAGCTTCGAGCGTTCGGATGAATTCTCCACCTTCGATTCCAAATATGACCGTTTCCTGCGCGGCGAGGAAAAGCTGACCGATCAGGAGGAGCTGGGGCGAGTTCTGATTTCTTCCACGCAATTTACCAATTGCAATACCTGCCATGAAATCCGCGGCGCCAAGGGGCTGGAAGACGGCCTCTTCACCAACCACAAATATTTCAACATTGGCGTTCCGGCCAACACGGCGGTGAGAGCGGCCAACGGCTCGAAGCCGGATGCTGTCGATCTTGGGCTCGCGCAAAATCCTGTTGTGGCCGGCGATCCGGCTGAGCGTGGCAAGTTCAAGGTGCCGACGCTGCGCAACGTCGCCGTCACCGGTCCATACATGCACAATGGCGTCTTCAAGGACCTGCGCACGGTGGTGCTGTTTTACGTGAAATACAAAAGCAAGAAGCCCAGCCGGCAGATCAATCCGGAAACCGGCAAGACATGGGATGCGCCGGAAGTGCCTGAGAACATCGCCATGACGGAGCTGACGTCCGCGCCCGCACTGGACGACAAGCGTGTAGATGCCGTCGTCGCATTCTTGAAGACTTTGACTGACAAAAGATATGAGCATCTTTTGCCGAAGGAGGACGGGCAGGGAGCCGTGGCCCCTGCCCAGCCGGTTCCTGTAAACGTTACGCCGAAAGCGCCTTGAATTCGGAGAGAACCGCGTCACCCATTTCCGAGGTGCCGACCTGGCGGCTACCCTCGGCCATGATGTCGGCGGTGCGGATGCCCTTGTCCAGCACGTTTGCGATTGCCGCCTCGAGCTTCGTTGCCTCATCCACCATGTTGAACGAATAGCGCAGGCACATGGCGAAGGACGCGATCATGGCGATGGGGTTGGCGATGCCCTTGCCGGCAATATCCGGTGCCGAACCGTGGACCGGCTCATACATGGCCTTGCGCTTGCCGGTCTTGGCGTCCGGTGCGCCGAGGGAGGCCGACGGCAGCATGCCGAGCGAGCCGGTCAGCATGGCGGCGACGTCGGAGAGCATGTCGCCGAAGAGGTTGTCGGTCACGATCACGTCGAACTGCTTGGGCTTGCGCACCAGCTGCATGCCGCCGGCATCGGCCAGCATATGTTCCAGCTGAACGTCTTTGAACTTGGCGGCGTGGGTTTCTGTGACTACCTGGTTCCACAAAACGCCTGACTTCATGACGTTGCGCTTTTCCATCGAGCAGACGCGGTTGTCGCGGGTGCGGGCCAGTTCGAAAGCGACGCTGGCGATGCGCTCGATCTCGAAAGTGTCGTAGATCTGCGTGTCGATGCCGCGCTTCTGGCCGTTGCCGAGATCGATGATCTGCTTCGGCTCGCCGAAATAGACGCCACCCGTCAGTTCGCGGACGATCAGGATATCGAGACCTTCGACCAGTTCCGGCTTCAGCGAGGAAGCGGCGGCAAGCGCCGGATAGCAGATGGCGGGACGCAGATTGGCGAAAAGCTCGAGATCCTTGCGCAGGCGAAGCAGGCCGGCTTCCGGGCGATGCTCATAGGGAACGCCATCCCATTTCGGACCGCCGACGGCGCCGAACAGGATCGCATCGGCGGCAAGCGCCTTTTCCATGTCCGCATCGGAAATCGCCACGCCATGGGCGTCGTAAGCCGAGCCGCCGACCAGACCTTCCTCGACCGTGAAGCCGGCACCTTTCGCGCTGTTCATATAATCGATCAGCTTGCGGACCTCAGTCATGGCCTCGGGGCCGATGCCGTCACCGGGCAGAAGGAAAAGCGTGCGGACTGTCATGAGAACCCTCCTTGGGCGGCGCGCCGGAAACCACCATGAAGGGTTTTCGATTGCGGCGAGCGCGGCGTCAAACTCGTTTCCGTCCTGCGGCAAGCCAAGTTGTATCGTCAGCCGGACGGGATCGAGGGCTTCTTATCTCCGCCTCAAGGGCTTTTCAAGCAAAGCAAAAGCCGATCCGGTACGGTTTTGTACGGGATCGGCTTTTAAAGGGATGGAAATGTGATCAGGCCCAGGGGCGGATCGAGGCGTTTGCCTTCTCGAAAGTGTCGATGGCACCGGAATGTTCGAGCGTCAGGCCAATGTCATCAAGGCCGTTCAGCATGCAATGGCGCTTGAATTCATCGATCTCGAAGGTGATCGTGCCGCCATCGGGGCCGCTGATTTCCTGACTTTCCAGATCGACGGAGAGAACGGCATTCGATCCGCGCGACGCATCGTCCAGCAGCTTTTCGAGGTTCTCGGGGCTGACGACGATCGGCAGGATGCCGTTCTTGAAACAGTTATTGTAAAAGATGTCGGCGAAGCTGGTGGAGATCACGCAGCGGATGCCGAAATCGAGAAGCGCCCATGGCGCATGTTCGCGCGAGGAGCCGCAACCGAAATTGTCGCCGGCGACAAGGATCTGGGCGTTCTGGTAAGCGGGCTTGTTCAGCACGAAATCGGGATTGGGCGAGCCATCCTCGAGATAACGCGACTCGGCGAAGAGGCCCTTACCGAGACCGGTGCGCTTGATGGTCTTCAGATAGTCTTTCGGAATGATCATATCGGTGTCGATATTGACAACCGGCATGGGCGCGGCGACGCCCGTCAGCTTCGTGAACTTTTCCATCTGTCGCTTCCCGTTTTCCCTTCAACAAAATCCGGCGCGGGCCGAAGCTCGCCGGATGTGTTCTGCCGGGAAATACTGCAAAACGGATCGCTTTAGAAGCGCAAACCCGCGTTCTTCGGTACGCCTTCTGCGGCGTCCTCGCATTTTGACCGGATTAAACGATCTCAGAGATCGATAATCGTGCCCTTGCCATCGTTCCAGACGCGCATGTCGCGCTGGTTGCGGGGCTTAACCGGAATGGGGGCCGGCTTCAGACGCGCTGAAAGCAGACGGGCGGCGCTCAGAACGGCGAGCACGCCGATGAAAGCGACCGTAAGCGACGCCGTGAAGAGGGCGGCCATGGCCAGAATTGCGATGCCGGAGGCGGCGATGAAAAATGAACGGATGCCTTGCATGATTCAACCTTTCTTTCCAGACGAATGTGGGCCTTCTTCTTCCGGCTTGCAAGAGGATTCAGTGGATTGTCAGGTTGCAGATGTCACAAAAGCTTGACACAAGTGCGGCATGACTAATTTTTTCGGAAATATTCCTGTGAGACCGCGCCGTTCGCTGCTGTCGGTTCCCGCCATCAATGTCAGGGCGCTCGAAAAAATCCGCGATCTCGATTGCGACGGGGTAATCCTCGATCTGGAGGATTCCGTCGCGCCCGACATGAAGGGCGAGGCGCGGGAAAATCTGGGCAGGCTATTTTCGGATGCGCCTTTCGCGGGACGCGAGACCATTATCCGTATCAATCCGCTCTCAACGCCGGATGGCATGGCGGATTTGAAACTCGTGCTTTCCTGCCGGCCGGATGCGGTTTTATTGCCGAAGGTGGAGCAGCCGGCCGATATTCATGATGTGGCCGACCTTCTGGCGGAGGCCGATGCGCCCCAGGGCTTGAAAATCTGGGCGATGATAGAGACGCCACTCGGTGTCTTGAACGCCGCTTCCATCGCCGACGCTGCCCACACGCCGGATGCGCGGCTTGCCGCTTTTGTCATCGGCCTGAACGATCTGCGCAAGGAAACGCGGGTTCCGGCACTGCCGGGGCGAACTTACCTCGTGCCATGGATGATGCAGGTGGTGCTTGCCGCCCGCGCCTACGGCCTTGATGTCATCGACAGCGTGTCCAACGATTTCCGCGATCTCGCGGCTTTTGCCAGCGAATGCGAGCAGGGTCGTGCGATGGGGTTCGACGGCAAGATGCTGATCCACCCAGCCCAGATCGAGCTCGCCAACCGGCATTTCGCTCCGGACGAGGCGTCTGTCGCGGAGGCCAAAGAGATTATTGCCGCTTTCGCAAAGCCCGAATCTGTGGAATTGAACGTCATCAACATGAACGGGCGAATGATCGAGCGGCTGCATGTAAGTCAGGCCGAAAGGCTGGTCGCCATGGCCGATATCATCGCACAGAGAAAGGCAAAAAAGACGTGAAGGTCTATCGTTTCATAACCGGTCCGGACGACTCCAAATTCTGTCACCGGGTCACCGAGGCGTTGAACAAGGGATGGGAACTTGCCGGTTCGCCGAGCTACGCCTTCAACGCGGCGAGCGGCGTCATGCATTGCGGCCAGGCCGTGACCAAGGTGGTCGAGGGCAAGGAATACCACCCGGATATGAAGCTCGGCGAGCAATAAGAGGCGTAGCCGCCGGCGGGCTCAGCGCTCCGCCGCGGCCTCGTCGGCGCTTTCCTCGATCCGCTCCATATCATCATCCGAGAGGCCGAAATGGTGGCCGATCTCGTGGATGAGGACATGGGTGATGATGTCGCCCAGGGTTTCCTCGTTCTCGGCCCAATAGTCGAGAATGGGACGACGATAAAGCGTGATGCGGTTCACCATCTCGCCCGTTTCCATGGTGAAACGTTCGGAGATGCCGCGCCCTTCGAACAGTCCGAGAAGATCGAAGGGTGTTTCGAGCGCCATGTCTTCGAACACGTCATCGGTCGGGAAATCGGCGATCTCGATGATGAGATCCTTCGTTAAGGCGCGGAATTCTTCTGGCAGGTGGCCATATGCCTCGATCGCAAGCGACTCGAAGGCGGAAAGTGTCGGCGCATGGCGGTCCCGCCAATCGTCGGTCTGGTCTATGCGGGCCATTTCTGCTCCTTGTTGGAAGGCCCATATAAACACTTGCTGCGCAAATTTCGAGGCCTGACTGCTACGCCCACTGAAAAAGCATGAAATTCTTGGCGTTACAGTTGCTTTTCAAACGTTCGTCATCTTGACATAAACGGGCACCTCGCGTAATCGGCACCCAAATTGATGGCGTAATGCGCCTTCCGTTTATTCCGTCCTTCAAAAAGGCGGTTTCACCGGCAGACTTTCAAAGGGACATTTGGTCCCGACGGATTTCCGCTATTCCGACTGATAAAAAGACGGCCAGCTTGCATTTGCGGGCAGAGCCGGAACGAACATGAAAGGATAAAAAATGTTCGCAGTCATCAAGACCGGCGGTAAGCAGTACCGCGTAGCGGCCGACGCCGTGCTGACCATCGAAAAGCTGGAAGCAGAGGCAGGCGCAACTGTAGAATTCACCGAAGTTCTCGTGATCGGCGAAGGCGCTGACGCACAGTTCGGTGCTCCCTTTGTCAAGGGTGCCATCGTCAAGGCTGAAGTTGTCGAGCACAACCGCGGCAAGAAGGTCATCGCCTTCAAAAAGCGTCGTCGTCAGAACTCCAAGCGTTCGCGCGGCCATCGTCAGCATCACACTGTCGTCCGCATCACGGACATCGTTGCTGCCTAATCGGCGCGACACGGGAAACAAGGTTTAAAGGAGAACTCCAATGGCACACAAAAAAGCTGGCGGTTCCTCGCGTAACGGTCGCGATTCCGAATCCAAGCGCCTTGGCGTGAAGAAGTTCGGCGGCGAAGCCGTCATTCCAGGCAACATTATTCTGCGTCAGCGCGGCACGCAGTGGCATCCGGGCGCCAATGTTGGCATCGGCAAGGACCACACGATTTTCGCACTGACCGCAGGTAACGTGAACTTCCGCACGAAGGCCAACGGCCGCGTATTCGTATCCGTGGCCCCGAAAGCGGAAGCCGCAGAATAAGCCGGTAAGCGTCATATGCAGCCGGTGTCCCATCGACCCGGCTGAATAATGCAAAGTTCAGTCAAGAAAACAGGGGAGATGGGGCACTACCATCTCCCCTGTTTCTTTTACCCCAAGGAGGGACTGAACCATGCAAGCTGAATTGTTGAGGGTCGACCAATCACGGTCACCCGAGGAACGGCCGAGGCCCGATCGGTCGAGGAGCGATTGCCCCGTTTTACTGTCGCAGAGGCTGGTTTTACGCAAGCCTCACGAAGAAGACATCGACGCCCTTGCCCATCTTGCCAACAATGCCAATATCGCGACCATGGTGTCGCGTATGCCGCACCCGTACACGGCCAAAGACGCCGCGGACTTCGTGCGACGCACCAATGCTGGCGAGATCGGCAAGTGCGTCTATGCGATTACGCGCATGGACAATGGCGAGTTTCTGGGGTGCTGCGCGCTTGAACCCCAGGAAGACGAAAAGACGCTGGAGATCGGTTACTGGCTGGGGGAACCCTACTGGAACCGCGGTTACATGACGGAAGCGACGCATGCGCTGATCGACATGGCCTTCCGGACGCGTGAAATCGACCAGATCGATGCGCGCTGCCGGGTCACCAATATCCCGTCGCGCCGGGTCATCCAGAAGTGCGGTTTCCAGTTCCAGGGCTCCGGCATGGTCGGTTCGCTGGCGCTGGGCGGCATGGTACCGGTTGAATGGTACCGGCTGGACCGCAAGACCTGGGTTTCGCTGAAGAGCTGGGGGGATATGGGATGAGCACGCTCGAGCTTACCCGTCACCGGGCAGCTGCGACGGTTGCGCCGCCCGGTCCCTGCCCTGTCATCAAGACGTCGCGTCTGGTGCTGCGCCCGCAGCGGCTTACCGATGCTGGCAGCATTGCGGAATCGCTTGGCGATTTTGCCGTGACCAGGATGCTGGCCCGCGTTCCCGCGCCCTACCACAGGCAGGATGCGCTGGAATGGCTGGTCCTGCGCACTTCCGGCACCCTGCCCGACTGGGACTTCGCCATCACCAGCGGTGACGATACCCTGATCGGGGTTGTCTCGATCGAGCTGCGGCACGGCGAGTGGCATCTCGGCTACTGGCTGAACCGCTTCTACTGGGGCAAGGGTTACATGACCGAGGCGGTGGCTGCCGTGGTCGAGCGGTTCTTCCGCCGCATGCCTGGGGTGGTTCTCCATTCCGGCGTGTTCGCGGATAACCCTGCATCCCTGCGCGTGCAGGAGAAACTGGGCTTCCGGGTGACCGGCTGCCACCAGATCTATGCCACGGCGCGCGCTGCCATGGTGGCGCATATCGATACGGTGATCACGGCTGAGGATTTCATTCCGCCGCATCGCTGACACCTGAGGAACATCGGGCCGAAAACCATTACAGTTTTCGGCCCGATGCTTTGAACAGGGCCGGTTTATCCCAAACCGACCTTGTCTCACGCAGGGGCTTCCCGCACGATAGTCTTTGACCTCGTGAAGAAGCGCTTGTATTCGAAACGACGATATTTTTGTTTGGCACAACGCGATTAGCCGGTGTGCCCGCAAACCGATAGAACGGCAGTCCGATGAAATTTCTCGATGAAGCAAAAGTCTATATCAAGTCCGGTGATGGCGGCGCGGGCGCCGTTTCCTTCCGGCGCGAAAAATTCATCGAGTTCGGCGGCCCGGATGGTGGCGATGGCGGCCGCGGCGGCGATGTCTGGATCGAGGTGGTCAACGGTCTCAATACCCTGATCGACTTCCGCTTCCAGCAGCATTTCAAAGCCTCGATCGGACAGCACGGCATGGGCAAGACCCGCACCGGCGCAAAGGGTTCGGATGTGGTGCTGAAGGTGCCCGTCGGTACCCAGATATTCGAGGAAGACAACGAGACGCTGATCGTCGACCTCACCAAGGAAGGCCAGCGCTTTCGTCTTGCCGCTGGCGGCAATGGCGGTTTCGGCAACGCCTATTTCAAGTCTTCGACCAATCAGGCGCCCACCCATGCCAATCCGGGTCTTGCGGGCGAGGAAAAGACGGTCTGGCTTCGCCTGAAGCTGATTGCCGATGCCGGTCTCGTCGGTCTGCCGAATGCCGGCAAATCAACATTCCTCGCGACTGTCACGCGCGCGCGGCCGAAGATCGCCAATTATCCTTTCACGACCCTGCATCCGAACCTCGGCGTTGCGACCATCGATGGCCGTGAATTCGTGCTGGCCGATATTCCGGGCCTCATCGAAGGCGCGCATGAGGGCGTGGGCATCGGCGACCGTTTCCTTGGCCATGTGGAACGTACCCGCGTACTTCTGCACCTCGTCTCGGCGCAGGAAGAAAAAGTCGGCAAGGCCTATAAGACGGTCAAGGCCGAACTGGACGCCTATGGTGGCGGGCTGACCGACAAGCCGGAAATCGTGGCGCTGTCGCAGATCGACGTGCTCGACGAAAAAGAACTGAAAAAGAAGGCAAAGGAACTGGAGAAGGCCTGCGGCCGTCCTCCTCTCCTGTTGTCTGCCGCTGCCCATATCGGCATGACGGAGGCACTGCGCGCCCTTCGCGATATCATCGTCTCGGCGAGCAATGGCGGCGAGACCGCCCTTCCCGACCGTTCAATGCCTGAGGAGAGCGAGGCCGAGGAAGAGGACGATCGCCTATGAGCCTGACGCGTAAACCGCTGGGCAGCCACCACAGGATCGTCATCAAGATCGGTTCTGCACTTCTGGTGGACCGGAAAAGCGGGCTGAAAAAGGATTGGCTCGACGCCATTTGCAAGGACATCGCGGCGCTGAAGAAAAACGGCGTCGATGTTCAGGTCGTGTCTTCGGGCGCCATTGCGCTTGGCCGCACCGTTCTCGGCCTGCCCTCCGGCGCATTGAAGCTGGAGGAAAGCCAGGCGGCGGCGGCAGTCGGCCAGATCGCCTTGGCAAGGGCGTGGTCGGAAAGCCTGTCGCGACATGAGATCGTCGCGGGCCAGATTCTGCTGACGCTGTCCGACACCGAGGAACGTCGCCGTTACCTCAATGCGCGCGCGACCATCAACCAGCTGCTGAAGATCGGCGCTATTCCGATCATCAATGAAAACGACACGGTGGCGACCACCGAAATCCGTTATGGCGACAATGACCGTCTGGCGGCGCGTGTCGCGACCATGACGGGTGCCGATCTTCTGGTGCTGCTGTCGGATATTGACGGGCTTTACACCGCCCCACCGCATCTCGATCCGGATGCGAAATTCCTTGAGACGATTGCGGACATTACCCCCGAGATCGAGGCCATGGCCGGCGGTGCTGCTTCCGAGCTTTCGCGTGGCGGCATGCGCACCAAGATCGATGCGGGCAAGATCGCGACCGCTGCCGGCTGCGGCATGATCATCGCTTCCGGCAAGACGCTCAATCCGCTGAAGGCGATCGAAAACGGTGCCCGCTCCTCGTGGTTTGCGCCATCAGGCACGCCGGTGACGGCGCGCAAGACCTGGATTGCCGGGCAGTTGCAGCCGGCCGGTGAAATCCACGTGGATGCCGGCGCGGAAAAAGCCCTCTATGCCGGTAAAAGCCTGCTTCCCGCGGGCGTGCGGGTGGTCAAGGGCAATTTCGGCCGCGGTGATGCCATCGCCATCATCGGCGTGGAGGGCCGCGAGGTCGCGCGCGGTCTTGCGGGCTACGATGCGGAAGAGGCGCGCCTCATCATCGGTCACAAGTCCAATGAGATCGAGGCGATCCTCGGTTATGTCGGGCGTGCGGCGATGATCCATCGCGACGATCTTGTGATGACCGGTGCAGCCGTCAAAGTCAAAAATGCGAAGAAGGATGAGGTCCATGCCTGAACAGGCCGTGAAGCAGAGCCATGATATCGATGCGCTGATGATGACCATCGGCGCTCAGGCAAAAGCTGCTTCGCGACCGTTGTCCATTGCAGGGACTGAGCAGAAGAACCGCGCGCTTCTCGCCATGGCCTCCGCGATAGAGGCCTCCAGAGAAACGATCCTTGCGGCCAATGGCAAAGATCTGGCAGCGGCGGATAATGCCGGCCTTGCTGCTTCCTTCATCGACAGGCTCACCCTCAACGATGCGCGGATCGCCGGCATTGCCGAAGGCATCCGCTCGGTTGCGGCGCTGCCCGATCCGGTCGGCGAAGTCATTGCCGCCTGGGATCGTCCGAACGGGCTGAAGATCGAGCGGGTGCGCACGCCGCTTGGCGTCATCGGCGTGATCTACGAAAGCCGCCCGAATGTGACGGCGGATGCCGGTGCGCTCTGCCTTAAAGCGGGCAATGCCGTGATCCTGCGCGGTGGCTCGGATTCGCAACATTCATCGCGTGCTATTCATGCCTGCCTCGTGGAGGGCCTAAAGATTGCCGGTCTTCCCGAGCATGCCATTCAACTGGTGCCGGTCACCGACCGCGCTGCCGTGGGCGCACTTCTTGGCGGCTTGAATGGCACGGTTGACGTGATTGTGCCGCGCGGCGGCAAAAGCCTCGTTGCGCGCGTGCAGTCTGAAGCGCGGGTTCCGGTCTTTGCGCATCTGGAAGGTATTTGCCATATCTATGTCGACGGCTCAGCCGATCTCGACATGGCGAAACGCATCGTCGTGAATGCCAAGATGCGCCGTACCGGCATTTGCGGGGCGGCCGAAACCCTGCTGGTGGATGGGGCTGCCGTTTCCACGCATCTGGGGCAACTCATCAAGGGCCTGATCGAGGCCGGATGTGAAGTGCGCGGCTCTCAGGCCGTTCGCGATGTGGTTGAGGGCCTGAAAGCTGCGACGGAAGAAGACTGGCGCACCGAATATCTCGATGCAATCATTTCGGTTGCTGTCGTGGACGGCATTTCCGGCGCCATCGATCATATCAGCACCTATTCGTCCAATCACACCGAGGCCGTAATCGCTGAGGATCCCGATGTGGTCGAACGTTTCTTCAACGAACTCGATTCGGCCATTCTGCTGCATAACGCCTCGACGCAATTTGCCGATGGCGGTGAATTCGGCATGGGTGCGGAAATCGGCATTGCGACCGGCAAGATGCATGCGCGGGGCCCGGTCGGGGTCGAGCAGCTCACCTCGTTCAAATACCGGGTGCATGGCACCGGCCAGACACGGACCTGATATTTGTCGACTGAGAAACGCCTCGACAGACGTTATCTCACCATGCCGCATGCGGAGCGCGGCATGGTTGTCGGGCTATTCGGCGGCTCCTTCAATCCGCCACATGCCGGCCATGCCCTTGTTGCCGAAATTGCGCTGCGCAGGCTGGGTCTTGATCAGCTCTGGTGGATGGTCACACCTGGCAATCCGCTGAAAAGCCGCTCGGAACTGGCGTCTCTGGAGGATCGCATCGCCGCCTGCGAAAGGCTGGTCAGCGATCCGCGCATCAAGGTGACGGCCTTTGAAAAATCGCTGGGCATCAGCTACACGGCCAATACGCTCGCCAAGGTGAAGGCGAGAAATCCGCATGTCCGGTTTATCTGGATCATGGGCGCCGATAATCTGAAAAGCTTCCATCGCTGGCAGAAATGGCGGGAGATTGCCGAGACCTTTCCGATTGCGGTGATAGATCGGCCGGGCTCCACGCTTTCCTACCTCTCCTCCACCATGGCGCAGGCCTTCAGTCAGGCGCGGATAGATGAGGACGATGCGGGCGTCCTGTGGAAGAAGCGCGCCCCTGCCTGGGTTTTCATCCATGGCCCGCGCTCAACGCTCAGCTCCACGGCATTGCGCAATGGTCACAAATGACACGCATGATCACAAATGATGTATGCGCCAGAAGCCGAAGCCTCCATATCTTGAAAAGTTAATGCTTTGGTGCCACCTTTATTGAGCGACGCAGAGAATCGCGTCGCCAGTACCTGTTTTGTCATTCTTGGAAAGGGAAAACCTCTGACAACAGTACACGCCAAGGGAAGAGCATTTGTTGCTATCCCGAAGGGCCAGGACAGTGGCGCCGATGCCGCCGACCACGCCCTCGAAACCGTCCTCGCGAGCCTCGAGGACTCCAAGGCCGAAGATATCGTATCTCTCAACATTGCCGGAAAATCGGCGCTTGCGGACTACATGGTTGTGGTCTCCGGGCGATCGAACAGGCATGTCTCGGCGATTTGCGAGCATCTTCTTAAAGATATGAAGGGTGAAGGGTTCGGAAACGCCCGCGTCGAAGGTCTCGAGACCGGAGACTGGGTGCTGATCGATACCGGCGATATCATCGTTCATGTGTTCCGTCCGGAAATCCGCGCCTTCTACAACATTGAAAAAATGTGGGCGACGCCGGATATGCCGGAAGAAACGCTGCATTGACACGGTGAGCCTTGTTGCGCATCGAGCTTCCCGACTATCTCGTTTGATGTCGGGCCGGTGCGTCTGGCCGGAAAGCCAACCGGCTGCATAGGAATCCGCAGTCTATGCTGTTAAGAGCGTGACCCTGTTGGGTCACGACGAATGCAGGTTTGCGATGCGGATTTCGATTTTTGCGGTGGGGCGGCTTAAATCCGGCCCGGAGAAGGATCTTGCGACCCGTTATATCGAGCGTCTCGCCAAGACCGGCCCGGCGATCGGGCTGGAGTTTTCGCGGGTGATCGAGGTTGCGGAAAGCCGGGCGTCGAATGCCGAGACACGCAAGCGCGAAGAAGCGGCGATGCTCGAAAAACATCTGGTCGACGGGGCGGTTCTCGTGCTTCTGGACGAGCGCGGCAAAGCGCTGGATAGCCCGGGTTTTGCGACATTTTTTGGTGATTTGCGCGATAGCGGCAAGCGTGACCTCGTGATCGCGATCGGCGGCGCCGATGGTCTTGATCCGGCCCTTTACGACAGGGCGGCGGCCGTTCTCAATCTCGGCAAGCTCACATGGCCGCATCAGATCGTTCGCATTTTGATCGCCGAGCAGCTTTACCGCGCCGTCACTATTCTTTCCGGTCATCCATACCATCGCGTTTGAGCAGGATCCGGACACGGAAAATTGTCTCAATTTCAACATGAAACTTCGCGAGACGGAAAGGCGTGGCGGCTCCGTCGCCAGCCTCTTTTGGGCCTCTTGGAAGATTGCGGCAAAATCCCTAGTATCGGCGCTCCTGCTTCGGCATCAAAGAAAGTTCAAATGGACAAGAGGTTTCAACGAAAACGGCACGCTGCCCTTGCGGGCGCGGTTTTCGCTGTCTTGTCGATCGGGACTTTTCCGGTCGATTTCGCTTTTTCGCGCGACGATGCCGGTGCCGTTCCAGTGGAGAATGGCGATTCATCACCTGAGGCGCTTCAGACGCTGGAAAAGCGTCGTGATCAGAACCGGCAGGATCTGGAGGAGCTGGTCGACAGCATCGGCCTTTCCGAAGACAAGACCCGCACTCTTCAGGAAAGCATCGCTTCGCTTAATCAGGATAGCGCCCGCATCCGGGAGGAGCTGATCGCATCGGCTGCCCGGCGCAAGGCGCTGGAAACCAAGATCAGCGATGGCGAGGATCGTCTGGCGAAGCTTTCGGTTCGCGAGGACGGCGTCAAGGCTTCCTTGCGGGAGAGACGCGGCGTGCTTGCCGAGGTTCTGGCCGCGCTGCAGCGCATGGGACGAAATCCGCCGCCTGCCCTTCTGGTCTCGCCGGAGGATGCGCTTGCTTCGGTGCGCAGCGCCATTCTTCTCGGCGCCGTTGTTCCAGGTATTCGCGGTGAAACTGACAAGCTGATTTCCGCTCTCAAAGAATTGACCGATCTCAGGCAGGCAATCGCTCGCGAAAAGGACGATCTTACGGGTATGATGACGGCAAGTCTGGAAGAGGAAAAACGCCTCGACCTGCTGCTGGCCGAAAACGACCGTAGAAATTCCCAGACGGCGGCGGCGCTGGAGGCGGAACGCAAGCGATCCGAGGAACTTGCAAGCAAGGCCACCAGCCTTGAAGGGCTGGTGAGTTCGCTCGAAGGCGAGATTACTTCGGTACGGGAAGCGATGGAAAAGGCGCGTGCGGAAGAGCAGCGTATTGCCCGTCTTTCCGAGGCGGAACGCGAAAAAGAGCGTGCCGCGGCCGAGGCGGGAATGCCCGATAAAAACCGTATTGCCCCCGCATATCCCTTCGCAAGTTTGAAGGGAAAGCTGGAGGTTCCGGTTGCGGGCGAGGTGCTTCGGCGCTTTGGCGATGCTGATGGTACGGGCCACTTTTCCAAGGGAATTGTCGTCGCGAGCGGACCGGAAGCCATCGTGACGGCGCCTGCAGACGGCTTTGTGGTGTTTGCCGGAGATTTTCGCAGTTACGGCCGAATGATCATCCTCAATACGGGTGATGGATATCATGTGGTGATGACGGGCATGGACAATGTAAGGACGCGGCAGGGAATGTTTGTGTTCTCCGGAGAGCCCATCGCCTCCATGGGTGCAAAAAGAGTAGCGAGTGCAGCAGCATTGGCGCTGGAAACCGACAGGCCAACGCTCTACATTGAGTTCAGGAAAGATGGTGTGCCGGTTGATTCCCAACCGTGGTGGACCGCAAAAAATACCGGAAGGGCGCACAATGATTCGTAAGGTTTCGCTTCTCCTTATCGGTGGGCTTATGGGCGCCACGGCGATGAGCGTGATTTATTCGGCGAGCATGCCGGCACAGGCGGCCGGGCCTTCGACCTATAAGGAGCTGTCGATATTCGGCGACGTGTTCGAGCGTGTGCGTGCACAATATGTGACGCCGCCGGATGACGAGAAGCTGGTGGAAAATGCCATCAACGGCATGCTGAGCTCGCTTGACCCGCATTCGAGCTTCATGAATGCCAAGGATGCCAATGACATGCGCACCCAGACCAAGGGTGAGTTCGGTGGTCTCGGCATTGAAGTGACCATGGAAAACGAGCTGGTCAAGGTCATCACGCCGATCGACGACACGCCGGCTTCCCGCGCGGGCATTCTCTCCGGCGACTTCATTTCCGAAATTGACGGTACGCCGGTTCGCGGCCTGAAGCTGGAGCAGGCGGTCGAAAAGATGCGCGGCGCGGTCAAGACGCCGATCAAGCTGACGATCATCCGTCAGGGCGCCGACAAGCCGCTCGAATTCACCGTCATGCGTGATGTCATTGCCGTTCGTGCGGTGAAGTCTCGCGTCGAGGGCGACAATGTCGGTTATCTGCGCGTCATCTCCTTCACCGAGAAGACCTATGACGATCTCGAAAAGGCGATCAAGAAGATCAAGGCGGATGTGCCGGCCGACAAGCTGAAGGGCTATGTGCTCGACCTGCGTCTCAACCCGGGTGGTCTGCTCGATCAGGCGATCAATGTCTCGGACGCTTTCCTTGAGCGTGGCGAAGTCGTTTCGACCCGTGGCCGCAACCCGGACGAGACCCGTCGCTTCAATGCGACGGCAGGCGATCTGACCGACGGCAAGCCGGTAATCGTGCTTGTCAACGGTGGTTCTGCTTCGGCCTCTGAAATCGTCGCCGGTGCGCTGCAGGATCTGCGACGCGCGACCGTGGTCGGCACCCGCTCCTTCGGCAAGGGTTCTGTCCAGACGATCATTCCGCTCGG
The DNA here is from genome assembly GCF_025910175.1 of Agrobacterium sp. BT-220-3. Classification (NCBI taxonomy): domain Bacteria; kingdom Pseudomonadati; phylum Pseudomonadota; class Alphaproteobacteria; order Hyphomicrobiales; family Rhizobiaceae; genus Agrobacterium; species Agrobacterium sp. BT-220-3. The sequence continues at coordinate 119,371 of NZ_JAPAIX010000004.1, forward strand.
CGAGGCCGGTGCGCTGCGCCTGACCACGGCGCTTTATTACACGCCGTCGGGCAAGTCGATCCAGGGTACGGGCATTACGCCTGACATCAAGGTTGAACAGCCGTTGCCGCCGGAATTGCAGGGCCGGGTGACCACCGAGGGTGAATCCAGCCTGACCGGCCACATCAAGGGACAAAGTGAAACGGACGAAGGTTCTGGTTCCTCCGCTTATGTTCCGCCGGAAGCCAAGGACGACATCCAGCTCAACTACGCGCTGGACCTGTTGCGCGGCAGCAAGACGGATCCGTCTTTCCCGCCGAACCCGGACAAGGCTGTGGTCAACAAGCAGTAAGATGGATGCGCCGGCCAGCCGGCGCATTTTCTCGATTGTCTAACCGTTTGGACGGATTTCATTGCCTTCGGACCTGCGAAAACCGCTTCTGGGTCGTCAGAAAAAAAGCGCCGGTATCAACCGGCGCTTTTCCGTCATTATGGTTCTGTCTGTGCTTGCTGTCCTTACACTCGGTGGGCTTTCCGTCTATACGGCCTTGTCTCCGGGCAATCTGCAGAAGACGGCGGCTGGTCCGGACACCCAACCCAAGCTCCCCGACAATAAGCCGGAACCGGCGGCGACCGATGCCGGACCCCGCGATACCGCTGGTCTCCAGCCGGAAAGCGGACGTTCCGGCGCCAATATCAATCGGGCGACGATGCCGGACGGCAATGTCGTGTCGGTCTATTCTCCCCGCCCCCGGGACAGCCACGGACCGGTGTTGATGAGCGGCCAGACCTATGGTCAGGATCCGCGCATGGCCACGCGGCCCAATGATGCGTTGCTGGAAGAGACCGCCTTTGGCCGGCTGCCGGTCGTCGGTGCCGATGGGTTGCGGCCGATGGAGCAGTATGCCCGGCCGTGGTCCGGCGCACGTGGCACCCGGGTGGCGATCGTGGTCGGTGGTCTCGGCCTCAGCCAGACGGGATCGCAAAAGGCGATCCGGGAATTGCCACCGGAGGTGACGCTCGGTTTCGCCGCCAGCGGCAACAGCCTGCAGCGCTGGATGCAGGAGGCGCGCCGTGAGGGTCATGAAATCCTTCTTCAGATACCGCTGGAACCCTTCGGTTATCCCGGCACCAATCCCGGCCCGGATACGCTGCTGGCAGGCGATCCTGCCAAGGTCAACATGGACCGGCTGCACCGCTCCATGGCAAAAATCACCAATTATACCGGCGTCATGAATTATCTCGGCGGGCGCTTCCTTTCCGAACAGGCGGCGCTGGAGCCGGTGATGCGCGACATCGGCAAGCGCGGGCTGCTTTTTCTGGATGACGCCTCATCGGCGCAGTCGCTGAGCGGCGGGATCGCCAAGGCCATCTCCGCGCCGCAGGGTTTTGCCGATGTGCTGCTTGACGGCGAAGTGACCGAGGCCTCCATCCTGCGCAAGCTGGATGAGCTGGAGCGGATCGCGCGCCGCAACGGTCAGGCAATCGGTGTGGCGTCGGCATTCGACGAAAGCATTGCCGCCATCTCGAAATGGTCTCGGGAAGCCGGTGGACGCGGTATCGAGATCGTCGGCGTTTCTGCGCTTGTTTCGCAGCAGGCGGGGCAGTAAACCTTCTGCGCGGCAATTTTCCGCGCCTTTTCGGCGCCCAGACAGTGCGGGTTTCCAATGACAATCAAAGCAGAAGATTTGCCTTACCGTCCCTGCGCGGGGATGATGGTTCTGAACGCCGAAGGCCTCGTCTGGGCCGGCCGGCGCATCAGTGAAGGTAACTCCGAATATGACGGGTCACCGCAATTGTGGCAGATGCCGCAAGGCGGTATCGACGACGGCGAGCGGCCTTTAACAGCTGCCATTCGCGAACTCTATGAAGAGACGGGAATGACATCGGTGACCTTGCTAGCGGAAGCCAGCGACTGGATTCACTATGATCTGCCGCCCGAGCTGATCGGCATCGGCCTCAGAGGCAAATATCGCGGGCAGGCGCAACGCTGGTTTGCGTTTCGTTTCGATGGCGACGAAAGCGAAATCCAGATCGATCCGCCGCCGACCGGGCATGCGGCTGAATTTGACGCCTGGGGCTGGAAACCGATGGAAAGCCTTCCCGAGCTGATCGTGCCGTTCAAGCGTGGGGTCTATGAGAAGGTGGTTGCGGAGTTCCAGCATCTCTCCGGCAAATAAAAAAGGCGGCCATTGGCCGCCTTTTCCTTAGTCCATTGTGAGAGCTTATTCCGCTTCGTTGGCGGAATCGGCGTTGAGTTGGCCGTATTTTTCCTGGCCGATCTTGCCGAGCAGTTCGAGCTGGGTTTCGAGGAAGTCGATATGGCCTTCCTCGTCAATCAGCAGGGTTTCGAACAGCTTCATGGAGACATAGTCTCCGGCCTCGTGACAGATATCACGCGATTTCTTGTAGGAGGTGCGGGCGTCGTATTCGCCGGCGAGATCCGCTTCCAGCACTTCCTTGACGTTCTGGCCGATGCGCAGCGGAGCCAGGGTCTGAAGGTTGGGATGGCCTTCGAGGAAAATGATACGATCGATGATCTTGTCGGCGTGCTGCATCTCTTCGATGGATTCCGCACGCTCTTTCTTCGCGAGCTTGGTGTAACCCCAATCGTTCAGAAGCCGGTAGTGAAGCCAATATTGGTTTACTGCACCGAGTTCGAGGAATAGGGCCTCGTTAAGCCGCTCGATGACTTTTTTGTCGCCTTTCAATGTCCGCTCTCCTGTTCTCTTCATGGAATCGCTTCAAGCGGGACATAAAATCAAAAACATCGGCCTCAGTCGAGTGGCGACGGGCGTGATATTCTTCCGTGGTTTTTATGATCAGGTCGACAACGGTGGGAAAACAGCCGCAGCAGCGGCCGCGCTTTTCCATGGCATGATACACTTTTGCAGGAACGATCAACTGCCAACAGTCTTCATCCAGGAGCTCGTTGATGACGTCCCGGATATCGTGATCGGTAATGTAATTGCAGCTGCAAACCAGCATGATGAACTGCCTGTATGACGCAACACGTTGTTTTCGTTCTTAAACCAAAACAGGACACCTACTGTCAAGAAAAACATCCCGCCTGATGGCCTCCAGTTTTCTAGACTCATTCTAAACTATACAAAAACTATCGTGTTTTCATTGGTTTAGCATTTTCATCATTGAGGTATTTTACATTCAAGTTTTTGTGCTTCGCAAAAACGCGAACGCTATTATCACGAAAAGTTTACTGCATTCGGTCGGTCCTGAGGCCGTGGTAATCCTTATCAGGCGAAATATTGCCCGCCATTTGCGGTCATCGTGGAGCCGGTGATGAAGCCGGCCTCGTCGGACACCAGGAAGAGGACGCAGCGTGCGATTTCCTCCGGTTCGCCCAGTCGCCCAACGGGAATCTGCGGCACAATCCGTTCGGCCAGCACTTTCTCCGGTATCGCTCTCACCATCTCCGTGCCGATATAGCCGGGGCAGATCGCGTTGACGGTGATGTTGCGGCTGGCACCTTCCTGGGCAAGCGCCTTGGTAAAGCCGATATCGCCGGCCTTGGAGGCGGAATAGTTCGCCTGGCCGGCCTGGCCCTTCTGGCCATTGATCGAGGATATATTGACGATGCGTCCGAAGCCGCGGTCGCGCATGCCCGACCAGACGGGATGTGTCATGTTGAAGACGCCGGTGAGATTGGTATCGATCACCTCGCGCCATTGCTGCGGCGACATCTTGTGAAACATGGCATCGCGGGTGATGCCGGCATTGTTGACGAGGACCTCAACGGGACCGAGGGTTTCTTCCACCTTCGCTATGCCGTTCACGCAGGCCTCGTAGTCGCGCACATCCCACTGAAATGCGGGAATCCCGGTTTCCCTCTGGAATGCTTCCGCCCTGTCTGTCGTGAAGGCGTAGTTGACGGCCACCCGGTAGCCGGCAGCTTTCAAGGCGCGGGCGATAGCGGCGCCGATGCCGCTCGTCCCGCCGGAAATCAACGCAACCCGGCTCATATAGGCCTCCATGACCTGTCATTGAAGCGCCTGCATATGTGCGAGGATGCTTCATCCTGCTGAAATTCGTGTCGTGCTCAACGGCCATAGAAATGCGGCCAATGGGAGGCTGCTTCTACCCTATTGTTCGCTGAACCGGAATTGCTTTCTGGAAAGCGGCGTTGCGGCTTTCACAGCGCTTCGATGCACATGGCGACACCCATGCCGCCGCCGATGCAGAGCGTTGCAAGACCCTTGGACACGTTGCGACGGCGCATTTCGTAGATCAACGTGTTGAGGACGCGCGCGCCGGAAGCGCCGATCGGATGGCCGATGGCAATTGCGCCGCCGTTGACGTTGACGATAGCGGGATCGAGGCCGAGTTCGCGCACCACCGCACAGGATTGGGCGGCGAAGGCCTCGTTGGCTTCGACCAGGCCAATATCGCCAATCGACCAGCCGGCCTTGGCCAGAGCCTTGCGAGAGGCGGGGATGGGACCGGTTCCCATGATTTGCGGATCGACGCCGGCCGTCGCCCAGGACGCGATACGCGCCAGCGGCTTGATGCCGCGCCTTGCCGCTTCCTGCTCCGACATCAGGAGCGTGGCGGCTGCGCCATCGTTGAGGCCGGAGGCGTTGCCTGCCGTTACCGTGCCTTCCTTGTCGAAGGCCGGGCGCAGTTTTGCCATTGTTTCGAGAGAGGCGCCAGCGCGGATATGTTCATCCGCATCGATGACGATATCGGCCTTGCGGCCTTTAACCGTGAAGGCCACGATCTCGTCGGCGAAACGGCCGGAGTTCTGTGCGGCTTCGGCCTTGTTTTGCGATGCAACGGCGAACTGGTCCTGTTCATCACGGGAAAGCTGCCACTGGCGGGCGATGTTCTCGGCAGTTATCCCCATGTGGTAACCGTAAAAGGCGTCGGTCAGGCCGTCTTTCAGCATGGTATCGATCATCTTGAAATCGCCCATCTTCACACCGCCGCGCAAATGGGCGCAGTGGGGCGCCATGGACATGGATTCCTGTCCGCCTGCAATAACGATGGCCGCGTCGCCCGTCACGATCTGCTGCATGCCGAGTGCGACGGCGCGCAGGCCGGAGCCGCAGAGCTGATTGACGCCGAAAGCAGTTGCTTCCTGCGGAATGCCGGCCTTCATGGCGGCCTGTCGCGCCGGATTCTGCCCTTCGCCTGCGGTGAGTACCTGACCGAGGATGACTTCATCGATTTCACTCGCCGCAACACCGGCCCGTTCCAGCACGGCCTCGATGACCGTTGCCCCAAGCTCGTGGGCGGGCGTATTGGCGAAGTGGCCATTGAAAGAGCCGACAGCGGTGCGGGCAGCGCTGGCAATCACGATTGAAGGCAATGTCATCTGTTTCTCCTCACATGCGGGCGGAGACTGGCAAAGCTTTCAATACAAGTCAAATGCCGAAAGTTGCTTTAAAAGATGTTGCTAAATCAAGCTGGAATCTTGCGAAAAATTGCTGCGCAAAAAACAAACTGTTGCGATGCACAAAACATTTGTCAGAGGGCTCGTTTTGCGCATACACTTTGCGGTGGGAAGAGCAATAACACCAAAAAACAAAAAAATACCATCATCGCGAGGAGGCGGGCATGGCGAAACACGACGGCGAAACAATCATTAAAAAATATGCCAACCGGCGGCTCTACAATACCGGCACTAGCACTTATGTGACGCTTGACGACCTGGCGCAGATGGTCAAGCGTGGTGAGGACTTCAAGGTTCAGGACGCCAAGTCCTCCGAAGACATTACCCACGCGGTGCTGACGCAGATCATCGTCGAACAGGAAGCCAAAACCGGCAATACGCTGTTGCCGACGGCATTTCTGCGGCAGCTGATCTCCTATTACGGCGACCAGATGCAGATGGTCGTGCCGACATTTCTCGAACATTCAATGAAGACCTTCTCCGATCAGCAGAGCCAGATGCAGGAGCATATGGCCAAGGCCTTCGGCGATGGTTCGCTCGCCCGCAATTTTCAGGCGCCATTGCAGATGATGGAAGAGCAGATCCGCCGCAACACGGAACTCTTCCGGCAGGCGATGCAGGGCTTCACACCTTTCGCAATGCCGCAGGCACCCAAGGAAACCCGCAAGCCGAATGCCTCCGAGATTGATGAGCTGAAGGCGCAGCTGCGCGCATTGCAGCAAAAACTCGACCAGCTGTGATGAAGGCCGTGGAATTCAGAAGCGGTGCGCTTCGCTTGCCTATATCCGCGATGCAGCTTCCAGCTTGTTGACCAAGGTGTTCAGGCCTCTCCGCCGTCATCCTCGGGTCTAGCCCGAGGATGACGTCGAATATGCGGAGCGATTTATCATCACTCGCGCGTCTTATAAGTTTCAGGTTCTTCAGTTTGCGGCCCGTTCCGGCACACGCAGCAACAGCAGAAATCCAGCTCCCAGGAACAGGATGAGCGTGGCCATGCCGATATGGGCAGAGCCGCTTATATAGGTTGCTATGGAAAACGAGAGTGTCGCCATGAAGCTCGTGGCGCGGCCGGAAAGCGCATAGATGCCGAAATAACGGCCTGCTTCCGCCACGGTGATATTGCGGGCGAGATAAGAGCGCGACGAGGCCTGGACGGGGCCGAAGGCGAGGCCGATCAATACGCCATAAAGCAGATAGGCTTTTTCCGCGCCGGTGGCGAAGATGCCGCCATTATCCGCCGTTGATAATTGTACCCAGCCGAACAGGGTCGAGCCCTTTTCCGTGGAGACAATGCCGAGCGTGGCAAGCAGCAGGAGCACCAGACTGATGAGAATGGTGATGCGCGAACCGAGTTTCTGATCGACGCGTCCGGCCGCAAAGCAGCCTGCGATGGCGACGACATTGAGGAGAATGCCGAAGAGGCCGATTTCCATCGTCGCCCAACCGAACATGCCGGCCGCAAAGGCGCCACCCAGAATGAGCACACCATTGACGCCGTCCTGATAAAGCATGCGCGCGATCAAGAATCGCAACAGCACGGGGCGGTAGCGCAATTCGCGCAGGGTTATCTTGAGTTCCCCCAGTCCCGAGCGGATCGCGGCTCCGAAAGGCAGGCCCTTTTCGGCATCCGGGGTCAGCAGAAACATCGGCAGAATGAAGATGAGATACCAGAGTGCCGCGAATGGACCGGTTATTCTGGCGTCCTCGCCGGTTGCCGGATCGAGACCGAAAAGCGGTTTGATGCCGGCAATCGTCAGTCCGGTTTGCGGGTTGGCGGCGAGAAGCGTCACCACGGCGATCAACACCACCATGCCGCCGAGATAACCGAGCCCCCAGGCGAGATTGGAAATGCGCCCGACATTCTGCGGATTGGTCAGTCGCGGCATCATGGAATCGTTGAAGACGATAGAAAATTCCGCCGCGATGGAGGCGAGGATCATGCAGATGATCGGCAGGATGAGCGGTGAGCCCGGTGCTGCGAACCAAAGTAAAAAGAGACTTACGATCTTGATGACCGCAAAAAAGGCGATCCACGGCTTTCTCGCGCCGGACTGGTCAGCGATGGAGCCGAGGATGGGGGAGAACAGGGCGATGATGATCGACGACACCGTCGCCATGTTGCTCCATGTCGCCTGCGCCGAAATCGGATCATCGGTGAGGCGGGCGACGAAATAGGGACCGAAAACGAAGGTCGTGACGACCGTAAAGAAGGGCTGCGCCGCCCAGTCGAACATGACCCAGCCCCAGATGCCGCGTTTCGCAACCACTGTTTCCGCATTCGGGGTGGGGACAGTCATTCATCGTCCTATCGGATATCAGGGGGAGGATAGAAGGTGGGATGCCGGCGCATCGTGCCATCTATCGCCATCCGGGCCAATAACCCGGATGGCGTTTTTCGGATGGTCGATCAGCGCGCCTGAACGATATCGCCAAGCAGCCCTGCCGCCACTGTCAGGCGGGCGAGGTTGGTATCGCCGCTTTCGCTGAGCGCGCCGAGTTCGGAAACGATGCGGTTGACGCGCACGCGGTCTGCTGCATACCAGGCCTGAACCGGATCCTTCTCCTTCGCATGCTCTGTAAGAGCCGAAATGACGATCCGTCGTCTCGACAAGGCAATCTGGTCCTGGCTGCGCAGGAGAGCCAGGCTCTCATAGTGATCGACCGGCGTGATGCGCTGGCTGGCATCCAGCAGACGTGCGACACGGAAGGTCGACGAGACGGTGGCATAGCTTTCGGCGGCTCGGGCAAGCGTTGTGCCTGCACTTTCGGCAATGCGCATGATTTCCGGCACATAAACCAGCAGGGAAAGCGTATCCAGCTCCTCCAGAAGGCCGGAGGGAACACCGTCGATTTCCGTGACACCAAGTTCGCGACGATATTTCGCCGCTGCCGGCGACAGCGTCTTGATGGCGGTTTTCAGGCGCTCGATTTCGGTCGCCATGTCACTCGTTCCCGCACCCGCGCTTCCGGTTTGCAGGTAAAGGCGGCTCGCATCCGAGAAGATGCGGGTGATCGTGGCATAAAGACCGTTCTGGACTTCACCGCCCACCTTGCCGTCAAGTGCGTCGACCTCGCCCCACAGGCGTTTGAGGCCGAAGCCATCCTCGACGATCACCGCCGCCTTGACGACATCGGCCGCCAGGAGGCCGCTTGCGTCAGCGAGTTTCTGCACGAAACCCGGACCTCCGCGGTTCACCACGGCATTGGCGAGTGCAGTCGCGACGATTTCACGATGCAGGCGATGCGCCTTGATATCGTCGGCATAGTTCTTCTGCATCTTGGCCGGGAAATAATCGACCAGAAGATGCTGGAGATAGGGCTCGTCGGGAAGCGGGCTTGCCACCAGTGCATCGAACAGGGTCAGCTTGGCATAGGAAAGAAGTACGCCGATTTCCGGCCGGGTCAGCGGCTTTCCGGTGGCGTATCTTTCGCTGAGTTCGGCATTGTTCGGCAGGGTTTCAACCTTGCGGTTCAGTTGCCCGGTTGCCTCGAGCGCGCTCATGAGGCGGCCGAGCTCTTCGCGGTTTGCGAGCCCAAGCCGTTCCGTGAGCGATATCGCCAGCGATTGCAGATAGTTGTTGCGCAGCACCAGCTGCGCCACTTCCGGTGTCATGGAAGCGAGAAGCTGGTTGCGCTTCGGCATCGTCAGGCGACCGCTATTGACGGCGGAGGCAAGCGCGATCTTGATGTTGACCTCGACGTCGGAGGAGTTCACGCCGGCCGAGTTGTCGATGGCGTCGGAATTGCAACGTCCACCCGCCAGCGCATAAGCGATGCGGCCCTTCTGGGTGATGCCCAGATTGGCGCCTTCGCCGATGACCTTGGCGCGCAACTCCGTGGCGTTGACGCGGATGGGGTCGTTCGCCCTGTCACCCACCTCGGCATTGGTTTCCACCGCCGCCTTGATGTAGGTGCCGATGCCGCCGAACCACAGAAGATCGGTCGGCGCCTTTAAAATGGCGGTCATGATCTCGAAGGGCGTGGCGACGGATTTGTCGATGCCGATGGCAGCGACGGCTTCCGGTGTCAGCGTCACCGATTTTTCGGAACGCGAGATGATCATCGCGCCACCGGAAAGCGTCGAGCGGTCGTAATCCTGCCAGCTGGAACGCGGCAGTTCGAAAAGCCGCTTGCGCTCGGCAAAGGATTTGTCGGTATCAGGATCCGGATCGATGAAGATGTCGCGGTGATCGAAGGCGGCAATCAGCCTGATCTTTTCCGACAGCAGCATGCCGTTGCCGAAAACGTCGCCGGACATGTCGCCCACACCCGCCACCGTGAAGGGCGTGGTCTGGATGTCGGTATTCATTTCGCGGAAATGACGTTTTACCGTTTCCCACGCACCGCGGGCGGTGATGCCCATCTTCTTGTGGTCGTAACCGGCGGAACCGCCCGATGCGAAGGCATCGTCCAGCCAGAAGCCGGCGTCGTGGGCAAGGCCGTTTGCCGTATCGGAGAATGTTGCCGTTCCCTTGTCGGCAGCGACGACGAAATAGGGGTCGTCACCATCCAGCCGCAACGTATCGGCCGGCGGCACGATGGCGTCATCGACGATATTGTCGGTGATGGAAAGCAGGGTCCGGATATAGGTCTTGTAGGCTTCGCGTCCGGCATTGAAGACTTCGTCGCGGGAGCCGCCAACAGGCAGGTTCTTCGGGAAGAAGCCGCCCTTGGCGCCGACCGGTACGATCACCGCGTTCTTGACCTGCTGCGCCTTAACGAGACCGAGCACTTCCGTGCGGTAATCCTGGCCGCGATCCGACCAGCGAAGACCGCCGCGCGCAACCTTGCCGAAGCGCAGGTGCACGCCTTCGACCTCGGTTCCATAAACGAAGATTTCGCGGAAGGGACGCGGATCGGGCAGGCCATCCAGATGTTTGGGATCGAACTTGAACGCCAACAGGTCACGCGGCGTGCCGTCGGGATTTTTCTGGAAGTAGTTGGTGCGAAGCGTCGCGTCGATGGCGTTGACGTAGCGCCTGAGCGTGCGGTCCTCATCGAGATTGGGCACGCCGCTCAATGCAGATTCGATGGCCTTGTGTATTTCAGCGAGTTTCTTCAGCCGCTTCTTCTCTTCGATGGCCGGATCGAAGCCTGCCTTGAACAGCGCGAAAATGTTCCGGGAAATGGCCGGATATTTGAAGAGCGTTTCGGAAATATGCTCCTGCGAATAGACAATGCCGGTCTGGCGCAGATAGCGGGCATAGGCGCGCAGCACGGACACTTCACGCACGGTGAGGCCGCAGGCGAGGATCAGGCGGTTGAAGTTGTCATTATCGACCTTGCCGGAGAAGGCGGCAAGAAAAGCCTCTTCCAGTTTCTGCCCGTAATGCGGCAGATCGAGCGTCGTGCCCTTGGCGACGGATAGCTCCATGTCATGCAGCACGATATCGCGCTTTTCGCCATCCGAAACGACGCCGATGTCGAAGGTGCGCTCGCTGATGACGTTGAAGCCGAGATTTTCGAGCAGGGGCACGCGGCGCGAGAGCGGCAGGTGCCCGTCGCGATGGAATATCTTCAGCGAAAGTGTCTCGGCCGACTGGCCTTCCTGCTGGTAGAATTCAATGCGGACAGGCTCGCCTTTGACGGCGGCCAGAATATCCGTCATGTCGCCGATGGCCTCTTCCGGCGTGAAGGCTTCCTGATAGGCCTGATCCACCTCCAGCACGGGCGCACCCGGTTCGGAAAGCGCGATGAAGTGGTCTATCCAGCGCGCCGCTATATCGCTGACGGCATCTTCCAGCCTGTCCTGCGCAATGCGCGGTGTCTTGCCTTCCGTGCGGCCGACGATGAAGTGAACGCGGGCGACCGCGCCTTCGGGGAAGGCGGGATAATAGGCGGAAATATGCCCATCATAGACCTTGCTCAGATAGTCGCCGATCTTCTCGCGCACATAGGAATTGTATTCCTCGCGCGGCACGAAAATGATGGCGGAAACGAAGCGGTCGAAACGGTCGATACGGGCGAGGACGCGGACGCGCGGACGGTCGCTCAGTTCCATGATCTGCTCGATGAAGCGGATCAGCAGATCCGTCTCGATCTGGAAGAGATCGTCACGGGGATAGGCTTCCAGCGTGTTCTGCAGGATGCGGCCGGAGTGGCTGTTCGGATCAAAACCGAAATGCCGCTCGACATCCGCGACCTTGGCGCGCAGCAGCGGTATCTGCTTGACCGAACGCGTATAGGCGGTGGCGGTGAACAGGCCGACGATACGCAATTCACCGATGACATTGCCGTCCTCGTCGAAGCGCTTGATGCCGATATAGTCCATGTAAGCGCGGCGATGCACGATGGACTTCACATTCGCCTTGGTGACGATGAGGAAATCCGGGCCATCGAGGAAGGCAAGGATTTCAGGGGTCGTCGTCACTGCGTTCTTGCCAAGGCGCAGGACGCGCACATCCGGATCGCTCAAGCTGCCGAGGCCGACGCCGTCACCGCGTTCGATCTTCGCGTTCTTTCCCTTGCCGGAATAGGTGTAGTCGCGCATGCCGAGGAAGGTGAAATTGTCGTTGCGAAGCCAGTTGAGAAACTCGACGGCTTCCGCACGCTCGGTCTTGCGCCGCGAGGAGCCGCGCTTCGACAGTTCGTCGAGCGCCTCGTCAAGCTTCGCCAGCATCGGCCGCCAGTCGCGGTAGGCGGACTGGACCTGCGTCAGCACGAAGCGCAACCTGTCTTCCAGCGCTGTTGCCGCCTGCGTCGCCAAGGGCGCGATGTGCAACTGGATGAGACTGATATTTTCGGAGGGCTCGTCATCGGGCTCTGCAAGGCGATAACCCGCCTGCGCCTTTTCGTCGCGCACCAGAATGGGGTGAACCGCAAGATAAAGGCTGCGATAGCTGCTTGTGACCTCCCCCATGACGGAATCGTAGAGGAAGGGCATGTTGCGGCCGATAATGGTCAGCACCGTTACCGGAATTTCCCGGGGGGTGACGCCTTCGACCTGGGCAATGCTGATGAGGGGCGCATCTCCGGTCCAGCGCGAAAGCGCCTCGAAACTGTGGGCAGCGCTGGCGGCCAGCATTTCTGCGGAATAATATTCTATGTCGTCCGCGCTTGCTCTTCCATAAAGAATACCCGGATCAAGAAATGGCGCATTTTCGGCAATTGCTTGCTGGCGTGCTTTTTCGATCTGTTTTTCGCGTTTTGGATTATTTCTGTAGCCCATTTGACGTGGATTCCTCCAAAAATCACACTTTAATGTAAAAAAGCACCGACAATTTGCGGATTTTGCCTTTTCATTCGAATCGGATACTGGCGTGTAATTACGAAGAGTTTAAGAGGCTTTCGTGTTTCTTCAGTCGGGATATGAAATTTTTTTGCTCTTTGTGCCGTGAAGGCCTGTCACGAAGCATTTGACAGTATTTCGGCAGACAATTTATAGGTGGTTCTTTGGCCGCCATGTGATGTTGCGGCCACGGTCGAAGCAAATTATTGATTTGTGCCTATTTTTGTGGTACACCAACGACACTGATCCACAGCGTGGCATTTGTGTGCCCAAAAACACCACGAAAGCAACACCTCTTTTGCACGCGGTTTCCGTGACATATCGAGCGTTTACGTTATCGAAGCCCGCAACGCGGGAAGGTGTGTTTTTGCGTGCACGGCTGGACCAGTGCGGAGTCACCTGACGGTTCCCCCGTCTCATCAGGGCCTGACCGACCCAACCCCGGCACCTCCGGGTATGTAACAGGGAGTTTTTAGAACGAATGACGACCCAGCAGAAGAAATCTCCAGCACATCACGGTTTCAAGACCGGTGAAGCGATTGTGTATCCCGCTCATGGTGTCGGTACCATTTCTGCCATCGAGGAACAAGAAGTCGCCGGCATGAAGCTTGAGCTTTTTGTCATCGATTTCGAAAAAGACAAGATGCGTCTTAAAGTTCCCGTCGCAAAAGCCGTGAGCATCGGCATGCGCAAGCTTTCCGAAGGCGATTTTGTCGAGCGGGCGCTGAAAGTGGTGCAGGGCAAGGCGCGTGTGAAGCGTACCATGTGGTCGCGCCGCGCCCAGGAATATGATGCGAAAATCAATTCCGGCGATCTTATCGCGATTGCGGAAGTTGTGCGCGATCTTTACCGTGCGGAAAATCAGCCGGAGCAGTCCTATTCCGAGCGTCAGCTTTATGAGGCTGCTCTCGATCGCATGGCGCGTGAAATTGCCGCCGTCAACAAGATGTCTGAAACCGAGGCTGTTCGCCTGGTGGAAGTCAACCTTGCCAAGGGTCCAAAGCGCGGCAAGGCCGTCGAAGAGGACGATTCTCAGGAAGAAGCCGCGTAATCACCGGCTTTCTCCTTTTTTAAAAAAACCCGCCAAGAATGGCGGGTTTTTTTGTGCCTGATCTACAGGATGCGAATTTTCGTACCCTTGCGCATATGGGGCAGAATACGTTTCATGTCGCGGGGGTGGAGAGCGACGCAGCCGGCGGTCGGCTCGTATCCCGGGCGGATCATGTGCATGAAGATTGCCGAACCGCGGTTCCGACTTCTCGATGTGATGTTCCAATCGAGCACCAGGCAGACGTCATAAAGGCCGTCCTTTCGCATCATCTCCTCGTGGCTCTGGGTGAAAGGTCCCTTGACCAGCCTGTTGTAATTGGCGCTGCGGGGTTCGTCGCACCACAGCATGGATTGCCGCGTCCGTTGCATCGGCAATGCCGTGGGGATAGCGGGGTTACGGTCGCCCCGATAAAATCCGTGCAGCAGGCGGGTGAGGGAAATGGGTGACTTTCCGTCTCCCTCGCGTTTCAGCACGGTGCGGCCATTGCGCCCGATCGCTGCGGGAAAGGTGAGATGCCCGAGCTGGACGATGGCCCGGCTTATTTTCAAGGGCGCCGGCCGAACCATGAGCGTCGATGCGCGTTTATGTTGCTTTACGGGCTGTCTGCTCATGTTTTTCACGAGATTTTGCTTTGCAGGTTATCTAACGTGAAGTCATAGCACTTCGTAATATCATGGCAATGGGTTGACCTTTTATCGGCAAACCGCTGAATTGGCTGACAATTAGAGCACCTTGCCGCCTTTTGGAGGCACTGGGATGCTCTAACTCTTTTAAACTACGCATTGTGCTTTCCGAAAATCGAACGCGATTTTTGGGTCGATGCGCTAAAGTAAGAAAGGCTGAGAATCCGAATGACGGCTCGCACTATCCTTCTGGTGGACGACGACGACGATCTTCGGGAGACGCTGACCGAGCAACTGTCTCCTTATGAGGAATTCTCGCTTCTGAGCGGCGCAAACGCCGCCCAGGCAATGCAGACCGCAAAGACCGCCCAGGTCGATCTTCTGATCATGGATGTCGGCCTTCCGGACATGGATGGCCGTGAAGCGGTAAAGCTTTTGCGAAAGGGTGGCTTCAAGGCACCGATCATCATGCTGACGGGGCATGATACCGATTCCGATACGATCCTCGGGCTTGAAGCCGGCGCGAATGACTATGTGACGAAGCCTTTCCGTTTTGCCGTGCTTCTGGCGCGCATCCGGGCGCAGCTGCGTCAATACGAACAGAGTGAGGACGCGGTTTTCACCGTCGGCCCCTATCAGTTCAAACCCAGCCAGAAGCTGCTGACGACGGAAGACGGCAAGAAAATCCGTCTGACGGAAAAGGAAGCGGCGATCATCCGTTACCTCTATCGCGCCGGCAGTGCCGTGGTGACGCGTGATGTCCTGCTGGAGGAGGTGTGGGGTTACAATTCCGGGGTGACGACGCACACGCTTGAAACCCACGTATATCGTCTGCGCCAGAAGATCGAGCGTGACCCTTCCAATGCTGAAATTCTGGTGACCGAGAATGGCGGCTACAAGATCGTTCCCTGAAGCGGGATAGTCCTGTCGCTTGGCATTCATCCGTGTTCTAAAGCTGGCGCCGTGCGTTTGAGAAAACGCACGGCGTTCTAACTGCTTGTATTTTGAAGACCGATATTGGAAAACCGCTATAGTAGCGCAGGCGGCTTTCTGGAGTAGCGATCAAACATGGCCTTGACGGACGATATCATGCTTCTGGGGCAAGTGCCGTTGTTTGCGGGCTTCAGCGATGATCAGCTGCGGCTGATCGCCTTCGGCGCGGAACGCCGCCGCGTCGCGGCAGGCCAGACATTGTTCCGGGAACATTCACCGGCCGAGTGCGCCTTTGCGGTGACATCAGGCCATTTCGAGCTTTTCACGGCAGGAAGGGACGGCAAGCCCGTGCTGCAGGCAACGCCCGGCAAGGGTGCGTTGCTTTCCGAACTTGCGCTTTTCACGCTCTGCGAACGGAAATTCACCGCTGTGGCCGCGGAGGATTCCGAGGTCATCCGCATCACGCGTATTCTTTTTCACCGGCTGGTGGAGGAGTTTCCGGAAGTGGCCGATATCGTATCGGCGCGCATTCGCGACAATATTGCGGCTCTGGCGGCAGGCGCGACCCGTTTGCAGAACCGCTTCGCCTGACGCTAGTCAAAACCGTTAGAATCGGAAATGCGCGGTAACCGGAACATGGTCCGATGGCCGGTTCCAGCCGCGCGCCTCGCGCAATATGTCGATTTTTTCAAGCGAGGGGCCTAGGTCCTGAGACGACCAGATATGGTCGAGACGGCGGCCGCGGTCTGCGGCTTCCCAATCCTTGGCGCGGTAGCTCCACCAGGTATAAATCTTTTCACTGTCAGGCACGTTCAGCCGCATCAGGTCGAGCCAGTTGCCCTTCTTCATGATATCCAGCATGCCGTCGGTTTCGACCGGCGTATGGCTGACGATTTTCAGTAGCTGCTTGTGCGACCACACGTCATTTTCAAGCGGTGCGATGTTGAGATCGCCGACGAGAATGGACGACGTGCCGGGAACGCCATCGGCGCGAAGCGCCTTCATTTCCTCGATGAAATCAAGCTTGTGGCCGAATTTCGGGTTTATTGAACGATCCGGTTCGTCGCCGCCGGCGGGCACGTAAAAATTATGCAGCCGCACGCGGCGCGATCCAACCTGAAAAATCGCGGAAATGTGCCGTGCATCGCCGATGCCGCAATAGTCCTGCCGATGGTCTTCGGTGAGCGGAATTTTCGAGGCGATCGCGACGCCGTGATAGCCCTTCTGGCCGTGGATGATGACGTGTTCGTAACCGAGCGCCTTCAGCGGCTTCATCGGAAATTCGCCATTCGGGCATTTTGTTTCCTGCAGGCAGAGAATGTCGGGTTTGTAACGCACCAGAAACTGCTCAACGATCGGCATTCTGAGTCTGACGGAGTTGATATTCCAGGTGGTTATCGAAAACGACATGCATGAGCTCCGCTTCTAGAATATTTTGGCATTTCCGGATGGAAAGAGGTGATCCCATTTCCTGGAATTGCTGTGTCGCCTCGAAGCCTGTTGTTTCGAGGCATGTTTCCGGGGCGCAGGCTTATAACATCGTGATGAAAACGGGAATGGATTTTAGCGGCAAAATAAAAAAGGCGACCGCAGGGCCGCCTTTCGAAGAGTTTTAAAGGCTCGATGCCTCAGCCGCGTTTGCGGACTTCCTCGTAATTGATGTTGAAGACGCGTTCATCGAGGTTCACGCCCGTCTGAACGTTGAAGATCATGACGGTCGTGTCCTTGTTCTGGGCGTCCGTCGTCGTCCACTGCCTCAGATCGAAGGTCTTCGGGTCGAACATCAGGGTAATAGTGGAATCGCCGAAGATGCTCTTGTCGCCCAGCACGATGGTGGTCAGGTCCGACTCTTCCTTCACATTCCGGACCTTCTGATTGCCGAGGTCGATCTTGTCGGACAGAAGCAGGCTGAGCGGGGTCTTTGACAGAGGGTAGAGATCCCACGTCTTCAGCTTCATATTGCCGATGACGACATTCTTGCCATCGGCGATGACCCGCATGGGCGAGGGGTCCTCATAATTGAAACGAAGCTTGCCTGGCCGTTCGATGTAGAATTTGCCGCCGGTCTGTTCACCGCGAGGGCCGAATTGCACAAATTCCCCCATCATGGTTTTGACCGAGGAGAAGTGATTGGCGATTTTCTGCGCGGTCGCGCCGTTGCCGGCGGCCTGGGCAAATGCGTTGAGCGGCGACAGGCCGGCCATGGCGGCTGCCATGGAAAATGCCGTCAGCACGCCGCGTCGCGTCACGCCGTTTTTCGGTGCGTTTGCGGCTGCAGTTTCGCCGGTGGTGAGGTCGTTCATTCTGTTCTCCTTCATCGCAGCGATTGTCCGCATAAAAGGCGGCGGCTTCATGACGTTGAAAGCGTGTAATAACGCTTCTCAACCCCGCTTGGTTGCGGATGTTATCGCTCGATGATGTCTGATTCCGTCGGTACGAGTATTTCGCGTTTTCCGGCATGGTTGGCAGGGCCGATAATGCCTTCCTGCTCCATGCGCTCGATCAGCGAGGCGGCGCGGTTGTAACCGATGCCGAGACGCCGCTGGACGTAGGAGGTGGAGGCCTTGCCATCCCTCAGAACGACAGCCACGGCCTGATCGTATGGGTCCTCGGAATCGGAGAAATTGCCGGCGCCGGCCGCCCCACCGCCATTGCCTTCCTCGTCGTCTTCCTCGGTGATCGCTTCCAGATATTCCGGCGATCCCTGGGTCTTCAGATAAGCGACGATCTCTTCCACCTCGTTGTCGGAGACGAACGGGCCGTGCACACGCTGGATGCGGCCGCCACCGGCCATATAGAGCATGTCACCCATGCCGAGCAGCTGTTCGGCACCCTGTTCGCCCAGAATGGTGCGGCTGTCGATCTTCGACGTCACCTGGAAGGAGATGCGGGTCGGGAAGTTCGCCTTGATGGTGCCGGTGATGACGTCAACGGACGGGCGCTGGGTCGCCATGATGACATGGATGCCGGCGGCACGCGCCATCTGAGCGAGACGCTGCACGGCGCCTTCGATGTCCTTGCCCGCAACCATCATCAGATCGGCCATTTCGTCGATGATGACGACAATATAGGGCAGGGGCTTCAGGTCGAATTCTTCCGTCTCGTACATGGCCTCGCCGGTCTGGCGGTCGAAGCCGGTCTGCACCGTGCGGGTAAGGATTTCGCCCTTGTCGATCGCCTGCTGCACGCGGCTGTTGAAGCCGTCGATGTTGCGCACGCCGATCTTCGACATCTTCTTGTAGCGCTCCTCCATCTCGCGCACCGTCCATTTCAGCGCCACGACGGCCTTTTTCGGATCGGTGACGACCGGAGAGAGCAGATGCGGAATGCCGTCATAGATCGACAGTTCGAGCATTTTCGGATCGATCATGATCAGGCGGCACTGTTCCGGCGACATGCGGTAAATGAGCGACAGGATCATGGTGTTGATGGCGACGGACTTGCCCGAGCCCGTGGTGCCGGCAACGAGCAGATGCGGCATCTTGGCGAGGTCGGCGATGACAGGTTCGCCGCCAATCGTCTTGCCGAGCGCCATTGCAAGCTTGGCCTTGCTGTTTTCGAAATCGCGGCTGCCAACCAGTTCGCGCAGGAACACGGTTTCGCGGGTCTGGTTCGGAAGTTCGATGCCGATGGCGTTGCGGCCGGGAACGACGGCCACGCGCGCGGCGATGGCGCTCATGGAGCGGGCGATGTCATCCGCAAGGCCGATGACGCGCGAGGATTTGATGCCGGGCGCCGGTTCCAGTTCGTAGAGCGTGACGACAGGGCCGGGGCGCACATGAATGATCTCGCCCTTGACGCCGAAATCCTCGAGGACCCCTTCGAGCAGGCGGGCATTCTGCTCCAGCACTTCCTCGCTCAGGGTATTGTCACGCACGACATTCTTAGGTTCCGCCAGAAGATGGACGCTGGGCAGCTGGAAACCGTCGGCGGCGATAAACGAGGCCTGCGCCTCCCTTGCCACACGCTCGCTCGGCTTGGGACGCGCGGAGGGGGCCGTAATTCTCGGCTGTCCGCGTCCCGGTGCCTGTCTTGCGATAAATTTGGGGTCGGATTGATCGGCGCTGTCGTCATCCGAGAGAATGCCACTGGGCAAGCGCTGCCCGTCTGCAGCGAGACGCGGCTCTCCGTCCATGTCGTCATCATCATCGAGCGCGATGGACGGAGGTGACACCTGCCGGCGGGATGCAGCACGTTCTTCGAAGGACGGCTCCGCGCGCTGGTCGAGGCGGTTGATTGCCGTCTTGAGGCGGGAAGGCTCGTTCAACGTGCCGAATTCATATTCGTTGAAATCGTAAGGATGTTCGAATTCGTCATGCAGGGATTTCGACTTGATGCCGAACAGGCGGCGAAGACGGGCCTGGGTGATGTACCAGTAATGTGCGATTGCGCCGAAGGCGAGGATATTGGCGAAGAAACCCTCGCCGTCGTCATCGTCTTCCTCGGCTTCCCGGGTGGCGCGCGCCTTGCTCGCAACGGGTGCGCGTTCTTCGAGTTCCGGGACATCTTCCGGACCTCCCATGAGACCGGCGGCGAACAGCATCAGCCAGGCGGCGGGTGCTGCGAATATGACGCCCAGTACCGTTGCAATGGTGCCGGTCGGATAAGCACCGATGAAAAGGGCCGGGAAGCGCAGGATCATATCGCCGATGACGCCGCCGATGCCGTTTGGCAGAGGCCACGTGACGGGCGCGGGAAAACAGCCGAGCGAGGCGGCGCAGACGATGGCGCCGGCAACCCAGGCGACGAGGCGGGCGGGTATCCGGTTGAACCTGCGTCCGGCAATCAGCGCGATCGCCCAGGCGATCATCGGCAAAAGCGAGATGATTGCGGAGAGACCGAGGAACTGCATCACGATATCGGCGAAGATCGCCCCGCCGTATCCTAGAAGATTGGTGGGCTGGTTTCCGGTGGCATAGGAGAGGCTCGGATCCGCCACATTCCATGTGGCCAGCGCGGCAATACCCAGCGCAATGGTGGCCAGCAACGCGAAACCGGCCAGAGCCATGATCTGCCGCACGAAAAACGCCGTCAGCACGAAGCGTGTGTGACGACCATCGAATGTCGGAGATTGCATTCTGCCCATGTCCCTGAACCCGTCGTTTTTGTGGTTTCGGCAAGATCCGGCAGGTGACCAGATCCCGGATTGACAGGGAAAACTAACCGCTCGCTGGTTAATGTCGTGTTAACCATGCGGTTTTTTGATGCTGCCAGAGCACTTCCGGTAAAAGTGCGACGCGGTTTTACGTCCGGAAAATGCGTGAAAACAAAGATCTAGAGCGCGTCCAACTATTCCGTTTAAACTGGATGCGCTCTAGCAGATTTGCGACAAAGAAAAAGGCCCGCCGGAGCGGGCCTTCTTTTGGGTAAGGGGATGGAGAACCCCTTTTCCCTGATCTTAAGAGTGGTAAGCGGCTTCGCCGTGGGTTGCGAGGTCGAGACCTTCGCGTTCCGCTTCGACCGGGACCCTCAGACCGACGATAACGTCGACGATCTTGTAGAGGATTGCCGAGACGATTGCGCACCAGACGATGGTGATGGCGACGGCGACGAACTGCGTCCAGACCTGCGAGGCGATGGAGAAGTCTTCCTTGCCCGTGCCGCCAAGCAGCGGCGAGGTGAAGATGCCGGTGCCGAGGGCGCCGATGATGCCGCCGATGCCGTGGACGCCGAAGACGTCAGCCGTATCGTCGTAACCGAACTTGTTCTTCACGACCGAGACGAAGAAGTAGCAGATCGGCGAGACGATGAGGCCGAGAACGATGGCGCCCATCGGGCCGACGGAGCCGGCCGCAGGCGTGACGGCGACGAGGCCGGCAATCATGCCCGAAGCAGCACCCAGCATGGAAGCCTTGCCGCGGGTGAAGCTTTCAACCAGCGACCACGAAACGATGGCAGCGGCAGTTGCGAGGAAGGTGTTCATGGTTGCAAGAACCGCACCGCCCGATGCTTCGAGGTTGGAGCCGGCGTTGAAGCCGAACCAGCCGAACCACAGCATGGCCGCGCCGACCATCGTCAGCGTCATGGAGTGGGGCGCCATCATGTCCTTGCCGAAGCCTGTGCGCTTGCCGACCATGATCGCGCCGATCAGGCCTGCCACACCGGCATTGATGTGAACGACCGTGCCGCCGGCGAAGTCGAGAGCGCCCATGCCGAAGATCAGGCCGTTCGCATCCCATACCATGTGTGCAATCGGGAAATAGACGAAGGTTGCCCACAGGATGGTGAAGAGGATGACGGCGGAGAACTTCACGCGTTCCGCAAAGGCGCCGACGATCAGCGCCGGTGTGATGGCCGCAAAGGTCATCTGAAAGGCGATGAAGGTATATTCGTAGATCACCACGCCTTCCGAGAAGGTCGCCGATGTGCTGTCAAGCGACACGCCGGAGAGGAACAGCTTGCCGAAGCCACCGAAGTACGGGCCGGTGCCGCCGCCAAAGGCGAAGGAGTAACCGTAGATCACCCAGACGAGCATCATCACTGCCGCGACGACCGTGCACTGCATGAGAACGGAGAGCATGTTCTTGGTGCGGACGAGGCCGCCGTAAAACAGGGCGAGGCCCGGAATGATCATGAAAAGCACGAGGATCGTCGCGACATACATGAATGCGGTGTCGGCTTTTTCCGGAACAGGCGCTGCTGCCGCTGCTGCCGGCGCGGCTTCCTGGGCAAAGGCGATGGCCGGGGCCATCAGGGCCGCCACACCGGCGCCCAGCTTGCCGAGCGTTGAAAACTTGTTGAGTTGCATAGCTAGAAAACTCCCCTGTCAGCCGTGCTTCAAAGCGCTTCTGTGTTGGTTTCGCCGGTACGGATGCGCACGGCCTGTTCGATAGAGTAGACGAAGATTTTTCCGTCACCGATCTGCCCGGTCTTTGCCGCAGACGCGATAGCCTCGACAGCCTTGTCGACGAGGTCGGATGGAACTGCGATTTCGATCTTCAGTTTGGGAAGGAAGCTCACCGCATATTCCGTGCCGCGATAAATCTCGGTATGCCCCTTCTGGCGTCCGTAACCCTTTACCTCGGTCACGGTCAGGCCTTGGATGCCGACGCCGGTGAGCGCTTCGCGCACCTCATCCAGCTTGAACGGCTTGATAATGGCCATCACAATTTTCATCTGGTTTCCCATCCTTTGTTTGTCCTCGGCACGGAGCCGACTCTCCTTGCCGCTGGCAGATCAGTAACAGCGACTGCGGACATACATTCAAAGGGCGTGCCAGTTTTTCATCTGGCTTATAAGTTATTGAAATATAAAACTTATATGAATGGCGTCTGAAAAAGGGGCATTTGTCGACGAAGTTTGCGTCTATTAAATGTGCGATTTCTGAGAAAAGCACATTATTTAATCATCTGCCCTTTTGCGGATCAAACCTTCCTGTGCGACGGAGGCGACCAGCTCACCCTGTCTGGTGAAAATATTGCCACGGGTCAAACCGCGGGCACCGGAGGCGCTGGGGCTATCCTGCTTGTAGAGCAGCCAATCATCCAACCGGCAGGGGCGGTGGAACCACATGGCGTGATCGAGGCTGGCCACCTGAATGGAAGGATCGAAGATCGTCGTTCCATGGGCGTAGAGCGATGTGTCGAGCAGGGTCATGTCCGACAGATAAGCCAGAATGGCCGACTGGAAATGCGGATTGTCGGGCACATCACCGACGGCGCGAACCCAGATATCCTGCTGCGGTTCCAGCTTTTCTTTCGAGATGTAATGGGTCAGTGAAACAGGTCTTATCTCGATCGGGCGCTTGTTGCTCCAGTATTTGCGGATCGAAGCGGGTGCCTTGGCGAGAAAGGCCGCCTGCATCTGCTCTTCGCTCATCAGCTTTTCGGGCGGCGTCACATCCGGCATTTTTATCTGATGGTCAAAGCCGTCCTCAAATATCTGAAACGATGCGGACATGGAAAAAATCGCCTTGCCATGCTGGATGGCGACCACGCGGCGGGTGCCGAAGCTGGAACCATCGCGGATGCGTTCCACCTGGTAGAGGATGGGCACCAGCGGATCGCCGGGGAGCATGAAATAGGCATGCAGCGAATGCACGAGGCGGTCGTCGTCTACGGTTCTCTGCGCGGCGATCAGGGCCTGCGCAATGACCTGGCCGCCAAAGACGCGCTGCCAGCCGATTTGCGGGCTTTCGCCCCGGAACAGGTTCTCTTCCAGCTTTTCGAGATCGAGCGTGGTGATGAGATTGGCCATCGGGTCTGACGTTTGCAAAGGATGCGACATTTTTTCGGCCTGCTCCGGCTGTAGGAAGACGTCACATGGTCTATAGTGCGCCGATGATGTGTGCACAAGATTTGAGGAGAAGCGCGATGCTAGACGTGGTGGTTGCAGGCGGCGGATATGTCGGTCTTTCCGTTGCTGTCGCAATTAAGCAGGCGGCCCGGCATCTCAATGTGCAGGTGGTTGAGGCAGCTCCCGAGGATGTCTGGAAGAAGGACGTCCGCGCCTCCGCCATTATTGCGGCGGCCACGCGCATGCTCGACGTTTTCGGCATATGGAACGAGATCGAACCGGAGGCCCAGCCGATCAACAAGATGATCGTCACCGATTCGAAGACCGCAGACCCCGTCCGTCCGGTGTTTCTGACGTTTGATGGTGTGGTCGAGGAGGGCGGGCCGTTCGCCCATATGGTTCCGAACGTTGCGATGGTCGGCGCTTTGCGAGGTCTGTGCGAGCGTCTTGGCGTTGAAATCCGCCATGGTCTCAGTGTTTCCGGCTTTACTACTGGGCCGCAATCGACATCGATCAGCCTTTCTGACGGCTCATCCCTTGAAGCGCGACTGCTCGTCGCCTGCGACGGGGTTCGCTCGGTGCTCAGGGATATGGCAGGCATCAAGACCGTGCAATGGAATTATGATCAGTCCGGGATTGTTACCACCGTCGAACACGAGCGGCCGCATGAGGGCTGCGCGGAGGAACATTTCCTGCCGTCGGGGCCTTTCGCCGTCCTGCCGCTCAAGGGAAACCGCTCCTCGCTTGTCTGGACCGAGCGCACGGCCGACGCCGACAGGCTGGTCGCTGCCGATGATCTGGTGTTCGAGGAAGAACTGGAGCGCCGGTTCGGTCACAAGCTCGGCCCTGTCCACCCCGTCGGCCCTCGCCGTGCCTTTCCGCTGGGGCTGACGCTGGCGCGCTCCTTCGTTGCACCGCGTTTCGCGCTCGCCGGCGATGCGGCCCATGGGATTCATCCAATCTCGGGCCAGGGCCTCAATCTCGGCTTCAAGGATGTTGCAGCCCTGGCCGAAACCGTTGTCGAGGCCGACCGCCTCGGCCTCGATATCGGCTCCCTCAACGTTCTCGAGCGGTACCAGTCCTGGCGGCGTTTCGATACATTGCGGATGGGTGTGACGACGGATGTGCTGAACCGGCTTTTCTCCAACGATGTCGGACCCATCCGCATCATGCGGGATTTCGGGCTGGGTGTTGTCGATCGTTTGCCGGCGCTGAAATCCTATTTCATCGGGCAGGCCGCCGGCACGACAGATGCGAATGCGCCGCGTTTGCTCGCTGGCGAGGCGCTCTGATCCCGCGATTGCGGCTTGACAGCCGATTCCGGTATTTTTGGCGAAAGGCCGGTGCGGAAAGCATGAATCCGGGCAAGGACTTACCCGGATTCACAATCTGGTATGGGAAGCGCATTCGCCAACCAGATGCTGTAGAGAACAAAAGCTGAATCCCGTCGAGTCAGCGATTCGTATTCGATTCGTTCGCAGACTGTTCCGCAACCGAATCGATTCCATTTTCGCCGGATTCTTTTTATTCTCTCAACCGGCTGAATCTGAACGGAAAATTCGGTGCAGCAGGAGCTGCCGCCGACTTTACGGGCAAGGCCTATTGCCTTTGTCTTCGGGCATTGCCATGTGTGGTGCGTGCGGCCTGCATCAGCGATGGTGGGCGGCACGGCAAGCAGTGCAAGTCGATTCGCGGATAGTACGTTGAATTTTCGCCCCATGATCCTGAGCGGCCGCGGTGTCACGGCCGTTCTCGGCCCCACCAATACCGGCAAGACCCATTACGCGATCGAGCGTATGGTGGCGCATGGCAGCGGTGTCATCGGCCTGCCGCTGCGCTTGCTGGCGCGGGAGGTCTATACCCGCCTTGTCGAAAAGGTGGGTGCGCCGAATGTGGCGCTAATTACCGGCGAAGAAAAGATTTCACCTCCCAAAGCCAAATATTCCGTCTGCACGGTGGAAGCCATGCCGCGCGAGACGACGGCCGCATTTGTCGCGATCGACGAGGTGCAGCTGGCCGGCGATCTGGAGCGTGGCCATATCTTCACCGACCGCGTGCTGCATTTGCGCGGGCGGGAGGAAACGCTGCTCCTTGGCGCAGGCACGATGCGCCCGATCCTTGAAAAGCTCTTGCCAGGAATTACCGTGGTGGAGCGGCCGCGCCTGTCGCAGCTTTTTTATGCGGGCCAGAAAAAGATTACCCGCCTGCCGCAACGCACGGCAATTGTCGCCTTTTCCGCCGATGAGGTTTATGCCATCGCCGAACTGGTGCGTCGCCAGCGCGGCGGTGCCGCCGTTGTGCTGGGCGCGCTTTCGCCGCGCACGCGCAATGCGCAGGTCGGTCTTTACCAGTCCGGCGATGTCGAATATCTGGTGGCGACGGACGCCATCGGCATGGGCCTTAACCTCGATGTCGATCATGTCGCCTTCGCGCAGGACCGCAAATTCGACGGTTATCAGTTCCGCAATCTCAACCCCGGCGAGATCGGCCAGATCGCCGGCCGCGCCGGCCGCCACCTTCGCGATGGCACTTTTGGCGTGACGGGGCGCGTCGATCCCTTTGACGACGAATTGGTGGAGCGTATCGAGACCCATCAGTTCGACGCGGTGAAGGTGCTGCAGTGGCGGACGAAGAATTTCGATTTCTCCTCCATCGCCAATCTGCGTTTGAGCCTTGATGCCGCACCGGCGATCCAGGGACTTTCCCGGGCTCTGCCGGCGATCGACCAGCAGGCGCTGGAATATCTGTCGCGTTACCCTGAGATCATCGACGTGACGACGACGGATGCGCGGGTGGAAAAACTGTGGGAGGCATGCGCGCTTCCCGACTATCGCCGTATCGCACCTGCCCAGCATGCCGACCTGATCTCGACGCTCTATTTCGATCTCGTAAAACGCGGTGCTGTGAACGAAGATTTCATGGGTGAGCAGGTGCGCCGCGCCGACCGCACGGACGGAGAGATCGATACACTGTCTGCAAGGATTGCGCAGATCAGAACATGGACTTATGTATCGAACCGCCCAGGATGGCTTGCCGATCCGACACACTGGCAAGAAAAGACGCGGGAAATCGAGGATCGATTGTCCGATGCACTACATGAAAGGTTGACGAAACGCTTTGTTGATCGCAGGACATCTGTGCTCATGAGGCGCCTGAGAGAGAATGCGATGCTTGAAGCTGAAATCAGTGTAAATGGTGATGTCTTCGTAGAAGGACATCACGTCGGCCAGTTGGCCGGGTTCCGGTTCACGCCGGTGCCGGGAATGGAAGGGCCGGATCAGAAGGCCGTGCAGGCTGCGGCGCAAAAGGCGCTCGCGCTCGAATACGAGGCGCGTGCTGCGCGTCTGCATGCCAGTGGAAACGGCGATCTCGCTTTGAGCTCCGATGGTCTGGTTCGCTGGTTGGGCGAGCCGGTGGCCCGCCTTTCGGCAGGCGACAACATCATGAAGCCGCGTATGATCCTGCTTGCCGACGAACAGTTGAGCGGCAATGCCCGCGATCATGCGCTGGCGCGTGTCGAACGTTTCGTCAATCATCAGATTGCGACCGTGCTGAAGCCGCTGGACGATATTTCCCGCGCCGAAGACCTTCAGGGTCTGGCGAAGGGACTGGCGTTCCAGCTGGTCGAAAATCTTGGCGTTCTGTTCCGCCGCGACGTCACCGAAGACGTGAAGTCGCTGGATCAGGATGCGCGCGCCTCCATGCGCCGCTACGGTGTGCGCTTTGGTGCCTATCACGTCTTCCTGCCCGCGCTGCTGAAGCCGGCTCCGGCCGAGCTTGTCACGCTGCTCTGGGCCCTGAAGAATGATGGCCTCGGCAAGCCGGGTTATGGCGATCTCATTCCGGTTCTGGCCGCCGGCCGCACCTCCGTGGTGACGGACCCGACCTTCGAGCGCATGTTCTACAAGCTTGCCGGTTTCCGTTTCCTCGGAAAGCGCGCCGTGCGTATCGACATTCTCGAGCGTCTGGCCGATCTCATCCGTCCGCTGTTGCAGTGGAAGCCCGGCCAGCAGCCGCGTCCGGAAGGCGCCTATGACGGCCGTCGTTTCACGACGACGACTGCGATGCTTTCCATTCTCGGTGCGACGCTCGACGACATGGAAGAGATCCTCAAGGGCCTCGGCTACCGTGCTGACCAGGTGACGGCGGAGGAGGCGCAGGCCTTCCTCGCCAGCCAGACCGGTACTGCGGCTACGGCCGCCGCTGAAGCGGTGACGGAAGAGGAAGGCGCCGAGACCGAGCAGGATGAACCCGCTTCGGAAGAGCAGTCGTCCGAGACGGCCGTTGCTGAAGCCGCCGAGGAAACACCGGTCGTGGAAGCCGTCAGCGAAGAAGCTGCGGTGAGCGAGACCGTGCCTGCGGAAAGCGCTGAGGCTGCCGAGCCGAAGCCTGTTCTTCTGTGGCGTCCGGGTGGTCGCAACGAAAACCAGCGTAGCGAGAATCGTCGTCCGGGCAATCGCGGTCAAGCCCGCGATGGCGCGCGCGAGCAGGGCGAGCGTCGTGGCGAAGGCCGTCGTGACAATCGTGACGGCGCAAATCGTGAAGCTGCCAATCGTGGCGGTGAGGGCGAGCGCAAGCGTGATGGCGGACGCCCTGATCGCGGCAATCGCAACGATCGTCAGGATCGCGGCGAGCGCAAGGACAGGCCGGACCGTAATGACCGCGGCGGAAAACCGCAGGGTCAGCAACGTTTCGAAGCCAAGCCGCCCCGCAAGGAGAAGCCACTAGACCCGGATTCGCCTTTCGCAAAACTCGCTGCTCTCAAGGAGCAGCTGAAGAAGTAAGCCTATGGGGAGCAAAGAACAGCCATTGGAGAGTACGCATCAGCGTCTGGACAAGTGGTTGTTCTTTGCCCGCATGGCTAAATCCCGCTCCCTTGCCCAAGGTTATATCCAGTCTGGCCAGGTTAAGGTCAATGGTGTCACTGTCCGTCAGCCAAGCCATGCCGTGAAGGCGGGTGACAGGCTCGATATCGGTTTCGAGCGGATGGACAAGGTACTCGTCGTCAAGTCCGGCGGCGAGCGGCGTGGGCCCTATGAAGAGGCCAGGCTTCTCTATGACGATCTGACGCCGCCACGGGCGCCTTCCGACGGGCTGAGCCCCCTGGAGCAGGCGATGCGAGAGCCGGGCAGCGGTCGTCCGACCAAAAAAGAGCGCAGAGCGCTCGACAAGTTTCTGTCAGACAGTGACGGAAATACAGATTAGAATAAACCTCCAAGTCGAGCCGGTTTTTCAGAATTGTTTATCCTTGCTATCTGAAGGCAAAGGCATTACGTCACTTGCGAAATTGCCCTGTCTGAATTCCGGGCGACGGCTTGTGTTCCGAAGCCCAAAGACCCGGCCTGCATATTCTGGAGTTCATCATGACATATGTCGTGACCGACAATTGCATTCGCTGCAAATATACCGATTGCGTTGAAGTCTGCCCCGTCGACTGCTTTTACGAGGGTGAGAATTTCCTCGCGATCAATCCTGATGAATGCATCGACTGCGGTGTGTGCGAACCGGAATGTCCCGCCGAGGCAATCAAGCCCGATACGGAGCCGGGTCTCGACAAGTGGCTGAAGCTGAATGCGGAATATGCAGCGATCTGGCCGAACATCACGATAAAGCGCGACCCCATGCCCGAAGCCAAGGAAATGGACGGCGTCGAGGGCAAGCTGGACCTTTATTTTTCCGCCGAACCCGGTCAGGGTGACTGAGTTTTCGACGGCCTATCGTCTTCGTACTATGATTTTGAGAGCCCTCGCAGCGCCAGCGCGAGGGCTTTTTGCTGAAGTTCAGCCACCTCGGCCGGATTGCAGCGTGGTCGAAAGCAGGGTCAGAAGGGCCACGCTTTCTTCCACGCTTTGCCGCTGGCGGCTTTGCAATATGGCCGCCTGCAGGCGGTTCATCTCGCGGGCAATCGCCGCTGGCTGCCATGTGCGCAGTGCCCTTTCGATGATCGGCTTTCTGCGAAAATGGATGTGGCGTCCGAGCGTTTGCATGACCTGACCGGCCTGCTGCTTTTTCTCGTCCATTTCGGCCCGCATCTGGTCGAGCAGCTGGAATTGCTTGAGGCAACCCTGAAGCACCAGAAAAATCGGCGTCTTTGACGAGATGATCTTCTGGGTCGCGTGGAAAAAGGCGTTTCTGTCACCTTTTAGAATGGCGTCGACCGCGTCGTCAGCGGAAACCGTGCTGGCATCGCCGATGATCGCCAGCACGTCGTCTTCCTCGATCACTTCCGCGCCACGGCAATAGAGTGCCAGCTTGCGGATCTCGTTGCGCGACGCGATGCGATCGCCGCCAAGCGATTCAATCAGTCTCTGCCGCGCGACCGGCGCGATGCGCAGATTGTCGGCCGACAGTTCCTGATCGATCAGTGCATTCAACGAGCGAGCATCATCCGCATAACAGGGGATTGCGGCGATCGAGCGCGCGGGTTCTGCGATCTTGCGCAGCCCGGTGCCTTTTTTGAGGTCACCCGCCTCGATGATCAGGAAACTTGCTTCGGGTGGTGTTTCGGCCAGTATCTGGAGCGCATCCACCAGTGCCTTCTCAGCCGACGCACCTTTGATCCAGACGAGTTTTTCACCACCGAAGAGACCAATGGCGTTGACCTCATCGAGGAGGCGGCCGGGATCACCCTGCAGGTCGGATGCGGCCAGTTTCAGTGATGCAAAGGCGTCATCGGGATCGATGCCGGTTTTTTTAGCGATGAGGTTGGCCCGCTCCGATACGAGGCCCCGATCTGGGCCATAGAGCACAAAAACGCGAAAGCGCTCCGCCGGGTTTTCGGCGAAGCGCTCAAACTCATGCGATTTTATCTCCGCCACGGCCGCGGTTCTCAGCGGCCGAGAGTGGCGGCGATATCGGTGCGGATGATTTCAGCCAGTTCGCGGGCCGCCCGGTTTTCAGCATCGCGGGTCGCCCGGATCTTGGCGAATTCCTGCTGCGGCAGATCCACCTGCGCCGTTACGCTGCGGCGTGCGGAGCGTAGGATCTGACCATCGGAAATACGGGTCAGAACGTAGTTGCCGGTCATCACCACACGGCCGGGATAGGGGCCGTCGTAATTGTTGTTCGCGCGGGTCGTCAGGTCGTAATTCTGCACTTCCGTCGTTGAGGAGCTAGAGCTGACGGAAATCTTGACGTTATACTGTGCCGTTGCCGGCTGGCCTGCGCCACCCGCCATCAGAAAGATCAGCTGATTGCGGACTTCCTGCCCAACTCTTCCACCGACGTCGGAAACGCTGACAGCCGCCAGCCTTTCCTTGGTTCCGGAAGCCTCGCCATAAAGCGGGCGCACCTGGCAGCCCGCCAGAAGACCAGCCATCATCACGACGGAAATTGCTGCCGCGACGCGGCTCCATCTCGAAAAAACGTCAGACAACAATGTTCACAATCCTCTGCGGAACCACGATGACTTTCTTGGGCTCGCCACCGGCAAGAATAGATTTCACGGCATCCAGCGCAAGGGCGGCCGTGCGGACCGCATCTTGATCCGCATCGCGCGCGATTGTCAATTCGCCGCGCTTCTTGCCGTTGACCTGAACGGGCATGACCACATCGTTTTCCTCGACCAGTGAGGGCACGAAAGCCGGCCATGGCGTCTGGGCGACGAGACCCGTGTTCCCCAGTGCCGACCAGCATTCTTCGGCCAGATGCGGCGTCATGGGGGCAATGATGCGGATGAGGATTTCGACGGCATCGCGTGCCGCTGCCTTCACATCATCCGGCTTGCCGCCCGCCGCGACATCGGCAAGCGGGCCGGCCAGGGCGTTGACCAGTTCGTAAATGCGGGCAATCGCCTTGTTGAAGGCGAGCTTGTCCAGATCTTCCTGAACGGCTTTCAGCGTCTTGTGGGCGGCCTTGGACGCTGTTAGGCCCTCACCTTCGGTCGCAGGCTGCGGCTGAACTTTCTTCAGTTCCTCGGCTGCTTCGCCGATGATGCGCCAGACGCGCTGGACGAAACGGTTTGCACCCTCCACGCCAGCTTCCGACCAGATGACGTCGCGATCCGGCGGAGAATCCGACAGGACGAAGAAGCGCGCGGTGTCCGCCCCATAGGATGCGATGATATCGTCAGGGTCGACCACGTTCTTCTTCGACTTCGACATCTTCTCGATCGAGCCGATCCTGACTTCGGCGCCGGAGGACAGGAGGAAAGCCCGGCGAGCGCCGTCCGTCTCCTCGATGCGCAGGTCGGCGGGTGCTATCCATTCGCGGCCAGTGCCTTCGCCATGGCTGTAGGTCTCGTGCACCACCATGCCCTGTGTGAACAGGCCCTTGAAGGGCTCCTTGACGCCCACATGGCCGGTCTCGCGCATGGCACGGGTGAAGAAGCGGGAATAGAGCAGATGCAGGATCGCATGCTCGATGCCGCCGATATACTGATCGACGGGCAGCCAGTGGTTGGCCACCTTCGGGTCGGTTGGCTGGTCTTCCCACGGCGCGGTGAAGCGGGTGTAATACCAGCTGGAATCGACGAAAGTATCCATCGTGTCGGTTTCGCGACGCGCGTCATGGCCGCATTGCGGGCAGGCAACGTGACGCCATGTGGGGTGGCGGTCCAGCGGGTTGCCGGGCACGTCGAAGGTCACGTCATCCGGCAGCTTGACCGGCAGGTCCTTCTTCGGAACCGGCACCACGCCGCAGACTTCGCAATGGATGACGGGGATAGGGCAACCCCAGTAGCGCTGGCGGGAAATGCCCCAGTCGCGCAGGCGGAAATTGACCTTGCGCTCGGCCTGCGGCGCATTGCCCAGCATCTCGGCGGAGAGCTTCTGCACGACCGCCTCAAAGGCGTCAGTCGTGTTCATGCCGTTCAGGAAGCCGGAATTGATCATCACGCCGTCATCGGTATAGGCCGTGTCCTCGACGGTGAAGCTTTCTGCATCCGGGCCTTCAGGGGCGACGACAGCCACGACCGGCAGGCCGTATTTGCGGGCGAAGTCCAGATCGCGCTGGTCACCCGATGGGCAGCCGAAAATCGCACCCGTGCCGTAATCCATCAACACGAAATTAGCGACGTAGACGGGCAGTTCCCAGGTGGGATCGAGCGGGTGCACGACCTTGACGCCGGTATCGATGCCCTTCTTTTCTGCCGTTTCCAGCGCTGCGAGCGAGGTGCCATGGCGGCGGCATTCATCGCAGAACTCGGCGATATCGGGGTTGTTCGCCGACAATTCTTTTGCCAGCGGGTGGTCTGCGGCAATCGCCAGGAAAGATGCGCCGAACAGGGTGTCCGGACGCGTCGTATAGACGGTGATGTCGGAAAAACCTTCCGGCACTGTTCCGGCAACTGTCTGCCAGCGCAGCGACAGGCCTTCGGAGCGGCCGATCCAGTTCTTCTGCATCAGGCGCACTTTTTCCGGCCACTGGTCCAGCGTGTCCAGCTCGTCCAGCAGATCCTGGCTGAAATCGGTGATGCGGAAGAACCATTGCGTCAGTTCGCGCTGCTCGACCAGCGCGCCGGAGCGCCAGCCGCGGCCGTCGATCACCTGCTCATTGGCGAGAACGGTATGGTCGACGGGATCCCAGTTGACCTTGGACTGCTTGCGGTAAACCAGCCCCTTTTCCATGAAGTCGACGAACAGCGCCTGCTGGCGGTGGTAATATTCCACGTCGCAGGTCGCGAATTCACGGGTCCAGTCCAGCGACAGGCCCATGGACTTCAGCTGGCCGCGCATGGTTGCGATATTCTGGTAGGTCCAGTCCTTCGGGTGAACCCTGTTCTGCATGGCCGCGTTTTCCGCAGGCATGCCGAAGGCGTCCCAGCCCATCGGGTGCAGAACGTTGAAGCCGCGTGCACGCTTGTAGCGGGCGACGACGTCGCCCATGGCATAGTTGCGGACGTGGCCCATGTGAATGCGCCCCGACGGGTAGGGAAACATCTCTAGAACGTAATACTTCTCACGCGGATCGCTGTTGTCGGTGACGAAAACCTTGTCTTCGTTCCATTTCTGCTGCCAGCGCGGCTCGGCGTCGCGAGGATTGTAACGTTCGATGGCCATTGTTCTGAATTCCGGGTATCGAGGGGAAAAATTTGCGCTGACCTTCACCATGAAACGACCGGGGCGTCAAGTTTGGCGGGGCGTCCGGGCGTTCAATCTTGGCCAGCGTGCCTCAAATGGTGCTAAACCCGCTTGGCATCAAGGCAATCGGCGTCTAGTTAGCTTGCGAATGGTTCAAATAAAGGTTCTGTGATGGAAATCGAAGCACGTCTTGAGGATGTCAGGCAGCGTATCGCGGAAGCTGCGGAAAAATCCGGTCGCAAGGCTGAAGAGGTTACGCTCGTCGCCGTCTCGAAGACATTCGATGCGGAGACCATCCAGCCGGTCATCGACAGTGGCCAGCGCGTGTTCGGTGAGAATCGTGTTCAGGAAGCGCAGGGCAAGTGGCCTGGCCTGAAAGAGAAGACACCTGACATCGAACTGCATCTGATCGGTCCGCTGCAATCCAACAAGGCGTCGGATGCCGTCGCGCTGTTTGACGTCATACAGAGCATCGACCGGGAGAAAATCGCCCGTGCGCTGTCCGAAGAATGTGCCAAACAGGGCCGCAGCCTTCGTTTTTATGTGCAGGTCAATACGGGGCTTGAGCCGCAGAAGGCTGGCATCGATCCGCGCGAGACGGTCGCCTTCGTTGCTCTTTGCCGGGACGAGCTGAAATTGCCGGTGGAGGGACTGATGTGCATTCCGCCGGCGGAGGAAAATCCCGGCCCGCATTTCGCGCTTCTGGCAAAGCTTGCAAAACAATGCGGCCTCGAGAAGCTTTCCATGGGCATGTCAGGCGATTTCGAGACTGCCGTTGAATTCGGCGCCACCAGCGTGCGGGTCGGCTCGGCGATCTTCGGCGCGCGATAAACCATTCAACAAAAAACCCGGCACTGCGGCCGGGTTTTAAATGAATGCAAGACGTCCGATCAGTAGTGATCGTCCTCGTCTTCGTCCTTCGGTGTCGACTTCAGCGAGCTGAGCTTCTTGAAGACGGCGTCGGCATCGATCTGTTCGTCTTCCTCGCGCTGGAAGTTATAGTCCAGACCTTCCGTCACCGTTGCCGGCTGCAGCGTGTTGCCGAGTTCTTCGGCAGTCGGCAGCGGGCGGCCGCGCGAGGCGCGTTCAACCTCGAGGTCGAGATCGATCTGGCTGCAGAGGCCAAGCGTCACCGGGTCCATCGGCGTCAGGTTGGCCGAATTCCAGTGGGTGCGGTCGCGAATCTGCTCGATGGTGGATTTGGTGGTGCCGACGAGGCGCGAAATCTGCGCATCCTTCAGTTCCGGGTGGTTACGAACCAGCCAGAGAATGGCGTTTGGACGATCTTGGCGCTTGGAAACTGGCGTATAACGCGGGCCGCGGCGCTTGGATTCCGGCACACGGACCTTCGGCTCGGAAAGCTTGAGCTTGTGGTTGGGGTTGCCTTCAGCGCGGGCGATCTCGTCGCGGGAAAGCTGTCCGGTCGCGATCGGGTCGAGGCCCTTGATGCCCTGCGCGGCTTCACCGTCGGCAATCGCCTTGACTTCGAGCGGGTGCAGTTTGCAGAACGTGGCGATCTGATCGAACGACAGCGCGGTGTTGTCAACCAGCCATACAGCCGTAGCTTTTGGCATGAGCAATTGTTGAGCCATAGATACAGTCCTTCTGTCCGTCCGCGCCGGTGTCGCGGGCGTGGTATCAACCACTGATTTCCGGGATATTGGCGCTCTATAACCGGATTGCATCATAATTGCAATTCTTTGCAAAACAAATGCCTTTGTCTAATTGCCGTCGGTCATCGACCTGCTATGAATTCACCACATGCCTGAGGATGGGAGTCTCTCGGCGCGCGCTAAAACAAGACATACTTGGTTTCAGGAGGAGTTCATGTCTGCCAAAATCTATCCGGTGCTCAAATCGGCGAAGGCCCGTACGCTCATCGACAATGAGCGTTACCAGAAATGGTATCAGGAGAGCGTCGAGGATCCAGAAAAGTTCTGGGACAAGCACGGCCGGCGGATCGACTGGTTCAAGCCCTATACCAAGGTCAAGAACACGTCCTTCAAGGGACGGGTGCCGATCAAGTGGTTCGAGGACGGTCTGACCAACGTCTCCTATAACTGTATCGACCGGCATCTGAAGACGCATGGCGAGCGCACGGCGATCATCTGGGAAGGTGACAATCCCTATATCGACAAGAAGATCACCTACAACCAGCTTTACGACTATGTCTGCCGACTGGCGAACGTGCTGAAGAAGCACGGTGTGAAGAAGGGTGACCGCGTCACCATCTACATGCCGATGATTCCCGAAGCGGCCTATGCCATGCTCGCCTGCGCGCGCATCGGCGCCGTCCATTCCGTCGTGTTCGGCGGGTTCTCGCCAGAGGCGCTGGCGGGCCGTATCGTCGACTGCGAATCGACCTTCGTCATCACCTGCGATGAGGGCGTGCGCGGCGGCAAGCCGATCCCGCTGAAGGAAAACACCGACAAGGCGATCGATATTGCCGCCAAGCAATATGTCATCGTCAACAAGGTTCTGGTCGTGCGCCGCACCGGCGGCAAGACCGGCTGGGCACCGGGCCGCGACATCTGGTACCATCAGGAAATCGCCACCGTGAAACCGGATTGCCCGCCGGTGAAGATGCGGGCGGAAGATCCG
The DNA here is from genome assembly GCF_025910175.1 of Agrobacterium sp. BT-220-3. NCBI lineage: Bacteria > Pseudomonadati > Pseudomonadota > Alphaproteobacteria > Hyphomicrobiales > Rhizobiaceae > Agrobacterium > Agrobacterium sp. BT-220-3. Next base: position 155,450 of record NZ_JAPAIX010000004.1, read on the forward strand.
CTGTTCATCCTTTATACGTCGGGCTCCACCGGCAAGCCGAAGGGCGTGCTGCACACCACGGGTGGTTACCTCGTCTATACGTCGATGACGCATGAATATGTGTTCGATTACAAGGATGGTGAGGTCTATTGGTGTACCGCCGATGTCGGCTGGGTCACCGGCCATTCCTACATCGTCTATGGGCCGCTTGCGAACTGCGCGACGACGCTGATGTTCGAGGGCGTGCCCAACTTCCCGGATCAGGGCCGCTTCTGGGAAGTCATCGACAAGCACAAGGTCAATATCTTCTACACCGCACCGACAGCGCTCCGATCGCTGATGGGGGCGGGTGACCAGTTCGTGACGCGTTCGTCGCGCTCCAGCCTCCGGCTTCTCGGCACGGTGGGCGAGCCAATCAATCCGGAAGCCTGGGAGTGGTATTACCATGTGGTCGGTGAGGACAAGAGCCCCATCGTCGACACATGGTGGCAGACGGAAACCGGCGGCATTCTCATCTCGCCGCTGCCGGGCGCGACCGATCTGAAACCCGGCTCGGCGACGAGGCCGTTCTTCGGCGTGCAGCCGCAGCTTGTCGATGCCGAAGGCAAGGTGCTGGAGGGCCCGGCGGACGGCAACCTCTGCATCATTGACAGCTGGCCGGGCCAGTCGCGGTCTGTTTATGGCGATCACCAGCGCTTTATCGATACCTATTTCTCGACCTACAAGGGCAAGTACTTCACCGGTGACGGCTGCCGGCGTGATGAGGACGGCTATTACTGGATCACCGGCCGCGTCGATGATGTCCTGAACGTTTCCGGCCACCGCCTCGGCACCGCCGAGGTGGAGTCCGCACTGGTGTCGCATCACCAGGTTTCGGAAGCGGCTGTGGTCGGTTATCCGCATCCCATCAAGGGGCAGGGCATCTATTGTTATGTCACGCTGATGGCCGGCCAGAACGGTGATTATGCGCTGCGCGAAGAGCTGGTAAAGCACGTGCGCAATGAGATCGGTCCGGTCGCAACACCCGACAAGATCCAGTTCGCGCCGGGCCTGCCGAAGACCCGTTCCGGCAAGATCATGCGGCGTATCCTGCGCAAGATCGCCGAGGACGATTTCGGCGCGCTGGGGGATACGTCGACGCTCGCCGATCCGGCGGTGGTGGAAGATCTCATCGCCAACCGGCAGAACCGCACGGCGTCCTGATTTTCATAAAAAGGCTGCTTCGGCAGCCTTTTTTCTGGTCTGAGTTTTCCGCAAATAAAAACACCCGGAGGCGGAACCTCCGGGTGTTTTTCATTTCAGTCAAATGGGCTTACTGGCCGCGGATCTTCTTGAGGTCGGCCAGAACGGCGTCAACGACATCAGCGCCGATTTCAGCCTTGTGCTTTTCGTAGACGACCATCGACTTCTCGCGGATACGGGCCTGCTCTTCCGGAGACAGCGAGTTCACCTCAAGACCGGCAGCCTTGATCTTTTCCAGCGACTTCTGGTTCAGATCGCGGATGACCTTGCGCTCTTCGTCGCGGCCGACGACTGCGCATTCACGCAGGGCGGTCTGTTCTTCGGGCGTGTAGCTGTCGAAGATCGGCTTGGAGAAGAGGAAAAGGAACGGCGTGTAGGCGTGGTTCGTCTCGGTGATGTACTTCTGCACCTCGTAGAACTTGGAGGTGTCGATCGTCACATAGGGGTTTTCCTGCGCGTCGATCGCGTTGGTTTCAAGCGCCGAGAAAACTTCGCCGAAAGCCATTGGCGTCGCATTGGCGCCGAGGTTCTGGAAGGTGTCGAGGAAGATGTTGTTCTGCATCACGCGAACCTTGAGGCCGGAGAAGTCTTCCCACTTCGTAACGGCATGCTTGGAGTTCGAGAGGTTGCGGAAACCGTTTTCCCAGTAAGCAAGGTTTACGAGGCCCTGCTCTTCCAGCTTCTTGTTCATCATGTCGCCGAATGCGCCGTCCATAACGGCATCGGCTTCCTTGTCATTGGCGAAGAGGAACGGCAGGTCGAACACGCCAAGCGACGGGATGAGGCCGACGAGGGGCGAAGAGGACGTCACGACGGCTTCCTGAACGCCGGAACGCAGGGCCTGAGTTGCCTGAAGGTCACCGCCGAGAGCGCCACCCCAGAATGCCGTCAGCTTCAGCTTGCCGCCCGACTTGTCGTCGAGGCAGGCCTGCATGGCCTTGATGCCGTTGCCGACCGGGTGGTCCTGGTTGATGCCGTTCGAAACGCGGATGTTGCGGCTGTTGAATTCGGCCATTGCCGGCGCTGCGGCGCCAACGGCGAAAGCGATGGCCGTGGTGGTCAGAAGAAGCTTTCTCATAATATCCTCCCTTGGATTGTGTTCGAGAAGCGGTTGCGGATTAGCGGAGATATTGCAGCGGTACGAGAACGATGTCCGGGAAAATCACGAGCAGCGCCAGGACGATGGTTTCGGCAACGAGGAACGGCCAGACGCCGACCGTAACCTTGCCGAGCGGGATGCGGCCGACGCCGCTGACAACGTTCAGAACGACGCCAACCGGAGGGGTAATCAGGCCGATGGCGTTGTTGATGATGAAGAGGACGCCGAAATAGACCGGGTCGATACCCGCCTGTTTGACGATCGGCATCAGAACAGGCGTCAGGATCAGGATGGTCGGCGTCAGGTCGAGTGCGGTTCCGACAATGAAGACCAGTACCATCATGGCGGCCATCAGAAGCATCGGGCGGTCGATCAGCGGCTCGATATAACCCGCGACTTCGTTCGGAATGTTCGCTGCCGTGATGAGCCATGCGGAGACGAGTGCGGCGCAAACCAGGAACATGATGATGGACGTGCTCTTGGCGGCGCGCAGAAGCACGTGGAACAGATCCGCCGGTTTCAGTTCGCGGTAGATCACCATGCCGACGAAAAGCGCGTAGGCAGCCGCGACGACCGCAGCTTCCGTCGGCGTCATGATGCCCGCCTTGATGCCGCCGAGAATGATGACCGGCATGCCAAGCGCCCAGCCGGCGCGCGCGGTGGCGGTCAGACGTTCCTTGGCGGAGGTCTTCGGCAGCGGCTTGACGTCATCCTTACGCACCACGATCAGCCAGGCGATGATGAGCGATGCGCCCATCATGATGCCGGGGACGATACCGGCGAGGAAAAGCTGGGTGATTGACACGTTGGCGGCAACACCGAAGACGATGAAGGCCATGGACGGCGGAATGACCGGGGCGATGATGCCGCCTGCGGCGATGAGGCCACCGGAGCGCGGAATGTTGTAACCGGCCTTCGCCATCATCGGGATCAGGATTGCGGCAAGGGCTGCGGTATCAGCTGCCGCAGAACCGGAGATGCTGGCCATGATGATGGCCGCGACGATCGCCACGATGCCGAGGCCGCCACGGATATGGCCGACGAGCGCGATCGCAAAGTCGATGATACGGCGGGAAAGACCGCCGGAATTCATCAGTTCGCCAGCCAGAATGAAGAAGGGGATGGCAAGCAGCGTGAAGGTGTCGGCACCCGAGATCATGTTCTGGGCTATGATCGCGGTGTTGAACATGCCCATGTACCACATGAGCACGACGCCACAGAACATCAGCGAGAAAGCGACGGGAACGCCAATCGCCATGGCTCCCAGAAGAGAGCCGACAAAAACGAAAAGTGTCATGGTATCAGCGCTCCGAAAGCTGTTCGATCGTGAGGTTCTCGCCCGCGAACTGGGCGATCTCGTCCTCTGTCACGCGACCGGTCACATAGCGGTACAGGCGTTCCAGTGCGATGATGAACATCAGGCCGCCGGTGAACATGCCAATGCCATAGACCCAGATCATCGAAAGCTTGGTGACGGGCGCATGCATGCTGGCATTGATGGCGGACTGCTTCCACGTTCCCCAGAAGAAGATGGCGGAACAGGCCAGAATGATGATGTTCGACGCAATCATGCAGACGATACGGGCGCGGCGCGACAGGAACATCACGAGCGTTTCAATGCCCATGTGGCTGTTTTCGCGGAAGGTCAGCACGGCGCCGATAAAGGTCAGCCATACGAAGAAGTATCGCGACAGTTCTTCCGAGATGTTGATGCCGGAGTTCATCGTATAACGCATGACGACGTTGACGAAGACCATGATCGACATGCCGGCGAGCAGCAGGACGAGAATGATTTCGAGAATCCGGTAAAAGAGATTGATGGTCTTTTGCATTTTCCCCTCCCGAAGAAATATCTAGAGTAGCCCTCGTTTCGCCAGATTGCGCATCAGGGCCGTCGTGCCGAATGTCCATTCCGGGCATTCGTCGGTCGTCGTGACCCAATTGATCAGCTTGCCAAGCTTGGGCGTGGAGATTTCGACACGGTCACCCTTGGAGTGGGTGAAACCGAGACCCGGTCCATGGCGATCCTTCACCGGCGCGAACATCGTGCCAAGGAAAAATACGGCGCCGTCAGGATATTGATGGTTGCGGTTCAAGAGCTGCGAAGCGAGGTTTTCCGGTGTGCGGCTGATCGCTTCCATGGGGCTGACGCCCGTCATGGTGAAGCCGTCTTCGCCTTCGACCAGAAGCGATATCTGCGACTTCTTCACGTCTTCGATGGTGAAGTTGCCATCGAACAGGCGGATGAAAGGACCGATGGCGCAGGAAGCGTTGTTGTCCTTCGCCTTGCTGAGAAGCAGGGCGGAACGGCCTTCGAAATCGCGAAGATTGACGTCGTTGCCAAGCGTCGCGCCGACGATGCGGCCGTCGGAAGCGATGGCCAGCACCACTTCCGGTTCCGGGTTGTTCCATTGCGATTTCGGGTGAACGCCGATCAGCGCACCGCAGCCGACGGAAGCCATGGCCTGCGCCTTGGAGAAAATTTCCGCATCCGGGCCAATGCCCACTTCCAGATATTGCGACCAGAGGCCCATTTCCTGGAGCAGTTTCTTCACTTCGGCGGCTTTTTCGGAGCCGGCCTCAAGTCCCTTCAGATTGTCGCCGAGAACCGGCGCCAGCCTTCCGCGGATTTCCTGCGCGCGAAGCGGGTCACCCTTGGCCTGTTCTTCGATCACGCGTTCCAGCATGCTGTCGGCGAAGGTGACGCCTGCGGCCTTGACGGCCTGAATGTCATTGGGGGCAAGAAGTTCGCCGGCGGAGCCGTCCAGAAAGGCTTCAAGCGAGCCGAGGGCGACGAAAGTGCCGGTGTCGGCGAGCCGCTCCACCAGATCCGTCTTTTCCAGAAGTTCCGACATGGTGGGCGAGATAGAGGTGAGGTCGTAAAGGACGCCGTCCTTGAGCAGGACCGGGCAGGGACCGCCTTCGCTTTTCGACCAGACGCGGCCGACGAGCAGCGCGTTCTGGAAATCTTCAGGCAAAATTGCGGTAGCGTCGATGGACCTTGTGCCGGTCATGTAGTCCTCCCCTTCAGCCTCCGGACAATCCGCCTCCTGCGGTCTTATTGTCTGGATGTCTGACAACCTAATCCCATTCTTCTTAGTATGACTTTTCTGACGAGTCTAGCGGTCTCGCGGACAAAATTATCGTCTTTCGCCTCTGGATTACCGGAAAGCCGTGAAACCTGTCCTATAGCTTTGCGGTTCGGTCCTTTATTCCACCCTCTAGAAAATATCCAGTTCGAGGTTGACCCGGCTTGCTGCGCCGATCAGGTGCTTGCGCATGGCGTTCTTTGCCGCAGTTGCATCGGCGCGTTCGACGGCCTCGTAGATGGCCACATGTTCAGCGATCGTCACCTCGAGAATTTCTCCGAAAACGGCGCGCGAGAAAGCGATGTTGATGGCGGAGCTGATGCGTTCCGCAATAAAGCCGAGGAACATCAGGAAATATTCGTTCTCGGTCGCTTCCGCCAAAATGCGGTGGAAGTCGAGATCGGCCGCAACGCCTTCCGTCGACCAGTCGTCGGCGGTTTTCATCTTTTCGAGCGCTGCCGCCAGGCGCGCCAATTGCTGTGGGCTGCGGTGAAGTGCGGCCAAGCCCGCGGCCTCGATTTCCAGCGGCATGCGAAGCTGGAAAAGATCGCGGAAATTTTCCGGGTCGTTCAGGCGGGACCGCTCGATGCGGATGGACAGTCTCTGCCGGGGATCGGTGACGAATGCGCCCACGCCTTGGCGCGTTTCGACAAAGCCCTCGTTACGCAGTTGCGCGATCGCCTCGCGAATGACCGAGCGGCTGACGCCGAAGGTTTTCGCCAGAACATGTTCCGTCGGCAGCCTGTCGCCCGGCCCGAGTTTCGAATCATTGATCTCGCGGGCGATCTCCGCGGCGATACGGCCGGGAAGATGGTCGTTGCGATGTATCTGATTGAACTCCAGCGTCATGGTTGCTCCCGTTCCACAGAAACGATTGGTTCGTTTTCTCCCGCGGCAGCGACTTCCTCCTTCGCCGCCAGCGGGGTTTTCAAAGGCGGCGTACCCGGCCGCCTCTGCCATTCTTCGATTAGCTATCCGGTTGCAGGCTGATCTGGCAACCGGGATTCATCCGCAAGTCGGGGTCGAAGGCGTTTTTCAGCCCCGTGATCATCCGGCGCTGCACATCAGATAGCCGGCTTTCGAAATCGGAGCGCTTCAGACGGCCGATGCCGTGCTCGGCGCTGATGCTGCCGACGTAGCGGTCGAGGACCTCGTTAACAAGTGTCTTCGACTTGTAGATGAAGGCGTCGCGCTCCTCCGGCGTCGAACCGTTGGGCGGCAGGACGTTGAGGTGGACGTTACCGTCTCCGACATGGCCGTAGGAAACCGCAAGGCACTCCGGCAGCCTTTCCGCCAGTTCCGCTTCCGCCTCGGCCACGAAAGCCGCGAGTTTGGACAGCGGCACCGAAATGTCGGTGCGCATATGGCTACCGCGCAGCGCCTGGCCTTCGTTCATCCCCTCGCGGAAAAGCCACAGCGACTGCGCCTGCGCGCGCGAGGAGGCGATGACGCCGTCCAACACCAGGCCGTCTTCCATGACGCCCTCGAGGAAGCGTCCCATCAGGTCCGCGGTATCGACCAGACCGGAGCCTGAAATTTCCATCAGAACATAGGCCGGATAATCGCCGGCGATCGGCATTTTGAGATCGGGTATGGCCTCGATCGCCAGCGTGAAGGCGACGGGCGGCATGAATTCGAAGGCGGACATCAGGTCACAGCATTCGCGGCGGGCGCGACGGTAAAGCTTGATGGCGTCATCCAGCGAGTTGAGGCCGAGCAGTGCGGTCTCGACATGTTCGGGATTGGGGTAAAGCTTGACGGCAACCGCCGTGATGATGCCGAGCGTTCCTTCGGCGCCGATGAAAAGCTGCTTGAGATCGATGCCGCGATTGTCCTTGCGCAGCGTCGACAGGCCATTCCAGATGGTGCCATCAGGCAATACCACTTCGAGACCCAACACCAGTTCGCGGGTCATGCCGTAGCGCAGGACATTGATGCCGCCGGCATTGGTGGAGACGTTGCCGCCAATGCGGCAGCTGCCCTGTGCGCCAAGCGACAACGGGAAGAACATTCCCTCATCCTGAACAGCATCCTTGAATTCCGACAGAATGCAGCCGGCTTCGACGACGGCCGAAAAATCGTCGCTGTCTATGGTGCGGATGGCGTTCATCCGCTCGAGGCTCAGCACGACCTGCCGCTTCGGCGCATCGGGAATACCGCCCAGAACAAGACCGGTATTGCCGCCCTGGGGAATGATCGAGAGGCCGAGCTCGGCGCAGGCGCGAACCGTGTCGGAGACTTCCTTGGTTGACCGGGGGCGGATGACGGCCACGGCAGAACTGGTGACGTCGCCGTGCCAGTCGCGGCAATAGCGCAGCATGTCTTCCTGCGATGTCAGCAGCAAAGCCTCGCCGAGCCTGTTTTTCAACGAGAACCGCAATTCCTCGATATCGTGTTCGCTCACGATCGTCATTCCACCCTCTCCGTCCAATCCGCCCTAAAATACCCGGACAAGGGTCTTTCGCCCTTGCTTTTGCCGGTTTGTGAAAAAATACTATTTTCAATCCGATCATATAAGGTTATCAGACAACCTTACAAGCTAATTTATCGGTCGACTGGCCGATGATGTTTTTTCGGTCTCGGGAGAATGACCGGGACAAAGAGGAGGAAGACATGCATATCGCAATCATCGGCGCCGCAGGTATGGTTGGCCGCAAGCTGACGCAGCGTCTCGTCAAGGATGGATCGCTTGGTGGCAAGCCGATCGACAAGTTCACGCTTATCGACGTTTTCCAGCCTGAAGCGCCCGCCGGTTTTTCGGGGGTGGTCGATGCGCGCGCGGCGGATCTGTCTGCGCCGGGCGAAGCCGAAAAGCTGGTTGAGACCCGTCCAGACGCCATCTTTCACCTTGCTGCCATTGTGTCCGGCGAAGCCGAGCTCGATTTCGACAAGGGCTACCGCATCAATCTCGATGGCACGCGTTATCTCTTCGACGCAATCCGCATTGCCAACGGTAAGGATGGTTACAAGCCGCGCGTGGTCTTCACCTCGTCGATCGCCGTCTTCGGTGCGCCGCTTCCCTATCCGATCCCGGATGAATTCCACACCACGCCGCTGACCAGCTACGGTACGCAGAAGGCGATCTGCGAACTGCTGCTTTCCGATTACAGCCGTCGCGGTTTCTTCGACGGTATCGGCATTCGCCTGCCGACCATCTGCATCCGCCCCGGCAAGCCGAATGCGGCCGCTTCCGGCTTCTTCTCCAATATCCTGCGCGAGCCGCTGGTCGGCCAGGAAGCGGTTCTGCCGGTGCCGGAAAGCATTCGCCACTGGCACGCTTCGCCGCGTTCCGCCGTTGGCTTCCTGATCCACGGCGCAACGATCGACGTGGATAAGGTCGGTCCGCGCCGCAACCTGTCCATGCCCGGCCTCAGCGCCACCGTTGGCGAACAGATCGAAGCGCTGCGCAAGGTTGCCGGCGAAAAGGCCGTTGCCCTCATCCGCCGCGAGCCCAATGAGATGATCATGCGCATGTGCGAAGGCTGGGCGCCCGGTTTCGAAGCAAAGCGCGCCCGCGAACTTGGCTTTACGGCCGAAAGCTCCTTCGAAGAGATCATTCAGGTTCATATCGAGGACGAACTGGGAGGTTCGCTGAAATGAGTATCAGTGGGGAGGAGAAGAAGCGATCGGTTGCCTTTATCGGCACCGGCCTGATGGGCGGGCCGATGGCCAGGCGTCTGCTGGGTGCCGGTTTTTCGGTTTCGGTCTGGAACCGCAGCGTCGAAAAGGCTGAGGCGCTGGTTGCCGATGGCGCGGTTCTCGCGGCATCGCCGGCCGAGGCCGCCAATGGTGCCGATATCGTCATCACCATGCTGAGCGATGGCAAAGCCGTGGGCGAGGTGCTGTTCGAGGCCGGAGTGGCCGAAGCGCTGGAAAAAGGCGCGGTCGTGATCGACAGCAGCTCGATTGCACCGCCTATTGCGCGCGACCACTCCTCCCGGCTGAAGGCTCTCGGCATTCATCATATCGATGCACCGGTCTCCGGCGGTGTGCCGGGCGCAACCGCGGGCACGCTGGCCATCATGGCCGGCGGGGACGAAGCGCTGGTATCCGGTCTGTCCGACGTATTTGCGCCGATGGGCAGGCTTACCTATGTCGGTCCCTCGGGTGCGGGCCAGCTCTGCAAGCTCGCCAATCAGCAGATCGTCGCCATCACCATCGGCGCGGTAGCAGAAGCGATGATGCTGGTGGAAGCGGGCGGTGCATCCCGCGAAGGGTTCCGCAACGCCATTCGCGGCGGTTTTGCCGAAAGCCGGATCCTGGAATTACATGGCGACCGCATGGTGAAGCGCAATTTCGTGCCGGGTGGTCCCTCCAAGTTCCAGCTCAAGGATCTGAACGGCGTGCTGGCGACGGCGAAGGATCTGTCTCTCAACCTGCCGCTTACCCAGCAGGTGACGCGGGAATTCGATGACTTCGTCGGTGACGGCGGTGCCGATATCGACCATAGCGGCATCCTGCTTTACCTCGAAAAACTCAACAACCGGGAACAGGGCTGAGGCAGGTTCATGAGCGACGAGAAGACACCGATGCCCCGCCTGCGGTCGCAGGACTGGTTCGACAATCCCGACCATCTCGACATGACGGCGCTCTATCTGGAACGTTTCATGAATTATGGCGTGACGCCGGAGGAGCTGCGTTCTGGCAAGCCGGTCATCGGCATCGCCCAGAGCGGCAGCGACCTGACACCGTGCAACCGCGTCCATGTGGAACTGGTCAAGAGGGTGCGCGATGGCATCCGTGATGCGGGCGGCATCCCCATCGAGTTTCCGACCCATCCGATGTTCGAAAACTGCAAGCGCCCGACAGCGGCGCTTGACCGCAATCTTGCCTATCTCAGCCTTGTGGAAGTGCTTTACGGCTATCCGCTCGATGGCGTCGTTTTGACCACGGGTTGCGACAAGACCACGCCTTCAGCATTGATGGCGGCAAGCACGGTGGATATTCCGGCCATCGTTCTATCCGGCGGGCCGATGCTCGACGGTTACCATGATGGTGATCTGGTCGGTTCCGGCACGGTCATCTGGCGCATGCGCCGCAAATACGGCGCTGGCGAAATCACCCGCGAGGAATTCTTGCAGGCGGCGCTCGAATCCGCGCCTTCCGTCGGTCACTGCAATACCATGGGTACGGCATCGACCATGAATGCCATGGCGGAAGCGCTCGGCATGTCGCTGACCGGCTGCGGCGCGATCCCTGCCGCTTACCGCGAACGCGGTCAGATGGCCTATCGCACCGGCCGCCGCGCCGTCGAACTTGTTGTCGAAAACATCAAGCCTTCCGACATCATGACGCGCGAGGCGTTTTTGAATGCTATCCGCGTCAATTCGGCAATCGGCGGCTCCACCAATGCCCAGCCTCATCTGGCGGCGATGGCCAAACATGCGGGCGTCGAGCTTCGCGAGGAGGACTGGCAGGTCCACGGTTACGACATTCCGCTCATCGCCAATGTCCAGCCAGCCGGTAAATGGCTGGGTGAGAAATATCACCGCGCCGGCGGCACGCCCGCCATCATGTGGGAGCTTCTGAAGGCTGGTAAGCTCAATGGGGGCTGTCCGACCGTGACTGGCAAGACCATGGCGGAAAATCTGGAAGGCCGGGAATCGACTGACCGCGACGTGATCCTGCCTTACGACAAGCCGCTGAAAGAGCGGGCCGGTTTCCTCGTTCTCAAGGGCAATCTGTTCGATTTCGCCATCATGAAGACGAGCGTGATTTCGGCGGAATTCCGCCAGCGTTATCTGAGCGAGCCGGGACGCGAGGGAATTTTCGAGGGTAAATGCGTGGTGTTCGATGGTTCGGAAGACTATCACGCCCGCATCAACGATCCAGCGCTGGATATCGATGAGCGCACCATTCTCGTCATTCGCGGGGCGGGGCCGCTCGGCTGGCCGGGTTCGGCCGAGGTCGTGAACATGCAGCCGCCGGACGCGCTGTTGAAAAAAGGTATCACCAGCCTGCCGACGATTGGCGATGGCCGGCAATCGGGAACAGCGGACAGCCCGTCGATCCTTAACGCATCGCCGGAAAGTGCTGCCGGTGGCGGACTGGCATGGCTTCGCACCGGCGATGTGATCCGCATCGATTTCAATCAGGGCCAATGCAATGTGCTGGTGGCGGAGGCGGAGCTTGCAGCCCGCAAGGCCGATGGCATTCCCGCCGTTCCTGCGGATGCAACGCCCTGGCAGCGCATCTACCGCCAGTCGGTGACGCAGCTTTCGGATGGTGCGGTTCTGGAAGGGGCCGCGGATTTCCGCCGGATTGCCGAGAAGATGCCCCGGCACAATCACTGAACGAAGATGACGAGAAATCCCCGGCCAAGACCGGGGATTTTTCTTTTCCGGACGGTTTCGCATTTGATCGCGACCTCCTAATGTACTGCCAAATCCGCATTACAGGGGCAGGGCATGACAGATATTTCGATGATCGAGGCGGCGCGCGAGCGCATCGGCAACCATGCGGTACGGACACCGCTTCTGTCGTCGCATTTTCTGGACGATATTGCCGGGCGGAGGCTTTTCGTGAAAGCCGAATGCCTGCAGAGGACGGGTTCCTTCAAATTTCGCGGCGGCTGGTCGGCGGTATCAGGTCTGCCGGCTGCGGTGCGGGCCAAAGGCGTGATCGCCTTTTCCTCCGGCAACCATGCGCAGGGCGTGGCGCTTGCCGCCCGGCTGCACGGCGTACCTGCCGTCATCATCATGCCGTCCGATGCGCCGAAAATCAAAATCGACAATACCCGTGCCTATGGTGCGGAGGTGGTTCTCTATGACCGGGCGAACGAAGATCGCGACGCCATCGGAGATCGCATTTCTCGCGAGCGTGGGCTGACGCTGATCAGGCCCTATGACGAACCGCTGGTCATTGCCGGGCAGGGCACGGTGGGGCTGGAGATTGGCGAACAGGGCGCGGAGCTGGGCATCGATGCGGCCGAGGTTCTGGTGCCCTGCGGTGGTGGCGGCCTCACCTCCGGCATTTCCCTGGCACTTGCAGCGAAAGCGCCGAACTACAAGGTCAGGACGTCGGAACCGGAGCGGTTCGACGATGTGGCGCGCTCCCTTGCCTCGGGCAGGATCGAGCGTAACGCCACGACATCCGGTTCGATCTGCGACGCGATCGTCACGCCGCAACCCGGTAACATCACCTTCCCGATCATGGCCGGGCTTTGCGGAAAAGGCATCGCCGTGACCGAGGAGGAAGCGTTGCGGGCCATGGTTCTCGCCTTCAACCGGATGAAGGTCGTCGTCGAGCCGGGTGGCGCGGTAGCGCTGGCAGCGGCGCTGTTTCACGGCGACGAGCTGGAGAGCGAAACGGTAATTGCGGTCGCCTCCGGCGGCAATGTCGATCCGGGCATCATGGCGGACGCGCTATCCCGATTTGGCTGAGATCAGGCCTCGAGCCGCATCACGACCTCATTGGCGATCGCCAGCGATGCGGTCAGGCCGGGGCTTTCAATGCCAAAAAGATTGGCGAGGCCGGCAAGGCCGTGTTTTTCCGGTCCGTCGATGCGGAAGTCCATGGCCGGTTCGTCGGGACCTGAAATTTTCGGGCGGATGCCGGAATAGGCCGGGGTGAGTGCATGTTCGGGAAGGCCCGGCCAATAGCGGCGTATGGCGTCGCCGAAACCCTCCATGCGGCGGGGATCGACGGCATAATCCACGGTATCCACCCACTCCACATCCGGCCCGAAACGCGCCTGACCGGCAAGATCAAGCGTCAGATGCACGCCAAGGCCGTGTGTGTGCGGTGCCGGGTAGATGAGCCGTGAAAAAGGTGACTTACCGGCCAGCGAAAAATAGCTGCCCTTGGCGAAACGCGCTTGCGGTATCGCATGCTCCGGCAATCCCTCGATCTTTTTGGCCACCATCGGCGCCAGAAGGCCGGCGGAATTGACGAGCAGCCGGCATGTCAGGCTGAGAGGTTCTTTCCCGCCCACATCAACACGGAAACCCTCTCCGGTCGCTTCCGCCCTTTCGAAGGGGGCATTGAGCGCAAGGGCCGCGCCATGGTCTTCCGCGTCGCCGAGCAGCGCCAGCATATAGCCATGGCTGTCGATGATGCCGGTCGAGGGCGAGTGCAGGGCGGCTGCGCAGGTGAGGGCGGGTTCGAGCGAGAGCGCGTGTTCCGCGTCGATCAGTTCGAGGTCGTCGCAGCCATTGGCGTAACCCTTGTCCTTCAGTCCGGCCAGCAGGGCCGTTTCCGCCTCGTCTGCCGCCACGATGAGCTTGCCGCAGCGGCGATGTGAAACGCCGTGGCTTTGGCAGAAGGCATAGAGCTGCTTCTTGCCTTCCACGCAGAGGCGGGCCTTCAGGGTTCCGGCCGGATAATAAAGCCCGGCGTGAATGACTTCGCTGTTACGCGAAGAGGTGGCGGAGCCGAATTCCTTTTCGCTTTCGAGGATGATGACGGAGAGGCCGCGCATTGCCAGTTCACGACCAGTCGCCAGTCCTATCACCCCGGCACCGATGATGATCGCGTCGATATCCGTCATGGTCCTTTTCCGAGCCTGCCGATGATTTGAACGGAAATGCCATCCGCCGCGTTGATCCTGCGCAATGGGTAGATTGATGCTTGCCGGTGGGCAAGTCGCGATCCGTATTTTTCCCGATGCACCGATCTTATGGAATTTTATCTCTACTGAAACGGTGGGGAATAAAGCTATTCTCTGGTGGAAATGAGCAGTGCCCGCTTCGAAGGGCCGATCAGGAAGGGAGTGTACAATGTCTTATTCCAAGGCAGGAAAAGTAAAAGACTTTGTCTCGCAGCCCCAGTCGCCGCGCAACTGGCGGGATTCTGTTCATGCGGCTCTTGTCGGCGTGTGTGTGGCTTTTGTCGCCGCCGTTATCTTCGGTCTCGTTCCCTGATCCTCCCGACTTTTCCCATCAGGAAGCTTGAGAATAAAAGGCCGGTCGCTCCTCCGACCGGCCTTTTCATGTTTATCGCGCCTTGAGATAGTCCTCTGCCAGATCGACCCAGAAAGCGGTTCCGATCGGCAGGATATCGTCGTTGAAATCGAATTTCGGATGGTGCAGCGGCGGGTCGTTGTCGGTGCGCGCGGTGCCAAGGAAGAAATAGCAGCCCGGCCGCTTTTCCAGCATGTAGGCGAAGTCTTCCGCGCCCATCGACGGGCGCTGCATTTCAGCTACCTTTTCGGCCCCGGCAAAACGACGGGCCAGATTGGCGACATAATCCGTTTCCGCCTTGTGGTTGACCGTCGCGTTGTAACCGCGCTCGTAGTCGATGGTGACGCTCATGCCGTAGCTGGCCGCCTGGCCTTCGGCGATCGCCCGGATGCGCTTTTCCAGCTCGTCGCGCACGCCTGCGTCGAAGGAGCGGATGGTGAGCAGCATCTCCGCCTTTTCGGGAATGACATTGCTGGCAGCACCGGCATGGAATGCGCCGACGGTGACGACGGCCGAGAGTTGCGGATGGATGTTGCGGGACACCACGGTCTGCAAAGCCATGATGATGCTCGCGCCGGCAACGATGGGGTCGGCCGCGTCCTGTGGTTCTGCGCCGTGGCCGCCATAACCGTTGACGGTGATCCTGCATTCATCGACTGCGGCAAGGACGGGCCCGTCACGCAGCACGAATTGCCCGAAGGGCACGCCGGGATCGTTATGAAGGGCAAAAACCGCATCGCAGGGGAAACGGTCGAACAGCCCGTCCTCGATCATGATGCGGGCGCCGCCGAAGTTTTCCTCAGCGGGCTGGAAGATCAGATGCAGGGTTCCGTCGAAATTCTTGCGCTCGGCGATGATCTTCGCCGCGCCTAGAAGCATGGCCGTATGTCCATCATGGCCGCAGGCATGCATAACGCCTTCGTTGGCGCTCGCATAATCCGCTCCGGTCTCCTCATGGATCGGCAGGGCGTCAATATCGGCGCGGATGCCGAGAGTTCGCGGGCTGTCGCCATGGCGCAGCGTGGCGACGATACCCGTTCCGGCAAGCCCGCGCGTGACTTCGTAGCCCATCTCCACCAGCTGTTCGGCAATGAAGTCCGAGGTTTTGAACTCCGAAAGGCCGATTTCCGGATTGCGGTGCAGGTGGTGGCGGATCGCCACCACATCGGGCATGTGATTGGCAAAGGATGCGATGTCTGCGGTCTGTCTCGTCATTTTCGAAGTCCCGGTTTTCGCCGCTTTTTTCCGGCGTCTTTCAGCAAGGACATAGCAGCATATGGCGTTGCAGGTAAGGGGTGTTGCAGCACCCGAAATGCCCTGAAATTCAGCGCTTGCATCGTGCCGCGACAGGTGGCATGGAACTATTGACGTCCTGGGGCATTAGCTCCTTTCGGATGTGGCGCGGGTCTTCTTGTCCCTGTGTTGCCCTTCAGGTTGTCAACGGGGGACTATCGGGCGTTGCGCGAACAATTTTCGCCGTCGAGGAGGGAGCGAAATCCGGTCGGAACGGCGTTGCCGTGCCGCAGGACAAAGTTTTCCTGTCGCCCAAAATCTCCCTTTCAGACCGATCCCCGGCTTTGCAGACATCTCGGAATGATTGCGCCGCGGGACATCGCGCCTGCGGATATGCGCCGTCTGACGATCCGCTCCGCAAGGCGGGCAGTCCGGTTCACCGAAGGTTCAGGATAAGTCATAAATATAGCGTGGCCCGATTTCGTGCGTGTTCCCGCCACGGACGAAAATGACGGTCAAGTCGAACAAGTATCCCTAAAGTTCAGAATACGAGCCCGATGTCATTTCATATTACCCCGACCGCCGCCGCCCGTGATTCCGAGACGAAGCAGATCGATCATAATGATTCGATCCGCGCGTCCTATATGACGGTCGAGGAACTGCATGATGCGGGCGCCGCGCTTTCCCGTGACGGTGCCGACAGCCTTCCAGGCTTCATGGAGTTCGATTTCTTCGAGCGTCATCGCGAGAACGAAAAGGAAATCCTCAGGGTCTATCGCACGACGGCGGTCGACGCAGAAAATGGCGCGACGATTACGCCCGCTGCGGAATGGCTGCTCGACAATCACTACGTCATCGAAGAGGCGATCCAGGAAGTCCGCCGCGATTTCCCGCGCAAATTCTATCGCCAGCTGCCGACCATGACGGTTGGCGGCGTGACGATCCCGCGGGTGATGGCGCTCGGCTGGCTTTATGTCGCCCATACCCACAGCACGGTTTCGCGCGAGAACATGACGGCGCTGGTGGATGGCTACCAGACCTCGAAGACGCTGCAGATCGGCGAATTGTGGGCGCTGCCGTCGATCATTCGTTTTGTCCTCATCGAAAATCTTCGCCGCATCTCCATCCGTGTGGAGCGCTCGCGCCGCATGCGCCAGAAGGCGAACGAGGTCGTTGACGAGATCATTCGTCTCAACGATGCGGAAGCCTCCGCAGCCCTTCTGAAGCAGGTCGATACGCTGGTCGACGACCCGACTTTCGCAACGCAGTTCCTCTATCGCCTGAGAAACGGCTCGCAGACATCTGGTTTTGCGGTGGCCTGGCTCGAAGAGCGCCTGCATGCCGCCGGCACCGACGCCGAAAACGTCATGATGTCGGAACATAATCGCCTGGCCTCCGGCAATGTGACGATGGGCAATATCGTCAAGAGCCTGCGCGAAATCGACGATACGGAATGGTCGGTATGGTTCGAGGAAGTCAGCCATATCGACAAGGTCCTGCGTGAGGAAACCGACTACGAGGTTCTCGATTTCGGTTCCCGCAACACCTATCGCAACACGATCGAGCTTCTGGCGCGTCGTTCCCCCAAGACCGAAGTGGAAGTTGCGCGCGCCGCCGTTGAAATGGCGCGATCCGATATGCCTGCGGAGGCGGCTGAAAACCAGCGCGTCAATGTTGGCTCCGTGCTTGTCGGCCAGCGCCGGTTTGAGCTTGAAAAGGCGCTGGGTTACCGGCCGCTGGTGTCGCAGCATATCGTCCGCTCAATGCGCAAGTTCAACTGGCTCGCGATCGCGGCACCGGTGCTTATGATCACTGCGCTGGTCATGCTGGCGGTGGGCTGGTTCCTGGCGGAAGCGGGCATGCCGTGGTATGTGGTGACCGCTTTCCTGCTGATGTTCGCACTGCCTGCCTCGGAAGGCGCGACCGGCCTCTTCAACACGCTCGTCACATTCTTCGTGAAACCGTTCCGCCTCGTCGGATACGAGTTCAAAAACGGTATTCCGCAGGATGCCCGCACATTGGTCGCCGTGCCCTGCATGCTGACCAGCCGCGACAGCGTCGACGAGATGATGCGCAATATCGAGGTGCATTATCTCGCCAATCCGCATGGCGAGATCTATTTCTCGCTGGTGAGCGACTGGCGCGATGCGCAATACGAACAGTCCGACGACGATCTCGAGATTCTCGACTATGCCAAGCGCGAGCTTGCGGCGCTGAACAGCCGTTACGCTTTTGACGGCAAGACGCGTTTTTACCTGCTGCACCGCCGCCGCATCTACAATCCGGCTGAGGGCTGCTGGATGGGTTGGGAGCGCAAGCGTGGCAAGCTGCATGAGTTGAACATGCTGCTGCGCGGGGACAAGGACACGACGTTCCTCAGCGGCGCGAACATCGTACCGGCGGACGTCAAATACGTCATGACTCTGGATGCCGATACGCGCCTGATGCGCGATGCGGTGACCAAGCTCGTCGGCAAGATGCATCACCCGATCAACCGTCCGGTTATCGATCCGCAATCCGGCCGTGTCGTCGAAGGTTACGGCCTGTTGCAGCCGCGCGTCACGCCCTCGCTCACGACCGGCAAGGATGCATCCGTCTTCCAGCGCGTCTTCTCGATCAACCGCGGTATCGATCCTTACGTCTTTACGGTTTCCGACGTTTATCAGGACCTGACGTCCGAGGGCACTTTCACCGGCAAGGGCCTTTATGACGTTGATGCCTTCGAGGCGGCCCTGAAGGGCCGTATCGAGGAAAACTCCGTTCTCAGCCACGATCTGCTCGAAGGCTCGTTTGCGCGTTGCGCGCTGGTGACCGATGTGGAGCTGGTCGAGGATTTCCCGACCCGCTACGAGGTGGAAGTCTCGCGCCAGCATCGCTGGGCCCGTGGCGACTGGCAGCTGCTGCCCTATATTCTCGACCGTGCCCGTGGCGTCACCGCCATCGGCCGCTGGAAAATGGTCGACAATCTGCGTCGTTCGCTGACGCCGATCGCCTGGTTCTTCGCTTCGATCCTCGGCTGGTATTTCATGGATCCGCTCGGCGCCTTGATCTGGCAGATCCTGCTGATCTTCTCGCTGTTCGTCGCGCCCACGCTTTCCCTGCTTTCCGGCCTTGTGCCGCGTTCCACCGACATCGTACCGCAGGCGCATTTCCACACTATCTGGTCGGAAATCCGCGCCACCAATGCGCAAGTCGCGTTGCGCATCGTCTTCATCGCCGATTCCGCCTGCATGATGACCGATGCGATTGCCCGTTCGCTTTACCGTCTGCTCGTCAGCCACAAGCTGATGCTGGAATGGCGTACCGCCGCCAGCATGCAGTCCAGCGCGCAGGGCGGCATCACCTATTATTTCCGTCAGATGTGGCATGCGCCCGTCGTTGCCATGCTTGGCCTTTTGTTTGCGGCGCTGCCCGGCGACAACGCCTTCCTGATCGGCATTCCCTTCACGCTGCTCTGGGTCCTGTCGCCTGCCGTTGCCTGGTATGTCAGCCAGTCTGCCGAAACCGAGGACCGGCTGTTTGTTTCGGAACATGTCTCCTTCGAGCTTCGCAAAATCGCACGTCGCACGTGGCGTTATTACGAGGCCTTCGTGACGCCGCAGGAAAATCACCTGCCGCCTGACAACTTCCAGGAAACGCCGGAGCCGATCGTCGCTTCGCGTACCTCGCCCACCAATATCGGCGTCTATCTCCTGTCCGTCATTTCGGCGCGCCAGTTCGGCTGGATCAGCTTTGCCGATACTCTGGAGCGGATCGAGAATACGATCCAGACCGTTGAAAAGATGGAGAAACATCGTGGCCATCTCTACAACTGGTATCATACCGACACCTTGCAGACGCTTGGACCCCGCTATGTTTCGGCGGTGGACAGCGGCAATCTCGCCGGCCACCTGATTGCGGTTTCGTCCGCCTGCCGCGATTGGGCGGAAGCACCCTCTGCCCATCTTCAGGGCAATCTGGACGGCATTGGTGATGTCGCCGGCATTCTGCGCGAAACGCTGAAGGCGCTGCCCGACGACCGCAAGAACCTGCGTCCGCTGCATCGTCGCCTTGAGGAGCGCATCATCGGCTTCTCGAACGCTCTGGCCTCGGTCAAGCGCGAGCATGAATTTGCTTCCATCCGCGTTATCAATCTCGCGGTGCTGGCACGCGACATCCAGAAGCTTGCAACCAATGTCGACCATGAGGTGAAGTCCACGCAGAGCGCGGAAGTGACCCGCTGGGCGCAGTTGCTCGTGGAATCCTGCGAGGCGCATATTTCCGACAGCGCCATCGACCTCACCAATATGGAGCCGCTGCGCCAGCGTCTCGCATCGCTGCGCGACCGCAGCCGCAACCTCGCCTTCTCGATGGATTTCACGTTCCTTTACCGCAAGGATCGCCGTCTTCTGTCAATTGGCTACCGCGTCGAAAGCAAGGAGCTGGATGAGGCCTGCTACGACCTTCTCGCCTCCGAATGCCGCCTGACCAGCCTCTTCGCCATCGCCAAGGGCGATCTGCCGACCGAGCACTGGTACCGTCTCGGCCGTCAGGTCGTGCCGATCGGCGCGCAGGGCGCGCTGGTCTCCTGGTCCGGCTCGATGTTCGAATATCTGATGCCGCCGCTCGTCATGCAGGAGCGTCAGGGTGGCATTCTCAACCAGACCAACAATCTGATCGTCAAGGAACAGATGAATCACGGTCGCCGTCTTGGCACGCCGTGGGGCATTTCCGAAGCGGCGTTCAACGCCCGCGATCACAATATGAATTACCAGTACACCAACTTCGGCGTGCCGACGCTCGGTCTGAAACGCGGCCTTGGCCAGAATGCGGTGATCGCGCCTTACGCGTCGATCCTCGCCAGCCAGTACGATCCTGACGGTGCGTTGGAAAACCTCGACAAGCTGCGCAAGCTTGGCGCACTCGGCCAGTATGGTTTCCACGATGCGGTGGATTTCACGCCGACACGCGTACCTGACGGCAAGGTCTGCGCGGTGGTCTACAATTATTATGCCCACCACCATGGCATGTCGATTGCGGCCGTCGCCAACGTCGCCTTTGACGGCGTGCTGCGCGAACTCTTCCATTCAGACCCGGTGATCGAGGCCGCCGAACTGCTGCTGCAGGAAAAGGCACCGCGCGAAGTGCCTGTCATGAGCGCCAAATACGAGCCGGAGACCCCTGGCAAGGAGCAGGCCGACCTGCTGCGCGCGGAAGTGCGCTCCATTGCCGATCCGGCCGTGCGCGACCGCGAAGTGGTGTTCCTCTCGAATGGCCATTATTCGACGATGCTCACCTCGACGGGTGCGGGTTATTCGAAGTGGAACGGCCAGGCGATTTCCCGCTGGAAAGCCGATCCGACCGAGGACCGCTGGGGCACCTTCATCTTCCTGCGCGACACCACCAACGGACAGTGGTGGAGTGCGACGGCAGAGCCGCGCGTCATCGAAGGTGAAAAGACCAAGACGATCTTCACCGACGACAAGGCCGAGTTCCACAAGACCACAGGCGATCTGCAGAGCGTGGTCGAATGCATCGTTGCCACCGAGCATGATGCCGAAGGCCGCCGCGTCACCCTGCTCAATGTCGGTTCCGAGGATCGTTACATTGAAGTAACCTCCTATATGGAGCCGGTCATTGCTTCGGAGGACGATGACAACGCCCATCCGCTGTTCTCGCGCATGTTCGTGCAGACGGAGATCGGCCGGCGCGGCGATGTCATCCGCGCCTGGCGCAACCGCCGCAGCCCGAACGAGCCCGGCACCGTCATCGCGCATCTTGCCGCCGACAATGCCGGCCCGTCGCGCCCGACGGAATTCGAGACGGATCGCGCCAAGTTCATCGGCCGTGGCCGGTCGCTTGGCGAGGCAGCGGCTTTCGATGCCGGCGCCACGCTGTCCAGCACTGATGGCTTCACGCTCGATCCCATCCTGTCGCTGCGCCGCACCGTGCGCGTGCCGGCCGGCAAGAAAGTGAGCGTGATCTTCTGGACGATTGCCGCGCCGAGCCGCGAGGAAGTCGACAAGGCGATCGACCGTTACCGCCATCCGGACGCTTTCGCACATGAACTCGTGCATGCCTGGACGCGTACGCAGGTGCAGATGCGCCATGTGGGCGTGACCTCTCAGCAGGCGGCAGCCTTCCAGCATCTCGGCCGTTATCTGACCTATCCCGACATGCATCTGCGTGCCGATTCGGAAACGCTGAAAACGGGCCTCGCTTCGCAGCGGGCGCTTTGGCCGCTTGCCATTTCGGGCGATTTCCCGATCTTCAGCCTGCGCATCAACGACGATATGGATATGGATATCGCCCGCGAAGCGCTGAGCGCGCATGAATATCTTCGTTCGCGCGGCGTGATCTTCGATCTTGTCATCGTCAACGAACGGGCTGCGTCCTACGCACAGGACATGCAGCATGCGCTCGATCACATTTCCGAGGCGCAGCGCCGTATCAATCCCGCCGATGGCGGTCGTCCGCACGTCTTCTCGGTGCGCCGTGACCTGATGGATGAAGAGACCTGGAGCGCGCTTCTGGCGGCTTCCCGCGTCGTTCTGCACGTGCGTAACGGCAAGATCGTTGACCAGATCAACCGCGCAGTATCGCTGTTTGCGGCCCACCGTGGCCCCGACGCCGCGCAAGCGCGTCTGCCTGTGCCGGCTTTCCCCATTGCGGAACCGGTCGAGGATGCGGGCGATCTCGATTTCTGGAACGGTTTCGGCGGTTTCGCCAAAAGCGGCCAGGAATATGTCGTGCGCCTGCATGGCGGGCAGTCCACACCGCACCCGTGGATCAACGTCATCTCGAACGAGAATTTCGGCTTCCATATTTCGGCCGAAGGCGCCGGTTTCAGCTGGAGCCGCAATTCGCGCGACTATCAGCTGACGCCCTGGAGCAACGATCCGGTCATCAACCGGCCGGGTGAGGCTTTCTATGTCGCCGATGTGGAAACAGGGAAGCTCTATACGCCCTGTGCCGCGCTGTCGCGCGATCCGGAAGCCATGTTCGAAACCCGCCATGGTCTCGGCTACTCCGTGCTGACAGGCGTTGCGGATACGCTTGAAGTTGAGGTGACACAGACCGTTGACCGCGAAAAACCGGTCAAGTTCTCGCAGGTCATCGTTCGCAACAAGGGCTCGAAGAGCCGCCGCCTGAAGGTCTATGCCTATGTGGAATGGGTACTCGGCAATAACGGCCAGAAGTCCGCGCCGTTCATCCTGAGCAGACATGATGCGGGCAGCAATGCGATCTTTGCTTCGAATCCCTACAGCATCGATTACAGCGCCCGCACCTCGTTCCTCACGCTCGATAGCGAGGCAAGCGGTTTCACCACCAGCCGCCGGGAATTCATCGGCCGCTTCGGTACGCCGCAGGCCCCGCAGGGCATCGTGTCCGGTGCCGCACTCAGCGGCAGCACCGAGGTGGATGGTGATCCCTGCGCCGCCTTGATGCAGGAAATCCACCTGAAGCCGGGCGAAGAACGGCACATGACCTTCATTCTCGGCGATGCCGACAATGCGGAGGAGGCCGAAGCGCTGGTGAAGGACGTTCGCCAGGCGGATTTCGAGTCGGTGCTGGATGAAAGCAAGGCGTTCTGGACGGGCTTTACCGGCCAGTTGCAGGTTTCCACGCCGGATGCCGGCTTCAACCATATGGTCAACAGCTGGCTGCCCTATCAGGCACTGGCATGCCGTATCCTGGCGCGTACCGCCTTTTACCAGTCGAGCGGTGCCTTCGGTTTCCGTGACCAGCTTCAGGATACGCTCGCCTTCCTGCTTTATCAGCCGGATCTCGCCCGCAAGCAGATTCTGCGTGCGGCAGGCCGTCAGTTTGCAGAAGGTGACGTGCAGCATTGGTGGCTGCCTTTGACCGGTGCCGGCGTGCGCACGACCATCTCGGACGACGTTGTCTGGCTCGCTTATGCGATCAACCAGTATGTTTCCGCTACGGGCGATAGTGCCATTCTCGACGAAAGCATCCCCTTCATTAAGGGGCCGGCATTGATGCCGGGTCAGCACGATGCCTTCTTCCAGCCGGAGACGAGCGACAGATCCGCAAGCCTTTACGAACATGCGGCGCTGGCTCTCGATCTTGCCATCCATCGCACCGGAGAAAATGGCCTGCCGTTGATCCTCGGCGGTGACTGGAACGACGGCATGAACCGCGTCGGCGTTGGCGGAAAGGGCACCAGTGTCTGGCTCGGCTGGTTCTTGGCCGGGGCCTTGCGCGATTTCATCGAGATCGCCGAAAAGCGCGGTGATACTGACCGCGTCGGCAGATGGGCGTCGCACCGGGAAAAGCTGCGCAAGGCGCTGGAAACGGCGGGTTGGGACGGCAGCTATTACCGTCGCGGCTACTTCGATGACGGCACGCCACTCGGTTCCGCGGAAAGCGAGGAGTGCTGGATCGATTCACTCGGCCAGAGCTGGAGCGTTCTCTCCGGCGAGGGCGAGGAAGGCCGCTCGCGGCAGGCGATGGATGCCGTCATGGAGCATCTGGTCGATGAGCAGACGGGCATCATCCGCCTGTTCACGCCGCCCTTCTCGCGTGCGCCGCATGATCCGGGTTACATCAAGGGATATCCGCCGGGTGTACGTGAAAACGGCGGACAATATACCCATGCGGCGACCTGGGTGGTGCTTGCCCTTGCACGACAGGGCCGCGCCCAGGAGGCTTGGAACTGCTTCAAGCTGCTCAACCCGGTTAATCATGCCCTTGATGCGGCATCGTCTGAAACCTATAGGGTCGAACCCTATGTGGTGACAGCGGATGTTTATGGTGAGGGTGCCTATGCGGGTCGTGGTGGCTGGAGCTGGTATACGGGTTCGGCCGGCTGGCTCTATCGGGCTGCGATCGAGGGTATTCTCGGTATCACCCGAACCAACGGCAAGCTTCATATTGCGCCTTCGCTGCCGGAGGACTGGAGCGGTTTCTCGGTGAAGATCACGCTCGACGGGAAGGCAAAGGACATTGTCGTCAGCCGCAAGGCCGGTGCGGCGGAAGTCTCCGTATCCGTCGACGGCAAGCCGCTCTCGGCAGGTGATCGGGTGATCCCGTTCGACTGAGACGACCGGTTCTCCGTTCGCTTTTAAAGCCAGGCTCCTGCGGTGACGCAGGGGCCTGAATTTTTATGGGATCTGTCCGCTGCAGACCCACCTCCGTCATTCCGGCTCAGGGCCGGAATGACGGAGGTGGGTCTGCAGCGGCACCGATAATCGGGTCAGTAATCTTCTAACGGCTTTCGCAACAGGGGTTTCATACATGTTGTGTGAGTGTGCGTGAAACCGGTCCGAAGGTTTAGGCGGTTATTCGCCCGATTTAAGATCGTACTCGTTGCGTCGCGGAACGCACGAAGCGAACAAAGAAAAAGGGCGGAACATTGTGTCCGCCCTTTCTGTATTCCTTGCGCTATGAAGCCTTAGGAAGCTATCGCCTTTGGCCGGGGCTGGCCTTCGTCTTCGGTCAGCAGGCCGCTGGTGCGCAGCAGCGAGGTGAAGCGTCCGCCGCGCTGGCTGAGTTCGTCGAAAGTGCCCTTTTCGATGATCCGGCCCTGATCGAGGAACAGCACCTGATCGGCATCACGCACCGTGGAAAGGCGGTGGGCGATGATGAAGGTCGTGCGGTTCATTCTGAGCGCATCCACGGCGGCTTTAACGCGCGCTTCCGTTTCCACGTCCAGCGCACTGGTCGCCTCGTCGAGAACCAGAATGGGGGCATTCTTCAGGATGGCGCGGGCAATGGCGATGCGCTGGCGTTCGCCGCCGGACAGGCGGTTGCCGCGCTCGCCCACCTGCGTCAGGTAGCCATTGATACGGCTGTCGATGAAATCCGTCGCCGCTGCTGCTGCCGCTGCCTCCACCACTTCCGCATCCGTGGCCGATTCGCGGCCAAGGCGGATGTTTTCGCGGATGGAGCGGTTCAAGAGGCCGGCGTCCTGGAATACGGTGGCGATGGAGTTGCGAAGCGAGTTCTTCGTCACGGTCGAAATATCGGTTCCATCGATCAGAATCTGGCCGGAATCCGGATCGTAGACACGCTGCAGCAGGTTGATGAGCGTCGTCTTGCCGGCACCCGTCGGTCCGACGATAGCGATCGTCTGTCCGGCCTTGGCCGTGAACGAGATGTCGTGAACACCCTGCTTGGTGTTGGCGAAACCGAAATTGATGTTACGGAATTCCACGGTGCCGGAGACATTCGACAATTCGCGGGCATCACCCGGCTCTTCCCGTTCCTTGACGGAATCCTCCAGCACGAAGAAATCCTCGAGCTTGGCGCGCGCCTCGAAAATCTGCGTCACGAATTGGCGCATCTGATCGAGCCTGCCGATGAGAAGATTGGCAAAACCGATGAAGGCGATGACGTCGCCGACGCGCAATTCGCCGTTTTTCACCAGCACGGTGCCGATGACGAGGATGATCATCATCGAAACCGTCGAGGCCGTGCGGTTCAGCGCACTGGCGAAAGCCCACCAGTCAAGCACTGGATATTGCGCGCTCAGCAGTTTTTCGGTGAAGGATTTCAGCGCTTTCGTTTCGGCCTCGATGCGGTTGTAGCTGTGCAGCACCGACACGTTGCTGATGGAATCGCTGACATGGGCAAAAACGCTGTGATAGTGCTCCTCGACCGAAGCCTGGCCGTCCTTGGTGCGGCCCATCACCCACTTGCCGATGAACCAGTAGACGATACCGAGGCCGATCAGGACGAAGCTGAGGCGCAGATCCATGGCCATGGCTGTCGGAATAAGCAGCACGAGCGCCACGAAGGTTGCCAGATGCGTGCGCATGAATTCGAGCCAGAGGCCGAACAGCGTTTCGCTGGCGCGCAGCAGTGTGTGCAGCGCATTGGAGGTACCGCGCTGATGGTGCCAGGACAGCGGCATCGAGATGATGCGCCCGAAGGCTTCCGTCAGCAGCGTCGCACGGCGGCCATGCGCCAGCCGGTCGGCCTCGCGGGCAACGGCGACATAGGCAACGGTGTTGAAGACGCCAAAGCCCGCCCACAGGATGAGGATGGACGTGACACCGGTGCCGGAAGAGATGGCGTCGATGATCCGTCCGAACAGCACGGGTTCGGCAATGGTTATCGCTGCAAGAATGACGTTGGCGATGACGACGACCGTGACACGCCATTTATGTACGGTCAGATAGCGCAGAGCGCGTGTGTAAACCTGAAACAAAGTCAAATTTTCAATCCAGTCCGGCGTCTTTTTCGAGCGGTTGATTGTTCGGTCTCAAGGCAATCCTTTTTTAGCAAGGTTGCATGAGACGGCGAAATTTGTGTAATTATCGCTCTTTCTGTCTGAATGGCGGCTTAACAAACTGACCGCGCGTGCGAACCGAAAAAAAACCGAACCCGATATTTCCAGAGGCGTCGTCACAAGATTTTGCATGTTCGTTTCAGGGATTGCTAACGATGACATGATCAATCTCATCCGACCGGCGCCCGAGTAACATGACGTCATCGCGGGACCATGTCCTTCGGTCATTCCTTTCAAGTCAAGCTCCGGGCCATGTGTCTTTAATGCACGATATCCTTCACTTCATCTCTGCGTGTTACCAGGCGGGAAGCGCCGAGCGCGTTCGCTCTGAATTCGCAACGCTTATTCGCGAATATGGTTTCGAATATTTCCTCGTCAGCAGGCGAATGACCGGGGAGCTTGCCTCCACCGGCCAGATTCTCGCGCAACATCTCCCCGAAGGCTGGATCGAGGTCTACAGGGCCAAGAAATACAATCTCGTCGATCCCGTCCGCAAGGTGATCGGCATGGTGCATAAGCCGTTTCAATGGAAAGAGGCTCTCGAAGGCCTGCCCCGCGCCATGCATCGGAAAAGGGCAAGCGTGTTTTTTAACGATGCCGGCCGCTATGGCCTGCAGGGCGGTTATGCCTTTCCCGTGCATGGGCGCGCCGGATTTATCGGCGCGGTGTTCATTGGTGGTCAGGACAGGCAATTGCCCTCGCTCCAGGTCGAACTGCTGGATGCGGCCACGCGTGCGGTATTCTGGCGCCTGCTCGATCTTTCCGGTCAGGCTCACGGCCTCAACAATTCCCCGGATGTTTCCGCTCTCGAGTTGACGAAACGGGAAATGGAGGTGCTGACGCTGATGGCTGATGGCATGACCTCGACCGAAATCGGACGCCAGCTATCGATCTCCAACCATACGGTCGACTGGTATATCAACGGAATCCAGCGCCGGTTCAGCGCCAAGAACCGGCAGCATACAGTCGCGCTCGCTTTTCGCCACGGCCTGCTGAGCTAGCGGCGACAGGACGGTTCTCTCCCGAATTGCCCTTTCCAAGACCGGGTTTTGCTGCTTAATTCCGCAGTGCAGCAGAAATTTTGTTTTGGCGTGTGGGGAGACCGTCTTGAAAATATCGAAAATACTTGTTGCCAACCGATCCGAAATTGCGATCCGCGTTTTCCGGGCAGCGAATGAGCTGGGGATAAAAACCGTCGCGATCTGGGCGGAAGAGGACAAGCTGTCTTTGCACCGCTTCAAGGCGGATGAAAGTTATCAGGTCGGCAGAGGCCCTCATCTTGCCAAGGATATGGGACCGATCGAAAGTTATCTTTCGATCGAGGAGGTTATCCGCGTCGCCAAGCTTTCGGGAGCCGACGCGATCCATCCCGGCTATGGCCTTCTGTCCGAAAGTCCTGAATTCGTAGAGGCCTGCAACAAGGCGGGTATCACCTTCATAGGACCGACGGCGGATACGATGCGCCAGCTCGGCAACAAGGTCGCCGCCCGCAATCTTGCCATTTCGGTTGATGTACCCGTTGTTCCCGCCACCGATCCGCTGCCGGACGATATTGCGCAAGTCGAGCGCATGGCCGAAGAAATCGGTTATCCCGTCATGCTGAAGGCCTCCTGGGGCGGCGGCGGTCGCGGCATGCGCGCCATCCGCAAGAAGGAAGACCTGGCGCGTGAGGTGACAGAGGCCAAGCGTGAGGCGAAGGCTGCATTCGGCAAGGACGAGGTCTATCTCGAAAAACTGGTCGAGCGCGCCCGCCACGTCGAGAGCCAGGTTCTCGGCGATACACACGGCAATGTCGTGCATCTGTTCGAGCGCGATTGTTCTATTCAGCGCCGCAATCAAAAAGTGGTCGAGCGTGCACCCGCACCTTACCTCAGCGAAGCGCAGCGCCAGGAACTGGCAGCCTATTCCCTCAGGATCGCAGCCGCTACCAATTATATCGGCGCAGGTACGGTCGAGTATCTGATGGATGCCGATACCGGCAAGTTCTACTTCATCGAGGTCAATCCGCGTATTCAGGTGGAACATACCGTCACCGAAGTCGTGACCGGCATCGATATCGTCAAGGCGCAGATCCATATTCTGGAAGGTGCCGCAATCGGCACGCCGGAATCGGGCGTGCCAAAGCAGGAAGATATTCGCCTCAACGGGCATGCGCTGCAGTGCCGCATCACCACGGAAGATCCTGAACACAACTTCATTCCGGATTATGGCCGTATCACCGCTTATCGCTCGGCGTCCGGCTTCGGCATTCGTCTGGATGGCGGCACGTCCTATTCGGGAGCGATCATTACCCGCTATTACGATCCGCTGCTGGTCAAGGTAACGGCCTGGGCGCCGCAGCCGGACGAAGCGATCAGCCGCATGGACCGCGCGCTGCGCGAATTCCGTATCCGCGGCGTAGCGACCAACC
Organism: Agrobacterium sp. BT-220-3; assembly: GCF_025910175.1. NCBI lineage: Bacteria > Pseudomonadati > Pseudomonadota > Alphaproteobacteria > Hyphomicrobiales > Rhizobiaceae > Agrobacterium > Agrobacterium sp. BT-220-3. The sequence continues at coordinate 184,635 of NZ_JAPAIX010000004.1, forward strand.
TGACCTTCCTCGAAGCCATCATCGGCCATCCGAGTTTCCTCAACAACACCTATACGACCCGCTTCATCGATTCGACGCCGGAACTGTTCGCGCAGGTCAAGCGTCAGGACCGCGCTACCAAGCTGCTGACCTATCTTGCGGATGTTACGGTGAACGGCCATCCGGAAACCAAGGGCCGCGTCAGGCCGCCGTCGAATGCGGCGCAGCCAGTCGTGCCCTATATCGACGCGCCGACGCCGGATGGTACGAAGCAGTTGCTCGACCGGCTGGGACCGAAGGGTTTTTCCGACTGGATGCGCAATGAAAAGCGGGTGCTGGTGACCGATACGACGATGCGCGACGGCCATCAGTCGCTGCTGGCCACGCGCATGCGCACGCACGACATTGCCGGTGTGGCGAGCGTTTACGCCAAGGCGTTGCCGCAGCTTCTGTCGCTGGAATGCTGGGGTGGTGCAACCTTCGACGTTTCCATGCGCTTCCTGACCGAAGACCCGTGGGAGCGCCTGGCGCTGATCCGCGAGGGTGCGCCGAACCTGCTTCTGCAAATGCTTCTGCGCGGTGCGAACGGCGTCGGATACAAGAACTATCCCGACAATGTCGTGAAATATTTCGTCCGCCAGGCCGCAAGGGGCGGTATCGACCTGTTCCGTGTGTTCGACTGCCTCAACTGGGTGGAGAATATGCGTGTCTCGATGGACGCAATCGCCGAGGAGAACAAGCTCTGCGAAGCAGCCATCTGCTATACCGGTGATATCCTCAATTCGGCACGCCCGAAATACGACCTGAAATATTACACCAATCTCGCCGCTGAGCTGGAACGTGCAGGCGCCAATATCATCGCCGTCAAGGATATGGCAGGGCTTCTGAAGCCTGCCGCTGCCAGGGTGCTGTTCAAGGCGCTGCGGGAGGCGACCAGCCTGCCGATCCATTTCCACACCCATGACACATCCGGCATTGCGGCTGCGACCGTGCTTGCCGCCGTCGATGCGGGCGTGGATGCGGTGGATGCCGCCATGGACGCGCTTTCTGGCAATACCTCCCAGCCCTGCCTTGGCTCCATCGTCGAGGCGCTGGCCGGGTCGGAGCGGGATACGGGTCTTGATCCCGAATGGATCCGTCGCATCTCCTTCTACTGGGAGGCGGCGCGCAACCAGTACGCGGCTTTCGAAAGCGACCTCAAAGGACCGGCCTCGGAAGTCTATCTGCATGAAATGCCGGGCGGCCAGTTCACTAACCTCAAGGAGCAGGCCCGTTCGCTTGGCCTGGAGAGCCGCTGGCACGAGGTGGCGCAGGCCTATGCCGATGCCAACCGCATGTTCGGCGATATCGTCAAGGTAACGCCGTCTTCCAAGGTCGTCGGCGATATGGCGCTGATGATGGTGAGCCAGGATCTGACGGTTGCCGATGTCGAGAACCCTGATCGTGAAGTGTCATTCCCGGACTCGGTGGTTTCGATGCTGAAGGGCGATCTCGGACAGTCGCCGGGCGGCTGGCCGGAAGCCTTGCAGAAAAAGGCGCTGAAGGGTGAAGCCCCTTACACCGTGCGTCCCGGTTCGCTGCTGCCGGATGCCGACCTCGATGCGGAAAGAAAGGCGATCGAAACCAAGCTCGAGCGCTCCGTGAACGACTTCGAATTCGCGTCCTATATGATGTACCCGAAGGTGTTCACAGATTTTGCGCTCACTGCCGAGACCTATGGTCCGGTCTCGGTCCTGCCCACTCATGCTTATTTCTACGGCATGGAGGATGGGGAGGAGCTGTTTGCCGATATCGAACGCGGCAAGACGCTGGTCATCGTCAATCAGGCCTCATCCGGCACGGATGACAAGGGCATGGTGACGGTGTTCTTCGAGATCAACGGCCAGCCGCGCCGCATCAAGGTGCCGGACCGCGCCCATGGCGCATCGGGTTCTGCGGTCCGCCGCAAGGCTGAACCCGGCAATGCGTCGCATATCGGCGCGCCGATGCCGGGCGTGATCAGCCGCGTCTTCATCAATCAGGGTCAGGAGGTCAAGGCCGGTGACGTGCTCCTGTCCATCGAGGCCATGAAGATGGAAACAGCGCTTCACGCCGAACGTGACGGCAAAATCGCCGAGGTTCTGGTGCGCCCCGGTGACCAGATCGACGCGAAGGACCTGCTGATCTCCTACGCCGAATGATGCGCTAACGCGTGACCTTTTATCTGTCGGTATAGACGCCCGCCCTTTGGCGGGCGTTTTGCTGTTGCGCCTTTGCTAAAACTCAATTATGCATGTTCGTGCACGTTTATTCCTGTTTATGCATGAGTCCCTATGAACGATCATTTTGTCAGCGAGCGGCAGGCGCTCATCCTTGCGCAGTTGCGGCAAAGCGGCCGTGTGCTGGCGCAGGATCTGGCGCAGAACTTCGGCGTTTCCGAAGACACGGTCCGCCGGGATCTGCGCGAGATGGCGGCACGTGGCGAATGCCTGCGGGTTTATGGCGGGGCTTTGCTTTCCGATAGCACGACGGTGCCGCTGAAGACGCGTATTGCCGAGGATGCCGACCGCAAGGCTTCGCTGGCGCGCGCAGCCATTCCACTTCTCGAGCCGGGCATGGTCGTTTTCATCGATGCTGGCTCCACCAATCTGGCCATCGCCAGAGCGATCCCCGCCGGTCTTAACTTGACCGTGGTGACGAATACGCCGGCCATCGCTGCCGAACTCACGGGGCGGGCCGATATCGATCTGGTGCTGATCGGCGGCAAGGTCGATCCGGCCGTTGGCGCTGCGATCGACGCCATGGCTTTGCGGCAACTTGAATTGATGCGGCCCGATCTCTGTATTCTCGGCGTTTGCGGCGTCGCGGACGAGACCGGCCTTTCGGCGGATGTTTTCGAGGATGCCGTGTTCAAGCGGCTCGCCTGCAGCGCCAGCCAGCGGATTGTCGCCGCCGTTACCACGGAAAAGCTTGGCCACAGAGCGGCTTTTCACGTGCATGATTTTTCCCCGCCCCTTTCCCTGGTGCTCGAACATGATGCCGACCCGGCACTGATCGAGGCGCTGTCGGCAAGAGGTGTACAGCTTCATTGCGGCGATGATGACGCCGTTCGATTTTCCCATGGTCAAGTCTGAAGGATATTGCCGATGAACGGCCCCACGACATTTTCGCCAACGGTGAAGCGCTCATCCTATCTGACGCGCCACAGGCTTGGTGTGTCCCTGCTGTTTTTGATGAACGGTTTCATGATGGGGTCCTGGGCCCCGAAGATTCCGGAGTTTGCGGCGCGTTTATCCCTAAGCGAAAGTGCGCTCGGCCTGATCATTCTGGTCTTTGGCATCGGTTCGCTCGTTTTCATGCCGATCGCTGGTTCCCAGATCGCCCGTTTCGGATCGCGCACGGTCAGTCTCGTGACGGCAGCGATCTTCCTGCCGACACTGCTTTTCATCTCCTGGGCAGGCACGATCTGGGCGGGAGTGATTGCGGTTTTCCTGTTTGGCGGTCTGACGGGAGCGATGGATGTGGCCATGAACGCCAATGCCGTGGCGGTCGAGCGTGACATGCGCCGCGCCATCATGTCGTCGTGTCATGCCTTCTGGAGCCTCGGCGGCCTGATCGGTGCCGGTCTTGGCGGTTACCTCATCACGGCAATCGGCGTTCAGGGTCACGCGATTGCACTGACAATTATCGCCCTTGTCCTGCTGGTCATTGCATGGCCGCGCGTTCTTGCGGATCGTCCCCATGCGGAAGAGGAGCGCCCGAAGGGCGGCCTGCCGATGACACCCCTGCCGTGGATCATCGGCCTGATGGCGTTGTTTTCGATGATCCCGGAAGGTGCGATCCTCGATTGGGGTGCTCTTTATCTGCGCAACGAACTCGGTGCTTCCGTCTCGCAGTCCGGTTTCGCCTTCGCTGCATTTTCCATGACCATGGCGATCATGCGTTTTGCCGGCGATCTGGTGCGCGACAGGTTCGGGGCCGTCCGGACCCTGCGTTTCTGCTCGGTCATGTCGATCACCGGTCTTCTGATTGCCGGTCTTGCGGGAAATTCCACTTTCGTGATTATCGGTTTCGCCATTGCCGGTATCGGTATTTCCAACATGGTTCCGATCGCCTTTTCGGCAGCGGGCAACATGCCCGGGCTGGCACCCGGCATCGGCCTGTCAGTCGTCACCACCATGGGTTATTCCGGCATTCTGGTAGCGCCCTCGGCCATCGGCTTCATTGCCGAACATACCGGCCTTGCCAGCGTCTTTCTCGCTCTGCCGTTGCTGCATGTGGTGGTTTTGCTGCTTTCGCGGCTTGCCCGGCACGCGGATGGTGCGGGCAAGGAATAGGCGTCTCGAATTTTGCCATGATTGCGGTAAAGTAGAAGCTCTTACGCGTTGGGTGTTGACAAGGAGGCCCCCTTGTTTCACCTCAATTGCCAGACCTTGCCGCAAGCTCCAGAGACCGCCATGACGTCACACGCCGATTACGACCCAAAGCCCCGCCGCGCATCCGTCGCCGTCGACGTGGGCGGCGTCATCGTCGGGGGCGGCGCGCCTGTCGTCGTGCAATCCATGACCAATACCGACACGGCGGATATTGACGCCACCGTGCAGCAGGTGGCGGCGCTTTTCCAGGCTGGTTCGGAAATGGTGCGCATCACCGTTGACCGGGACGAGAGCGCCGCAGCCGTGCCGAAAATCCGCGAGCGGCTGCTGCGTCTTGGCATGGATGTGCCGTTGATCGGTGATTTCCATTATATCGGCCATAAGCTTCTGGCGGATCATCCGGCCTGTGCGGAAGCTCTGGCGAAGTATCGCATCAATCCCGGCAATGTCGGCTTCAAGGACAAGAAGGACAAGCAGTTCGGCGAAATCGTCGAAATGGCCATCCGCTACGACAAGCCGGTTCGCATCGGTGTGAACTGGGGATCGCTTGACCAGGAATTGCTGACGACGCTGATGGACAAGAACAAGGAGGAGGGTTTTCCGCTCTCCGCCCGTCAGGTCACCCGTGAGGCCATCGTCCAGTCGGCGCTGATCTCCGCCGAGCTTGCCGAAGAGATCGGCCTGCCGCGCAATCGCATCATCCTTTCTGCGAAGGTTAGCCAGGTGCAGGACCTGATCGCGGTTTATTCGATGCTGTCGGAGCGGTCCAACCACGCCCTGCATCTCGGTCTTACCGAAGCGGGCATGGGTTCCAAGGGCATCGTCGCCTCTTCTGCCGCCATGGGTTACGTGCTGCAGCACGGCATTGGCGACACGATCCGCGTCTCGCTGACACCGGAGCCGAATGGCGACCGCACCCGCGAGGTGCAGGTGGCGCAGGAATTGCTGCAGGTCATGGGTTTTCGCCAGTTCATTCCGGTCGTTGCGGCATGTCCCGGCTGCGGGCGCACCACGTCCACCGTCTTCCAGGAACTTGCCCAGAACATTCAGAACGACATTCGCAAGAATATGCCGCTCTGGCGTGAGAAATATCCCGGCGTCGAGGCGCTCAATGTTGCCGTCATGGGCTGCATCGTGAATGGCCCCGGCGAAAGCAAACATGCCGATATCGGCATTTCGCTGCCCGGAACCGGCGAGAGCCCCGCCGCTCCAGTCTTCATTGACGGCGAAAAGGCCCTTACCCTGCGTGGGCCCAATATCGCCGCCGATTTTGAAGCGCTTGTGATCGATTACATCGAAAAGCGTTTTGGCCGGAAAGATGCGGCGGAGTAAAGAGTACCGTGAAACCGGAATTCCACTGTCATACCTCCTGAACCCTTCGGAGCATCAAACTACATGATCAAGAAAATTGCGATCGTTGCCCTTTGCGCGACCTATCTTTCCTCCTGCACCACCACCGACCCCTATACGGGCGAGCAGAAGATGTCGAACACGGCGGGCGGCGCCGGCATCGGCGCTGTCGTCGGTGCTCTCGGTGGTCTGGCTGTCGGCGGTTCGCCGACGGGTCGCCGTAACGCAGCCCTCATCGGTGCCGGTATCGGTGCGCTTGCCGGTGGCGCCATCGGTAATTACATGGATGGTCAGGAAGCCGAACTGCGCGCCCAGCTTCAGGGCACGGGCGTTTCGGTTAGCCGCCGTGGCGACAGCATCGTTCTCAACATGCCGTCGAACATCACCTTCGCGACGGATCAGGATCAGGTCATTCCGCCGTTCTATCAGACGCTTGATTCCGTTGGCATCGTGCTGAACAAGTTCAACCGCACGCTGATCGACATCAACGGCCATACCGATTCCACCGGCAGCCCCGGCTACAATCAGGGCCTCTCGGAGCGTCGTGCCGCCTCGGTTGCCAATTATCTTGGCGCGCGCGGTGTCGACCAACGCCGCATTTCGACGCTTGGCTTCGGTCCGTCGCAGCCGATCGCTTCGAATGCAACGCCGGATGGCCGCGCCCAGAACCGTCGCGTCGAAGTGCTGATTTCGCCGCTCAAGGGATAAAGCGCACTTAGCTTTCCTACCGTCACCCCGGACTAGATCCGGGGGCCAGCGCGATCAAGTCCTTGATCGCGAAAGACTCCCGTCACGACGCAGACGCGCCGTGGCTGGATGCCGAATCTAGTCCGGCATGACGGAAGACGCTACGAGAACCTTGTCAGCTTTTTCGCTCGGCGATGAATCTTGCGGCCGCGATGAGAATCGCGGCCTTTTCGCCATAGGGGGCCAGGAGTTCACCGGCTTCCGCCACCAGTTCCTGAAGTTTGCCGCGCGCCCAGTCCTCACCGCGCAGCGCCACCAGCGTTCCCTTGCCGCGTGCGGCGTCCTTGCCGGTTGCCTTGCCCATGGTGGCGGCATCGGCCGTCAGGTCGAGGAGATCGTCGGCAAGCTGGAAGGCGAGGCCGATCTTTTCACCGAAGAGGCGCAGTCTTTGCCTTTCGGAAATATCGCTGCCGGCGATGATCGCGCCGGCTTCGCAGGCGAAACGCAGCAGCGCACCGGTTTTCATAGCCTGCAATGTAACAATGCCTGCTTCGTCCGGAGCCTTCTTTTCCGCAGCGAGATCGAGCGCCTGACCGCCGGCCATCCCGCCGATACCCGCTGCGCGGGCGAGCGACAGCACGAGCGCGGCCTTGCGATCTGCCGAAAGCGGATTTTCGTCCGACGCGATGACGTCGAAGGCGAGCGTCAGCAGGCTGTCGCCGGCGAGAATGGCGGTTGCCTCGTCGAATTTGCGATGCACGGTCGGCTGGCCGCGACGCAGATCGTCATCATCCATGGCTGGAAGATCGTCATGCACCAGCGAATAACAATGGAGGCATTCGAGTGCAGCACCGACATAAAGGGCAGCATCGGCATCTCCGCCCAAAAGGGCAGCGCTTTCAATGACGAGGAAAGGCCGCAGACGTTTGCCGCCGTTCAGCACACCATGACGCATGGCGTCGAGCAGGTTTTGCGGGCGCGTAATCTCATCCGCGCGCGCCTCTGCGGACAGCAGGCGACCAAGCAGGGATTCGGTCTTTGCCGCGTTATCGCGCAGCCGTGTTTCGAAATTCGTCATCTGAGCGTCCATGTCGCGCTCTTTGGCATGCCGCGCGGGGTCAGGCAACCTTTTCGTGATTCCTGAGGTCAACTGTTTGACCGGACTCGCCTTGAAGCCGGCAATGGAATATGAAAGGCTTCGATTGGTGCGGGGCTTTGACGAATATTGAGCAGTACGCCTGAAAGCGACGCAGATTACGCCGTGCTGGCGGAAGACCGGAGCAGTCCGAAGGTGGATTTTCGCACGTTGGCAAAGCGTATCTTCTTGACCTTGCTGGCATTGCTGATCCTGCCCTATCTGCTGATCCCGGTTTATGCGCTGCCTTTCATCCGGCCGGTCTCGACGCTGATGCTTGCCGATCTGGTGACCCTGCAGGGTTATGACCGGCGCTGGGTGCCTCTTGAGGATATTTCACCGCGCCTCGTTCAATCCGTGATGATGTCCGAGGACGGGCAATTCTGTTTCCATGGCGGCGTTGACTGGAACCAGATGCAGTCCGTCGTCAGCAATGCGCTCGACGGCGCCTCCACCCGCGGTGCCAGCACCATTCCGATGCAGACAGCCAAGAACCTGTTTTTATGGAACGGCCGTTCTTTCCTGCGCAAGGGGCTGGAACTGCCGCTGGCGATTGCGGCCGATTTCGTCTGGTCGAAAAAGCGGATGATGGAAATTTATCTCAACGTTGCCGAATGGGGGCCTGGCATTTACGGCATTGAGGCGGCGGCGCAACATCATTTCAAGGTGCCGGCTGCAAAGCTTAGTTCCCGTCAGGCAGCGCTGCTCGCCGTTTCCCTGCCCAATCCCATCGACCGTGTCGCCGGCAAGCCGGGTCGTGGCCTGCAAAGACTTGCCGGCCTTATAGAACGACGCGCCCGGGCCTCCGGGGCTTATGTCGGCTGCGTGCTGGACTGACGCCAGCCCGCTGCCTCAGCCCTTCTTGAAAATATAATCGGTTTCCTGACGCAGCGTTTCGCCCGGCCGAAGGATCGCGTGCGGAAAATCGGGGTGATTAACGGCGTCCGGCCATATCTGCGTTTCCAGACAAAAACCGGCAAAGGGGCCGTAGTGGCGGCCATCGAGACCCGCAACGGGAACGTTCAGCTTGAAGGCCGAATAGAATTGCACGCCGGGTTCGGTGGTGTGAACCTCAAGGGCGATATCGGAGGCGGGCGAATAGGCGCGGGCAACCTTACGCTTGGCGCGACGCTCTGGTGAAAGGCAAAAATTGTGGTCGTAGAGAACCTGCTCGCCATTCTCCTTGCGCCGCATCGGCGTCGGGTGTCGCAGGTCGAAGACGGTGCCCTCGACGGAGCGTATTTCGCCGGTCGGTATCTGTTTGTCGTTGGTCGGCAGGTAAAAGTCGGCGGCGATGCTGATCTCGTGCCCAAGTGCGGTATCCGCACCATCGAGATTGAAATAGGAGTGCTGGCAGACATTGGCGATGGTCGGCTTGTCAGTCACCGTTTCATAGACCACCGAAAGCACGCCGCCGTCGCGGATCGTATAGGTGGCGGTAACAGTGCAATTGCCGGGATAACCGGCGCGGCCATCGGGATCGATGATCTGCAGAACCGCATGGCTTTCGCCATGTTCCATCAGCATCCAGTTGCGTTTGCCCATGCCGTCGCTGCCGCCATGCAGGTGGCTGACGCCTTTTTCGTTCAGTTCCAGCTGGTATTCGTGCCCGTCGATCGAGAATTTGCCATCACCGATACGGTTGGCATTCCGGCCGGGGGTGGCGCCGAAATAGGACGAATATTTGTAGTCCTCGAATGTATCGAAGCCGAGGACGAGCGGCGGCTGGTGGCCCTCAAGGCGCAGATCCTGAATGACCGCTCCCCAGGTGATAACCTTGGCCGTCAAGCCGCCCTTCGAGATGGTGACGCGCTCGACCTTTTCGCCGGTTGCCGTGAAACCGAAATTCTCCCGTGCCGCCGCGTCGCTCATGGCGTCCTTCTCCCGATATCTTTGAATTGCCGGCGGACGTTGCGTCATTTTCCGGCAATTCGCAATCCCGCAATTTACGCGGCGATTTCCCCGATGGATTCGAGATCGTAGGGCGTCGTCTGGTATATCTCGTTGATCCAGTTGCCGAAAAACAGATGGGCGTGGCTGCGCCAGCGGTTGAGCGGGGCTAGTTCCGGATCATTGTGCGGAAAATAATCATGCGGCAGCTTGATGGGCACGCCGGCATTCGCATCGCGGAAATATTCATCCGAAAGCGAGGTGGAATCATATTCGACGTGGTTGAACATGTAGAGGCGGTTGCCGGCTTTCTCATGCACCAGACACACGCCCATTTCCTCTGACTCCATCAGGATTTCGAGCTCGGGATGTTTTTCGATGTCAGTGCGGCGCACTTCCGTCCAGCGTGAGACCGGAACCTGGAAATCGTCGGAAAAGCCGTTCAGATAGATCGATGAAGGGCAGAGATTGCGGTGACGATAAACACCGAAAGCCTTTTCCTTCAGTTCGTATTTCGGCACACCGTGGAAATGGTAGATGGCGGCCATCGCGCCCCAGCAGACGTTCAGCGTCGAATGGACATTGGTTTGCGTCCAGTCGAAAATCTTTTGCATCTCGTTCCAGTAGGTCACATCTTCATAGTCCAGCATTTCGATGGGCGCGCCGGTGATGATGAAGCCGTCGAACTTGCGGTGGCGCACTTCCTCCCAGGTCTCGTAGAAGGACAGAAGGTGCTCTTCCGGCGTATTCTTGGCGCGATGGCCGCCGATGCGGATCAGTGAAAACTCCACCTGCAGCGGCGAAGCACCGACGAGGCGCGCCATCTGCACTTCCGTCTTGATCTTGTTCGGCATGAGATTGAGAAGCCCGATCTGGAGCGGGCGGATATCCTGCCGGATGGCCGCCGTTTCGGTCATGACCCGCACACCCTCATGAACGAGGGTTTCGTAAGCGGGAAGCGTATCGGGAATCTTGATCGGCATGTCGAACTCTCTTTTCGGATGACGTAAAGAACGTTGCGAAAACAAAAAAACCGGCAGCGAAATCGCAGCCGGTCCCAGGAAATTGCCTTTTTCCTCGACCCTTTAGCGACTTCTTTAAAGTGGCTGCAAGCCGGTCGGCAAATCACCACTGAGGCGTTTCATAATCCTGAAGCCGACGAAAATCAATATCGGCTGATTTCGTCGGGTTTCTGCCTTTCCATTTTTGCCTGAGGTGCGATAAGGCAGGGCATGGATAGAGAACGCTTCACCATTCTGCTTGGCGGCGATGTGACGGTTACCGACCGCCTGAGGCTGGCGGTTGCGAACAGCCGTGTGATCGCGGCCGATGGCGGCATGCGCCATGCTGCACCGCTTGATCTTACGCCAGAGCTCTGGGTGGGAGATTTCGATTCCGCCAGCACGGAGCTGCTCAGCTCCTGGCCAGATGTGGAGCGCCAACCTTACCCGGCCGCAAAGGCCGTGACCGATGGCGAGATCGCAGTCTCGGAGGCTCTCGCCCGCGGCGCGGGTTCGCTGGTGCTCGTTGGTGCACTCGGCGGGGCGAGAAGCGACCATGCGCTTCAGCATTTTCTTTACGCGGTGGCGCTTGCTGAGCGTGGTCTAGACGTTACGCTGACCTCCGGCGAAGAGGAGGCTCGCCCGCTTCTTGCCGGTTCCCTGGATATCGATCTGCCGCCCGCTTCGCTGTTTTCCGTTGCCGGGCTCACCGCTCTTACGGGGCTTGATATCGGCAATGTGCGTTATCCGCTCAAGGATTTCTCGCTTGCTTTCGGCTCCTCCCGCACTATTTCCAATGTCGCGAATGGCGGGCTCGTGCATTTCTCGCTGAAAAGCGGCAAAGCCATCGTGCTCGCCCGCCCTTATGATCTGACCGGAGCCTGACGCCTTGGCACCCCCAATTTTGAAACTCGATGACATCAAGCTGACTTTCGGCGTGACCCCGCTGCTCGATGGCGCCAATCTTCAGGTGGAGCCGGGCGACCGCATCTGCCTTGTCGGGCGAAACGGTTCCGGCAAGTCGACCCTGATGAAGATCGCCGCAGGTCTCGTCGAAGCGCAGTCGGGCGAGGTTTTCCGTCACCCCTCCGCCACCATCCGTTATCTGGAACAGGCACCGGATTTCGCCGGTTACGACACCGTGCAGGCCTATGCCGAGGCGGGGCTCGGGCCGGGAGACGATGCCTATCGTGTCACTTATCTTCTCGAGCATCTCGGCCTGACCGGACAGGAACATCCGGAAAGCCTTTCCGGCGGCGAAGCGCGTCGCGCGGCCCTTGCCCGCGTCATGGCGCCCGAGCCCGATATTCTGATGCTGGACGAGCCGACCAACCATCTGGACCTGCCCACCATCGAATGGCTTGAAGGCGAATTGCAGCAGACGCGCAGCGCGTTGGTGCTGATTTCGCACGATAGGCGTTTTCTGGAGAAGGTCTCCACCTCGACCGTGTGGCTCGATCGCGGCCAGTCGTGCCGTCTCAATCGCGGCTTTGCGCATTTCGAGGAATGGCGTGACAAGGTGCTGGAAGAGGAAGAACTGGAGCAGCACAAGCTCGGTAAGGCCATCGAGCGCGAAGAACACTGGATGCGTTATGGCGTGACTGCCAGACGCAAGCGCAACATGCGCCGCGTGGGCGAGCTTCAGGCCATGCGCGCGGAATATCGCGGTCACAAGGGACCGCAGGGCGCGGTGCAGGCGACGGCCGCTGACGTGCGGGAATCCGGCAAGCTGGTCATCGAGGCCGAAGCCATCACCAAGTCTTACGGCGAGCGCGTGATCATCGCGCCGTTTTCACTACGCGTCCATCGCGGCGATTGCATCGGTCTTGTCGGTCCGAACGGCGCGGGCAAGACGACACTTCTGAAGATGCTGACCGGTCAGCTTGAGCCCGATAGCGGCACGGTGAAGCTCGGCACCAATCTGGAGATTGCGACGCTCGACCAGAAGCGTGAGGACCTCAATCCAAACGATACGCTCGCGCATTACCTGACTGACGGGCGCGGCGATAATCTGCTGGTCAACGGCGAACTGAAACATGTGACGGGCTACATGAAGGACTTCCTGTTCCAGCCGGAACAGGCCCGCACGCCGATCCGCAACCTTTCCGGTGGTGAGCGCGCCCGTCTTATTCTGGCGCGCATTCTGGCAAAGCCGACCAATCTGCTCATCCTCGACGAGCCGACCAACGATCTCGATATTGAAACGCTCGATCTGTTGCAGGAAATCGTTGCGGGTTTTTCCGGCACGGTCATCCTCGTCAGCCACGATCGCGATTTCCTCGACCGCACCGTTACTTCCACCATTGCGCCCGCCAATCCGGACCAGCCGGATGGACGCTGGATCGAATATGCCGGTGGCTATTCGGACATGATGGCGCAGCGAAAGGGTGCGGCGGAAGAAAAACGCAAGGCGGAGAAGCAGGAAAGGGCGAAGGCCGCACCTTCCGCTTCCGCGTCGCAGGACCCTTCAAAGGCCAAGGCCAAGCTTTCCTTCAAGCAGAAATTCGCGCTCGAAAATCTTCCCAAGGAGATGGAAAAGGCGCAGGGCGAAATCGCAAAACGCGAGCAGCGCATGGCCGATCCCAATCTCTTTGCCAAGGATCCGGCTGCCTTCAACACGCTGGCGCAGGAAATGACGAAGCTGCGCGAAAAGCTCGAAGCCATGGAAGAGGAATGGCTGGAGCTGGAGATGCTGCGCGAGGAAATTGAGGGGTGACTGCGGTCGCGATTTCTTGACTAAGGTCTCATCCGCCTTTGACAGGGAGGCGGAATTGCCGTTTCCTGTGCGGGTTCGGAGGAGTTCAGAAAATGCGCATGATCTTCGTCAATCTGCCGGTCAAGAATATCGAGACATCCAGAAGCTTCTTCACGGCTCTCGGTTTCAGCTTCAATCCGGAATATTCGGATGACCGCACGCTCTGCATGATCGTTGAGGAGAACATCTTCGTGATGCTTCTCCAGGAAGAGCGTTTTCGTGATTTCATCAATGGCGATATCGCCGATGCGACGCGCAGCACCGAGGTGCTGACCTGTCTGACGGCGGGAAGCCGCGAGGAAATCGACCGGATGATCGCAACGGCGCTTGCCTCCGGTGGCAGCGACTGGAAACCCGTGCAGGATCACGGCTTCATGTATGCCGGCAGCTTTCAGGATCCGGACGGTCACGTCTGGGAACTGGTCCATATGACGGCGCAGGGCTGACGGCAGCCATCTTGCCAATCAGAGACGGCGGGACTACATCATCATCATGATCTAACGGGGTGTCTTTTGTGCTTGCGTGCAAAAGGCTGAGAGGCTTGCCAACCCGAAGAACCTGATCCGGTTCATACCGGCGGAGGGATTAGACGGCTTCAAGGCAAGCGGCTATTTCCCTTTTTGTTATGAGGAGATACCCGTGCGCCGTCGTCTTTTCCCGAGTTTTCTCGTTGCCGCTTCGCTGTTTCTGCCCGGTCCTGCCGCTGCGCAGGATAAACAGGAACTGACCGTCTACACCTATGAAAGCTTCGTTTCCGAATGGGGTCCCGGCCCCAAGGTGAAGGAAGCCTTCGAGAAGGTCTGCGGATGCACGCTCAATTTCGTTGGCGTGGCGGATGGTGTTGCGCTTCTCAACCGTCTGAAGCTTGAAGGCGCAGGGTCCAAGGCGGACGTCGTCGTTGGTCTCGACACCAATCTGGTCGCGGAAGCGAAACAGACCGGTCTCTTTGATGTCAGCGGCATCGATGCATCGGCGGCCAAGGTGCCGGGCGGTTACAAGGACGATGTTTTCGTGCCCTACGACTACGGGCATTTCGCCGTCATCTATGACACGCAGACGGTGAAGAACCCGCCGACGAGTCTCAAGGACCTCGTGGAAGGCGACCCCTCGCAGAAGATCGCTATTCAGGACCCGCGCACTTCCACGCCGGGGCTTGGCCTGCTGCTCTGGGTAAAGTCGGTTTATGGCGACAAGGCCCCGGAAGCCTGGGCGAAGCTCAGAAAGCGCATCCTCACCGTCACGCCGGGCTGGTCGGAATCCTATGGCCTCTTCACCAAGGGTGAGGTTCCGATGGTGCTCTCCTACACCACGTCGCCTGCCTATCACATGGTCTCGGAAAAGACGGATCGCTATCAGGCCGCGGATTTTTCCGAGGGGCACTACATCCAGATCGAGGTTTCCGGCCTTCTCAAAAACGCGCCGCATAAGGAACTGGCGAAACAGTTCCTCGCTTTCACGCTGACATCAGGATTTCAGGATGCCATTCCGGAAAACAACTGGATGATGCCGGTCGCTGAAACGTCCAAGCCCCTGCCCGAGGCGTTCTCCAAACTCGTCGTGCCGCAGAAGACATTCCTGATGGACCCGGAAGAGGTGGCGAAGAACCGCAAGGCCTGGATCGACGAATGGCTTGCAGCCATGAGCATGAATTGAGGAAGAGGCAAGCCCGCGCATGATGCTGCGTCGCGACTACAGGTGGTCGATCATTGCCGGAACGGCGGCCTTTGCCGCCGTTTTCCTGTTCATGGCGTTCGCCGTCGCGGCCCTTCTGTCTTTCGATGCCGGTGCTTCCGCTGCCGGCATCATGGATGCCTATACGCTGCGCATCCTGCGTTTCACGCTTTATCAGGCAACGCTGTCCACCGTTCTATCGATCCTTCTAGGCCTGCCGGTGGCGCTGGCGCTCTCCCGCCGACAAGATTTTCCGGGGCGGATATGGATCATCCGGCTGATGGCGGTGCCGATGGGGCTGCCGGTCATTGTCGGCGCCTTCGGCATCATCGCCATCTGGGGCAGGCAGGGTGTTTTGAATACGGCCCTTGTTTTTGCAGGTGCGGATGAGCCCTTCAGTATTTATGGCCTTTCCGGCATCCTCATCGCGCATGTGTTTTTCAATCTGCCGCTCGCGGTGCGGCTGATGCTGGCCGGGCTGGAGCGCATTCCGGGCGAATATTGGCGCATGGCCGCGAGCCTTGGCATGGGGCCGGTTGCGGTTTTCCGTTTCATCGAATGGCCGACGGTCTCGCGGCTTGTTCCCGGCATTGCCGGGCTTGTCTTCATGCTGTGCGCCACCAGCTTCACGCTCGTGCTTCTGCTGGGCGGCGGGCCAGCGGCAACGACACTGGAAGTGGCGATCTATCAGGCGCTGCGGTTCGATTTCGATCCGCAGCGGGCGATTGCACTTTCGGCTCTGCAGATTGCCCTCACGGCGATTCTGCTCGGACTCCTCGCCTTTCTACCGTCGCCGGAAGCGGAAATCGCTTCGCTTGGCCGTCCGCTTCGCCGTTTCGACGGCAAGGGCGCTGGTGCCCGTCTTTGGGACGGGATGGCCATCGCTTTTGCTGTTCTGCTCATTGGCCTGCCGCTTGTCGCAATAACAGTCTCAGGTCTGAATGCCGACCTGCTGCGCCTGCTGTCGGCGCCGATCTTCCTACGCGCTGCTGCGACCAGCCTTGCCATCGCCCTGCTATCCGCAGCCCTTGTCGTGCTCTGCTGCTTCGCGATCATCCGTGCGCGCCAGGCTGTGGCTTCCGGACGGCATGCAGCCCGACCGCTGCGATTTCTGTCCAACACGCTCGGGGCGGGGTCTTCGCTTGTGTTGCTGGTGCCGCCCGTCGTGCTGGGAAGCGGGTGGTTCCTGCTGTTGCGGGTGTTCGGCGATGTCAGCTTTTATGCTCCCGTTCTGGTGGCGCTGATCAACATGCTGATGGCGCTGCCGCTGGCCATGCGGGTGCTGGAGCCAGCCTTCACCAGTCATTTCTTACGCACGTCTAGGCTCTCCGCCAGCCTTGGGCTTCAGGGACTGACGCGGCTGCGGTTTGCCGATCTGCCGGTTCTGCGGCGGCCTTTACTCATGGCGTTTTCCTTTGCCATGGCCCTCTCGCTCGGCGATCTCGGGGCGGTTGCCCTGTTCGGTTCGGAAAGTTTCGTGACCTTGCCATGGCTGGTCTATAGCAATATGGGCAGCTACCGCACCAATGATGCCGCCGGATACGCATTCATTCTTGGCATCGTCTGCCTGCTGCTTGCCGCCGGCGGTGTTTCACGGCAATCCCAATCAGCAAGGGCGAGCATATGACGGGCGATGAATTTGCCGTGGGGCTGGACAAGGTCACGCTGAGGCTTGGAACGCAGGATTTCGATCTTGATTGCACCTTCCCGCAAGGCCAGACGACGGCCGTGGTCGGCGCCTCCGGTTCGGGAAAGTCGACGCTCCTCAATCTCATCGCGGGTTTCGAGGCTCCCGATTCCGGGCGCGTCCTGATCGGCGGGCAGGACATGAAGGCGCTCGATCCTTCCGAAAGGCCGGTTTCATCGATCTTCCAGGACAATAATCTTTTCGCCCATCTCGATATCTTCACCAATGTCGCGCTCGGCATCAGCCCCGGGCTGAAACTGCGGGCGGAAGACCGGCAGAGGATCGACGTGGCGCTCACACGCGTGGGACTTGCCGGTTTTGACAAACGTTTGCCCGGAACGCTTTCCGGCGGGGAAAGGCAGAGGGCGGCGCTGGCGCGTGCGCTGGTCCGGAAAAAACCGGTCATGCTGCTCGACGAACCTTTTGCGGCCCTCGATCCGGGGTTGCGGGCGGGCATGGCCTCCCTGCTTCTGGACTTGCACGGCGAAACAAAAAACACGGTGATTATTGTAACACACCATCCCGAAGACATAAAAAAGCTGGCGCAGCGGGTGGTTTTTCTTGATCGTGGCCGGGTCGTCTACACTGGCGCGACCGCAGATTTCTTCGCCACACAAAATGTGAAGGCGGTGGAGAGTTTTCTGAACGGCTGATCGCCTTATTTTCGACGCGCCTCGCTGGCAATCGCTTTAGATGACTTCAATGGCGCTAATTTGCACTTGCCAGTTTCAAGTTGTTGCCCGAGAAAAGACGAGAATTATTGCGTTCTTCAGGAATATTCCGGACTTGATGGATCGTTTTTACCGTTTCGGCATTCATGGCTCGTTGGGGCGAATCTGTTATTCTGGTCTGCAATTAACGGATGATCAGGAACGTTAGGGGCAGGCATAGAGAATGAGAAATAGCATGACTGCACAGGGGAGGCTCTTCTCCCGTTCAGGCCTTCGCCGTTCGGGCAGGATGGCTGCCGCGTGGTCTTTGCTGACGGCGTCCGCTGTGCTCCTGTCGTCGTGCCAGTCTCTCTTCAGCCCGGCCTACCAGTCCACCCTGCGCCCCTCGGACAATCCGCAGACCGTGGAAGAGGTGCAGAAGAACGATCCCCGTGCCCAGATGGGCGCGCGCGAGCATCCGCGTATCGTGGCGAGTTATGGCGGCGAATATCGTGACGCGAAGACGGAGCGGCTCGTCGCGCGCATCGCGGGTGCTTTGACAGCCGTTTCGGAAAACCCGCAGCAGTCCTACCGCATCACCATCCTCAATTCGCCTGCCATCAACGCCTTTGCGCTGCCGGGCGGTTATCTCTACGTGACGCGCGGGCTTCTCGCGCTCGCCAACGATGCCTCGGAAGTCGCAGCCGTGCTGTCGCATGAGATGGGCCATGTCACCGCAAACCACGGTATCGAGCGCCAGCGCCGGGAAGAGGCGGAGGTGATTGCGAGCCGCGTGGTTGCCGAGGTTCTGTCGAGCGATCTTGCCGGCAAGCAGGCGCTTGCACGTGGCAAGCTGCGGCTCGCGGCCTTTTCGCGCCAGCAGGAATTGCAGGCGGATGTGATTGGCGTGCGTATGTTGGGTGAGGCCGGTTATGACCCCTTTGCATCGCCGCGTTTTCTGGATTCCATGGCCGCCTATGCGCGTTTTTCCTCGGCCGATCCGGAAAACGACCAGAGCCTCGACTTCCTTTCGAGCCACCCCAACACGCCGCAGCGCATCGAGCTTGCGCGCCGGCACGCCCGTGCCTTTGGCCAGGAGGGGCAGGTCGGGGACCGTGGGCGCGACTGGTTTCTGGATGGCATAGACGGCCTGCTTTATGGCGACAGCCCGCAGGAAGGTTACGTCAGGGGCCAGACGTTCCTCCACGGAACGCTCGGAATCCGCTTCGACGTGCCGGAAGGTTTCGTCATCGACAACAAGGTGGAGGCGGTGCTTGCAACGGGGCCGGGCGATATGGCGATCCGTTTCGACGGCGTGGCTGACCCGAAGCAGACCACCCTTGCCAATTATCTGACCAGCGGCTGGGTTGCCGGCCTGATACCGGAAACCGTGAAGGAAACGCAGATAAACGGCCTGGAAGCCGCCACAGCCCGGGCGACCGCCGACAAATGGGATTTCGACGTGACCGTCATCCGTGTCGGGCAACAGATATTCCGTTTCCTGACGGCGGTGCCGAAGGGCAATGCGCAGCTTGATTCCATCGCCAATGTGCTGCGCACAAGCTTCCGCAAGATGACTCCGTCGGAGATCGCTTCGCTGAAGCCGCTGCGGGTGCGGGTGGTGACGGTGAAGTCCGGTGAAACCGTGGCGACGATCGCCGCGCGGATGATGGGGACCGACCGGAAGCTCGACATGTTCCGCATGATCAATGCGATGAGCGCCACCGCCACGCTTCAGCCCGGCCAGCGGGTGAAGATCATTTCGGAATAAAGCTCAAAGAAAAACCCCGGATCGCTCCGGGGTTTGCTGTTCAAGCCGCCGTCCGGCAATTATTGCCACTCACGCACATCGACAAAATGACCTGCGATGGCCGCTGCCGCCGCCATGGCGGGAGAGACGAGGTGAGTGCGGCTCTTGTAACCCTGACGGCCTTCGAAGTTGCGGTTCGAGGTGGAGGCACAGCGTTCGCCGGGCTTCAAGCGGTCGTCATTCATGGCAAGGCACATGGAGCATCCCGGTTCGCGCCATTCAAAACCGGCTTCGAGGAAGATCTTGTCCAGACCTTCCTTCTCCGCCTGTTCCTTCACGAGACCGGAGCCGGGCACAATCATGGCTGAAACGGTGGGAGCCACCTTGCGGCCATCGACGATCTTCGCGGCTGCACGCAAATCCTCGATACGACCATTGGTGCAGGAACCGATGAAGACGCGATCGATGGCAATATCGGTGATGCGTGTGCCGGGTTTCAGGCCCATATAATCCAGCGCACGCCACTTGGACGTGCGCTTGTTTTCTTCCTCGATATCATCCGGATTGGGAACGATGCCCTCTACGGAAGTCACGTCCTCAGGCGAAGAACCCCAGGAGACGATCGGCGGCAGGTTGGCCGCGTCGAGCACTACGACCTTGTCATAGTGGGCACCTTCGTCGGATTTCAGCGTTTTCCAATAGGCGATGGCCTGTTCCAGCGTCTCACCCTGCGGTGCGCGCGGCTTGCCCTTGATGTAATCGAAGGTGGTCTCATCCGGTGCGATCAGACCGGCGCGGGCTCCGCCCTCGATGGTCATGTTGCAAACCGTCATACGGCCTTCCATGGAGAGTGACCGGATCGCCTCGCCTGCAAATTCGATCACATGGCCGGTTCCACCCGCCGTGCCGATCTCACCGATGATAGCGAGGATGATGTCCTTGGCGGTAACGCCATCCGGAACCTTGCCATCGACACGCACCAGCATGTTCTTGGCCTTCTTCTGGATCAGTGTCTGGGTCGCCAGAACATGCTCCACTTCAGACGTGCCGATACCATGCGCCAGCGCGCCGAAAGCGCCGTGGGTGGAGGTGTGGCTATCGCCGCAGACGATCGTCATGCCCGGCAGGGTAAAGCCCTGTTCAGGGCCGACGATGTGGACGATGCCCTGGCGCTTGTCACGCTCGGAATAATATTCGACACCGAAATCCCTGGCGTTCTGCGCAAGCGCTTCCACCTGGATGCGGCTTTCTTCATTCTTGATGCCTTCCAGCCGGTCGGCTGTGGTGGGCACGTTATGATCAACGACAGCGAGTGTGCGGGTGGGCGAATGGACCGGTCGACCGGCGATGCGCAGGCCTTCGAAGGCCTGCGGGCTCGTCACCTCATGGACCAGGTGACGGTCGATATAGAGAAGACAGGTCCCGTCCGGATCACGATTGACGACGTGGTCGTCCCAGATCTTGTCATAGAGGGTGCGGGGCAGGGTGCTGGATGCGCTCATGGCTCAATTGCCTTGTCATGGAAAAGGTAAATCAGGGTTCAGTACGGCGGTGGACAGCGTGGTGCTGTCAGGCGAGCCTAAGTCGGCTGTTGAGCGCCCCGGAAATGCGCGCGAAAAATCGTGCCGGCAGACGCTTGTGGTCCTGCAGCACATATACATTCTGCGCGAGACATCCGAATTTAGATCCCATGGCGGTCTTCATAGCAGATTGCCGGTTTCGCGGCAATATGAATGCACGCCGACCGTAAAACGCTGACGCGGCGACTTAAATGTGCGCCGCACCATCTGCTTGCGACCTTGAAGTGCCTGTTTTGCAGCCCTTTCACCATTGGTTATGATGCAATGCAACTTGCGTATTTTGCGACGCACATATAGATGGGTCCCCTTATCATTTGCATTTCGACGAGCAATCGAAGGGAGGGAAAAGCATATGGTATCGGAAAAATCCCTTATCTCGAAGATCACCTGGCGGCTGATGCCGTTTCTTGGCCTTCTCTATCTCATCGCCTATATCGACCGGCAAAACGTCAGCTATGCCAAGCTGCAGATGGTCGATGCGCTGAGCCTCAGCGAATATGCCTATGGACTTGGCGCTTCGCTGTTCTTCATCGGGTATTTCATTTTCGAAGTGCCCAGCAATCTGTTCCTCAACCGTTTTGGCGCCAGCAAATGGTTCGCCCGCATTCTGGTTTCCTGGGGTGCCGTCACCATCGCGCTTGCCTATACGCAGAATGCCACGATGTTCTACATCCTGCGCTTCCTGCTGGGGCTTTGCGAGGCCGGTTTCTTCCCGGGCGTGCTGTTCCTGATGACGCTGTGGTTCCCGCGCGATTATCGCGGCCGCATGATCGGCCTGTTCATGATCTTCAGTGCGCTTGCCAATGCGATCGGCGCACCGCTCGGCGGCATGCTGCTCGATCTCGATGGTTTCCTTGGTTATGCCGGCTGGGAGTGGGTGTTCCTGGCAACGGGTATTCCCGCCGTCATCGCCGGTATAGCCACCTTCTTCTATCTGGATGATACACCGGAAAAGGCGAAGTTCCTGACCCAGGCTGAGAAGGACTGGTTGAAGAACCGCTTGGCCGAAGAAAACAAGGGCATGGAAGAGCATGCGGAGGATGGCTTCAAGGCCCTGATCAATCCGCGTGTGCTGTTCATGGCGCTTTGCTATGTCGGCTTTCCGCTGGCGGCCTATGGTCTCAGCTACTGGCTGCCGACAATCGTGAAGAGCTTCGGCGTTTCCAACACCGCCAACGGCTTCATCAACATCATCCCCTGGGTGATCGTGGCTGTCGCCCTCTTCGTCGTGCCTCTGGCAGCCGACAAGGCGAAGAACAAGACGCCTTATATCGTCGGCCCTGCCTTCGTCGGCGCGTTTTGCCTGCTGATGTCTGCGCTGCTCAGCGACCCGGTCCTGCAGTTTGCCTTCCTCTGCATCGCCGCTGCGGGCATTTTCGCCGGCCAGCCGGTGTTCTGGAGCCTGCCCGGCCGCTTCCTGAGGGGAGCAGGTGCCGCTGCCGGCATCGCCGCCATCAACTCCGTCGGCAATCTGGGTGGTTTCGTGGCGCAGAACGTGGTGCCATGGATCAAGGATCAAACCGGCAGCACGATTGCGCCAATGTTCTTCCTTGCCTTCTGCCTTGCGCTAGCAGGTGTGCTCGTCATCATCGCGGCGCGCAAAATGGGCAATCAGGCGGAGGCGGCCTGATTTCGGAAGGCGACAATGGGGGCACCTCGCCAGCTGTTGGGACTTCTCGATCAAAGCCGTCCCCTGCCACATCAACATAAAAAATTGTGGCCCGTACATGTGTCCGGGCCACTACTATTTAAGGGGTATTGTGCAGAAATTCTCTTGTAGAGAATTATGCAGTGAACCAGTCGCTGCCCGTCAGGTGAACACCCTCAAGAACGATTTTCTCGCCCTTGTGCGCGCCATCAACGTTGTAGCTTACAATGGTGTCTGCCTCATAGGTCGACACTGTCCAGTTGCTGATTGTCGTGCCGACCAGCTTCAGCTTGTCCATCGACGCATTGAAGCCGGTGATGGTGTCGGTAACAATGCTCTTGGCCATGTCGCCCAGATTGAAGACGAAGGTATCGGCGCCAGCGCTTGCAATGATGTGGTCGATACCCGTGCCGCCCGTTACCAGCGAAGAAGCAAGCTTTACGCCGCTGAGATCGATCGTATCGTTACCGGCGCCAGCGTTGATTGTGACGGAGGTGAAGCTGCCGTCGGTGACGCCAGCGCCACCGTTCACAACATTAGTGCCGGCAGCAATACCGCCCGTGCCCGCAGCAGAGGCGCTGTTGAACGCCGTGCCAGCCTTGACGGTGATGGTGTCGTTGCCTGCACCGGTGTCGATGTTGAAGGCATTTACCCAACCACTGTCATTCGAAACGACGGAGACGGTGACCGTGTCGTTGCCAGCGCCTGTGGTGATATTGCCGCGTTTGGCGTTCAGAACTTCGACATTGGAAGAACCTGTGCCGCCAAGGTAAACGTCAACGTGAACGAAATCTTTGAACGAAAGATTTTCAGAGGTCTCGGACTTGGCGAGAACGTTTTTCACCGAGTTCCATGCCGACGTTACGTCAAAGGTGAAGCCGTTCGAAGCGGCGTTGTATCCAACATCGACATTTCCGCCTGCACCACTGCCGGGAACCGAGACGGCCGCGACGTTGACTACGCCGGAATCGAGCGAGGAGCCGTTCTTGGTCTGCGTCGTGGATTCCGTGAGGAGCTTATAAGCTTCCTGATCGACCAGATTGGTGAGCGATGAAACCGTGGAGGCACCGCCATTACCGAAAGTTACTGTTAATGCCATGTTACTCTCCCATAAATTTTTGAGAATGAAATGATGTGAAATTTACTTTTGGATAAATATGCCTGTGATATCTAATCCATAAAAATTGACAGTACAATATATATTAAATTGTTTTTTTAGAAAAATTGATTTTTGATTCGATAGCGTCCTTTCGTGAAAATTTTACTATGAAACGGAATTTCTAAAGTAGTTTATTCCTGTATGAACGTTTCTCTCAGTCTATCCTGGAATGGTTTTACAAAATAAGAAAGAACGCTTCTTTCGCTTGTCTGTATGAATACTTCTGCGGGCATGCCGGGATATAGTTTTCCGCCGGGAAGATGTTCCATTCCAGCTTTGCTTGGTTTGATGCGCAGCGAATAATAGGATGTTCCAGTTCGGGAATCCGTTTGCAGATCGGGAGCAACGACGGCGACCTCCGCGCTGACATCCGGCGTAGTACTTTGATTGAATGCCGTGAACCGAATGGTCACCGGCTGTCCCACGTAAATCTGGTCGATGTCTCGCGGAACTATGTTGGCCTCGATTGCAAGCTCTTCCTTTTCCGGCACCACGAGCATCAGCACTTCACCCGGCTGGATGACACCGTTTATGTTGTGCACCGAGAGCTGATAGATGCGTCCTGCAATGGGCGAGCGAATATCGAGGCGATCCAGCTGGTCGCGTGTTGCCGCAAGCCGTTCTTCATATTCCGCCACCGTCGCTTCGATCGACGTCAGATCTTTGGTCACCTCGGACTTGCGGTCTTCGTCAAGCTGCAGCAACTGCAGGTCCAGTTCGCTCAGTTTGCCCACCGTCTGGGCCCTGGCCGCCATGTACTGGCCCTGCTGGCCTTCGAGATTGGAAAGCTGGCGCTTCAGGAGATTAAGGCGCTGAAGCGTCACGAGCCCCTTGCTGTAGAGCTCCTGCGTCTTGGAAACATCTTCCTTGACGATGACAAGCTCGTTGTCGGTCGCTCCCACCTGAACACCGAGGCCCCGGGCCTCATCGGCAAGCTGGTCCTTACGCGTCGCCAACTGCTTTTTCATGCCGCTCAGCGCGTTGCGGCGGCTGCTGAAAAGGCTCTGTTCGCTATCGATAAACGTCTTTGCAGCCTTGGAATTCGTCAGGGCCTCCAGATCTTCTGGAACGGAAAAGGAAGATGCCTCGGCAAGCTCAGCCCCCAGACGCGCCCGGCGCGAATAGAGTTGTGCCAGCGTGTTCTCGACAATGGACAGGTTGGCCTGGACGATCGTATCGCTCAGGCGCAGCAAAACCTGGCCGGCGTCGACCCTGTCACCTTCGGCAACATCGATTTCGCTGACGATACCGCCGGAGAGATGCTGGATCTTCTTGGAATTGCCTTCCACAACAACCCGACCGGTGGCGACGACCGCGCCGGCAAGTTTTGCCAGAGCCGCCCAGCCTCCCAATCCAACCAGAAGACCGATAGCCAGAACGATCACCGCAGCCGAGTGTTTGGCGATAGACGCATGCGTCAAACCGGCTTTCTTTGTCTCAGCCATTTTCGCTCACCCGGTTTTCGATCTTGCGTGTTTCTTCCTCTGCTGCCGGTACCTGATGGATGTTCTGCCGCAGGATCTGCGCAAGCACCTCTTCCTTGGTGCCGAAGCGGAACATCCGGCCATTGCTCATTACCATCACGAGATTGATGCTTTCGATGGCGCTGGGGCGATGGGCAATGACGACGACGATGCCGCCCCGCGCCCGGATGTCCGCGATGGCATTGCGCAGGGCTGCCTCGCCTTCGCTGTCCAGATTGGAGTTCGGTTCGTCGAGAAGCACGAAGAAGGGCTCGCCGAAAAGTGCGCGTGCAAGGCCGATGCGCTGTTTCTGCCCGCCTGACAATGCCTCTCCGCGGTCGCCAATATAGGTATCGTAACCATTGGGCAGGTTGAGGATGAGCTCGTGCACCTGTGCGGCCTTGGCGGCGGATACAATGGATTCCGCCGTCGCATCACGATCGAAGCGGGCGATGTTCTGCGCCACAGTCCCCGGCATCAGTTCCACCTGCTGGGGCATATAACCGATGGATTTGCCGAGAACTTCGAAATCCCACTGGTTCAATGCCGCCCCGTCGAAGCGCACGGAGCCGCGCTCATAAGGCCAGATCCCGGTTATGAGACGCGCCAGCGTGGATTTGCCGGAGGCACTGGGGCCAATGATCCCAAGACCATCGCCCGCATTCAATGTGAACGAAATATCGGCAACGGTGTCCCGCGCGCCATTGGGTGGGCCACCGGTTACGCGATCAACGGCCACGGTAAATTGCGGACGCGGCAGGGAAAGCGGCGGAGCGGGTTCCGGCACCAGTTCAAGAAATTCGTTGACGCGCTTCCAGCCCTGCCGCGCGGTCATGAAGCCGCGCCAGTTCGCAATCGCATGTTCAACAGGGCCAAGCGCCTTTGCCGAAAGGATCGAGCCTGCGATGATGCTGCCCGCTGAGGCATTCCCGTCGATAACCAGCACGGCGCCGATGGCCATGACGCCGGACTGCAGCAGCAGGCGGAATGTTCTGGAAATTGCACCGAGCATGCCTGCCGTATCTGACGTCGACAGGGTGACGGCGCGGTACTGGTTATGCAGACCGTCCCACATCGATGTCACCGCCCCCATCATGCCCATGGTTTTGATGGATTCGATGTTGCGCTGGGTGCTGCCGACGAGGGCGTTTCTCTGCCCACGCACGGCGTAAGCCTGCTTGGTTGCCCTTTCCGTCAGCCAGTTGGTCAGAAGCGTCAGTATAACCAGGACGACCGCGCCGCCAAGCACGGCAAAACCGATCCAGGGATGCAGGGCAAAACAGATCAGCAGATAGATCGGCAGCCACGGAATATCGAAAAACGCGCCGGGGCCGGGGCCGGAAAGAAACTGACGCATCTGATCCAGATCGCCAACGATCTGCAGCCCGTCGACTTTAGCGGAGGCAACCAGCGGCGCACTGATCGATGCCCTGAAAAGCTTCTGATTGAGCGCGTCATCCATATTGTCCGAGATGCGTGCCAATATCCGGCCTCGCAAAACATCAAAGCCCATCAGAAACGCATAGAGGACCACAAGGAGAACGACCAGCGCCACAAGAGATGGAATACTCTTGCTTGGCAGAATGCGGTCGTAGACCTCCAGCATGAAGAGAGAGCCTGAAAGATGAAGTATATTCATCAATGCGCTGGCAAGGCCAACAGCAAAAAAAGCGCTCTTATTTTTTGTTAAAAAAGAATTAAAAAAAAGCATATCAACACCTAAAACTGCATGAAAATTGCACAATAAGTGAAATTAGGCAATGCTGTTCGAGTAAGACCTAAAGCAATATGCTTTTTGAACTCGGCCGGTCGATGTATTTTGAAGGGCGTGGACGCGAAAAAGGCCGGTCCCGCTGCGCCGCGTTTCGAATCTCCCTGATATTTTTGCGCAACAAAAAAGGCGGCCCGAAGACCGCCTTTTCGTCAATCCATCTAAATGGAAATCTTATTCCGCTGCAGTTTCCGCAGCCTTCGCTGCTTCTTCCGCTGCCTTGGCTTCTGCTGCTTCGGCTGCTGCCTTCTCGGCGGCGAGAGCCTGTGCTGCTGCTACCTTTTCAGCTTCCAGACGTGCCTTTTCTTCGGCAACGGCCTGACGCTCGGACTCGTTCAGCTTGCGGGCGCGGGTACCGGTGTTTTCAACGATACGGGCAGCCTTGCCGCGACGGTCGCGCAGGTAGTAGAGCTTCGCGCGGCGAACCTTACCGCGGCGAACGATCTCAACGCCTTCGACCAGCGGGGAGTAGATCGGGAATACGCGCTCGACGCCTTCGCCGTAGGAGATCTTGCGAACGGTGAAGCTTTCGGAAAGGCCACCGCCGGAACGGGCAATGCAAACGCCTTCGTAGGCCTGAACGCGGGTACGGTTACCTTCCGTCACGCGAACGTTGACGCGCAGCGTGTCGCCCGGAGAAAACTCAGGCAGGGTACGCTTTGCTTCGATCTTGGCAGCCTGTTCGGCTTCCAGCTGCTGAATGATGTTGGTCATGTTAACCTCTGATTTCTTCTGAAACAGCCAGAGCGCTCAACGTTCGTCCGTTGGTCAATGCCTTCGGACCATGCCTTGCGGCAGGAGCGGGTTCGCCATTCTTTGATTACGGTTAAAGGGGAAAACCCCAATTCCACGCGGGCATATACACGAGGCAGCGCCATTTGTCATCCCTTTCATGACAATATTTTATCAATTCTGCGTCGCGCTCGGGTGGTTGCGAAGGCGCATTCCTCCGGCTATGGCATGAATACCTTGGGAGGGGCCATGTCAGTTTTCATCGTTCTCATGCTGTTTGCGACCGGTTTCCTGTCGGGCGTCGTCAATGCGATTGCCGGTGGCGGCACCTTCCTGACCTTCGGAGCGATGACGCTTGCCGGCCTGCCGCCCATCGTCGCCAACGCCACGTCGGCGATCGTGCAGTTTCCGGGCTACATCACGTCGGTGATCGCCTACGGTCCGGAAATCCGTGCGCATTGGCGGGAGGCTATCCTCCTGTCTGTCGTTTCCGTTGTCGGCGGGCTGGCCGGATCGCTTCTGCTGCTGTCGCTCGACAATCCTTCCTTCCGCCAGCTGGTTCCGTGGCTGCTTCTGGCCGCGACCGTCGTTTTCGCTGCCGGCCCATGGCTGCGGCCCAAGGCCAGTGCGGAACGGTCACCTGGTAATCTGCCGAGCCTCGTCTTTCAGGGGCTCGCCTCCATCTATGGCGGTTTTTTCGGGGCGGGAATGGGCATCATGATGCTGGCCATCCTCGGAATGACCTCGGGCGGCAGCTACCATCATCTGAACGCGCTGAAGAACCTCCTGTCGGTGGTGATCGCCGTCATCGCGATTACGATCTTCGTCAGTGGCGGCGTCGTTTCCTGGTGGGCGGCTCTCATCATGTTCCCGGCGGCTGCACTTGGCGGATATGCGGGCGTGCACACGGCAAGGCGGGTGCCGCAATGGATCATCCGCTGGCTGGTGATCGCGGTCGGGCTGATATTGACGGCCTATTACTTCGTTTCGACCTGAGCTTTTTTGAGAAGATCTGGCCGTCTTTCCTTCGTCAGCGCCAGCGCCTGCTCGTGCCGCCACTTGTCGATGACGGCATGGTTGCCGGAGGTGAGAACGGCAGGAATGTCACGGCCTTCCCAGACCTGTGGCCGGGTATAATGCGGGTGCTCCAGAAGCCCGCCTTCGAAGCTTTCATGAACGCCGGACAGATCGTTGCCCATCACGCCCGGCAGAATGCGGACGACGGCGTCCAGAAGCGTCAACGCCGCAGGTTCACCGCCGGAGAGGATGTAGTCGCCGATCGACACTTCCTCCAGCCCGCGTGCCTCTATGACCCGCTGGTCGACACCTTCGAAGCGTCCGCACACGATGATCGCGCCGTCGCCCGCCGCCAGTTCGCGCACACGGTCCTGCGACAGTGGCTTGCCGCGCGGGCTCATCAGCAGGCGCGGTCGGGTATCGCCATTGGAAACATGGTCGATGGCGGCTGCCAGAATGTCGGGTTTCAGCACCATGCCGGCGCCACCGCCTGCCGGGGTGTCGTCGACGCTTCTGTGCCTGTCGGTGGCGAATTCGCGGATCTGCACGGCCTCAAGCGACCATTGCTCGCGCTCCAGCGCCTTGCCCGCCAGCGAATATCCCAGGTGCCCCGGAAACATTTCCGGGTAGAGCGTGAGAACGGTAGCCTTGAACGTCATGGTTTTATTTCTTGCCGAACGGCGATCCGCCGGTTTCGTCTTTGTCGTCCGGATTGTCGATCAGGCCGGCAGCCATGGGATCGATGAGAATACGGCCGCCTTCCAGATCGATTTCAAGCACGGCAGATTCGGAAAACGGAATGAGCGCGGGTCGGCGGCCAGCGCCTTTGAGTTCCAGCAGGTCACCCGCGCCGAAATCGTAAACGGCGCTGACGGCACCATAACTTTTGCCTTCGGCATCGACGGCTTCCAGCCCTTCGAGATCGGCATAATAAAACTCGTCGTCATCAAGTTCGTCGTCGGGAAGGTTGTCGCGGTCGATGAACAGTTCCAGACCGTTCAGGCTTTCCGCCGCATTGCGATCGTTGACGCCCCTGAAACGGACGACGACCACATTCTTGCCCTCGCGAACCTCCAGAATTTCGAAGATACGGCCATCGGCGGTGACCAGATTGCCATAATCGCCGAGCGCCATCGGATCGGCCGTATAGGTGCTGACACGGACTTCGCCGCGCAGACCCTGCGCGCCGCCGATCTTTGCCATGAGTACCGGGTTTTCCAGCTTTGCCATCGGGCCGTCCGTCTTCTGGTGTTGGTTGCGTCAGCTTTAAGGTTTGTTGACGCCAAAATAAACAAAAAACGGGCAGCATGGAAAACCACGCCACCCGTTCTTCAAAAGATTCCGCGCAGATTATTCTGCGGCAGAGGCTTCCGCAGCAGCAGCGGCTGCATCTTCAGCCTTCTGCTTCTTTTCTGCGACGCGTTCCAGGGCGCGCTTGCCCGGCAGTGCCTTTTCCGGGTTGCTGCGAGCGGCGCGCTCGGCAAGGCCGGCCTCTGCGAGGAAGCGCAGAACGCGGTCGGTCGGCTGTGCGCCCTTGGCGATCCATTCCTTGATAAGGTCAGCCTTCAGCTCAACGCGCTGCGGGTTGTCCTTGGCGAGCATCGGGTTCCAGGAACCGACCTTCTCGAGGAAGCGGCCGTCGCGGGGCGAACGGGCGTCAGCAACGACGATCTGGTAATACGGGCGCTTCTTGGAACCACCGCGTGCGAGACGAATTTTAAGTGCCATTTTATTTACTCCTTAGGATGGCTTGTCCGCCGTTCAGGCGGTCTTTTCGGTGCCGCCATGTTCGGCGGCGATTGCTTCATGATGCCGGATGACTTCCTTGATGATGAAGTTCAAGAACTTCTCGGCGAAATCCGGGTCCAGATTGGCATCCTTCGCCAGACGGCGGAGGCGTTCGATCTGGTATTCCTCGCGCGCCGGGTCGGCCGGCGGCAAATTGTACTTTGCCTTCAGCACGCCCACCGCCTTGGTACAGCGGAAACGTTCGGCAAGAATGTGAATCAGTGCGGCATCGATATTGTCGATCGACTGGCGGTATTCGGAAAGCTGGGCTTTCACCTCTGCATTGTTCACTGGTGTCCCCCTCACTTCTTTTTCGGAAAGCCGGGCAGGCCCGGCATGCCGCCAAGACCGGGCAGCTTGGCACCACCCAGACCCGGCAATCCGCCCGGCAGACCACCAAGACCGGGCATTGCGCCCGGCTTGCCGAGACCGGCGGCTTCCGCCTGTTTCTGAAGCGCTTCAAGCTGCTTCGGATCGATATTCGACAGATCAGGCATGCCGCCGCCAAGGCCACCGAGGCCCATCTTGCCGGCAAGGCCGCCCATCATCTGCTTCATGATGCCGCCTTTGCCCTTGCCGCCCATGGCCTTCATCATGTCGGCCATGCCGCGATGCATCTTCAGAAGCTTGTTGATTTCAGCGGCATCCGTGCCGGAACCGGCGGCGATGCGCTTCTTGCGGCTGTGCTTCAGAATATCGGGATTGGCGCGTTCCGCCTTGGTCATGGAGGAGATGATGGCGATCTGGCGGTCGAACATCTTGTCGTTCATGCCGGCCGAAGCCATCTTGTCCTTCATGCCGGCCATGCCGGGCATCAGCCCCATGATGCCGCCCATGCCGCCCATCTTCTTCATCTGGCCAAGCTGGTCGGCCAGATCGTTGAGGTCGAACTTGCCCTTGGCCATTTTCTCGGCCATGGAGCGGGCTTTTTCCGCATCGATGTTTTCGGCGGCCTTCTCGACCAGCGAGACGATGTCGCCCATGCCGAGAATACGGTCGGCGATACGGCGCGGATGGAACTCGTCGAGTTCGTTCATGCGCTCGCCGATACCGATCAGCTTGATCGGCTTGCCGGTGACGGCGCGCATGGAAAGGGCCGCACCGCCGCGTCCATCGCCATCCATACGGGTGAGTACGAGGCCGGTGATGCCGACGCGCTCATCGAAATTACGCGCCAGATTGACGGCGTCCTGACCGGTCAGCGAATCCGCGACCAGCAGGATTTCATGCGGGTTGGACTTCTTCTTGATGTCGGCCATTTCCAGCATCAAGGGTTCGTCGATATGGGTGCGGCCGGCGGTGTCGAGAATGACGACGTCATGGCCGCCGAGTTTTGCTGCCTGTACGGCGCGCGCGGCGATATCGGTCGGTGACTGGCCGGCGATGATCGGCAGCGTGTCCACACCAGTCTGCACGCCGAGCTGGCGAAGCTGTTCCTGTGCGGCCGGACGACGCGTGTCGAGAGATGCCATCAGCACCTTCTTCTTCTCGCGGTCCGTCAGGCGCTTGGCGATCTTGCCTGTCGTGGTTGTTTTACCAGAACCCTGCAGACCGACCATCATGATGACGACCGGGGCGGCCGCATGCAGGTCGATCGAGACGCCTTCGGTGCCGAGCATCTCGACAAGCTCGTCATGAACGATCTTGACGACCATCTGGCCAGGCTTGATGGACTTCAGGACGGCGGCACCAACAGCCTTTTCACGCACCCTGTCGGTGAAGGAACGCACGACTTCCAGCGCAACGTCCGCTTCCAGAAGCGCACGGCGAACCTCGCGCAGGGCGGCGGCAACATCGGCTTCCGTCAGCGCGCCACGGCCGGTCAGTCCATTCAGAATGGAACCAAGGCGGTCCTGGAGGTTTTCAAACATCGTTTCTTCCTTCTTCGTTCCGGGGTCTCCGAAACGTCGGTGCTTTCGCTGGCAAAAACAAGACGCAAAGCCAAAAAGCACCCGAGGGCGCATCGCGCTGTCGGGTGTTGACCTCCGGGATCTCTTTATACCTTTGCGGGTCCCGGTCGGCGGCTTGGAGTCGTGAAACTGCCAGCTGATTGGCGGGGATAAACAGGAAAGTGCGGGAAAAGTCAAGGCGGTGCCGGTTTTCAGCCGCGCGGCCACGCATTTCATCTTTGCGTGATCGGCTGCAAGCCGCGAATGGCGCCGCTTGAACGGCACCATTCCGCTCCCTATACCTTTAGCATGAACCGTCGAAACTTCTTTCGTTTTTCAACTCTTGGATTGCTCGCTGTGGCGGGCGGTGCGCTGTTTGCCCGCCGTTCGAACGCCAGCGCCTATTATAGCGGCCCGATCTCCGATCATTTCGACGGGGTGCGCTTCTTCAACCCCGGCGGTTCGCCGCCCGGCAATTTCATGGGCCTGCTCAAATGGCGCTTCAACGGCGAGCGCGCCACATGGCCGGAAGATTATCCGAGCCCCTTTCCTTTCGCGAAGCCAGAACCGCGGATCGACGGAAAAGATATCCGCGTCACCTTCGTCGGTCACGCCTCCTTTCTCATCCAGACGGCGGGGCTGAATATCCTCATCGATCCGGTATGGTCGCAGCGTACCAGCCCGTTCAGTTTTGTCGGTCCCAAACGCGTCAATGCGCCCGGTATCCGTTTCGAGGATTTGCCGCCCATCGATCTGGTGCTGGTGACGCATAATCACTACGACCATCTGGATATGCAAACGCTGAAGCGGCTGCATGTGGCGCACAAACCGCTTTTCGTCACGCCGCTCGGCAATGACGCAATCATCCGCACGGGCGTCGAGGCGGCGCGTATCAAGGTGGGGGACTGGGGCGATGTCGTGGAGACCGGTTCGGTCAAAATTCATTTCGAACCTTCCCACCATTGGTCCGCGCGGGGTCTCAACGACCGGCGCATGGCGCTCTGGGCGGCCTTCGTCATCGAAACGCCTGGCGGCAAGATCTACCATATCGGCGATACGGGTTTTCACGAGGGCCTCAATTATCACGCCGCGCGCAAGAAGCACGGCGGTTTCCGTCTCGCCAACCTGCCTTTCGGCGCCTATGAGCCGCGCTGGTTCATGAAAGGCCAGCACCAGAACCCGGCGGAAGCCGTGGAAGGCATGAGGATTTGCGGTGCTGCACATGTCTGCGGCCACCATTGGGGCACGGTGCAGCTTACCGATGAAGCGGTGGATGCACCGCTTGCGGCGCTCAAGACAGCACTTGTCGGGCAGGAGGTAGAGGAGAGCCGTTTCCGGCCGATGCGCCCCGGCGAGGTTTTCGACGTGCCTGCCGCCTGAGCGGCTCACCGGTTTGCGCCGCAACAGTCTGGTAATTTGCCGTCCTTTCCGCCATATAGGGCGAAAGCGCGAGGCAAAGCCCGTGTATAATCCGGTTTTCAGATAATTCAGGTTCAAGGCGATGGCGGATACGGTCGAATTTGCGAAGATGAACGGGCTTGGCAACAAGATCCTCGTTGTCGACATGCGCGGCCGCAAGGACATGGTGACGCCCGCCGCAGCCATCGCGCTCAACGCCGATCCCACCACCCAGTTCGACCAGATCATGGCAATCCATGATCCCCGTATCGGCGGCACCGATGCCTTTATCGATATTCTCAATTGCGACGGCACGAAGGCGCAGGCCTGCGGCAACGGCACGCGCTGCGTGGTGCAGGCGCTTTCCTCGGAAACCGGCAAGACCAGCTTTACCTTCCAGACGGTGGCGGGCATCCTCAACGCCGTTGAGCATGAGGACGGCATGATTTCCGTCGACATGGGCCTGCCGCGTTTCCGCTGGAGCGATATTCCGCTTTCGGAAGAGTTCCATGATACGAGCCGCATCGAATTGCAGATCGGGCCGATCGATGCGCCGATCCTGCATTCACCGGCCGTCATGTCGATGGGCAACCCGCATGCGATTTTCTGGGTGGATCGCGACCCGATGAGTTTTGATCTGGAACGGTTCGGACCGCTTCTCGAAAACCACCCGATGTTCCCGGAAAAGGCCAATATCACGCTGGCGCAGGTGATTTCCGACAGCGCGCTTCGCACGCGCACCTGGGAGCGCGGCGCGGGGCTGACACTTGCCTGCGGTTCCGCCGCCTGCGCTGCCGCCGTTTCCGCCGCGCGCACCGGTCGCACAGCTAAGAAGGTCACCATCGATGTCGCCTCCAGCCCCGTACGTGTGCCGCTGACCATCGACTGGCGCGAGGACAACCACGTCATCATGACCGGCCCGGCCGAATGGGAATGGTCCGGCGTTGTCGATCCCGTCACGGGCGTCTGGTCGCGGGATGTCGCGGCCGAACAGGGGGCCATATGAGCGGCGTCGAGGTCATAACCTTCGGCTGCCGTCTCAACACCTATGAATCGGAAGTGATGCGGGCGGAGGCCGAAAAGGCCGGGCTCAACAATGCCGTGCTGGTCAATACCTGTGCGGTGACGGGTGAGGCGGTGCGACAGGCCCGCCAGGCCATTCGCCGAGCAAGGCGCGATAATCCGCATGCGCGTATCATCGTTACCGGCTGTGCCGCCCAGACGGAAAAACAGACATTTGCCGAAATGCCCGAGGTGGATGTGGTGCTGGGCAATGAGGAAAAGCTGAAAAGCGCCTCCTATCGCGCGCTGCCGGATTTCGGCGTTTCGGCGGAAGAAAAGCTGCGCGTCAACGACATCATGAGCATCAAGGCGACCGCGCCGCAGATGGTCAAGCACATAGACGGGCATGTGCGCGCCTTCATTCAGGTGCAGAATGGCTGTGACCATCGCTGCACCTTCTGCATCATTCCCTATGGGCGCGGCAATTCCCGCTCCGTGCCGATGGGGGCCGTGGTGGATCAGGCGCGCAGGCTGACGGAAAGTGGCTATTGCGAGATTGTGCTGACGGGGGTGGATGCCACCAGCTACGGCGCCGATCTGCCGGGCGAACCGTCTCTTGGATATCTTGCCAAGACATTGCTGAAGCAGGTGCCGGAAATCTCGAGACTTCGGCTTTCCTCCATCGACAGCATCGAGGCGGACAGCCATCTGATGGATCTGATTGCCGGTGAGCCGCGTTTCATGCCGCATCTGCACCTGTCCCTCCAGCATGGCGACGACATGATCCTGAAACGCATGAAACGCCGTCATTCCAGGGCTGATGCCATTCGCTTCTGTCACGAGGTGCGGTCGCTCCGTCCGGATATCGCCTTCGGTGCTGATATGATCGCCGGTTTTCCGACCGAGACGGAAGAGATGTTCGACAACGCTGCGACGCTTGCGGAAGAATGCGGCATTTCCAGCCTGCATGTGTTTCCCTATAGCCCGCGCGCCGGCACGCCTGCTGCACGCATGCCGCAGCTTGACCGCGCCTTGGTCAAGGAGCGGGCGGCGAGGCTTCGCGAACGCGGCGAGACGCTGAGGCTCGCGCATCTGCAAAACATGGTCGGCTCGGTGCAGACGATCCTCGTTGAAAACAACGGTTTTGCGCATACCGACAATTTCACGCTGGTGGAGGCACCGCATCTTGCCCCGCGCACTCTTGCGCAGGTTGCGATTACCGGCCACAACGGCAAACATCTGAACATGAAGCTTCTGGCGGCTGACGCGGCCTGAAGCGGCACGAGATAAAGACACGGGAACAACCATGGCCCTCGGCTTCATCAAAAAAGTCTTCTCGTTCGGCAAGGATAAGGCCGACGACAGGCCGCACGAGGATTCCGCGCCCGAACACGGCAAGGAAAACGCCTCTTTCGAAGAAGCGTTGAGCGAGGCCGAAGCGCATAACCCTGTCGATGTGGATCCGGTTTCCGAACTGGAGATGGAGACGGCCGGCGGACCGGCTCCGGACGAGACGGCGGATGTTGTCCTTTCCGAAGAGGATGAGGATGCGCCGCTGCTGCCCGGCGCCGAGCTTTCCGGTGATATGGGTATCGTGCCGTTGTCGCTGTTGCAGGCGGAAGCCGCGGCCGAAGAACAGGTAGAACCTTCGCCGGACGCTGCCGATGCCGTGCTTGATGCGGATGCGATGGATGCGCTTTTGGATGAGGCCGAGTCCATAGATGCCGTCGAAACATCTGCCGTGCCACAGGCTTTACCGAAGGGCTTTTCATCGGCAAGTGAGCGTGAAGAGCCTGTTGTCGCTGCACCGGAGCCGAAACTCAGCTGGTTTCAGCGTCTGAGGGCCGGGCTTGCCCGCACATCATCGCAACTGACCACGCAGATTTCGGCGCTGTTCACCAAGCGCAAGCTGGACGAGGATACGCTTGATGAACTGGAAGACCTTCTGATCCAGTCGGATCTGGGTGTCGAGACCGCCATGCGCATCACCGGCGCCCTGTCGTCCGAACGTTATGGCAAGGATGTGAGCGGCGAGGATGTGGCGCGCATCATGGCCGGCGAGATCACCAAGGTCCTGAAGCCCGTCGCCAAACCGCTGGAACTGGATCTTTCGCACAAGCCGCATGTCATTCTTGTCGTCGGCGTGAACGGTACGGGCAAGACGACGACGATCGGCAAGCTTGCCGCCAAGCTTTCGGGCTCCGGCCTAAAGGTCATGCTCGCGGCTGGCGACACGTTTCGAGCTGCTGCAATCGAGCAGCTCAAGATCTGGGCCGACCGAACCGGCTCGCAGTTCATCGGCACCAAGCTGGGTGCGGATGCCTCGGGTCTGGCTTACGACGCCTATGAGCAGGCGCGGGCGCAGAAAAGCGACGTTCTCATCATCGATACGGCCGGTCGCCTGCAGAACAAGACGGAACTGATGGCGGAGCTGGAAAAGATCGTGCGGGTGCTCGGCAAGCTCGATCCGGATGCGCCGCACACCGTGCTGCAGACGCTGGATGCGACGACCGGGCAGAACGCCCTGAACCAGGTGGAAATATTCCGCAATGTTGCGGGTGTTTCGGGCCTGATTATGACAAAATTGGATGGCACGGCGCGGGGCGGTATCCTCGTTGCCATTGCCGCCAAACACAAGCTGCCGGTTTATTTCATCGGTGTGGGTGAAGGTGTGGACGATCTGGAGCCCTTCGAGGCGGAAGATTTCGCCAAGGCCATTGCGGGAGTTTGAGTATGGATATTGAAAGCAATTCCAAGGAAAGCGAAAAGATGGTGGCGGAAATCAGCCCGCTCCTGAAATTCGTGCTCGAGCTTGGCCCGCTTATGGTGTTCTTTTTCGCCAACTCCCGCGGCGATTGGCTGGCTTCCACTTTCCCCGTGCTGACGGAGTTCGGTGGGCCGATCTTCATCGCCACCGGCCTGTTCATGATCGCAACGGCGCTCGCGCTTTCGGTTTCATGGGTGCTGACGCGGAAACTGCCGATCATGCCGCTGATATCAGGCATCGTGGTTTTCGTGTTCGGTGCGCTAACGCTGTGGTTGCAGAACGATACTTTCATCAAGATGAAGCCGACCATCGTCAACGCCCTGTTCGGTGTCATCCTGCTTGGCGGCCTGTTCTTCGGCCAGTCGCTGCTGGGTTATGTCTTCAATTCGGCCTTCAAGCTGAACGATGAGGGCTGGCGCAAGCTGACCCTGCGCTGGGGTGTATTTTTCCTCTTCCTCGCGGTGTTGAACGAGGTGGTCTGGCGCATGTTCTCCACCGACACCTGGGTCGCCTTCAAGGTGTGGGGCACGATGCCGATCACCATCATCTTCACCATGGCGCAGATGCCGCTCGTCATGCGCCATTCTGTCGAGCCTCTCGGCAAGGACGAAAAATGACAGTTGCGGAGATGCCGGCTTCCCGTTCGCGTTCGCTCAAATGGTTCGGCGTGGCCGCCGGGCTACTTCTCCTGCAGATCATCATCCTTTATTTCATGGGCCGCATTCCCATTTGCGAATGCGGTTACGTGAAGCTGTTCGAACCGGGCGTGAACACGCCGGGCAATTCCCAGCATCTGGCTGACTGGTATACGCCGTCGCATATCATCCATGGCTTCCTATTCTACTGGTTCGCCTGGCTGCTGTTCCGCAACAAGCCGCTTTCCATGCGGCTTTCGCTTGCTGTTCTGGTGGAAGCGGCATGGGAAATCCTCGAAAACTCGCCTATCATCATTGATCGTTACCGTACGGCGACCATGGCGCTGGGTTACACCGGCGACAGCATATTGAACTCGGCGATGGACACGGTTTTCATGGCGCTGGGTTTCCTTTTCGCAGCCCGCATGCCGGTGTGGCTGACGGTGGTGATCGCCATCTTCTTCGAAATCTTCACCGGATGGCTGATCCGCGATAATCTGACGCTGAACGTGGTCATGCTCGTCTGGCCCGTCGAGGCGATCAAGGAATGGCAGAACGCGCTCCCGCAAATGTGAACATATCTGCCGGGGCATGCGGCGGAAAGGCACGAAAACCCCGCGCCATATGCAAGTTTTCTTAAGGGCATTGAGGTAATGTCCGGGCTCAAAGGTTCGTCTTTCCGTCCGGCAGAACACTGTGCAAGATAATTTCGCCTATCTTCTCCCCTTCATCATGCTGACATTCGGTGTGGTGTTCCTGTTCCTGCAAAGGATCGGCCACGCTTCGGCGCGATATTGGGGTTTGGGATATCTTTCGGCAGCCTTTGGTTTTGCCGCACCCCTGGTGCTTGGCGGTTTGCCCTTCGAAGTTCAGGCGATCGTCTCGAACCTGTTGTTCTTTTCTGCGTTTTTTCTCTACGGCCACGCGCTGCTCACCCATTTCGGACGGCCGCTTTATACGACGGCGCGACTGTCCATCGTAGCTGCGGCCGTTCTGTTGGTCTCGTTCCATGTCTTCGTCACGCCGGATCTGAAACGTGAGCTGGTCATCGGCGATCTTGTCTGCGCCCTGCTGCTCGCCATCCCGGTCTGGATCGTGCGGAGGCGGCCTCTGGCGCTTGCCGACAGGCTGATGGTGGCGATCGCGTCGCTCGTGGTGCTGGAAACGCTGGTGCGCATCGGCATGTTGCTGGTGATGACGCCGAACGGCTCGATGATCGAACTCAGCGAATTCTTCGAATCCGATTATGCTTTCTACATGCAGCTTGCCGCGAGCATATTCGGCTTCCTTCTTGCGCTTTCCGTGCTTGCGAGCCAGATTTCCGTTACCGTTGACCGGCACCTGCATGCGGCGGAGCACGATCCGCTGACGGATGTGCTGAACCGCCGCGGCTTCGACCGGCGTGTGCCCGATTTTCGCAATGATACGCCAGATGGTGCGGTCATTGCCTGTGACATAGACCATTTCAAGCGCATCAACGATGTCTACGGTCATGCTGCGGGAGATATCGTTCTCATCGGCCTTGCCGATCTTCTCAGGCGAAATGCGCCTGAAGATGCGCTGGTGGCCCGTTTCGGCGGTGAGGAATTCGTGGTCTTCCTGCCCGGCCAGACCGCTGCCTTGGCCGGACAGCTCGCCAATGGCATGCGACTTGGCCTCTCGTCGCTCGATTGGCGCAACCGCGGCGTGGCGACACAGATCACCGCAAGCTTCGGCGTCTCGGCCGTCGCGAGAGGAGATCATTCCATTCACGATGCCATCAAGCGTGCCGATGACAGTCTCTATGCCGCAAAACGTGGCGGTCGCGATCAGGTCGTGCTGGAGGGCATACGTCTTCCCGCTACCGCTGAGGTCCCGTCGCTCAGGGTAGTTTCCAAAGTGTGAGGTTTTTCGACCCGGGTGTTATTTTCCGGCGGCGGCAGCAATGGCCGGCAGCAGGTCGCGTTCGACGCTGCGGGCATCGAATGGGCCGACCTTTTTGTAAAGGATCGTGCCGTCCGCGCCGACCAGATAGCTTTCGGGAATGCCATAGACACCCCAGTCGATCGCGGCCTTGCCGTTCGGATCGACGCCTATCGCAGCAAAGGGATTGCCGAGTTCGCCGAGGAAGCGCAGCGCGTTGTCCTGCCCGTCCTTGTAATTGATGCCGACAACGGTGATGCGGCTGTCTTTGGCCAGCTCCTGAAGCAGCGGGTGCTCCTGACGGCAGGGAATGCACCAGGAGGCAAAGACGTTGACCAGAGTCAGCTTGCCCTTGATGGCGGCATCGGTGAGCGCCGGCAGGTTGGAGCCCTCCAGCGGCGGCAGCGACAAACTCGGCGCTTTGGTGCCGATGAGAGCCGAGGGAATGGCGCTGATATCCAGCCCGTTCACGTCCTGATCATAGAGCATCTTGCCGGCGACGAGGGCAAAGCCGCCGAAAAGCAGAAGCGGCAGCAGCGCCAGCGCATATCGTGCGCGGCCGGTGGCTTTGGCCTTTGTATTCTGGTCCTGGCCGGCCTGCGTCATGGCGCGTCACCCGCAGAACCGGCTTTCGTCCTGCGGCGAACGCCGGATGCTTCCAATGCTTTCAGTTCCCGTTTACGCGCCTGACCGTCTAAAACGACCCAGGCGATGAGACAGAGGACGACAAGGCCGGTCGCCGCATAGGACATGCCGATATAAAAGGCGTGCGTCATCACCTCAGCCCTCCCGGTTTGCCATGCGGGCGGCAAGGCGCCGTTGCGCAGCCACGCGCCGGCGCCAGATTTCATTGCGCATGGCGGCGATGTGGAGGGTGAAGAACAGCAGCGTGAAGCCGATCGCCATGGTCAGAAGCGGCCAGAGGAATTCCGCATCAATGGCGGAGCCACCCATGCGGATGACGCTTGCCGGCTGGTGCAGCGTGTTCCACCACTCGACCGAAAACTTGATGATGGGAATATTTACGAAACCGACAAGGATCAGCACGGCGCTGACGCGGGCGGCTCTGGACGGATCGTCCATGGCGCGATTGAGCGCGATCAGCCCCAGATACATCAGGAAGAGGACGAAAACGGAGGTCAGCCGCGCATCCCACACCCACCAGGTTCCCCACATGGGTTTGCCCCAGAGCGAGCCGGTGATGAGAGCGATGAGCGTGAAGGCGGCGCCGATGGGGGCGGCGGCCTTGTGGCTGACATCCGCCAGCGGATGACGCCAGACGAGGGTGCCGATGGCCGAAACCGCCATCACTGTGTAGCACATCATGGCAAGCCAGGCGGAGGGCACGTGCACATACATGATGCGCACGGTGTAACCCTGCTGATAATCGCCTTCCGTTGTGAAGGACAGATAGAGGCCGGCGGCCAGCACCAGCGCTGTCAGAACAGCGAGCCAGGGCAGAATGCGTGCCGCAAGCGCCAGAAACCGCGTGGGATTGGCGAGATCGCTGAATTTGGTGATGGCGAAAGTCTGCTCGTTCATGCCGTTTGTGTAACCCGAGAATGGCCATCCCGCAATTGATCCCTGTCAATCCGGGATCGTCTGGCCGGTTTCATCAATCCATAACATTGCGCAACGCCAAAGCGGCAAAGAAAGGACCGGTTACGGCTGAAAATAACGTGATCGCGCAGAGAATGAGGAATGGCGGCACAAAGGGCGCCGGGTCCTGCACCGCCGCATAGGAGGCGCTGACGCCGAAGATCAGGACAGGAATGGCAAGCGGCAGGACGAGGATGGATACCAAAAGTCCTCCGCGTGGCAGTGCCACGGCGACGGCGGCGCCCACAGCCCCGATGAAGGTAATGGCGGGCGAGCCGACGAGAAGGGTCAGCATCACCGCGCCGATCGCCACTTCATCCATATTCATGAAAAGGCCGAGCAACGGCGAAGCAAGCACCAGCGGCAGGCCGGTTGCGACCCAATGCGCCAGGCATTTGACGAGCACGGTCAGGACCAGCGGGTTTTCCTGCATGAGAATGAGGTCGAGGGAGCCGTCATCCCGTTCCGCCTGAAACAGCCGGTCGAGGCCGAGAAGGGCGGACAGAAGTGCGCCGATCCAGACGATGGCAGGGCCGATGCGGGCAAGCAGATTGAGATCGGGTCCGACGCCGAAGGGGATGACGGCAACCACGGTCATGAAGAACAATACGCCGATCAGCGCGCCACCGCCGGCACGGATGGAGAGTTTGATGTCACGGAGGAAAAGGGCGGTCATCGGGGTGCCCTCGTGTTCGCGGCGTTACCCCCCTCTGCCCTGCCGGGCATTTCCCCCTCAAGGGGGGAGATCGGCAGGAGGCACTTTCGCCACTCCATCCGCAAACTTCGAGATGGGCGAAACCTCGCCGCAGATCGATCTCCCCCCTTGAGGGGGAGATGCCCGGCAGGGCAGAGGGGGGTATGTCCCGCGCGCCTGCCCATCATGCCCAAGCCTCCACACCCGCAAACCCCGTCATCTGCAATTCACGAGCATTCTCCAGTCCCAAAGGCTGATGGGTAGCAGCCAGGACGATGCCGCCTCTCCCCAAGTGGCTCTGGACCAGACCGGTAAACATCCCGTCAGCCGCCTTGTCGAGCGCCGCGGTCGGCTCGTCGAGAATCCACACCGGCCGCCATGCAATCAAAAGCTTCGCCATGGCAAAACGCCGTTGCTGGCCCGCAGAAAGATAACCGAAAGGCAGATGGGTGATGCCGGCAAGGCCGACGATCTCCGCCGCCTCATCAATCTCCATACCCGTGCCGCCAGAAAAATCGCCAAGGAAGTCTTTCCAGAATTCGAGATTTTCCGAAACGGTCAGTTCCGTTTTCATCGCATTGCGGTGGCCGAGATAATGGCAGGCCTCCGAGGGCCGCATGCCCTCCTCTATCTCTTTGCCGGCTATCGTTATCCGCCCCTGTTCGGGCCGCAGCAGGCCGGCCACCGTGCGCAGAAGCGTCGATTTTCCCGAGCCGTTTCGGCCCGTCAGGACCAGTGCGTCGCCATCGCTTAACTTGAAGGAAACATTCATGAATATGAAATCTTCACCGCGCCGCACGCCAAGATTTTCCGCCGTCAAATCCATGCCGCGTTTCCGTATAAGATTTTCATCGTGTCGCACAAAAAAATCGATTTGATTTCCTGAATGGTCTGGCACGTTTCTCCGAAATTATCTATATGGGTGTCAACCACGCCAGCGGCCGGCGTGAACATCATCTTGCGCCGGACCTGAATGTTACGAGGAGTAACTTTCACGTGCGGACAGCGGAAATGGTCGTACCCGCATCCTGATGTGCATGAGTGCATAGGTGTCCGCACGCACGTGTTGGCTATCAGAGTAAGCGGGGTTTTATCCATGCCCAAATCACTCGACAGTTTCAATTGTCGTTCCGTCCTTACCGTGGATGGTAAGGAATACGTCTATTTCAGCCTTCCCAAGGCTGAGGCAAACGGCCTCAAGGGCGTATCCAGGCTGCCCTATTCCATGAAGGTGCTGCTCGAAAATCTGCTTCGTTTCGAGGACGGCCAGTCCGTCACCAAGCAGCATATTCTGGCCGTTGCCGAATGGCTCAACAACAAGGGCCTGACCGAAACCGAAATCGCTTATCGCCCCGCCCGCGTTCTGATGCAGGACTTCACCGGCGTTCCAGCCGTAGTCGATCTTGCAGCCATGCGCGACGCCATGGTGTCGCTTGGCGGCGACCCGGAAAAAATCAATCCGCTCGTCCCCGTCGATCTGGTCATCGACCACTCGGTCATCGTTGACGAATTCGGCACACCGACTGCGTTTGCCCGCAACGTAGAGCTTGAATATGAGCGCAATGGTGAGCGTTACCGCTTCCTGAAGTGGGGCCAGCAGGCATTCAAGAATTTTCGCGTAGTACCGCCCGGCACCGGCATCTGTCACCAGGTCAACCTCGAATACCTCGGCCAGACCGTCTGGACGAAGGAAGAGGATGGCGAAACGATTGCTTA
The DNA here is from genome assembly GCF_025910175.1 of Agrobacterium sp. BT-220-3. Lineage (NCBI taxonomy): Bacteria > Pseudomonadati > Pseudomonadota > Alphaproteobacteria > Hyphomicrobiales > Rhizobiaceae > Agrobacterium > Agrobacterium sp. BT-220-3. Next base: position 228,305 of record NZ_JAPAIX010000004.1, read on the forward strand.
CCCGGATACCTGCGTTGGCACGGATTCGCATACCACGATGATCAATGGTCTCGGCGTTCTCGGCTGGGGCGTTGGCGGTATCGAGGCTGAAGCTGCGATGCTCGGTCAGCCGGTCTCCATGCTTCTGCCTGAGGTTATCGGCTTCAAGCTGACCGGCAAGGTGAAGGAAGGCGTGACCGCGACCGACCTCGTGCTGACCGTCGTGCAGATGCTGCGCAAGAAGGGCGTGGTTTCCAAATTCGTCGAATTCTTCGGCCCCGGCCTTGATTCGATGACGCTGGCCGACCGCGCCACCATCGGCAACATGGGTCCGGAATATGGCGCGACCTGCGGCTTCTTCCCGGTTGACGGCGAGACCATCAACTATCTGACCATGTCCGGTCGCACCAAGGATCGTATTGCGCTCGTCGAAGCCTATTCGAAGGCGCAGGACATGTGGCGCACCGGCGACGGTTCGGACCTCGTTTTCACTGATACGCTGGAACTCGACCTCGGCGATGTCGTGCCCTCCATGGCCGGCCCGAAGCGTCCGGAAGGCCGCCTGCCGCTCGAAACCATTGCGCCGAATTTCGCGACGGCTCTCGAAAACGACTACAAGAAGCCCGGCCAGCTCCACAGCCGCTATGCGGTTGAGGGCGAGGAGTTCGATCTCGGCCATGGCGATGTGGCGATTGCCGCCATCACCTCCTGCACAAACACTTCCAACCCCTCCGTTCTTATCGCTGCCGGCCTTCTCGCCCGCAACGCCGTTGCCAAGGGGCTGAAGTCCAAGCCGTGGGTGAAAACCTCGCTGGCGCCGGGAAGCCAAGTGGTTGCCGAATATCTCGACAAGTCCGGTCTGCAGAAGGACCTCGACACGATCGGCTTCAACCTCGTCGGTTTCGGCTGCACGACCTGCATCGGCAACTCCGGCCCGCTGCCGGCGCCGATCTCCAAGACGATCAACGACAAGGGCCTGATCACGGCCGGCGTCCTTTCGGGCAACCGCAACTTCGAGGGCCGTATTTCGCCGGACGTTCAGGCGAACTATCTGGCCTCGCCGCCGCTCGTCGTGGCCTATGCGCTTGCCGGCACGGTCCAGAAGGACCTGACGAAGGAGCCGATCGGCGACGATCAGAACGGCAATCCGGTCTATCTCAAGGATATCTGGCCGACCTCGCAGGAAATCCAGGAATTCATCCTGAAATACGTCACCCGCGAACTTTACGAATCGAAGTACGCAGATGTCTTCAAGGGTGACGCGAACTGGCAGGCCGTTCAGGTTCCCCCGGGCCAGACCTATGCCTGGGACGACAAGTCGACCTATGTTCAGAACCCGCCTTATTTCGTGGGCATGGGCAAGACCGGTTCCGGCCTCAAGAATATCAAGGGCGCGCGCGTTCTTGGTCTCTTTGGCGACAAGATCACCACCGACCACATCTCTCCGGCCGGTTCGATCAAGGCCGCATCGCCCGCCGGCGCTTATCTGACGGAGAATGGCGTGGCCATTGCCGACTTCAACCAGTACGGTACGCGTCGTGGCAACCATGAAGTGATGATGCGCGGCACCTTCGCCAATATCCGCATCCGCAACCACATGCTCGGCCCGAACGGCAAGGAAGGTGGCTACACCATCCACTATCCGTCCAAGGAAGAGATGTCGATCTACGACGCTGCCATGAAGTACAAGGCGGAGGGCGTTCCGCTCGTCATCTTTGCCGGTGTCGAATATGGCAACGGTTCTTCCCGCGACTGGGCGGCGAAGGGCACCAACCTGCTCGGCGTCAAGGCCGTGATCGCACAGTCCTTTGAGCGTATTCATCGTTCGAACCTCGTGGGCATGGGCGTCGTTCCCTTCGTCTTCGAGGAAGGCACGACCTGGGCGAGCCTCGATCTCAAGGGAGACGAGATCGTCGAGATCGACGGTCTCGAAGGTGAGATCAAGCCGCGTGAAAAGAAGATCGCCAAGATCACCTACAGCGACGGTTCGGTTAAGGAAGTTCCGCTTCTTTGCCGCATCGATACGCTGGACGAAGTGATCTACATGAACAATGGCGGCATTCTGCAGACCGTTCTTCGCGATCTGGCGGCCTGATCAAGCATAGACCAATAAAAGGCGCCGCGAGAAATCCCGGCGTCTTTCCTGTTTCTTCGTCTGTTTTTTGTGATTGCCGCTCACCCCTTCGTGACTTTCTATTGAGGGGGAATAGACGTTATTTTCCGGTTTGCATCCCGGCGGGATTGATCGCATCAATTCGTCTGGATATCTTGCCGGACAAAGGTTTTTGTAATGCCACTGAAATTCCCCCTGTCGATATGTCTTCTCGGCACGTTCCTCGTCACATCCGCGCATGCGCAGGAGGCAGTGAAGGGCGTCGTTGAATTGTTCACATCGCAGGGATGCTCGTCTTGCCCGCCAGCGGACGAGGCTTTGCGCAAGATGATCCAGAAGGGCGATGTCGTCGGTCTCTCTTATCATGTCGACTACTGGAATTATCTCGGCTGGGCGGATTCGCTTGCATCGAAGGAAAATACCGAACGGCAATATGGCTATATGCGCGCGCTTGGCCGCAACGGCGTCTATACGCCGCAGGCCATCCTGAACGGTCGAGATCATGTCAAGGGCGCCGATGTTCGCGGCATTTATGACCGGCTTGATGCATTCAAGCGCGAGGGGCAGGGGCTGAACGTGCCGGTCTCGTCAAAATTTGCCGGGGACGAGGTGGAGATCGATATTGGCGCTGGCAGCGGCAAGGCCGATGTCGTGGTTGCCTATTTCACGCGCGAGCAGACGGTGGATGTGCAGAAGGGCGAAAACCAGGGGAAAAAAATGTCCTACTGGCATAGCGTCTATGATGTGCAGACCGTCGGAATGTGGGACGGTTCGCCGATGACGGTGAAACTTCCTGCGAGTGTCGTTGCAAAGGTGAAAAAGGGCGGTTGTGCCGTCCTTCTGCAGACGGCCAATGCCAGCGGCGATCCGGCGGCGATCGTCGGCGCGAGCATTCTTTTGGGAAATGAAACCCCCTAATCGCCTGTCGGGCGATGGAAGATCCGGTCCGGGCATTGGGGGCTGGGGGTAAAGGGTCAATGCACCGGACCGGGTCATCTTGGTGCCTAGGCATCAATTGACAATAGGACTATTCCATCCAATTCGGGCCATGGTTTGACCGAAATACGGCAGGCCATGCTAAAATGGCTGCCTAAATGGTTACCATTTTTTACCCCTGCTTTTGCGGCAGGCACCCTCCCTGGTGGCTTTGGTGGGAGCTATTTTATATAGCCGCGTCTCGATTTTGTTGTCGTTCCAAGATTGTAAAATGCCTTCAGATCATTGCCTATGCTGTGTCTTACGGCGCGGGCGAGGCTTGCAATTTCGCCTTCACGGGCTCACATTGAGTGGATGATTTGGGTGGAATCGGAGGTATTGGATGACCGATCAACCGGATGTGCAGCAGGTGCAGACCGCTTCACGCGACAATTCCACCGTTATCGATCTCCGTGAATACAAGAAGAACAAGGACCCTTTGCCGGTCACTTTCCACCGGCGCGAGCTGGATGCGATCCTGCGCATTTACGGCCGCATGGTGGGAGAGGGCGAGTGGCGCGATTATGCCATCGACCACTTGCGGGAAAAGGCGGTATTTTCCGTCTTCAAGCGTTCGGGCGAAATGCCTCTCTACAGGATCGAGAAAAACCCCAAGCTGGCAACGAAACAGGGGGCCTATAGCGTGGTCAATACGGATGGCCGCATTCTCAAACGCGGCCATGAGCTTCCGCAGGTTCTCAAGGTTTTCGACAAGGTCCTGAAGCTCATCGAGTGAGCTTCAGACCGGCGGGCTACGTGCTCGCCGCCGGTTGAGAACAAGAGAATTCAGAGGCAGTCAGGTTTCGATTGCAGGTAAATAAAAAGGCGGCCTAAGGGCCGCCTTTCGCATGTTTGCCAGTCGGGTTCCTACCCTTACTTGTCACGGTTGCCCATGAACTGCAGGAGGAACATGAACAGGTTGATGAAGTCGAGATAAAGCGTCAGCGCACCCATGATTGCCTTGCGGCCAGCCACGGCAACTTCGTCACCATCGAAATACATTTCCTTGATCTTCTGTGTGTCGTAGGCGGTGAGGCCTGCGAAGATCAGCACGCCGATCGCGGAAATCGCGAACTGCAGCGCAGAGGAAGCGAGGAAGATGTTGACGATGGACGCGATGATGAGGCCGAACAGACCCATGATCAGGAACGAACCCATGCCTGAAAGGTCTTTTTTCGTCGTGTAACCGTAAAGCGAGAGCGCGCCGAACGAGGCAGCGGTCACGAAGAACGTCTGTACGACGCTCTGGCCGGTATAGACCAGAAAGATCGAGGACAGAGACACACCCATCAGCGCCGCATAGACCCAGAAGGTCATCTGGGCGGCGGAAACGCTCATGTTCTGGATACGGAAGCTAAGGAAGAACACCAGTCCGAGCGGTGCGAGCATGACGACCCAGCGCAGCGGCGACGCATAGAGCAACTGTGCGAAGGCCGGATTGGTGGTCGCGAGCGTGAAGGTAGCGAACGCCGCAATGCCGGTGATGACCAGAGCCAGCGCCATCAGGTTGTAAACCTTGAGCATATACGCGCGAAGACCTTCATCGATCATCGCACCAGTCTGTGCACGGGTCTGCGCCATGCGGTTCTGGTAGTTATTGAAGTCAGCCATTGTTTCCTCTTTTGAGCTCCGTAATTGCTACGGTGTCGGGATACCTCCCGGGCGCCGCTGCGGAGCTTCAGCAAGCCTGCCCAAGAATATGATGGCAGAACGTGTCCGATACAAGGCCTTTTCCAGTCGAAAAGACACCATATGCGCGAAAAGCGCTCACGTTTCGGCGATCATTACAAAGAATTAATCGCTAAAGTTAAGCAGCGCACAACCGATGATTATTCACCCGCCTGCCGCAAAACCGGAGCGGCTTTCTGTCCGAGAATTCGCCAGGTACCGATGAGGCCGATGCCCACCGTCATGACGAGGGCGACGACGAGCGTGCCTATCGCCACATCCGGCAGGAAGGTGGAGGGCAGTTTCATGATGCGGGCAATTACGAACCATGCCGAGACGCCACCGGCGAAAAGTGCGAAAACGGCGGTGGCGAGACCAAGCATCATGTACTCGTAGGAGAAGGCGCGGATGAGCAGGTTTCGCGTGCCGCCCAGCGTTTTCAGGATAACCGCGTCATGGGTGCGGGCGCGGTTTCCGGCGGCAAGAGCGCCGGCGAGAACGAGAACGGATGCTATCAGGGCGACGGCCGCTGCGGCACGAATGGCAGTGGCAAGCTGGCCGACAAGCCGGTTGACGACATCGAGGGCGTCCTTCACACGCACGCTGGTGATCGTCGGGTAGGCGTTGGTGACGGCGCGCAATATCTGGCCTTCATCACTTGTGGATGCGGAAGGGTCAGCGAGTGTCGCAAGCCAGGCATGCGGTGCGCCGCGGAACGTGTTTGGCGAAAACACCATGACGAAATTGATCGACAGGGATTCCCATTCGACATTGCGCAGATTGGCGATCTTCGCCGTGATGCTGCGGCCGAGCACGTTGACGGTGACGCTGTCGCCGATCTTGAGGCCCAGTTCCCGCGCCTCTTCCGCCGCAAAAGAGACCAGCGGTTCGCCGCTATAGTCCTGTCCCCACCACGTTCCTTCCGTCAGTGTCGCGTTTTCGGGAGTATCCTGCGAATAGGTTATGCCCCGGTCGCCGCGCAGCACCCATCGACCGGCCGGCGGCACGTCCATTTTTGTCACATCTTCGCCGTTGAGCGCGAGAATCCGCCCGCGCAGCATCGGCACCTCTGTCAGCGTGCCTTCCGGCGCTTCCCGCTTCAGGAGATCGCGGAAGCCCTGCAACTCGCTGCCCTGAATATCCACGAAGAAGAAATTCGGCGCTCGGTCCGGCAGGCTGTCCGTCAGTTCGCGGCGCAGATTGCCATCGATCAGCGTCAGCGTCACAAGCAGGGTCAGGCCGAGGCCAAGGGAAAGGACGACCGAGGGGGTAAGTGCGCCCGGGCGATGGATGTTGCCGATCGCCAGACGGAGGGCGGCGGAATGAACGCGTGGGCTGCGTTTGGCGATGGCCTTCACGCCAGATGCCACGAGCCGCAGGACCACGAAAGCGAAGGCGATGGCGGCGAGGAAGACCGAGGCGATGAAACGGTCTTCCGCCGAAAATATCGCAAGTGCTGCGAGCGCTGCCAGCAGCAGGCCGGTGGTGGCCAGATAGGGCCAGGACGGCCAGCTGCCCTCTTCGAAACCCTGTTCGCGGAAGAGCGCCGTCGCCGGGACCTCGCGTGCCTGACCGAGAGGCACGATGGCGAAGGCAAGCGTCGTCAAGAGGCCGAACAGCGCGGCGAGACCGAGTGCGCCGGGGTAGAAGGCGAGTTCTTCCGGCACCGGAAGCACGCCTTCCAGAAACCGCATGGCGACCAGCGGCGCGATGGCGCCCACCGCAAGGCCGATGACGATGCCGACAACGGCAATGAAGGCGATCTGGAAGAGATAGGTCATGGTGACCACGGAGGCCGGGGCGCCCAGGCATTTCAGCGACGCGATCGTTGTGCGCTTGGAATCGAGAAAGGCACGAACGGCGTTGGCGACGCCGACACCGCCGACGATGAGGGCGGTAAGCCCCACCAGCGTCAGGAATTGCGAGAAGCGGTTGACGTTTTCGGTGAGCGAGGGGGCTGCGCGGTCGCTGGTGCGGATGGACCAGCCGGCGTCGGGGAACGCCTTGTTGGCCGCGTCGGTCATCGTTGTCCGTGCTGCCGGGTCGTCCAGCCGGATTTTATAGGCATGTTCGACCAGACTGCCATTCTGAACGAGACCCGAGGCAAAAAGGGCATCGCGGCTGACCATCAGCCTCGGTGCAAAACCGAAGCCATCGGACAGCGCGTCCGGTTCGTCGACCACGGTGCCTGTCAGTTTAAGCTTCGCGTTACCAAGCAGGATTTCATCACCGACCTTGATGCCGAGCCGTTCGAGCAAAAGCGGCGCGGCGATTGCGCCATAGGTGTCGCCGGTCGCGGCCAGAAGCTCGCTCAGCGGCCGATTGGGATCCGCCACGAAGGTGCCGTAGAGCGGATAGGCGCCATCGATGGCCTTCACTTCCGTTAGCGTCTGTTCGGAACCGTCGGCGAGGCGCGCCATGGAGCGCAGCCCGGTGGAAACGGCGATCTTGCCGAGGCCGTCGAGATAGGCCTTTTCCTCTGCGGTCGCCTCCCTGTTGCGCAGTTCGAAACGCACATCGCCTGCCAATATGGATTGACCTTCCGTGGCGATGGCGCTGGTGACGGCGCGTGACACGGAATTGACGGCTGCAATGGCGCCGGTTCCGAGCGCGATGCAGGCGAGGAAAATGTAAAAGCCGCGCAGGCCGCCGCGAATTTCCCGCCGCGCGAGCCTCGCGGCGTTCCGGATATTGGCGAAAGACGGGAGAATGGATCCGATCATGCCGATACCGCCCGCGCCATCTGGGCCTTGGCGCTGTCACCCTCTATTTCACCGGAGCGCACCTTGATCTGCCGTGAGCAGCGGGCGGCCAGCGAGGGGTCATGGGTGACAAGGACCATGGTCATGCCGCGTTCGGCCTGTTTTGCAAAAAGAAGATCGGCGATCTGCTTGCCGGTATCTGTATCGAGATTGCCTGTCGGTTCATCGGCGATCAACACGGCGGGGGAGGGGGCCAGCGCGCGGGCGATGGCGACACGCTGCTGCTCGCCGCCGGAGAGTTGACCGGGATAGTGGTTGAGGCGTTCCCCGAGACCAACGGCGACAAGTTCCCGTTTGGCAATTTCGAAGGGGTTCGGGGCGTTGGCGAGTTCCAGCGGAACGGCGACGTTCTCCAGCGCCGTCATGTTTGCGATGAGATGGAAGGACTGGAAAACGATGCCGATATTCTTGCCGCGGAAATCCGCGAGCGCATCTTCGCCGAGCTTGTGCAGCTCAGTGTTCGCGATGACGATCTCACCGCTATCAAGCCTCTCAAGCCCGGCAAGCACCATCAGAAGGGTCGATTTTCCCGAGCCGGACGGACCGACAATGCCAACTGCCTCGCTTTCGCCGATGGCGAGATCGATGTTCTTGAGAACGTGAACGGAGGCGGCGGCGTTGCCGAGCGTGAGGTCGGCTTTCTTCAGCTCTATGATGCTTTTCGTCACAATTCTCGTTCCTATATATGATGAAAACAGTCTGGCGGTGTCGATGCGGTCGGTATTTCAGACAATGTGAACCAAGTTAGGAAAGCCGTGATGAGATTTAAAGCTGCCCTGTTTCACTTCATCGTCATTTTCGCCGCAGCCTTTTCTGCCTCTGTGGCCATGGCTCAGGAGCGGACATTGCAGTTGGTCGGCCTCGGCGACAGCCTCATGGCCGGGTATCAGCTGCCTCCTACCGACAGCTACACCGCACAGCTTGAAGCTGCATTAAAAGCCGAGGGCATCAATGTCACCGTCACCAATGCCGGTGTGTCCGGAGATACCTCGTCCGGCGGTCTGGCGCGGGCGGAATGGTCCGTTCCTGATGGTACGGACGGGGTCATTCTGGAACTCGGAGCCAATGATGCGCTGCGTGGTATTGCGCCGGAACAGACGGAAAAGAACCTCGACGCCATCATTTCCGGTTTTCAGAAACGCAATATAGCCGTCTTGCTGGTCGGCATTATGGCGCCGCCGAATATGGGCGAAGATTATGCCAAGCGCTTCAATCCGATCTATCCGCAGCTTGCGGAAAAATACAACCTGCCGCTTTATCCGTTCTTTCTGGATGGCGTAGTGAGTGATGACAGGCTGAAACTGGACGACAAGATGCACCCCAATACGCAAGGAGTTGCCATGATGGTCGAAAAATCTTTGCCGGCTGTTGAAAGCTTCATCAAGACAATCGGTGCGCAAAAAAAATAAGCACTTGCGCCCGCCTGCATTGCGTGATTCGCTATGCTTGTTCTGCCAAGAGATTCGGGGAGCTCGCCATGCCGAGACTGTTTACCGCCCTCGAAATTCCGCGCAATGCGGCTATGAGCCTCTCATTGTTGCGCGGTGGTCTGCCGGGAGCCCGGTGGATCGATGTGGAGAATTATCACATAACCCTGCGTTTTATCGGTGATATCGACGGACGGACCGCCGATGAGGTCGTTGACCGGCTGGATCGGATCGAAAGGCCGGAATTCCAGCTCAATCTCACCGGTATGGGTTCCTTCGGTTCCAAGAAGCCGCATTCCATCTGGGCAGGGGTTTCCCCCTCACCGGAAATGCATGCGCTGCAGGCGGAGGTCGAAAGAATTTGTCAGAGGATCGGTCTCCCACCCGATCCGCGCAAATTCATGCCACATGTGACGCTGGCGCGGCTGCGCTCCTCGCGTCTGGACGATGTGGTGCATTATCTTTCCGGACGCGGCAACTTCCGCACCTCGCCCTTCACGGTCGGCCGTTTCGTGCTGATGTCGTCGAAGGAATCGGTGGGCGGCGGGCCTTACATCGTTGAAGAGGCGTTCCCGCTTCACGAGGCGCGATCCAGCTCCATCTTTTCGAGCAACGAGCTGCATCCCGCCAAAAGCATGTTGTAGACGGCCTGAAAGCCGTCTTCACCGCCGAAGTAAGGATCGGGGACGCTGTCGCGGCGTCCCGAAGCATAGTCCATGAACAGGTGGATTTTGTGCTTCTGGTTTTCCGGCGCCTTTTGGAGCAGTTTCGCCAGGTTGCTCGTATCCATGGCAAGGATCAGATCGAAGTTTTCGAAATCGGCCTGACTGACCTGCCTTGCGCGCTGCCGGGAAATATCGATGCCATGCTTGCGGGCGACCGCGACGGATCTGCGGTCCGGGGTGTTGCCCGTGTGCCAGCCGCCCGTCCCGGCAGAATCGACGGTGAGCCGCTCTGCGACACCTTTCATTTCGGCAAGATGGATAAAAACGCCTTCGGCAAGGGGTGAGCGGCATATGTTGCCCATGCAGACGAATAGAACGGATGTGCGCGTCATGAGGAATATGGGTCGCTCCGGCAGTTCAAGCGTGTCATGGTTGTGCAGGTACGGCGGGCGCCCTTTCACGCGGAGGTAATAACCATGAAATATCCCAGACTTGAGCAGGACGCCATCCGGGAGGAGCTTTTAAAACTGGAAGGCTGGTCTTTGCGGGAAGATGGCGCGGCGATCGTCAGGTCGTTCAAGTTTTCGAGCTTTGCGGAGGCCTTCGGTTTCATGGCGGAGTCCGCTCTTGCGGCTGAAAAGCTCAACCATCACCCGGAATGGTCCAATGTCTATTCAAGGGTGAAGGTCTGCCTCACCACCCATGATTCGCAGGGTGTGACCGAGCGGGATTTTCTTCTGGCCGGGGCCATGCAGAAGGCCGCTGCGGGCCGGGGGAATTGAACGGCGGGCCATAAGTCCCATATAATAGCCGTGACCGGAGGACCGTCGATCATGGATGATGTGAAAATCGGTGAAATTCTTCTGCCAGGCGAAAACGACAGGCAGGAAGAGCGCGAAAGCGTCGTGCGTGCCAAATTCTGGCCGAAGCTGAAGCGCGTGATGACGAAGGTGCCGTTCGCGCGCGACGCAGCGGCTGCCTATTATTGCGCGATCGACCGTGACACACCGCTGCGCGCCAAGGGCATCATTCTGGCCGCTCTTGCCTATTTCATCATGCCGATGGATGCCGTGCCGGACGTGCTGGCGGTCATCGGTTTTACCGATGACATCGCGGTTATCACCGCCGCTTTGGCCATGATCCGCGCCCATATCAAGATGGAACATTACGACGCGGCCGACGCCATGCTGAAACGACAGCAGGAAGCTGAGTAACGCCTCTGTGATGTGGCGCACCGGCAGAGCCCGGCAGGTGACAAATTCTTGCCTGAATTTGTGTGTCATACACATGACGGAAGGACGTGCCACGCCCTTCTCCTCAGGGTGCTGGGAGTCGCCGATCTGTAACACTGCAAGACGTTTTCGGCATTTTATGCGTGTTGTTGACGGTTTGGTAACCGCTTCCTGACCACAATGAGAAAAGACGATCCGCACCTGAACGTGGCCGATCCATAAAATGGAGCCCGCCGCTGCTTCGGGCCAATGGAAGACAATAACCCGGCAGGAAATTCTATGTTTGTAAGAAGTGTAGCAACCGCAGTGGCCATTTTGCTGACCAGCGTCGGCGTAGCATCTGCACAGTCGCCCACGCGCATCCAGCAGTTCAATGCATGGGGTGCCTATTCGTACAAATCGGGCAACAGCACCGTCTGCTACGTTCTTTCCATTCCGACCGCCAAGGAACCGGCAAGCGTCGATCACGGCGATATCTTCTTCATCGTGTCGCAGCGTCCGGGCCAGAACATCTCCTATGAGCCGCAGGCCATGGTGGGTTACCCGCTGAAGCAGGGTTCCAAGGTCAATGTGACGATCGACAACAAGAACTTCGTCATGTTCACCAAGGACAAGGCTGCCTGGGTTGAAAACGCTGCAGAAGAGCCGGCTCTCGTGGCTGCCATGAAGGGCGGCAAGTCGATGACCGTCAAGGCCACCTCCGGCCGCGGCACCGCGACGTCCTATTCCTATTCTCTCTCGGGCATTTCGGCTGCTCTCAAGCAGATCGAGAGCTGCAAGTAACTCAGACGCTTTACTGCGTTTTGTGATGGCCGGTCATTGACCGGCCATTTGCGTTTTTGACAATTTGATGCTAAAGGCGCGGCAACATTGACAGGCGGATGCGCGAAAAGTGCTCCGCCTTTGATTTTCTCGACATGCAGACGATTTTCCGCCTATCCGACAGGCCGGTCGTGCGATGCATTGGATGATGGGATAGCGTGATGTCCGTAATGCAAGCCCCTGCCGGTCTGGCAGTCAAAACCCCGCTGATCGCCAATAGCGATCTCATGTCCGGCAAGCCGTCGCTGATCGGTTTGACGCGTGAGGAAATGGGCGAGGCGCTGGCCGAAATCGGCGTGCCGCAGAAGCAGGTGAAGATGCGCGTCAGCCAGTTGTGGAACTGGCTTTATGTGCGCGGCGTCTCCGATTTCGACAATATGACCAATGTCGCCAAGGAGCTTCGCGAGAAGCTGAAGGCGGCCTTCACCATCGCCCGCCCGGAAATCGTCGAAGAGCAGATCTCCAATGACGGCACCCGCAAATGGCTGATGCGTTTTCCGCCGCGCGGGGCGGGACGTCCTGTCGAGATTGAGACTGTCTATATTCCCGAAGAAGGTCGCGGCACGCTGTGCATTTCCAGCCAGGTGGGCTGTTCGCTGACCTGTTCCTTCTGTCACACTGGCACGCAGCGCCTGGTGCGAAACCTGACGGCCGAGGAAATCCTTGCCCAGCTTCTGCTCGCCCGCGACCGTCTCGGCGATTTTCCCGATGGGTCGACACCGGTTGGCGCCTATGTGCCAAGCGAAGGCCGCAAGGTCTCCAACATCGTGATGATGGGGATGGGCGAACCGCTCTATAATTTCGAACATGTGAAGACCGCTCTTCTGATCGCGACCGATGGTGATGGCCTGTCGCTTTCCAAGCGTCGCGTCACCCTGTCCACCTCCGGCGTCGTGCCGGAAATCTTCCGCACCGGCGACGAAATCGGCGTCATGCTGGCGATTTCTCTGCATGCGGTGCGTGACGATCTGCGCGACATGCTGGTGCCGATCAACAAGAAATATCCGCTGAAGGAGCTGATCGAGGCCTGCCGCAACTATCCGGGTCTTTCCAATGCCCGCCGCATCACCTTCGAATATGTGATGCTGAAGGATGTGAATGACAGCCTGGAAGACGCCAAGATGCTGGTTCAGCTTCTGAAAGGCGTTCCGGCCAAGATCAACCTCATTCCGTTCAACCCTTGGCCGGGCACGAACTACCAGTGCTCGGAGTGGGCGCAGATCGAAAAGTTCGCAGATTTCATCAATCAGGCGGGTTATGCCTCGCCGATCCGCACACCGCGCGGCCGTGACATTCTCGCCGCCTGCGGCCAGCTGAAGTCGGAATCGGAGCGCATGCGCAAGACGGAGCGGCTGGCTTTCGAGGCGATGATGATCGCCAATCACGGCGCGGACGACTGAATAAGTCACAACTACGCCAGAAAGCTTGGTTTGCGGCGGTTCTACGATTGATTTCGAGCTGTCTTGTTTCTAATAAGACGGCAATAAGAAACCAACTGGAGGATACCCATGCGCGCATTCATTCTGGCGCTCGCAGCCGCGAGCGCCCTCGTTCTGCCGGCGAAGGCTGAAAACGTCACCGTTGCCGTCACCGCCATTGTCGAACACCCGGCGCTTGATGCCGCACGTGACGGCGTCAAGGCAGCTCTTGCTGAGGCCGGCTACAAGGAAGGCGAGAACCTCAAGTTCCTTTACGAGTCCGCGCAGGGCAATCCCGGCACCGCAGCGCAGATCGCGCGCCAGTTCGTGGGGGAAGCCCCCAACGTCATCGTGCCGATCTCCACGCCGTCGGCACAGGCTGTCGTTGCGGCGACGCGCGATATTCCGGTCGTCTTCACGGCCGTTTCCGATCCGGTCGGCGCACAGCTCGTCAAGAGCATGGAAAAGCCCGGCCGCAACGTGACCGGCCTTTCCGACATGCTGCCGGTTGGCGAACATCTGGCTCTCATCAAGGAAATTTCGCCGAACGCCAAGTCCATCGGCTTCATCTACAACTCGGCCGAGGCCAACTCCGCTTCCACTCTCGCACTGCTGAAGGCTGAAGCCGAAAAGGCTGGCCTGAGGATCGTCGAATCCGTTGCCACCAAGTCCGCTGAAGTTCAGGGCGCAACACGCGCGCTGGTCGGCAAGGCGGACGTGATCTACGTTCCGACCGACAACACCATCGTTTCCGCTTTCGAGGCGGCGGCCGGCGTTGCAGCGGAAGCCAAGATCCCGCTTTATGCCGCCGATACGGATTCCGTCGCGCGCGGTGCGGTTGCTGCCCTCGGCTTCAACTATTTCGACGTTGGCAAGCAGACCGGCGCCGTGGTTGTCCGTATCCTCAAGGGTGAAAAGCCGGGCGACATTCCGGCAACCGTTGCTGTCGGTACGGATCTGGTGATCAACAAGAAGGCCGCTGAAAAAGCAGGCGTCACCTTCCCGGAAAGCGTGACCAAGCGCGCCACCAAGGTCATCGACTAACAACCGAACTTCGGGCGGCGGCAAACCCGCCGCCCGCTTTGCGCGGCACGAAAACAATGCCCGCATCCGCCGACGTGGCGGCAATAACAAGGACATTACCGTGAGCCAAATCGCCTTCTGGGGTGCCGTGGAGCTGGGACTGGTCTTCGCTTTCGTGGCGATCGGCGTCTATCTCGCTTTCCGCGTGCTTGATTTTCCTGATCTGACCGTTGACGGTTCGTTTCCGCTCGGCGCTGCCGTGGCGGCCGTGCTGATCATTTACGGTCTCAATGCCTGGGTCGCGACGGCGATTGCCATGGTTGCGGGCGCAGCCGCGGGCATCATTACGGCCACGCTCAACGTCCGCTTCAAGATACTCAACCTGCTTGCGTCTATCCTGACAATGATCGCGTTGTTTTCGGTCAATCTCCGTGTGATGGGGAAACCGAATGTGGCGCTGCTCAATCAGGATACGATGATCTCGCCATTCTATGGTCTTGGCCTTTCCGAATATCTCGTGCGGCCGCTCTTTGTCGGTGCGCTGGTGGTGATAGTGGTCATTCTCGTCTGGCGTTTCCTTGAAAGCGATGCCGGACTTGCCATGCGGGCGACGGGCGCCAATGCGCGGATGGCGCGGGCTCAGGGTGTGAAGACCGGCAACCAGATCTATCTCGGCATGGCGCTTTCCAATGCGCTGGTCGCTCTCGGCGGCGCGCTGTTTGCGCAGACCAACGGTTTTGCGGATGTGACCTCGGGTGTCGGCACCATCGTCGTCGGGCTTGCGGCCGTCATCATCGGTGAAACGCTGTTCGGCGCACGGGGCATTCTGATTGCGCTGATCGGCTGTGTTTTCGGCTCCATCGCCTATCGCCTTGCCATCCAGCTCGCTTTGTCGAGCGATGTGCTGGGTCTCAAGGCATCCGATCTCAATTTCGTAACGGCGGTATTGGTGGCCATCGCATTGATCCTGCCCCGATTGCGCCGCGGGGGAGCAACATCGTGATTTCCCTTTCCGATATCCAGGTCGTATTCGGGCGCGGCACGCCGCTGCAAAAGCAGGCGCTGGCCAAGATCGATCTCACCATTGAGACCGGTTCCTTCGTGACGGTCATCGGCTCGAACGGGGCTGGAAAATCCACGCTGCTCGGTGTTCTGGCGGGGGATGTCCTGCCGACGGCCGGAAAGGTGATGATCGGCGGCGCCGATGTAACCCGCAAGCCGACCGCGAGCCGGGCTGGACGCGTGGCGCGTGTGTTTCAGGACCCGCTGGCGGGCAGCTGTGGCGCGCTGACGATCGAGGAAAATCTGGCGCTTGCGGCATCACGCGGAGAGCGTCGCGGTTTGTTGCCGGCGCTTGGGCGCGGCAGACGGGATTTCTTCAAGGAGCGGATCGCTTCGCTCAATCTCGGCCTGGAAAATCGCCTGAAGGACCGCATGGACCTCTTGTCCGGTGGGCAAAGGCAGGCTGTCTCGCTGGTGATGGCGACGCTTTCCGGCTCGGATGTGCTGTTGCTGGATGAACATACGGCAGCGCTCGACCCTGGTATGGCGGAATTCGTGATGGAACTGACCCGCAAGGTGGTCTCCGAGCGCAAGCTGACAACGCTGATGGTCACCCACTCCATGCGCCAGGCGCTGGATTATGGCGACCGCACCATCATGCTGCATGCCGGTGAAATCGTGCTCGACGTATCCGGTGAAAGCCGCAAGGGGCTAGAGGTCGAGGATCTGATCGACATGTTCCGCAAGATACGCGGCCAGACGCTCGACGATGACGAATTGCTGATCGGCTGATTGTTTGAAAAGGCGCCCGAGGGCGCCTTTTTGTTTGCCGTCAGCGCGCTTGCGTGAAGAGAATCTTGAAGGCGAAAATCGAAAAGACGCCGGCGATCGTATAGTCCAGCCCGCGCAGAACCTTCCTGTTGCGTTGCAGCCAGGCGGAGAGAACATCGGCGGCGATAACGATACCGATGCCGATCGGCAGCGCCACGATGATGGACCAGAGCCCAAGAAAAATCAGCTTGCCGGTGACGTGCGGATCGGAGGCGCTGACGAATTGCGGCAGGAAGGTCATGAAGAAGATGATGATCTTCGGGTTCAGGAGATTGACCCAGATGCCGTTCAGCAGGGCGGATTTCAGGGAGGCCTGCGTTTTCTCGCCGGTGGTCTTGACCATCACGAAATCCGAACCCTTGCGGATCGCCTGAATGGCGAGCCAGACGAGATAGGCGGCTCCGCCGGTCTTGAGGACCATGAAGGCGGTCGGTGAGGCGACGATGAGGGCGGCAACGCCGAAAGCGACGAGCATCGTGTGCACGGTAATGCCGATATTGGTTCCGAGAAGCGTCATGAAACCAGCCGTGCGGCCTTCGCGCAGGGACCGGCTGATCCACAGCGTCATGTCGGGTCCCGGCGTTACCGCCAGGAGCAGAATGGCAATGGTGAAGGCGGCAAGTGTTGGCAGGCTTGGAACGAAATCCATCGCGGCACCCATGAAATCTGGAGATTGCCGTTGCTTAACGCGATTTCGCGTTTCTGCCAATGTTTTTGCGCGGTGGTGTATTGGTGTGAAAGCCGCCGCAATATCAAAATCGCGACGGCTCAGAATGCTCAGTTTTTCAGGAAGCTGGTGAAGGCGGCGGAATATTCCGTGTGCCAGCGCGACAGCGGCGGACGGTTCTGCACGATATCCTGAGCGGCCCAGAGAATACGCTTCTCGTCCGTCGGGCGATCCACTTCGCCATCGGGGCAAAGGATGTAGAAATCGCCCTTGCCGATACTGTCGACCATGAAGTCGACGGTCTGTTCGCCGGTCCACGCCCCTGCCGGCTTTTCCGTCCTGCCATGCGCCGTCAGGCCCGTAAAGACGAAGCCAGGGATCAGGAGATGGGCGGAAACTGCGCCGTTCGGAATATTGCGCAGTTCATGCTGAAGCGCTTCCGTGAAAGCTTTGACACCCGCCTTGGAGACATTATAGGCGGGATCGCCGGGCGGGGTAGTGATGCCCTGTTTCGAGCCTGTATTGATGATGAGCGACGCCTCGCCATGGGCGATCATGCCCTGCCCGAAGACGCGGCTGCCATTCACCACGCCCATCAGGTTGACGTTGATGACTTTTTCCCAATTGGCCTGCGGGCCGAAAATGGCGCTTCCCGGCTGAATGCCGGCATTGTTCATCAGCACGTGAACCCGCCCGAAACGCTGGATGACAGCACGTTCCAGCGCTTCCAGCTCATCGAGTTTCGAAACGTCGGTGGGGATTGCGACGATCTGCGCCTCGCCGTCCTTTGCGACGGCCAGAATATCCGCGTGTGCTGCGGCGAGCCTGTCGCCGTCGAGATCGGCGAGCACAACGCTCATGCCGAAACCGGCGAATTTGCGCGCGGCGGCAAGTCCGATGCCGGATGCCGCACCGGTGATGACGGCGACATTATCTTCCTTGAATGCGGGGTGGATGGTCGTCATAGGTTTCTCCTTCGCGTCGTTTTGTGCTGTTTCCAGCCGTTTGCAACGTTGCCTGAACCCTGAGTGGCTTCATTCACGGTCTTCAAGTCGATCGAGACACTCCCATGTTAAAGCGCGAAATTCCATAATGCATGTGACAATCCCTTCGTTCCAGTCATGAAGAGCCGGTCGCTTGCATTTGGCCATTCTCGCCATTCGTTGTTTTGTCGCGCATCTTTTCCGAAAATCGCTTCACAGTTTTGGGGTTGCACTGTAAAAGTGCCGAAATCCCAAGGAAATGGCGGTACCCCGATGCCGTCATCATGCAGATGGACATCATTATGGCACTCCCGAAAGACGTTAAGAAAGTCGTTCTCGCCTATTCCGGCGGCCTCGACACCTCGATCATCCTGAAGTGGCTTCAGACGGAACTCGGCGCTGAGGTCGTGACCTTCACCGCCGATCTCGGCCAGGGCGAAGAGCTTGAGCCGGCGCGCAAGAAGGCCGAGATGCTGGGCATCAAGGAAATCTTCATCGAGGACGTCCGCGAAGAGTTCGTACGTGATTTCGTTTTCCCGATGTTCCGTGCCAACGCCGTTTATGAAGGCGTCTATCTGCTCGGCACCTCCATTGCCCGTCCGCTGATTTCCAAGCACCTGATCGAGATCGCCAAGAAGACCGGCGCCGACGCCATTGCGCATGGCGCCACCGGCAAGGGTAACGACCAGGTCCGTTTCGAGCTTTCGGCCTATGCGCTGAACCCGGATATCAAGATCATCGCCCCCTGGCGCGACTGGACGTTCAAGAGCCGTACCGACCTCCTGAACTTCGCCGAACAGCACCAGATCCCTGTTGCCAAGGACAAGAAGGGCGAAGCGCCTTTCTCGGTTGACGCCAACCTTCTGCATTCCTCCTCCGAGGGCAAGGTTCTGGAAGACCCGGCACTGGAAGCTCCGGAATATGTGCATATGCGCACCATCTCGCCGGAAGCGGCCCCGGACAAGGCAACCGTCATCAAGGTCGGTTTCCGCAAGGGCGATGCCTGCTCCATCAACGGCGTTGAAATGTCGCCGGCCACGCTTCTTGCAACGCTCAACAATTACGGTCGTGAAAACGGCATTGGCCGTCTCGATCTCGTTGAGAACCGTTTCGTCGGCATGAAGTCGCGCGGCGTTTACGAGACGCCCGGCGGCACCATTTTGCTGGCCGCGCATCGCGCCATCGAGTCCATCACGCTTGACCGGGGTGCTGCCCACCTCAAGGACGAGCTGATGCCGCGTTACGCCGAACTGATCTATTACGGTTTCTGGTTCTCGCCCGAGCGCGAAATGCTTCAGGCCCTGATCGACAAGAGCCAGGAACATGTGGAAGGCGAAGTGACGCTGAAGCTCTACAAGGGCAACGTCATGGTAACCGGCCGCGAGAGCGCCAAGTCGCTCTATTCCGACGCGCTGGTAACCTTCGAAGACGACCACGGCGCTTACGACCAGAAGGATGCGGCGGGCTTCATCAAGCTCAATGCGCTGCGCCTGCGTACCCTGGCCAAGCGTAACCTCAGCAAGTAATTTTCACTGAGGTACAGATAAGAAAAACCCGCAGGCGGGAACGCCTTGCGGGTTTTTTCACGTCTGTCTTTTGGAGACGATCCTGAAGCCGATGTAGCTTGCGACTGCTGTAAACTCCATCACCGGGATGATGATACCGAAGCCGGTGAGAGGCGAGCCGATCAGGGAGGCCGTGGCCCCGCCCGCAAAACCCGATCCCATCTGGATGAAACCCATCATGGCCGATGCCGAACCGGCAATGTGCGGGAAGGGCGCAAGCGCGGCCGTTACCATCGAGGGCGTCAGCAAGGCGATGCCGACTGTCGCTACCGCCACGGGACCCATGATGGAGAGGAAGGACGGCGGCACCAGGAACACCGACAGCATGATGAGAAGGCCACCCGTGCCGGAAAAACAGAGGCCGAGCATGACCGAACGGCGGTCGCCCAGCCGCGGTGCGATATAACGCAGGGCGATGGAGCCGAAGAAATAAGCGCCGGTCTGCATCAGCATGCCAATGCCGAAGGCTGTGGGGGACATGCCGACTTCGTTGATAAGGATGAAAGTCAGCATGGTCGCCTGCGCATAAAGCGCGCCGATGGAGCCGCCGAGCACGAGCGCGGCCAGAAGAAAACGCGGTTGCGCCAGCAATGCACCGTAGGCTGACAGGAGGTGGCGAGGGCGGATCAGGTTTTTATCCGGCCTCGTCGTTTCGCGCAGGAAAAACACCACGGACAGGATGGCGATAGCTCCAAGGCCGGCCATCAGGAAAAATACCGATTGCCAGCCGAAAACCGCAAGCGAGAGGCCGCCGATTGTCGGGCCCATGGCGGGACCGACGGCCAGCATGATGCCGATGAGGTTCATGATGCTGGAGGCTTCCGCGCCGGTGAACTGGTCGCGTACCACGGCGCGCGCCACCGTCATGCCGACGGAGGCGCCGATGCCCTGGACAAGCCGGGCGAAAAGCAGCACCTCAATTGTCGGGGCAAGGATGGCGAGCAAGCCGCCGCCGAGAAAGATCGACAGGAAGACAAGGCTTGCCTTGCGCCGTCCGAAGGCGTCGGATGCCGGCCCGGCAAGCAACTGCGCGATGGCGAAACCGGCGAAATAGAGGGAGAGGCTGAGTTTTACGGAGGACTCTGTTGTTGCGAAAACCCGTGTCAGCTCCGGCATGGCCGGCGTGTAGATCGCCATGGAAATGGGCGCAAGCGCCGTCAGCAAAGCTCCAAGCATTGCCGTGCGCTTTGTGGACATGATCGTTTTTGACGACATTGCGATCAGCAGTTCTGGCCAGGCTGTTCTGGCTGCAGATTGTTGCGCAACGTCTGCAGGAAGCTGCGGAAGAGCGCAACTTCCTCTTCGTTCAGCCCCTGTGTGGCATGAAGAACGAGCTGGTCGATTTCCTGCCGCACGGCTTCCAGCATGTCGGTAGAAGCCTTCGTCAGCACGATGCGCTTGGAACGTCTGTCCTGCGGGTCCTGCTGGCGCTCGATGAGATCGAGAGATTGCAACTTGTCGAGATAGGCGCAGATCGTCATGGGTTCGATCCCGAGACGGGCAGCGATGTCCGATTGCTTGCTGCCATCGACAACGGCAACCGTCAGCAAGGCTCTCGCCTCGCCGGGGGTCAGGCCCAGTCCGGCTTCAGAAATACGGCGCTCAAAAGCACTGTTCAGCAGCCGCGCGCCGCTGTTCAGCAAAAATGCCAGTGAGTCTTTTTCGCGTTTCGTGCCCATGCTTTGCCTTTTCGTAAGTCAGCCTTACTAAATTCCGGGCGATAAGCAATGGTACGCAAATCATATTGTCGAAAATCGAGTAAAGTATTTGTCAATTAGGGTGCAGCATGTGCCGTACCATTGCGATAATCATCACGTCGAAGTTAAAAAAGACAGCACATCATGCATTTTCTCTATGTCATCCGCAGTGCCGATGGACCGGGCAATCTCCACCTTGTGGGAAAAATAGGTCTGAAAGTCGAAATCCGTGTCGTCCGTCACGTCGGTTATATCGATCACGTCGCCATTGGCGTTCAGTGTCTGAGCGGGCAGTTCTGACGAAAGCTCAAGCCAGGTCTCATGGCTTATTTTCCCCGCGTCGTAATACTCCCGAGCGATTTCCCGCAATTCCCGGGGGCTGACACGGGTGAAGTCGATGCGATTGATCGTCTCTTCGAAGCCGGTGGCTGTGTCGGACTGGGCTGCCTTGCCGAAATCGGTGCTGTCTACAGGTCTGGCGTTTCTGGAATTGTCTCTGAAAAGGAAATTATTAGAGGCTCTTAAAGAATAAATCTCCATAATACATATCTCCATCATGGGATATTATTGCGATGAATCAGACCATGCCGTTGCCCGGCCGGTCAATACTTTGCGGCGACGGCATCTGGGTATTCCACACCAAAATCCGGCATATTGAATTGGCGGTGGAGGCGTGCCCATATGGGCTTAAACCGGAATTGTACAAGGAAGATGAAATGCCATCCAAGACCGCGCCCTATCCCGCACTCGTTACCTGGAACGGTTACAACGGTCTGCCAAAATTCGAAGCGGTCAAGGATGAGGATTTCGGCCCGGCCTTCGACGCAGCACTTCTGTCTCACGAGCAGGAAATCGATGCGATTGCCGGCAATCCGCAGGCACCGACCTTTGAAAACACCGTGACGGCGCTCGAAATCGCAGGTGATGAGCTTTCGCGCATCTCGGCCCTGTTCTGGAACAAGGCGGGCGCTCACACCAATGGCAACATCCAGACGCTGGAGCGGGAAATCGCGCCGAAAATGTCGCGGCACTATTCCAAGATCGGCATGAACGAGGCGCTGTTCAAACGCATCGATACGCTGTGGGAAAAGCGCGAGTCGCTTGCCCTGACAAATGAGGAAAAACGCGTTCTCGAACGGCATTGGAAGGGCTTCGTGCGCTCCGGTGCCAAGTTGCAGAAGGACCGCCAGGAGCGGCTCGCCGCGATCAACGAAGAACTTGCCGGCCTCGGTGCCAAGTTCGGGCAGAATGTGCTGGCGGATGAAAAGAACTGGAAGCTTCTGCTTTCTGCGGAAGACGAGCTTGCCGGCATTCCCGGTTTTCTGCGAGACGCGATGGCGGGTGCCGCACGCGAGCATGGTGAAGACGGAAAGTTCGCCGTCACCCTTTCCCGCTCCATCATCGAGCCATTCCTCACCTTTTCCGAGCGCCGTGATTTGCGCGAACAGGCCTTCAAGGCATGGGTGGCGCGTGGTGAAAACGGTGGCGAAACCGACAATCGCGATATCGTCCACCGCACGCTGGAACTGCGCGAGGAAAAAGCGAAGCTTCTCGGCTATGAGAATTTCGCGGCCTACAAGCTTGATGACACGATGGCGAAAACGCCGGATGCGGTGAACGGCCTTCTGGGGCAGGTCTGGGAAAAGGCCGTGATGCGCGCGGGTGAAGAAGAGGCGGAGCTTGCCGCCATCATCACGCAGGAGGGCAAGAACCACGAGGTCATGCCCTGGGACTGGCGTCACTATGCCGAAAAACTGCGGGCGCAGAAATTCAGCTTCTCAGAGGCTGAGTTGAAGCCCTATCTGCAGCTGGAAAAGATCATCGAGGCCTGTTTCGATGTGGCCAACCGGCTCTTCGGAATTCGGGCTGTCGAGGTCAAGGATGTCGCTGCCTATCACCCGGATGTGCGGGTTTTCGAAATCCGAGACAACAACGGCGATCTGAAAGCCATGTTCCTTGGCGATTATTTCGCCCGTCCCTCCAAGCGTTCCGGCGCATGGATGAGTTCGTTCCAGTCGCAGCACAAGCTGCCTTTGAAGAACGGCACGGTCGGCGAAATACCGATTATCTACAATGTCTGCAATTTCGCGAAACCGGCCGAGGGAAAACCGGCGCTGCTGTCGCTGGACGATGCGCGCACGCTGTTTCACGAATTCGGTCACGCCCTGCACGGCATGCTGTCCAATGTCACCTATCCTTCCGTCTCAGGAACGGGCGTCTCGCGCGATTTCGTCGAATTGCCTTCGCAGCTTTACGAGCATTGGCTGACGGTTCCGGAAAATCTGGAAAAATACGCGCTGCATTACGAAACCGGTGCGCCGATGCCGAAGGCCTTACTGGACAAAGTTCTGGCCGCCCAGACCTTCAATGCCGGTTTCAGCACGGTCGAGTTCACTTCTTCGGCAATCGTCGACATGGCGTTCCACACCCGGGAAAGCGTGAGCGACCCCATGGTCGTGCAAGGCGAGGTGCTGTCCGCCCTCAACATGCCGAAGTCCATCGTCATGCGGCACGCGACGCCGCATTTCCAGCACGTGTTTTCCGGCGATGGCTATTCTGCCGGTTATTATTCCTACATGTGGTCGGAAGTGCTGGATGCTGACGCCTTTTCAGCCTTCGAGGAGACCGGCAATCCCTTCGACGGCGAGATGGCGCGCAAGCTGAAGGATAATATCTACTCGGTTGGCGGCTCCATCGATCCGGAGGAGGCCTATCTTGCTTTTCGGGGCAAGATGCCGAGCCCGGACGCCATGCTTTTGAAGCGCGGCCTCGTATAACAGCCCGGTGTAAAGACTGTCATATTTCTGAGCTAGAACCTGAGCGCAGGGGCCTTATGACAAGGCCCCCCTTTCGCATTTGCAAAAAAAAGGTTATGAGCGCGCCAAACTAAATTGGCGTATCTCCTGATAGTAGCGCCCAACCTCAGAGATTTTGAACAATGGCACTTCGCAACATCGCGATCATCGCGCACGTTGACCATGGAAAAACGACGCTCGTGGACGAGCTTCTGAAGCAGTCCGGCTCGTTCCGCGACAACCAGCGTGTCGCCGAGCGCGTGATGGATAGCAACGATCTCGAAAAGGAACGCGGCATCACCATTCTCGCCAAGGCGACCTCGGTGGAGTGGAAGGGTGTTCGCATCAACATCGTCGACACCCCCGGCCACGCCGACTTCGGCGGTGAAGTCGAGCGTATCCTGTCAATGGTGGACGGCGCGATTGTTCTGGTCGATAGCTCGGAAGGCCCGATGCCGCAGACCAAGTTCGTGGTCAGCAAGGCGCTGAAGGTCGGTCTTCGCCCGATCGTTGCGATCAACAAGATCGACCGTCCGGATGGCCGCCATGAAGAAGTCATCAACGAAGTCTTCGACCTCTTCGCAAATCTCGATGCCACCGATGAGCAGCTCGACTTCCCCATCCTTTACGGTTCGGGCCGTGACGGCTGGATGAACGTCAACCCGGAAGGTCCGAAGGATCAGGGTCTTGCGCCGCTGCTCGATCTGGTTCTCGAACATGTTCCGGAGCCCACGGTTGAAGAAGGTCCGTTCCGTCTGATCGGCACGATCCTTGAAGCCAACCCCTTCCTCGGTCGTATCATCACCGGCCGCATCGCCTCCGGTTCCATCAAGCCGAACCAGGCCGTGAAGGTGCTTGGCCAGGATGGCAAGACGATCGAAACCGGTCGTATTTCCAAAATCCTCGCCTTCCGCGGCATCGAGCGCACTGCGATTGACGAAGCCCATGCGGGCGACATCGTTGCCATTGCCGGTCTGTCCAAGGGTACTGTCGCCGACACCTTCTGTGACCCCTCGGTCACTGAAGCGATGACCGCACAGCCGATCGATCCGCCGACCGTCACCATGTCCTTCATCGTCAACGACAGCCCGCTCGCCGGCACCGAAGGCGACAAGGTAACGTCGCGCGTCATCCGCGACCGTCTGTTCAAGGAAGCCGAAGGCAACGTCGCGCTGAAGATCGAAGAGGCCGAAGGCAAGGATTCGTTCTTCGTGTCCGGCCGTGGCGAATTGCAGCTGGCGGTTCTGATCGAAACCATGCGTCGCGAAGGTTTCGAGCTCGCCGTTTCGCGTCCGCGCGTCGTCATGCACAAGGATGAGAACGGCACCCTGCTGGAGCCGATCGAAGAAGTCGTGATCGACGTCGATGAAGAGCATTCCGGCGTCGTCGTTCAGAAGATGTCCGAGCGCAAGGCTGAAATGGCCGAGCTTCGTCCTTCCGGCGGCAATCGCGTTCGTCTGAAGTTCTATGCCCCGACCCGCGGCCTGATCGGCTACCAGTCGGAACTTTTGACCGACACGCGCGGCACGGCAATCATGAACCGTCTGTTCCACGACTATCAGCCCTTCAAGGGCCAGATCGCCGGTCGCGTCAACGGCGTTCTGCTGTCGAACGGTTCGGGCGAGGCAGTCGCTTACGCCATGTTCAACCTGGAAGATCGCGGCCCGATGATCATCGAGCCGGGTGAGAAGGTTTACGCCGGCATGATCATCGGCATTCACACACGCGACAACGATCTTGAGGTGAACGTGCTGAAGGGCAAGCAGCTGACCAACATCCGCGCCGCCGGCAAGGATGAAGCCGTGAAGCTGACGCCGCCGATCCGCATGACGCTCGATCGCGCCCTTTCCTGGATCCAGGAAGACGAACTGATGGAAGTGACGCCGAAGTCCATCCGTCTGCGCAAGATGTTTCTGGACGCCAACGACCGCAAGCGTTTTGAAAAGGCAAAGCTCGCTGTCTGATTGCGGCTTGTCGTCACGAATTTGGAAAAACCCGGCTTCGAGCCGGGTTTTTTTATGCCCATGTTTTTATTTGTGCATGAGTCGAAAGATGCTTGTGCCAAAGGTTAAGGATGCGTTAATTTTTATCGGTCGTCCACATGAATAGGCTGTGGGTAAGCTTGCCGGCGTTAACCTTTATGACTGGTAAGTTTCCGTGGCCGGGGCCAGAATCGCGTTATGAAAACGTTATCCATCGATGTTCGCCGGGCCGAACCGCATGATGCGCGCGCCATCTCCGAGGCGCACCGTCTGTCGTGGCAACAGGCCTATGCGGGGCTTATCCCGCACAGGCCGTTGACGCAGATGCTGGAGCGCCGTGGCGAAGTCTGGTGGAAGAAGGCGACCAAAGGCTCCGCTACCATGCTGGTGGTAGAAGTGGCCGGTGTAGTTGCCGGATATGCGACGCTGGGCCTCAGCCGTGCGCGCGGGCTGCCGCATGACGGCGAGATTTATGAACTTTATCTGCGGCCGGAATATCAGGGCATCGGGCTCGGCTCGTTGCTGTTCACCGAGGCGCGCCGGCTGCTGAGATCGCTCGGATGCAACGGCATCGTTGTGTGGTGCCTTGAAGACAGCGACGTCGCCAATCGGTTTTTCCGTTCGCATGGCGGCCGGGATATTGCCGAGGGCATGGAAGACTTCGACGGCAAGTCGCTGCGCAAAGTCGGCTTCGTCTGGAACTGATAAAACTACCGGTGGATGCCGCCCGGTTTCGTTTTTCCTGCCGGCCATGCGCAATCGCGATACCCTCAAATCTTGCATTCTGCCTTATCCGCCCAAAGCCATGTTGCAATGCGGCGACTTTCCCAGTATCGAAAACCAAATCCAACCCGTCGAATTGAGGGAAGCGAATGCGTATCGATGCAATTTCCATAGGCAAGAACCCACCGGATGACGTGAATGTTATCGTTGAGGTGCCGGTCGGTGGCCATCCGATCAAGTACGAAATGGACAAGGACGCCGGTGCGCTGATCGTCGATCGTTTCCTCTACACGCCGATGACCTATCCGGGTAACTATGGCTTCGTGCCGCACACGCTGTCCGACGATGGCGACCCGATTGATGTTCTCATCTGCAACACCCGTCCGCTGGTTCCAGGCTGCGTGATCAACGTTCGTCCCATCGGCGTGATGATCATGGAAGATGACGGCGGCAAGGACGAGAAGATCCTCGCTGTGCCGGCTCCCAAGCTGACGCGCCGTTACGACAAGGTCCACAACTACACCGACCTGCCGGAAATCACGCTGAAGCAGATCGAGCATTTCTTCGAGCACTACAAGGATCTGGAGCCCGGCAAGTGGGTGAAGATGGGCGGCTGGCAGGATGTCGACGTCGCCAAGAAGCTGATCGTCGAAGCCATTGAGCGCTACAAGGCGCAGGGCTGATTGGCTTAACCTGTCAGCGTTTTAAAAAGCTTTTCGAAATCCTCCGGGTCGGTATCGATCCGGAGGATTTTTTTACGCGCTGTTTCGCCTGAAATGACGGTGATCGTAGATTTGGGCAGGCCGAGTTTTTTTGCCAGCAAAACAATCAGGGCCCTGTTCGCCTTGCCACCTTCCGGCACGGCGCTGACGCGGACTTTCAGATGCGCGTTTCCGTCCGCATCCTGTTCCACGCCGTCAATCGCATCCCGCCCGCCATTCGGCGTGAGGCGAACCGACAGGCGGACATGACCATCGTGCTTTTGCCAGAGGCCACTCAAACGGTCATCGGATAAAGCGTGTTCCACATGAAGGAGCGGATGAAGAAGATGATCAGCAGCAGGATGATCGGCGAAATGTCGATGCCGCCGAGATTGGGCAGAATGCGGCGGATGGGGCGCAGGGCCGGTTCCGTGACATTGACCAGGAAACTCCCAATGGCATTCACGAACTGGTTGCGGGAATTGATGACGTTGAAGGCGTAAAGCCAGGAAAAAATGGCGCTGGCAATCAGCACCCACGTATAGAGGTTCAAGGCCAGATCGATGGTCTGAAACAGGGCAAGCATCAATATCTCCGTATCTTGGTTGCTAGACATTTAGACATTCGCTCGTGAACCGGCAAGTGTTGCGCCAGGAGGGCTGGCGATTCTTGTCGTATCGCTCTATTGCAAACGTCTCATATTGTCTTGCGAGCACCCAGCCGATGTCCCTGCCTTCTGCCGAAAACCGCTTCGGTGCATTCCGGCACAGTTCCTATCGCCGTTTTTTCAGCGCCCGGTTTTTCTCGGCCTTCGCCATTCAGATCGTCAGCGTTTCCGTCGGCTGGCAGATGTATGAGGTCACCGGCAATGCATTTTATCTCGGTCTGATCGGTCTTTTCCAGTTTCTGCCGTCATTGCTTTTGATCCTCGTCACGGGAACAGTCGCCGACAGGCATAACCGCCGGCGTATCATGGCCATCTGCCTCATGATCGCGGCCGGCTGCGCTGTGGCTCTGCTTGGCTTGACGATAACGCACAGCTTTTCGCCCTGGCCGGTCTTCGCCATTCTGGTTGTGTTCGGCATAGAGCGGGCATTCATGGGGCCGGCTGTGCAGTCGCTTGCACCCAATCTCGTGCCGGTCGAGGATTTGCCGAATGCCATTGCCTGGAATTCCTCGTCCTGGCAAATGGCATCCATTCTCGGCCCCGTTGCCGGCGGTCTGCTTTATGGGCTCGGCGCATCCGTTGCCTATAGCGTGGCATTCGTGCTCTTCATCGTGTCCGCGGCGCTCGCCGTGACGATCCGAAAGCCTGAGCAGCGCGGCCCGGCGAAAGCCATCAGCCTCGAGACCATGCTGGCCGGGTTCAAATTTATCTCGCAGGAAAAAGTCGTTCTCGGCGCCATTTCGCTCGATCTTTTTGCCGTCCTGCTGGGCGGCGCTGTCGCTTTGATGCCGATTTTTGCCAAGGAAGTGCTGACACTCGGGCCATGGGGTCTCGGGCTTCTGCGTGCGGCACCCGGTATCGGCGCAATTACAGTTGCGGTCATTCTGGCATTCAGGCCCATCCGCCACCATGCTGGTCTGCTGATGTTTGTTGGTGTCGGGTTTTTCGGTATTTCCACGGTAGTGTTCGGACTTTCCGAAACCGCATGGGTGTCGATTGCCGCATTGGTGGTGATGGGCGCATCGGACATGGTGTCCGTTTATGTGCGGGAAACGCTGATTGCACTCTGGACGCCGGATGAGGTGCGCGGGCGCGTGAATGCGGTGAACATGGTCTTCGTCGGAGCCTCCAACGAGCTGGGAGAATTCCGCGCCGGCACCATGGCCCATGTGGTCGGAGCCGTGCCCGCCGTCGTCATCGGCGGGGCGGGCACGCTTGCCGTCGCGGTCATCTGGGCGCTCGGCTTTTCAAAGCTGCGCAGGATCGACAATCTGGATGCGCCGAACTGACGGGAGATTGCCTCAGCGCTGCGCCTTGCCTTCGAAAACCAGATCAAGGAAATTGCCGAGCCATGAACGGAGCGGCGTGTCGAACAACATGCGTCCTTCGAGATGCTGGCTGCCCACCTGTGCATTGGGCATGCCGAACCGTTGCGCGCCGCGCACCACCCAGCTGTGCATCATGGCGCGGGTCAATTCGGCATGAAATTGCAGGCCCCAGGCGTTCTTTCCGTATCTATAGGCCTGATTGGGATAGGTCTCGCCTGACGCCAGCAGCTCGGCCCCTCGCGGAAGCTCGAAGCCCTCGCGGTGAAAATGGTAGACCATCTTCGGCCAATGCGGCATCAGCAGCCGCCCGTGTTCGGTGGCGTGAAGCGGATACCAGCCGATCTCCACCTTGCCTTCCCTGTCAGCCTCCACCTTGCCGCCCAGATGTTTGGACAGCATCTGCGCGCCGAGACAGATGCCGAGAAAGGGCTTGTTTTCCTTCAGCGGCACCTTCAGCCAGTCAATTTCGGCTTTGACATAATCATGCGGGTCATTGGCGCTCATCGGGCCGCCGAAGATGATCGCGCCCGCATGTTTCTCCAGCGTTTGCGGCAGGTCATCGCCGAGCGCGGGGCGCCTTATATCCAGCCTGTAGCCCTTTTCCACCAGCATCTGGCCGACGCGGCCGGGCGTGGAGCGTTCCTGATGCAGGACGATGAGCAGTGAAGGTTGTTTTCCCTGTTGCCTGGAAGGGTCAAACAGCATCGTCTTCGTTTTCGCTTTCTTCAGCGGGCCCGGACCTCGTGGCGGCCTGCTGACGTTGCAGAACCCTGTCGCGCACGGAAACACCGAGCAGATCGGCCACACGCCAGATCACATGATCTTCCATTTCGCTTCGTTCGCCGTCAGCGTAAACAATATCCCAGAGGATGCCAATAAGCTCTACACGCTGATCTTCGTCGAGATGGCGGCGGATATCGGTGGTGAAGCGGTAATAGTCAACGGCTTCCTTGCCGGCCTCCTGGCCTGCGGCAAGAAGCGCGTCCAGCTTGCCGGCGTCGAGACTGTAATAGTCCTGGAGGATTTCGCGAAGGCGGTCACGCTCGCTTTTCGAGACGGTGCCATCGGCTTCCATCACCTGAAAGCAGAGGGCGGCGACCGCCACCCTCAGATCATCCGGGCTGAATTCATCCGTGTGCTGGCCAACGAGGTTCTGAATAAACGACTGTATTTGGTTGAACATCGATAGCCTGTTCGTCAGAAGAGTTTGAGGCGGGTCTTGGGTTCGGCTTCCGCGCCGGGTTTCTTGACGCCCGGATCATCGGGTGCGCCGCCGAAAAACGGCACGGGTTCCGCCTTCACATCCGCTGCATCCGCTTCCACCGGTGCCTCGATCGTTACCGGCCTGTTCTCCTTGGGGGCCGATACGACCGGCTTGACCTCAATCGGCTCGGCAGGTGCGGGTTTCGGCTCCACACGCGCCTCAGGCGCGGCCGGGATAACGATCGTTGCGGGGGCTGGTTCGGCCCTCGCTGGTGCGGCGGCAATCGCATTGTCGATTGTCATGTCTTCGACGGGACCTTCCAGCTGGCCGAAAGGCGCTTTCCATTCAAAGGCGTCGAGGCGGCCGGTGACCGGCGAGACGGGCAGCCATTTTTCCGAAACGATGTTATCGGCCACCCAGGCCGGATCTCGCGGTGCGCGCAGCGCCTGCGCCATCCAGTAGCGAACCCGTCCCTGATCGCCGGTTTCGGCCTCCTCGATATCGGCCATCAGCAGGAAGATGCTTTCGCGTGGCTCGATCCGCGCGGCGGCCTCCGCCTTGGCTCGCGCCTTGGCAAATTCCTTGGCGTCGAGTGCGGCCTGTGCCACCGCGAAGAGGGATTCGATGTTGTTGGGCTTCAGGCTTTCAAGCCGCTCGGCGCGTTTCAGGCGGTCAATGGCCGTATCGCCGCTGCGCGCCCGCACATAAAGCTCAGCGATCTGCGGATGCGGATCGGTCTTCCAGACCGGCTCCAGAACCGTTGCTGCCTTGCGCAGATTGTCTTCGCGCAGATATGATTTTGCCGCGATCAACGCTGCCGGCACAAGGCTTTTCGCGAGCTTGAGAGCATGTTTTGCATCCTCGCGCGCACCCACCGGATCGCTTTCCAGCTTCTCGCCGGCCTTTGCCGTCAGCAGCACCGCTTTCAGCCGTTCCGCCTCACCGCGTTCGATGACGCCTGCCGCCTTCTGCTGGTCGAGGAGGCGGATCGCGTCGTCCCATTGTCCATTGCGGCAGCGGTTTTCCAGCGTCGCCTGCGCTGCCCAGGGCAGGTAAGGGGCTTTTTCCGCCGCGTCCTCGGCATATTGCTGGGCCGCCTCATAGGCTCCCTGACGGCGGGCCTCGATATAGAGGCCGCGAAGACCAAGTTCGCGGGTTTCCGGATCGCGGGCCATCGCCTCGAATTTGCGTCGCGCCTCGTCATATTTGCCTTCGATGAGATCGGCCTGCGCATCGAGCAGATGGATCAGCGGCTCCTGATCGGCGCTGAGCAGCCCCTGCGTGCGGGCCGTCATCTTGCGAGCGAGAATGGCGTTGCCGGCACCGGCGGCGATGAGGCCGGTGGAAAGCGCCTGATAACCGCGGTCGCGCTTGCGGGCGCGAAAATAGCGTCGGGCGGCGTTCGGCGATGTCCATACGGCGTTGACGATCCACCAGAACAGCATCACGGCAGCAACCAGCGCCGCAATGATGGAAGCGGCGACCATCAGGCTCATTTCGATCAACTGGCCCTGCCAGACGATGGAAAGCATGCCGGGCCTATCCGCCAGCCACGAGAAACCGAAGCCGAGCGCCAGAACGATAAGGGCGAAAGTCAGAATTCTGGTCATGCCTTACCCCTGCCTGCCGGTGCTGGTGATGGCGCGGTTCAAGGTGCCTCCCACCAGGTTCTCAACCTCAATGCGGGCATCGAGGGACTTTTTATAGTCGGCGGATGCTGTCCTGGCGGCCTCGGGAAGCCCGTTCCATTCAAGCGCCGCACCCTGCAGATCGCCGTTGCGCAGCTTGTTTTCCATCCGCGCGATCATGGCGTCGGGGGTCTCGCCTTCGATATTTCCGACCGGGCGCACCTTCACCAGCGAAAAGGCGCTTTCCGTCAGGCGCTCAACGATGCCCTGATTGGGATCAGGCTGGTTGATGGCGGACAGCATTGCATTGGCGACATCAGGGAACTTCTGCATCAGTTCCGAGCGCGACGGCACACCGGTCGCAGCAAAGGATTGCAGCGATGCAATGGCGGGATCGTCGGGGATCACTTTCGAGAGCGTATCGAGTTCGGTCAGGAACGGTCCGCCGCGATCGATCGCTGCCTTCAGCCCGGCAGACGCGATGGCGCGGGCGACTTCGATATCGTCACGCGGCTCGTTGATCTTGGCTTCCGCGTCAGTAAGGCGACGCGTCAGGTCCGCCGTCGCTGTAGCCTGTGCGGATCGCTCCGACTGGAGCGTGGATTCCAGCGCGGCTATTTTTTCCGAAAGCGCATCCACCTGTGGCGCCTCGCCCTTCGCGCTCTCGAGGGTGGCGATGCGTTGTTCCAGAGCCGAGGTGTCTCCGGTGCTGGCCGGAACATTGGCGAGCTGCTGCCGCAGGCTCCCCAGATCGGTTCTCAATGCGGCGATCTCATCGCTTCCGGCTTTACCCGCACTAAATGAGGGCAGGATGCCGGCATATTGCATGCTGCCGGCAGCAGCGAGGGCCACGAGGCCGCCGACGATGCCCGCCGCGATCAGGCCGGAGGTTGCTGCCTGTTTGCGCTCGGGTTGCTGCGTCGTGGAGGGCCTGGCCGGTCCCGATGATGGGGCGCTGGTCGAGGGTCTTGCACTGGCAGTCGCGCTTCCGGATGCGGCAGAGGCCGATGAAGTGGAAGCAGAAGTCGCAGGCTTTGCGCTGGCTGCGGCAGCGGCACTTGTTCCGATGGTGCCCGTGGCGGGTTTCGCATCGGTTTTTGGCGGAACAGGCGTCGGCGAAACGGCCTCTGTCTGTTTGTCCGTCGGCTTCTCTCCCTGCGGCCTGTCGGCTGCGGGCTCTGCCTTGTGGACGTTCGGCTCGGGCTCGATTGGGGTCTTGTGTGGCTGGTCCCAAACCGGCGCAGGGTTGGCCGTTTCGGCTACCGAGGGCTTCTGGTCCGGAACGCTTGGTTCTGCAGCTGTGGCCTGTGCCTTCTCGCTGGTCCTATCATCAGTCTTGGCAGCGTCCACGTCGGCGGAAATTGCTTTCACGTCTTTTGCGTCCAGGTCGATGGTGACCGGTTCGGCTTTGGACTTGGAGTGGCGTGGCGGCTTTCCCGATACCATGACAACCTCATTTCTGCCTGCAATAGTCTAAACCTAGTCAGTGACGGCGGCAAAGGAAAGAGGCGAGCCTGAATTAGGTTCCCGAGTTGCGGTGAAGAAGTTCAAACATCGCCGCCTCGTTCGCGCTTTCGGCGGCGGCAGCGTTCTTGCGGAAGATTTCCGGAACCAGCAAAAGCACATTGCGGCTGATGCAGACGAATTGTGTAGTGGCCAGCGCCGCCACATATTTTTCCGCAGACGCGTGACGGAAAAATGCCTTTGCCGCTTCCGATGAATAGAGCAGCACCACATCCGCAGCTCTCTTCAGAAGCACCGTTTCGAGCATATCGTCGGAAAGATCTGACGGCTGCATTTCGTAACAATCGACTGCCCGGAATGGGATCCCGGCGGCGGCAAGACCATCCTCGAAGACGGCGCCTCGTGGCGTGCCGGTGAGATAGAGCAGGGGGAGGCCGTTCTTCAGAAGGGAGCGATGCTCCGCGACGAGCGCAGCGAGAGCCGCCGCATCGCCAGAGGCTGTGAAGATATTGCTGAAGCCGATTTTTTCTGCCGCCTCCGCCGTCGCCTCGCCGACGGCGAAGAGCGGTTTTGACAGATGGGGTGCAAGTCGGTCGCGGATGGTTTCCAGCGACCGCAGGGCCGCGGCGCTGGTGACGGCGATAGCCGATAGCGGGTCCGATAGCGCCGGGATGGCGCGCTCGCCGTGGTGGACGGGATGAAACAGCGGAAGAAGCACTGGCTGGTGGCCGAGGGATTCAAGCTTTGCGGCCGTCTTTTCGCCCGAACGATGCGGCCGGGTGACGACGATCCGCATCGGCTCAGCTCCAGCCGTCGAAGAAGTTGCTGCCCGCCCGGGCGCGCACGTCTTCGCCGGCCTTGCGACCCAAAGCTTCGGCATCCTTGCGAGCCCCGGAAATCTCGACGCCGTGGCTCGTCTGTCCGTCCGGGGTGAGGATCAGGCCGGAGAAATGCAGTTCCTCACTGTCACAGGTGGCGTAGCCTGCAATCGGGGTGCGGCAGGAGCCATCGAGGGCTGCCAGAAAGGCGCGTTCGCAGGTCACGGCATCATAGGTGGGCATGTCATTGATGGATGACAGCAAATCGTCCATGCGTGTGTCACCGATACGGCTCTCGACGCAAATCGCGCCCTGCGCGGGCGCTGGCGGAAAATCCTTCGGGTCGAGGATTTCCGTCGGGACGCTATCCATGCCCAGCCTCTTTAAGCCGGCAAAGGCGAGAAGCGTGGCGTCAGCCTGCCCTTCTTCCAGTTTGCGCAGGCGGGTTTCCACCTGGCCGCGGAAGATGATGACGTTCAGGTCCGGCCGCAATCGCCGGATCAGCGCCTGGCGGCGCAAGGAGGCCGAACCGACCACGGCGCCCTGCGGCAGTTCCAGAAGTTTCGGTGCAGCGCGGCCGATGAAGGCGTCGCGCATGTCCTCGCGCGGCAGGAAGGCGGAAAGATGGAGGCCCTTGGGCAGAACGGTCGGCATGTCCTTGGAGGAATGGACGGCAATATCAAGCTCGCCGGACAGAAGCTGGCTCTCCAGTTCCTCCGTAAACAGGCCCTTGCCGCCGATCTCCGACAAGGCGCGGTCGGTTATCCGGTCACCCTTGGTGGACAGCACGACGATTTCGAACATCTCTTCCGGCAGACCATGTGCCGCCATCAGCCGGTCACGCGTCTCGTAAGCCTGTGCGAGCGCCAGAGGGCTGCCGCGCGTGCCGATTCGGAAAGGTTTTGTTTGCATCCGCGTCTATCCATTGTTACCGGAGTTGTCTTAGACCAACTCAGCGCATGATCGCAATGAACGAACAGAATTGATGACCCCCTTTCTTCGTATCCTCGGCATAGAG
This sequence comes from Agrobacterium sp. BT-220-3, assembly GCF_025910175.1. Taxonomy (NCBI): domain Bacteria; kingdom Pseudomonadati; phylum Pseudomonadota; class Alphaproteobacteria; order Hyphomicrobiales; family Rhizobiaceae; genus Agrobacterium; species Agrobacterium sp. BT-220-3. The sequence goes on from NZ_JAPAIX010000004.1 coordinate 263,462, forward strand.
ACAAGCTGTGACGAAACCGCTGCATCCATTGTGGTTCGGCATGCGGACGGGCGTGGCGAGATCGTCTCCGACGTCGTTTTGTCGCAGCTTGAGGAACACAGCGCCTATGGTGGCGTGGTGCCTGAAATCGCCGCCCGCGCCCATGTCGAGGCGCTGGACACGCTGGTGGAAGAAGCGCTGGAGCAGGCGGGTGTCACCCTTGCCGATGTCGACGCCATTGCGGCCACATCCGGTCCGGGCCTTATCGGCGGCCTGCTGGTGGGCCTGATGACGGGCAAGGCGATTGCCATGGCAGCAGACAAACCGCTTTACGCCATCAACCATCTGGAAGGCCATGCGCTGACGGCGCGTCTGACCGATGGTCTGTCTTTCCCCTATCTGATGCTGCTGGTGTCCGGCGGCCACACCCAGCTGGTGCTGGTGCGCGGCGTCGGCGAATACGAGCGCTGGGGCACCACCATCGATGATGCGCTGGGGGAAGCCTTCGACAAGACCGCGAAGCTTCTGGGGTTGCCCTATCCCGGCGGACCTGCCGTTGAAAAGGCAGCGGCGGAAGGCAATCCGGACCGTTTTGCGCTGCCGCGTCCGATGGTCGGTGAGGTGAGGCTCGATTTTTCCTTCTCCGGCCTCAAGACGGCGGTGCGGCAGGCGGCGACCGCCATTGCCCCGCTCTCTGAGCAGGATATTGCCGATATCTGCGCTTCCTTCCAGAAGGCGGTGTCGCGCACCCTGAAAGACCGTATTGGCCGTGGCCTTGCGCGCTTTAAAGAGGAATTTCCGCATCTGGAGACGGAGCCTGCTCTGGTCGTGGCCGGCGGCGTCGCCGCCAATCAGGAAATCCGCCAAACGCTTCAGGCACTTTGCGATGCCCATGGCTTCCGTTTTGTTGCACCGCCGCACCGGCTCTGCACCGACAATGCCGCGATGATCGCCTGGGCGGGGCTGGAGCGGATGGCATGCGGCAGGGAACCGGATGCGCTGGAGATCGCGCCGCGCTCGCGCTGGCCTCTCGATGGTAGTGCGGAGACATTGATCGGTTTCGGCAAAAGGGGAGCCAAGGCCTGATGCAGCGGGAAAAAATCGTCGTCATCGGTGCTGGCGCCTTCGGAACCGCGCTCGCCGTCGTCATCGCGCTGGAGAACCGGCATGATGTGACCCTGCTCGGCCGCGACGCGTCCCTGATGGCCGATCTGAAGGTTGATCGTATTCACGAGGCTGTCCTGCCGGGTGTCGACCTCCCGGATGCGCTTGCGTTTTCCGTCGAGCCGGATGTCCTGGCCGATGCAGGCATTGTCCTATTCGCCATGCCCTCGCAGGCCCATGCGGATGCGGCCCGCCATTACGGTCCCTATCTGGCTAAAGATTGTATCATCGTTACCTGCGCCAAGGGCATAGACGGGGTTTCCGGGCGTCTGCTGACCGAGCTTCTGGAAGCAGAACTGCCGCATCATCCAATCGCCGTTCTCTCCGGTCCGGGTTTCGCCGCCGATATTGCACGCGGACTGCCGACCGCGATGGCGATCGCGGCGGAAGATGCTGTGATCGCCGAGCGGCTGGCGACAACGATTTCCGGCAGAACTTTCAGGCTTTATGCCTCCACCGATCGCATCGGTGTGCAGCTTGGCGGCGCGCTGAAGAATGTGCTCGCCATTGCCGCTGGCATCGTTGAGGGCGCGGGTCTCGGTGATTCCGCCAGGGCAGCGCTGATTTCGCGCGGTCTTGCCGAAATGTCGCGGCTGGTCGTCGCCATGGGCGGCAAGGCCGACACGGTGCGCGGTCTTTCCGGCCTCGGGGATCTCGTGCTGACAGCGACGAGCCACCAGTCGCGCAACCTGCGTTTCGGCATCGCGCTTGGCCGGGGCGAGGGCAAGGATATGTCCGGCGGGCTGGTGGAGGGCGCTTTTGCAGCAGCCGTTGCCGCCCGGCTTGGCGAACATCACGCTGTCGACATGCCGGTGACCGAGGCGGTGGCCGCCATTATCGACGGCAATCTGGATGTGGCGAGCGCCATGCAACAATTGATGACACGGCCCATCACCACGGAATGAGTGTGGCCTCTGAATAGTTTTTACGCATGTCCTGATCCCAAAACCGCTGACACTTTTGTAGGACATGCGCCAGCGAGGAGAGAAAAATGCTGTTTGCCTTTATCTGCAAGGACAAGCCCGGCCATCTGAACGTGCGCATGGACACGCGCCCGGCCCATCTGGAGCACCTGAACAAGCTGAATGCCGAGGGCACGCTGAAGATTGCCGGCCCGTTTCTGGACGCCGAAGGCAAGCCCAATGGCAGCCTGGTCATCGTCGAGGCAGCCGATATCGAGGCCGCAAAAGCTCTTGCCGATGCCGATCCCTATGCCAAGGCCGGCCTGTTCGAAAGCGTGGATGTGAAGCCCTATAACTGGGTCTTCAACAATCCGGGAGCGTGACGGGTCATGGCGAATTACTGGCTTTACAAGTCCGAGCCGTTCAAATGGTCCTGGGAAATGCAGAAGGCCAAGGGCGAGGCCGGCGAAGAATGGACCGGCGTGCGCAACTATCAGGCCCGCAACAACATGCGCGCCATGAAAATCGGCGACAAGGGTTTCTTCTACCACTCCAATGAGGGGCTGGATGTCGTCGGCATCGTCGAAGTCTGCGCCCTTTCGCATCCGGATTCGACCGCAGAGGGCGACCTGAAGTGGGATTGCGTGGATATCCGCGCCGTATGCGACATGCCGCAGCCGGTTTCGCTGAAGGATGTGAAGGCCAATCCGAAACTGGAGAAGATGTCTCTGGTCACGTCCATGCGGCTTTCCGTGCAGCCGGTGACGGAAGAGGAATATCTCGAGGTCTGCCGCATGGGTGGTCTCGCCAATCCGCCGAAATCGCCAGACTGAGCTTTCGGTGAGGACCGATCCCGAACGCTTCATTCTTGACAATACCGGCATCATGCATCCGCCGCATGTGCCGGAATTGCGCCTTCATCTGGCAAGCGAAGCCCATGAGCTTTGGCTGAAGACGGAGGAGGAGCTGGAAGAGATCGGCCTGCCTCCACCTTTCTGGGCCTTCGCATGGGCCGGCGGGCAGGGGCTTGCGCGCTATGTTCTCGATCATCCTGAAAGTGTCTCCGGCAAGCGCGTGGTGGATTTCGCCAGCGGTTCAGGGCTGGTCGCCATCGCTGCCGCCAAGGCGGGTGCCGCTGCCGTCATTGCCGCCGATATCGACCCCTGGACGGAAACGGCCATCCGGCTGAATGCTGCTCTCAATGGCGTGGATGTCGATTTTACCGGGCGCAATCTGGTCGGGACGCCGGTTGAAGCGGATGTTCTGCTGGCCGGCGACGTGTTTTATGACCGCGCCTTTGCCGATCTTCTCGTACCCTGGTTCCTGGAACTGACGGCGAAAGGCGTGAGCGTGCTCGTCGGTGACCCGGGGCGTGCCTATCTGCCCAAGCAGCGCCTTGTCGCAGAGGCAACCTATCAGGTGCCGGTGACAAGGGCTCTGGAAGACAGTGAAGTCAAAAAGACCACCGTCTGGCGTTTTGTCTGATTATATTTGACTTACGGCCGGATGACGCAGACGCCATGCTCATAGGCGCAGGCGTCGCCCGAGGTTTCGGCATGAACATTGATGATTTTCGCTCGGGGGGCCAGTTGTGTGCCCGTCGTGGCGACTGCAACTCTTCCTGAAAGACCACCGCCAATAGCAAAGTAATTGCCGTTGCCGCGAACCCGCAAGGCCGATATCGCCCCCACATAGGTGCCGCCGGGGAGGGTTGACGGCAAGCCGTCGGTGGAGAAACTGTCCTGCGATTGCCGATGCTGATTATCGTGGCGTCCGTTAAAATTCTCTGCCGTCGCAGCAGGCACTGCGGTGAAAATGATACCTGCTGCCAGCATGACCAGAGCGGCGATTCGATGCTGTAACATGAGCCTTATTCTCCGGATTTTTTCAGTTAATGAATAGTAAATTACACGATTCATGAATTACGTAAAGGTAAATATTTTGAGGGTGTAAATCTTGGAAATGCTCGATTTTTTATTTTCGAGCAAAAAAATTCCAAAAAAAATTCGTGAACCAATCGATTAAATTGGAATCGGTCATGAAATGTGCTTGTCGTGATGCTCCCATGTGATTAAACGTCGCGGTTGGTGCAATGCACATTCTTTCGTCATGTGCTGTTGCTTGGGGGCGCCCTATCTCATGGGCGCACGGGAAAACGCCGCGAGGTTCTGATGGCGAATGCGACTAATAACCGGCCTCTGTCGCCGCATCTTCAAATTTACAAGCCGATTCCGACGATGGTTGCGTCCATCGTGCACCGCATCACGGGTGCTGCACTTTACTTTGGAACGCTTCTGGTTGCCTGGTGGCTTATCGCACTTGCTTCCGGCCCGGCCTATTATGACTGGGTCAGCTGGGCGATGGGTACGATCATCGGCAAGCTTATCCTGATCGGATATACCTGGGCTCTCGTTCACCACCTGCTGGGCGGCCTTCGCCACTTCATGTGGGATCTCGGCCATGGCTTCGAAAAGAACTTCAACACAAAACTCGCCAAGGCGACCTTCGCAGCGTCGATCTGTCTGACCGCGCTCATCTGGGTCATCGCCCTGATCGTGCGCTAAGGAGATAGCCTGTCATGGATATGCGTACACCTCTCGGAAAGGTTCGCGGCCTCGGCTCCGCCAAGGAAGGCACCGACCATTTCTGGCGTCAGCGCCTGACGGCGGTCGCCAACGTTCCGTTGCTCATCTTCTTCGTGGTCTTCCTCATCCAGTACGCCGGCGCGCCCTATCCGGAAGTCGTCGCCGCGCTGTCGAACCCGCTTGTCGCCGTTATCATGGGTCTGGTGCTGGTTTCCGGCCTCATCCACATGAAGCTCGGCATGCAGGTCATCATCGAAGACTATGTTCACGCCGAGGTTTCGAAGCTCGTTCTTCTGATGCTCAATACGTTTTTCGCGGTTCTCATTGGCGGTCTTTGCATCTTCGCCATTCTGAAAATCGCATTCGCAGGATAAGTCCGCCATGGCATCGATCAGTTCACCTTCCCAGAATGGCAAGGCCTACACCTATGTCGATCACTCCTATGACGTGATCGTGGTGGGCGCCGGCGGCGCGGGTCTGCGCGCAACGCTCGGCATGGCGGAACAGGGTTTCCGCACGGCCTGCATCACCAAGGTTTTCCCGACGCGCTCCCACACGGTCGCGGCGCAGGGCGGCATCGCCGCCTCGCTCACCAATATGACGCCCGACTGTTGGCAGTGGCACCTTTACGACACCGTAAAGGGCTCCGACTGGCTGGGCGATGTCGACGCGATGCAATATCTCGCCATGGAAGCGCCAAAGGCGGTCTATGAGCTGGAGCATTATGGCGTGCCGTTCTCGCGCAATGCCGAAGGCAAGATTTACCAGCGCCCGTTCGGCGGTCACATGCAGAATTACGGTGAAGGCCCACCGGTACAGCGCACCTGCGCCGCTGCCGACCGTACCGGCCATGCCATTCTGCACACGCTTTATGGCCAGTCGCTGCGCAACAATGCGGAATTCTTCATCGAATATTTCGCGCTCGACCTCATCATGTCGGCAGATGGCCGCTGCACCGGCGTCGTTGCATGGAACCTCGATGACGGCACGATCCATCGCTTCTCCGCCAAGATGGTGGTGTTGGCGACCGGCGGTTACGGCCGCGCCTATTTCTCGGCAACGTCTGCCCATACCTGCACCGGCGACGGCGGCGGCATGATCGCACGTGCCGGCCTGCCGCTTCAGGATATGGAATTCGTTCAGTTCCACCCGACCGGCATTTACGGCGCGGGCTGCCTGATTACCGAAGGTGCGCGCGGCGAGGGCGGTTATCTCGTTAACTCAGAAGGCGAGCGCTTCATGGAGCGTTATGCGCCTTCGGCGAAGGACCTTGCCTCGCGTGACGTGGTGTCTCGCTGCATGACCATGGAAATCCGCGAGGGTCGTGGCGTCGGCAAGAACAAGGACCACATCTTCCTGCATCTCGATCACCTTGATCCGGCGATCCTGCATGAGCGTCTTCCGGGCATTTCCGAAAGCGCGAAGATTTTCGCCGGCGTCGACGTGACGCGCGAGCCGATCCCGGTTCTGCCGACGGTTCACTACAATATGGGCGGCATTCCGACCAATTATTGGGGCGAAGTGCTCAACGCCAACGCCGAAAACCCGGAGCGCATCGCGCCTGGCCTGATGGCCGTTGGCGAAGCCGGTTGCGCCTCCGTTCACGGCGCGAACCGTCTCGGCTCCAACTCGCTGATCGACCTCGTGGTCTTCGGCCGTGCTGCCGCCATCCGTGCAGCCCAGGTCATCGACCGCGATGCGCCGGTTCCGGCTCTCGACACGGCGGCCTGCGACAGGATCATGGAGCGCTTCGACAGCCTGCGTTATGCCAATGGCTCGACGCCGACGGCGGTGCTGCGCGACAAGATGCAGCGCGCCATGCAGGACGATGCGGCCGTGTTCCGCACGCAGGAATCGCTGGAAAGCGGTTGCCAGCGTCTTTCCGCCATCTGGAAGGAACTGCCTGATGTCAAGGTCACCGACCGTTCGATGGTCTGGAACTCCGATCTGGTCGAGACGCTCGAGCTGCACAATCTGATGGCCAACGCGATCACCACGGTCTACGGCGCGGAAGCGCGCAAGGAAAGCCGCGGCTCGCATGCCCGCGAGGATTTCGTCGATGGTCCGTTCGGCGGTCGCGACGACGTGAACTGGCGCAAGCACACGCTTGCCTGGGTCAGCCCCGAAGGTGACGTCAAGCTCGACTACCGCCCTGTTCATACCGACCTGATCGCCGACGGCATCGATCCCAAAAAGATCGAGCCGAAGGCTCGCGTCTACTGATTTGAGGAACTGGATATGGTTGAACTCGCTCTCCCCAAGAATTCCCAGATCAGCGAAGGCAAAGTCTGGCCGAAGCCGGATGGTGCCAAGAACGTTCGCGAATACCGGATCTATCGCTGGAACCCGGATGACGGCCAGAACCCGCGCATCGATACCTATTATATCGATGTCGACGATTGCGGGCCGATGGTTCTCGATGCGCTTCTCTACATCAAGAACAACATCGACCCGACGCTGACGCTGCGCCGCTCCTGCCGTGAAGGCATTTGCGGTTCCTGCGCCATGAACATCGACGGCACCAATACGCTCGCCTGCACCAAGGGCATGGAAGAGATCAAGGGCACGGTGAAGGTCTATCCGCTGCCGCATATGCCTGTCGTGAAGGATCTCGTTCCTGATCTGTCGAACTTCTATGCGCAGCACCGCTCCATTGAGCCGTGGCTGAAGACGGTTTCGCCGACGCCCGCCAAGGAATGGAAACAAAGCCACGAGGACCGCCTGAAGCTGGACGGTCTTTATGAGTGCATTCTCTGCGCCTGCTGCTCCACCTCCTGTCCCAGCTACTGGTGGAATGGCGACCGCTACCTCGGTCCCGCCGTTCTGCTGCAGGCCTATCGCTGGCTGATCGACAGCCGCGATGAAGCAACCGGCGAGCGTCTCGACGATCTCGAAGACCCGTTCCGCCTTTATCGCTGCCACACCATCATGAACTGCGCGCAGGCTTGCCCGAAGGGTCTGAACCCGGCCAAGGCTATCGCGGAAATCAAGAAGATGATGGTCGAGCGTCGCGTCTGAAGACGATTCGCTGAGAGAGAAAATCTATCGGGCCGTGGTGTCGACTGCGGCCCTTTTTTACAACCGGGCGCGGGAAATTTCGGTAAAAATCGACCGAAATGGTAATTATCCCAGCCATCGCTTGCGCAAGATAAGGCTTTGGTAATAATTCAGCCTTCTTGTTTGATCATGGTCTTTCCGGAAGCGAGAGAATCGGGAGCTTGATATGCAATTCAGATATGTGGTGACGGGCCTTGCGGTTGTAATGAGCCTCGCCGGTTGCCAACGTACCTCCTACGATTACAACAACAATAGCGGCGGTAATCCCGGTTATACGCCTCCACTGCAGGCACAGCCGGTTCCCTCCGTTCAGTCTGGCGCGCTGCCGCCACCCGGTGGTGCATCGGGCACTCAGTTCCCGTCGGCACCCGCTTCGGCGACGCCTGGCGGCACGGATGTGGCATCTGCTGCTCCGCCGACAACGGCGCTCGACGTTACCAAGGAATCCATGGTCGGCAACTGGCGCGTTTCCAATGGCGGTGCCAATTGCGACATGTTCCTGACGCTCACCAATCTCGGCAGCGGGTCGCGTGGCGGCACGCGTGGCTGCTCCGGCGAGCTGACGGCAATGGGTTCCTGGGAAGTGTCCGGCAAGATGGTCCTCTTCAAGAACCGTTCAGGCGATACGATCGGCCGCGTCTACAAGAGCGCCGATGCGCGCTTTGACGGCACCACCAATAGCGGCCAGCCGCTCAGCCTCAGCCGATAGAGCATCTCCGGTGTATCCGGATCGCCTTGCCTGTTCTGAGCCATTCCATTCGTCGCGGATGCCTGTCGGTGTCCGCGACCGGAGCGCTTTTCCATGAAGCCATTGCCCGATTACAATCATAGTGTCGTTGAACAGCTCAACGCATTAACGGCAGCTGGCACCTTGCAGGCGGATGCGGCGCAACTCGGCGTGGCGGCTCACCTCGACCGTATCCTTGCCGATCTAAAGGCACGCAAGCCCGCCAAGAAAAAAAGCGCGCTCGGCTGGATGTTCGCGCGCAAGGCCGGTCCAGCTGCGCCCGTCAAGGGATTGTATGTCTATGGCAGCGTCGGCCGAGGCAAGACGATGCTGATGGACATGTTCTATGAGATGGCGCCCGTTTCTTCCAAACGGCGCTGCCATTTTCACGAGTTCATGGCGGATGTGCATAATCGCGTGCATGCGCATCGGCAGAAGCTGAAGAATGGCGAAACCAAACAGGCAGACCCCATTCCGCCTGTCGCGGCCCAACTTCTGGCGGAAGCGGAGCTCCTTTGCTTCGACGAGTTCACCGTCACGGATATTGCCGATGCGATGATCCTCGCCCGGCTGTTCAGCGAACTCTTCGCCAATGGCTGCACTCTGGTAACGACATCCAACGTCGTACCCGACAATCTCTACAAGGACGGGCTCAATCGCGGCCTGTTCCTGCCTTTCGTCGACTTGCTGAAGAAGTATGTTGAGGTCGTGACGCTGGACAGCCCCACCGATTACCGGATGGAAAAGCTGGAAAGCCTGCCGGTCTATGTCACGCCGCTCGACGGTTCGGCGGATCAGGCGATGGATATGGCCTGGCGGCACATGACCGGTGGCCACCTTGTCGCGCCGACGGAAATACCGATGAAGGGCCGCTCCATTCTGGTGCCGCGCGCCAGTGGCCGTGTGGCGCGTTTTTCATTTTCCGATCTTTGCGAGAAGCCGCTCGGGGCTTCCGACTTCCTTGCCATCGCCAATCGTTTCGATACGGTCTTCATCGACCATATCCCGTTCTTGAATGCGGACAAGCGCAACGAGACCAAGCGTTTCATCATCCTCATCGATGCGCTTTACGACCACAGCGTCCGGCTTTTTGCCTCCGCTGCCGCCATGCCGGAAGACCTGCTCGGCAAGCGCAAGGGAACCGAAGGCTTCGAGTTTGATCGCACTGCCTCGCGGCTGTTTGAGATGCGCAGCGCGGATTATCTGGCGCTGCATCACGAAAAACGGCAGAAAGTTTGACACTTTCGTGACGTATTTTCTTACGTTTACGTAAGAAAATAATGGTCTAAACGATTGAAAATATTCATCACAAAAGAATCTGTTGCCAATTTTGGCCAATGGGGCTAATCGAAGTCCGACAATTTGGCTGCCGGTTTGGCGCGGTGAAATTGAATTGAAGCTCAAGAGGAAGCATTCGATGGCTCGCAAAAAAATTGCACTTATTGGTTCTGGCATGATCGGCGGCACGCTGGCGCATCTCGCCAGCCTGAAGGAACTGGGCGATATCGTCCTCTTCGATATTGCCGACGGCATCCCGCAGGGCAAGGGTCTGGATATTGCCCAGTCCGGCCCGGTTGAAGGCTTCAATGCAAAGCTCACCGGCGCTTCCGATTACGCCGCCATCGAAGGCGCAGACGTCTGCATCGTCACCGCCGGCGTTGCCCGCAAGCCCGGCATGAGCCGCGACGATCTTCTCGGAATCAACCTCAAGGTCATGGAGCAGGTCGGCGCCGGCATCAAGAAATATGCCCCGAATGCTTTCGTCATCTGCATCACCAACCCGCTCGACGCCATGGTCTGGGCGCTGCAGAAGTTCTCCGGCCTGCCGAAGAACAAGGTCGTCGGCATGGCCGGCGTTCTCGACAGCGCGCGCTTCCGTCTTTTCCTCTCCGAAGAATTCAATGTTTCGGTTGAAGACGTCACCGCCTTCGTTCTCGGCGGCCACGGCGATACCATGGTGCCGCTCGCACGCTACTCCACGGTCGCCGGCATTCCGCTGACCGACCTCGTCAAGATGGGCTGGCTGACCGCCGAGCGTCTCGAAGAGATCGTACAGCGCACGCGCGACGGCGGTGCGGAAATCGTCGGCCTGCTGAAGACCGGTTCGGCTTATTATGCGCCGGCCGCTTCCGCGATCGAAATGGCTGAATCCTACCTCAAGGACAAGAAGCGCGTCCTGCCCGCCGCTGCCCATCTCTCGGGTCAGTATGGCGTGGACGATATGTATGTCGGCGTTCCCACCATCATCGGTGCCGGCGGTATCGAGCGCATCATCGAGATCGAGCTGAACAAGGAAGAAGAAGCAGCCTTCCGCAAGTCCGTCGGCGCTGTCGCCGGTCTTTGCGAAGCCTGCGTCAACATCGCTCCGTCGCTGAAGTAATAGCCTCTAGCGGCTCCAAACAGGGATTATTCCATGAATATTCACGAATATCAGGCCAAGGCTCTTCTGAAGGGCTACGGCGCGCCGGTTGCTGAAGGCGTCGCCATCCTCAAGGTCGAAGAAGCCGAAGCTGCCGCAAAGCAGCTTCCCGGCCCGCTTTACGTCGTCAAGAGCCAGATCCACGCCGGCGGCCGCGGCAAGGGCAAGTTCAAGGAACTTGGCCCTGACGCCAAGGGCGGCGTTCGTCTGGCAAAGTCGATCGACGAAGTCGTTTCCCACGCCAAGGACATGCTCGGCAACACGCTGGTAACGGCGCAGACGGGCGATGCCGGCAAGCAGGTCAACCGTCTCTACATCGAAGACGGCGCGGACATTGCCCGCGAGCTGTACTGCTCGCTGCTGGTTGACCGTTCCGTCGGCCAGGTTGCTTTCGTGGTTTCCACTGAAGGCGGCATGGATATCGAGGCTGTCGCCCACGACACGCCCGAGAAGATCCACACCATCGCCATCAACCCCGAAAAGGGTGTGAGCGACGCCGACGTTGCCGCGATCTCCAAGGCTCTCGAGCTTGATGGTGTTGCTGCCGAAGACGCCAAGGCGCTGTTCCCGATCCTCTACAAGGCCTTCAACGAGAAGGACATGGCTCTCCTCGAGGTCAACCCGCTGATCGTCATGGAAAATGGCCATCTGCGCGTTCTCGACGCCAAGATGTCCTTCGACGGCAATGCGCTGTTCCGCCACGACGACGTCAAGGCGCTGCGCGACGAAACCGAAGAAGACGCCAAGGAAATCGAAGCCTCCAAGTGGGACCTCGCTTACGTTGCTCTCGACGGCAACATCGGCTGCATGGTCAATGGTGCCGGTCTCGCCATGGCGACGATGGACATCATCAAGCTTTACGGCAAAGAGCCGGCTAATTTCTGCGACGTCGGCGGCGGCGCCGGCAAGGAGAAGGTTGCGGCAGCCTTCAAGATCATCACGGCTGACCCGAAGGTCGAGGGCATCCTCGTCAACATCTTCGGCGGCATCATGAAGTGCGACGTCATCGCCGAAGGCGTGATTGCCGCGGTGAAGGAAGTCGGTTTGCAGGTTCCGCTCGTTGTTCGCCTCGAAGGCACCAACGTCGAACTTGGCAAGAAGCTTCTCAACGAATCTGGCCTTGCGATTACGGCTGCTGACGATCTGGACGACGCAGCCAAGAAGATCGTCGCGGCGATCAACGGCTAATTGAGGGACCGGAAATAATGTCTATTCTTGTTAATAAAGACACGAAGATCCTTGTTCAGGGTCTGACCGGCAAGACCGGCACCTTCCACACCGAACAGGCGCTTGCCTATTACGGCACGCAGATGGTCGGCGGTATTCACCCGAAGAAGGGTGGCGAAACCTGGACCGGTTCCAAGGGCGAAAGCCTGCCGATCTTCGCAACGGTTGCCGAAGCCAAGGAAAAGACCGGTGCAGACGCATCCGTGATCTACGTTCCGCCGGCAGGTGCAGCCGATGCCATCATCGAAGCCATCGATGCGGAAATTCCGTTCATCACCTGCATCACCGAAGGTATCCCGGTCATGGACATGGTTCGCGTCAAGGCTCGCCTCGACCGCTCCAAGTCGCGCCTGCTCGGCCCGAACTGCCCGGGTATCCTGACGCCGGAAGAATGCAAGATCGGTATCATGCCGGGCTCCATCTTCCGCAAGGGTTCGGTCGGTATCGTTTCCCGTTCGGGCACGCTCACCTATGAAGCCGTGTTCCAGACTTCCAACGAAGGCCTCGGCCAGACGACGGCTGTCGGCATCGGCGGCGACCCGGTCAAGGGCACCGAGTTCATCGACGTGCTGGAAATGTTCCTCGCCGACGACGCCACCCAGTCGATCATCATGATCGGCGAAATCGGTGGTTCGGCTGAAGAAGATGCGGCGCAGTTCCTGATCGACGAAGCCAAGAAGGGCCGCAAGAAGCCGATGGCCGGCTTCATCGCAGGCCGTACGGCTCCGAAGGGTCGCACCATGGGTCACGCCGGCGCTGTCGTTTCCGGCGGCAAGGGCGATGCAGAGTCCAAGATCGCAGCAATGGAAGCAGCCGGTATCAAGGTATCGCCCTCTCCGGCGCGCCTCGGCAAGACGCTGGTTGAAGTCCTCAAGGGCTGAGACCACATGAGACCGGTAACGGGCGGCGCGGCTTCAACGCCACGCTGCCCGATGCCGCAAGAACGACAGACAGAACGGCATACCGCCCCGGCGGCATACAGCAGTAATCAAAGCGGCAGGCCGATAAGCGGCCCTAACGGCATCGAGGAGGCGGACTGACAAGTCCGCAAGAACACAATGGCAAGGCAAGAAGCGAACGAGCAGTTTCAGATCACGTCGTTTCTGGACGGCGCGAATGCAGCCTATATCGAGCAGCTCTATGCCCGGTACGAAGAGGATCCCTCTTCCGTGTCGCCGGAGTGGCAGAGCTTCTTCAAGGCGTTGTCCGACAATCCGGAAGACGTGAAGAAGGCAGCCAAGGGCGCCTCCTGGAAGCGCGCCAACTGGCCGATCCCGGCAAATGGCGATCTGGTATCCGCGCTGGACGGCAACTGGGCCACGGTCGAGAAGGCCATCGAGAAGAAGGTTCAGGCGAAAGCCGAGGCGAAAAGCGCCGATACCGGCAAGGCTGTCAGCCCGGCCGAAGTGCTTCAGGCGACCCGTGACAGCGTCCGCGCCATCATGATGATCCGCGCCTACCGCATGCGCGGCCACCTGCACGCCAAGCTCGATCCGCTCGGCATTGCCAGCGCCGTTGAAGATTACAACGAGCTTTCGCCGAAGTCCTACGGCTTCGAGGAAAGCGATTACGACCGCAAGATTTTCATCGATAACGTTCTCGGTCTCGAATATGCGACCGTGCGCGAGATGGTCGATATTCTTGAGCGCACCTATTGCTCGACGCTCGGCGTCGAATTCATGCATATGTCCAACCCGGAAGAAAAGGGCTGGATCCAGGAACGCATCGAAGGCCCGGACAAGGGCGTGGACTTCACGCCGGAGGGCAAGAAGGCCATTCTTTCCAAGCTGGTCGAAGCCGAAGGTTACGAGCAGTTCCTCGACGTGCGTTTCAAGGGCACCAAGCGTTTCGGCCTCGACGGCGGTGAATCGCTGATCCCGGCACTTGAGCAGATCATCAAGCGCGGCGGCCAGGACGGTCTGGAAGAAGTCGTTCTCGGCATGGCCCACCGCGGCCGTCTGAACGTTCTGACCAACGTCATGGGCAAGCCGCACCGCGCCGTGTTCCACGAGTTCAAGGGCGGTTCGTTCAAGCCTGACGACGTCGAAGGTTCCGGCGACGTTAAGTACCATCTCGGTGCCTCCTCCGACCGCGAATTCGACGGCAACAAGGTTCACCTTTCGCTGACGGCCAACCCGTCGCACCTTGAAATCGTCAACCCTGTCGTCATGGGCAAGGCCCGCGCCAAGCAGGACCAGCTCGCCAAGACATGGGACGGCGATATCATTCCGCTGTCGGAACGCGCCAAGGTGCTGCCGCTCCTGTTGCACGGCGATGCCGCTTTTGCGGGTCAGGGCGTGGTTGCCGAAATTCTCGGCCTTTCCGGCCTGCGCGGTCACCGGGTTGCCGGCACCATGCATTTCATCATTAACAACCAGATCGGTTTCACGACGAACCCGGCCTTCTCGCGCTCGTCGCCCTATCCGTCCGACGTCGCCAAGATGATCGAGGCGCCGATCTTCCACGTCAACGGCGACGATCCGGAAGCGGTTACCTATGCGGCGAAGGTCGCGACCGAATACCGCATGAAGTTCCACAAGCCTGTCGTCATCGACATGTTCTGTTACCGCCGCTTCGGCCATAACGAAGGCGACGAGCCCGCGTTCACGCAGCCGAAGATGTATAAGGTCATCCGTGGCCACAAGACCGTCGCACGCATCTATGCCGACCGTCTGATCGCGGAAGGCCTGATCACCGAAGGCGACTTCGAGAAGATCAAGGCCGACTGGCGGGCCCATCTCGAGCAGGAGTTCGAGGCAGGCCAGTCCTACAAGCCGAACAAGGCCGACTGGCTGGACGGTCAGTGGTCGGGCCTTCGCGCCGCCGACAATGCCGATGAGCAGCGTCGTGGCAAGACCGGCGTGCCGATGAAGCAGCTCAAGGAAATCGGCAAGAAGCTGTCGACCATTCCGGAAGGCTTCAGCGCACACCGTACGATCCAGCGCTTCATGGAAAACCGCTCGCAGATGATCGAGACGGGTGAGGGCATCGACTGGGCAATGGCGGAAGCGCTTGCTTTCGGTTCGCTCGCCGTCGACGGTCACAAGATCCGTCTCTCCGGTCAGGATTGTGAACGCGGCACCTTCTCGCAGCGCCACTCGGTTCTCTACGATCAGGAAACCGAAGAGCGTTACATTCCGCTTGCCAATCTTTCACCGACGCAGGCCCGTTACGAAGTTATCAACTCGATGCTTTCGGAAGAAGCGGTTCTCGGTTTCGAATATGGCTATTCGCTGGCCCGTCCGAATGCGCTGACGCTCTGGGAAGCCCAGTTCGGCGACTTCGCCAACGGCGCACAGGTGGTGTTCGACCAGTTCATCTCTTCGGGTGAACGCAAGTGGCTGCGCATGTCCGGTCTCGTCTGCCTTCTGCCGCACGGTTATGAAGGTCAGGGTCCGGAGCACTCGTCCGCCCGTCTGGAGCGCTGGCTGCAGATGTGCGCCGAAGACAATATGCAGGTTGCCAACTGCACGACGCCGGCCAACTACTTCCACATCCTGCGCCGCCAGATGAAGCGTGACTTCCGCAAGCCGCTGATCCTGATGACGCCGAAGTCGCTGCTGCGTCACAAGCGTGCGACGTCTTCGCTGGCCGAGCTTGCAGGCGAGTCCTCCTTCCACCGTCTCCTGTGGGACGATGCGGAAGTCATCAAGGACGGCCCGATCAAGCTGCAGAAGGATTCCAAGATCCGTCGCGTCGTCATGTGCACGGGCAAGGTCTATTACGATCTGCTCGAGGAGCGTGAAAAGCGCGGTATCGACGACATCTACCTGCTGCGCGTCGAACAGCTCTACCCGTTCCCGGCCAAGGCTCTCATCAACGAGCTTTCCCGTTTCCGCAATGCGGAGATGGTCTGGTGCCAGGAAGAGCCGAAGAACATGGGTGCGTGGTCGTTCATCGATCCTTACCTTGAATGGGTTCTGGCGCATATCGACGCCAAGTACCAGAAGGTCCGTTACACGGGCCGTCCGGCTGCCGCCTCTCCGGCGACCGGCCTGATGTCCAAGCACTTGGCGCAGCTTGCTGCGTTCCTGGAAGACGCGCTGGGAGAGTGAGAACTCTCCCGCATCGCCCCGCAAAAAAGACACCTGAATAACGGAACTAGATCATGGCCACTGAAATCCGCGTACCAACCCTCGGCGAATCCGTCAGCGAAGCGACCGTCGGCACCTGGTTCAAGAAGGTCGGCGATACCGTCAAGGCCGACGAACCGCTCGTTGAACTGGAAACCGACAAGGTTACCGTCGAAGTCCCGGCACCCGCCTCCGGCGTGCTGACCGAAATCGTCGCGCAGAATGGCGAAACCGTCGGTCTCGACGCGCTTCTCGGCCAGATCGCCGAAGGTGCTGCCGGCGCTGCGACCTCCGCCCCCGCTGCCGAACCGGCAAAGCCTGCTGCTGCCGCAGCTGCCCCGGCCCCTGCGGCAACCGCTGCTCCGGCAACGGGCTCCATGCCGCCGGCACCTGCCGCCGGCAAGCTGCTTGCTGAAAACAACCTGTCCGCCGATCAGGTCGACGGTTCGGGCAAGCGTGGCCAGGTTCTGAAGGGCGATGTTCTCGCTGCCGTCGCCAAGGGCGTTTCGGCACCTGCCGCCGCTCCGGCTCCGGTTGCTGCTGCTCCCCGTCCGGTTTCCGCCGAGCAGGATCAGGTTCGCGAAGAGCGCGTCAAGATGACCCGCCTGCGCCAGACGATCGCCCGTCGCCTGAAGGATGCGCAGAACACCGCCGCCATGCTGACCACCTATAATGAGGTGGACATGAGCGCCGTCATGGACCTGCGCAACCGCTACAAGGACGTGTTCGAGAAGAAGCACGGCGTCAAGCTCGGCTTCATGGGCTTCTTCACCAAGGCCGTGACCCACGCGCTGAAGGAACTGCCCGCTGTCAACGCTGAAATCGACGGCACGGACATCATCTACAAGAACTATTGTCACGTCGGCATGGCTGTCGGCACCGACAAGGGTCTCGTTGTTCCCGTTATCCGCGATGCTGACCAGCTCTCCATCGCCGGCGTCGAAAAGGAACTGGGTCGCCTCGCTAAGGCAGCCCGTGACGGTTCGCTCGGCATGGCCGACATGCAGGGCGGCACCTTCACCATCACCAACGGTGGTGTCTACGGTTCGCTGATGTCTTCGCCGATCCTCAACGCGCCGCAGTCCGGCATCCTCGGCATGCACAAGATCCAGGAGCGTCCGGTCGCCATCGGCGGTCAGGTCGTCATCCGTCCGATGATGTATCTTGCGCTCTCCTACGATCACCGTATCGTTGACGGCAAGGAAGCCGTGACCTTCCTCGTCCGCGTCAAGGAAAGCCTCGAAGATCCGGAACGCCTGGTTCTCGATCTCTGATCGGTCTTGCTTTTCGTTTCGGCGGGGTTTCAATTGAGGCCCCGCTGAAATTCCATCAGGAGAGCGAACGTGCAGCCGACATTTCTTGCCGCTTCACCCTTTTTACCGCTGATCGGTCTCAGCGTCCTGCTGCTTGCGGTGCATATCATGCTGCAAGCCATGACGGCGACGCGGGAATTTGGGATGGACTGGAATGCCGGCCCGCGTGATGCGGAGAAGAAGCCTGAAGGCAGGTTTACCGGTCGGGCAGCCCGCGCATCGGAAAATTTCCGTGAAACCTATCCCGCTTTCATCGCGCTCGCCTTTGGTGTCATCATGGCCGGCGATCCGTCCGGGCTGGCACTCACCGGCGCGTGGATCTGGCTGATCTGCCGGGTGGTCTATATTCCACTTTATCTGGCCGGTGTGCCCTATATCCGCTCGCTGGTCTGGCTCGGTTCGATGCTCGGCCTTGCGCTGATGCTTTTCGTGTTGATGTTTTAGAGGTTGATTTTCCGATGCATCAGTATCTGATCGAACTTGCATCCCTGATGGCGATCTTCGCTTTCGCAATCGTTTCCCCCGGCGCCGATCTGGCAATGGTCATGCGTCAGGCCATGGTGCATGGGCGAAAACAGGCCATCATCACCAGCTTCGGCGTGGGCACATCGCTGATGTTCCATGTCACCTATACGATCCTCGGACTTGGTCTCATCATTTCCCAGTCGATCTATCTCTTCAACATCGTCAAGTGGCTGGGCGTCGCCTATCTGATCTATATCGGCATCAAGGCACTGCGCGCCGGCAAGACGGAATTGCCGACGGCTGAAGGCGAGGGCGGCGTTCGAGCCAAAAGCACACAGACCGGGCTGAAGGCCTTCACACTCGGTTTTGCCGCAAACGCGCTTAACCCCAAACCGGTGTTTTTCTTCCTGTCGATCTTTTCGACGGTGGTTCATGCGCATACGCCGGTTACCATCAAATTCGGATATGGGCTCGTCATGGCGAGCTGCCTTATCCTCTGGTTCGTTGGCGTCAGCCTGTTCATGACGACGCCGCGCATGCGCGCCGCATTTCAGCGCGCCAGCCAATGGATCGACCGCACCAGCGGTGTGGTGTTCATCGCTCTCGGTATAAAACTCGCAACGGAAAAAGCGGCCTGAGTTTCAGGTCAAACGGAAGCAGGGCGGTTCAAAATCCTGCCCGCAATCAATCAGGAACAGAAACATGGCATATGATGTAGTTGTAATCGGTACGGGTCCCGGCGGTTATGTTTGCGCGGTCAAGGCGGCACAGCTTGGCCTCAAGGTCGCTGTCATCGAAAAACGCGCCACCTATGGCGGCACCTGCCTCAATGTCGGCTGCATCCCTTCCAAGGCGCTGCTGCATGCGTCCGAAACCTTTGCGCATGTCGCCCATGGCGTCGATACGCTCGGTATCGAAGTTGCCGCTCCGAAGCTGAACCTCGACAAGATGATGGGCCACAAGGACGGCGTGGTGAAGGCCAATGTCGACGGCGTCGCCTTCCTGTTCAAGAAGAACAAGATTGATGCCTTCCAGGGCACCGGCAAGGTGGTTTCCGCCGGCAAGGTTTCCGTCACCAATGACAAGGGTGAGACGCAGGAGATCGAGGCGAAGAACATCGTCATCGCCACCGGTTCTGATGTCGCGGGCATTCCAGGCGTCAAGGTCGATATCGATGAAACCGTCATCGTTTCCTCCACCGGCGCGATCGCTCTTTCCAAGGTTCCGGAAAAGCTCATCGTTGTCGGCGGCGGCGTGATCGGCCTCGAGCTCGGTTCGGTCTGGTCGCGCTTGGGCGCGAAGGTGACCGTCGTCGAATATCTCGACAATATTCTCGGCGGCATGGATGGCGAAGTTTCCAAGCAGGCGCAGCGTCTGCTGGCCAAGCAGGGTCTCGATTTCAAGCTCGGCGCCAAGGTGACGGCTGTTGAAAAGACTGCTGGCGGCGCAAAGGTTGTGTTCGAACCGGTCAAGGGCGGTGCTGCTGAGACGCTGGAAGCGAACGTCGTGCTGATCTCCACTGGTCGCAAGCCCTACACCGAAGGTCTCGGCCTTGCGGAAGCCGGCGTCGTACTGGACAGCCGTGGGCGTGTCGAAATCGACGGTCACTACAAGACCAATGTCGACGGCATCTATGCGATCGGCGACGTGGTGAAGGGTCCGATGCTGGCGCATAAGGCGGAAGACGAGGGCGTTGCGCTTGCGGAAATCCTCGCCGGCCAGCGTGGCCATGTGAATTACGATGTCATCCCGGCTGTGGTCTATACGCAGCCTGAAATCGCTTCCGTTGGCAAGACCGAAGAGGAGCTGAAGGCCGCTGGTATCGCCTACAAGGTCGGCAAGTTCCCCTTCACCGCCAATGGCCGCGCCCGCGCCATGCAGGTGACGGATGGTTTCGTGAAGATCCTTGCCGACAAGGAAACCGACCGGGTTCTCGGCGGCCACATCGTCGGTTTCGGCGCTGGTGAGATGATCCACGAGATCACCGTGCTGATGGAATTCGGTGGCTCCTCTGAAGATCTCGGCCGCACCTGCCATGCGCATCCGACCATGTCGGAAGCGGTGAAGGAAGCGGCACTGGCGACTTTCTTCAAGCCGATCCATATGTGATCGACGTTGGAGCGCTGAACATGAAACTGCTGTGCAGTTTCAGTCTGATGCTCCAATATTAAATTTCAGCCATCTGCTGAACCCCGGCTTGCCATGCAGGCCGGGGTTTTCCATACTCGCGCCACAGCCTGTCTAACCTTTTGATAAAAGGCAATAAAATGGCGTCTTCCACTCAAGTTTCATTTTCCGTTCCACAGCGCGTCATCCATTGGGCGATGGCGCTTCTGATCTTCTTCAATCTCCTGTTTCCGGATGGCATGGCCCATGCGTATCGGCTGATGCGGCGGGGTGAAACGCTGACGCCCGACCAGATTTCGTCCGCCAATATTCACGCCTATGTCGGCTTTGCCATTCTGTTCCTTGCTGTTCTGCGCCTCTGTCTGCGGTTCTTCCAGGGAGTGCCGCCGCACCCCGCCGAGGAACCGCGTGTCTTTCAGATCGCCGCAAAGGTGGCCCATTTCACCTTCTATGCGCTGTTCCTCATCCTGCCATTGTCCGGCATCGCCGCCTATTACTTTGGTGTTCAGGCTGCGGGGCAATTGCATTCGGGCCCGTTCAAGGCACTGATGTGGGTGTTGATCGTCGGCCATCTCGTCGCTGTTCTGGTTCACCAGTTCTATTGGCGTACCGGCGTCCTGAAACGCATGACGCACGGCTGAGCGGCGGTTTGCCGCGTTTTCGCATCAACAGGAATAGAGGATAGTGCCTTTGCCGCGAAGGGCGGGGAAAAGGGGTTACGAATGCCGGATTTCGAAGGAATATTACCGGGTGCTGACTGGCGGGATAGCTATCAGGGAGAGATTGTGCAGGGTGCATCGAGTTCGCTCGATGTGAGCCGACTTCTTCTCGATCATCCGCCGGCGTGGATCGGCAGGCTCATGGCCCTGCGCAACCGTATCGTGTCGCTTTTTGGTCTCAAGACAGTTGAACACGCATCCGGAACCTCGGCGGGAGGGTTCCCCATCGTGTCAACCACCCCGGACCGGACCGTTCTTGGTTTCGACGACAGCCATCTCGATTTCCGCATCGTTGTAGATTTGGAGGAGAAGCATGATCTGCCGATCGTCCATGACCGGCGGATCGTGAAAGTCACCACCATCGTCAGGCGCAAGACGTTGTTCGGGCGTGTTTATCTGTTGGTTGTCGGACCGTTTCATCGCCGCATCGTGCCCGCGACGATGCGGCCGTTTTGCAGGGACATCCAGCCCGTCAGGACATGAGCGCGAGTTTTAATCGACCCGCGTCAGCGTGAAACCCTGCGAGCGCAGGAGCTCGACAACGCCTTCCTCGCCCGGCAGGTGCAGGGCGCCAACGGCCATGAAGACATTGCCCTTGCCAAGCTCGGGGGAAGCCCGCTCCGCCATGACGTGATTGCGGTCGGTGATGATGCGTTGCTCGAAGGCGGCGTAACCCTGGTCGCTCTCTTCCGGTTTCTTGGGGTCGAGGCTTTTCAGCATCGGCATCGTCATGCCGATATCGCCGCTGACATAGAGATCGGTCATGGTCGTCATGATGTCGTCCATGCGGTCGCCCAGTTCCAGCGTTTCGATGAGCGCCTGAAGATGAAACTCCATGGGTAGCTCTGACATGGCCGTCAGCTGCTCGACCATGGTTTCCAGCCCAACGAGACGTTTTCCGTCAGCCACCGCGTCTTCGGCCAGCTTCTTGTCGAGAAAGGACAGCCCGGTGGCCTTGCGGGCAAATTCGCAGGCGGGAAGGGCGACGAAGCTCGACAGCATCCATGGCTTCATGCGCGAAACCGCGTTCAGCGGAATGCCGCGCTCCTTGAGGCCCTTTTCAAGGCGGGCAACATTGTCGGGCGACAGGATGTCGGTGATCGACTTGCCGTCGAGAAACATGGTGAGTTCGGGCCGGGTCAGCAGCGACGCGGCAATCTTCTTGTCGTCAACGATTTCGTCGGATTCCACGATGACCGTCGCAGCCTTGTCGAAGGCAGGTGCGGCGGCGGCAGGCATGCCCAGAACACGCGGATCGGTGACATGCATGGTGCCGAGAAGAAAGGAGGGTTCCGTTCCGGCTTTTTCGATGCGCCAGAAGTTGCCCTTGCCGTTCGGGATCGCGGCCGCTTCCTGCTCGATCTTCACAAAGCCCTGCGGATCGTTCTTGCGCATCTCCACGAGAATGTCGCTGCCGGTGCAGCTTATCTCCTGTTCGGCCGCTTGCGCCTCACCCAGCGAGAGCAAAGTCGCGAGCAGGATTGCGACAGCGGCGACATGCATGGCTGCGAGCAACCAGAGCAGGGCATCGCCGGTCTTGCCCATCAGGGTGGCGGTGAGATTGTGTGGCTTTATCAGGCTTTGCATAGGTACCATCCGGTTCTCGTTTTCTTATAGAACGGTGGCTTGGACGTCTGGTTAACGACTATGGTTAAGCATTTCATGCTTCATGCGCGCGGGTGGGCATTATCATATATTTCCAGCAATCTTGCGGTATCGACGCCGGTATAGATCTGCGTGGTGGAAAGGCTGGCGTGGCCGAGCAGCTCCTGAATGGTGCGAAGATCGCCGCCGCCGGCCAGAAGATGGGTGGCGAAGGAGTGGCGCAGCGCATGCGGCGTGGCGTTTTCAGGCAGGCCGAAAGCGCTGCGCAATTTCTGCATTTCGCGCTGGATGATGGCAGGCTGCAGCTTGCCGCCGCGCGCACCGAGGAACAGCGGTTGATCCGCCGCCAGATGATAGGGGCAGAGTTTCTTGTAGGCTTCGACCGCTTCCGTTACCACCGCCAACAGGGGAACGATCCGGGTCTTGTTGCCTTTGCCGGTGATGCGAAGGCTGCGCGCACCAGGCGGGAAATCGGCCGGAATGAGCCCCAGCGCTTCTGAAATGCGAAGGCCGCAGCCATAAAGCAGCGAGAGGACGGCGGCGTTGCGGGCAGCAATCCACGGCTCTTCGTTCAATTGCGCCTCGGCGGTGGTGATTTTCAGCGCCTGCCGGTCGGTCAGCGGCTTAGGCAGCGATTTCGGCTGTTTCGGCGCGCGCATGGCGGTGGCGCCCGCCGCATTCACCAGACCTTTCTTTTGTAGATAATGAAGAAAGGAGCGCAGGCCTGCCAGATGGCGACCAAGTGAGCGTGCGCCGGCACCTTCCCTGCGGCGGCTGGCCAGAAAGGCGCGAAGATCGACCGGGCGCAGATTGGCTATATCCGCAATGGCTGCGGGCTTGCCGATATAACCGGTGAGGAATGTCAAAAACTGGCGGGTGTCGCGCTCATAGGCCTCGACGGTGTTGTCTGAAAGACGACGTTCGCCCGCGATCGAGGCAAGCCAGGACTGGCGCTCGTTCAGGAGATCGGGTTCGGCAAAAGTCAGGATTTCAGTCACGGGACGCTCCATTCCTCTCCTCAAAGCTATGCTCTTATGGTCAGCATTTGGTTAAGGCCTGCGTCTGCGCTTTCTATCTGGCGTGGACTTTGCGGGAGCCAGACATTACATCCGGGCGGTTTCCTTTTTCACCTCGCCGGGGCATGGTCGCCACATCATGGCAAAAGATTCGTCCGATCTGTTTGGGGCTCTGTTCGACCCGCCGTCGCCCACGCGCACGGTGCCCGTTCTCGTGCCCATGCCGGCGCCGGGACCCTACAGTTACGCCGTGCCTGAAGATATGGTCGTGGAGACCGGCTCCGTCGTTCAGGTGCCGCTCGGCCCGCGGCAGGTCTTCGGCGTGGTGTGGGACGATGCCGGAGAAAAGAGCGTCGATCCGAAGAAGCTGCGGCCCATCACCAAAAGTTTCGAGTGCCCGCCGCTGAAAACGGAAATGCGGCGCTTCATCGACTGGGTTGCCGCCTATACGCTTTCTCCCCCCGGCCTTGTGGCACGCATGGCGCTTCGAGCGCCCGCCGCCTTCGATCCCGAGCCGATGATCGAGGGACTGCGACTGACCGAAGGCAGGCCGGAACGTCTGACGCCTGCCCGCGAGAGGGTGATGGAACTGGCGGCCGAGGGGCATGGCTGGACGAAGAGCGGGCTTGCCCACGCTGCCGGCGTCTCGACCAGCGTTGTCGACGGTCTCGTCAAGCAGGGCGTGTTCGAGACGGTTTTTCTGCCTGCGCCGCCCGTGGTCGCTGAACCTGATCCTGATTATGCCGAGCCTCGACTGGAAGGCCCCCAGAGACAGGCGGCATCGGAAATTCTTGAGGATGTCCGCAAGGGCGGTTTTCATGTTTCGCTGATCGACGGCGTGACCGGCTCCGGCAAGACGGAGGTCTATTTCGAAGCCGTGGCCGAGACGCTGAGGCAGGGCAAGCAGGTCCTTATCCTGCTACCCGAAATCGCGCTAACGGCGGCGTTTCTGGATCGGTTTCACGATCGCTTCGGTGCACGGCCGGCGGAATGGCATTCGGATCTGTCGCCACGCATGCGCGAAAAGGTCTGGCGGCAGGCCGTGACGGGCGAGGTGAAGGTGGTTGCCGGTGCCCGCTCGGCGCTTTTTCTCCCCTTCGACAATCTTGGTCTCATCATCGTCGATGAAGAGCACGATCCGGCCTACAAGCAGGAAGACCGCGTCTATTATAATGCCCGCGACATGGCGGTGGTGAGAGCACGGATCGCGGATTTCCCGGTGGTGCTGGTGTCCGCTACGCCCTCGGTGGAAAGCCAGGTCAATGGCAGTTCTGGCCGCTACAACACCATCCACCTGCACACCCGCTTTGGTGATGCGGCGATGCCCGACCTGCACCTTGTCGATATGCGCCGCCATCCGCCGGAAAGGGGAGGGTTCCTGTCACCCGTCCTGCTGCGCGGCATCGGCAAAACTATCGAGAAGGGTGAGCAGGCACTGCTGTTTCTCAATCGTCGCGGTTATGCGCCGCTGACGCTCTGCCGGGTCTGCGGCCACCGTTTCCAATGCCCGCAATGTTCCAGCTGGCTGGTGGAGCACCGGTTCCGCAACCAGTTACAATGCCACCAGTGCGGTCACAGCGAGCCGACGCCAGACCATTGCCCGGAATGCGGTACCTTCGATCATCTCGTCGCCTGCGGGCCGGGGGTGGAGCGGATCGCTGAGGAAGTGGAGAAACATTTCCCCGAGGCCCGGACCATCGTGCTCTCCTCCGATCTCATGGGCGTCAAGCGGCTGCGCCTGGAGCTTGAGGCCATCGTCAAGGGGGAGGCTGATATCGTCATTGGCACGCAGCTCGTCGCCAAGGGACACAATTTTCCCCTGATGACGCTTGTCGGCATTGTCGATGCCGATCTCGGCCTTGCCAACGGTGATCCGCGCGCGGCGGAGCGAACGTTTCAGCTGCTCTCGCAGGTGACAGGGCGCGCCGGGCGCACGGGCTTGAAGAGCCATGGCCTGTTGCAGACCTATCAGCCGCAGCATCCCGTCATGCAGGCGATCGTTTCAGGGGATGCATCGGCCTTCTACGAAAGGGAGATCGCGGAACGGGAAAAGGCCGTTCTGCCGCCCTTCGGGCGTCTTGCCTCGGTCATTGTCTCCGCCGATACGCGCGCTGAGGCCGAAACCCATGCGCGGGGCTTGAGGGCGGCGGCACCGCAGGTGACAGGCATCATGCTGCTTGGCCCGGCAGAAGCGCCGCTGGCGCTCATCCGTGGTCGGCACCGCTTCCGTCTGCTGGTGCACGGGCGGCGCAATTCCGACATGCAATCCTTCCTTCGAACGCTTCTGGCAAACGGGCCGAAGGAGCGGGGCAGCGTGCATGTCCAGCTCGATATCGATCCGCAAAGTTTCCTTTGAACTTTATCAACAGGGGCGTTTTCCCGCTGTCATGACCGTGTCATAACGCAGCAGGCGAAAAGAATGATTTGGGGAACGAGATGGAGTTTTATTTTCCCGCCGAGTTCGGCGAGCAGCTGGCCTTTGGAGCGGCTGCGATATCGGCCGTGATCGGCCTGTTTTTCATGTTTGCACCGGGCATGACGCTGCGCGCCTTCGGCCTGCAACCGGCTGGCGAGCGCAGGGACGGTTACACGCTCGTGCGCTCCTCGCTTGCCGGTTTTTATCTCGGCCTCGGCGCTGCCGCCCTGCTTCTGGCGCAGCCGATGGTCTATCTTGCTTTCGGCGCGGCCTTCGCCCTGAGTGTCTTCGGTGGCATTCTCTCCATTCTCTCCGATGGAGGCGCAACCATGCGAAATTGCTTACTCATGGTTGTGCATTTTCTCCTGGCCGCATTGTCGTTGAGCTACGTGTTTGGACTGGTCTAAGCCGGGCTTTTTGGCTTTTCTGCCGCACCAGACCCGCATCCTGAGCGAAATCGGAAAATTTAAACGCATTCCCCCTTGCCCAAACGGCGCTTTCCGCTATTACGCGTGTTGCGAGTCCCGGCGTCCTATGCTAGACGGACCGCGAAATTGGGAAAAGGCAGGGGGGAATTCCGGTCTTTTTCGGGGAAATTGAAACGATTTCAAGAATTTGATGCGGTGGATCGCCACCGTTGATAATCTTGGACGATTAGCAGGGAAAAAGTGCCCGTGGCAGATACCTCCCATGGAACATCCGGTGTAGCGGAAAGGTATGCGTCGTCGCTTTTCGAGCTTGCTTTGGAAGCGGGTGCGGTCGAAGCGGTTGGAGCCGATCTGGACAAGTTCGGCGCACTTCTCGACGAGAGCGACGATTTGAAGCGTCTGGTTGCGAGCCCGGTGTTTTCCGCCGAGGATCAGTTCAAGGCAATCACCGCAATCTGCGAAAAGGCCGGCATTGCGGGTCTTGCCGTCAATTTCCTCAAGGTCGTTGCCAATAATCGCCGTCTCTTTGCCGTTCCCGGCATGATCCGCGCCTACCGCACCATTGCCGCTGCCCATCGCGGCGAAATCACCGCCGAGGTTACCTCGGCACATGCGCTCGACGAGGCGCAGGAAACTGAACTGAAAGCGGCGCTGAAGAGCGTTACCGGCAAGGATGTGACGATTTCCGTTACCGTCGATCCGTCGATCCTCGGTGGTCTGATCGTCAAGGTCGGTTCCCGCCAGATCGATACGTCTCTTCGCACCAAACTTTCCACCCTTAAGCTTGCACTGAAAGAGGTTGGCTGATGGATATCCGCGCCGCGGAAATTTCCGCAATTCTGAAAGATCAAATCAAAAATTTCGGCAACGAGGCGGAAGTCTCGGAAGTCGGTCAGGTGCTTTCCGTCGGTGACGGTATCGCCCGCGTTTACGGCCTCGACAATGTTCAGGCTGGCGAAATGGTCGAGTTTCCCGGCGGCATTCGCGGCATGGCGCTCAACCTCGAAGCCGACAACGTCGGTGTGGTTATCTTCGGTTCGGACCGTGACATCAAGGAAGGCGACACCGTAAAGCGGACTGGCGCTATCGTTGACGTTCCCGTCGGCCCGGAACTGCTCGGCCGCGTCGTTGACGCGCTTGGCAACCCGATCGACGGCAAGGGCCCGATCAATGCCGCCAAGCGTTCGCGCGTTGACGTCAAGGCTCCCGGCATCATTCCGCGCAAGTCGGTTCATGAGCCGATGTCGACCGGCCTCAAGGCCATCGACGCCCTCATCCCGGTTGGCCGCGGCCAGCGCGAGCTCGTCATCGGCGACCGCCAGACCGGCAAGACCGCGATCATTCTCGACACGATCCTGAACCAGAAGGCCATTCACGATAATGGTCCTGACGGCGACAAGCTTTATTGCGTCTACGTCGCTATCGGTCAGAAGCGTTCGACCGTTGCCCAGTTCGTGAAGGTTCTGGAAGAGCGCGGCGCGCTGCAGTATTCGATCATCGTTGCTGCGACCGCTTCCGATCCGGCTCCGATGCAGTACCTCGCTCCGTTTGCTGGTTGCGCCATGGGTGAATACTTCCGTGACAACGGCAAGCACGCTCTCATCGGCTATGACGACCTTTCCAAGCAGGCCGTTGCCTACCGTCAGATGTCGCTCCTGCTGCGCCGTCCTCCGGGCCGCGAAGCTTATCCGGGCGACGTTTTCTACCTTCACTCACGTCTTCTGGAGCGCGCTGCAAAGCTCTCCGACGAAATGGGCGCTGGTTCGCTGACGGCTCTGCCTGTTATCGAAACCCAGGGTAACGACGTTTCGGCGTTCATTCCGACCAACGTGATCTCGATCACCGACGGTCAGATCTTCCTTGAAACCGACCTGTTCTACCAGGGCATTCGTCCGGCCGTTAACGTCGGTCTGTCGGTTTCGCGCGTTGGCTCCGCCGCCCAGATCAAGGCGATGAAGCAGGTTGCCGGTTCGATCAAGGGCGAGCTTGCCCAGTATCGCGAAATGGCCGCCTTTGCCCAGTTCGGCTCGGACCTCGACGCTTCCACGCAGCGCCTGCTCAACCGCGGCGCCCGCCTGACAGAGCTTCTGAAGCAGCCGCAGTTCTCTCCGCTCAAGACGGAAGAACAGGTCGCGGTGATCTTCGCCGGTGTCAACGGCTACCTCGACAAGATCCCGGTCGCACAGGTCGGCAAGTTCGAGCAGGGTTTCCTCTCCTACCTCCGCTCGGAAGGTAAGGCGATCCTCGACACCATCCGCACGGAAAAGGCAATCAGCGACGATACCAAGGGCAAGCTCAAGGGCGCTCTCGATACCTTCGCGAAGTCTTTCTCGTAATTAGGGCTCTTTTACTCGGACGGATAACGGATGCCTTCACTTAAGGATCTGAAAAACCGCATTGCCTCCGTGAAGGCGACGCAGAAGATTACCAAGGCGATGAAAATGGTCGCCGCGGCGAAGCTTCGGCGCGCCCAGGAAGCTGCGGAGGCCGCCCGGCCTTATTCTCAGCGCATGAGCGCCGTTCTTGCCAACATCGCCAAGGCGGTTGAGGCGGACGTTGCTCCGGCGTTGATGACCGGCACCGGCAAGGACGACGTGCATCTGCTCGTCGTCTGCACGGCCGAACGTGGTCTTTGCGGCGGTTTCAACTCGCAAATCGCCCGCTTTGCCCGCGATCAGGCCCGCAAGCTGATTTCCGAAGGCAAGACGGTCAAGATCATCACGGTCGGCAAGAAGGGTTATGACAGCCTTCGCCGCGAATTTGCAGCCAACATCATCGAGCGCATTGAACTGCGCGACGTGAAGAAGGTCGGTTTTGAAAACGCCGACCAGATCGCCAAGAAGGTGATCTCGCTCTTCAACGCGGGTGAATTCGACGTCTGCACTCTGATCTATTCGGAGTTCAAGTCCGTCATCAGCCAGATCCCGACCGGCCTGCAGCTCATTCCGGCCGCAACGCCTGTTGTGGAAGAGGATGAAGTGACGCAGAGCGCCGTCTACGAATATGAGCCGGATGCGGCTTCTATTCTGGAAGACCTTATTCCGCGCAACATTTCGGTTCAGGTTTTCCGGGCTCTGCTCGAAAACGTTGCCGGTGAAATGGGCGCCAAGATGAGCGCGATGGATAATGCAACGCGCAATGCCGGTGAGATGATCAACAAGCTGACGCTTTCCTACAACCGTCAGCGCCAGGCTCAGATCACCAAGGAACTCATTGAAATCATTTCGGGCGCGGAAGCGCTCTGAGGTAAGGAAAGAGGGTAAGGATAATGGCTAAGGCAGCTACCCCCAAGAAAACCGCAGCGGTGAACGGCGCGGGCAAGGTTACCCAGGTTATCGGCGCTGTTGTCGACGTGGCGTTCGAAGGCGAACTGCCTCCGATCCTGAACGCGCTCGAAACCGAGAACAACGGCAACCGCCTCGTTCTGGAAGTCGCGCAGCATCTCGGCGAAAACGTCGTACGCACGATCGCCATGGACTCGACCGAAGGTCTCGTCCGCGGTCAGCCGGTCAGCAACACGGGCGCTCCGATCGAGGTTCCGGTCGGTCCTGAAACGCTCGGCCGCATCATGAACGTCATCGGCGAGCCGGTTGACGAAGCAGGCCCGATCGTTACGGCCAAGAAGCGCGCCATCCACCAGGATGCGCCGTCTTACGTCGAACAGTCGACCGAAGCACAGATCCTCGTCACCGGCATCAAGGTCGTTGACCTTCTGGCTCCTTACGCCAAGGGCGGCAAGATCGGCCTGTTCGGCGGCGCCGGCGTTGGCAAGACGGTTCTCATCATGGAACTGATCAACAACGTCGCCAAGGCGCACGGCGGTTACTCGGTATTCGCCGGTGTGGGTGAGCGTACCCGCGAAGGTAACGACCTCTACCACGAAATGATCGAGTCGAACGTCAACAAGCTTGGCGGCGGCGAAGGCTCCAAGGCTGCGCTCGTTTACGGCCAGATGAACGAACCGCCGGGTGCCCGCGCCCGCGTCGCCCTGACCGGTCTGACGATCGCTGAAAACTTCCGTGATGAAGGCCAGGACGTTCTGTTCTTCGTGGACAACATCTTCCGCTTCACGCAGGCTGGTTCGGAAGTGTCGGCTCTGCTCGGCCGTATTCCTTCGGCCGTGGGCTACCAGCCGACGCTCGCAACGGACATGGGCCAGATGCAGGAACGCATCACCACCACGAACAAGGGTTCGATCACCTCGGTTCAGGCTATTTACGTTCCCGCCGACGACTTGACCGACCCGGCGCCGGCCACCTCGTTCGCGCACCTTGATGCAACGACGGTTCTGTCGCGTTCGATCGCCGAAAAGGGTATTTACCCGGCTGTTGACCCGCTCGACTCCACCTCGCGCATGCTGGACCCGATGATCGTCGGTGAAGAGCACTACGAGGTTGCCCGTAAGGTTCAGTCGACCCTGCAGCGCTACAAGTCTCTCCAGGACATCATCGCCATCCTCGGCATGGACGAACTGTCGGAAGAAGACAAGCTGACGGTTGCCCGCGCCCGCAAGATCGAGCGCTTCCTGTCGCAGCCGTTCTTCGTTGCTGAAGTCTTCACCGGTTCGCCGGGCAAGCTCGTTGCGCTCGAAGACACGATCAAGGGCTTCAAGGGCCTGGTCAACGGCGAATACGACAACCTGCCGGAAGCCGCTTTCTACATGGTCGGTTCGATGGAAGAAGCCATCGAAAAGGCAAAGAAGCTGGCTGGCGAAGCTGCCTGATGATGAATTGGCGGGCGCGTGGTTCAACCGCGCGCCTTGCCGGCAATGACGGCGAAACCGGAATGGCTTTGCCGGCGTTGTAGCAAACAAGTCCGTGACGCCCGCGTAATTGAAAAGAAGTGAATAGCCATGGCTGACAGTTTCAAATTCGATCTCGTTTCCCCGGAACGTCTGCTCGTTTCCGAAACGGTTACGGAAGTCGTCATCCCGGCTACGCTGGGTGAGATGACGGTGCTGGCCAATCACGCGCCGACCATGACGACGATCAAGCCGGGTCTGGTGACGGTGAAGTTTGCCTCCGGTGAAACGCATAAATACGTCGTTTTCGGCGGTTTTGCCGATATTCTCCCGACGGGTTGCACGCTTCTGGCGGAATCCGCCGTTTCTGCCGATGATATGTCCCCCGATACGCTGCAGAAGCGTATCGATGCGGCCAAGGCCGAAATCCAGGAGGGTAATCATCACCACGAGCATCTGACCAAGCTTGAAAAGCATCTCTACGAACTGACGAACCTGCATGAGGTTCTCGTCGCTGCTTGAAAGCACCGGGCGGGTTCGAAAGAATGACTGCCCACACAATATCAAACCAGAAAAGCGGCCGCTTCGGTCGCTTTTTTGTTTTCAGCCGGTGCCTGTCTCTCGGGATGAGTGGAAGAAGTCCCCCTCCGTAAGGTCCCTGCCTCGATCGACGCGCTCAACTGCCTGAAATAGATTCCGATTTTCTGGGCCTTGGGCTAGAGGTGATGTTGAGAAGAAATGCAGCTTCTGTCAGCCGTGAGCGGAGAGAGGTGCCTTCTTGCAATGGAGGGATGATCGTGTCAGCAGAGGCAAGTTACCGAAGGGTCGCAAGAACTGCCCTGCGACAGGGCACAGTCGCCGCGGGTGAGCGATCCGTGCCGGAAGAGGTGCCCGTCGCCTTTTCTTATGGTGGCAGCACCCATGCCGTGATGATGGCGAGCCCAGCCGATCTTGTCGATTTCGCCATCGGCTTCAGCCTCACCGAGGGTATCATATCGGCGCGTTCGGAAATCCTCTCGGTAGAGGTGATCGGAGCAGGGCAAGGCTTTGATGTTCAGGTGGATCTGCGGGATGCGGAAGCAGACGCCCTGCGGGCGAGACGGCGGCATATGGCGGGACCGGTTGGCTGCGGTCTTTGCGGTATCGAATCCATCGAACAGGCCGTGCGCCTCGTGCCCGATTTGAGTGGCGCGGAACTATCCGTTGAGGGTCACGAAATCGTCGCCGCAATGAAGGCGCTCAATGATGCGCAAGACCTCAACCGCGAGACGAGGGCCGTTCACGGTGCGGGGTTCTATAATCCCGAAAAGGGTCTGCTTGCTGCGCGCGAGGATGTCGGCCGCCATAATGCGCTCGACAAGCTTGCCGGCGCTGTCTTCAACGCCGGCATATCAGCCAGGGCGGGCATCGTGGCTGTCACCAGCCGCCTGTCGGTGGAAATGGTTCAGAAGACGGCGATCCTCGGCAGTCCCGTTCTGGCGGCAATTTCGGCCCCCACCGCGCTTGCCATTGAAACCGCCGAGAGAGCAGGCATCACGCTTGTCGCTTTGGTGCGGGGTGAAGACTTCGAAATCTTCACCCGGGCAGATCGTATTATTTTATAACGCCAGAGGCCACCATCTGTCGGTGGCCTTCCGGCCTTGGTGCGGTGTTAATATCTAAAACTCCGCCCATTCTGCCGCCACGTTCCCATGAGATCTCGCTGCGGAATATCGCTGTTGCGGTGCTGGCAGCCTGGTGACGATGGCTGGCTTCCTGTCGCCCGGTTGCGCAGAGGAAAGCGAAGCCTCATGCGAGATTCTGAACTGACGCAGCAATTCGTGTAGCGTTTCAGCTTCATTGGCGAGGCCGTGGCTGGCGGCGGTGGTTTCCTCCACCATGGCGGCGTTTTTCTGGGTTGCCTGATCCATGACATTGACGGCCTGGTTTATTTCCCTCAACCCATTCGCCTGTTCGCGCGAGGCTTCGACGATGGCCGAGACATTGGCATCGATTTCGCCCATCTGGGACTGAATATCCCGCAGAGCGCCGCCGGTTCTGCCGACCAGATCAACACCATTGGCCACCTGTTCGCGCGAGGTGTTGATAAGGGACTTGATTTCCTTGGCCGCAACGGCGGATCGTTGCGCAAGTTCCCGGACCTCCTGTGCCACGACAGCGAAACCCTTGCCCGCTTCACCGGCACGGGCAGCTTCGACGCCTGCATTCAGGGCAAGAAGATTGGTCTGGAAGGCGATGTCGTCTATGACGCCGATAATGTTGGTGATTTCGCCTGAGGAGCGCGAAATAGCGTCCATGGCGGAAATTGCCTGCTGAACGATTTCACCGGAATGCTCCGCATGATCTTTCGTGCGCAGCACCAGCTTCCCGGCCTCGCCGGCGCGCTGGCTGGCATCGGTGACGGTGGTGGTGATTTCCTCCAGCGCGGCTGCGGTTTCCTCCAGCGAGGCGGCCTGCTGTTCGGTGCGCTGCGAGAGCTGATCCGCAGCTATGCGTATCTCTCCCGAGCCGGATGCGATTGTCGAGGCGTTGTGGGCGATCGTCTGCATTGTGGTCTGGAGCTTGCCGACCACGTCGTTGAAGTCGTGCCGAAGCTTCTCCATGCTTGGCACGAAGCTATTGTCGAGGCGCTGCACCAGATCGCCCTCGGCCAGTGCCTGCAGGGCATCGGCAAGAACCGTAATGGCGCTCATGCGCGGCGTGACGTCGGTTGCGAATTTTACGACTTTCACCACCTTGCCCGCCTCATCCAGCACCGGATTATAGGCGGCTTGGATCCATATTTCCTTGCCATTCTTTCCGTAGCGTACGAACTCGTCAGAAATGAATTCTCCCGATGCCAGCCGCGGCCAGAAATTGGCATAGGCCGGAGACGCTGCGTAAGCGGGATCACAGAACATGCGGTGGTGCTTGCCCTCGATTTCCTTGAGGTCGTAATTCACCGTAGCGCAGAAATTCGGATTGGCGGTGATGATCGTGCCGTCGGGGAAAAATTCGATGGTGGCCTGAGAGCGGGAAAGCGCCTCGAGCTTGCCGGCGTCTTCGACGGCCTTGATCTTCTTGGCGGTGATATCGGTCGCGATCTTGATGACCTTGTAGGGTTTGCCCGAACGGAAGACCGGATTGTAGGAAGCTTCGATCCAGATGACCGAGCCGTCCCTGCGGATGCGGCGATATTCCTTGGCCTGAAATTCGCCTCGGCCGAGGGATTCCCAGAATTCCTGATAGCTGCGCGAGGCTGCGAGATCCCGGTCGCAGAAGATGCGATGATGTTTGCCGACGATCTCGGCGAGCTCATAGCCGAGCACCTTGCAGAAATTGCTGTTTGCCGTGAGAATATTGCCTTTAAGATCGAATTCTATAACCGCCTGCGATCTGGATATCGCATCGAGCATGTTTCGGTTATCTGCGCTTTTCCCTAACCCCAGCATTGGACGTCCCCCAAATATCGGTCCACGGTGCGGCGAACTACACTGTTATGCGGTTCACGCCGTATTAGTTTGAACATCGGACAGGTTCTGCCGCCGAGGCGGCAATTCAGGCACTTGCGACTTCTTGGCCTCGGTCGGGTATCCTTTTAGTGTGTACTGA
This sequence comes from Agrobacterium sp. BT-220-3, assembly GCF_025910175.1. Lineage (NCBI taxonomy): Bacteria > Pseudomonadati > Pseudomonadota > Alphaproteobacteria > Hyphomicrobiales > Rhizobiaceae > Agrobacterium > Agrobacterium sp. BT-220-3. The sequence continues at coordinate 298,016 of NZ_JAPAIX010000004.1, forward strand.
TCTTCGGCCTTTAATATTAGATATCTATAATATTAAAATGTTCTTATTTGATAAAATGAGACCAGCACAAAAAACAAAAACCGCCGGGCTTGTGCTCCGGCGGTGCTGTCTTATTGTCGACAATCGAAGCGAAGGGCTGCTTAGGCCGCGAGATCTTCCGCTTCTGTTCCCTTGAACATCTTTGCAAGGTTCAGGAAGCAGATCATGCCATGTTCGTTGGCGATGATGCCTTCGGAATAGGACTTGTCGAAAGAGGCGGAGATTTCCGGAACCGGCTGGACCTGATTTGCCGGGATCGTCAGAATGTCGGACACGCGGTCGACGAGCATGCCGATGACCATGTTGTGCACTTCAGCCACCACGATGGCGCTTCTCTCATTGGCGACGGTGCTCTTCATGCCGAGCTTGTGGGCCAGATCGATGATCGGAATGACCGAGCCGCGCAGGTTCATGACGCCGATGACGTCTTTCGGCGCGTGGGGAATGGGCGTGGAAGGCGCCCAGCCGCGGATTTCGCGGATGGTCGTGGTCTTTACGCAGAATTCCTGATCATGCAGGCGGAACGCGATGATTTCGAGCGTCTCACCGCCAAAATTGGTAGAGTTAATCATTGCCATCAGAATTCTTCCCAATGCTCGCTGTGGAGGCCGGCGCAAGTGCACCGACACTTGCATATGCGGATTTGGCGTTCTGCCTGGTGCCTGAACAGCCGGAAACAATATTTCCGTCTTCATTCAATGATTCTTACCATGAGATGGTTTCGCAAACCTAAATGCGGACCGGCCCCGGAGCGTTTTCGCTTTTCTTCGAATCGCGAAAACACTCTCCCTTTGATTCTGCGCATTGTCCGGACGTAAAATCGCTACGCACTTTTACTGGAATGCTAGTATTCCTTCTCGTAAAATATGCCGGCAGCGCCTTCGCCATCGCCGCCTGCTTCACCGCGCAATTTCACGCCGCGCCCGACATCGAGGTTGATTATGGCTTTGGCGCCGGAATCGCCGCTTTGCTGCAATTCGAGATAGGTTCTTTCATTGAGATATTTGCCGGCGGAAACGCGGGCCTGGCCCTCTGAATCGGTGGAAATATCCAGATCATCGACGCCGAGATTGCTTCTGAGCTTGTCGAACAGCGAGGTTGAGCGACCGCCGGCCAGCTGGGCGGCGGCATCTGCCAGTCGGGCGATCTGCAAGGCGGAGAGTTTTGACATGGACTGGCCGAAGATCAGCTGAGCCATTACCTCGTCCTGCGGAAGGGCAGGGGCCGAGGAGAAGGCGAATGTCGGATCGTTGGCGTTGCCGGAAACCGCGACCGTGACGGTAGTTGAACCGACCGTCGAGTCCGCCTTCATATCGAGAACCGGGATGAGGCCGCCACCGAAGCTGATGTTGCCGGTGGTGAAATCAAGACGACGGGTAAGGATTTCGAGCCTGCCGCGGCGCATTTCAAAGCCGCCGGAGATGACGGGAACGGCCGCCGTGCCACGGATCGTCAGATTGCCCGTCAACTCGGCGTCGATGCCGCGACCGCGCACGAAGATGCCGCTTGGGGCATTCACCTGCAGATCGAGATTGATGGTGGAGGAACTGCCGCTGCCGCCCTGATCGCCGCCAAGCGCCTTCGCCTGCGCCCGCACCTGCGGCGGGGCATTCTTGTGTTTGACATTGATTTCCGTCAGCGAGGCCGGAAGTTTTTCGGGAATGGTGATGGCGCTTCTGTCGAGCGTCAGATTGCCGCCGAGAATGGGCGAATTCAGCAGTGGGCCTTTTAATGTCAGCGTGCCGCTTACCACAGTGGTCACCAGCGTGCCGTCATTATAACCGGCGCGATCCAGCGTGATCGAAATATCTGCGGGGAAGCCCGAGCCACCGGCTATGCCGACGCTGCCGGTTCCCGAGATTGTGCCGCCGCCTGCCAGCTTGCCCGTCAACCGGGAAATGACGGCGCGGTCGCGATCGAAAGTGATGGTTGCACCCAGTCCATTGACGGTCAGGTTCCGGCGCACGTCGGTCAGGCGCGTGCCATCTGTGGTGATGCTACCGGTCACGACGGGTGCGGATGCGCTGCCGGAAATCTTCACGTCGATGGCGGCTGTGCCATTCACATCGAGGCCCTGGGCGGCGGTCTGCGCTGCAACCGCAGAGAAGGGCAGCCTGCCGGTAAAGGCCATGGAAAGCGGCCGATTGCCGGCGATGCCAAGGGAACCGCCGCCCGAAAGCGACATGCCGCCCTGGCCGGTTACATTGGTGTCGATCTGCAGCGTACCGGCGGCAAAACGGCCGTTTGCCTTGATGCCAAGCGCTGCAAGCCCGGCGGCGCGGGTCTGCGAGACCTCGGCATTCGCCCAGTTCAGATTATAATCAACCGAGGGGTCGGATGCCGCCCCCTTGGCGCTGACGGTGCCGGATATGCTGCCTGCCGCATCCAGCCCGGCGGCGAAGGCGTTTGCAAGACTGGCGGGAAGCGAACGGATATCGGCATTGATGTCGAGCGTCGATCCGGCAGTACCGTTGACTTCCACGCGCCCGTCGCCGGTGATGATGGTCAGACCGGAAATGCGGGCCGTGCCGTTCTCGATCGCGATGGTGCTCGGCTTTTCGAGCCGCACGGCGATGCCCTTGGGGGCGGCGGAAAAGGCGTCGATCCGCACGGTCATCGGCGAGCCGCCGGTATCGGCGCTGCCTTTTGCCACCAGCGGCGCATTGTCGTAGCGGCCGTTGACGTCGAATTGCGTTGTGGTGCCGGAATGGCCGATGGTCGCCTTCAGTGCGGAAATCGATGCAGCACCCGCATTGACGCTGTCGGCACTGACCCTGCCATTGATGGCGAGCGCCTGCAGGTCATCGATGGAGATATCGGCAGCCAGCTTGGAGATCGTCGTCGTGCCCTGACGGATGGTGCCGCCATTCGCCTTTATCGTTGCGGCAATCCGGCCATTTTCGTTGCTCAGCGCTATATCGCCGGCGACGTCGCCTTCCGCCTGTTGTGCGGCAAGGGCTGCCAGCAGAGCCAAATCCGGGAAGTTGAAGGAAAGATTGCCGGAAGGGAGGAATTGCTGCGAAAATTGCAGCTGCCCGTCCAAGATATTGCGGCCCACCGCGACGTGAAGCTCGGGGATCGCCGTGCCGTTTTCGGTCTGCACCACATTGGCGTTGGCGTCGATCTTCTGCTGGTCGAGGCTGCCGCTGGCCGTCAGTTTCGCCTGCGGGGCCTTGGGATCGGCCTTGCCAGAGGCATTGACCTTCAGTGCTTCGAGTTTTCGTCCGGCAAGGATCGCACTTTCGGAACTCAGGGTGACATTGAAATCAGGTGCGGCAAGCGCGCCGCTGGCTTCGATTGCAAAATCCGCAACGCCTTTGGCCTGCGGCGTCAGCTTTTCGAGCGCCGGAAATTTACCTGTCAGATTGGCGCTCAACGCGTCGTTTTCGAGGCTGACATCGCCGGCCGCTTCGATCGTTCCTGATTTGACCACGAGGTTCTGAACGCTGGTGCGCCCGCCAATGATCAGGTCGATATCGCCCTGGAGAGCGATGGTGGTATCGAATTTTTCGGCAAGCGCCGGCGGCAGGGTGGCGGGCAAAGCGAAGAGCTGCACGCTGGATGTCAGGCGATTATTGGCAAGGTCGAAACTGCCGTTCAGTGTTCCGCCCACACTGGCGCTTTCCAGCGTCGCGCCGTCAAAGCCAATGGCGGAAGAGGTGAGGCGGAGCGGCGCCTTGACGGTGACGGGCGCGCGCACAAGCCGGTCGATATCCGGGCTGACGAAGGACGATTGCGCGACGGAAAGGACGGTCTGGATGGTGCCGCTCTGGTCGGCAATATTGAGATCGGTGCTTTCCGCCGTCAGCTTGATATCGTCAAGTTTGCCTTGCGGCAAAGAAAGGCTGCGCAATGACGCCGTGGTCTTGAGATGTGCGGCATCGGCGTTGCCCTTCAGCGAAAGATCAAGCCCGTTGATGAGGGCCTGAACCTCGCCATTGCTCAGCGGCCAGCGAAAATCTACCGGACCGGCGGTGCCGATGAGGTTCGCGCTGAGATCGTTCTGGCCGTTCGGATCGACGATGCCCGAGGCTGTCAGCAGCAACGTGCCGGTCTCCAGCGTGCTGCTGCCGATTTCGATGCGGCCCTGCGGTGAGAGCGTGGCGTTTGCGTCAAGTTTCGTCTCGCCGGCAAAAAGCTGGCGGAAGGCGGGAGGCAGAAGCAGATCGGGCTGGCCGCCCCCCGCAATCTCGATGCGGCGCGTGCCGTCATCACCAAGAAGGTGGTGGCCGGTGACATTGACGACCTGGTTGCCGGCGACGTTGCCGCGCAAGGTGCCGGTCCAATCGGAAAGCGGACCCTCGCCGTTCACGTCGATCGCCACGGCGGGCGTGCCGGGCAGCGAAAGCAGCGTGGCGAGCAGCCCGCCTTCGGGCTCCTTCATCTCCGCTTTCAGCTTCAGCACATTCTCATTCGGAAGAAATGCGACATCCGCATTGACGGAGGCATTGGGAGCATTCAGCCGGTTGGCCGTCAGCGACAGCCGCATATCGTCCTGCGCCGCCTTCAGATTGCCTTCGGCCGTCAGGTCGAAGGGGCGCCCTAGGAGCGACTGCCCGAGGCTGATATCGGGGAAGCTGAAATTATCGATGGCGATTTCGATTGGCAGCGAGGAGTTGCCGGAGCTTGCTGTCGCGGTTTCCTCAGTGGGAAGCGGCTTGCGCTCGACGTCAATCGATCCGGCCGACACCCTGTCCGCGTGGAAGGTTCCGGCAAGAAGCGAGAGCGGCGACCAGTCGACGGCGATCTGGTTCACGCGGGCATAGGGTCCCTGACGGTCCGAAAGGGTAACATTGTCGAGCCGCAGGTGACCGGTCAAAAGCCCGCTCGGAGGCGTGATTTCGATCGTCTGATCGGGCGTGGAAACGAGCGATGAAATCTGCTTTGCGGCAATTCTCGCGCCCATCGGGGTAAAGCCAACGAACAGAACCGCCAGCAATACCAATACAACGCCGCACAATGCAGCGTAGCCCAGCCATTTCAGCAATCGAATCAACGTTTTCATCAAGGGTAATCTACACTCTGTTGTAAGGGTGTTCGACTGCGGCGTTTAAAAAGACTGGCCGATGCCAGCATAAATGCCGAAACTGTTGCCGCCATCATATTTATCAAGCGGCATGGCAACATCGAGACGCAGTGGCCCGAAGGGCGTCGCGTAACGCAGACCAATACCGGCGCCAGCCCGGATATCGGAGAAATCGGGGGTCACTTCGTCCGAAACCACGCCGGCATCGATGAAAGGCACGATGCCGATCGTATCAGTGACCTTGATGCGGGCTTCGACGGAGCCTACCACATAAGAGCGGCCGCCGGTTGCATCCCCGGCTGCATTATAGGGCGATATTTCCTGGTAGCTATAGCCGCGAACCGAGCCGCCGCCGCCGGCGTAAAAACGCCGGGTGGTCGGTATGTCCTGCAGGTCGCTGCCGCCGACCAGCACGCCGCCTGAGAGTTTTCCGGCCATGATCAGCCGGTCTTCGGCGCCGAGCCCCTTGTAGCCCGTGATGGAGCCCTCGAAGGAGGAAAAGAACGTGCCGTTCAGCGCCTCATAGCTGGGCTTTGCCGCCACTGATGCACGGAAGCCTTCGGTGGGGTTGAGCTTGTCGTCGCGTGTATCGCGCACGAATTCCAGCGGTATGGAGGTGGTCAGATATTCGTTCTTGCCGAAAGCATCTTCGGTATCGGCCCATTGGACCTCAAGACCGGCGGCCGCGGTGTCCGTATCGTTCAGCTCGTAACTGAAACCGGCCGTTCCCGTCAGCGTCTTCGCCTCATAGGTATCGGGATGTTCGGTCTTGGCGATAAGGCTGGTCTTGAAGGTGGTGCGCGGATTGAACATGCCGGGCTTGGTGAAGGTGATGCCCGCCGAATAATCCATGCCTTCGACGCTGGATGCTTCGGCGATGCGCGAAACCGAACCTTCGATGCGCAGCGATTCCGCCTGCCCGAACAGGTTCCGGTGGCCCCAGTAGCCCTGGAGGCCGATACCTTCGGTGGTGGAATATTGTGCACCGACACCGAAATAACGGTGCTTGCCCTCGGACACCTCGATGGTGAGCGGAATGGTGCCGTCGCGCGAAAGCGTTCCGGCTTCCTTGATTGTCAGGCTGGAAAACACGCCCAGCTGGCGCAGCCTGTCCGCAGCCTTGCGCAGCTTTTCCGGCGAATAGGGCTCACCGCCATTGAGGCGCGAATAACGGCGGATGAAGTCTCCATCGACGGTTTTTTCACCGGTGACGGTTACCTCTCCGAGGGGGGCAATAGGCCCGCCTTCGGCGGCCATGGTAATGTCGACCGTATTCGTCGCGTGGTTTGCGACCGCCTCGCGTTTCGTCAGCTTTGCAAGCGGGCGGCCTTCGGCTTTCAGATCCTCGATCAGCTTGTTGCCGGCGCGGATGATTGCCAGAGATCCGGCATCGCCGCCGGTGATGAGACCGTATTCTTCAAGGTTGCGTCCCGTCACATCGCCTTCAAGGCGGACGCTGCCGAGCGTGAATTTAGGACCCGGCGTCACCGTTATGACCACCGGTACGGGTGCGCTGTGGTCGAACACAGGATTGGGGGGCAGATCGTCCACGTCCTTGCCGGCGACCGTGACATTGACGATGCCGCCATACCGGGCGTTTTCATAGAGAGCTGCGATCAGCCTGTCCCTGTCATCTCTTGCCTTTATCAGAAGGCCAAGATCGCCGGAGGCGGGTTTGTCCTTGTCTGCCAGAAGGAGCGAGCTGTTCTCGAGGCTGCCTGTCAACGATTTGTCGGCATCGGGCGCGTTGAGCGTGACGGCATATTTGACCGGATTGATAACCTCAACCTCCGGTTCTTCCGAACCCCAGAGGCGCACACCGAACAGTTTGAAGGCAAAGGCGTCGCGGGCAAAAGCCGGATACAGGGCGAACGCCATGGCAACCGCAAGAGCGGTGCCAGCTTTCCGATACGCAATACCTGTCTTCGGGTTAGTCCGTTTTCTTCGCATAAGCTGCTTTATGGTTGAGCATTTATTTTGGCTCTAACCCGTTTCCTGTCCGTTAACATTGCAATTTAATCATAAATAAACGGCGTTGAGGACCCTTTGGCTTGCGTTTTGCCCGTCTTAACGCAAAAAGCCCCGGGTGACCGGGGCTTCTGTGCAACGGTATTTCGCGATGCGATTAACGGCAACGCGCCGTGTAACGCTGACCGTACTGGTCGCGATAATAGCAATAGCCCGGCTCGGATGCATTGCCGATCAATGCGCCGCCTACGCCGCCGATCGCTGCGCCCACTGCCGCGCCACGAACATTGCCCGTGATAGCGCCGCCAAGGACCGCACCGGAAACGGCACCGATCGAAGCTCCCTTTTCAGTCTGCGTGCAGCTTGCAAGCGACAGGCCGACCAGCGCAAATATGATTGCCTTTTTCATGAAACTCTCTCCAACGTTACAATGAGCTCTTCGGCTCGGTAGGCGTCCCATATTTATCTGCGGCGACTGCTACCTCCGACCGCCACAGATAACTAACAATTCGATGCCATTTAGGGAAGCCTCGAGTTCAGGCATTCCTCCGAGCGTAAATCGATTGCGTCCCAAACAACGGCGCGTCGCGAAAAAGGTTCCAAAATTCGCGGTTTTTTGATGTGAATCAATTTTGTACTTTTCATTGGGTTCTATAAACGGTTTATTGGAATGGTTCAAAACAACGGCGAATTGACGCAGACGCGGTTAAAGTGGCCCAAAAGGGTTGACGGTCCCGATGTCGGGGGAGAAAACGATCTGGTCAATTCTGGAGCATGGCATGGACTTCGAGGCATTTTTCACGGCGGAACTGCAGAGCCTGCATTCTGAGGGACGCTATCGCGTTTTTGCGGATATCGAGCGCCAGCAGGGCAATTTTCCCCGCGCGACACGGTACAACGCCAATGGCGAGCGCAAGGACGTAACGGTCTGGTGCTCCAACGATTATCTCGGCATGGGCCAGAACCCGAAAGTCATCGAAGCCATGAAAGCCGCCATCGATCACTGTGGCGCGGGTGCGGGAGGCACCCGGAATATTTCTGGCACCAATCATTACCATGTTCTGCTTGAACAGGAACTTGCCGATCTGCACGGCAAGGAATCGGCGCTGATCTTCACCTCGGGTTATGTGTCCAACTGGGCGACACTCGGTACGCTCGGCCAGAAAATTCCGGGCCTCATCATTTTCTCCGATGCGCTGAACCATGCGTCGATGATCGAAGGCATCCGTTACGGCCGTTGCGAGCGGGTGATCTGGAAGCACAATGATCTCGAAGATCTCGAGGCGAAACTCAAGGCGGCCGATCCGAACGCGCCGAAGCTCATCGCTTTTGAGTCTGTCTATTCGATGGACGGCGATATCGCGCCGATCAAGGAAATCTGCGATCTCGCCGATCGTTACGGCGCCATGACCTATCTCGATGAGGTTCACGCCGTTGGCATGTATGGACCGCGCGGCGGCGGAATTGCCGAGCGCGAAGGTCTCATGGATCGCCTGACGATCATCGAAGGGACGCTCGGCAAGGCCTTCGGCGTGATGGGCGGTTATATTACCGGCTCTACGGCGGTCTGCGACTTCATCCGCTCCTTTGCCTCCGGTTTCATCTTCACGACGGCCCTGCCGCCGTCGCTTGCCGCCGGCGCGATTGCCTCGATCCAGCATCTGAAGGCAAGTCCCTTCGAGCGCGCCCGCCATCAGGACCGGGTGCGCAAGCTGCGGGGTCTTCTCGACGCGCGCGGCATTCCGCATATGGACAATCCAAGCCATATCGTGCCCGTGATGGTCGGTGATGCTGCCAAGTGCAAATGGATTTCGGATATCTTGCTCGACAATCACGGCGTCTATGTGCAGCCGATCAACTATCCGACCGTGCCGCGCAAGACAGAGCGCCTGCGCATCACGCCGACACCGCTGCATACCGATGCCGACATCGAGCAACTGGTCGGGGCACTGCATCAGCTCTGGTCGCATTGCGCGCTGGCTCGTGCAGTGGCCTAAGGCCGCAGTTCAAATATCAAGAGAAGAACGGGGCCGCGTTTACGCGGCCTTTTCTTTGGTGGCGATCAGTTCCCGCGCGTGGTTCCGGGCTTCGTCGTCCGCCGCGAACACATCGTCAATCGTTACGCCGGATCGGCCATCATGCATACGGTCCATGACCGTTTCGACGATCTCGGCCATATCGAGAAACCCGATGCCGCCCTCGACGAAGGCGTGGAAGGCGGTCTCCTCGGCTGCGTTAAGAGCCGCGCCCTGCAGGCCCCCGCGCTCCAGCGCCGTGCGCGCCAGACGGAGCGCCGGGAACCGGATCTCGTCGGGCGCTTCGAAATCGAGCCGCGCCAGTTTTGCAAAATCCAGACGCTCGACATTGAGATTGCCGCGCTCGGGGTAGGTAAGAGCATAGGAGATGGCGGTTCGCATATCGGGCGAGCCGAGTTGGGCGATGTAGGAGCCATCGCTGTAACCGACCATTGAATGCACGATCGACTGCGGGTGGACGATCACCTCCACCTGATCGGGTCTGAGATCGAAGAGGTATTTCGCCTCGATCATTTCCAGACCCTTGTTGAACATGGAGGCGCTGCCGATCGACACCTTCAATCCCATGGACCAATTGGGATGGGCGCGGGCGATATCCGCCGTAACATTGGCCATCTGCTCCCGCGACCAGGTGCGGAACGGTCCGCCTGAAGCCGTAAGCACGATGCGTTCCACGGCCTGTTTGTGTTCGCCCGTCAGGCACTGGAAGATCGCGCTATGTTCGCTGTCGACCGGGATCAGCCTGCCGCCGCCCTGTTTGACCGTACGCAGGAAAACATCGCCCGCCGAAACAAGGCATTCCTTGTTGGCAAGTGCTATATCCGCGCCGCGCCGTGCGGCCGTCAATGTGGGTGCGAGACCGGGTGTTCCCGCTATCGCCGCCATTACCCAGCCTGCCTCCATCGAGGCTGCCTCTTCAAGGCCTGATTTGCCTGCTGCAACCTTGATGCCGGTGCCGGAAAGTGCGGATTTCAGCGCCTCGTATTTGTCATCCTCGGCAGTCACCGCGAGCTCAGCGCCGAATTCGCGCGCCTGTTCCGCCAGAAGGGTGATGTTGCCTGCGCCGGTGAGCGCCATGATCTCGAATTGGCCACGGCCCCCCAGCTGACGCACGACATCCAGCGTGTTCGTTCCGATCGAGCCCGTCGAACCCAATATCGTCAGCTTGCGCGGCATTTCACTGGCAGTCGTCATCTTCAGTCCGTCGGTCGTTTCCGGTTCGCACCTTCCGGTGCATGACATTCCCCGAAACCGCTACACAGTTTCGGGCGACATGCATTAGCCTCTACTCGCGAAAACCAGCCATAACAAGGACAAAGCCCGGCTATTGTTTTTGTGGACGGCAAAGCCATATGCAAGAAAAACGATGAGAGGATATTGATGCGACGTTTCCTTGTTTCCAGTGGCTGGATTTTTGCGGCGAGCATTGTGCTGGTTCTGGTCTTTATTCCTTTTGACCCGCGCCTTTCTGAACGTGCCCAGGCCCTGCCGGGAACGATCGTTTCCTTCAATCGCTCTATTACCGATTTCGGAACATTCAGCTGGATGCTCTATTCCACGGGGGCTCTCGCAATCCTTGCCTATGTCGGCGCGCGCGTTTTGCAGGCGCGGACCTATGCCGGGCGGCTGCGAACCGCATGGCGGCTTCTCGCCTATTTCTTCCTGACGATCGGTACGGCCAGCATTCTCGTCCACACGCTGAAATTCCTGATCGGGCGGGCGCGGCCGGAGCTTCTTCTGGAGATGGGCGCCTACAGCCTCACGCCCTTTACCGGCGACAATCTCTATGAAAGTTTCCCCTCCGGCCATTCGACCGCTGCCGGGGCATTTTTTGGCGTCTTCGCCATGCTGATGCCGCGTTTCCGCTGGGTGTTTCTCCTGCTTGCCCTCGTCATCGGCGTTTCGCGCGTCATTGTCGGTGCGCATTATCCAAGCGATGTCGCCGCCGGGCTGTTGCTTGGCATGTGGACTGCCATGGCCTTCGCCTTTATCTTCGCCCGATCCGAAATGCTTTTTCGCTTCGATGCGCACGGCTGGCCGCAGCCGAAAAATGCAACCCTTCCGGCGGCGGATTCACGATAAAGACCTTTAAAGGGACGGAAACGGGGGAAGGTGATGGAAGAAGCGAAAGTCGTAGCGCAAAATGACGGTAGTGGCGTTCAACACATCCGCACGTCGGTCGTCGTGGCGGGCGGCGGGCCGGCCGGCCTGATGCTCGGCCTGCTCCTTGCCCGCAGCGGCATCGATGTCACGGTGGTCGAGAAACACGGGGATTTTCTGCGTGATTTTCGCGGCGACACCATCCACCCTTCCACGCTGGAATTGATGGAGCAACTGGGTTTTATCGATGAGTTCCTGAGCCTGCCGCATACACGCGCGCCACGGCTGAACGCAGTCATTGGCGGCGAGCGCATCACGATCGCGGATTTTTCGCGGCTGCCGGTCCGGCATCGCTTCATTGCGTTCATGCCGCAATGGGATTTTCTCAATTTCATCGTCGGCAAGGCCGGGCAATATGAAAATTTCCGGCTGCTGATGAATGCGCCGGTAACCGGCCTGATCGAAAGGGACGGGCGTGTTGGCGGTCTCATCGTCAATACGCCGGAAGGCGCGATCGAGATCGCCGCTGATCTGGTGGTGGGCGCGGACGGCCGCAATTCCATCGTCCGAGAGGCGGCTGGCCTCGAAGTGCAGCGCTTCGGTATACCGACCGAAGTGCTGTGGTTGCGCCTTTCGAAACAGCCGGGTGATCCAACCGAAACCATGGGGCATGCGGGCTCGCAGCAGGGTTTCGTGATGATCAACCGCGGCGACTACTGGCAATGCGGTTATGTGGTGCGCAAGGGCTTTTTCGCGGACATAAAGCTGCAGGGAATTGAAGCCTTCAGGGACAGGGTCGCGGAAATCTGCCCTTTCCCGCGCGAGAGGCTCGATGAACTCAAAAGTTGGGATGACGTGCATCTCCTGACCGTTCGTATCGACCGGTTGAAGCGCTGGTGGAAACCCGGCCTCATCTGCATCGGCGACGCGGCCCACGCCATGTCGCCTGTTGGTGGTGTCGGCATCAATCTCGCTGTTCAGGACGCCGTGGCCGCGGCCAATGTGCTCGTGCCGGTTTTCTTGTCCGGCCGGGCCGTTGCCGATGACGATCTCGCCGCAATTCAGAAACGCCGGTCCTTTCCGACCAAGGCCACACAGTTTCTGCAGCGGATGATGCGTATCGGCCGCAAGAAAGAGCAGGCGGATACGGATAGGGTGGAAAAGCCCAAAGGCCCGCCCGCCTTTGTGCGGGCGATCATGCGATTTCCGCTTTTTGCCCATTTGACCGGCCGGCTGGTGGGGCTGGGCTTTCGTCGGGAAAAGATCAAGACGGTGTAAGGCGGCTTAAGCCGCGTTCCCGATTTCCTTCGCATATTTCAGCCCGATAACAGCCGAACCGATCAGACCCGGCTCGATCCGGCAAATGGCGGGCACGACGAGCGGGCGGTTGAAGCGCCTTAGAATGCGGCTCCTGACGGCCTCGTCCAGAGCGCCCACAAGTTCCCTGGAATTCGAAAGCCCGCCGCCAACCGGGACGATGGTCGCGCCGGTAACATTGATCACCATTGCCAGCGGTGAAGCGAGAATATCGACGAGGACATCGATTGTTCTTGCGGCTTGTGCATCGCCTGCCTGCCAGGCGGCAATAATATCCTCGCTGGTCATATCCTGCCGGTGAAGATGCTGATGCAGCTTTTCCATGCCGCGGGCGCTGCCGATCGCATCGACGCAACCGGTGAGCCCGCAACCGCATTCGAAGCGCGGCAGCGAGACCGGCGGGTTGCCCGCCAATGTCGCGGCCACTGGCCCGTGGCCCCATTCACCGGCAAAACCGCCATCGCTGTTGATGAGCTTGCCATCGATCACCAGCCCGCCGCCGACACCCGTTCCGAGGATGACGCCGAAGACAACGCGATGGCCTTGACCGGAGCCGATTTCCGATTCGGCGATCACGAAGCAATCCGCGTCGTTCGAAACGATGACGGGAAGGTTGAGCGCCTTTTCGAGCTCGTCCTTCAAGACGGTACGGTGAATACTGGGAATATTGGCAACGGTGGCCTTGCCCGTTTCCGGATCGATGACGCCAGCAATCGACAGCGAGACGCAGCCGGGTGTGCCGCCGCTCTCGTCGATGACGGATTTCAGGCCGGCGGCGAAGTCCTCGAAACTGGTTTTCGGCGTCGGTATACGCGGTACGGGGCGGATATCGTCCGGGGCATGGGCAATAGCGCCCTTGATGGTCGTTCCGCCAATATCGAAACAAACAATCATTGTTCACACTCCGGAACGCTTGGCATCATAGATTTTTTCTCCTGATATCCATGTGGAATGCATCTGGAGGTCTGGTGTCAGCATGACGAAATCAGCATCGAAACCGGGCAGGAGTTTTCCCTTGGCTGACGCGCCGATTGCCTCCGCCGGGTAGGCGGATGCCATTCGCAGGGCTTCTTCCAGCGGTGTTTCCATCTTCTCATGCATGAAGCGGATGCAGGAGAGCATGTCGATATCCGCGCCTGCAAGCGTGCCGTCGGCCAAGGTCAGACGGCCGCCATTGCGATAGACCTGCCGGCCGTTCAGTTCGAAACCGTCGTCATCCGTGCCGATGGTGGACATGGCATCGGTGACGAGGAAAATGCGGGCCGGACCATTCTTGGCACGAAGCGCAATGCCGATTGCAGCCGGGTCGACATGGAAACCATCGGCGATCAGCCCGCAATCCAGTCCACCGTTCGAAAGCGCGGCTCCGACCAGCCCCGGTTCGCGGTGGCCAAGCGGGCTCATCGCGTTGAAGAGATGGGTCACCATGGATGCGCCGGCTTCAGCATAGGCCGTCGCGACATCGAGGCCCGTGTCGGTGTGGCCGAGGCTGACGATGATGCCGGCTTCCTTCAGTGCTGCAACCTGTTCGGCCGTCACGTTTTCGGGGGCAATGGTTGTCAGCACGAAGGGAAGTTGTGCCTTGCAGCCGGTCAGAACTGCAAGATCGGCCGTCTCCATCTTGCGGATCAGCGCCGGATCATGCGTTCCCTTGCGCGCAACGGAAAGATGCGGCCCTTCGAAATGCAGACCGAGGAAACCGGGCACCTGCGCCTTGCTGGCGGCAATGCCCGCCTGCGCTGCCTCAGAGGTCACGTCCGGCCGGTCGGTGATGAGCGTGACCATCAGCGCCGTGGTGCCGAATTGCGCATGAGCGGAACAGATGCGGGCAATGCCGGCCACATCCGGCTGGTTGTTGAACATGACGCCGCCGCCGCCATTGACCTGGAGGTCGATGAAGCCCGGCGCGATCAGCAGCCCATTCACATCGATCGTCTCGGTGTCGGCGGGTACGCTGTCCGAAATTGCGGCAACGTGTCCGTCGCGGGTCAGAAGCACCCTGTCATCGTGCCACGCGACGCCATCGAAAATGCGTGCGCCGATAAATGCCCTGGTGCCGCTCATTGGGTTTCCGTGACCTTCTTCAATGCCACCGGCGCATCCGGGTTGAAGCCTCTTGCGCGCGACAATTGCTCGATGAAACCGTAAAACGGCGCGATCAGCAGCAATGCATCGGTCAGCGGATGGTTGGTTTCCACGAAGGGCAGGGGCTTGGCCGGGCTGCCCTTGGCGGAAGTGACGAAAACATTCGCGCCTTTTTGAGCGAGGCTTGCGGCGATATCCGTTACGGAGGTTTCGGCGCGATCGCGCGCGGCAAAGGCGATGACCGGAAATTTCGGTGCGACCAGCGAGACCGGGCCGTGCATGACTTCCGCCGAAGAATAGGCTTCCGCATGCAGCTCGCAGGTTTCCTTGCACTTCAACGCGGCTTCCGCGGCAATCGCAAGGGCGGGACCGCGACCCAGCATATAAAGCGATTCCTCGCCCTTCACCGCCTCAGCGATCTGGCTCCAGTCAAGCGCAATGGCTTTCGCGAAGTTCTGCGGCAGGGCGCTGACGGCCTTGGCGAGCAGGCTGTCTTCCGTCCATTCGGCCAGGATCGCGAGGCCGGCAACGATGGAATTGACGAAGGACTTGGTCGCGGCAACTGCTTTTTCCGGTCCTGCCTGGATATCGATCGCCTGATTGGCCGCATCGCCAAGCGGAGAGGGCAGGGTGTTGACGAGGGAGAAGGTGAGTGCGCCGCCCTTGCGGGCGCTTTGTGCCAGAGCAACGATGTCAGGGCTTTTACCCGATTGCGACACAGCGAAGGCCGCCGCCCGTTCCAGCCGCAGTTTCGTCTGGTAGATGGAAGCGAGCGAGGGGCCGAGAGAGGCCACCGGAAGGCCGGTCTGCAATTCGATCGCATATTTCAGAAAATGTGCAGCGTGGTCTGAGGAGCCGCGCGCAATCGTGACGATAACGGCCGGATCGCGGCTTTTCAGCTGGCTGCCGGCCTCGTGGAAATCATTTTTCGCATTGTCCAGCAGACGGGCGACGGCATCGGGAATCTCGTTGATTTCCTGGCGCATCAGGGTTGTCATCGTTTTCTGTCCTTGGTCGATTTGTTTCAGTCGGAGGTCATCGTCAGTTCGGCGACGAGGTCATAGGCGTCGCTGCGATAAAGGGCGCGGGATATTTCCATGAGGCGTCCGCTTTCCAGATAGGCCATGCGCTGCACGGAAAGTGCAGCCGAGCCCGGCGGAACGCCAAGCAGCAGGGTTTCCTCATCCGTCAGGTTGCGGGCGGATATGCGCTGGATGGCGCGGACGGGGCGAATGCCGTTTTTCTCAAGCTCCAGATAAAGCGAGTTTTCCACCAATTGCGGGTCGGGCAGAATATCACCCGGCAGGCTGGTAACTTCGAGCGCGATCGGCTGGTCGTTTGCAAGGCGCAGTCGCGTCAACCGGGCAACCATGGCGGATTGGGAAAGGCCGAGAGCCATCATCTCGTCACCGGTCGGATAAAACAGTCCCCTGTCCAGCCAGCGGGTGCTTGCGGCCATGCCGCGGCGGCGCATATCCTCGGTAAATGAGGTCAGCTTCGTCAAGGGCTGCTGCATGCGGGTGATGGGCTTGACGACAAAGGTGCCCGAACCGTGCCTGCGGACCAAAAGGCCGTCGCGGACAAGATCGTCGACGGCCTTGCGCACCGTGACACGGCTGACGCAGGCGCTTTCGGCAATATCGCGCTCGGGCGGCAAGGCGTCGCCATGTTTCAGGCGGCCGGCATTGATGGCATCTTCAATCGTCTGACGCAGTTTCAGGTAAAGCGGGCCACCGCCCCCCGATTGCAGGTCCTCCAGATTAAGCGCTGCGCCGTTCATGCATAACCTCTGTCACAATCGATGTGGCGAATTTTGGCTATACCATAAGCATCGCAATCGGCAATACCAAAATAGAACCATTAGCGTATTTGTACGATAAATCGGTGTTTTTTTCGAGTTTTTGCTGAATAATCGGGCTATGTGCTTGATATTTTCGCATTAACCAAAAAAAATTTCCCACCGCAGGAATTGCTCTAGACGATTGGCATTTTTTTGGTATTGTTTTTTGCGTTGGTGGCTGCAGCGGTCTGTTTCGCTTGCGCTCCAACGGGAAAAGTCGATCTCCGGTCCTCCGCAGGGTTGGCGAAATCGAATTTAGCTTGACCGTTGTGAAAATTAATTTCATCGTGGCAGGAAATTATCGCAGATATGTGAATAACCAGCACAGAAATGGTTGCTTCTGCGAAAATGAATTACGAATGAACAGGGAACAAAGTTCATGAAGGTGGGAATTATCGGACTCGGATTCCGTCTCGGTTATCTGGGCTACGTTTTTCATGAGATCGACAAGGATTTCGAGATCGTCGGTTATGTCGATCCCGCCCCGGCTGGTCTTCCGGGTATCAAGGAAAAAGGCATTTCGGCCGGCAAGGCCTATGACAGCCCCGAGGCGCTGATCGCCGGCGAGAAATTCGACCTCTTGATGATCGGCTCGCCGAACCATATGCATCTCGAGCATATCCGCATCGGGCTTGAAGCCGGTTGCACCATCTTCTCCGAAAAGCCCATCGTCGTCAGCATCGAGGAAAGCCTCGAGCTCGCCCGGCTGCTCAACAAGCATGGTCATGAGCGGCTGCTGGTGGGTCTGGTCCTGCGTTATTCGCCGCTTTACCGCGATCTGCGCGCCGCGCAGGCCGAAGGCAAGCTGGGCGATGTCGTTTCCATCGAGGCTTCGGAACATATCCCGCCGTATCATGGCGCGTTCTTCATGCGCGACTGGCGGCGTTACGAAAATTATTCCGGCTCCTTCATGCTGGAAAAATGCTGCCACGACCTTGATCTCTACAATGGCGTTGTCGGTGCGCGGCCGCGTTTCGTGTCGAGTTTCGGCGGGCGCAAGAGCTTCACGCCTGCGAATGCCCCACAGAATGACGGTATCAACGACATGGAGGTCTACCATCGCAAGCCAAGCGGCTGGATGGGCTCGGAAAAGGTCTTCGACAGCGACGGCGACATCATCGATTACCAGACGGCGATCGTCGAATATGAGAATGGCGCGTCGCTTGCCTTCCATACCAATCTCAACGTTCCCGACGATTTCCGCCGTTTCTGCGTCATTGGCGCCAAAGGCATGGCGGAGGGCGATTTCGTCCGCGGTTTCCTGAACGTGCACAATGCCCGGACCAACGAAAAGACTGTCGCCAAGACCTATTCGGCGGCGACTGCGCTCTCCCAGCATTACGGTGCGGATGAGCAGATGGCCGAGGACGTGATCGACCATATCGTCAAGGGCACGCCGCTGCCGGTTTCCGCACTTGATGCCATCGAGGCCGGCATTCTGGCGCTTGCCATGGATGAGGCGCGCCACGGCCGCAAGGTGGTGGATCTCAAGCCGGTGTGGGAGGAATACGATCTGGCGCTCCACGGGCAGCCGAAGACGCCTGCGGCGAAATCGGCTTAAGGGGGCGCGGCGATGGATGCGAAACGCAGCGCGGTCGTCTTTGCCTGGCTTCTTCTTCTGCCGGCACTTCTCTACATCACGGTTATCGTTGCTTATCCGCTCGTCGATACCTTCATCCTGTCCTTTACCGATGCGTCGCTCAGAAAAACGACGAATTGGGTAGGCTTCATCAATTACGACAAGATCTTCAACGCGACTTTTGCCGATGTCATCACGCGGACCTTCATCTGGACGTTCTTTTCCGTCTCGATAAAGATGATCATCGGCACATTTGGCGCGGTCCTTCTGAACTCTGCCGTTCCCGGCCGCGCCCTGTTTCGCATCCTGACCATGCCGCCCTGGATCGTGCCGATGGCTATCGGCATCTTTATGTGGGGCTGGATGTATAACGGCCAGTTCGGCATGATTTCCGGTGTTCTTCAGAACCTGGGTCTCGTGAATGGACCGGTCGCTTTCCTCGCCTATGGCAACACGGCCTTCTGGGCGACCATCATCACCGACGTGTGGATCGGCGTGCCGATGGTGACGCTCTATCTGCTGGCGGCAATCCAGGCCATTCCGCAGGACCTCTATGAGGCGGCCTGGACGGATGGGGCAAGCCGCGCCTACCGCTTCCGCCGCATCACGCTGCCGCTGATGCTGCCCGCCATGATCACCATGTCGATGATCTCGCTGATTTCGACCTTCAATTCGTTCGATATCATCTGGATCCTGACGCAGGGCGGTCCAACCGGCCAGACGACGACCATGATCATCGACACGTACAAGACCGCGATCGGCTCCTACAAATACGGTGAGGGTGCCGCCCGCGCCGTGCTGATCTGCATCTTCCTGTCGATCTTCACCTATTTCTACTTCCGCATCACCAGCCGTATCTCGCAGGAGGCCAGCCGATGACCGACAAGAATGCGATGATCAACCGCTACAGGTGGTATGAAATGGTCGGGATCTATTGCGGCATCGCCGTGTTCCTGACCTTCGTCCTGGCGCCTTTCGTGGAAGGATTTCTGGTTTCGCTGAAACCGCTCAGCCTGCTGTTTTCCTCGCCGTATAAATTCTGGCCGGAGAACGGTTCCTTCGAGGCCTATAGGACCATGTGGGTCAGCGTTCCCGGCTTTGCCCGCTACGTCTTCAACTCCTTCTTCATTTCGACGATCTCGACGATCATCGTTCTGCTTCTGGTGGTGCCGGCCTCCTATGCTTTTGCCCGGTTCCAGTTTCGCGGTCGCGGACAATTGCTCGGCGCGTTTCTGGCGATCAACATGTTCTCCGGCGCGGTGCTTCTGATCCCGCTTTACCGGCTGATGCGCAATATGGGCGTGCTGAACACCTATCTGGCGATGATCATTCCCGGCGCCGCCTTCCTGATCCCCACCGCCATCTGGCTCTTGCGGACCTACATGCTGCGTATTCCACGTGAGCTGGAGGAAGCGGCCTATGTGGACGGCGCGAGCTATTTCTATACCTTCCGCCGGGTGATCCTGCCGCTGGCGATGCCGGGCATCGCGGTCGTCTCCATCACCACCTTCATCGGCGCTTATGCCCAGCAGTTCATCTTCGCGCTCACCTTCAATTCCAAGACCGAATATATGCCGCTGCCCATTGGTCTGTTCGCTTATTTCGGTCGTCAGGAAGTCATCTGGAATGAGTTGATGGCAGCCAGCTTCGTCGGCATTGCCCCGGCCATGGTCGTCATCTTCTTCATGCAACGATATCTCGTCAGCGGTCTGACCGCCGGCGCGGTGAAATAATCAACAATCGGAACGACCACCAGAAAATGGGAGACTACCTATGGCACTGAAACATTACGGATTGGCGCTTTGCGCTTTCGCATTTGCCGGTTCCACTGCCCTTGGCACGGTGACGGCGCATGCCGCCGACAAGGAGATCAGCTGGATCTATTGCGGCGACAAGATGGACCCCATCCATGAGAAGTATATCAAGGAATGGGAAGGCAAGAATGCAGGCTGGAAAGTCGTGCCTGAAGTCGTCGGCTGGGCTCAGTGCCAGGACAAGGCAACCACGCTCGCTGCTGCCGGCACCCCGGTCGCCATGGCCTATGTCGGTTCGCGCACGCTGAAGCAGTTCGCGCAGAACGACCTCATCGTTCCGGTGCCGATGACGGAAGACGAAAAGAAGACCTATTACCCCAACATCGTCGACACGGTCACCTTCGAGGATACGCAGTGGGGCGTGCCGGTCGCTTTCTCGACCAAGGCGCTCTACTGGAACAAGGACCTCTTCAAGCAGGCTGGCCTCGACCCGGAAACGCCGCCGAAGACCTGGGCTGAAGAAATTGCCTTCGCCAAGCAGATCAAGGAAAAGACCGGCATCGCCGGTTACGGTCTTCCCGCCAAGACCTTCGACAACACCATGCACCAGTTCATGCACTGGGTTTACACCAACAACGGCAAGGTTATCGACGGCGACAAGATCACTGTCGACAGCCCGCAGGTTGTTGCAGCCCTTACGGCCTACAAGGACATCACGCCCTATTCCGTCGAAGGTCCGACCGCCTATGAGCAGAACGAAATCCGCGCCATCTTCCTCGATGGCAAGGTTGGCATGATCCAGGCCGGCTCGGGTGCAGCAACCCGCCTGCAGGAAACCAAGATCAACTGGGGCATCGCGACCCTGCCGCTCGGCCCTGAAGCCAAGGGTCCCGGCACGCTGCTCATCACCGACAGCCTTGCGATCTTCAAGGGAACGGGCGTGGAAGAAAAGGCGACCGAATTCGCCAAGTTCATCACTTCGCCCGGCCCGCAGGGCGAATACGAGTTGCAGGGCGGCGCTGGCCTCACCCCGCTTCGTCCGTCGCCGAAGGTTGATGAATTCATCGCCAAGGACCCCTTCTGGAAGCCGCTGATCGACGGTATCGCCTATGGTGGTCCCGAGCCGCTCTTCACCGACTACAAGGGCTTCCAGGACACGATGATCGAGATGGTACAGTCTGTCGTTACCGGCAAGGCTACGCCGGAGGATGCCGCGAAGAAGGCCTCGTCCGCTCTCGAGCAGTATAAGTAATCCACATTGACAAGGTTGCGGGCGAAGGCCGCCCGCAACCGACATATTTCGCCGCGGGAGTGCCTGCCGCCATTAGGGCCGCTCCTTCCCGTGTTTTTTAACGGTTCCGATCCGACACGGTTTTTTTCCATGTTGCGGAACGTCTCTGAACGCAGCCTGATGTCGGCTGGTGACGGGAGAGGCAAGTTTTGGGTCAGCTTTATCTCAATAACGTCCGCAAGAACTATGGACATTTCGAAGTCATCAAGGGCGTTCAGCTCGACATCAGGGATGGCGAGTTCGTCGTTTTTGTCGGCCCCTCGGGATGCGGAAAATCCACATTGCTGCGCATGATCGCCGGCCTTGAGGATATTACCGCCGGCGACGTCGTCATCAACGGCGTCAAGGTCAATGAATTGCCGCCGGTAAAACGCGGCATTGCCATGGTGTTCCAGTCCTATGCGCTCTACCCGCATATGACAGTTTTCGAAAACATTGCTTTTCCCCTCCGCGTCGAAAAGATGGAAGAGAGCAAGATCAAGGAAAAGGTTGAGGGGGTTGCCAAGATCCTGCAACTCGACCAGCGCCTGCAGCAGCGCCCCGGCATGTTGTCCGGTGGCCAGCGCCAGCGCGTGGCGATCGGTCGTGCCATCGTTCGCGAACCGAAGATATTCCTGTTCGACGAGCCGCTTTCCAACCTCGATGCGGCACTTCGCGCCGACATGCGCATCGAGCTCACCAATCTTCACCGGACGCTGCAGGCGACGATGATCTACGTGACGCACGATCAGGTGGAGGCCATGACCATGGCCGATCGTATCGTCGTGCTGAATGCCGGCGAAATTGCCCAGGTCGGTGCGCCGCTGGAGCTCTATCATAAGCCGGCGAACCTCTTCGTTGCGGGTTTCATCGGCAATCCGAAAATGAACTTCCTGAAGGTCACCTGCAAATCCGCCAGCGCCGATGGCGTGACCGTGGAATATGAGGGCCAGACGATCACCGTGCCGGTGGAGCCTCGCCCCGGTCTCGAAGGCGCGCAGCTGACGCTCGGCATTCG
Source organism: Agrobacterium sp. BT-220-3 (assembly GCF_025910175.1). Lineage (NCBI taxonomy): Bacteria > Pseudomonadati > Pseudomonadota > Alphaproteobacteria > Hyphomicrobiales > Rhizobiaceae > Agrobacterium > Agrobacterium sp. BT-220-3. The sequence continues at coordinate 320,048 of NZ_JAPAIX010000004.1, forward strand.
CCCGGAACATACAGGTCTTGAAACGGCCGACCTGAATATCAAGATCGCGCCCAGCGTCATTGAGCGGCTTGGGGTCAATACTATCGCTTACGGTGTTGCTCCGACGGGCGAGAACTATTGCGCGCTTCTTTCCGGTTCCGCGCCGGTTGTCGTCGATGAGCCTATTGTCACCGGCATCAAGGCGTCGGATTGCCATCTGTTTGATGAGAGCGGTATCGCGCTGGAACGGCGCGTCGACCTTTCAGTCCTCAAGCTGATACAATAAAGGGCAGGAACCGGGCCATGAAATCTGTTTCCCCATGCCCGGTTTTTCCTGACGCGATCCATTCCCGGCGGTTTTCTTCCGCCTTCTCCGGACGAAAAAATAACGCCGGGCTTTCGGCCCGGCGCTCGGATATTTCTCGCAAAAGCGTTGGATCAAGGCATCGGGTTGGGCATGTAGCCGGTGAAACCGCTGATTTTCCAGCGGCCCTCATGCAGCCGGCAATAATAGAGCGTCTGCCATTTCATGACGTCGAAGCTGCCATCGGCCTTGCGAAGCCCGCCATCGAACTTCTTGCGAACCAGCGCGGTCTCACCTTCCACTTCGATGTCTTCCAGCGTGGTGGTCGTAAAGATCGCATCGCGCGGGTCTTCGGCGAATTGCTGGGTTTGGAAATCCTGCGCCTGTCGCAGCCATTCGTCGCGATAGGCCACGAGCGACGGGAAGGACAGACGCCAGTTGTCCGGGTTTGCGTCCCGGTTGGCATTGATGCCGAGGAAGCCCTCTTCGACGAAATCATCCGCGACCTTCGACCAGTCGGCGGCGAGGAATGCGTCGATGTCCCGCGTCACCAGCATCTCCCAGATGGAATGGCGGGCGACGTCTGTTTCGGGAAAGGGGTTTTTGAAGGGATCGCGCATGATTCAGGTCCATTGTTGAAATTATTTTCAGGATTTGGAGATTTCTCTGGCGAAGATTGTTGGCATATGCTCATCTCGCAATCAACAGAGAAAATGATTTTCAAATCAAAGGTGTCCATCGTGTCGTCAATGGGACGAAGCATGGTTGATTCATGGGTGTGTACGGTTGACGGGCGTCTCGGATTAGGATGCATCGGTAACGGGGCCAAGCCTTAAGTTTTGGCGGAACGGAGACCGGTGAGCATGGATATTTTCGCAAGGATTCAGGAAGACAAGGGGCAGTTCTCGCAATCGGAGCGGCGCATCGCCGAGATTCTGGTTTCGGACTTCGAATTCGCCGTCAATGCCTCTATCATCGAGCTTGCCGCTCGCGCCGAGGTTTCGCCGCCGACGGTGACGCGCTTCTGCCGGCGTCTCGGCTGCCAGAGCTTTTCGGATTTCAAGGTCAGCCTTGCCAAGACCGCCTATGTGGGCATCCGTTATCTCACCTCGGAACCCACAAGCACCGGCCCGTCGGATGTGGCCGAGGAAGTGCTTGCGAAAGCGCAGGAAGCACTTTTCCTGTTGCACAAGACGCTCGATCCCGCTCTTGCCGACGAAGCGGCGATCAAGATCGCCAATAGCGGCATGATCTATGCCTTTGGTGCCGGCGGTAATTCCTCGATGATCGCGTCGGAAATCCAGAACCGGCTGTTTCGCCTGGGCCTGCGCGTCTCCACCAGCGCCGACCATAGCATGCAATTGATGATGGCCGCTGCCGCGCGGAAGGAAGATGTCATCATCGGTTCCTCCTTTTCCGGGCGCAACATGGAACTGGTGAAATGCTTCAAGGTGGCGCGGGAAATGGGGGTCACCACCATCGCGCTTACCCAGAGCGACACGCCCGTTGCCATGGCCGCCGATATGGTGGTGGCCGTCAACGTGCCTGAAGGAAACAATATCTTCCGCCCGACCTCATCGCGTTACGCCTATCTGGCCGCCGTCGATATTCTGGCGACCCTTGCTGCCTATCATCACCGGCAACGGTCGATGGTGACCCTGCGTCACATCAAGCAGCAACTTGTGGAACATCGCGATCCGGATGACCGGCAATTGCTGGGTGACTGAAGGCGGGAAAGTAAACACTGTGAGCGGTTTGCCTGAAGAACCCGCTCCGAGACCGATTGGAAAGCTTCGAAGGAGTGGCATGAGATGCAGGACAGGAAAGACCGGGTCGCCGTCGTAACGGGGGCGGCAGGTGACATAGGCCGGGCAATTGCCGCGGCGCTTTCTGAAAGCCATGCGAAGGTGGTGCTGGTGGATATCGATCCCGACGCCCTTTCCAATGCACTTTCCCTGCTTTCCGGTCCCGCTTTCGTTTCGAAAACCTGTGATGTCACCGATCCGCAGGACCTTGCAAGGCTGGCCGCGGAGGTCGCGGAGCTTGGTGATGTTGCGACCCTCGTCAACAATGCAGGGGCTGCAAGGGCGGTCAGCCTGCACGACACGACCGCCGAAATATGGCGCAAGGACAATACCCTCAATCTGGAAGCACCGTTTCTCTGCTTCAGGGCTTTCGAAGAGGCGCTGAAGCGAACGCAGGGGTCCGTGGTCAATATCAGTTCCGTCAACGGCATGGCTGTGTTCGGCCATCCCGCCTATAGCGCGGCAAAGGCGGGGCTGATCCATCTGACGAAGCTGATCGCCGTCGAATACGGTAAATTCGGCATCCGTTCCAATGCCGTTGCGCCGGGCACTGTGCGCACGCAGGCGTGGGAGGCGCGGGCGGCGGTCAATCCTCAGGTCTTCGAGGAAGCGAAGCACTGGTATCCGCTGCAGCGCATCGTGAGACCCGAAGATGTGGCCAACGCCGTGGCCTTTCTGGCCGGTCCACATGCCGCCGCCATCAGCGGCGTGTGCCTGCCGGTCGACTGCGGGCTGACGGCGGGGCAGGCCCCGCTTGCCCGTACTTTCTCGCAATCCGAACACTACTGATCGAAGCCCTTTCGGGGGCGCAATGCGCAATAAAGGGGAGCATCATGGCGCTCGCACATTATCGTCTTGAAAATTCGTGGCATCCGCTCGCAGAGTCCGCATCGGGTGGTTTCACCTTCACCCTGTTCAATCTCTCCCGTGAGCCGCTGAAAGATTTCCGGATCGTCTACACGTCCCTCACCCGGACGGTGGACAAGCCGGTTTGCGGCAATGCCGTTTATCTGCGCCGCAATGCCAATTTCCATGAATTTGCGCCGCCGCCCGGTTTCGTGCTCGAAGCCGGTAAATCCTGGCGTTTCACCGTCGATGGTCTGCTGAGACCCGCCCGCCATCGCACGGATGGCGCGAAATCCGCCTATGTTAGCCTTGCCGACGGTACGCATCGCGCCGTTGCTGTCGGCGATTTGATGCTGGACGGGCGTCACAGCGAGCCGGCGCCGGTTCTGCTTCCTGAAGGGAAGCTTGACCTGCCCTTCGCCATCCAGCCATGGCCAGCGGAAATCGATGCCGAGCCGGGCGAGACCTTCCCCGTCGCACTTTTCCCGACGGAGGATGCAAAGGCTGAGGAAGTGCTTGCGGTGGAAACCGTGCTGTCGCTGTTCCGCAGGCTTTTTGCCGTTGGGCATGTGCCTTTCAGCCTTGCGCCGGTTCATGAGGGCAAACCGCTTCGCTTCAAGAAACATAGCGGCCTGGAGGCGGAAGGTTATCGCCTGTCTTTCTCCGATGAAGCTGTTGTCGTGGAATATTCGGCCGCTGCCGGTCTGCAATATGGCCTGACGGTGCTGGCGCAATTGCTGCATGGCGCGCGGATCGATCCCAAGTTTCGCTTCCCGGCCTCCGGCACCATCACCGATGCACCGCGTTACAGCTGGCGCGGTTGCCATCTGGATGTTTCGCGGCAATTCTATCCGACTGATGATGTCGTGCGGCTGATCGATATTCTCGCATGGCTGCGTATGAACAGGTTTCATTGGCATCTGACGGATGACGAGGCGTGGCGGCTTGAAATCAAGGCCTATCCGCTGCTGACAACCGTTGGCGCAACCCGCGGTCCGGATACGCCGCTTCTGCCGCAGCTCGGCAACGGGGCCGAGCCCGTTTCCGGCTATTACAGCCAGGACGATGTGCGCAAGGTCGTTGCGCATGCGGCCGCATTGAACGTCGAGATCGTGCCGGAGGTCGATATTCCCGGCCATAGCACTGCGGCTCTCGTTGCCTATCCGGACCTGACAGACGGGCAGGAAGCGCCGGACAGCTACCGTTCGGTGCAGGGCTACCCCAACAATGCGCTCAACCCCGCCATCGAGCCGACCTATGAGTTCCTCGGCAAGATATTCGACGAGATGGTGGAGCTGTTCCCATCGCGGCTGATCCACATTGGTGGCGACGAGGTTGCGGATGGTTCCTGGCTTGCCTCGCCGCTTGCCAAGTCGTTGATGGAAAAGGAAGGGCTCGACGGCACCTTCGGCATCCAGTCCTATTTCATGAAGCGCATCCAGGGGATGCTGCATGAGCGTGGCCGCCAGCTTGCCGGCTGGGACGAAGTTTCGCATGGTGGCGGCGTCGATCCGGCTGGAACATTGCTGATGGCCTGGCAGAAGCCGGAAGTTGGCCTTGAGCTTGCAAAGCAGGGTTATGACGTGGTGATGACGCCGGGACAGGCCTATTATCTCGACATGGTACAGGATGAGGCCTGGCAGGAGCCCGGCGCAAGCTGGGCCGGCACCGTTCCGCCTTCGCACACCTATGCCTATGAGGCGGTCGGCGACTTCCCGGAGGAATTGAAGGAGCGGATGAAAGGCGTTCAGGCCTGCATCTGGTCGGAGCATTTCCTCAACCGCGCCTATTTCAACCATCTGGTTTTCCCGAGGCTGCCGGCCATTGCCGAGGCGGCGTGGACCCCGAAGGCGCAGAAGGACTGGCTGCGTTTTTCCGCCATCGTCCCCTTGAACCCGGTTTATTGAGGGGCAGGCGAGATGCGTATTGCCGTTGGTGGTATTCATACCGAATGCAGCACCTATTCGCCGGTGCTGATGCGCCAGGAAGACTTTCGCGTTTTCCGCGGCGCAGAGTTGCCGGAAGCCGAGTACTTCAATTTCCTCGGCGAAGGCGGGGCGGAGGTGTTGCCGTTGCTTCATGCGCGGGCGGTGCCGGGTGGTCCGGTATCGCGCGCGGCCTATGACGCGTTCAAGCAGGAATTTCTCGAGCGTCTGAAGGCTTCACTGCCGCTGGATGGACTTTATCTCGCAATGCACGGCGCGATGAATGTCGAAGGCATGGACGATGCGGAGGGCGACTGGATTTCCAGCGCCCGCGCCGTGGTCGGGCCAGATGTGATCATTTCCGCCAGCTACGACCTGCACGGCAATGTCAGCCAGACGATTGTCGATCAGCTGGATATATTCGCCGGCTACCGAACTGCGCCACATATCGATGTGCGCGAGACGATGGTGCGGGCGTGGACGATGCTCATCAAGGCTCTGAAAACAGGTGAGAAGCCCGGCGTGGCCTGGGCGAAAATCCCCGTGCTGCTGCCGGGTGAAAAGACCTCCACGGAAGATGAACCGGCCAAAAGCCTCTATGCCGTCCTGCCGGATCACGATACCCGTCCGGGCATATGGGATGCGAATTTCATGATCGGTTACGTCTGGGCAGACGAACCAAGGGCAACGGCCTGCGCAGTGGTGACGGGGACGGACAGGCAGGCCGCGCAAGCGGTTGCCGCCGAGATCGCGCAATCCTACTGGAATGCCCGGCAGGATTTCCGTTTCGGCCCCGTGACCGAACCGCTCGGGGCCATTCTGGATATTGCGGAAAAAACGGCCACCAGCCCGATCATTCTCGCAGACTCGGGTGACAATCCGACCGGCGGCGGCGTGGGCGATCGCGCCGATGTTCTGGCGGCGCTGATTAAACGCAACTGGCAGGGCGCTTTGATGGGCGGCATCACCGACAGGCCGGCCGTCGAAGCCTGCTTTGCGGCAGGTGAGAACGCGACGCTTTCCCTGAAGATTGGCGGCAGCCTAGATCCGGAGAGCCCGTCCGTCACGGTCGAAGCCCATGTTCTGAAACTGGACGATCCCGGTGCTGCGGATCAGCGGCAGGCGGTGGTCGGCATCGGCGGCATCATCGTCATTCTGGCCGCAAGGCGCAGGCCCTATCACATGATCGCGGATTTCACCCGTCTGGGCTTCGATCCGAAGGCTGTGAGGCTGCTGGTCGTCAAATCCGGTTATCTTTCGCCGGAGTTGGCGCCGATCGCCAATCCCAATCTCATGGCGCTGACGGAGGGGGTTATCAATCAGGATATCGAAAATCTTCCCAATCGCCGCCGGGAAGGCGATTTTTACCCATGGAAGCCTCATTTCGACTATATCCCGAAACCCATCCTTTCGGCCCGCTGGCGATGACGGCGGTTCGATAGCTTTTATCCAGCGATCCGGCGATGCCGGATCATCTCAGGCGAATATCCATGCCGTCGGCTCTTTTCATCGTTATCAATAATCCGTCGATCCGCATCGGGGCGCTCGCCATTCTGTTTTTCGGGTTTTCGAATGCAGCCACCGCTCCCTATCAGGCGGTCATCGGCATTCGCGAAATCGGGCTCAGCAACACCGTCTATTCCCTGCTGATGCTGTTTGCCGCCGTCATCAATGTCAGCGCCAGCGTATTGATGGGCATCGTCGCCGACAGGCTGGGCGAATATCGCAAGCCCATGCTGCTCATCGCGCTCTTCGGCGTCAGCGGCTACCTGCTGGTTTATCTCGTCGGTAACGCCATGGCTTTCATCAGTGCGAAGCTGGTCCTCCTGCCGATTTTCGGGGCGATGAATTCGCTGATCTTTGCACATGTGCGCGCCGATGCCCGTAATCTTTCGACGGGTGACATGATCGCCGTGAATTCGATCATGCGGGCCACCATCTCGCTGTCCTGGGTGCTGGTGCCTGGTATCGTCGGTATCTTTCTGGTGAATTCCGGCAATATGCTGCTGGCTTTCCTGTTCTCGGGTATTTGTGCGCTTATCTGCTTTCTGCTTGTCGCCTTTTGCCTGCCGCGCGCTGCCACGCCGGCGACCGTGAACACCGAAGCGCGGTTCGGCCTGCGCGCCTCGCTCGCGGAAATCGGGTCGCGGCGGGTGCTGCTGCGGATCATTGCCATCGCCTTGATCTGCTCGATGCTGCATCTCAATGATTCCATACGTTCGCTGATCATAACGGGTCAGGCGCAGGGCACGGTCGCGGATATCGGTATCGTGGCGGGTATCGTCGCGGCGCTGGAAATCGTTTTCATTCTCCTGTGGGGCTGGATCGAGAAAAAGGTGCCGCAAACGCTGACGCTGGCGGCGGGAGCGGTGCTTTATGCCATCTATCTCATCCTGCAGGGGCTCGCTTCCGCGCCATGGCACATTTACGCACAAACCGTCATCAGCGCGCTGGGCGCGGCGGCCATCATCAGTATCCCGATTACCTATCTGCAGGAGCTGATCGCGGATCGGCCGGGGCTTGGAAGCTCGCTGATCGCCGTCAATATCTTCCTTGGTGCCGGTCTGGGTGCGCTGATTTTCGCCCTGGGCACATTTGTCACAAGCTATTCGGGAACCTCCATTCTGGGAGCAGTTGTGGGTCTCGGCGGCGTTTACATGCTCTATGCGCTTGATGGGACGGGTCGCCGCAGGTAGAGCGTCGGGCCGAAAAGTGTGGGCGGCTTTCGGATAACCCGGTGCGTGAACAGAGCACGTTCGAATGAAAGAGGTTACGATGATTCTCGAGATTTGCGTGGACGATGTGGCCGGGCTGGAAGCGGCGGTCAGGGGCGGTGCCGATCGTATCGAGCTCTGCGCGGCATTGTCCGGTGGCGGCGTCACACCGTCTGCGGGTTTCATGCAGCGGGCGGCGGCCTATGGATTACCGGTCAGCGTGATGATCAGACCGCGCGCCGGTGATTTCGTGTTCACGCGTGACGAAGCCGATGTGATGAAACGCGATATTGATGCGGCGCGTGCTGCGGGGCTTTCCGGCGTGGTGCTCGGCGCATCGCTTGGCGACGGATCGCTTGATATTCCACTGCTCGAGGAATTGCGCCGCCACGCCGATGGACTGGATTTGACGCTGCACCGGGCGATTGATGTCGTTCCCGACATGGAGGAGGCTCTGGAGGCCGCGATTGCGCTCGGTTTCCCGAGAATTCTGACCTCCGGCGGCGCGCGTTCGGCGCTTGAGGGCATGGAGACGCTGGCGCGATTATCCGAGAGGGCCGCTGGCCGGATCGTCATCATGCCAGGTGCGGGCGTGCGTCCACAGATCGTGCAGACATTGCTGGACCGCTTTCCGATCACGGAAATCCACGCATCCTGTTCCGCCGTTCCATCTTATGATCCGGAAAGCAAGGTTGCGAAGCTCGGTTTCACCGGCGATGGGCGCAAGGGAACAGACGAAGCGGCGGTTCGCGAATTAAAGGCGATCCTCACCGCTCATCAAAAAGGCGGAGCAAGGCTCTAGCCGTTCCGGCAGCGCCGTCGAGATCGAGTTTGATCGTATCCGGGCCTGGCAGAGCCAATGCGGCCCTGATGGCATCTGCCATGGATTGCGCGGAGATATCTTTCTCCTCCAGCACCTGCGCCAGTCCCAGCCGCGCCAGTCGTTCGGCGCGGGCGCTCTGTTCCGTTTCGCCGCCCGCCGCGAAGGGGATCAGAAGCGAGCGGCATTTTGCCTGAAGAATATCGCAGACGGTGTTGTAGCCGGCCTGCGAAACCGAAAGCCGCGCGCCGGCAAGCAGGCTTGCGAAATCCTTGCGGAAACGGAAGACGGATACGTTGTCCGCCGCCTCAGCCGAGATTGCCTCGAAATCCACCTGTGGCATGTTGGGGCCGGTGACGAGGCACCAATTTTTGATGCCGTCCAGCAACGGGGCGGCTTCAAGTGCCGCTCGTACGAGCGTTGCTCCCACCGCGCCACCGCCTGCGGAAACGACGATATCGAATTTCTCCGCCGGTTCGGGGGGTGGCAGCGGTGCAACAAGACCCGTATAGACGATGCGCTGGCTGATTTCATCGGCAAGGGGGAAGGTCTCTTCCAGCCGGGCAAAATCCGGATCGCCATGAACCAGCACCGCGTCGAAATGTTTTTTCACCAGCGACACGGTTTCTTCGTCCCGGCCCGGTTTGGTTTTTTCCTGCAGAATGTCGCGTAGCGACGTCATGACGAGCGGGCGCGGTTCGCTGTCCTCGATCTCATCCAGAAGCGGCAGCAATTCGAAACGCACTTGTCTGCGGCCAAAGGGGAAAGCCTCGATGATGACGATATCCGGTTTTGCACCGTGATAGGCGCCGATCAGCATGTCTGTTCGAAGCTTTTTGAAGTCGTCATCCACCGGTTTGCCGGAACTGTCGACAAGGCCGGAAAAGCTGCCATCGCTGACGGCGATGGGCGGCAATTCGACGTGGCGGATGCCTTCACCGGGAAAGCCCGGAACCGGGGTGCCGCCCGTTACCAGAACGACATCGAAACCATCCGCCTGAAGGGCGTTGGCAATGCGGCTGGCGCGGGCGATATGGCCGATACCCAGAAGATGCTGGACGTAAAAGAAAACGACGGGGCGTTTTTCCATGTCGGTCATGGCGTTTTTTCCCACTCGGTCTCGAACAGGGCCTTCAGCTCGGCAATGCTGGTGCGATTGTCAAAGGCGGTTCTGACACGGTTTTCAGCAGCACTTCCCAGACGCTGGCGCAATTGCGGATCGGTGATGGCAGTGCGCAGAGCTTCAGTGAAGGCGGCCGGATTTTCCGGCTCGGTCAGCAGCCCGTTTTCGCCGCTGACGAAGAATTCCGGAATGCCTGATATATTGGTGGAAATACAGGTCATTGCCTGGCTGGCGGCCTCGACCAGCACATTGGGGAGGCCGTCACGATCACCATCGCTGGTGATGCGGCAGGCAAGGGCGAAGAGGTCCGCCTCCCGGTAATTCTCCAGCACCTGCTTCTGGTCCATGGCCCCGGTCCAGACGATCCTGTCGGCAATGCCAAGCTCGTCGGCAAGTTTCTTCAGCGCTGCAAGTTCGTCACCGCCGCCGATATGGGTGAAGCGCCAATGGATATCCTGCGGAAGCGAGGCCAGGGCCTGCAACAGAATGTCGATGCCCTTTTTCTTGACCGCGCGGCCGACACTCAAAATCCTGACCGGATCGTCAGCGTCTGAACCATCTCTTTGCGGACGAGGGGCGTCGAAATGCGGGAAGCGGGTGAGATCAAGCCCATGATAACTTAGGTGCACATTCTGCTTGGATCCGGAAAGGTCGCGAAGGTGCTGAAAGCCGCTCGCCGTGCAGGTCACGGCCCAGCGGGCGCTTTGCAGCTTGGCGGCAAGGTCACGGTCGCTCGAGGTCCAGATGTCCTTCGCGTGCGCCGAAATCGTCCAGGGTGTGCCGGTGATGAGATGGGTATAGGCGGCGACCGAGGCGGGTGTGTGGATGAAATGGACATGCAGCCATTCGGCATCCGCTGGCCATTCGTGGGCAAGCACGGCGGCCTGCCCAAAACGGCGGAAGCGGTTGCGGCTGAGATCATGCGGCAGATCGCTGAAAAAGCGGCGGAGCGCCTTGGTGAAGCCCGGCTTTTTGCGGCAGGCCCACAGCGCCTTCAGCACGCGGATCGGCTCCTCATGCAGATATTCCGGCAGGTAGGTGACGGGCGCGCGGATCTCATCATGAACGGGGTGGCGTTTTTTATCCGTCGGCCGGCGCATGGACATCAGTTCCAGCGTGAGCCCGGCCTTTTCGAGCCCCAGAAGTTCCTGGGCGATGAAAGTCTCGGACAGGCGCGGATAGCCCTTGAGGAGCACCACGATTTTTTTTGTATCTGTCACGTTGCGCGTGTCTCTTTTGAAGCGGTGATTGTCAGGGAACCGGTCACGCGGTCAGCGTGATCGGCGCCCGCTCGCCCTCGGGCGGCAGCCATTCGGCGATCCGTTTCGAGATGTTTTCCAGACCGTCGAGCTTCAGATCCCGCGAATTGACGGAGGGCGGTGCACGGTTTGGCAGCGCCTTGAGAGCCGCCGCCATTTTTGCGGGGTTCTCGGCATCCTCCGGCAGAAGCATGTCGAAAAGGCCGAGTTCCGACGCGCGGCTGGCGCGGATAAGCTGCTCTTCCCTCGGCACCGTACGCGGTACAACGAGGGCGGGCTTGTCGAAGGACAAAATCTCGCAGACGGTATTATAGCCGCCCATCGACACGACGGCTTGCGCGCCGGCAACGAGGTCTTCCATGCGATTGTCGAATTCGATGATCTCGATATGCGGGATATCGGCAACGCTGCTCATGAAGCGCTGGCGCTGATCCGCCGGCATATAGGGGCCGAGCACCACCAGCGCCTTGTGCGTCAGTTCGCTGTCATGGCGGTAGGCATTGATGACGTCGTCAATCAGCTCGCTGCCATCGCCGCCGCCGCCGGTGGTGATGAGAAGATAGTCGCCTTCCGGCCGGTGCGCCACGGTTTCCGCCTGCGTTTTCGACCGCTGCAGGAAACCGACGAAATCCATCTTGTCGCGAACGTTCTTAGGAACATCGAGCCCCGTCAGCGGGTCGTGGAAATCCGGCGGACCGTAGACCCAGACATGGTCATAGAACTGGCCGATCTTGGTCATGACGTTATTGCGCTTCCACTCCGCTTCGAGCAGTTGCGGCGCATCCATGACATCGCGCAGGCCGATGACGAGCTTGGTTCCCTGCCCCTTGAGATAGGCCAGCGTCTCCTCCACCTCGCCGCGAAGGCCCATGGGCTCCTTGTCGACGATGAAGATATCCGGCTTAAAGCTTTCGGCGGTATGATAGATGATGGAGCGGCGCATCTTCAGCGTTTCCTGAAGATCGATATGCCTGTCCATCGAGGTGTATTCCCCGTTGCGCAGCTTGATGACGCTCGGAATTTTCACGAAATCGACGCGGGCGCGATAATCGAAAGCGCCGGCGATGGTCGCGCCGGAAATGATGAGAACGTTGAGGCCGCGATAATCCTCCACCAGTGCATGCGCAATCGTGCGACACCGCCGCAGATGGCCGAGGCCGAAGGAATCGTGGCTGTACATGAGGATACGCGCGTCGTTCAAACGGGAGGTCATGGGCCACACCTCTTTTTGCCTTTCACAAAAAAGGCGATGGCGGAAGAGCAGTTCATCAAAAGGTGTTCCATTTTATCTGAAGGGATCCGCAGCATCACGTAGTCCGTCACCGAAGAAATTAAAGGCCAGAATGACGAGAACGACCGGGATCGTCGGTATGAGAAGCCACGGATATAGCGCAATGACGCTGACGCTGCGCGCCTCCGTGAGCAGAATTCCCCAACTTGTGATCGGTGGCCTGAGGCCGAGGCCGAGGAAGCTCAGCGCGGTTTCGCCGAGAATCATGCCCGGTATCGTCAGCGTTGCCGAAGCGATGAGGTGCGACATGAAGCCGGGGATAAGGTGTCTGCCAATTATGCGCGGCGTGCCCGCACCCATCAATTGCGCAGCCAAAACATAGTCTTCTTCGCGAAGCGCCAGCAATTTGGAGCGCACGGCGCGCGCCAGTCCCGTCCAGTCCAGCATGCCGAGAATGATGGTGATGCCGAGATAGACGAGGATTGGGCTCCAGGTCACGGGCATGATCGCCGCAAGCGCCAGCCATAGCGGAATGCTCGGGATGGATTGCAGGACCTCGATGATGCGCTGAACGATGAGATCGAAGGTGCCGCCGCGATAACCGGCTAAACCGCCGATCACAATGCCGAGAACAAAGCTCATGGCGACGCCGAGGAGGCCGATGGTCAGCGAGATGCGTGCGCCGTAGATGATGCGCGACAGCACGTCGCGTCCCAGCCGGTCGGTGCCGAGCAGGAACATTTCACCGCCTTCGGCGGGGCACACGAGGTGGGTTCTGCCGTCAAACATGCCCCAGAAACGGTAGGTATCGCCCTTGCAGAAGAAGCGCAGCGGCTGGATATCCGTCGGTACATCGCGGTAAACGCGCCTCAGATTGTCCATGTCGAGTGTCATTTCCCGACCATAGACAAAGGGGCCGACAAATTTGCCGTCATTGAAGAGGTGAATAGCCTGCGGCGGAGCGTAGATATGCTCGATATTGCGGGTGTGGAGATTATACGGCGCCAGGAACTCGCTGATCAGGATCGAGAGATAAAGCACCACCAGAAAAGCGCCGGACCACACCGCGATCTTGTGCTGGCGGAACTGCCACCACATGAGCCGCAACTGCGACGCCTTGCTGAAGGCCGCCATTCCGGACGTGTTGGGTTCGATGAGCGACGGATCGAATGGCGCCGTCGAGACGTAATGGGGCAGTGCTTCGCCTGAGTTCGGGATGGATGAAGTCATTTGACGTTACCACCTCCAAAGCGAATTCTCGGGTCGAGTATGGCAAGGGCGATGTCTGATACCAGAACGCCGATCACCGTCAGGAAAGCAAGAAACATCAGGAACGAACCGGCGAGATACATATCCTGGCTCTGCAGCGCCCGGATGAGCATCGGACCGGTGGTTTCGAGCGACAGGACGACGGCGGTGATTTCCGCGCCGGAAATGATGGCAGGCAGGATCGAGCCGATGTCCGAAATGAAGAAATTCAACGCCATGCGCAGGGGATATTTGATCAGCACCTTGAAGGGGTGAAGCCCCTTGGCGCGCGCCGTTACGACATATTGTTTCTGCAATTCGTCCAGAAGGTTGGCGCGCAGGCGGCGGATCATGCCGGCCGTGCCGGCCGTGCCGATGATGAGGACGGGGATCCAGATATGTTCGAGGATCGACCTGAACTTCGCCCAGCTCATCGCCTGGTTCAGATATTCCCGGTCCATCAGATGGCCGATGGAAATGCCGAACCAGATATTGGCGAAATACATCAGGATCAGCGCCAGCATGAAGTTGGGGATGGCGATGCCGAGCAGGCCGAGGAAGGTCAGGCCGTAGTCACCCCAGCTGTATTTGTGGGTGGCGGAATAGATGCCGATCGGGAATGCGAGGAGCCATGTGACGATGATGGTGACGAAGGACACCAGAACCGTCAGCCACAGGCGATCCCCCACCACATCGCTGACGGGCAGCTGATATTCGAAAGAGTAACCGAAATCGCCGACCAGCATGCCGGTTGCCCAGCGGAAGTAGCGGATCGGCGCTGGCTGATCGAAGCCATAGCGGGTACGCAGCTCCTCGATTTCGGCAAGGTTCGCCGTCTCGCCCATGGCGCGCAGTTCGGCGACATAGCTTTCGAAATAATCGCCCGGCGGCAATTCGATGATGGTGAAGACCAGCATCGATATCAGGATCAGCGTGGGGATCATGACGAGGATGCGCTTGAGAATATACCGCAGCATATCAGGCGTCTCCGTCGTACCAGAAGGCATCCGGCAGGTAGACGCCGAGATACGAGGTGGGTTCATAGCCGAAAAGCGCCTTTTCCGGCACGTTTCGCATGCGTTTGACATGGACGACGGGCTGAAGCGCGCCGTTGACAATGCCGATGGAAAACACCTGCTGTGTATATATTCCCAGCATCTCCAGCCAGATGGCTTCGCGTTCTTCCTCGGTGACGCTTCGGCGCCATTTCTTCAGGAGATCGAGCAGATGGGCGGCCTCCGGCAGATCGGGCTCCTTGCCTTCACGTCCGCCGGAGAGATAGTGGATGCCCCAGACCGGCCACTGCAGCTGGTCGTCGCCGGTGGGTGCGAGGCCGGAGGGCAGCATGTCGGGCGTCGGCACGCCATTGTCCATGCCCATCCATACCGACATCAGCACCTCGCCGCCCATGGCGCGCTTGCGGAAGACATCGCGCTGCGTGGGGCGGACGGAAACCGCAATGCCGACGTGACGCCAGTGATCCGTCACCAGTTCCATCACGTCGGTCTCAAGCGTGCTTTCGCCTGTTGTCTCGACGATGATATAGGCCGGACGGCCGTCCGGCAGGAGCCTTATGCCGGCACTGTCGCGCTTGTCGAGACCCACCTCATCGAGCAGCCTGTTGGCCGTCGCCCGGTCGAAGGCGCTCCAGGCTTCTGCGAATTCCGGCCGGTAAAGCGGGCTTTCCGGCAGAACGGTGTCGGCGCTTTCCTTCGCCAGCCCGTAAAAGCAGACCATGTTGATTTCGTGCCGGTTGATCGCCAGCGATAGCGCGCGGCGCACGCGCACATCCTGGAAATAGCCACGCCACACCGGATCGGCGCAATTGAGATTAGGCAAAAGTGCGATGCGCGACCCTTGAGAGCGCTTGTAGAGGTTGACCTTCAGGGGGAAGCGCTTTTCGGCATCCTTCAGAAAGGTGTAGTCAGCGAAATCGAGGCCGAAATATTGCAGGTCGCTGTCGCCAGATGCTGTCTTGGCCGAGATAATGTCGGACGAGGTGACGTTCAGCAGGAACCGGTCGAGATAAGGCAGTTGCAGGCCGTTTTCATCGACACGGTGATAATAGGGGTTGCGTTCGAACACGAACTGTTCGGCTGGCGGCGAGGTGGTGTTTCGCCATGCGTCGAGCGTCGGCAAAGCGGGATTTTCCGGCCGGACCTGCCGCGACATCTTGATATGTAGCCCGCTCCAGTCATCCGTCTTGTTTTTCTTGATGAGCTTGGCGAGGTTTTCTGCAGTCTGATATTTGATGTGGAACTGCTTCATATAGGCGGCGGGAAGGAACAGCCGCGCCGGTGAGGCGGCCGCGAGCTTCGCCAGAAAATCCGGGTTCGGACCTTCCCAGGTGTAACGCACCGTCAGCTGGTCGATGACCTCGATCAGGGGAGGCTGGTTATTGACCAGAAGTTCGATCGGAGGACCGCCCTTGTGGATTTCCTTATTGAGGGCGACATCCTCCCAGAAATAGCGGAAATCCTCTGAGGTGAGGTCACTGCCGTCGGACCATTTGTGACCCTCACGCAGCTTGAAGGTGAAGATGCGCTCTTCCTGAACATCGTAGCTTTCCAGAATATCCGGATGAAGCTCGAATTTTTCGTCATAACCGACAAGGCGGGCATAGTTGCTGATCGGCATAAGCCTGATATCGCGCTGGCCGCCAATCAGCATGCGCACGGAGCCGCCGTGTTTGCCCGGCTCGCGGCCAAGCGCCTTCATGTCGATGACGCGCGGATTTTTTGGCAGGCGTTCCGCTATATCAGGCAATTCGCCCTTTTCCCGCTTTTCCTTGAAGTAGGCAGGGTCGGTATAGGCGGCGCGTGCATAGGCCGGCAAAAAGACAGAGGCCAGCAAGGCAAGGGTGGTGCGGCGCGTGATCAAGGGCGGAGCTCCCGGATATCGGCATTGCCGTTTGCGAGAACGAAATGGCCGTCACCCAGATCGGCAGAGATCATTTCGCCGTCACCCTCATCGCGGAACTGTTTGCCCCAGTCGAACTTGCCGGTCGCGCTGATCTTGCCGATGGTGCGGAAATCGAGCGGACGGTCGAGATCGGGGAAGGGCACGGCCGCCAGCAGCGATTTGGTATAGGGATGCACGGGTGAGCGCATCATGACCTCCCGCGGCGCCAGCTCAACGATACGGCCCTCGCACATCACGGCCACGCGGTCGGCCATGTAATCCACCACTGCCAGATTGTGCGAGATGAAGAGGTAGGTAAGCCCGAGGTCCTTTTGCAGATCCTTGAGCAGGTTGAGAATTTGCGCCTGCACGGAGACATCGAGGGCGGAGACGGGTTCGTCGCAGATCAGCAGCTCGGGACCGAGCGCGAGGGCTCTGGCAATGCCGATACGCTGCCTCTGGCCGCCGGAGAAACTGTGCGGGTAACGGTTCAGCGCACTTTCTCCAAGACCGATGGCCTTGACGAGGTTGCGGACTTTTTCCGCGCGGTAATTCGCATCGCCCCGCCCATGGATTTGAAGCGGTTCACTGAGAATGTTGCCCACGGTCATGCGCGGCGAAAGCGATGAGATCGGGTCCTGGAAGACCATCTGTATCTTCGAGCGCAACTCCTTGAGATCGCCGTCCCTGGCATTGAGGACATCAATATCGCCCTGCGGCCGGTGAAAGGTCACGGAGCCTTCGTCCGGGCGAACGGCGCGCATGAGGATCTTGCTGACGGTTGTCTTGCCGCTGCCGCTTTCGCCGACCAGTCCGAGGCATTCGCCCCGGCGGATGTCAAAACTGACGCTGTTGACCGCCTTGGTGGCATGGGCATCGCCTTTGCGGAACCAGCTGGACTTGCGGGTCGTGAAGGTCTTGCTGATATTGTCCACCGTCAGGAGCGGGCCGGGGGTCTTGTTGACTGCGGCGGTTTTCTTGCCGACAAGGCTTTCATGATCGACGGTGATCTCGCGCAGCGCCTTCAGCCTCTCGCCGGGCTTCATGTCGAAATGCGGCACCGCGGCCATCAGGCCCTTGAGATAGGGATGGCTTGGTGATTTGAAAATGTCGTCGACCGTGCCCGCTTCCATGATCTCGCCCTGATAGATCACGGCCACTTCATCGGCGATGTTTGCCACCACGCCGAGATCATGGGTGATGAGCAGCATGCTCATGTTGAGCCGGCTCTGCAGATCGCGCAGGAGTTTGAGGATTTGCGCCTGGATGGTCACATCAAGCGCCGTCGTCGGCTCGTCGGCAATAAGAAGCGCCGGGCGACAGATCAGCGCCATGGCGATCATGGCGCGCTGGCGCATGCCGCCCGACAATTCGAAGGGATACATGTTCACGACCTTCTTCGGGTTGGAAAACCCTACAAGATCCAGCGTTTCATGCATTTTTTCCGCGCGCTCGGCCGGCGACAGGATGCTGTGGATTCTCAGCGCCTCGTCGATCTGGTTGCCGATGGTGTGCAGCGGTGAAAAAGACGTCATCGGCTCCTGAAAAATCAGCCCGATGCGATTTCCGCGGATGGCCCGTATCTCCCGGCCGTCCTTCGGCAATTGCAGCAGATCGACGGGGCCGGCGGCGGTATTTTTAGGATCGGTAAAGAGCACGCGGCCGTTCACGCGGGCCGTCTTGGGGTGAATACCCATGATCGTCTGGCCGATGACGGATTTTCCGGAGCCGGACTCGCCGACCAGCGCGGTTACTTTGCCCGGAAGAATGCGGAGGCTGGCGCCTCTCACGGCTTCAATGGTGCCACCCATAAGAGAAAACGAGACCCGCAGGTTTTCAATACGGAGCAAATCTGCGCCTGCGCTCATGCCAAAGGGTTCCTTGCCGTCTCTTTATCGTTGCCTTGTGACAACTTGCTCAGGAGGGCTTAAATTCACGTTATCGCAGGGTTTGTTGTCTGTCTATGCTTCTGAAACATCGAATTGTTTAGCAAATTCAAAGCCGGCTTCTGAAACCTGACGGCTTGCGCGACGGCTCTTGTTTGACGATATGTTAACGAGCGTTTCTGGATGAGGATCCATGTCCGACAAGAAATATTACGATGCCCAGCTGGACAGAGCCCGGCAGTTGCAAAACGAAGGCCTGTATGGGGAAGCGCATGCGCTTCTCCTATCGCTGGTTGCAGTAAAAGACGGGCACCTGATGGGCGAGGAAACAGTGCTCGGCTTGCCGCGCAGGCTTCATTCCGCGCGGCTGCGTCTCGCCAAGGCCGAAGGCGATATGGTCGCCAGGATCGGCTATCAATATACGCTGGTTCCGCCGCCGCGGGTGCTGGCAAAATATGCACAATTTTCGCCTGAAGAGCGCCGCACGATCAACCTGAAAAGCAGGGAGGAGGTGCCGAGGCTCATTCACCAGATATGGATTGGTGAAAAGGCCCCGCCCGCATCGATCAAGGCCTGGGCTTCCCATGCGGCCTCACACGGTTACGAGTATCGCCTCTGGCGCGAGGCCGATCTTGAGCGGGAAGGCGTGTTTGCAAACGACGTCTTCAGAACGATGCTGGATCAGGGCGATTATCCGGGAGCGGTGGATGTGGCCCGTTACATTCTGCTGGAACGTTTCGGCGGCATCTATCTCGATTGTGACTGGTATCCGGCGAGGGACGATCTGAGTTTCGACGCTTTCCTGCCCTTGATGGGGCTGACGGCGTTTGATGAAAAAACGCCGCGCGATACCGGGCAGGGCAGCATGCTTCTTGCCAATTCCTTTATCGCTACTCCGGCCGGCCATCCCGTCTTTCGCAGGATGCTGGCGGCCTTTCCCGGCATCATCGAGGAGATGCCGCGCGCGCCGGCCTGGTGGTCGACAGGGCCGCTGATCTTCACCGTCATTGCCCGGGCGGGAAGCATCAGCCTTGCACCTGCATCCTTTGTTGCCGCCTCTCTTCCCGATCGCGCGCCGTTTGAGGCGGTGGAAGCGATCAGGCGAGAAGGTGCCACCGAGGCGGGCGGCCTGCTGATTGCCTGGAAGTCATGGTGAAATTTCGTTGACAAGGTCTGCCGAGGAACGCCAGCGGGCGGCGGGATGCCCGGCGGTCACCTCGAAAAGCCGTCTCAGAAAACGCCAGACATTGTCGTCATGCACGAGATGATGGGTGAGAATACCGGTGGCGCCTCCACTCTCCGCAGTCGTTAAGATACGGGCGGCGGTTTCGGCGAAAAGGATGTCATCGTCACGGCCACCTCGGCTGCCATGCCAGTCGATGACGTCGACATGGGTGTTCAGGCAGGGCGGCAGGGTGTTTTTCTCCGGGCCGAAAACTGAAAGCGCGCCATATCCGAGGCCCGTCAGCCCCTCCACGATGCTGGCATCTATCCGGTTCCACGGCGGAACGAGCATCGGCACCAGGCGCGCACCGTGCAGATCGTGCAGCTTTTCCAGCCCGGATTGCAGTTCGTCGAGAACGATGGACAGGTCGCGATGCGCTCCGAGTTCCTGTTTCTTTTCTTTCTCGCCGGCATAATTCGTATGGGACCAGCCATGGACGGCGATCTCGGCGATGTTCGAAGCATCCAGATGCCGTGCGAGCCTGTCCGTGGTCATTTCGGGAATGACCGCGAGCGTGACCGGAGCGGAAAAGCTGCCGCAAAGATCGAGCAGCGTGTCGAGCGCTTGTGTCGGCTCCACCGCATCGTCGTCTCTCAGCCAGAGATCGGCGGTTATGCCGCGCCGTCCGCATTCGTCCAGTGCCGCTACGAGTTTTTCCAGACTCATGATGTTCGTGCCTTTGCTCGCAACAGGATATGGTTCAGTTCTTTCGCGGCGTTTTGCAAAGACCGTTCATCCTTGACGAATTGTCGGGCCGCCCTTGCCATTTCTTCACGCCGCCTGTCATTGCCGAGCAGGGTTTCAATTGCTCCGGCATAGGCGGCTTTATCATTTTCTGGTGTCAGTAATCCGGTGGTTCCGGATTTCACCACTTCGGGAACACCTGCCACTTCTTCGGCCACCACGGGCAGCCCGGCCGCCTGCGCTTCAAGATAGGCAAGACCATAGGCTTCGCCATGCCCAGGCCAGACGTAAAGGGACGCTTTGGAAAGAAGAGCAGCGATTTCCGTCGCGGTTTTTTCCCCGTGCCAGACAAGGCGGTGAGCGGGAAAAGAGCTGAACAGGGCTTCCACGGCCGCGCGTTCCGGCCCGTCGCCGACGATATCCAGCGTCCAGTGCACCTCCTGCGGCAAGAGGGCAAGCGCTTCGGAAAGCGCGCGGTAGCTGTCGAGCTTGTCCCCCGCCCGCATCATGGCGACGGTGATCAGCCTTGCCGGCGTCGCGCGAGGCTCGTTTTCGAGAAAGGCGCTGGCGTCGATAAAGGGTTGCAAGGTCGCATGGTGGATTGTGGGGGAGGCGCGCAGAAGCCCCTCGCGATCGCGCGCGGTGAAGCAGATATTGACGGCGGCGGCATTCAGTGTGGCCAGCAATTCGTCCTGAACCGCCTGCCAGCCCATGCCGTTGCGCTTCGGGGAATAGGAGGCCTCGGCGGTGACGTAGGGAATATCGAAACGCCTGCCCAGTTCCGGCCCGAGCAAATCCGGGGCCTTGTAATAGGGGTGATAACAAAACCAGAGGTCCGGTGCGCCCTGCTTTCGCCAGCGCTCTGCAATGGTCTCGATTTCGCGTTTGGCCGCATCGGTGAGCAAGGTCCGCGCCGGATCATCCGCCTGTTTCAGAAAGCTGCGCAACTCGGAGGCGACGGAAACCTCATGGCCGCCCATGGCCATCGCCGTCATCAGCAGACGGGCCATCAACCGGTCGCCGGAGGGAACGGGATGGTTGGGCGATTTGAGCGGCGAATAAAAGGCGATCTTCATGCCGATGGTTGTGCGTTGGCTGCGGCTGCGGCGTCAACCGGAATTTGAAAGGTCGCAGCCTTGACAGCCCGGCCATTCTTGCCCAACTGAAAGGCATCTTTTGCACATGCGCGGAGCGTGACACGCTTTGACTTCCCCAGATGTCTCCCAGAACCTGCTTTCCAGCATCGAAAACAAGAGCGCCAGAGCGGGCGTGATCGGCCTTGGCTATGTCGGCCTGCCGCTTGCCATGACAATTGCCAAGGCCGGTTTCAAGGTCGTCGGTTTTGATATCGATCCCGGTAAAATTACCGCTATCGATGCGGGCCGCAGCTATATCGAGGCCGTCTCGGACGACGTGCTTTCAAGTGTCCGGCGCAATGACGGCTTCGTCGCAACCTCCGATTTTTCCAGGCTGGCCGAATGTGATGTAATCGCCATCTGCGTGCCGACGCCCTTGACGAAATATCGCGAGCCGGATCTTTCCTACGTCGAAAAGACCTGCGGGGATATTGCCGCGCATCTGCGCAAGGGGCAGCTTGTGGTTCTGGAATCCACCACCTATCCCGGTACGACAGACGGGGTTGTGAAAACCATTCTGGAAGGCACCGGGCTTGTTTCCGGCGTCGATTTCTTCATCGGCTTTTCGCCCGAGCGGGAAGATCCCGGCAATCGCGATTTCGAGACCTCGACCATTCCGAAGGTCGTCGCAGGCGATGGTGAGGCTGCCGGAAAACTGATGGCCGCCTTCTACGGTGCGGTGGTGAAGAAGATCGTTCCGGTCTCGACAAACGCCACGGCCGAGGCCGTGAAGATCACCGAAAACGTCTTTCGCGCCGTCAATATCGCGCTCGTCAATGAACTCAAGGTCGTCTACGAGGCCATGGGCATCGACATATGGGAGGTGATCGACGCTGCGAAAACCAAGCCTTTCGGCTTCATGCCGTTTTATCCCGGTCCGGGTCTCGGTGGCCATTGCATACCGATCGACCCTTTCTACCTCACCTGGAAATCGCGGGAATACGAGTTGCCGACGCGGTTCATCGAACTTGCCGGCGAAATCAATACCGGCATGCCGCGCCATGTCATCGGGCGGGTGGCGGAAGCGCTCGATATCCATTCCGGCAAGGCGCTCAGCCGCTCGAAGGTGCTGGTCGTCGGTCTCGCCTACAAGAAGAACGTGCCCGATATTCGTGAAAGTCCCTCGCTGAAACTCATCGAGCTCATCCAGGAGCGTGGCGGCGAAGCTGCCTATTATGATCCGCACGTGGCTGAAATCCCGAAAACCCGGGAATATAGCCACCTGATGGGCATGAAATCCGTGGCATGGGACAGGCAGTCGATCGGCGCCTTTGATGCCGTTCTCGTCGCGACGGATCACGACAATGTCGACTATGCCGCTCTTTGCGAGTGGTCGCCGCTGATCATCGATACGCGAAATGTCTTCGCGCGCCGGGATATAGCCGCAAAACACATCATCAAGGCCTGATAGCCCTCATCAGGCATTCATGAACGGACGGAATATGAGCAGACTGGACAGTTTCATTCGCCGGTTGACCGCGCAGCGGGATATCCTCAACCACGTCGAGGCCGATCTCGATCTTCCGGAGGGGGCGATTATGGAAATCGGGCTTGGAAACGGGCGCACATTCAACCATTTGCGGGAACTGTTTCCGGAGCGCCGCATCGTTGCCTTCGACAGGGCCATGGGGGCACACGCCTCCTCCGTTCCGCCTCAGGAAGATCTCGTGATCGGCGAAATATCGCAAACCGCTCCGGCCTTCATCGGTGCTGAGGCGGCGCTGGTGCATGCCGATATCGGTACCGGCTATCCCGAGAAGGATGCCATCACCCTGACATGGCTTCCTGATCTTGCTGCGGGCATGCTCGCAAAGGGGGGCGTTGCGGTCAGCGGTCTGCCTCTCGATCATCCCGTGTTGAAGCCGCTGCCGGTGCCGGAAAGCGTGCCGACCGACCGCTATTTTCTCTACCGAAAGATTTGAGACCAAGCGGCCTGCCAGCAGGCGTGCAGAGCTTGTCTCATAGATAGCGTTCGCTCTCTTCCTTGGAGAGCAGGAAGACCTTCATTTGCGAGTTTCGTCCGCGAATGGCGATTTTTTCACTTCGCAGATCGGCGATTTCCTGGCCCGCCTGAATGATGGCCGGTTCGGAAACGACGATGGCGGCGCCGAATTCCTTTGCCTTGGACTCCAGCCTGCTTGCCACGTTTACAGTGTCGCCAATGGCGGTCAGGGTCTTCGCCGCGCCATACCCCATGATGCCGACGATTGTGGGGCCGACGTGGATGCCGACCACCACTTCCAGCCGGACGGCAAACTGCTTTTCCAGGCCCTCGTTCAGGATGGAAAGTTCCCGCAGGATGATCGCGGCCGCCTTCATGGCATTGCGGCAGGCACTTTCCGCGTTGTCGCCAAGTCCGAAGAGGGCCATGGCGCCGTCGCCGATAAATTTGTCGAGATGGCCGCCAGCCTGTTCGACGGCTTGGCCGACGATGGTGAAGTAGCGGTTCAGGAGAAATACGACGTCGTAGGGCAGCTTGGCTTCGGAAAGCGTGGTGAAATTGCGCAGATCGCAAAAGAGGATGGCGATCTCCTCTTCCGTGCCGGGTCGTGCGGGTTGGGCATCCGCCGGCAGGTCGCTTTGTTGCGGTGGCGATACGAGAAGCGCCACCCCAAGATCGTGGGTGGGCCGCAACTGGCAGCCGAGGCGCACATCCGAATCGGCGTGGATACGTCTCAACGTGGTTTGCTCGATATCTCCGGGAGGCGGAAGCGGACCCTTGCTGCCGACAACTCTGACACGGCAGGTCGAGCAACGTCCTTTGCCGCCGCAGACGGAATAATGCGGGATGCCCGCCAGCCGGCTGGCTTCCAGAATGCTGAGCCCTGCCGGTACACGCGCCTGCGCGCCATGTTCGTAGCGGATTTCTATGGCCGTCAGCCGTTGCCGGAAGCTGCGTACACCGCGCAGCACGAATACCAGCATCACTGCGCCGGCGAACAGGGTCTCCGTCGCGCCGGTGATGAAGCGGATCCGCGTCTCCATTTCCCGTTGCAGCGGCAGTTCGTCTTTCTGAATGGTATTGTCGGTCAGCCCGGGAGGAAGGGCGTATTTTTCATCAATCTCCGCCAGCCAGCGACCGGCATCGCTAAAACCCAGGAGTGCCAGAAGCGGCAGCATCACCGCTACCGTCATGAACAGCCCGGCGATGCGTGGATACCAGTCCCGGTATCGCAGCCAGAAATAGAGGCCGATGCATCCGTGGACCCAGATCACGATCAGTGCGAGGCTTTGCCACATGCCCTGTATCGGGTTGTTGATCCATAGCCGGCGGATGACCGAGTAGTAGCCGACATCAATGCCATAAAGCATATGCGATACGCGGATATTGACGGCGTGGCCGATGATCAGAAATGGGATCGACAGGCCGAATATGACCTGGAGCGCTTCACGAAGCGGCATGCGCAGGGTTCGACGCTGATAAAGCGAGCGCAGAACAAGACAGACATGCACCACAACCGAGCCATAAAAAAGCAGGCTGCTGACGGGATTGAGCCAGATCAGGCTGAACCATTTTCGCGCCCGCTCGGCGGTATCGATGGAAATGAGTGCAAGGGAATGGTTGAAAAGATGGGAAAAGACGAAAGCAAATATGATGAGGCCGGATAAAATCCGGGCGCGTCTCAAATTGGTCTCCGAAAAGAAACGGATCATGCAAATCCCGTCAAATGGCCATTCGGCGTAGAATCAAATGCAATATGTGGTGGCGATTGCTTTAGTGCAGGCCGCCTCGTGGCAATATCGTGGAGCAATCGATCGGAATCGGTCAATTGTGCGTGTTCGAATGCCGGTCTCATGGCAAAGGCTGTCGAAGCAGGCCTTCGAAAAACCGTTTGGCAGGTCAGGCTGCGATCAGCGCAAAGTTGTGATCAGAGTTCTATAATCTGGCCGTCCATGGCTGCGAATGCGCCGCTGAACTGAGACTTTGCCTGTTTTTCGATATCGTCCAGTTCGTCGTCGCTGCGGCTTGGGGCATGATGGATGAAGCCGACATTTCTTGCGCCCGCGAGCTTTGCGAGGCGGATTGCCTCCTGCCAGGATGAGTGGCCATAACCGCGGTAAAGGCTCATCTCCTCCTCGGTGAACATGGCGTCATAGAGGAAAAGATCGACGTCCCTGATCAGGTCGAGGACGTTATTGTCGGTATTGCCCGGCTCGTGCTCGGTATCGGTGATGATGGCGAGGGATTTTCCTTCCCAGTCCAGACGGTAACCGATGGCGTTGCCTGGATGGTTGAGCATTCCGGTCCTGATCGTCAGTCCCGGATGCACATCGAGCGCATCACCCGGCATGAAGTCCCGCGTCGCCATCTTTGCGCAGCAGACTTCCAGCGGCACGGGGAACCACGGCGGGCTCATGAATTCGCGGAGCATTTGCCGTGTCGTCATGGTGCCGGCGAGGTGACCTGACCAGATGGCGACATCATTGGAGCTGTTATAAAACGGCTTGAAATAGGGGAAGCCGACAATATGGTCGTAATGACAGTGCGAGAAGAACAGGTTGACGTCGGTAATGCCTTCCGCCCGCAACGCCAGACCAGCGGGATGCAATCCCGATCCGGCATCGAACAAAAGTACGTGATCTCCGCATCGTACCTCGATGCAGATGGTATTTCCGCCGTATTTTCGGAAGTTTTCACCTGAAACAGGAAGCGTTCCCCGCGCACCCCAGATCTTTACCCGAAAATTTCTATTACTTTCCCGACTTGCTGTGTCGGAATCGAACGCCATGACACACCCCAATAACAACGGAATCTTGCACGCTTTCCTCCCATGAAGCCCGTTGTCTCTAAAGATTCTTATATCCGCCATTTTCTGGCGGATGCCTTTACCCCTTATTCAGTCAGCATTTCATTTATATTGCAATGGTGCGACATTTATTTTTCCAATATCGCCCGTCACGGTAGCAAGGAATTGTCGCTCATGTTCTGGCGTTTGCGCGTGCTTTGCTCAGTTCCGTCGTCGTCTGGGTGAGGCGTTCGGCAAGAACGCGCATGACCTTGATCGTGATGTCGGGGAAATCGGACATGAGCTTGAAGAACTGTTCCTTGCCGATCCGCAGCGCTTCCACATCGGTCGAAGCGCGGATGGTTGCCGTTCTGACGCTGTCACAGAGGATGGCGATTTCGCCGACGATCGCATTGCCGGTCATTTCGGCCACTTTCAGCGTGCCCGATGGGGAATCGACCAGAACATCGACTTTTCCGGTCAAAAGAACGTAGGCCGCATCTCCGACATCTCCCTGCCGGAACAGAACATCACCGGTGTGATAGGACACGCGGTCTGATGCAAATGCGAGCAGTTTAAGTTTTGACGGTTCCATTTCCGAAAAAAATGGGACCCGTTTCAACATCTGAATTTCGTCTTTGAATAGCATTGCCTTACCCTGTTCCTGTTCCACCTCGGCCACATTCTTTGATTTATGTTGCGACCATTTCCTTGAATGTACCGTTTTCCTCCGCGAGAGTCTCGTAACTTCCGTCGGCGGTGATCAGGCCCTGGTGGACAACGATGACCCGGCCAAACATACGCGAGAGCGTTGCATTGGACAGAACCCATACGATCGAGGGGTTATTGTTGTTCTGTTGCAGGAGTGTGATGACCCGTTCGACAATTTCCTCCTGCTGCCGGGGATCAAGGCCGGGGAGAGGGCGGTTGAAGACGTAATAATCGGACTTGCGGATCAATGCCCTTGCAAGGTTGAGCTTCTGACGCTGGAGCGGCCCGAGCCGCTTGCCGCCGGCGCCGAGATTGAAATCCAGACCCACTGCCAGAACGCGCTCGTAAACGCCCTGCTTGCGCATGACATCCGCGACAATGCGGGTGATGCGCCGCGAGGCATCCGTATAACGATGGCTGACCTTGCCGAAGAGAATATTGTCCAGGAGGCTGGTGGCGCTCATGTATTTTGTCGGATCGTAGATTTCGATCACGTTCTTCAGGCTGTCGGGCAGGTTTTCATGGAACATGTGCCGGACTTCGACGATCCGGTTCATGATCTCCGGTGACAAAAGGCCGAAACGCTGCCTGGGTTCGATGTAGAAGAAGCTCAGCCGCAGCATTGCGCGCTTTTCGCTTTCATTGGCCTCGTCGAAACCGCGACCCTGAAGGCGTTGCAGCATTTGCTGATAGACCGGGATATCATCCGGCGTCATGAATGTGAGCTGCTGGAAGAAGGGGTGATCTCCGGGCAGATCTGCGAAGATTTCCACGATGTTTTCGGCGATCGTGTAACCCATCTCGAACAGGGTTTTGACGAGGCCGGTCTCACGCATCAGCGAACGGAAATAGTCACTTTCGATGACGGTCCTGATCGTCTGGGTGGAGTCCCGCATGGTGCCAAACAGCAGGTTCTCACCAACAGTCGCTTCGCTGTTGTAGCTCTCCAGTTCGAAGGGCGCGATGAGACCGCTCAGGTTTTCCTTTTCCAGTTCGGCCCGCAGAACATGCCGCAATTCCACGATGCGGGCGGCCAGATGCAGGTCGGTCAGCGGATCGATGGACGAGCGCAGCGCAAATTCCAGAATATCCTGCGAGAGTTCGACGCTGTCGAGGACTGCCAGAATGGCCTGGATGAGATTTTCCGGCCGACCGTCACTCGCCGGGCTCGAAGCATAATCGATCCATTCGCCGTTGATGTCGATCAGCGGATTGCCCGCCATCTTGGCTTCGCGGATTTCCCATTTGCGATGTTCCAGTGCGGCACCTTCATAACCCTTGTCCGCAAGTGGTGCGTGTTTCAGGCCGTAAAGCAGGTTGTCCTTGAGGCTGGCGTGGAAAAAATAACTGTCCGAGGAGACATAGGAGATGCGCCGTCCCGTCAGCGATTCCGGCAGTTCCAATATGTCGACGTCGTTGATGCTGATCTTGCCGGAAGTCGGCCAAAGTGTGCGGCCGATTGCATCCGCTAAAGCCTCGGCTCCCGAGCCGCCAACGATCGCGATTACTTCGCCCGGTTCGATCTTCAACGTTGCCTGCTCAAGAAGCCGGCTGCCGCTATCGTCTTCGAGCGTCAGATTGGTGACCACGATCGGCGCAGTGATTGCCGCGACGCTTCCCGGCGATAGTTTTTGGACCTTGTCATCGATCATGTTTGGCGCGTTGAACTGCTCGAAGACCTGCTCGTATTTAACCTGGACGTCCTGACGCGCCTGATCCCAGTCGATCAGTTCCTTCAGCGGTCCGGGCAGTTCCTTATAGGCGTTGATGACGGCGACCAGCTGGCCGACATCGAGACTGCCCTTGAGGGTGAGATAGCCGCCGAGCGCGTAAAAGAAGAAAGGGGTGAGCTGTGCGAGGAAGTTATTGATGAATTTGACCAGAAACTTCCACTGGTAGAGATCGTAGCGGATCTTGAAAATGTCGCCGAGCCGGTGCGAGGCATCGGCGCGTTCGAAATTAGACGTATCATAGGCGTGGATGGTGCCGATGCCGTCAACCATTTCGCCGATGCGCCCGGCAAGCTGGCGCGCGCTCAGCTGCCGCTGCCGCCCCAGTTCGATGAGGCGGCGTCGCATCTTGGGAATGATGCCCACCTGGATGGCGGCCATGAAGGCCGCGATCAGACCCAGCCAGAAATTCTGCACGAGGATGAAGAAGAGTGCTGAAAGCGCCTGACCGCCGAGAAGCGCCGGCTGCACGAAGGCATCGCCGGTAAATCCGCCCAGCGGCTCGACCTCGTCCTTCACCATGCTGGAGATTTCGGCGCCCTTGACGCGCTTGAAATGCGTGGGCGGAAACCGGAGGATTCTGTCGATCAGTTCAAAACGGATACGACGGAGAAGCCGTTCGCCAAGGCGGCCCTTGTAGGTATTGATGTAATATTTGAAGAGCCCGTTGATGATGACAAGCGCAAGGAAGGTGAGGCTGAGCGCCATCAGCATCGACATGCGGTTGAGCTCGAGCCCGGGGAACAATGTCACGGTGCCCCAATAGGGAATATCGACCGTGAGATGCATGAAAAGCTGCGTTGCGTTCGCCCCCTCGAAACCGTCTCCCTGAATGGGACCGTTGACGATCTGCTTGGGCAGATCGAATGCGAGGAAGTAAGGGATCATGGACAGGGCGACGATCAGCAGGATGAAAAGCTGCTGCCGCCTTGTGTGCGACCAGATGTAACGCGTAAGGCTTTGTTCCATATAAAACTTCTATGACCGGTCGGGCCAGGCCCGGCGTGTTGGTTTGCGCGGTGTCAAGACGATCAGGCTGCCAGGCGGCGGAACCTCCTCCTGCAAATAGGTATGAGATTCGCTATTTATCAGTATATTCAAGCGGTTTCGAGCAAAATAGCGTCTGGGCCGCACGCTGGCCAGCCTATCGGCATGTTCCTTTGTCACGCCGCTTTTGCGACATATGGAACACGGCGGTATTTCTATATTTCTCTAATGTTACTGTTTTTATTGTTGAACAGGCGTTATGAGACTTCTGTATAGTGAACCCGATGAATGTCTGAGCCACCCACTGGCGCAATAATGGCAAGGTTGATGGCGATAGATATTTCAGAGCGCGCCGGCAATGAACCCTCCTTTGATACGTTGTCGCTTTCAGGCATTGCATCGGACGGGGTGATTGCGCATCCGGTTTCTTTTGAAGGGTGCACGGGTATTTTCCATCCGGCGCGCAAAGACGTCAAACAGGATCATGCGGTTCTTTTCGTCAGCCCCTGGGGCATGGAGGAGCTGTGCAGCCGCAAGTTTCAGCGCATTCTGGCCGAGCGGCTGGCCGCATCGGGTGTCGCCAGTCTGCGGTTCGATTATCACGGTGCAGGTGATGCGCTTGGTCCGGAGGACATGGGCCGGACGGCGGACTGGCTTTCCGACACGCGGGCGGCGCTTGACTATCTCAAACGTCTTTCCGGCTGTTCCGGAGTGGCCGTCATCGCCCAGGGCCTTGGTTGTCTGATCGCCGCACAGGCGCTTGCCGGTGAGGCCGCTGTGGGTTCCATGGCGCTTCTGGGCCCCGTTGTCTCCGGTCGCGCCTATCTTCGCGAGCTGGCCATGTGGTCTTCGATGATCGATGACGGACTTGGTCTCCGCCCAGAACAGCGCATTGCGGAGGCTGGCGCGATTGCGGGCATGGTGATGCCGGCGGGTGTTGCCGACGGGATCAAGAAGGTCAATCTTTCAAATCTGGATGCCGCTCCGGCACGCGCCATTCTGGTCCTGTCGAGGTCAGGCCGGGTGACCGACGGCGATTTCGCAAAACGCCTCGCCACAATCGGCGGTGAGGTGGAGGAGGCGGAGTTTTCCGGCTATGACGATCTCGTCTCCAGCCCGACGCTGTCGAAAATATCCGGCGATGTGGTGAACCGGCTTCATGACTGGGTGCTGTCCAAGGCCCGCGCCGGGGATGCGGTGGGCCGGCGGTCGGATTTTACCATCAACGCCCCCCAGCACGGTCGCGGGTTCTTCGAGCAGCCGGTACAATTTGGCGAAGGCGGGCGGCTTTTCGGTGTCTTTTGCGAGCCAGACGATCGGCAGGCAGTCTCTTCTGTTCTTCTTCTTGGCGCGGCCTATGACCGTCATGCGGGCTGGGGCAGGCTTTCCGTGCAGACGGCCCGCACCCTTGCGCGCGAGGGCATCGCCTCGCTCCGGTTCGATGCAGCCAATATTGCCGACAGTCCTCCCGTCAAGAACGTGCCCGATCAGGTTCTCTATGATGTTGCGCAGAATGACGATGTGGCCGCCGCGCTCGATTTTCTCGGCCGGCGCGGCAAAGGACCCTTGATTGCCGCGGGCCGCTGCAGCGGCGCTTATCTTGCCTTCAACGGCGCGCTCGCCGATGACAGGATCAGCGCCGTCGTCGCGGTCAATCCGGTCGTCTTCCACTGGCAGAAAGGCCGCTCGGTTGATGAGGCGCTGCACAAGCGGCCGCGCTCCTTCGGTGAATACAGCCAGCGTTTTCGTCAGGGCGCTACATTCAAGCGCCTTATCAGCGGCGATGTCGATGTGGTGAGCGCCGGGCTGAACATCGTCAAGGCGACGCTCAAGAAGCTCAAGACAAAAACGGCGAGGCTTTTCCGCAGGGGAAGCGAGGAAGGGCGCGCTGTCTACGGCGCTTTTGACAGGTTGAAGGCGCAGAACACCGCCATCAGCCTGCTTTACAGCGACAATGACGACGGGCTTGAGCATTTTCAGTATTATTTCGATGCCGATGGCAGGGGGCTGTCAGCCTATCGGAATGTTTCGCTGACCATCATTCCCGATGCCGATCACAATCTCTCGACGCCTGAAGCGAGAAAAATCTATATCGATTCGGTGAAGCGACTGGCTTTAAAAGGAAAATCGCCGGCTCGACCCCAGTGACATCACCTCGCCGGAAGGCGGCGTTTCGGATGCCGTAGTCTCCGGCAATAGGGCGATTTTCCTGCTCTCGCCGGGGGCGAGATGGAACCAGTTTTCCGAGGCACGGTAACCGTCCGCCGTGACATGGACGGATTGAGCCAGCCGGTCCGTGCCGATTTCGAGTGACCAGCCGCCATTTTCCTCGCGCACTGCCACCTGAAGATTGGCGGCATGCAGCGCCTTTTTCCGACCAAGCGGAAAATTAAAGGCGTCGGCGATGACATGTCCGGTCGCCACATCACGAAGCCGGGCAACCGTGACATCATGGGATGGCGGGCCGAAACGATAGGCGTAGGTGGTATCGAAAAAGGCGCCGAACATGCCCGTTGCGGCGATGGTATGGCTCTGTCGCGGCAAAAGCGTCAGCGGCCGTTTGGCGTGGACGACGGGTTGTGTGCCGTCGCGCAGGCAGGTCAGCTCCAGCATTGCTTGAAGGCCGTTGCCGGTTTCGTTGATGAGATGAATGTCCAGCCCGTTTGTGCCTTCATCGGAAAGACTGAGCTGTATCGGGCGAAATGCTCTTTTCAGCGCATGCCACACGGATTTCGGCCTGCCGGTGGCGTCGATGACACCCCAGCCTGCGCCGGGCACCAGATCCTGCAGGGTCCAGACCAGGGCACCCTGGCACGAAGAAGCGTCGCGGCGCCATTCGGCGAAGGTTGCTTCCATGACTTCGGCTGTGGCGGCGCGGGACATGTCGAGATAGAGACCGCCATCCTCGCGGCGCAGCACATCCGGTTCGACGTCGTATAGCAGCTTTAGATAGTGGTCGCGAACATCCTCGAAATCCCAGGAGGCACCGCGATCGCGTGGCGCGCGGGCCTTCCATCGCGGATCATGCACCGCCAGTGCGGGAAGATGTCTGTCAAGGGTTTCCTGATCGGGAATATTGGCGAAGGCAAGGCACTCGGCGGCAAAGCGCACATCGGCCCGGCGGGCATCCTCCAGCGGACGGCAATAGGCGCCGACGCCATAATAATGGCCGACCCTGGCGTTGGGGAAGAAGGGCAATGCGCCACCCGAGGGTGAGTTGGCGACATAGACCGTGTCCGGCCGTTTCTCGACCACCACTTCCGGCAGGATTTCCTCGGTGAGCGTTCCTTTCCAGATTTGTTCAGGCAGACCGAGCATTGCGCCCTGCTGGTACATTTCGCTGCCGCCGCAAAAGACGGCGAGCGAGGGAGAAAGGGCCGTCGCCTCAAGGAACTGCGAGATTTCCGTGACGATATGCTGGCGGAGGGCTTCGTCCTTTGCCGGGTAATCGAAATTGGCGAGCATGGCGTCCTGCCAGACCATCATGCCGAGTTCGTCGCAGAGCGTGAAGAATTCCGGCGTCTCATAAGCCATGGTGCCGCCAACGCGGATCATGTTCATGCCGGCTTCGGCGGCTTTCCTGAGCCATGGTTCGTAATCCGGTCTCGATCCCGGCAGGCGCACAATGTCTGCCGTCGTCCAGACCGCACCACGGCAGAAAACGGATTGTCCGTTTACCCTCAGCCCGAAACCGTTGCCGTCCTCGCCGTCCTCGCCGTGATCGATCTCGAGATTTCGAAAGCCGGTCCGTCCGAGACGGTGTTGTTTGCCGTCCAGCTCCAGAATGATCTCGTGGAGAGCCGGTCTGCCATGCGTGTGCGGCCACCAGGTTTCGACGCCCGGTATGTGAAGTTCGCCGGAGAATTTGCCATTTTCAATGCTCGAAAGATCGGTGCTGTATCCGGCACAGATCAGGCGTGCGGTCGCAACGGTGCGGTCTGTTTCCAGTGCAATAGCCAGCTTGCCGGTGCCGGTTTCATCCAGTGAGGATCGGGCTGTGCAGAGAACTCCGTCCTGCCTTATCAGGCTGATGGGTCGCCATGGGCCGGCAGCATGGATTTCCGGGCACCAGCCGGGCATATAGCCCAGTGCCGTTGTCCGGATGAGCCGCAGACCCTGCGTGTTCATCATCTGTGGCCGCCAGCGGGCGCGCGGGCCGGTTTTTTCAAGCCTCGGCGCAAGCGCCCGGAAGCAGATCGACAGTTCGTCCGCACCCGTCAGCTTGACTGGAACCTCCAGCCTTTCGAACATGCTCTGACTGGCCGCGATCAATTCGCCGTTGAAGAAGATTTCCGCAATTGTCGACAGGCCATCGAAGCGCAGGATTGCCCTTTCGCGGACATCGGAAATCATCGTCAGGCGATACCAGGCGTCCCTGTCGTTGAGGGCTGCCGGGGCAATGCGATCGAATTTTCCGGCCATTTCCAAGGCCTGCGCCACAGTGCTCGGAACGGATACGTTAAGGCTTTCAAGGGTTGCGGAAATATCCGACGGCGTCTCGAAGGCATCGGCCGGCGTCAGCGTAAGCGTCCAGCCTTCGCTCAGCAATTCTACGCTTTCACCCGGAAGGTAGATCCTCACGCGGCCTCGCTGGCGTTCGACAGCTTCGCAGCAAGGCTGTCCATCAGGCCATCCCATGCATCCGCAGCCGGATCGAGCACGGCGGCAAGCGCATCGAACTTGCGGCGCGTGACGGCACGGGCAAGCTGGAACTGCACGGTCTTGGCGACCTCGGAGAGGCGAAGCGCATGATCTCTCGCTTCAGAAAAGCCGTCCTTGTCCAGCCAATCGAGATGGCTTGCCGCCAGTTCGAAATTGGCGCCGAGCTGGCGCAGCGTGTTGAAGGCGTATTTGTGGAAAAAGCCGAATGGCCTGTCTGCGACCTTTTCCACCTGGGCCGGAAACACGGCCGCGAAAGCCCTGACCGGGTTGGCGGAAGGGCGTCTTGAAAAATGAAACTTCAGCAGCCGTTCGGCTGTCTTGCGGATATGGGCCGGTGAAGGCTTGGTGTCCGCAAATTTTGCAAATTCCGTATAGGGCAGGAATGGCGGGTCGGTTTCCTGCAGATGATGCTGGAACAGGCCGTCAAAGTCTTCGCCCGACAAGTGGAAAAAACCGGCATTGTGGAAATAGTCGAGTTCCCGCTTCGCCAGATCGAGCCGGTTGATGGCAATGGTGGTCTTGCCATGCTCCTTCTGGTAACCCACCCCATGGGTATCGGGCATATAGAAGCTGTCCATCTCGATCAGGCAGATGCGGCCGCGTTCCAGCTGCGCCTCGATGTGGTTTTCCACCCGGTCGAAGATCGCAAGTTCGGTGGCGCGAACGCCATAAAGCGCTTCGAGATCTTCCAGCGGCACTTTGAAGAAGGTGAACTGGTCGCCTTCGAAATCCTGCGTCAGGGTGAAACCGAACATGGCTTCCGGCGGCAGCCCCTTGGCGGCCAGCACCTCGATCCACAAATCGATGTAGCAATTGGTTTCCGGCCACATTCGTTCTGACGAATGAAGCGGATGCTGCACATGGTTTTTGGGATCGAGACCGGGGAAAATCTGCCGCATGAACGATCAGCCCCAGAGCGTTTCCACGACCTTGGCAGGCCATTGTTTCACATTAAGACCGTGATGGGCAAAGAGCGCCAGCGCAATGCGCTCAAGACCGAAACCGACGCAGGCGGTATGGGCCACGTCACCATTGTCGAGGTTCAGATCCCATTTCTGGCCAAAGGCGTCCTGATGATAGTTGAAACTCATGCAGGCCGTGGGGTTGGTGGCGGAGGTGACGGGGATCAGCAGTTCGAACTTCAGGTTCTGGTCACGCTGGTTGTTGGCCAGCATCTTGCCCGCGCGGCCAAAGAAGGGATCGTTGGCCACATCGATGGTGACATCGAGCCCCACGGCTTCCATCATCGCCACGCCGCGATCCATCCATATCTGGCGGAATTCGGTCACATCGCTCTCCGTGCCCATGCGAACATATTCACGCATGCGGAAAAGCTGCTGACGCGCCGGATCCTTGGAGGGCTCATGGCGGAAACAATAGGACTGGATGTCGTAGAGCCCGCCGCCGGAAGGCAGCGCGCCACGCTTGGCAATCGTCGGATAAAGCGGGTAGCAGGCCGCCGGCGTCAGGACGATGTCGGTGGCTTTCTGATCCTTGGTCCAGTCGCCGCCCTCATCCATGCTTTTCAAAAGGCTGACATGGTCGAGCTCGCAGCCACAGAAGGAGTGGACCGTGCCCGCCAGCTGCGGGAAGCTTTTCATGTAACCGCTCTTTTCGAAATAGGCGCGGTTGATGCCGGGCGGAAAGCGGATGGCTTCGGCGCCGTCAGCGCCGCCCGTGCGGTCGATCAGCCGTTCGAATGCGGCAATGACGTCCTCGAACTGGCCGCCGCGACCGTATAGACCGTCCACACCCGTTTCAATCAGCAGGCCCTCTTCGAACAGTCGATCGAGAAAGGATGTTTGCATGTCCATGGTCTTATCCCAAAAGGCTGGTGTCCTGCCTGTGAACCAGCAGGAGATTGGCGGAGTTACCGAGAATACGGTCATTGGAGATCATCAGGCGGGCGGAATGCGCATCGCGAAGGTGCCGGCCGAGGCTGTAGGGCGTACCGTTCTTGTAACCCATGATGCCGCAGACCAGCATGGCGTGGTCGATGATCTGAAGAATGGTTTCAGAAGAGCAGATCTTCACATTGTTCATGGCCACTGCAAAAGCCATGGACATGAGCTTGTCCGGGTCGCTCTTGGTGTCCTCGTAAGCCTTGATGCCGGCGATGATGTTGGATTTGACCACCTGCAGTTTGGTGGAAACTTCAGCAAGTCGGATTGCGCCGGGCGGAGCGACGCCGGGTGACTTGCGTGCGGCTGCTCTCACGAAGGACTGGGCGCGCAGCACGGCGTCGGACGCGATACCGTACCAGACGGCGCTCCACAGCAGATGAGAGCTTGCAAGCATCGATTGCGCCGCGATTTCCGCAAATGGTTTCGGGAATATCTGCACTGCCGGCGCTTCGCCGCGGAACAGGAAACCGTCCGAACAGGTGCCGCGCATGCCGAGCGTATCCCAGACGTGGGTTTTTTCGAGCGTATACTGATTTTTCAGGAAGACGGTCATCACCTGATCTGCGGGCGCGGCATTCTTGTGGGAGCGGGAGGTGATGAGGATGGCATCAGCATTGCTGCCATAGGAAATGACGGTGGCGTCCTTCTCCAGCTGGCAGAAGTCTCCATCGACCTCGATGGCGCAGATTGAATTGCGCAGATTGCCGCCGATGCCGCCTTCGGTCGTCGCCGAGCCAAGCAGAAGCTGCTCGTTTGCAATGCGACTCATGAAGCCCGCATGCCAAGCGCTTGCCTCGCCATGTTCCACAAGGCTGGATGCCTTGATGTGGTGCATGGCGAAAATCATCGCGGTTGCCGAACAGGCCTGGCCAAGCCGGGCACAGATATCGGCGATTTCCTGCAGGGATGCCCCTTCGCCGCCAAGGGAGGAGGGGATCTGGATGCCCAGCAGGCGTTCCCGCTTCAATGCATCGACAGCCTCCTCAGGGAAGCGGCCGGTGACATCCACCTCGTCCGCATGTTTGGCGGCGATCGTCGCGACACGGCTCGCGCGCGCCGACAGTGTTTCATCCTGCGGCGATACGGTTACGTTCATCACGCGGCCTCTTTGCCGTCCAGGATGAGCTTAACGGTGTCTTCGATGGACTTGATGCTTGCAAAGGACTTGCGGTTGAGGAGGTTGTCCGGGAATTCGATATCGAAAGCTTCCTCGATACCCAGCATCAATTGCACCGATGCAAAGGAAGAAAGGCCGGCCGCATAAAGATCGGCTTCATTTTCAATCGTATCGACGGGGGTGGGAAGCTGGCCGAATTTTGCCAGTATTTCACGAATAGTCGCATTCATTCCAACGTATCTCCCGTGAATTTCACATTAGGATGGTTTGTGCTTATCGTTACGTTGCAAACGATAATATTCACCTAAACCGTTAGGTTAACTACAGCTGACGGCAGCATGCGACATTCACGCACCGTTGCCAAGCATTGATCCGCGCCCTTGACAAATGTCGGGCGGTGTCTTTTGCTATCCTCCATTCACCAGGGGTGTCCCGTCAAGGGGCTGAGATTCTGCTTTCATGCGCAGTGACCCGTTGAACCTGATCCAGTTCATACTGGCGTAGGGACGGTGCAAAGACCGAAGGTCGGCTGGCGTATGGCGTCCAGTGTCGGCACTTCGGTATTTTCCATCATTCCGGCTCGAACTGGGTCTCCACTGTCAAACTTTGGAGCCTCATGATGAATATCGCTGCCAAGAATATCCCGCTTTCAGTTACAACCGGGCCGCATCCCGCCTCCACGAAAACCCATAAAAGCGGAATTTTACATCCGCATATCCGCGTGCCGATGCGCGAGATCGCCGTTCACCCGACCGCCGGCGAACCGCCGGTGACGGTCTATGATTCCTCGGGTCCCTATACCGATCCCTCACACGCCGTTCTGATCGAAAAGGGCCTGCCGCGTCTGCGTCACGACTGGGTTGTGGCGCGTGGCGATGTCGAGGCTTATGACGGCCGGCACGTCAAGCCGGAGGATAACGGCTTTGCAACCGGCGAGCGCCTGACGCCCGAATTTTCCGTGCGCCATCAGCCGCTGAGAGCCACGGCGAACAAGGCGGTGACCCAGCTTGCCTATGCGCGTGCCGGCATCATCACGCCGGAAATGGAATTCATCGCCATCCGGGAAAATCTCGGACGCGAAGCTGCGAAAGAGAAGCTGATCCGCGATGGCGAGAGTTTTGGCGCGCAGATCCCCGACTACGTAACGGCTGAATTCGTTCGTCAGGAAGTTGCTTCGGGCCGTGCCATCATCCCGGCCAACATCAATCACCCCGAGCTTGAGCCGATGATCATCGGCCGTAATTTCCTGGTGAAGATCAACGCCAATATCGGCAATTCCGCCGTCACTTCCTCCATGGCCGAAGAGGTGGAGAAGATGGTCTGGGCGATCCGCTGGGGTGCCGATACCGTCATGGACCTTTCGACCGGGCGCAACATCCACAATATCCGCGAATGGATCATCCGCAATTCGCCGGTGCCGATCGGCACCGTGCCGCTCTATCAGGCGCTGGAAAAGGTCAACGGCATTGCCGAAGACCTGAACTGGGAGGTGTTCCGAGATACGCTGATCGAACAGGCGGAGCAGGGCGTGGATTATTTCACCATCCATGCCGGCGTGCGGTTGCATTACATTCCGCTTACCGTCAACCGCGTCACCGGCATCGTGTCGCGCGGCGGCTCGATCATGGCCAAGTGGTGTCTGCATCACCACAAGGAAAGTTTCCTCTATGAGCATTTCGACGAGATCTGCGACATCTGCCGCGCCTATGACGTTTCCTTCTCGCTGGGTGACGGCTTGCGGCCCGGCTCGATCGCCGACGCCAATGACGCTGCGCAATTTGCAGAACTGGAGACGCTGGGCGAGCTGACGCAGATCGCCTGGGCCAAGGACTGCCAGGTCATGATCGAAGGCCCCGGCCATGTGCCGATGCACAAGATCAAGGAGAACATGGACAAGCAGTTGAAGACCTGCGGCGAGGCACCCTTTTATACGCTCGGGCCGCTGACCACCGATATCGCCCCCGGTTACGATCATATCACCTCCGGCATCGGGGCCGCGATGATTGGCTGGTTCGGCACGGCGATGCTCTGCTACGTCACGCCGAAGGAACATCTGGGCCTGCCGGATCGAAACGACGTGAAGGTCGGTGTCATCACCTACAAGATCGCTGCCCACGCCGCCGATCTAGCCAAGGGCCATCCGGCTGCACAGGTGCGTGACGATGCTCTGTCGCGTGCGAGGTTCGAGTTCCGCTGGGAAGATCAGTTCAACCTGTCGCTGGACCCGGATACGGCGCGTTCCTTCCATGACGAGACATTGCCGAAGGAGGCGCACAAGGTCGCACATTTCTGCTCCATGTGCGGGCCGAAATTCTGCTCGATGCGGATTTCCCACGATATCCGCGCCGAGGCGCAGAAGGAGGGGCTGGAGGCCATGGCCGCGCGCTTCAAGGAAGGTGGCGAGCTATATATGCCGCTCGCCGCCCCGGTGGACGGCCAGTAGCATGCGTGTCCTTGTCAAGGGAACGGGGGTCGCCGGTCTGACGGCGGCCTTCGAACTGGCGTGCAGCGGCGTTACCGTGGAGGTTTCGGAGCGCAATGCCGAAGCCTCGCGCGGCGCATCGTGGTATGCCGGCGGCATGCTCGCGCCGTGGTGCGAGCGTGAGAGTGCGGAGGAAGCGGTGCTGACGCTGGGGCAGGCGGCGCTCGACTGGTGGGACGAAGCGACTCCCGGCCTTGTTGTTCGACATGGTACGCTGGTTGTCGCACCGGCCCGCGACAAAGCAGAGCTTTCGCGTTTCGCGTCCAGAACCACTGGATACCAGTGGGTGGATGAGGGTGAAATCGCCGCTTTGGAGCCGGATCTTGCCGGGCGGTTCCGCTCCGGGCTTTATTTCCCGGGTGAGGGGCATCTCGATCCGCGCCTTGCGCTGCAATCATTGCATGAGCGCCTCTGCGATTTGGGCGTGCGATTTCACATGGGCGTTCCGGTGGATGAACAGTATTTCGACCGGGTGGTGGATTGCACTGGCCCTGCGGCGGTGGGTGAGATTGCCAACCTCCGCGGGGTGCGGGGAGAGATGCTTTATCTCGCCACGTCAGAGGTTTCCCTGTCCCGTCCCGTCCGGCTGCTGCATCCGCGCATTCCGCTTTACATCGTGCCGCGTGAGCCGGGCCGTTTCATGGTGGGTGCGACGATGATCGAGACGGAAGATGCGGGCGCGATTTCCGCGCGCTCGATGATGGAGTTCCTGAACGCCGCCTATGCTGTGCATCCGGCCTTCGGGGAAGCGGAAATCATCGAGACGGGAACCGGCGTTCGTCCGGCTTACCCCGACAACCTGCCTGATGTCACCGAGGACGGTCGGACCATCTTCATCAACGGCGCGCACCGGCATGGCTTCCTGCTGTCGCCGGCGATGGCGCAGCGGGCGGCTGAAGTCGTCTGCCAAAATATTTCTGAAAAGGAACAGGATCATGAAACTTCTGGTGAATGGCGACGAGCTTGATCTCGCCACTGAGACGCTGGCGGGTTTGCTCTCCAGCCTAGATTATGAAGGC
This sequence comes from Agrobacterium sp. BT-220-3, assembly GCF_025910175.1. NCBI lineage: Bacteria > Pseudomonadati > Pseudomonadota > Alphaproteobacteria > Hyphomicrobiales > Rhizobiaceae > Agrobacterium > Agrobacterium sp. BT-220-3. Next base: position 360,473 of record NZ_JAPAIX010000004.1, read on the forward strand.
GACTGGCTGGCGACGGCGGTCAATGGCGAGCTGGTGCATTCGGAAGAGCGCGCCGATTATCAACTGAGGGCGTTCGACCGGGTTGAAATCCTCTCGCCGATGCAGGGAGGTTGAGGCCATGTTGACGCTTTATGGCCGTGAGGTCTCTTCCCGCCTTCTGCTCGGCACGGCGCGTTATCCGTCTCCTGCCGTGCTTGCCGATGCGGTGCGGGCCAGCAACACCGATATTCTGACGATTTCGCTGCGCCGGGAAACGGCGGGCGGCAAGAAGGGTGGTCAGTTTTTCGAGCTGATCCGCGAGCTGGATCGCTACATCCTGCCAAACACGGCCGGTTGTCATACTGTGAAGGAAGCGGTGCTGACGGCGAAGATGGCCCGCGATGTTTTTCACACCAACTGGATCAAGCTGGAGGTCATCGGCCATCACGACACGCTGCAGCCCGATGTCTTTGCGCTTGTCGAGGCGGCGAAAATTCTCTGTGACGATGGTTTCGAGGTCTTTCCCTATACGACGGACGATCTTGTCGTCGCCGAAAAGCTCCTGGATGCGGGTTGCAAGGTGCTGATGCCCTGGTGCGCGCCAATCGGCAGCGCCATGGGGCCGCTCAATCCGATGGCGCTGAAATCGATGCGGGCGCGATTTGCGGATGTGCCGCTGATCGTCGATGCCGGTATCGGCCGGCCGTCCCATGCGGTGACGGTGATGGAACTTGGCTACGATGCCGTTCTGCTCAATACGGCGGTTGCAGGCGCGGGTGATCCGGTTGGCATGGCGGAGGCTTTCGCCCGCGCCATAGAGGCTGGCCATCAGGCATTCCTGTCCGGTCCGCTGGAGCCGAGAGACATGGCCATTCCCTCGACACCCGTGATTGGTACGGCGGTTTTCTCCTGATCGCGGTCTGCCGCCGCCATCGGACATGTCACCTTTTGCGTTGACAGTGTCCCGTGGCGGCGGGATACCGGGAGAAAAGGGGAACGGCATGGCGGCACGCAACAATCTTCTGACGGATATCGATGGCGTTTCGGTTGGCAATGTGACCGATCTTTCCCTCGGCTCCGGTGTCACCGCCATTGTTTTCGAAAAGCCCGTTGTCGCTTCCGGTTCGGTTCTAGGCGGTGCGCCCGGCGGGCGCGATATCGGCCTGCTCGATCCGGCGATGACGGTGGAAACCGTGGATGCCTTCGTCCTCTCGGGCGGTTCAGCCTTCGGGCTGGATGCGGCGGGCGGTGTTCAGGCCGGGCTGCGCGAGATCGGCCGTGGTCTGCAGGTTGGGTCCACCCGCGTTCCCATCGTGCCGCAGGCGATCCTGATGGATCTGCTGAACGGCGGCGACAAGGACTGGGGGCTGCATTCGCCCTATCGCGAGATGGGATATTCGGCCTTTAAGGCGGCGCGTGCGGAGCCCTTCGAACTTGGAACGGCAGGTGCGGGAACGGGGGCGACGACAGCCACCTTCAAGGGCGGTCTTGGTTCGGTAAGCGCTGTCAGTTCCGGCGGTTATAAGGTGGCGGCCATCGTCGCCGTCAATGCGCTCGGTTCTGCAACTGTTGGAACCAGCCGCCATTTCTGGTCTGCGCCTTTTGAAGTGCAGGGCGAGTTCGGCGATTGCCGTTTTCCGGACCGTTTCGAGCCGGATCATACTGCGTTGCGCCTGAAAGGTGTCAACCTGACCGCGACGACGATCGGTGCGGTGGTGACAGACGCCGTTCTTACGAAGTCGCAGGCGCATCGCCTTTCCATCATGGCGCATGACGGGCTGGCGCGCGCCGTGCTGCCCGCCCATCTGCCGAGTGATGGCGACACCATGTTTGCGGCTGCGACCGGTGAGAAGCCGCTTGAGGGCGGCGCGCATTTCGCGGAACTCTGCCACCTCTCCACTATTGTTATGGCGCGCGCGGTGGCGCGTGGCGTTTACGAGGCGATGGCGCTGCCGCAGCACGGTGCGCAGAAAGCCTATCGCGATCTTCATGGCCGGGGTCGCTAAACGATGAGCGAGACACTTTCGCCATTGAACCCCGTTCTCCGCATCGATTTTCCACCCGGAGAACGTCTCGGACATGGCAAGATCGAACTGATGGAATTGATTGTCCAAACCGGCTCGATCTCGGCCGCCGGGCGGGCGATGGATATGTCCTATCGTCGCGCATGGCTGCTTGTGGATGCGCTGAACCATATGTTCAGGCAACCGGTGATCGAATCCCAGCGGGGCGGCAAGCAGGGCGGCGGCGCTGCACTGACCGCATTCGGTACCGAATTGCTCGACCGTTATCGCGGCATGGAAAAGCGGATGAATGACGCCTTGCGCGCGGATATCGACTGGCTCGAGGCCAACCGCAACCCGGATGCCGCCCTCAATAAGGATCGAGAGCCGCCGACTTTATGATCGCATGTACCGGTTTTCCGGGTTCCAGCTGGAGACGTTCGCGAGACAGATCGGTGATGCGCGACTGGATGATATCGCCGCCGCAATCCACCTGAACGGTTAGCATGCCATCTTCGCTTGCCGAGACGCTGGCAATATGGCCTTCGAGAATGTTGAGCGCGCTCAGGCCTTCCGGCTTTGTCGTGGCGAGCATCACGTCGCGTGCCGGTATCAGCACGCGCGCCGGAGTGCCGGGAGCTGCTTTTTTTGCCGGAACCTGCAAGAGTGCTGAGCCTAGCCTCACGGCTGCAAGCCCATGCCGCTCATCGAAGCTTTCGATATGCCCGGAAAGAATGCTGCCCGCTTCCCGCCGTTCGAGATGGGCGCTGAAATCCGGTCTCGACAACACGTCGGCCGCGTTTCCCTGCGCCTCCACCTTGCCATCCTTCATCACCACGATACGGTCGGCGAGGCGGGCGACTTCCTGGATGGAGTGGCTGACATAAACGATCGGGATTTTCGTCTCGTCGCGCAACCGCTCGAGATAAGGAATGATCTCGGCCTTTCGCTCTTCGTCGAGTGAGGCAAGCGGTTCATCCATCAGCAGCAGCCTGGGTGAAGACAGAAGTGCGCGGCCGATGGCGACGCGCTGTTTTTCGCCGCCGGAGAGCTTGTCCGGGCGACGTTGCAAAAGATGACCGATGCCGAGCATCTCGATGATGCGACCATCATCCCCTCCGGTTCCCTTTTCCGTGGCGAACCATTTGCCGTAGTTCAGGTTCTGGGCAACACTGAGATGAGGAAACAGCCGCGCTTCCTGAAAAACATAACCAAAACGACGCCTGTGCGCCGGCAGGAACAACCGCTTCCCGCTATCGGCCAGCACTTCGCCGTCCAGTAAGACCTGTCCCTCGTCCGGCTGCATGAGGCCGGCTATGATGCGGATCATCGAGGTCTTGCCGGAGCCGGAGCGTCCGAAAAGCGCTGTAACGCCGCCGTCAGAGGTGAATGATGCATCGAGCGCAAAGGAGCCTAGGCGGTGGCGGGTGGTAACTGAAAGCGTCATTCCATGCTCACCCGTTTTCCGATGATGCGGGCCAGAAACTCCGAGACGAGCAGGGCGAGCATGGAAATTACGACGGAAACGATGGTCAGCCGCAATGCGCCGGCATCGCCGCCCGGAACCTGGGTGAAGGTGTAGATGGCGGCAGACAGCGTCTGGGTTTCGCCCGGAATATTGGAAACGAAGGTGATCGTCGCGCCGAATTCACCCATGGCCTTGGCAAAAGCGAGGATCATGCCCGCGATGATGCCGGGCAGGATCAGGGGGAGCGTGACGGTGAAGAACACCCAGAACGGGCTCGCACCCAATGTTCCCGCCGCCTCTTCCAGTTTGCGGTCCACCGCTTCGATGGAGAGGCGGATGGAGCGCACCATCAGCGGAAAAGCCATGACGGCGCAGGCAAGCGCCGCCCCTGTCCAGCGGAAGGAAAAGACGATGCCGAACCAGCTGTCGAGAAATTGCCCGATCGCTCCCCTGCGACCGAAGAGGACCAGCAGCAGAAAGCCGGTGACGACGGGCGGCAGAATGAGCGGCAGGTGGACGATGCCATTGAGGAGCGACTTGCCCCAGAAGCGCCCGCGCGCCAGCGCCACGGCCACCGCAATGCCGAAGGGCAGGCTGGCGAACATGGCGATGGAGGACACCCACAGGCTGAGCCTGATTGCCGTCCATTCTTCAGGGCTGAGTGTCCACCAATGCAATGCCATATCCCGCAATCGTCATTTCTCGCGGCCCCAAAAAGGATGAGGCCGCGAGGCGCAGTTTATTTCAAAACGGTAAAGCCTTGCTTTTCGAAGAAAGGTGTCGCTTGCGCGGACTTCAGGAAATCCAGGTAGGATTTTGCTGCCGGCGATTTTGCCTCGGAGAGAATGGCGACGGGATAGATGATGGGCGGATGGCTGTCTTCCGGGAAGGTGCCAACGATCTTCACGCCGGGATCGGCGGCCGCGTCGGTCTGGTAGACGATGCCATAGGGCGCTTCGCCGCGCGACACGAGCAGCAGTGCTGCGCGCACGCTTTCCGCGCCGGCGACTTTCTTCTCCACCGAGGACCAGACGCCGAGTTTTTCCAGCGCAGCCTTGCCGTATTTACCGGCCGGAACGGAATCGACCGCACCCATGGCAAGGCGACCGTCACCCACCAGCCCGGCGAGATCGAAGCCTTGCTTGATATCGACCGGTTTGGCCTTGTCGGCCGGGGCGACGAGAACGATGCGGTTGCCAAGCAGATTGGAGCGGCTTTCAGTCTCGATCAGCTTCTTTTCGGCGACGTAATCCATCCATGCTAGGTCGGCGGAAATGAAGATGTCTGCCGGTGCGCCCTGCTCGATCTGCTTGGCGAGAGCGGAGCTTGCAGCGTAGGACACGGTCGCTTCGTTGCCGCTTTCCTTCGCCCATTCGGCATTGATGGCATCGAGCGCATTTTTCATGCTCGCGGCTGCAAAAACCGTGACTTTTTCGGCGGCGTGGGCGGGAACGACCGCAAAGGATGCCGCCATCCAGAAAGATGTCGCCGCGGCGATGGTTTTGAAGAAGTTGCGACGCAAGAGTGTCATGGTGTGTCCCCCGGGTTCGAGATATCCTGATGAATATATCGATAGGCCTATAGGGCAATCATTATATTTTCAAGAATATATCGATGCCGAAGAAAAAGCCGCCCCCACTGGCGGCTTTCGGCTTGTGAATCAGAAGCGTTCACCAGCAAAATGGGCGATCTGGGCGCCCGCCTCGTAATAGGCTTCCTTCACCGCACGGAAGGCCTGCGCTTTCGGCTCGGTCAGGGGCAGGGGTAACTCGTTCTCAGGGATGTCGCCAAGAATATGGTGGGCAATCACCTTGCCGAAGGCCGTGCCGGGTGCAATGCCCCGGCCGTTATAGCCTGAAAAACCAACGACATTATCCGCGAATTTATGGAAGCGGGGCACGGCATTGTCGGTCATGCCGATCTGGCCGTACCATTCGCATTCAAATTCCGTCTCACCCAGCTGTGGGAAAAGCCGCTTCAGCGATCGTTTCGCCCAAGCCCGGTGAATGGCAGCACCTGGGCCGCGGAGGGCGCCGACGCTGCCGAAGACCAGTCGGCCCGCTTTGTCCATGCGGAACGAGGAGAGGATTTCCTTCGTATCCCAGCAGCCTTCGCGGCCCGGCAGAATGCTCTTTTGCAGGTTGTCACTAAGCGGTCTTGTCGCGAAGTTGAAATAGGGCAGATACGTCTGCTCGTCACGGACGATCTGCCATGGTCCGGTGCTATAGGCTTCCGTGGCCACAACGATCCAGTTGGCGGTTACCGACCCTTGCGGCGTTTTTACCACCCATTTTCCGCCGCTGCGTTTAGTCGACACGACAGGGCTTGCTGTGTGCAGCCGCGCGCCGGCTTTCTGTGCGGCGGCAGCCAGTCCGCGTACATAGGCAAGCGGCTGAAGCGTGCCGGCGCGCGTGTCGAAAAGCGCGCCGGAATAGGCGGTGCTACCGGTGCGTCTTGCCGTTTCGTCAGCATTTAGGACGCGGACGGGCGCGCCCCTCGCTGCCCATTGTTCGCAGCGCTCGCGAATTTCGGCGAGCCCTTTCTCACCGACGGCACAATGGAGCGTGCCGTTTTTCTCGATCTCGCAGGGAATCTCGTGTTTTTCCACCAGTTCGCGCACGAGAAGCGGGGCATTACCCAGAAGGTCAAGAAGCCGTTCGCCGTAAGTTTCACCCAGCACGCCGGGCAGCTCCTTCGGCATGACCCACATGCCGCCATTGATGAGGCCGACATTGCGGCCTGCGCCACCGAAGCCGATTTCCTTCGCTTCGAGAAGAACGACGTCCACACCCTTTTCCGCAAGATGAAGGGCGGCGGATTGACCGGTGAAGCCGCCGCCGACAATCACGACATCGGCAACCGCATCACCTTGCAGCGCAGGCGTTAGAGGCGGCTGCGGCGCGGTCTTTTCCCAGAGGCCGTGCGAGCGGGGGTCGTTATACATCGTTCCACCATTTTCCGGGCGAGTTCATTTGTTTTCCGTATGAGTGAAAAGCCCTTGTTAATGAGACTTTACAAGCGGCCTTGCCTGTTGAATATCGACATATCGTCAAGAGTTCATTCCGTGAGGGAATATGGTTCTTCCACCCCGCCGCTTCTTACCATCGCTTTCGCTACTTGCGGCCTTTGAAGCCGCCTCGCGTACGGGCAGCGTGACCGCGGCGGCGAGAGAACTCGGGCTTACTCAAGGCGCGGTCAGCCGGCAGATCCTTGCGCTTGAGGAACAGCTTGGCGTCGCGCTGTTCCTGCGCGAACGGCAGACAATCCGGCTTACCCGGGCGGGAGAGGGCTATGCACGGGAGATCCGCGAGGCCCTGCGGCGCATCTCCACGGCGTCGCTCAATCTGCGCGCCAATCCGGATGGCGGCACGCTCAATCTTGGTGTTCTGCCAAGCTTTGGCACACGTTGGCTTGTGCCGCGCCTTCCGGATTTCATCGCCCAGCATCCGGGCGTTTCGGTCAATCTTCTGACGCGTTCGTCGCTGTTCGATTTCCGCACCGATACCGTAGATGCGGCGATCCATTTCGGTTTGCCGCATTGGCCGGGTACCGAGCTCGTTTTTCTGATGCACGAAACAGTCATTCCGGTGTGCAGTCCGGCTTTCAGGGAGCGCTACGGGCTTTCACAGCCGGGCGATCTGCTGCATGTGCCGCTCTTACACATGACGACGCGGCCGGATGCCTGGGAACAATGGTTTCGCAGCCATGAGGTGCGTTTTGATAATGTACACGGCATGCTTTTTGATCAGTTCACAACCATTGCCGAGGCCGCAAGCGCCGGGGTTGGAGCGTCGCTCATTCCGTCCTTCATGATCGAGGAGGAGCTGCGAACAGGCCGGCTTGTCACAGCGGTTAAGGGAGAGGTGGAAAGCGAAGAGGCTTATTATCTCGCCTGCATGCCGGATCGCGCTGGTTGTGCTCCGCTTGAAAGTTTCCGAAGCTGGATCGTTTCTCAGGCCGCTATCGGCACAAGCAGTAGCGGATGAGACTTTTCGGCCTAAACCGGCGGGCGGTCTTGCAAGACCGGCGCGGCTAAGCCAATAGTGCGCCATGACGTGTGGCCGACAGCGCCATGCACCGCAAGTTCCAATACGGGAGATGTCCGTGAAGCCCATTTTTGTTCAGCTTCAATGCGAGCCCGGCAAGACCTACGATGTCGCCGATGCCATCTATAAAACGGAACTGGTTTCCGAGCTTTATTCCACCAGCGGCGAATATGATCTGTTGCTGAAAATCTATCTTCCGCAGGAAGAGGATATCGGCAAGTTCATCAATCAGAACATCGTCAATATTCCAGGGATCGTCCGTTCGCTGACGACGCTGACCTTTACCGCATTCTGACGCGTATTTCGAAATCATAGGCTCGGTTCTCATTCCTGGGCGTATCACAGATATCCAGCGACGCGCGTCTGCGTGGCGGAAGAGACTTTTCAGCCCGAGGACCTGGGGTTGGTTAGATTCCCTTTGACGAGCACAAATGAGAAGAGGCGGGAGCTTCAGGAGCGCGCCTAGCGTTTGGCACTCTAATTTTGGAAAAGCATTTTCAACTCAGCGCAGGGCGTATTGATACACCCTGAGTGGTCTATGGCAGACCAGCGGACGAATTGTCAGGCAAGATAAAAGCGCGCCATCGACCCGATGTTCGGGATCCGATATGTGGCGCGCTTTGGTGTCGACCGGTCTGTGAGCGGGTGAGGGGTTTCCCGCATCAGGCGACCGCGGCCAGGTTCCGGTTGCGTACGAGATCGCGGATCGCAATCCGTACGTCGTCGGCGCTGTCGAACTTCTGTTCGTCCAAGTCGTGAACGTGGAACTTAACCGCGATGAACTTCAACCGGTCATTGTCCGGTATGACGATGCCGACGGGTTCGCCAGCGAATTCAATAACTTGCTTTTGCATAGATAAACTCCCGCTGTGGCTCATTAACACAGCATGTTGTCGAACTGATTTTCAGGAAATTGAGACCGTCAGGTCACATTCGACAGCAGCGGGAACACGTGGATTTAAATCCAGCATTCCAGGACTCAAGACCAAGGATTGCGTTGATGTTGATATGTTTTGACATGACACACTCCCTGTATTGGTGTTGGCCCGGAATCAGGAGACTCGTTCTCCAGTTCCACACTGATAATCCAGACCAGCACTAAAATCAATGCTGATTGTTATAGGTAGAATATTTTTCTTTATGATGACAGGAGAGGGGCGGAAATGTGAAATTTTTGTTTTCGCTCGAGGCCACCGCGAAAAGCCCGGTGCGGCGGGCTTTTTATGCTTTTTTTAATTGTCGCCGGATGACGGCGGCGGGTAAATATGATCGTTTCCGTTGAAGTCAGAGACGGAGTAACAGCCATCGCGGGTTTTTTCGGCCGCATTTCGGCCGATAGTGGCCTTGCCGTGGCCGCCCGGGATGTCGAGAACATAGGTTGGCTGGCAAAGACCGGAGACATGTCCCCGCAGGGCGGAAACGATTCGCTGGCCCTCCTCAATCGTCAGCCGGAAATGGCTCGTTCCCGGTGCAAGATCGGGATGGTGCAGATAATAGGGCTTGATACGGTTCTCGACAAAGGCACGCATCAGCTCGGCCAGAACTGCCGGATCATCATTGATGCCCTTCAGGAGTACGGTCTGGCTGACCATCGCGATGCCGGCATCGATCAACCGGGCGCAGGCGCTTCGGGCTTCTAGCGCAAGTTCACGTGCGTGATTGGCGTGGAGGGCGACATAGGTGGTCTTGCCGCTGGCCTTCAGCGCCTCAATCAGCGGCCCGTCGACACGATCGGGATCAACGACCGGCACGCGTGTATGAAAGCGGACGATCTTGACGTGCGCTATGTCTTTCAGCCGCTTCATCAGGTCGGACAATCGCCGCGGGGAGAGGACGAGCGGATCGCCGCCCGTGAGGATGACCTCCCAGATGGCAGGATTGGCTTTTATATAGTCGAATGCGGCGTCCAGCTCTTCCGGACTCATCATGCCGTTGCCCTGCGGCCCAACCATCTCGCGACGGAAACAGAAACGGCAATAGACCGGGCAGACATGAACCGCCTTCAATAGAACCCGGTCCGGATAACGGTGAACAATGCCATGCACGGGGCTATGGGCATCGTCGCCAATCGGATCGTCCCGCTCCTCGGGGAGATGGACGAGTTCCGCAGCATCCGGCACGAATTGCCGGGCAATGGGGTCCTGCGGATCCCGGCTGTCCACCAGTCCGGCCATTGTTGGCGTGATGGCGAGCGCGTAACGCTGCGTGACAGCACGAAGGCTCTCGAGCGCCTCGGCCTCGATCAGCCCGGCCTCGAGAAGCGCTTCAGGCGTTTTGATGGTTTCAGGTCTTGTCATCGACCATATTCCGCGACGGGCGCCCACATAACCAGATCGATGCGCGGTGCTCCGGTTGCCAGCATCACCAGCCGGTCGAAGCCGAGGGCTATACCGCTTGCAGGCGGCATGATCGCCAGTGCTGCGAGAAAATCTTCGTCCAGCGGATATGTCTCGCCGTAAACCCGCTGCTTCTCGGCCATTTCCATTTCGAAACGCCGCCTCTGTTCGGCGGCGTCGGTCAATTCGCCAAAGGCATTGGCAAGTTCCACGCCGCAGGCATAAAGCTCGAAACGTTCCGCCACCCGCGCATCATCAGGTGATTTGCGGGCAAGGGCCGCTTCGCTGGTCGGATATTCGTCAAGAATAGTGGCCCGGCCAAAGCCCAGTTCCGGCTCCACCCGCTCGACAAGCACGCGGCTGAACATATCCGCCCAGGTGTCGTCATCGGCGACGCGGATGCCTGTATTGGTGAGGCTTGCGGCGAGGTGCCGCTCGTCCGTTTCGCCGTTTCGGCCGATGGTGGCCAGAAGGTCAATTCCCGCATAACGCTCGAAGGCTTCTGCGACGCTCAGGCGTTCCGGCTCCAGGAACGGATCGACACTGCGGCCACGATAGGTAAAGTTCTTCGTCTTGGCGGTCTCAGCGGCCAGTGCCAGAAGGTTGGCGCTGTCCTTCATCAGGGTCTCGTAGGTCTCACCGACCCGATACCATTCCAGCATGGTGAATTCCGGGTGGTGCAGGGGGCCTCTTTCCCTGTTTCTATAAACATGGGCGAAACAGAGGATGCGTTCTTCACCGGCCGCGAGCAGCTTCTTGCAGGCGAATTCGGGCGAGGTGTGGAGATAGAGCGGGGCGGCCTCACCGCCGGGCGTCAGTCCCTGGGTGGCGAAGGCGTGCAGATGCGCCTCGTTGCCGGGGGAAATCTGCAGCGTGGCGGTGTCGACCTCGAGAAAATCGGCGCTGGCGAAATAGCTGCGAAAAGCCGACTGGATCGCATTGCGTCCTAGCAGGAAAGCGCGGCGGTCGGCGTGGACATCGGGTGTCCACCATGGCGACATTGTCTCGTTGCTCGAGCCCATCTCTCTTTTCTTTTCCGTCTCACCAGCGGGCCTTGCTGCGGATAAACGGCCCGCAAAACGCCTGATCGCATCATTTAAAGCAATTCCGGGCGGAAAACCGCTAGGCACTCTTCCGCGAATTGCTGTAGAAGGCTGGCAATTCGCGCGGATTTAAGGTAGTTGCGCCCCAGAAAAAAGACAAAACGTCTGCCGGGGCCGGTGCTGCCGCGCAGTCCTTTACGACGCATTTCATCGAGTTACAAGGAAGTCATATGGTCAAGGTTATCGCCTCATCCGTCCGCAAGGGCAATGTTCTCGACGTGGACGGCAAGCTTTACGTCGTTCTTACCGCGCAGAACTTTCACCCAGGCAAGGGCACGCCGGTTACGCAGGTTGACATGCGCCGCATCGTTGACGGCGTCAAGGTCTCCGAACGTTGGCGCACCACCGAGCAGGTCGAGCGCGCTTTCGTCGAAGACCTGAACTTCCAGTTCCTTTATGAAGATGGCGAAGGCTTCCACTTCATGAACCCGGAAAACTACGATCAGGTCGTTGTCGACGTCGATACGATGGGCGACCAGAAGGCCTATCTTCAGGAAGGCATGACCTGCGTTCTTTCGATTCATGAAGGCAACCCGCTGGCCGTCGAACTGCCGCGCCACGTCACGCTGGAAATCATGGAAACGGAGCCGGTTGTGAAGGGCCAGACGGCGTCTTCTTCCTACAAGCCGGCAATCCTCTCCAATGGCATCCGTACCATGGTGCCGCCGCATATTGATGCCGGCATCCGCGTGGTCATCGCGACGGAAGACAATTCCTACGTTGAGCGCGCCAAGAGCTGAGCCTGATGGCTGGTTAAACAAAAAGCACCGGGTGACCGGTGCTTTTTTGTGCCCTAAACAGCAAAAAGCCCGCGTCGAAAGACGCGGGCTTTTTGTTTGCCTTTTTGGGCCGTTCTTACATGCCCTTCGCGGCGGCCACGGTCGGGCCGGCCGACTTCTTCGGGGCTGGCTGTCCAACGGCATAACCGCCACCGAGAGCCACGTTGAGCGAGACATAGTCCTGCGCGGTCGTCTGGATCGCCGTGGCAAGGTTTGCCTGCGCATCCGAGACCGAGCGCTGGGCATCCAGAACGTCGAGCAGAGACGATGCACCATCACGATAGCTGGCGGTCGAGAGCTGCAGTGCTTCCTGGTAGGAGGCGACGGTCTTTCTCAAAGCGTCGACGGTACGCTGGTCGCGATTGATGGCGGCCAGGGCGTTTTCGACTTCTTCCACCGCGTTGAGAACGGTCGCCTTCCAGACGAGATATTGCTCGCGTGCCTGTGAGTTGGCGATGTCGACATTGGCGCGGAGTCTGCCACCGTCGAGGATCGGAAGGGTGAGGCTTGGACCGAAGGACCAGCTATTGGCCGTTCCCCTGCCGCCGCCACTCAGGAAATTGTAGCTCGGGGTGATCGCGCCACCAAGCTCGATGCTTGGATAAAGCTGTGCCTCGGTTACACCGATCGTGGCGACCGCAGCGGCGAGATTGCGTTCAGCGACGCGGATGTCCGGACGGTTGCGGATCAGGTCGGCCGGGATGCCGGTGCGGGGAACTGCGCGCGCAACAGGCTGGCGTGCGCCCTTCTGCAGCTCGGCGATGAGCGACGAAGCCGGCATGCCGAGCAGGGTGGCGATGCGATGGGCTGCCTTGCGGAAGCTGGTTTCGAGGCCGGGTATCTGCGACAGCGTGGAATTGACCAGACCTTCGGACTGGACGACATCGAGACGCGAGGCCGCACCCGCTTCGAGCTGAAGCTTGGTCAGATCGAGCGTTTCGCGGCGTGAGCCCAGGTTCTGGCGGGCAATCGCCAGGCGCTCCTGATAATAGCGCACGTCAATATAGGCCGCGGCGACGGACGAAATCAGCGTCAGGCGCTGAACGTCGACGGTGGAGTAAGCGGCATCAAGCGACGCATTGGCGCTTTCCGTTGCCCGACGATAGCGACCGAAGAGGTCGAGGAACCAGGAAACGCTGAGGCTGCCGTTGGACACGTTGGTGACGGGAACGTCACGGTAGCTGCCCTTGGTCTCGCTGGTCGTGTGGCTGCCGCTGCCCGTCAGGCTCGGCAGGCCGCCGGCGCCGTCCACGATCACCTGGGCCTGCGCCTGATTGATGCGCTCGATCGCCTGCATCACGGTGAGATTCTGCGCAAGGCCGGTGGAAACGTAACCGTTCAGGCGGCTGTCGTTGAAGGCCGTCCACCATGCAACGCTGCTGATGTCGCCATTACTGGTTTTTCCGGCTTCCGCAAACTTTCCCGGCAATTGGATTTCCGGCGTCTTGTGGTCGGGTCCAACAACACAGCCTGAGAGCAGCAGCATTGTCAGGGGAAGGGTAGCGCGAATAGACAGCATATAGTTTTCCCAATTCTCTGGTTGGCTTACCGAGCGCGGCTTACTGACAAATGGGCTGCGCGATCGATATGCCGTAGAAACGTGCATTTGCCAAATCGGCAACATTTCTAGCAGCGTATTAACGGTTGGCACAGCCCATTTTTGTTTTGTTAACGCCTTGAAAGGCGACGAATGATGACGAAAAAGGACGGAACGAAGAAAATTCCGAGGAGTGTTGCAGAAAGCATACCACCCAGCACCCCGATACCGACTGCATTTTGCGCGGCTGAACCCGCTCCGGTTGCGATCGCGAGAGGTACAACACCCAGGATGAAGGCGAGCGATGTCATGATGATCGGGCGCAGACGCAGCTTCGCCGCCTCCAGTGTCGCTTCCAGAAGACTCAAGCCGTGCTCCTGCCGCTCCTTGGCGAATTCGACGATCAGGATCGCGTTTTTCGCGGCAAGGCCGATGGTCGTCAGCAGGCCCACCTTGAAGTAGACGTCGTTCGTCTGGCCGAAGAAATGGGCCGCGGTCAGGGCGCCGAGAACGCCGACCGGCACGGCCATGATGACCGAGAACGGGATCGACCAGCTTTCGTAAAGCGCTGCAAGGCAAAGGAACACGATCAGAACCGACAGCGCATAAAGCATCGGAGCCTGCGAGCCGGAAAGGCGTTCCTGATAGGAAATACCCTGCCATGCCACCGTGTAACCGCCCGGCAGGCTTGCCGTCAGACGTTCCATTTCATCCATGGCGTCACCGGAAGCGACGCCCGCGCCGGCGGTGCCCTCAAGCGAGATCGCGCCCGTGCCGTTGTAGCGTGCCAGTGACGGCGGCGCGTTGATCCACTTCACTTCGCTGAAGGAAGAGAAAGGTACCATCTCGCCGCTGGTGTTGCGGGCATACCAGAACTTCAGGTCGTCCGGCTGCATGCGGTAGGGCGCATCGCCCTGAACATAGACCGGCTTGAGCTCGCCGTTCAGGGTGAAGTCGTTGACATCCCGGCCGGCAAAGATCGTCGACAGCATCAGGTTCACGGAGGAAAGATCGACGCCCATGGCCCCCATCTTTTCCTGATCGAGAATGATCTTCATCTGCGTTTCGTTGTCCTGGCTGTCGCTTCTGAGCGAACTGACCTTCGGATTGCTGGTCGCAAGCGCGATCAGTTCCTTGGACGTTGCAGTCAGTGCCTCGGTGCCGTTACGGCCGCTATCCACGAGATACATCGAGAAACCGCTCGACGTGCCCATGCCCTGAATGGCCGGCGGCAAAAGCGGAAACACCTGTGCATCGCGGAAACCAAAGAATGTCCCCATCGCACGCTGCACAATGGCGGCTGCGTGCTGATCCGGTGCGGTTCTATCGGCGAAATCCTTGAGCTTGGTGAAGACGATGGCGTTGTTCTGGCCGGAACCGCTGAAGCTGAAACCAAGCACGCCGAAAACGGATTCGACATTGTTGGCTTCCTTTTCGCGGAAGTAGTTTTCGACCTGCTTCACCACCTCGTTGGTCCGCTCGATATTCGAACCCGTCGGGGTCTGAATGATCGTCAGAAGAACACCCTGGTCTTCCTGCGGCAGGAACGAGCTTGGCAGCTTGGAAAAGAACCAGGCGCAGCCGCCGATCACGATCGCGAAGAGAATCATCACGCGCAGGGGCCGCTTCAGCAGGTAGCCGATGGAGGAGACGTAGCCGTCCGTCGTCTTGCCGAAGCCGCGGTTGAACCAGGCGCCCGGTCCGCGCTGCTTCTTGTGATGATCGATCGGCTTCAGCATCGTGGCGCAAAGCGCCGGCGTCAGAACGATGGCGACCACTGCCGAAAGCAGCATTGCCGAAACGATGGTGATCGAGAACTGGCGATAGATGATACCCGTAGATCCGCCGAAGAAGGCCATCGGAATGAAGACGGCCGTCAGCACGAGCGCGATGCCGATGATCGCGCCGGTGATTTCACCCATCGACTTTTCAGTTGCCTCGACCGGCGAGAGCCCCTCTTCCGACATGATGCGCTCGACGTTTTCGACAACGACGATGGCGTCGTCGACGAGAAGGCCGATGGCGAGAACCATGGCGAACATGGTGAGGGTGTTAATTGAATATCCTGTCAGTGCGAGGATGCCGAAGGTGCCGAGAAGCACGACGGGCACCGCAATCATCGGAATGAATGTGGCTCTCAGATTCTGCAGGAATACCAGAAGCACGACGAAGACGAGGATGATCGCTTCGATCAGCGTGTGGACCACCTTCTCGATCGACAATTGCACGAAAGGTGTCGTGTCATAGGGATATTCGATCGAAACGCCTTCGGGCAGCGAACCCTCAACGGCGGAAAGCGCCGACTTTACACGCGCTGCCGTATCGAGCGCGTTGGCACCCGTGGCGAGGTTGACCGCGAAACCGGCAGAAGGACGGCCGTTCGATCGGGAATCGCCGCCATAGGTTTCCTGGCCGATTTCGATGCGTGCGACGTCGCTGAGACGAACGGTCGAGCCGTCCTTTACGACTTTCAGGATGACCGATTCGAAATCGGCAACCGTGGTGAGCTGGCTCTGCGCCGTCACCGTCACGTTCAGCTGCTGGCCTTTGACCGCGGGCACCGCGCCGAGGGAACCGACCGAAACCTGGGTGTTCTGGCTTTCGATGGCGCTGGTCACATCGGCCGTCGTCAGCTGGTACTTGTTGAGCTTGAACGGATCGAGCCAGATGCGCATCGCATATTCGGAACCGAAGACGTTGATGCTGCCCACGCCCTCGAGGCGCTTGATCTGGTCTTCGACGCGCGAGGAGAACACGTCGCCGAGATCGGCCGAATTGCGTTTGCCGTCGGTCGAAATCAACGCACCCACCATCAGGATGCTCGATGTGGAGCGGCTGACCTGAATACCCCGCTGCTGCACGGTGTCGGGCAATTGCGACTGGACGAGCTGCAGCTTGTTCTGCACCTGAACCTGCGCGATATCGGGCAGAATGCTGTTGCCGAAGGTCAGCGTCACTTCGGCGCTGCCGGTTGAGGATGACGAGGTCATATAGGTGAGATCGTCGAGGCCGGTCATGCCGTCCTCGATGATGGTCGTCACCGATTTTTCGACGGTTTCGGCGCTGGCGCCGTTATAGGTCGCGCTGACGCGCACCGTCGTCGGCGCAATATCGGGATATTGCGAGATGGAGAGCGTCGCAATTGCCAATGCGCCGCCCAGCATGATGACGATGGCGATAACCCATGCGAAAACGGGGCGCCTGATAAAGAAATGGGCCATGGCAGTCCTGCCTTACCTTTTACGAGCTTCGACCGAGGGTTTCGTGCTCATGCTTATTTCGAGGGGGCGGCGGCAGGCTGAGCTTGCTGCGGCATAACGACGATACCGCGATCGTCGATGGTCACTTCAACCGGTGCGACCGTCGCACCGTCGGCAATCCACTGGAAACCGTCGACGATGAGCTTGTCGCCATCCTTGACGTTTTCCGTCACCAGCCAGGCATTGCCCGACTGCTGGCTGGACGGGAAGGTGCGGGTTTCCACCTTGTTTTCCGCCGTCACGAACTTTGCGGTCAGTTCGCCATTGGCGTTACGGTTCGCCGCGCGCTGCGGTATGCGGAAACCCTTTTCCTTGCCGATGGTCAGCGTGGCGCGGACATAGGTGCCGGGAAGCAGAAGATCATCCGGGTTGTCGAAGAGGGCGCGGATGGAGAAGGTGCCCGTTGTTTCGCTCACCGCCATGTCCGACATGTCGATCTTGCCGTCATGCTTGTATTCCGTGCCGTCTTCCAGCGTCAGATGAATGCCGGTTTCCTTCGTATCGCCGCCGAGCTGGCCCGACGAGATCGCCTTTTTCAGACGCAGAAGATTGGTGCTGGATTCCATCAGGTCGATGTAGATCGGGTCGATGCGGCGCAGCGTCGTCAAGGCCGTGGTCTGGTTTGCCGTCACCACGTTGCCGATGCTGAAAGCGGTTGCGCTGGTGATGCCGTCGAAAGGCGCACGGACCTTGGTGAGGTCGAGGTTGATTTCAGCGGTTTCCAGCGCTGCCTTGGTCTGGGCCACATCGGCCTGGGCCTGCAGCAGCGTCACCTTGGCGTTTTCATATTCGATCTGCGTTGCACCGCTGTTGACCAGCCGCTCGTAGCGGGCAAGGTTGGCCTCGGCGCTCGGAACGCTTGCTTCGGCCTTCGCCACGCTTGCCTTGGCCTGCGCCACTTCCGCCATATAGGTGTTGTCCTCGATCTGGTAGAGAACATCGCCCTGCTTGACCTCGCTGCCTTCCTTGAAGGGAATTTCGCGGATGATGCCGGTGACGCGCGGGCGGATTTCCGCTGTCTGGAACGCGCTGGCACGGCCGGGAAGAACGGTGGTCAAAGGATATTCGCTGGTCTTCATCAGGATGATGCTGACCGGAGACGGGGGACGCGCGGCGGCCTGGCCGGCCGCCTGGTTGCTCTCGCCGCCGTCGCTGCATCCCGAAAGGATCGCGGTTACACACAGAGAAGCAAATAGGGGTAAAATACGTCGGCTCATTGTTCTTCCCTGCGTATGGTCGCATTCAACTATAAGCGCAATGTCGCTCGGCGGATGGGTGTCCGGGAAACAGGGGCGACAGGTAAAGGTCCCTTAAGGGGCCTCCTTCGCTCATTCTGTCCGGACCGCCATTCGCATAGAAGCGCAGGCTTTGGCGCTTCGCAAGCAATTGCGAGAAGGTGACGTAAATTGGGAATCGTCACTTAGCAAGCGGATTGCGCAATCCCGCATCGATTAAATCGACGAGTTGATCACAACGTGTTGCTAAATTGCCGATGTCTTCCCGGGCGAGGAGGACGGGGTGGATCACGCTTGTGAGCGCATGGAGCACGGTTTCCGCCAGAGACGGAATGTCGGCGGGTGCGTAAATTCCCTCGTCAACGCCATCGCGAATAATGTCGGCAAGCAGGTTTGCAATGACGGATTTGTAGTAGTCGCCGCATTTCATGTCCTGCTTGGCCGTCATCAGGATCATTTCGAATATATACGGATTGTCGTTGAGATCCTGATGGTGCTGCTCCATCAGCGTACGGGCGAGATGGCGCAACCTTGAAAGCGGTGGATGGTTTTTGTCGAGCGGGCGAATGTCCCGCTCGAACACACCGATCTGTTCGAAGACGATGGCATCGACAAGCGCGTTTTTCGAATTGAAATTCTTGAAGACATTGGCGGGCGACATGCCGAGCGCTGCGGCGATATCGGCAATCGCCACCGCATTGAAGCCGCGCTCCCGAAAAAGTTCTTCGGCTTTGGTCAGAATGTCCCGCCGCGTCTCTTCGGCGGAACGGCGAGGCCGGCGCTTGACAGGAGGACGGTCGTTCTTCCTGTCACCCTTTCTCGCCTGTTCGATCGGTTTGCTCAAGGTCAGACTCCCGGGAAGAACTGCTCCAGGTTCCGGCGTACTCTTGCTAGCGGCGTCTCGCCGCTGTCGTCGGGAACGAAACTCTGTCCGGTGATGCGCTCATAGGCATCAATATAGACCTTGGATGTCTGCAATACGAGTTCCTGCGGAATTTCAGGAATGTCGTCTTTATAGGGATCACAGCGTTCGGCGACCCAGGCTCTGACGAAATCCTTGTCGAAGCTTGCCGGCCGCGCGCCGTTGCGGAAGCTTTCCTCATAGGTCTCGGCCATCCAGTAGCGGCTGCTGTCAGGCGTATGGATTTCGTCGGCCAGGATGATCGTGCCGTTTTCATCCGTGCCGAATTCATATTTCGTGTCGACGAGAATGAGGCCCTGCTTTGCGGCAATCTCCTGTCCGCGCCTGAACAGCGCCAGTGCGTAGCGGGAGAGAGTGTCCCATTGCTCCTGCGTCAGAAGTTTCTTCTCCACGATCTCTGCGGGCGTCAGTGGTTCGTCGTGACCGCCGTCGAAGGCCTTGCTCGTCGGCGTGATCACCGGTTCGGGCAAAATCTGGTTGTCCTTCATCCCGTCCGGCAGTCTCATGCCGTACATATGCCGTTCGCCCTTCTTATAGAGCGTCAAGATGGACGTGCCGGTGGTGCCGGCCAGATATCCGCGAACCACCACCTCGACCGGCAATATCTCAAGCCTTTTGCCGATGACAACATTCGGATCGGGATAGCTGACCACGTGGTTGGGGCAGATATCCTTCGTCTGTTCGAACCAGTAGCGCGCCGTCTGGGTCAATACCTGTCCCTTATAGGGAATACAGGAGAGGATGCGGTCGAATGCGCTGAGGCGGTCGGTGGATATGATGATGCGGTTGCCGTCAGGCAGATCGTAGTTTTCCCGCACCTTGCCACGGTAGTAATTCGGCAGCTCGGGAATGACGGCTTCATCGAGAATGCGCACGGGCTCTCCAATTCTAGGCTTTATAAGGGGCGTCGGACGCCCCGGTCTGGCTGAAACTCTTATCCGTTCCTATTGCATGTTTCCCGGAACAGGACCAGTCGCCACATAAAGGAGGCATTTTCCCGGGTTGGGGGCCGTATCTCTGAAATTACCTTTTAATTTCAGCATCTTGAGAAAAATGTCAGTTTTTTGACGATGGGTGTGTTGACTTGTTTGTGGGTGTTCTCTTATAAGTCCGCTCACTGAACGAGGGCGGCGGCGCTG
>NZ_JAPAIX010000005.1:0-309925 GCF_025910175.1 Agrobacterium sp. BT-220-3
CATAATAACAATATCATGATATTGTTATTATGATCGATCGCCACTCAAATCTGAAATCAACTCTAATCAAATCCATCTCGGCCATATAGTTTTCACACATAACAATCCTCCACTCAAAACAGCAAATTCAACATAAAATTCATATATTTACGCGCAATCGCCCCGCAATCCGCAAATTGCAGACCGTAAAAGTCGATTTTGTCAATAGATTCTTACCCGCTTCAAGTCGCGCATATATAATTCATTGCGGTATATATTTTATATGTTTATACGCTGGTTATTATATAAATATACATTTATGGAAGCCACCCCGATCGCATCGGACCTACCCTATTCATATCTGTCAACGAATCCATATTCTCCTTTTGATTGTATAAATATTGCTTTTTGAGCTGCCGATTTCGAAACTTTGCCCTGGCATAAAGAGATCGTGCCAGCTTTCTCCTCATCAAGGCAGTATCCACCCGAGCGGCAAGAACGTACATCTCGTAGAGACCCATCAAACACACCTTTCCTATCACGCGACGCGTTTGCGACCGTGTTATGAGCTTCATCTCTTTTTTCCATCAGCCTTTCAGCTCGATGGACATTTCAACGGGGCACTGAAAATTGCCGCCTATGGAAATGAATGACACTTATCAGTGCCCCGCTTCAGCGGTTTATGCCTGTCAGAGCATGTCCTTCAGCCAATGCGTTTCGGAGAAATAGAGAGGCCCACCACAAACCCGCTTCCATCTCTCCTCCAGTCATTGCCGGAGAACTTTCTCATCAGGCACCGAAATATGAGAGTGACGTCCTCTCTCACAACCGGCGCTGGTTCGGCTTCAAAACCGGAATGTCTCCCGGTTCATCGCAGAACAGGTGCAGTATAGAGCAGGTGAACAGGGTGGGGATGAACGGGGAAGGGAAAAACTTCCTAAAGGCCAAAAGACAAAGCCTTAAGTGAATTTTCCCGGCAGCAGCATAGTTTATCATTTGACCCAGATAAGTACATAGTCCAAAATACAACTTAGCATAACAAGCGTGAATCGTTGACAACCTACCCCATTCTTCGAAAGAGATAATCCGACATCATCAAAATAAATCTCAGCCTCGTAGGAACCGGTTGACAAGCGGCACAGTACGCGCTGAAGGCCGTATCTGTTCTCCACCACTCATCACGCGCAAGTATCTTCAATAAGCTTAACTGAAAATGGATCCGGTTCATGGCGGTATCAATTGCATTTTTTAATAACAAAGGCGGAGTGGGAAAAACAACTTTGCTTTGCAATGTTGCTGCTTATGCCGCTGAAGAGCGTAGCTTAAAAGTTCTTGTGATAGATGCAGATCCGCAATGCAACGCTACACAATATATGTTCGACGATAAGAAACTTTCATACTTCTATGAAGAAACCTCGTCATTTACAGTTTACAACGTTATCCGACCGCTATCCCTCGGAAAAGGATACAGCCGTGACCTTAGCGTAACCACAAGCCCACGGTTTGGGGTAGATGTCCTTCCGGGAGATCCGCGACTTGCGCTCACAGAAGACTTGTTAGCCAAAGATTGGGGTTCTGCTATCGGGGGTGATTCTCGGGGAATGAGGACCACTCTTATGTTCGCTGAGTTGATGAAGCGATGTGATCATTACGATATAGTATTCTTTGATGTTGGCCCTTCTTTGGGATCAATTAATCGCGCAGTTTTGCTTGCCAGTGACTTCTTTATTGCACCTATGTCGATTGATATATTTAGTGTGAAAGCAATCGACAATATCGCAGCTTGGATGTCAAAGTGGCGCAAGCAATGGGAAGTTGGCGTTATAAATGTCGATGACCCGGATGAAGTCGACACCAAGCTCGCTCGAAAACTAGGTTTCCTTGGATACGCCTCCCAGCACTATATTGCCAAAGCCGATGGGTCAGGTGCCAAACGTGCCGTGAATGCTTACGAAAAAATCATGAAACAATTTGAGGACATAGTAGCAACTCAACTCTCCTCAATATCACCATCGCCTGAGCCTATTAATAACTTCCTACTTGGAGCAATTCCCAATCTGCATAGCCTGATCCCCATGTCCCAGTCGGCGCGCGCACCTGTGTTCGGACTCAAGGCGAACGACGGCGTCCGCGGTGCGCATTTTTCTAAGGTCAAAGACGCACGAGAAACGTTCGGTGTTGTGGCAGAAGAAATTCTTGATCGCATAGGGATTGCCCAATGATCGCATGGCCGGACCAGTTGAAGAGGGACATACTGTCAAGGAGAGTTGTTGTCTTTTTAGGAAGCGGAGTTTCCAAGAATTCTTTAGGAAGAGATGGGGTAACTCGTCCTCCACTTTGGACCGAATTCCTTCAAGCCGGACTTGACCGTATTGGCCCAAGAGGAACCTCTCACATCAAACGCGCAATAAAAGACAACGATCTCCTTCACGCGTGTGAATGGATAAAAGTCAAGATGGAAGAAGAGTGGGAACCCTTCTTACGAGACTGCTTTGTGAATCCAGGGTTTTCTCCGGCTGATATTCACAAAGTAATCTTCAAATTAGATCAAAGAATTTACCTGACCCCCAATTTCGACCAAATTTTCGAAAATTTCGTCACTGCTGAAACGGGTGGCCAAGTAACTGTAAAACGGTATTCTGACCAAGATGTGCATAATTTTCTTCGAGAGGATCGAACACACATCATCAAAGTTCATGGCTCAATAGATCACCCGACTGAGCTGATATTCTCAAATCATGACTATGCAAAAGCAAGGGTAGCTCACTCTGCCTTCTATGACGTTCTCGATGCCTGTCTCCTGTCACATACCTTTCTAATCATTGGATGCGGCGTGTCCGATCCAGATCTTTCACTTTTACTAGAAAACCAGAGGTTTAACTTCCCAAATTCACGGCCGCATTATCTTGTCACATCGTCGCGCATGGCACCAGAGATGGTCAAGTCACTTCGATCGAACAGGAACTTGAAATGTTTGTGTTATGACCCTCGTGACAATCATGACGAACTACTTATGTCTTTGAGGGAATTAACGGAGATAATGGACAATGTTCCTCCGCCCCCAATTTAATTCGGAGATGGACCACGTTTATTTTATCGCATTAGGTCCGTTGACGAGCAACTCGGGGCAACAGTGCTCAATGAGAAACTTAGTTCGCAGTTATGCCAACGCGCCCATTGCTTGCGGTGCAACGACCGAGGACAACCGCGGCGTAAAATATCGGTGTTTCGCACCGCCGTACGGATCCTGGATGTTGAGATCTTTAAGGTGTGCCGCGGCGATATCCGCCGCTGAAACTCCGGCAAGCTCGTGCCGGTCCATGAAGATAGGCATTGGTTTCCTCCCAAGAGTATATCGTTGCCTGCTCTTCCAGCCAGTTTACGACTTCACCAAACCATCGTCTATCGCCCGCGTGGGTGACCCTGACATAAGGGCCTCACCGGAGAGGGCGATGGTTGTTCGCGTGACAATTTCGGAGTGCGTGCCATGGTTATCGCGAAAAGAGACCGGAGGCCTTTGATCAGCACTCCCAAACTACCAAATTGCTTCATTGCTAAACGAGCAGAACAGGTCCATTATAATCACTCCAGCAGCCGTATCACGGGCGCTGCTGTTTAAGGGTTGAATACCCTGGCCCTGACAAAGGAGGACGCCATGTCTTCCATATTTCACCAACCCACGAAACATGATCTCGCAACTGTGGCTGGCTACGTCTTGTCTGCGGCAAGCCTTGTGCTGATCGTTTACATCCTCTTCGGAGCATAGTTGCGATAACCGGCTGCAAATGCGCCGGTTCAATGCAACGGAAAGCGGTGTTCGACATGATCGAAAGAACCACAGAGACCGAAATCACATTCACGCATCCATTCCGACTGGAAGCCCTCACGGAACCTCTGGGAGCGGGTACATATCGCCTGGTCGTGGACGAGGAATTGATAGAAGGTTTGAGCTTCACGGCATATCGCCGGGTGGCGACGCATCTGGAGATACCCGCGATTTCCATCGCGGTGGCCCGACGCCAGTTCCTGCAGGTATCATCAGCCGAGATTGATGAGGCATTGGCTCTAGATGGCGCGAGCGCAGACGTTAGCCCGCGTGTCGTTCCCTAATTGCGCCATGGTCGAGCATCGCCGCACGGGTAATCCCGGCGAAGGGAGATCAGGCGCAACCGCCTAGCCGATGTCAGAGGCAGTCAGGATATTCATATTGCGACGCGATTTGGCGTAGACCTTCTGTGCCGCCGCGTAGATGGCCGTGCGCATCGCATCGAAAGAGGAAAGGCATTGAGCTTCCGACATGCTCATGGCATGTCCCCGGCCCTTGGCGAGCGCCTCCGCCTCGACAAAAAACCGGATTTCGAACATGCCGTCATGGCCGAAAAAGCGAACCGCTTTACGCACCTCGTCAAAACTGCGGGCCGTGTTGGGGAAAGCGAGCGTCATGATTTGCTCCCCGTGCGTTCTTTCCTGCGCATGGCGTTACGCCGGTTGAGGGACAGCATGCCGTCGGTCGCTTCCGCTATGCTGAGATGGGTCAGCCTGCGGCCGCCGATGCGCACCGGCACGCCGGTGAAGACATGGTATATCGTCCAGCTCTGATCCCGCTCGATCCGTCTTCCATATTGGGTCTCGAGCGTATCGGAGACGGGAGCGCCGCCTTCGTTCTCCCACGTCTCTATCCTCAGCGCCTGGCGCCGGTGTTCGTTACACGTTTCCATGGTGTTGCCTTTCATATGGAACTTGCACGCGGATTTCGTTCGCGTGGAGCCCGTTTCATTCTACGCCGCTATTGCCATGTTCCGCCGGACGAACGTTACGCGGAGGCATAAAGAAATGGCTGATGGTGTATGATCGCCGCTACCGGCACGCGCCTGTCGCAATGGGTAAAACTTCGCGGCATCGTCAAAAATGACACCGCAGCGCTTACGCAAACATTTGCAATCGGACGAAGAAAAGAACACGGCGCCTCTCTGACACCGCAGCGCCATGCGGCCAGCATGACGAAGCCAAATCATGCGCCCGGATTGCGCGGAAAACAAGGCGATGAGCGTCCACACGCCGCATGGGATAACACAACTTTTTGATGAGATGAAATATCGTCAAAAACCAATAGTTGACACCCCGACGGAGGCAGGATATAAGGGGCAATCGAATTTGCTTGCTTAGCTTTGCTTGTCACGCGTCTGGCACCGCGTTCTGAACGAACCTTTCCTTTCAAAATCGCTATCATCATCCGCAGCGCATGAGTGCTGTGGTTTCTCTATTGCTATGAAAGGGTTCATCATGACCACTGGCACAGTTAAATGGTTCAATTCCACCAAGGGCTTCGGCTTCATTCAGCCTGACAATGGCGGCGCCGATGCGTTCGTCCACATCTCCGCCGTTGAGCGCGCCGGCATGCGCGAACTCGTCGAAGGTCAGAAGATCGGCTTCGAGCTTGAGCGCGACAACAAGTCGGGCAAAATGTCGGCTTGCAATCTGCAGGCTGCCTAAGGGTCTGTGCTTCCCTTTGACCACGGATGTACTGGCACTGCCGGAAGCACGCCAACCCAATCAAGGCCAGGCAAATTGCCTGGCCTTTTGTTTTTCGCTTGCTCTCCGAGCATCATCATCGGAACACCCATGACAGAAAAATACAGTATTTCCCGCCAGAAGGCCGAACTCGCCTTCAGCCACATCCAGACACCGTTCTTCGCGAAGGAAAAAGCGCTTGAGGAGCTCGATTCCATTGCGCAATCCCGTGATGCAAAGACCCTGCGCCTTCGGGAAGCCCGTCTTGCGAAGGAATTGTCGGATCGTACCGCGGCAACATCCGCTCTGCTCGCCAAACGCGCCCGCGCACGTTGATCGATATCCGCACCGTGATCGCCGCTCGGTCAAGACCTGCCTAGACAACTTGACCACCGGCCGGAACGCCGCGAGCATGAAAGCGTTGCAGCCTTTCCGCGCCTAGTTCGAAGTCCATCTCAGCGGCGAGGTGATCAAGCAAGAACCGGCCGAATAACGCCCAATACCCGGGATTCGCGACGTCTTCGCTTTGACCTAGACAGACGCCACCTGAATGACCTCGGGAGCCGAGCCGTATCTCGATTTGTTTTGCCGGTGAAAAACGATGAATTCTTCGGCTGGAAGCGGTCTGGAAAAGAGCCAGCCCTGACCGAAGTCAACACCATGTTCCCGCAGATAGGCCGCCTGCTCTTCTTTCTCGATACCTTCCGCAACGGAAAACAGCCCAAGCTCGCGCGCCATCTCGATGATATGGAGCGTCACGGTGCTGGTCGCCGTGTTCCTGCCGATCGTATCAACGAAGGATTTGTCGATCTTCAGGGCGTCCAGCGGCAATCCCTGAAGATATTGAAGGCTGGAATAGCCGGTTCCGAAATCGTCGATTGCGACTGAATGCCCCGCTTTGCGTGCTCTATCCAACGTGATGCGCGCCGCATCGATGTCGATGAAACCGCGCTCCGTCGCCTCGAGCCATATCTGCTCCTTGCGGATACCCGCACGGGCAAGACGCAGATCGATGAAGTCCAGTATCCGGCCCGATTTCACATCTTCGGCGCAGAGATTGATGGCAATATGCGAACTGCGGTCCCGAACGAGCATGGGGCCGAGATCTGCAATGATGGCTTCGACGACCTGATCGGTGATGGGCTCAATCAGCCCCGTTTCTTCCGCAAGCGGAATGAAACGGTCCGGCCTTACCAGCGTGCCGTCCGGCCGCCGCCAGCGGACGAGCGCTTCGGCGCCAACGCATATATTGGTCTTAAGCTCGATAATCGGTTGATAATGAACAATGAATTCACGGTTTCGAACCGCGATTTCCAGCTCGGTTTCCGGCGAGAGCCGCTTGCGCGACATCCAGATGACGATGCCGACGATGAAGAGCGCAATAAATGCGCCGATCGGCAAAAGCACTGTCAGCTCCCGCACGAGCTTCGTTCGCATCGCCTCCCTCGGCTCGAGAACGATTGCCGTCAGCCCATCTTCCGTCACCACCGAATAAAGCGACGTGTCGGTCATGCCGCGGCCGTCTTTTGCAGGGAGCGCGGAAAGAACCCCTGCATCGGGCAGGTTCTGCGTGCTGATGATCTGGCCTTTATCGTTGAGGAGCGCCAGGGACATCCTGTCTCGCAGCACAATATCAGCAAACCGGGAGGGGGCGACGAGCGCATTGTGATGGCCGAGGTGCAGGCTCGTCATCTGGTCGCCGTGGCTGATGCCGGGCTGGATACGCAACGTCACTTCAAGGCCCTCCGGCGTGACGTAGTCAACGTGGGATTTGGCTACATTGCCAGCGGCGCGGCCCCAGGAGGTGCATTTGATGAAGCCGTTCTCGAAGTAGCCGATCTCCGCGATCGACGGAACGTTGATCGTCCCGATCCGCATCTGCGCAATATGCTGATCCGAACAGGCTGGAAGGTGCGCGGCTTCGATTGCCTCCAATGCGCCCTTCGCCTCCCTGAAGGTATTGCCGGCGCGCACAAGCGATCTTTCGGCAACGAGATCAAGAATGTAGAGTTCTTTCTGGATGGCAACGCGCCAGGACGTCCAGGCCATGGCGGCAATGGGCAATGCGGCTCCGACTATGGCCAGAAATATCCCCATGGCTATTACACGCCAACGTCGCGCCTGCATCATCACTCTCCAAATGGTAGTCTGGGCATCAGTGTCGCAATCTCCTTAATTTTTGCTGTTCAGCGAAACGGTGAAAACCGGGGAACGCAAACTTTGGTTCCTGCCCTCGACGCGGCCTTCAAATCACTGAGACTGCAGGAATGCAGGGCCGATGATAGTTTTCCGCGCCACATTGCCGTTTGCGCTCAATAGCGCGGATCGCTGCAAGTTGCCGCTGCAACTGGGCGATCTGCGTGCTTGATGAAAGCCGGATGCCTGCCGCAGCGCAGCTTTGGGCCTGCGCTGCCGTTTGGCCAATGACCAGCGGAAACAAAAGGAAAATCACCGCTGGCCAGATCCGTGTCATGGCATGACACCCGGCACATGGGACGGACGGTCAGAAATTTCCCGCCTGTCATGTCCAGGAAGCAATGCGCTCATCGCCGGTTTTCCCCGTTCCTGCTCATCGGGGCTGCGGTCTTGGAGGACGCGGGCGATGGTCCCCGTGCGGCGGTCTTGGCGGACGCGGACGATGCTCCCAATGGGGTGGTCTTGGCCGATGGCCCCAATGGGGAGGCTGCGGTCTGTGGACGATAACCGGCAGCCCGATGATCGGACCGACATGAATGACGGCTTGTCGCCGGTTCTGGTATGTGGCCTGAAGATAGTTGCTGGAGGCCCAGCCTCGCTGGCCGGCAAAGATGACTTCGCACCAGCTATAGCCATTCAGGCACCCACGGATGGTGAGCGTGGCACCGGCAGGAATAGTCCCTATCCGGGCATATTGCGTGCCCGGCCCCGTCCTAATATTCACATTGCCCGTCGCATTGGCATTGGCCGCTTCCGCCAGTGATGGCAGCGAAGCGGCCACCAGCAAGGCAAGCGATGCAATAATCTTCTTTACCCGCATTTTATTCCCCCAGATTGTGCTCGGGCCCTGAACCCGATGCTTCACAAGTCGGCATAAATACCGCTCCAGATTCGTCTCTTACGCATTGTTCCAATGTCTTCGCACGCACCTCTGTCGCCCGGCGGGCTACCACTTGATGCTGAGACCGACGTTCCCTTCGATGACGCGCTTCCGTTCACCGCCTAGATTGGTGGTGTAGTCCACCGTCGCAAACAGGCTGACCCTTTCCGTCAGGCTGGCGACGACGCCTGCGCCGAGTTCCAGCGAGGTACCGCCGATTTCGGTGACGATGGGATCGTTGGCGAAGCGGGTGGTCTGGTCGGAGGAAAAGCTGTGCCAGAGATTTGCCTTGAGATAGGGCTGAATGAGACCGCTGCTGGTTTGATAGTTACCCTGCAGCCTGGCGCCCAGTCGTCCGGTAAAGGCACTGTCTGAATCGAATCCGACCGAGGAAAAGCGGTCGGCTGCATCGTCGAGGGAAAGGTTTTGCCAGATGATCTGGGCCTGCGGCTCCAGCGTCCAGTCCTCTGAAAGAGCGATCGGGTAACCGCCCTCAAGGGAGGCCGTAACGCCGGTGCCGTCAATATCCAGCCGTTCCCCGGCTCTTGACGTAGCATCACCGCCGAACCACGTGCCCATCAGAACGGCATCGACATACCAGCCCTGAGCACCGATATGCGTCCAGTATCCACCGACGCTCGTGCCGCTGATATCGACATCGCCCACGGCAAGGTTGTTCCACCCCAGCGCCTGGCCTTTGATATCGCCGTTCATCTTGGAATAACCGACAAACAGGCCGAAGCGGTCGGAGCCCCCTGCCTCGCTTTCACGGCCGAGCAGGTCCTGCCCTGCCTGGAACCCGAAAAGGTTGCCGTCGAAACTCGGCGAGACGGTCCCATCCCATTTCAGCTCGGTATTCTGGCCGAAGGTGCGCGCCCAGCTTGTGGGCATCCATCCGTCATCCTCCAGCAAAGCCTGTTCGCCGCGCCGTTCATGGAAGTTGCCGAGTGTCGAGAGTGCCAGATAGTGCGCAAGCGGCTGCACGGCCGAATAGGCCGGAACCTCGATACGGTAGAGCGGCACGATATCGGCAATCACCGGCGTCGCGCCGGGCGTTGGCGGCACGGCGGAGGCGCTCGGGATCAAGGCAAGCGTGGTTGGCGGTACGGGCGGCGCAGGCGGGGGGCTTGCTGCCGCTGCGGCCTGTGGGGCGGGCGGAGCTTCCGGCTCCGGATCGCCCGCATTGATTGGAGGCGTGGGGTCCGTCGGGTCCGTCGTCGCGCTTCCCTCCGTCGGTATCGGCGTGGGTGGCAGTTGCGAGGCCGGGGGCGCGCCGGTGATGTCCGGTGCCTCAGGCTCTGGCGTCACAATTGGCTGAAGCGGGTCCGGCGCGCCTGCAATCGCCCCGCCACCCGAAACGATCGTCGAGCGAAGATACCAATTGTCCTGAGTGCCGGCCGAAACACCGCCTTTGAACAGGTAATATTCGTAGGCGCCGGCAGCAACACGGCTGTTGAGCGCAAATGCGCTGCCAGCGGTTGTTCCTCCGTTCACGGACTCGACAACCATGATGCCGTCAGCAGTCGTGCTCGCCCCGGCCCCTCCGGCATTGACCACGTTCATCCCCGTGCTTCCAGAAGCCGTGCCGCCATCGATGACCAGCCTGTCGGAGGCGGAGCCATCGCCGCCAAGGACGGTATCGAGAAAGATCTGGCCGCCATTGCCCACGTAATTGCCGGAGATCGTGAAGGTGTCCGAGGCATTGCCGCCGCCATTGGTGAGATCGATACGGCCTGAATTCACCAGATTGGCGAAAGCACCGGCCGTGAAAGCGGAGACTCGTCCATTCGCACCGCCGCCATAGACCGTGCTGGCGGAATCTATGGAAAGCGTACCCGTTCCGGTGCCGCTGTCGCCAAGTGTCAACGTCCCGTCGAACACAAGCTCGCTGTCATTGGTGAGGTTTATTGTCTCCCAGCTGTCGAAGCGGGCAACCCCTCCCGTCTTGACGTTGCTCATCGTCAGGGTATCGGTCCCCAGACCACCGCTTATCTGCGTGGTCGCGCCGATATGGGCGTTGGCCAGATTGGTGAGCGTGGCGGTGTCGTCATCGGCGCCAAGGTCGATGGCGCCATAGATGATGCCACCGCCATTCCAGTTGAACCTGTCGTCACCGAAGCTCAAAAGCACATTGCCGCCAACCGTGCCGCCGGTAACGGTCACGCTGTCGGTTCCGCCGCTGACGCTGATATTGCCGCCGATCGTGCCACCGGAGAGAATGATCGTGTCATTGCCAAAACCGGTCACCAGATTTCGATCGATGACGCCTCCCGACATGTCGAAGACGTTGTCGTCAAGTTTCATGTTGACGCGGCCGATACGGCCACCCGTCATGGTGGCGATATCGCCATCATCGAACGCATCGATGATGCGTCCGTCAGACATGAAGAACGTGTCGAGATTGTCGCCCTGGTTGAGGGACTGGATCGTCCCGCCCGTCATCCGGAAATCGTCGACGCCGCTGCCTTGCTGCACATTGCCGGTAACGGTGCCGCCGGAAATCACGAAGGCGTCGTTGCCGCCCCCCTGAACCACCGCGCCATCTATGGTGCCGGAATAAATCTCGATCCTGTCGGTGGCGCCTCCAAAGGTGACGTTACCGGCGATTGTTCCCGTGCCGCCGGCCGGAAGAAGCAGCGTATTGTTGCCGCCGGTATCATTCAGCCCACCCACCGATGTCCCGGTGTCGCAGATATAATTGTCGTCGCCCGCCGTCGGCGTAAAGATGCAGGCTGCATCCACGGGTTCCGAGTAGAAAAAAATCGCACCCGAAACCAATGCGGTTCCAGAACAGAGAAATCGTCTTAAGCCTTTCAGCTGGCAACGATAATTCATCGGCGGCCCCCCGTCGAATTGAATGATTTCCCAACCCATTCCATTTGACGAATGCGAGTACGACACAGACAAACCGGTGCCGCAACCCTAAGGAGTTGCCGCGAAAACTTCTACAAAACCGAGAGACGATGGCAGGCCAAATAAAAGCCGAGGACCTCACCCGTTGGATCAGTATCTCTTCGTTCAGGCGCGGCAAATATCAGATACGACAAGATGTTCACTGCCAGACAGCGTGGCGATTTGCGTTTTGTCAATTCGCGACCCATTGGGAAAAGCTGCGCCCGTCCGGAACTGGACTTGCAGACAAAGGCAATTTTGAATTTTATCTTTCCATTATATTCGAATTGACGACAATAAGGTTTTTATTGTCGTCCAAAACCATCGCGCACAACTCAACTTTAATCACAAAAAAGTGATGGAAACTTCCTCGAATCCAAGGCCCGCCAAGGGTCAGCCTCTTGGATTTTACAATGCGAAAACAAAGCGTTCCAGTTTGCCGAGCGTCTGCTGACCCAGTTCGATGGCGCCGAATCCCTTCGCCTCCTGGAACTCGGCCTCGGTGCTGAACACCATGCCGAGCACAACTTTCGTCGCGCCATCCTGATCCTCGAAAGAGGCCCAGGCGTCGGCATGTTTCGGCCCGTTTTCTCCCCAGAGCAGCGTATAGCCGATCCTGTCTTCGGCCCGGACCTCGATATAACGATGATGGTTGGGATAGACCGTGCCGTCGGGGCCGATCATGTCGAACACCCATTCACCGCCGGTTCGCAGATCGATCCTCGCGGTGCGACAGGAAAAGCCTTCCGGGCCCCACCATTGCGGCAGCGTCTCGGCGTTCATCCAGGCGTTCCAGACGATGTTGCGCGGCGCCCTTATCGTTCGCTCCAGCACCATGGTCCGTTTGGCCACCTCGGCCAGATTGTCCAGACCGGCACTGAACCCCTGCCGGTAACCCGCCTGCATATCGGCGGCCAGCGAGGAAAGCTGAACGGTTACGGTGAGCCGGCTGCCCTCATCCACGGCTGAAAGATCAGCCGTCACCAGCGCCGCCGACTGCGTCACGCCGCCTGACGAAACCACCTCGTAATTCACACTGCGAGTACCCGGCTGCAGCTCCAGCCATCCGCACTCACAGCGGATATCCGGCTGCCCCTTGACCTTGCAAAGCGAAACTTCACGCCCGCCCACCCTGGTGTCGGCCTCCAGAAACTCCACGGTCACGGAGGGTGTCGGAGCAGCCCAGACGGCCCGCGCGGCAGGTGACGTCCAGACTTGCCAGAGGACCGATAATGGAACAGCGATCACCCGTTCGAAGCTCAGCGTCGCAAAACGGCCGTCGCCAAGATGGGGCTCGGCACGTGTGCCGTCCTGATTGAGTTTAGACATCATTCCGAGCGCTCCTTCGCAGCCTGCATTGCAAATGCCTCCAACCGGTTGAGCCGGCTCTCCCATGTGGCCCGCTGTTCATCGAGCCATGTCCGCACCGGCTCCAGGGCTTCGGGCACGATTGCGCAGGTGCGCACCCGCCCGTCCTTGGAGGTGCTTATCAGCCCCGCTTCTTCCAGCACCGAAAGATGCCGCATCACCGTGGGCAGACGCAGCCCCGTGGGAGCGGACAATTCCATGACCCGCGCCGGACCCTGCGCAAGCTGGGTCAGAATCGACCGGCGCGTCGGATCGGCGAGAGCCTGAAAGATCAGTGACAGTTCGGGTGAATGCTTAGCCATAATACTAACTATCACGCGGCGTGGCTCTGGCGCAAGAAAAAACTTCGTTGATTCGCTAAGTGTTTCTTCTGGAGCGTTTGCCCGCTGATCGCACCAAAGAAAACGCCGGAGCAATGCCCCGGCGTTTCATTTCAGGCCACCAGACCCTTGGTCAGTTCCAGCGCCTGCCGCTCGAACAGTCGGCGATAGATGCCGTCATTCAGCCGGATCAGCGCCTGATGGTCGCCTTCTTCGACAATCTTGCCCTTGTCGAAGACCAGCAGACGGTCCAGCGCCCGCACGGTGGAAAGCCGGTGCGCGATGACCAGCGTGGTGCGGCCATCCATCAGGCGTTCCATCGCCTGCTGGATCTGCACTTCGCTTTCGCTGTCGAGGCTCGATGTCGCCTCATCCAGAATCAGCACCGGCGCATCGGCAAGGAAGGCCCGGGCAATGGCGACACGCTGGCGTTCACCACCCGACAGTTTGACACCGCGTTCGCCCACCATCGTTTCATAGCCCTTGGGGAGAGACATGATGAAGTCATGGGCGCTCGCCTGCTTCGCCGCCTGCTCGATCTCACGCCGCGAGGCGCCTGGCCGGCCATAGGCGATGTTTTCCGCCAGCGTGCGGTGAAACAGGATTGGCTCCTGCTGCACGATGGCGATCTGGTCGCGCAAACTCGATTGCCTGACGCTGGCGATATTCTGGCCGTCTATGCGGATTGCGCCCGCATTGATGTCGTATAGACGCTGGATGAGCTTGACGAAGGTCGTCTTGCCCGAACCCGAATGGCCAACCAGACCCACGCGCTCGCCCGGCTTGATGGTGACCGAGAAGTCCTCATAAAGCGGATCAGGATGCGCGCCATATTGAAAAGTGACGTTATCGAAAACGATCTCGCCCTTCTCGATCTTGATCCGTCTGGCGTCCGGCCTGTCTTCGATGCCAAGCGGCATCTTGTCGAGCAGCACCAGCTCTTCCATGTCGTTCACGGCACGTTGCAGGTTGCGGATATCCTGACCGACATTGCGCAGATAGCCCTGCAACACGAAGAACATCGCCAGCACGAAGGTGATATCACCCGGCGTTGCCAGCCCCTTTTGCCACATGAGAAGACCCGTTCCGAGGATGCCGGCCTGCATGGACACCATCATGAAACCCTGGATCGTGCCGCTCAGCGTGCCGCGTTTCCATGTTCTGCGCGTGCGATTATCCCATTTGGCCAGCACGTGGGTCAGCCGGGTTTCTTCGCGGTTTTCGGCGCCGAAGGCTTTCACGACCGAGTTGCAGCTGATGGCATCCGCAAGCGCGCCGCCGAGCTTGGTATCCCAGGCATTGGCAAGCCTTGCCGCTGGCGATACGAAACCCATGGAAAGCGCCACCGTGACGCCGATATAGATCAGCGACCCGGCACCCACGATCAGGCCCATGACCGGCCAGTAGCTGCCGAGCACGATGGTGGCGCCCACCAGCATGGTGATGGACGGCAGCAGCGCGATGAGCAGCAGGTCGTTCAGCGAATCCAGCGCCCACATGCCACGCGTGATCTTGCGCACCGTCGAGCCGGCAAAGCTGTTGGCATGCCAGTCGGTCGAGAAGCGCTGAACCCGGTGGAAGCCGTTATTGGTGACGTCAGCCATGGTCCTTAGCGTCAGCCGGATGATGCCGTTGAAGATGAACCAGCGCAGCGCCACGCTGGTCAGCCCCAGCGTCACAACGATGACGAAGGCGCGCAGCGCCTTGTCCGCCCCGTTGCCGCCGGCAATGGCATCGACGATCTGGCCGGAGAACACCGGCACCATGACTTCGGCCAATGTGCTGGCGATGACCAGCACGATGATAAAACCCACCAGCGCCCGCCGGTGGCTCCAGTGGTGGAAAACAAAACCGAGCACATGGCGATAGGCATCGGCGCGGAAATCGAGCTTCTTGCGAGACATTTTAACCAGCACGGCGCCATAGGTTCGGCAACCGGTCCTCAAAAACGGAAGTTGGATGGCCACAGCCCGGGCGGGAAACGGAGTGATCCCGTCAGATCAATCGGGCTATGAGGGAAAACAAAACCGCATGGCGCGCGTGCGCGGGGCGGGCCGCGAATGGATATGACCTAGTGTCGGGTCATTCCCTGCGGGAGGATTTCGGTGAATGCTGGTGTCATGCAACGCCTCCCTTTGGTTCGATCTGACGCGGTGAGTATTTTTGTACCTGAGCGTTTCGCCATTGCCAACCGGGTAATTGCAACCTTATGGCAAGTGATGCGAAAACGACACATTGGCCGATGCGACAGGTATGGTCGCGGCCTGTGTCTTTCTGCTGCGCATCCCGGGAGGGGTGCGCAGCGAGATATCAGAAGAGCGGATTGTCGTTCCCGGTCAATCCATCTGCACGTTGGCGTTCTTGACAACCGGTTCCCACTTGGCGATTTCGGCAGCGACATGGGTTTTCAGCTCTTCCGGCGAGGAAGCGACGATCTTGGCGCTGAATTCCGCCATGCGCGCGGCAACGCCGGGATCGGCAAGCGCTTTCTTGGCCGCGGCATTCAGCTTGTCGATCGCCTCGGCCGGTGTGCCGGCAGGCGCAAAGAGCGCATTCCAGGTGTAGGTCTCGTAACCCGGCACGGTCTCGGCGATTGTCGGCAGATCCGGGAAGGATGAAGCCCGCTCGGCCGTGGTTACGCCAAGCGCCCGCAAGGTGCCGGATTTGATGTGGCCGGACGATGAGGGCAGATTGTCGAACATGATCGAAATCTGGTTGCCGAGTAGATCGTTGAGTGCGGGGCCAGCGCCCTTATAGGGAACGTGCTGCATGCTGACGCCGGCCATGCTCTTGAACAGTTCGCCTGAAAGGTGCAGTGGCGTGCCATTGCCGGAAGAGGCATAGGCATGTTTGTCCGGTTCGGCTTTTAGAAGCGCGATCAATTCCGCGACGCTGTTGACGTTCAGTTTCGGATTGACGACGAGCACATTCGGCACCACCACCAGCAGCGAAACCGGGGCGAAATCCTTTTCCGGATCGTAAGGTTTCGTCTTGAGAATGAGCGGGTTAAGTGCGTGGGTGGCAACCGTACCCATCAGGATCGTGTAGCCATCGGGCTCGGCCCGGGCGACGCGGTCGGCCCCGAGATTGCCGCCGGCACCGGCGACATTCTCGACGACAATCTGCTTGCCAAGCTCATCGCCCATTTTCTGCGCGATGACGCGTGCCACCACATCTGTGGAGCCGCCGGCCGCGAAAGGAACGACCAGAGTAATCGTTCGATCGGGAAAGCCCTCAGCGCTCGCCGTCATTCCCAGCATACCAAAAGAAACCGCCGTGGCGGCAAGTTTCAACAGCATGCGCCGTTTCGAAGACCGGTAATTCATGAACCCTCCTGTGACATGGCCTCCCCGCCATCGCGGCATAGTAGCTCAAATGAACCTGAGGGCAAGCCGTTGGCCCTGCTGCGGGAAACAAGAGGACGTGAGGGTCTAAGCGCTCATGCGCTCTTCCACGACACGCCAGTTGACCAGCTTGTCGAGCACGGCGCGGATATGCTCGGGTTTGCGGTTCTCATAGTCGAGGTAATAGGCATGTTCCCATATATCGATGCCGAGATAGGCCGGTCGACCCACCGCGATCGGGTTATTGCCGTCCTCGTAACCGATGAGGGCGAGTTTATCGGCGTCGTCGCGCGTCAACCAGACCCAGCCTGTCCCGAACACGGTGTCGGAAACATCGACTGCGCGTTTGATAAACCCTTCATAATCTCCAAAGGTCTCGTTCACACGGGTCGCGAGCTCACCCGTTGGCCGGTTCGGCCCGCCTGGAACGAACTGATCCCAATAGGCAACGTGGTTCCAGGCCTGCGCTGCATTGTTGAAAATCTTGACATCTGCCGCCTCTTTGGACTTGGCCGCCTCCTTGACGATATCGACAAGCTCCATGTCAGCATAGCGGGTATTGGCTGCCAGCGTATTCAGCTTGTCGTAATAGCCCTTGTGATGTTTTCCGTAATGCAGGCCGACCGTCTTTGCCGAAATGACCGGCGCCAGATCTGCTTCCGCAAACGGCAGGGCCGGCTGTTTCAATGGTAGCGCGGCATGGGCCACATGCGGCCTGGGAAAAATCGCTGCGGCAGCGGCAACAGCGCCGCCCGCGAGAATTGTGCGTCTGGTGATGTTCATATTTTCCTCCTTTGAATGACAACCACATGGGTTAACCCGCAACTACGGCGCAGGTTTCCTCAGGCCGAGTTCAATTCGGCTGCGGACAAAGGGGCATCATGCAAAGACGGGGATTGGGTCAGGCCGGTACGGGACGGGACATAAAGAAAGGCCCTCCCGGTTAAGAGAGGGCCTGATCCGATTACCAGCGATAATAGTCGCGGCGGTCTCGCCATTCGCGGTGTTCGCGCCAGTCGCGCCGCTCACGCCATTCTCTGCGGGCCTGACGCTCGCGCCATTCCCGGCGGCCTTCCCAGCGATCACGCCGGTCCCAGCCGCGCTCATAGCGTGGCGGTCCGTTTGGCCGGCAATATCCACGCGGCGACAGATGAAAACCGCGTCCACAGGCATAGTCGACGGTTTGAACATTCGATGTCGCGGGTGCGGACGGTTGACCGATGGGCATGGCGTTCACGCCGCTGCCGAAGAAGGCGCTAAGAATTATTCCAGCGCTTAAAATCATCTTGCGCATCTCATTTCCCTCCTTGTGGGATGGGGTGATTTAGCGCCCTGGGCCGTGAACTGTAGCTGAATGAAACGAGGTGTTTTCGTGGCAGCAGCCCCGCAATTGTGGCGGATTCTGGCAACCTTCCGCTGCATAATTGCTGAACGGCCTGAATGCCGAAATGGAGAAATCCGAGATCGCCATGATCGTTGCAGAAGGTGTTGAACGCCCCGGGAAGGCCCAATCATTCAGGGACAATATGCGCGTGTTGATTATTGCTTCTCGGTCCACGTCATGATGTAGCGCGTACCCTTGCCGAGTTCAGGATGGGTATGCGTCTGTTCGACACGCGCGCCAATATTCTGCGCCATAGCCATGATCAGCTTCGTACCGAGGCCGGTGCCGCGCGGCGATGCCTCCGGTTTTGAACCGATGCCATCGTCTTCAACCACGAGGACAAATTGCCGGTCCTCTTCGGAAAGCCGAACGCGAACCGTGCCCGACTGGTCGGGATAGGCATATTTCAGCGCATTGGTCAGAAGCTCGGTGATGATGACGCCGAGTGCGACCGCGTGATCCGCCTTGAGGCTGACTTCGCAGAGCGATGTCTCCACCGTGACGGAGGACGAACCGGGAACGGCCTGAAACAGATCGCTGATGATCGACGTGAGGTAGGAATTGAGCGATACAAGGCCGACATTGTCGGTATTGTAGAGACTGCGGTGCACGCCGGCGATGGCGGAAATCCTGCTCTGGGTTTCCAGAAGGGCAACTTCCGCCTCGGGCGACTTCACCGTGTTGATCTGCAGCCTGATCATCGCCGATACCAGCGACAGGCTGTTGGCGACGCGATGGTTCATCTCCTTTACCATCATTTCCGCATGTTCCTTCGCCTTCACCAGCAAGCGGTCGGATTCCTCCTTGTTCTGGCGCAGGCGGTGGTTTTCCAGGGCCTGATTGATGGCCGTGCGCAACAGCGGAAAGAAGTCGTCGCCGACATTCTTTATGACAAAGTCGGCAGCACCCGCCTTGAGGGCGTCGATGGCGATCTTGGCTTCGTTCGACCCGGTCACGTAAAGCACGGGAACGCGCCCCGGCAACGACTGGATCGCTGCCAGAAACTCCATTCCCGTCGATGTCTGGAAATAGTGGTCGAGGACGACCACATCGAATTGCTCGTTTTGAAATAGCTCGAGCCCCGAGGCGACGGAGGCGGCATGCACCACCTCCATTCCATGACGACCAAGGACACGGCTGGAAAGCCGCGCCAGCGCCGGATCATCATCAACATACAAAACGCGCAAATCCATCATGCCTTCAAGGTATCTGAATTACAGAGAAAAACAGGCCGAGGTTCTTGATCGCATTGGCGAAACCTTCGTAGTCGACCGGCTTCGTTATATAGACATTTGCGCCAAGATCATAACATTTCTGGATTTCGGTTTCGTCATCCGTCGTTGTCAGCACGACGACGGGCAAACGGCGTGTATGTTCGTTGCTTTTGATCTGCTCGAGAATGCGGATACCCGACATATCCGGAAGATTGAGATCGAGCAGGACGAGAAGATAGCGATCCTTGCTGACAAGGCCATCGCGGCTTTCGCCGAGGATGTAATCAAGCGCCTTTGCGCCAAGCGTAAAGGGCACGATCTCGTTGTTCACACCCGCACGACGCACGTTTTTTTCAATCAGACGAGCATGACCTTCGTCATCCTCGATCATCACGATCGTTACCTCTTGACCGGTTGCCTTCATTGTTCGCCTTCTTTCGTCACTTTTCTGAGGTCGCTCGGCAGGAGCAGCGTGAATGTGCTTCCTTTGCCAAGCTCGGACTCCACCCTAATGTCACCTCCTAAATTTCTGATTAGCGAACGAACGTGGGCAAGGCCAATTCCTTCCCCGGGCTGATCCTGATTGCCGGCGCGGCGGAAGAGCTCGAATATGCGCTCCAGATCCTGCTCGCCAATGCCGCGGCCATTGTCGCTGACCGCGATGGAGATGGCGCCGCGTCCGGCCGGATAGGCGCGTGCGGTCAATCTGAGCGGGCGTCCCGGCATCTGGTATTTCACCGCATTGTCGAAGAGATTGCCGAGGATCTGGTCGAGGGAGATACGATCCGTATAGACGGTCAGCTTCGATGTATCGACATTGATCTCGCCGCCATTGGCATTGATCTGGTGGCGAACAGTCTCGGAAAGCGATGACA
The DNA here is from genome assembly GCF_025910175.1 of Agrobacterium sp. BT-220-3. Classification (NCBI taxonomy): domain Bacteria; kingdom Pseudomonadati; phylum Pseudomonadota; class Alphaproteobacteria; order Hyphomicrobiales; family Rhizobiaceae; genus Agrobacterium; species Agrobacterium sp. BT-220-3. The sequence continues at coordinate 19,964 of NZ_JAPAIX010000005.1, forward strand.
GCAATGTTTCTATATCGACCTTTTCCGGTTGCAGCTTCCGCTGGCCATCGCGGGAGATTTTCAGGATCGCATTGATCAGCTGATCCATTTTGCGGGTCGAGGAGCGGATGAAGCTGATTGCCTCGGGAATATCCTCCTCAACGGCAAGCCGCGCTTCGCGGATTACCTCTTCGCTCGGCGTCTTGCCATCCGCGAGAATGTAAGCCGTGACCGGCTTCAGCGACGTATCGAATTCGGCGAGGAACCCCATTATATTGACGAGCGGCGCCCGCAGATCATGCGTGACGATATAGGCGAAGCGCTGAATTTCCTGATTGGCGCGGCGAAGGTCTCGCGTTCTTTCCTCCACACGCTCCTCGAGATGACGATTGAGTTCATCGACATCATCCCGGGACCGGTTCAGGGCGCGGATATAGGTGAAGACCAGAAGGATCGAGCCACCGACGACGATCAGGATGGCAAAGGCGCCGCCGATCGTCACCAGTTGCAGCCGGTTGGCGGCGCCCAGCTGATCGCCGACGATGATGCGCAGCCGATCGTCGGTATCCGATTGCAGCTTCGACAGGACGGTTCTGATCTCATTCATGAAACGCTTGCCATCATTCTCCCGGACGACTTCCACCGCCTCGGTGATGCGCCCTGCCCTTTGCAGCTCGATTGTTTCGCGCGTTTCGGCCAGCTTGTTGTCGATGGCGCTTGTCATGTCTGACAGAGGCTGCCGGTATTGGTCACGATCCTTCAGCAGGTCCATAAGCCGGGAGCGCCGTTCCGGCAGACGGCTCATGGCGTCCTCATAGGGTCCCAGATATTCGACATTGTTGGTCAGCAGATAGCCTCTCTGACCGGTTTCGATGTCCTGCATCGACGTCACGACATCGAGGATGGCCGCGCGCACGCGGCGCAGTTCGGCTGTTTCCTGGGAGTACCGGTTATTCACCTGCACCAGCCATAACGACATGGCGACCATTCCGGTCAGGATTGCGACACCAACAGCGAGCATGAGAAGGCTTCGCTGAGCGAACGGCGAAAAATTAGTCACAGTAACAATATTCCCGGTAGGCGGCTCATTTGTCGGGCAAATTAGAATATGACAGACGTGGAAGCGAACATTTTATTTCCCGTCTTTGCGGGAACCATCTCTCGGGAAGAGCGTTCAGCAGGGTTGACAGAAAGGCTACCAGCCTGCGCGCGGCCGACGAGATGCAAACGTGGTGAAATATGACTTATAATTTTCAAGGAAAACAAATCCTTGTTCTGGAAGATGATGCGCTCCTGGCGATGGACATGGAAGACTTTCTCTCGGATCTCGGTGTCAGCGTCGTTGGACCTGTTTCCCATATCGAAGCGGCCCTGGAAAAGATCAACGAAGCGGAGCTTGACGGCGCCGTCATCGACCTCAATCTGCGGGGAGAATTGTCCTTTCCGGTGATCGATGAACTGAAGGCTGCCAGTATACCTTTCGTCATCTGCAGCGGATATGCGGAAATTCCGGGGCTTCGTGCCCAGTTGGGAGAATTGACCGTTATCTCCAAGCCGTGTGATTTCGGCAGCCTTCCGGATATTCTGGCGCGGGAATTTTCTCCCGCCGGCTAGTTGGCGGGCGGTCTGTGCCGGTACAGATCCACCGGCACCCTTCAATTCATCGGAAAAACCAGTCGATACTTCAAACCATCGTGGTCGTAGGCAATGGCGCCTTGGGCATTCAGTTCATACTGCGCGCCCTTGGTTATCAGCGTCGTGCCAAAACCCGTATCTTCGGGAGTAACGACGGCGGGACCGCCTGTTTCCTGCCATTGCAGATCTATCCGGAGCGCTCCGTCCTCGTCGCGGACGGGCCTCCAGACGACCTTCACGACCCCGTCGCCGTTCGACAGCGAACCGTATTTTTGCGCGTTCGTCACCAGCTCATGCAGGATCATGCCGAGGGCCAGTGCGGATTTCGGTGAGACATAGATCCCCGCAGGGCCATCGAGATCGACGCGGCCGACAAAGACATTGTGAGGCTCGATTGCCCTTTTCACCACATCGCGGAGATCGGTCTCTCCCCAGTTGCTCTGAAAAAGCAGCGCGTGGCTTTCCGCGAGCGCGCTTACCCTGGCAACAAGCCGCGCCTGATAATCCTCGATCGACCTGCTGCCCTTCGCGGTCCTGCGGATGATCGAGATCACCATGGCCATGGTGTTCTTCACCCGGTGACTGAGTTCGCGAACCAGCAGTTCCTTATGGATTTCCGCCCGCTTCCGCTCCTGCTTTTCACGCGCCTCGGCGAGTGCGCGCTCCACGGCGGAAGGCAGTCTCACCAGCCTTTGCTTGAGGACGTAGTCCGTCGCGCCGCGCCTGAATGCATCGATCGCCGCATCCTCGCCCAGGACGCCGGAAACGAAAATGAACGGCACATCCGGGATTTTCTGCACCGCAATATCGAGCGCAGCCATGCCGTCGAAATCCGGCAGCGAGAAATCGGACAGGATGACATCGAACTGGTTGTTCTCGAGCGCTTCGATAAAAGACGCCCTGCCTACCGCCCGCGTCACGCTCGGCATTGGCGACATGCGCGAAAGCTGTTCTTCTATCAACTCCGCATCGACCGAACTGTCTTCCAGAAGAAGAAGCCTGCATGCATTCATCGGCGGCACCGCGTCATCCATCATTGCGGCGGGCACCCGGCGGCGGCTCGTTCAACAGCGCCCAGAAGACGCCAAGATCCTGTATCGCCTTAAAAAACTGATTAAACTCGACGGGCTTGACGACAAAAGCATTCACGCCCAGCTCGTAGCTCTTCACAAGATCCTGTTCTTCACGGGACGAAGTCAGCATGACGACCGGAATGTGTCGCAAGTTATCGCTGCCTTTCACCTTCTGCAGAACCTCAAGTCCGTCCACCTTGGGCAATTTGAGGTCCAGAAGCACGACGGCGGGATCACCTGCCGGCCGGTTATCGTAAGTACCGCCAAGGGTCAGATAATCGAGCGCCTCGGCACCGTCCCGGGCGACCACGACTTCGTTTGCCAACTGGCATTTTTCGAGAGCTGTCAGCGTCAATTCCAGATCGCGTGGATTATCTTCCACAAGCAGAATAGGTCTCAGTTCAGGCAATTTCTTCCTCTTCAATTTTCATGACCGGCAATGTGAAGGAGAACGACGCTCCCTCCCCGACGGTTCCCGCGGCGCTGACAGAGCCGCGGTGGCGTTCCACAATCCGCCGGACCAGCGCGAGACCTATCCCCGTGCCCTCGAAATCCTCGACACGCTGCAGCCTCTGAAAAACGCCAAACAGCTTGTTGTAATAGGCCATGTCGAAACCGACGCCGTTGTCCTGAACTGAATAGGTGACGTCGTCATCGGTTGCAATTGCCGAAATCGTGATGATGGAGACAGGCTCCTGACGGGAATATTTGATCGCATTGTCGATCAGATTGTACCAGACCTGCCGCAACAATGTCGGATCGCCAAGCGTAACCGGCAGATCGCCGACGTGCCATTCGACCTTGCGGTCCGCAATGGTGGAGAGGACAGAGCGGCGCACTTCGCTGACCAGCTTCTTCATGTCAACGGGTTTCATGCTGATCTGCGCGCGGCCGAGCTGGGAAAAGTTCAGGAGATCATCGACCAGCTTTCCCGCCCCGAGCGCCGCTTCCGAAATCATCTGCAGATAATGCAGCGATTTGTCATCCATGGCGTTGCTACGCTCGCGCAACAATTGCGCAAAGCCGACGATATGCCGGAAAGGCGCGCGCAAATCATGCGAAACGGAATAGGAAAAGGCTTCGAGCTCCTTGTTCGTCCGTTGCAACTCCCGTGTCAGGTCCGCCATTTCTTCGGCCTTGCGCAGGACGATGCCGATAATCGCACTGCGAAGCTCGCGCGCGGCGGAAAGTTCCGCCTCGGACCAGGGGGCGGCGATGTTGCGTACCTGCTCCTTCCAGATTTCGAAGGATTTTCGCGGATGGATGCGACCGCTTTCCTGCACGGTTTTATGCGGGTTGCCGCCCCAACGCACGGTCTTGACCACCTCCGGGCGGAACCAGATCAGCCAGCTTCCATGCAGCTCCGAAACGCGCATTGCAACAAGCCCGCTGGCAACGGATGCATAAGAGGCGGCGGCTGGATAAATCTCGGGAAGGTTCGTGGTTGCGAAGACGTCAGCGATTTCCTGTTCCCCAAGCCATAACACAAGGTCCTCGACCTCGTGCCTCGGTGGCGTCTGGCCTACCAGATGGCACTCATCGTCCAGAACAAGGGCGGCACCATCCGCGCCGACCTGCTTCAGCAGATCCTGTCTTTCGTCCTCGCCACCAAGAAGGCCGTCCACCCATTTCGGGGCTGATGCCATGCCGTTCAGCAGGCGGGCCTGCACATATCCAAGTTCAACGCGGCGCGACGCATCTTTTGAACTCTGCTCCATCGCAATTCGCATGGACAGCAGCTGCGCTGCGAAGTCACATGCCTCGCGCACGGACCTGGAAACGGAATGCGGTGCCGCATGATGGCAGGCAATAAGCCCCCACAACCTGCCATTGACGATGATCGAGACGGACATGGACGCCGCCGTTCCCATATTGCGCATATATTCGATATGAACCGGCGAGACGCTGCGAAGCTGCGACAGGCTCATATCGAGCACCGCACCCGTCTCCGGATTGATCTGTGGATTGACCGGAACTGGCTTGTAGCCGATGTCCGGGATCATGCGCAGGCGGTTGATCGTGTAAAGCTGCCTCGCCTGAGGCGGAATGTCGCCAGCCGGAAAACGAAGCTCGAGGTAAGACGGCAGGGCGCCGCTTCCCGCTTCCGCCACGACATGCCCGCTCCAGTCCGGTCCGAAATCGTAGATCAGGGTGCGGTCGTAACCGCTGATCGAGGACACGAGCTGCGCTGTCCGCAAAAGCGCGTCCTCAAGCGACGGCACGCTGTTCAGATATTGTGCAAAACCCGTCAGCTCGCCCATCAGCGCTTCCGCCGATTCGCCCTTCCTCGTTTCCTCGAATTCGAGGATGATCAGGGTGCCCGAACGATGGGCGGTGACGTGCAGACCCTTGTCGGCCCAGACATATCTGAAATTGCTCTCGTCATTCGCATACCAGGCCGACAGGGCATCCCTGAAAGGGAAAACACCATTGTCAGCCACGGTCCCGACCGGCAAGGGCATGTCGAGATAGCGCTCAAGATTGTCGCTTGCCTGCAAAATTGCCAGATCGCGCGCGGAAAGGACCAAAAGCGCGCCGTGTTCCTGGATGGCGCCGGGGATGTGGATGGGCTCGGCGCCGCAACTATCCAGTTTCGGCGTAGCTGAACTCATAAATTTCTCCAGCCGCTTTCCTGCGGAAGACCAATCGACCTGATAACGAGCCGCCAGCCTAGTCATTATTGCGGAGATGTAAACGCGTGCTTTTTAGAAAATGCGCAGAGACCGACGGCACCCGGGCCATCGGCGTCGGCTGCAAACCTTACCCCACCTGAACCAGATGGCCAGGTGAAACCGTCCTGTAGTTCCGCTCAGGCACCTCATAACCCATGGCCCGTATCGGACTTTTCAGCTCGTCATTGGATATGCCGCGTCTTATCCCGCGCCGCGCCGGATCAGGCACCGGCACCGCCGCCATGAGTTTCTTCGTATAGGCATGTTGCGGATTGTCGAAGACGGCCGCGCGCGGGCCGATTTCGACAATTTCGCCGAGATACATCACAGCCACCCGGTGGCTGACGCGCTCCACCACCGCCATGTCATGGGAGATGAACAGGAAGGCCAGATTGAGGCTCTGCTGAAGGTCGAGCAACAGGTTGCAGACCTGCGCCTTGATCGAAACGTCGAGCGCCGACACGCTTTCATCGGCAACGATGACCTTCGGATCAAGGGCAAGCGCACGGGCGATTGCGATACGCTGGCGCTGGCCGCCGGAGAATTCATGCGGGTAACGGCTGGCCATATCGGCAGCCAGACCAACCTTTTCGAGGAGATCGGCGGTCTTTTCCTTTGCCTGTTTCGTGGTGCCCAGTTTGTGTTTGATGAAGGGTTCGGAAATCGCGGTCCCCACCGTCATGCGCGGATTAAGCGACGAGAACGGGTCCTGAAAGATCATCTGCACGGACTTGCGCATATTGCGCAGGCCGACCGTATCAAGCCGCATGACATCGTAACCGTCGAGCGAAACCTCGCCGCCCGAAGGCTCCACAAGGCGCATGATCGAGCGGCCGGTGGTCGATTTTCCGCAACCGGACTCGCCGACGAGAGCGAGCGTTTCGCCCTGAAACAGGTCGAAGGAGACGTTTTCGACGGCATGAACCGCGCCCGTCTGGCGCGCCAGCAGGCCGGAGCGAATGGGAAAACGTGTCACGAGGTTCTTGACCGATAGGACCGGCGTCTGGCCGCTCGCAACCGTCTCGGCCACTTCCACCGGCTCGGTCGACAGGCCGGTTTTCATGTCGAGGACCGGAAAGCGCGTCGGCCATTGCCGGTCGCGCATGGAGCCGAGCTTCGGCACCGCCGAAAGCAGCGCCCGCGTATAGGGATGCTTGCCGCGTTCGAATATATCCCCGGTCGGTCCGGTCTCAACCTCGTCGCCCCGGAACATGACGATGGTGCGGTCGGCGATCTCCGCCACCACGCCCATGTCATGGGTGATGAACAGGACCGACATGCCCTCCTCTTCCTGAAGCAACTTTATCAGGTCGAGAATCTGGCCCTGAATGGTGACGTCGAGCGCGGTTGTGGGTTCGTCGGCGATCAGCAGTTTCGGCCGCGAGGCGAGCGCCATGGCGATCATCACGCGCTGGCGCATGCCACCGGAAAACTGATGCGGATATTCATCGAAGCGACCGGCCGCGTTGGGAATGCGAACCTTTTCCAGAAGCCGGACAGTCTCTGCCCTTGCCTGCTGCTTCGAAAGGCCCTTGTGCCGGATGAGGACCTCGGAAATCTGGCGGCCGATCGTGAAGATCGGATTGAGCGACGTCATCGGCTCCTGAAAGATCATCGAGATGTCGTTGCCACGCACGCCCCGCATTTCCCTCTCGGAAAGCGCCAGAAGATTGCGCCCGTTCAAGAGAACTTCACCCTCGATCCGGCTGGAATTTGGGCTAAGCAGGCGCATGATTGACAGCGAGGTGACGGATTTTCCGGATCCGGACTCGCCGACAATGGCGACGGTTTCACCCGGAGCGACATCGAAGGAGACGTTGCGCACAACGCTCTTCCACGCATCATCGACAAGGAAAGAGGTGGTCAGGTTTCGAACGGAGAGGACAGGTGTCGTCTTCATGGTTTTATCGCCCCACCGCATAGGCCTGCATCAGTCGCGGCGTTGCCGCGGCCCGCAGCAGGCCGTCGGCATCGCGTCGCGCGGCGGTCAGGCGCCCTACCGACCAGGCATCGGCAACGGTGACCTTGTGGCCACGGCGGCGAAGCTCCTGCAGCGTGATGTCACCCGCTGTGCTTTCCACCATGATTTCGCCCGGCGAGCTGGTGCGCGGATAAAACGAGCCCGGAAAATGCGAAGTGTGGAAAAGCGGCATGTCGATGGCCGCCTGCAGGTTCTTGCCGTGATGCGCATATCGCAGGAAGAAAGGCAGCTGCCATTGGTCCTGCTGGTCGCCGCCCGGCGTGCCGAACACCATGGAAGGACGTCCCTGATGCAGCGCAAGCGAGGGCGTCAGCGTCGTGCGCGGGCGTTTTCCCGGAGCAAGCGAAGTCGGCAGGCCTTCCTTTAGCCAGAACATCTGGGCGCGGGAATTGAGCGCGAAACCGAGACCCGGCACGATGGGCGAGGATTGCAGCCAGCCGCCCGACGGCGTGGTGGAGACCATGTTACCCCAGCGGTCGATGACATCGATATGCACCGTATCACCGCGCTTTTCCGTCAGATGCGACATGGTCGGTTCGTAAACCGCGCCCTTGCCGCTCATTTCCGCGAGCATGGCCATGGTGGCATCCACCTGCTTTTCGTAACCCGGTACGGTGCCGGGGCGCAGCTCGAGCGATGCCTCGTTGCCGATCAGTTTACGACGCCCGGCATTGTAGCCCTCGGAGAGAAGATATTCCGTGGGAATCTGGCCGAATTCCGGATCGCCGTAATAGACCTCACGGTCGGCAAAGGCGAGCTTCATGGCTTCAACGATCGTGTGGATGAAATCGGGACCGGACGGGTCCATGGCCGCGATATCAAAGCCTTTCAGCAAAGCGAGCGACTGCAACAGCACCGGTCCCTGCCCCCAGGCGGGCGTCTTGGCAATCGTCCAGTCATGATAATCGAGCGTCTGCGGCGCTTCGACGGTCGCATGCCAGTCTGCCATGTCCTGCGCCGTCAGCACGCCCTTGTGCCTGGTGCCGCTTGCATCCATGACTTCGGCGGTCTTGACGTAAGTGTCGATAGCTTCCGCTACGAAACCCCGGTAGAAGGCATCGCGCGCCGCTTCGATCTGGTTCTCGCGACCCGAACGCGCTTCGGATTCAGTGACGATCCGCTTGTAGGTTTCCGCAAGTACAGGGTTCCTGAAAAGGGCATGCGGTTCTGGTGCGGCACCGCCCGGCAGCCAGGTCTCGTAGGATGTCGGCCATTCCTTCTCGAAAAATTCCGCCAGCCCCTTGATGGTGGCGGAAACGCGCGGCAGGGTCGGATGTCCGTATTCGGCATAATAGATGGCCGGTTCCAGCACCTCGCGGACGCTCATCGTGCCGTAGTCGCGCAGCATCAGCATCCAGCCGTCGAAGGCTCCGGGAATGACGGTTGCGAGCAGCCCGTCGCCGGGGATCAGCTTCAGCCCTTCCGACGTGTAGTGCTCGATTGTGGCTCCGCTCGGAGCAGGCCCCTGCGCGCAGATGACTTCGACCTTGTCCTTCTTCTTCGAATAAAAGACCGCAGGCATGTCGCCGCCCGGACCGCAGAGATGCGGTTCAACGATCTGTAGCACGAAGCCGGTGGCGACCGCCGCGTCGAAGGCATTGCCCCCCTTTTCGAGGATTGCCATGCCCACCGACGATGCGATCCAGTGCGTCGACGTGACGACGCCGAATGTGCCGAGAATTTCGGGGCGTGTGGTGAATTCGGTCATTCAGTCAGTTCCTTATAAGAAATCATGCTTCGCGCGGATCGAGCGCGTCGCGCAGGCCGTCGCCGAGGAGATTGAAGCCAATGACGACGAGGAAAATTGCAATGCCGGGCCACATCGTCATCCATGGCGCCTGGCTCAGAAAGTTCTTCGCGGTGTTCAGCATGGACCCCCACGACGGCGCCGGCGCCTGCTGGCCAAGGCCGAGGAAGGAAAGGCTCGCTTCCGCGATGATGGCGGTCGCAACCGTCAAGGTCGCCTGCACGATGATGGGGGCAAAGACATTCGGCAGAATGTAGCGCGTCATGATGTCGACGTGGTTGAGGCCGATCGACCTTGCGCCCTCGACATAATCCTCCATCTTGACCGCCAGCACCTGACCGCGGGTCAGCCGCACGAAAATCGGCATGGCGGAAAGCCCGATGGCGATCATCGCATTGGTAAGGCTCGGGCCGAGGAAGGCAGCGAGAGCAATCGCCATGATCAGGAAGGGCATGGCGAGCAACGCTTCGGTGATGCGCGATATGACCATATCCACCCAGCCGCCGAAATAACCTGAAATCAGGCCGAAGGGCACGCCGATGACCACCGCGATCATGACGGAAACGACGCCGGCCATCAGAGAGGCGCGGGCGCCATAGATCATGCGCGAGAGAATGTCGCGGCCGAGGTCATCGGTGCCAAGCCAATGGGCGGCGGACGGCGCCTTGCGGATGGCCGACCAGCTGGTCGCAATCGGGTCAGCAATCGGCAGGATGGGTGCTGCAACGGCAAGCACCGTGAAGAAAAGCACGATAATCAGACCGGCCAGCGCCGATTTGTTGCGCTTCATTTTCTTCCAGGCGCGGCTTTCCTGCCGCGGCACCGGTACGGACAGGTTTTGATCGAGAGCGGTCATGATATCAGGCCTCAGATCGTCGCCCTGAGGCGAGGGTTAAGCAGGACATAGGCAATGTCCGCCAGCAGGTTCATGAGGATGAAGCCGACCGCGGTGCAGAGCACGATGCCCTGGACGACGGCGTAATCGCGAGTGAAGACCGCATCGACGGTCATCTTGCCGAAACCGGGAATGGTGAAGATTTGCTCCGTCAGAACCGCACCGGCCAGCAACTCACCGAAAAGCAGTGCCAGCAGCGTGATGACGGGCAGAAGCGCGTTGCGAAAACTGTGCGACAGGATGATCTCGCGCGGCGAAAGACCCTTGGCGCGGGCGGTGCGGATATAGTCCGAGCTCAGCACCGCGACCATTGCCGACCTGGTGTGGCGCATCAATGTCGCCGCAAGGGCATTGCCGAGCACGAAGGCGGGCATGATCATCGTTTCGATGGAGCGAACGGGGTCGACGAAGATCGATTCATAACCGGATGCTGGCAGCCAGCCGAGCTTCACTGAAACCAGCAAGATCAGCATGATGCCGAGCCAGAAATTCGGGATCGACAGGCCGGAAAGCGCCACGATATTGGCCGTGTAGTCGATCCATGTATTCTTCTTGACGGCGGCGAGAATGCCGATCGGAATGCCGATGACCATCGCGAAGAACATCGCCATGACCGCGAGCTGAATGGTGACCGGCAGCTTCTGGCCGATCAGTTCCAGCACGGGCTGGTTGGTTCGCAGCGAAATACCGAAATCGCCGGTCACCACGCCGCCGAGCCAATTGAGATATTGAAGCGGCACCGGGTCATTCAGGCGATATTTCTCCCGCAGGAATTCGATCGTCGCGGGGTCTCGCTCCTCACCCGCCATGGCGAGAACCGGATCTCCGGGCAGCAGTTTCTGCAGCGAGAAGACGAAGATGGAGATGATCAAAAGCGTCGGGATCGCGACAAGCAGTCGCTTGCCGATGTAGACAGGCATGGCATTGCCCCCGTTCGTACACATTCTGGAGGGCCGCACGGCAAGCCGTGCGGCGGATTTGAAGCGCTTAGTCCTTGCTCACACCGAGAAGGCGGATCATGCCATCAGGCGATGGCTCCCAGCCCTTGACCTTCTTGGAGATGGCATAGGCATAGGGCTGGTGGCCGAGATAGATGATCGGCATGTCATCGTTGAGGATGACGCTCGCCGCATCGTATTTTTCCTTGCGGACCGCATCCTCGGTCGAGGCGCGTGCTTCATTCAGCAGCTTGTCGACTTCAGGATTGCAATATTTCACATCGTTGATGCCGCCCTTGCAGGTGACAAACTGGTGAAGATTGCCATCGGGATCGATACGACCGGACCAGTCGGAACGGCTGAGCTGATAGTTGCCGGCGGTCTGTTCGGAAAGTAGCGTCGCGAACTCCGTGGCCTTCAGGGTCACGTTGAAACCGGCTTCCGCCACCATGGACTGGATCACCTGCATCATCTGAGTCTGCGTGGTGTTGTTGGCGTGCTGAAGTTCGACGTCGAGCGTCTCATAGCCCGCCTCCTTCATCAGCTGCTTGGCCTTGTCGATATCGCGGGGCGGCACGGCCAGGTTCTGGTTGAACCAGGGGCTTGTGGGTGGGAACGACTGATTGCCGGCCTTGGAAGTGCCCTCAAAGACGATCTGACCGATCGCTTCGCGGTCAATCGCGTAAGAGAAAGCCTGACGCAGGCGCTTGTCCTTGCCGAGCGGATTATCCGCACGCGCACCATTGTTGATGTTGACATACATGGCCATGTAACCCGGACCAATCACGTCGGCATAGGTCAGGTTGGCGTCGTTCTTCACGGATTCCGCGTCGGATGCCGAGATGCGCTCGGCAATATCAAGATCGCCCGAGCGCAGGTTTGCAAGCTTCACCGTGGTATCGGGGATCGGCAGATAGACGATTTTGTCGACCTTGATCTTGTCCTTGTCCCAATAATCGGCGAATTTTTCGAGCACGATACGGTCCTGCTGGATGCGCTCAACGAATTTGAACGGCCCTGCGCAGACCGGCTTGGAGCCGAAATTCGCGCCCAGTTCCTTGGCTGCCTTCGGCGCGACGATCATACCGGCGCGGTCGGAAAGCTGGGCAAGCAACGTAACGTCAGGCGTCTTCAGCGTGAACTTGACCTCCAGCGGGCCGGTCGCCTCAACCTTCTCGACCGAGGAAAGCTCACTCTTGCGGCGGGATTCCGGCAGGGTCATGTTCCGCTCGATGGTGGCGACGACAGCCGCCGCGTCGAGCGTCTCGCCATCGTGGAACTTCACACCGTCGCGGATCTTCATCGTCAGCACCTTGCCGCCTTCGGACCAGGCCCATTCGGTGGCAAGCTGGGGAACGATCTTCATGTCCTGGGAAATGTCGACCAGCTTGTCGCACATGGCGGTGTAAACGATACGGCCGACGAAGGTGCGCGATTGCGCGGGATCAAGTACATCCGCGTCATCGTTGAGACCGATGCGCAATTCGGAGGCCATCGCCGGTGCCGTCAGGAACGCACTGGCCAACAGGGCCGCAGTCAATGTGTATATCTTCTTCATGTTCCATCCTCTGGTCTGGTTGTCTTTGTTTTTTCGTTGTTTTTGTCATTGGCCGGCCGAAACCGACAGGTTTTGGTCCGCGGCCTATGAGGCCGGCGTAAGCGGTTGGTCGGCTTCGTCTGGGCTTTGGGGCGCGCTGTCTTCTGCGGCCTTCTCGTCCTGAAACCCGAGCGACGTGGCGCGGATCAGCCTCTCCTGATGCATGAGAAGATGCTGGCGCATCGCTTCTCCGGCTCTGGCTGGATCGCGGTCGGCTATGGCGTCAACGATGGCCATATGCTGCTCGAAAGACGCCCTGCCATTCGTGCCGGTACGGCGGGCAAGTTCTCGTATCGACTGCCAGGCATCATCCTGGCGAATGCGGTTGACGACGTCAAAAATCGACAGGAAGAGCCTGTTGCCGGCGCTCTGGGCGATCTGGCGGTGCAGCGAACCATCCCATAATTCCTTGGCGTCGGCATCCGTGCTTTGGCCGGTCTTCTGGACGAGGGCGCGCATACGCTCCACCTCGGCGGGCTTGGCGCGCATGGCCGCAAGCTGCGCCAGTTGCGGCTCGATGCGCAGACGCACCTCCATGATTTCCATGATGTCGGTGCCGGCGACCAGTTCGGTGACCTGAGCGGACCAATCATCCGGCTTTTCACCCACAAAGGTCCCCGCCCCCTGACGCCGCCAGATCAGCCCTTCAGCCTCCAGAACCTCAAGTGCCCGGCGAACCGCGCGACGGCCGACATTGAAGGTTTCCGCAAAGGCCCGCTCCGTCGGCAAACGGCCGTCCTTCGCGAGATCCTGCGTCTGAATATACACGCGCAGCTTCGCCAGGGCGTAGTTGGAGTTGTCGTTAGGGCCTGCTGCCACGTCGCACCATTTGTTGAACCAATCTCACATTGGTTCATTTGTTGAGAAATTTTCGCGGACGTCAAGCGCATTTTTGAGCGGTAAAAATGGCCGCTCAAAATATGGGCACGCAGCGTTTTTTGAGGGCAGGAAAAGCATGGCTCTGCCGCATTGCTGACCCGAACGCATTTCCCGTCCGCTACGCCCAACGCAACACTTGCCGAGACCGCGCGTTATAACGTGCGCAAACCATCAAAATGCCGGGGGCGACATGGACGACAGCGTAAACATTCCCAAGATCAACCGGCTGGTGCTGCAAAACCTCATAGCCGGGCTGAGCGACGGGCTTATCCTCCTCGAGAATGACGGGACGATCGCCTGGGCGAACAGGGCGGCGCTTGAGATGCACCGCATTGAGGCCCTGTCGGACCTTGGCGAGAATGCTGTCGATTACAGGCGCAGATTCACGCTCCGCTATCGCAACAATCATCTGCTCGGTGAAGGACAATATCCGCTGGAGCGGCTTCTGGCCGGCGAGACTTTTGACGAGCTGACGGTGGAGGTACTGCCAAGCGGTGACGAGGCGGAAAGCCGGGTGCACACCGTGCGCGGGCTTATTCTCGAAGATGCGGGTGCCAAACCTGATGTTCTGGTCCTTATCATTCGCGACGAGACGCCGCGCTTTGAGGCGGAGGCACGCTTTGAGAGCGCCTTCAATGCCAATCCCGCCCCCGGCCTGATCTGCCGTCTGGAGGATGAGCGATTCATCCGCGTCAATCAGGGCTTCCTTGAAATGACGGGCTTTACGCACGAGGAAATCATCGGCATCAGCGTCGAGGAACTCGGGCTGTTTTCCGCTTGCGATACCGGTGAAGACGCACTGAAGAGGCTGCATGAAGGCAGGGTCATCCGCCAGCGGGAAGCGCTCATTCCGATACAGGGAGGCGACCGGCTGGTCATCGTTGCGGGCGAGACGATCGCAGTTGCCGAAGAGCCCTGCATGCTCTTCACTTTCGCCGATCTTGATGGACGCCGCAAAGCCCAGAACGCGCTGCGCCAGAGCGAGGAGCGGTTCTTCAAGTCATTTCGCCTGTCACCGGCACCGGCCGCCGTCTCAAGGCTGGAGGATTTCGTTCTGACCGAAGTCAATGACGCCTTCCTGCAATTATGCGGACGCAAGGAGGCAGAGGTGGTGGGCAAGACGGCAAGCGAATTGCGGCTTTGGGAAGACGTTTCGGCCCGCCGGGATCTGGAAAAGCGGCTGCGGGACAATATCCCCATTCGCAACGAAAACATGCGCATGAAGCTGAGCGATGGTGGTGCCGCCGAATGCACCGTTTCCGCCGAGCGCGCCGAAATCAACGACCAGCAATGTGTCATCTGGGCGATACAGGATGTGACCGAGCGGAGACGGTCGGAGAATGAACTGATCGAAGCGATCGAGAGCGTGATGACCGATACCTCATGGTTCAGCCGCACCGTTGTCGAGAGGCTGGCGGGACTGCGGCAGAACGCAAGCCGTGCAACGCCTTCCGCCTCGCTCAAGGACCTGACGGATCGCGAGGAAGAAATCCTGTCGCTGATCTGTGACGGTTGCAGCGACAAGGAGATGAGCGAAAGGCTTCACCTTTCCAAACACACGATCCGAAACCATATCGCTTCGCTTTACGGTAAGATCGGCGTGAACCGCCGCACTGCCGCCGTCATCTGGGCGCGTGAGCGCGGCTTTGCCGGGCGCAAGGGAAAATAAGCCTGATCGAGTGAAAATAGGTCATTTTGTACCAGTTCAACTAGTAGCTAATGCCCTGCTAAAGGCGCCTGCGCCGAACTACCTTTCCATCATGCCGTTATCAACAGCGGCAGCATCTAACGATGGAAGGAGTTCGTTATGGATAAGAACCGGATCGACGGTATTGCCCGCCAGGCAAAGGGCACCATCAAGGAGGCCACCGGCAAGATAACCGGCAACGAGAAGCTTCAGGCGGAAGGAAAGGCTGAAAAGATTGCCGGCCGGGCGCAGGAGAAACTTGGCAAGGCGAAAGACACCATCACCAAAGCTTTGAAGTGATCCCCAAATGTTCAAGGCAGGAGGTTTCACGATGATGCTCTCAGGCGATGCACACAGGGCGACGGGTTTCAATCCGCAGGAAGTCAGCCTGTGCGCCGCGCTGCAGGCGCTGATCGCCTATGCGGATGGGCAGGAAAAGAGCTGCATATCCGTCACATCTTCGGATGGGCGCATCATCCTAACCGGTGAGGTTGAAACTCTTTCCGCCTTCGAACGAGCGGTCATCATCGCAGAATGTTTCGCGTCGCGGCCGATCATCGCCGATCTGGCGATCCGTCAGCGGACGCGGACTTACCTGGATGCGTCTTCCCCACGCATTCATCTCGTGACTAACAACAGGAGTGATACACCATGAAGAAATTCGTTCTTGCAACCGCGATTGCAACGCTTGCGCTCGCGCCAATCGCTTCCGCCGAAACAAAGCATAACTCCAAACGCACGGCAGAGACCGCACAGAAGGAACGCGTGGGCACCCTGTCCTGCGAAATCGCCGGCGGCGTCGGCCTTGTTGTCGGCTCCAGCAAAAGCGTGGACTGCCAGTTCCGTCAGCGTTCCGGCAAGACCGAGCGCTATACCGGCAACATCGGCAAGCTCGGCCTCGATATCGGCGTGACCGGCAAGACCTACATGAGCTGGATCGTGCTCAACACCGCCGCCAGCCGTATCGGTGACGGTGCGCTGAGCGGTGATTATGTCGGCGCTTCCGCCGGAGCTTCCGTTGGCGTGGGTGTCGGCGCCAACGCGCTCATCGGCGGTAACGCCAAGAACTTCGCACTTCAGCCCATCAGCGCCGAAGTCGGTACGGGCGTGAACGTTGCAGCCGGCGTCTCCCGCCTGCAACTGAAGCACGTTCGCTAACCTCTCTCCCCGATGCGCGGTTTCGGGCCCTCCCGAAACCGCAGTTCACTCAGGCGACGAGCTTGGTTTCCTTGATGCGCGGATAATCATAGGCATTGACCTTGGAGGTGCTGTATCCAGCGCCCACCAATGCCTCCGCCAGCTTGACGGCGGCGGTGACGCCATCGATCACGGGGACGCCCGTTGCCTCGCGCAGCCTGTCGCACAGTGCCGACATGCCGGCGCAGCCAAGGATGATGGCTTCTGCCGCATCCTCTTTCTTTGCCGCTTCGATTTCGCGGATCAGCATCGCCTCTGCGGCATGCGGATCCTCCTCGAGACCGAGCACCGGCAGATTGATGGCGCGGACCCGGCGGCAATGCCGCTGAGCGCCGTAATTGTCGACGAGGTCTTCGATAATCGGAATGGAACGCGGCAGCGTCGTGATGATGGAAAACCGGCGGCTGATGGTCATGGCCACCTGAATGCCGGCCTGGCAGATGCCGATGACGGGGCCACGCGCCACTTCCCGGGCAGCATGCAGGCCCGGATCGTCAAAGCAGGCGATGACATAGGCATCGACGCCCAGACGCTCGCCCTTGCGGATCTCTTCCAGCATGCCCGGAACAGCCAGTGCCTCATCGGCCCCGCCTTCGATGCTGACAGGCGTATCGAGGGGATTTGTCGCTGAGATCGTCGTGTGCGCCTGTTTGACACGCAGGGCGCTGTCCAGCGCCTGCGCCGTCATCGAGGCGGTTGAGTTCGGGTTGATCAGACGAATATGCATTCAGGCTCGCCTTTCGGGACGCTCATTTGCCATCTGGCTTGATGAAGTCGGTCATCGGTGGCGCCTTCAACACAAACTGGCGATCCGAGGTGATGTAATTGTCGGCATGGAGGCGCGCGATCGGCTGGTATCTGTCCGGATCGACATAATGCCCCTCCTTGTCGAGGCAGTCCCTGTGGACATGCATATGCACGACCTCCCCCAGCACCAGCGCGCGACGCGGGTAATCGATCACGCGCTCGACGCGGCATTCGAAGGCGCAGGGCGATTCCGCCGCAAAGCTCGCATCGATCTTGCTGCAGGGTGCAGGCGTCAGCTTCGCCATGGAAAGTTCGTCGACCTCGCTGTCGAAGCCGAGGCCGCAGACGAGCATATGTTCGGAGATGGTCATATCGACCATGTTGACGACAAACTCGCCGGTGCGGCGAATATTGGCCATCGTATCCTTCTCATCACCATTCAGACGCGGCTGGATACCCAGAACGACGATGGGCGGATCATGGGAGAAAACGTTGAAAAAGCTCATCGGGGCCGCGTTGTTGTGGCCTGCGGCCGAGCGCGTCGTGACAAGCGCTATCGGCCGCGGGCCGATGAAATTCGTCAGCAGTCGATAGCGGCTCTGCGGCTCAAGCGCGGTGAAGTCGAATTCCATGACAGGCGTCCTATTTATAGTATACAATATTGTTTCATATTGTTGACAATTATGCAACCAAAACCCTGTTGAAACAGTTGACTTTTTCGGCGGCATCACGCTTCTCTAACCCTAATGGAGAGCGAAACAAATGACCGAGCAGAACGGCCAGTCCACGCAGCAAATTGTCGAGAAAGTCTGGCTGTCGATCGCTGAGCGTCGGCTGCGCCCCGGCGTGCAGCTGAAAGAGGAGCAGCTGGCGACGATTTTCAACGTCAGCCGCGCGCGTATCCGTCAGGCGCTCTCGGTGCTGGAACGCGACGGTCTCGTCACCATCGTCCCCAATCGCGGCGCCTTCGTTTCGAAACCATCGGTCGAAGAGGCGCGAGACGTGTTCTTCGTGCGTCGCACCGTGGAGCAATGTGTCGTAGAGCGCCTGTGCAGATCGGCGACCAAAGCCGATCTGAAGCGGCTTCGCGAGCATGTGGCCAAGGAGCGCGTCGCCAATGCTCACAACATCACCACGGATATCATCAAGCTTTCCGGCGGCTTCCACCTGCTGCTTGCGGAAACGCTGGGTTCCGATTTCCTGTTCACCACCATGCGCGACCTCATTTCGCGTTCCTCCCTCATCACCGCCGTTTACCGCAATACCGACCGCTTTAATTGCGGACCGGACGAGCATGCGGAAATCGTCGACGCGATTGCCAACAACGATCCGGCAAAAGCCATACACCTGATGACCCATCACCTGGAACATGTCGAAGCGGAGCTCGATCTTAGCGAAATCCGCGACCTTTCCCACGATCTGCGCGCCGCACTCGCCTGACCTTCCGGTCAGACGAGCTCCCGTGCCGCGACCACCCGTTCTTCCTGCTCTTCCACCAGATGGCATGCGACACGTGTGCCGCCAGTAAGCGTGCGCACCTGCGGCACCTCCGCCGAACAGCGCGCCGTCGCAAGCGGACAACGCGGATGAAACGTGCAGCCGGATGGCGGCTTGAGCGGGCTTGGGACTTCACCGGCAACCAGTTCCCGGTCGCGGCGCGGCGCGTCGATATTGGGAATGGTCTGCAGCAGAAGCTGGGTATAGGGGTGGCGCGGGCGGGCGAACAGCTCCTCGGTGTCGCCCTCCTCCACGATGCGACCAAGATACATGACCGCGATACGGTCCGACATGTGGCGAACGACGCTCATATCGTGACTGATAAACAGATAGGTCAGCCCCAGCTCGTCCTGAAGGCGACGCATCAGGTTCAGCACCTGCGCCTGCACCGAAACGTCGAGCGCGGATGTCGGCTCGTCGCAGACCAGAAACTCCGGCTCGCTCGCCAGAGCGCGGGCAATCGAGATGCGCTGGCGCTGGCCGCCTGAAAATTCATGCGGAAACTTTTCGCCGTCCGAAGTCGAAAGGCCGACGGTGCGCAGCAGCTCTTCCACACGTTCCATGGTTTCTGCACGGGTCGCGCGCAGTTTCAGTTCGCGGATAGGCTCGGCGATGATGTTCTTCACCCGCCAGCGCGGATTGAGCGAGGCATAGGGGTCCTGAAAGATCATCTGCGCCGAAAGCGGTGTATCCTTGCGGCCCTTGGCGAAGCGGAAATCACCCGCGCTTGGGCGAAACAGGCCCGTCACCAGCCGGGCAACCGTCGATTTGCCGCAGCCGCTTTCCCCGACGATGCTGAGACAGCCGCCGGCCGGCACCGTAAAATCGATGTCGTTCACCGCCTGCACGAATTGCCGGGGCTTCCGTTCGATGACGCGATTGAGCCATGGCGCGGAGACATCGAAGGTCTTGGTGAGACCCTTGACCGTCAATGCCGGCGTTTTTTGTGCGGGCGTTTTAACCACGGACGTTTTCATGCTGTACCTCCTGCGTTCATCCAGCAGGCGCTGGCGCCATCGCCCGCCGCTTCCAGTTCCGGCCGCTCGCGAAGACAGCGCGGCCCTGAAAATCCGCAGCGCGGATTGAAGGCGCAGCCGGGCGGGATGGCGTCGAGACGCGGCATGGCGCCGTCGGTCTGGTTGAGCCGTTCCACCCGCGCGCCAAGCGAGGGAATGGAGGCCATCAGGCCCTGCGTATAGGGGTGCTTCGGCGCATGCAGAACCTGTTCGACCGGACCAACCTCGATCAACCTGCCGGCATAAAGCACGGCAACGCGGTCGGCAGCCTCGGCGATGACGCCCATATCATGCGTGACGAGCATAACAGCGGTCTGCTTCTCCTTGCAGAGCCTGCGCAGAAGCGAGATGATCTGCGCCTGGATCGACACGTCAAGCGCCGTCGTTGGTTCGTCGGCGATGATCAGCTTCGGCGATGCCGCAAGTGCGAGCGCTATGACGACGCGCTGGCGCATGCCGCCGGAGAATTGATGCGGATAATGATCGATGCGGTCTGCCGGAGACGGAATGCCGACATCCCGCAAAAGCTGGACCGCACGCGCTTGCGCATCTTTTTTCGAGAGCGGCAGATGCTGCCGGATCGTCTCGACCAGCTGCGCACCAACCGTGAACAGCGGATTGAGCGAGGTCAGCGGATCCTGAAAGATCGCGCCGATTTCCCGGCCACGGATGCTTTCCATCGCCCTGTCGTCGAGTTTGTCGATGCGGCGCGAGCCGAGCCATATCTCGCCATCCGCGATGCGGCCCGGCTTTTCCAGCAGGCCCTGTATCGCAAGGCCCGTCATGGATTTTCCGGCACCGGATTCCCCGACCACACCGAGGATTTCACCGGGACGGATGGAAAGGCTGATGTCCGAAAGCGCCGTCACCGTTCCCCGGCGGCCGGGAAACTCGACTTTCAGATTGCGGACATCGATAACCGACTGGTTCATGTCATCCATTGGTGTTCACCTCCACCGGGTAGCTCGGGGGGAAGATTTCCGAAACGGGCGGATTGGCCCAGCTTCGCTCGGGATATTTTGCAATCAGCCCATCGAACTGCGCCTGCGCCTGAATGCGGGCACGCGCCATATCGATATTCGCGACCTCTCTCTCCCGCATGGAGAGACGGCCATCGACAAACACCGCGCGCGTGATCTTCCCCGAACCGCCGGTAACAATTGTCGTGATCGGATCGACGCTGGGCGCCATCACCGTGTCATCGAGATCGAAGACCGCGATATCGGCGCGGGCACCCTTGGAAAGATGCCCGAGATCGGAGCGACCCAGCGCCCGCGCGCCGCCAAGCGTTGCGGCATCGAACAGATCGGCCGAGCGGACCCTGTCGGGCGCGCCATCATTGATACGGCAGGTGATGAGACCGACAAGCAGGTTCATCAGCATGTCGGCGGGCGCCGTATCGGTGCCCATCGCAATGTTTATTCCAAGCTGCCGGCAGGCGGAGAAGGACGACAGCGTGCTGCCGCTTCTGGCCGACACCAGCGGACAGTGGACAATCGACACGCCGTTTTCCGCGTAGAGCGCCAGATCTTCCTGCGTCGCATTGGTGGCGTGCGGCGCGATAAGGCGGTCGCTCAAGAGGCCGGCCCTGGCGAGCCATACCGGCGCGGTCGAGCCGTGGAGCTTGCGGACCGTGTCCACTTCCATGGTGCCCTGCGCCATGTGCAGGCGGAACTTGCAGCCAAGATCACGGGCGGCGGCATCGGTTCTCTGCATCAGCGCAAGCGTGGATGTTTCGACGCGATCAGGTGCCAGCATACCGCGCACGAGATCGCCGTGCCTTCCTGTCTGCCTCTCGATGAACGACACCGCCTCCTTCAGTCCCTGAAGGCCGCGCTCCTCATCGAACACCGGCACCATGCGTCCCGGCTCTTCCAGCACCATGCCGCCGGAGCGGAAGGCGGGGCTGAGATAGACCCGGAGACCAAGTTCGCCGGCAGCATCGGCTGCGGCTTCGAATTCGGCAACCGTTTCTCCCCATTCACGATAAAACAGCGAGGCAATGGGTGCCGCCGTGGTGATGCCGTTGAGGAGGAGCTGGCCGAAGGCGAAACGCTTCTGGAAGGCAAGCTCTTCCCCGGAATACATCTCGTAGGGGCCAGCCTCGACATAGGAGCGAGGCCAGACACGGCCCTTCGCCCAACCGGGGTGATTGTCGATGCCCAGAATGGTCGTATCGAGATCGGAAAGGGCATCGAGGTCGATCAGGCCGGGGCTGATCAGGGCATTGCCGAAATCGACGCGGCGAGCAACCTCACCGGGAAAGCCATGACCGACGAAAAGGATTTCGCCGTTCTCGAACACGACCTCGCCGTTTTTCAGCAGCCGGTGAGACCCGTCCTTGTGGCCGACCACCCAACTGGCGGTGAGCAGCGTGCGACCGGAGGGACGTTCACCAAGAGCGAGAGACTGAAGCGGTTCGCTCATCATGGTGCCTCCACCACGGCCTTGCCGCCTCTGGCGGTGACACGCCCGCCCTTCACGACCAGCGGTCTTGGGGCAATGTCGACAACGGCATGGGCAAGGGTCTCGCCAGTCAGCAGCGTGAAGTCTGCAGCACAGCCAACGTCAAGACCGTAATCCTTGAGGCCCATGACATCGGCACCGCCCTGCGAGACGACATGCAGGACGTGGGCAAGCTCGATATCCGAGCGCAGACCGTTCTTCATGCCGATGATCTTGGCGCGGTCGAGCATATCCGGCTGGCCCCAGGGACCCCAGGTGTCGCGAATGCCGTCACAACCGCCGCCGACACGCACACCGGCTTCCTTCAGGCGCATGATAGACGGCACATTTGCCGAGGGCGCGCCCGTCGTCAGGATCGCCACATCGAGCCGGGCAATCTCATCGATCAGTTTGCCGACCCGGAGATAGTCATTCATGCCGAGCGCAAAGGCGTGGCTGATGGCGACCTTGCCTTCCATGCCGTTGGCGCGGATGCGCTCGAAAATCAGCTCCATGGTGAAGGCGCCGAGATCGGCAGCCTCATGCAGATGAATATCGATCGGCACGCCGTGCCTGACCGCGAGTTCAAAGAGGATATCGAGCTGGCCTTTCGGATCGCGATCGATGCCGCAGGGATCGATGCCGCCGAGGACTTCACAGCCCTGTTTCAGCGCCTCATCCAGCAGTTCCACCGTGCCGGGCATGACCATGACGCCGGACTGCGGGAAAGCAACCACCTCGATGTCGATGATGCCTTTCAGTTTCTCGCGCGTTTCCCATATGCCTTCGACAAGCTTCAGGCCGTGGGTCGGATCGATATCCACGTGGCTGCGAATATGCGTGCCGCCGTTTGCAGCAAGACCGATGGCGTGGCGCATGGACTGGCGGTGCGGATCGATGCCGATCTGGCTGCGGTTCTCGCGTTCGAAATCGATCCGTCCGCGCAGGATTGCGGCGCGGTTGTTCTCATGCCAGGGCATGCCCCAGGTCGTCTTGTCGAGATGGGTGTGGGCATCGATGAGGCCGGGCGCGAGGATTGCGCCGTTGCCATCCTCGACCGGCATGCCGGGTTCGGCCTCGAACTTTCCAAAACCGGCAATCTTTCCCTGCCTTATCATGATGTCGCAGGTGTCGCCCGCCATGGGCCTGATGTTGCGGAGCAGAAGATCGTGCATGGAACTCACCTCAGTTTCGGATTGAGCGCATCGCGCAGCCAATCACCCAGAAGGTTGACGGTGACGACGAGCAGGCAGAGCTGGAAAACGGGAAACAATACGATCCACCAGGAGCCGGAAAACAGGAACTGGTTGCCGATGCGGATCAGCGTTCCGAGCGACGGCTGGCTGGGCGGCATGCCGATGCCGAGGAACGACAGCGTCGCCTCAGTCAGGATCGCCATGCCGAAATTCAGCGTGGCGGCAACCATGATCGGCGTCAGCGTATTGGGCAGAATATGGTTGGCCATGATGCGGCGCGCGGGAACGCCGATGAGCTTGGCCGCCTGCACATAATCCTTGCCGGTCTCCACAATCGCCTGGGCACGCACGGTGCGCGCATATTGCACCCAGGCGGAAAGCGCGATGGCGAGAATGAGCACGGCGGATGCGCCCACCTCTCGAAGACTGTCCGGCAGCATCTGCCTGACGACCGTGGAGACGAGGATGGCCACCAGAATTGTCGGAATGGAGAGCGTGATATCGCCGATGCGCATCAGGAGATTGTCTGAAAAACCGCCGAAATATCCCGCAACCAGACCGGCGGTCATGCCGATGACCAGAGACAGCGCCACGGAGGCGACACCGATGACGATGGATATGCGCGTGCCGTAAAGGATGGCGGAGAGCATGTCGCGCCCCTGCGTATCCGTGCCGAGCAGGTAGGGCCATTCTCCACCCTCCTGCCACACCGGCGGCAGTTCGGCCTTCCACATGTCGAGCGAAGCGCCGTCATAGGGGTTCTGCGGTGCGATCAGCGGTGCGAAAATGGCGGCAAGAATGAGGATCGCCAGGATCAGCGCGCTGATCTTGGCCGATCTGCTGTGGCTGAACGACCAGTAGAGATCGCTGTTGCGTTTGCGCTTGATGAGCGACGGGCGGGCAGGTTTTGCCGTTTGCGGAAGGTCTGTGGCCATGAAACCGGCTCCCTTCGGTTAGCGCGCGGTGCGCAGACGCGGATCGATCACCGCATAGGCAATGTCGACGAACGTGTTGAGGACAACGAAGATGAAGGAAATGATGCAGAGATAGGCCGCCATGACGGGGATATCGAGAAATGTCACCGCCTGTATGAACAGCATGCCCATGCCCGGCCACTGAAACACCGTCTCGGTAATGAGCGCAAAGGCGATGAGCGAACCGACATTCATCGTCGTCAGCGTCACGACAGGCATCAGACAGTTGCGCAGCGCATGGCGGAAATAGATGCGCCAGCGGGGAATGCCGCGGGCACGGGCGAACTTGACGAAATCGGAGCGCAGCACCTCCAGCATTTCGGCGCGCACCAGGCGCATGACCAGCGTGATCTGGTAAAGCGAGAGCGCAATGGCGGGCAGAATGAGCGCCGCACGCCCCGACGAGGTAAGCAGGCCCGTGGACCACCAGCCAAGCTGCACGACATCGCCTCGACCGAAGGCCGGCGCCCAGCCAAGCGACACCGAAAAGACGAGGATAAGCAGAATGCCGACAACGAAACTTGGCAGCGAGACGCCGACAATCGACAGGAACTGCAGGCCCTCCGTATACCACTTTCCACGCCGGATCGCCGTCAGCACCCCAAGCGGCAGGCCAACGACGAGCGAAAGGACCGTGGCCACCAGAACAAGCTCCAGCGTGGCCGGAAACCTTTCCGCTATGAGCGGCAGCACCTGCTGGCCGTTGCGATAGGAAACGCCGAAATTGCCCTGGGCCGCGTCTTTGACAAACCGCAAATATTGCGTGGGCAGACTGTCGTTGAGGCCGAGCCGCTCACGCAAAGCGGCGCGATCTTCCTGCGATGTCTGCTCGCCCACCATCAGCTCGACGGGATCTCCGGCAAGCCTGAAAATGAGAAATGCAATAAGCGCGACGGAAAGCATGACCAGAATGGCATTTCCCATACGCTTGATGATGAAAACCAGCATTGTTACCTCTCGGATGCGAACCCATGGACATGATGCCAGCCAGGTTCGACCATTCTTTTCCAGAGACGGGGCACAGGTCGTTTACGCCTGCCGCATTGTCGACAATAACATCGGCAGCTACTGGCAAATCTCCAGCGGCGACGAGCCGCATCGCTTTCTGCCCAATATGCCCGCAAGTGACGAAGGCTGCCCCGGATGGCCCAAAAGGCGTTCGGCACGATGCCGAACGCCTTTCAGAGTTCCGGATTATTTGTCGAGTTGCGTCAGCCAGTGGCGCGGCTTGTTGTCGGCGCGGAAATCGACGCTCTTCACCTTGCCAAGCATCGCCCATGCAATCGGCTGCTGGTGCAGCGGCACAAGCATCGCCTCGTCCTTGGCGATCTTCAAGGCCGCCTCTTCAAGGGCAAGACGTTTGGTATTGTCCTGCTCCTGCGCTGCCTGATCCACCAGCTTGTCGATCTCGGGGTTCGACCAGCCGCCATAGTTGGAGACGCCCATTGCGCCCTTTCGGGTGGAGAGTATCTGCGACAGGAAGGAGAAGGCATCGAGCGTCGGTTCGTTCGCCCAGCTGAGGTTGAAGACATCCGCCTTGCCGCCATTACGCTTCGGAGACTGCACGGAGCGGGGAGCGATGTCGATCGTCGGCTGGAAACCGCCACGCTTCAGCATGTTGGCGACGCCGGAGCAGATATCTTCCTCGTTGATGCTCTCGTCATTCATGCAGGTATAGGTGAAAGCGAGGTTCTTCATGCCGGCATCGGCAAGAAGCTTCTGCGACTGCGCCGGATCGGCGGGCTGGAATGTATCGAGCGACTTGGCATAACCCGAAATTTCAGGCGCGATGAGCGAGCCGGACGGCCTTGCAAGGCCGCGCATGACCTTCTTGTTGATGAGATCGCGATCGATCGACAGTTCGAATGCCTGGCGAACACGAAGATCGTTAAAGGGGTTCGGCTTGCCGTCCTCCAGCTTTTCGCGGCGGTTGAAGCCGATGAACAGCGTGCGCAACTCGGTGCGCTTCTTCACCGTGATATTGGGCGAGGATTCAAGCCGCGGCAAATCCTGGATCGGTGCGGAATCGATCAGGTCGATTTCGCCGGAAAGCAAAGCTGCAACACGGGTGGCAGCAGAGGCAATCGGCACGAATTCGATGCGGTCGAGATTGTGTTTCTTCTGATCCCACCAGGC
Organism: Agrobacterium sp. BT-220-3; assembly: GCF_025910175.1. NCBI lineage: Bacteria > Pseudomonadati > Pseudomonadota > Alphaproteobacteria > Hyphomicrobiales > Rhizobiaceae > Agrobacterium > Agrobacterium sp. BT-220-3. Next base: position 46,255 of record NZ_JAPAIX010000005.1, read on the forward strand.
CTCATTGGCGACAAGAACCGTCTTGCTGTCGGGCACGCGGCTTTCAAGCTTGAAGGGCCCGGTGCCGTTGGTGTGCATCGTCGTATAGCCATCGACCTTGGAGGCGAAATCGGTCGGCTTCTCGCTATTGTTATCCTTCAGCCACTTGGCGTTGAAGATGAAGATATTGGTGATGTCGTTGAGGAAAAGCGAGGTGGGTGCGGTGACGTCGAGATCGACGGTATAATCATCGACCTTCTTCACGCCTGCAAAAACCGGAATATTACCGCGCAGCGGCGAAGTGGCATCCGAGGCACGCGTGAAGGACGCGACGACATCGTCAGCGGTGAAATCGGCGCCATCATGGAACTTCACACCCTTGCGCAGGGTGAAACGCCAGGTCTTTCCATCAACAAGCTTCCATTCCGTCGCAAGAGCCGGCTCGATCTTGAAGTCGGGTCCGTAACGGACAAGCCCCTCATAGATATGATTGAGAAAGGCGAGGTTGGAGGTGGACGGCACCGAATATGGATCGAGCGAATAAAGGTCGGCGCGGCCGGCCCAACGCAGGGTTTCAGCACTTGCGGGAACGGCAATGGCGGCCGCCGCCAGGGCGGCCAGGACGAAACTTCTCATTCGGGACATTTGATCCCCCCTTTTTATAAATCGTTGAAGTGCCGGCTGACCTACCGGCCGGACAAGGCGGAGTATTGTTTCGCTCAGCCTTATTGTCAATAATATTGTTGACAATTATCGTATCCAAAATCGACGCATCCTGAATACCAGCTGCGAACACATGGGAGGAAGGCTAAATGGGGAATTTTCTGCTGTTGCACGGCACGATGGTGACCGTGGACCGCGAGCGACGCATCATCGAGGATTGTGGCCTCGCCATAAAGGACGACCGGATCGTCGATATCGGCACGGCAGAGGAACTGGCGCCACGCCATACCCACAAGCAGGTGATTGACTGCCGGGGTAAACTCATCATCCCCGGCCTCATCGATGCCCATGGCCATGCCGGGCACGCCTTGATCCGCAGCATTGCCGCCGACACCAATGCGATGTGGATGAAGGTGGTGACGCCGACCTATTACCACTATGTCACGCGCGACTACTGGTATGCGGACGGCCTTGTCTCCGGCATCGAGCGGCTGCGCGCCGGTGTCACCACCGGCGCCAGCATCATCACCTCCATGCCACGCGCCGATGATCCTGTCTTTGCCATCAACCACGCCCGCGCCTATGACGAGATCGGGATTCGCGAAATCATCTGTGTGGGACCTTCCGGCCTGCCCTGGCCGCACCCGGTGACCCGATGGGAAAGCGGCTCTCCGGAGCGCCGCAACATCAGCTTCGAGGAGATGATCGAGGGCAGCGAAGCCACGATTGAGGCCTTGAACGGAACGGCTGATGGACGCATCAGCGTCTTCCTGACACCCTTCACCATCGTCCCCTCGGTTGAACCCTCCAACGCTTCAAGCCCCGACCAGGCGGTGAAACTGACAGACAATGACCGCATGCAGGCCCGCCGGATACGCGAGACCGCCCGCAAAATGGGCGTCCGACTGCATTCTGACGCTTTCGCGGGACAAATCCGCATGGCCTTTCAGGACAAGGAAAATGCGCTGCTTGGCCCCGACATCCACCTCCAGCATTGCTGGGGCATCTCGCATGACGAGATCGACATTCTGGCGGAAACCGGCACGCGCGTGACCCATGCTCCGCCCGGCCGCGCGACGCCGATCATGGAAATGATGTCCAAGGGTATCCGTGTCGCCATCACTACAGACGGCGCGGCACCCAGCCGCCACTTCGACATGCTGCAGACCGCGCGCATGGCGCAATTCACGCAACATCTTCTGCACAATCACGATCGCTACCTGCTGCCGCCCGGCAAGATATTCGAAATGATTACCATCGACGCCGCCCATGCCATCGGCATGGAGGATGAAATTGGTTCGCTGGAAATCGGCAAAAAGGCTGATATCGCCATCATCGATATGCGTAAACCGCATCTGATGCCGATGTGGATGCCTGTGCACCGCCTCGTACATCAGGTTTTGGGAAGCGACGTCGACACCGTTTTCGTGGATGGCAAGATGCTGATGGAAAACGGTCGCGTTCTGACGACGGATGTCGATGCGGCCATCTCCTTCGGGCAGGAAGAAGCACTGGCCCTCGCCGCCCGCGCCGGTCTTGAAGCACACATGCATGATCCGGGTTGGGGACGCCTGTTGCGGACCTTCGAAGAACCGGTCCACCCGCCCCTGCCGCCCGATCCGGCGTTCGGTCGGTAATCTGGCAAAACAGGGCCATCAAGCGCTGCAATGCATCCACGCTTGCAGATGGCCGCGATGACATTGTCGACAAAGCCGCGCGCAATCCCTCACGACAATAAAAACTCCCCGGCCTGGAGGGGTCCGGGGAGCAAACCTGACTTCATGTCAGGAACTTTGACTGGAGCTAGCACTCACCCGTTCGAAAACGGGGTGGATCTGAGTCATCTAACCAGGTTTATGCTTTTTTCTTATGTGCAGTATTAGAACGAACGCTGCAGGCGAACGAAGCCGGTCCAAGCCTCAGGCTTGTTGTCGATATCGAGGTAGTTTGCGGTGAGCTTCGTGGTGAGGCCGTCTGTGATCTTGTAATCAACCGTCAGACCAGCCTTCCAGGCGTCGTTGTTGGAGAACTCATCCCAGGAAACGAGACCGTAGCTGCCGTAGTACTGGAAGCCGGGGGTGATCTTCAGCTTGTCGGTTGCCTTGATCGCATATTCAGCAGCAACTGCCCACTCGGACACGCTGTAGTAAGCGTTTGCACCGGAAGCCCATACACCGGACAGGCCAAGCGTGCCAGGACCAACACCAGCCGTTGCGATCAGGCGGACAGAGCCGTTTTCGCGGTCAGTGTCGTAGCCGCCGATGAGCTGGAGGGTTACGCTGTCGAGCTTTGCGCCAGCGCCGAGAGCAACACCGATGTTGTTGTCACGCTCGTTGTAAGTGCCGACGGAGATGCCTTCGAGTTCGTCAACCGAAGCGCCTGCCCAGAAGGAACCTGCGTCGTAAGTGTAACGAATAGAGTTGAACAGAGCGTTGGAAGAGAGGTCGTCCGTTTCGCCAGAGAGGCTGTCGTCCCACCAGCTGTAGAACTTACCGACCTTTAGGCCGCCGAGTTCGATGAAAGCCTGGTCAACGAAAACGCTCGAGGACGAGGAAGAACCGTTGTCAGCATTGCCACGAAGGCCGATGAAGCCACGCAGAGCGCCGAGTTCGGTGTCGGTGCGAGTGTCAACTTCGAACTGAGCGCGTGTGAGCGAGTTCCAGTCAGACGTACCCTTGGCATCACGGCCAAAGTTGGTCTGGAAACGGATGTAACCGCCAAACTTCAGGCAGGTTTCGGTGCCGGGGATGTAGAAGAAGCCGGTGCCGAAGGCGTCGCAGACGCGAACATATTCCATGGCTTCCGGCTCGGCAGCGACGATAGCGTCAGCGGCCTGTGCGCCGGATACTGCTGCGAGAGCGGCAACGGAGCCGATCAGAAGGCTCTTGATGTTCATTTTTAATCTCCAGTCAAAAATTTTTCAACAAATGCGCAAAACTGAGGGCTGGTCTTTTCCCTGCCGCCCGCCTCTCTGCGCTGATTCAGCAAATGACAGAAAGTACCGGAGACTCGCAATTCAAATCGAACAAATTTAAATATATAGAAAGTACACTCTTAAATTAAGTAGTAAAATTACAACAAATTAACAGATTTATATATAGTAATTTTATGTTATATTTCTCAATAATCCAATTAATTACTTATAAAATATAACACGATATGCAAATATAATTATATTACAATCCACACCCCCGGCAGCCAGCACCTTGCGGGGTGAGGACTGCATCTGCATTTATAACGAAAGGAAACAAAACGGGCTTTCGTTGCCGGGTTCGATGCGGAGAAGAATAGCAGGCGCAGCAATCGAAACGGCGCAATGCGACGGAGATGACAGAGCGCACTCCGTGTTCAGCCAACCCGCTAATGGCGGGCTGTCAAAGCGGCCCCTATTGCATTTCCTTGGACAGGCCGGTTGGGAACATCGTCATGTTGCCAAGCATATCCCCGATCACTTCCGCCTGCACCGGGCGGCTGAAATAATAGCCCTGCCCGTAGGGGCAGCCGGCGGCGCGCAGAAAAGTGGCCTGTTCGCCGAATTCCACACCTTCGGCAATGACATCGATATCGAGAGACCCGGCAAGCTGGATCATGATCGAGACTATGGCGCTGTCCTTGGTTTTTTCCGGCAAATGAGTGAGGAACGATCTGTCGATCTTCATGCAAGACAGTGGAAAGGTCTTCAGCATGCCGAGGCAGGAATAACCGATGCCGAAATCATCCAGCGCCAGGCTGACACCCATCTGCTTGATGGCGCGCATGATGCGCACGGATGTTTCCACATCCTGAATGATAAGCGTTTCGGTGATTTCTATTTCCAAAAGGGATGGTGCAAGGCCGGTTTCTTTCAGCACGGACCGGATCTGATCGACCAGGCCGCTCTGGAACTGCCGGGGCGAGATATTGACCGCCATCTTGACGGGCGAGAGACCTGCAGCGGTCCAGACCTGCGCCTGCCGACAGGCTTTTCTGAGAATGGCCTCTCCCAGTTCCACAATGAGCCCGGTTTCCTCCGCAAGGCCGATGAATTCCGCAGGACCGAGCAGGCCTTCTGCCGGATGCTGCCAGCGCACCAGCGCCTCCACGCCGCTGATGCGCCCGGTTCGAAGATCGACCTGCGGCTGGAAATGCAGGACGAACTCGTCCCTTTCCATCGCCTTTCGCAGCTCCTCGATGCGGGTGAACTTCTTGCGCAGATCATCGGCCATGCGCGGCGTGAAGGTGGCGATGCCATCGCGACCGTTATGTTTGGCCTCATACATGGCCAGATCGGCGGCCGCGACGATTTCCGCCGTGGTTTCGCCATGCTCCGGGAAGAACGCCATGCCGATGCTGCATGTGACCTTGATATCATAATTGCCAAGGCGAAGCGGTTGCGAAACGGCTGCGCGGATGCGCTGCAGCCGGCTTTCGAAATCTTCCCTGTCCTTTTCCAGAATGATGACGAATTCGTCTCCGCCCACACGCAGCACAAGATCGTTTCGCCGCAGGCTGCGGGCAATGCGCTCCGCCGTTTCCGACAGCAAAGCATCGCCGATGCTGTGACCGAGCGTATCGTTGATCTGCTTGAAATTATCGAGATCGAGGAAGCCGATGCCGACCTTTCGTTTCGCCCTTGCCGCCGCCGCCAATATGTCCGGCAGCCTCGTATCCAGAAAACGGCGATTTGGTAGCCGGGTCAGCATGTCGTGATCAGCCAGAAAGGCGATATGTTCCGCCGCCCGTTTCCGGTCGATTGCAAGGCCAGCCATCCGTGCGGCGGCGCCGATAAATTCCACAAGCGCCGCATCCGGCGTGCGGGCGGCCAGCATGCACCAGACGAAGCCATGCGCCACGCCTTCGCTCGCGGGAATATCGAAACTGAAGGCGATATTATCCGGCGGGCAGGTGAGATCGGCGGGATCCTTGACGGAAGAAAGCAGTGTAGTGAGCCCTTCATGAGATGCCAGTGCGGGAGAAGCATAGACGGAAAGCTCACCCGGCACCGCATCGAACACCCGCACGGCACAGGCAAGCCCGGTGGCAAGATTTTCGATGGCCGTGACGAACTCCTCGAGAAAATCCTCGATACGCGCTGCCGCAACGATCATTTCGAGAATGCGCGCCTGCGCCTGCAGCAGTCTCTCCGAGGCTTTTTTCTGGGTTATATCCCGCGAGGCGCCAACCACGCCGATGATATTGCCGGCCTTGTCCTTGAGAGGCACGCGCGACATCATCAGCCAGCGATCGATATCGCCGCGCATGGCGCGCTCCTCGTAGCCGAGGTCCGGCTCGCCGGTGCGCATCACCCGCGCCTCGGTATCGGGAATGCCGGCAAGTTTTGCCGCATCGCCATGAATATCGGTGTCAGTGAGCCCGATCAGTTCCTCGACGGTGTCGAAGCCGTTCTCGCTAACGATCGCCCGGTTGGCGAAGAGAAAGCGCCCCTCCAGATCCTTGGCATAGATGAAATCCGGCACATGGTCGATCATCGCTTCCAATAGCGCGTGCCGGTCGGAGGGGTTGGTGTTTTCGGCGGTTGCAGGAGGAGCGGAAGGGCCTACGTCGCGCTTCGTTCGCGACATCCGGTTCTGCACGGGTGTCTTCGGACCTTTGGAACGCACCTCTCCGCCTCATCGCTTTATAAGGAAGCGGAATAGTAGGATTGTACGTCTTATATAAAGATGAACAAAGGGAGGAGATTGCGCGGTAATTGCCGTCTTTCGCGGCCCTATCCGCCGAAAGCAGCCGGAAACGAAAACGGCGCGACAGAAGCCGCGCCGTCAGACGACAAACGTCAATCTGGCATTCGTCAGACAACCGGCGTCGGCAGGTCCTTGCCGGCGAAGTGGGCATCGAGATTGGCGAGAACCAGATCGGCCATGGCGCGCCGGGTCTGGTGTGTGCCACTGCCGACATGCGGCGCGAGCGTGACGGTATCGAAGGCGAAAAGCGCCTCCGGCACACGCGGCTCGTCTTCAAAGACATCCAGAGCTGCCCCACCGATCGTGCCGCTGGAAAGCGCCTCAACCAGCGCCTTCTCATCCACCAGCGAACCACGCGCCACATTGACAAGCACACCCTGGGGACCGAGTGCCTTCAGCACATCCGCATTGACGATATGGCGTGTTTCGGCGGTGGCGGCGGCGGCGATGATCAGCACATCGCAATTGGCGGCCAGCGCCTCGATGCTGTCGTAATAGTCATAGGACACGTCACGGCGGTTTCTGGCGGTGTAGGAAATCCGCGCATCGAACCCTTCAAGCCTTCTGGCAATCGCCTGACCGATGCGGCCGAGGCCGAAAATGCCATAGCGGCGGCCGGCCACACGGGTGGAAAGACCCATATCGCCCTTCAGCCATTGGCCGGTGCGCACATGCTGATCCGCCTGCGGCAGCTTGCGCGCCTGCGCCAGAACCAGACCGAGCGCCAGATCGGCAACATCCGCCGTCAGCACGTCAGGCGTATTGGAAACGCGGAAACCGCGTTGCTTGGCTTCCGCCAGATCCACCTTGTCGAAACCGACGCCGTTGATGGCGACAATTTCAAGATTGGGGAGTGCCGCACCAATATCCGCCGGCAGGCCGATATGACCACCGGTGACGACGCCGCGGATTGCAGCACCCTTTTCAGAAAGGAATGCCGCCTTGTCTGCAGCCTCGAACAGGCGATGCACTGTGAAGCGCTGCGCAAGTTCCTGTTCGAGTGCCGGGATCAACGGGCACAATTGCAAGATTTCAGTAGTCATGAACTTTCCTTTGTGCCGGTGAACTATTTCACATCGGCCTTGACGAATTGCCGGAGTTCCGGCGTTTGCGGATTGGCGAAAAGTTCCGCCGAGCGGCCCTGCTCCCAGATCTTGCCCTTGTGCATGAAGATGGTTTCGGTCGCCACGCGCCGCGCAAAAGCCATTTCATGGGTAACGAGGATCATGGTCATGCCGCCCTTGGCGAGGTTTTCCATAACCGTCAGCACTTCCTCGGTCAGCTCAGGGTCGAGCGCCGAAGTCACTTCGTCGAACAGCATAACCTTCGGCCGCATGGCGAGCGAACGGGCAATCGCCACGCGCTGCTGCTGGCCGCCGGAAAGCTGGTCGGGATAGGAATCGAATTTCTCCGACAGGCCGACGAGTTGCAGAACCTCGCGGGCAATGTCCTTCGTTTCCGATTTGGCCACGTCCTTGACGATACGCGGGGCGAGCATGATGTTTTCGCCGACCGTCAGATGCGGGAAAAGATTGTAGCTCTGGAAGACGATGCCGACATCGGTACGCAGCTTGCGCAGCGCTTTGGCATCGTCGCCCAGCGCATGGCCGGCGATTTCGATGCGACCGGAATTGATCTTCTCCAGCCCGTTCATGCAGCGCAGCAGCGTGCTCTTGCCCGAACCCGAGCGGCCGATGAGGGCGAAGACTTCTCCGCGACCGACCATCAGCGACACACCTTTGAGGACCTCCAGAGCGCCAAAGCTCTTGTGAACGTTTTCAACGATTACTTCCGGCATGAAGCCTCCTTTCCAGCCAACGCGACAGCTGGGACAACGGGTAGCAGACGATGAAATAAAGCACGGCCACCGCGACGAAGACGCGGAACGGCTGGAACGTGGCATTGTTGATGAGCTGCCCCGCTCTCGCCAGTTCGACGAAACCGATGATCGATGCGATGGACGTATTCTTGACGACCTGAACGGCAAAACCGACGGTCGGCGGCAGGGAAATGCGGATCGCCTGTGGCAGGATGACGTATCGGTACTGCTGGGCGCGGGTGAGCGCCAGCGATTCCGATGCTTCCCACTGCTGCTTCGGCACCGCCTGGATGCAGCCGCGCCAGATTTCCGCGAGATAACCCGACGTATAGATCGTCATCGATGCACCGGCGGCGATCAGTGGCGGCAGTTCCAGTCCGGCAAGGCTGAGGCCGTAATAGGAAAGGAACAGGATCATCAGTACCGGAATGCCCTGGATGACCTGAATATAGGTGCCGGCTGCAATGCGCAGCAGCTTGTTATCCGACGTGCGGGCCAGTGCGATGAAAAAGCCGACGATGCCGCCGCCGATGAGCGCAATGATTGTCAGAAGCACGGTCCATTGCAGGGCGGTGAGCAGAAAGCCGAACTCGTTCCAGCCGAATGTTCGAAGAGTCATGACTGCACCTCCGGCAAGGCGGTCATCGTCTTGCGCGCCACCCGGCGGCCAAACAGCCACATGCCGACGAGGGCAAGGATGAGCCGCAGGCTGAGCGCCAGCGCAAGATAGATGAGCGTGACGACAATATAGACCTCGAAGGAGCGATAGGTCTGCGATTCCACGAAGGCAGCGGCAGCCGCAAGCTCGTGGGTGGAAATGGCCGAACATATGCTCGATGCCAGCATCATCAGCACGAACTGGCTGCACAGCGAGGGATAGACCTTGGCGATGGCAGGCACGATGATGACGTGACGATAGATCTGGTATCTGGTGAAACCAAGCGCTTCGCCCGCCTCGATCTGCGACTTGTGCACCGCCTCGATGCCGGCGCGGATGATTTCCGTCGAATAGGCGGCAAGGTTGATCGTCATGCCGATCAGCGCTGCCGTATCCGCCCCGACGCGAAAGCCGAGACCCGGCAGACCGAAATAGACGATGAAAAGCTGCACCAGAAATGGCGTGTTGCGGATTACCTCCACGTAAGCGTCCACGATGATGCGGACGATGCCGCCATTGATGGAACGCAGCGAGGCCAGAAGAATGCCGAAAGCGCAGCCGAGCACGATGGAGAGAACAGACAGCTTGATCGTCAGCCATATGCCGTTCAGAATCTCGTTCTGATATTGGGCGAGCGCGCCGAATTGAAAAGTATAGGACATGCGTCACTCCGTTGACATTTCCCGGCCCGCCGGAATGTTCCCCGGCGGGCGCGTTGAAAGGCTCAATCAGAAGCTTGGCAATTGCGGCAGCGGACGGCCGGTCCACTTCACCGAGATACGGTCAAGGTCACCCGACATCTTCATGAGATAGATGGAGGTGTTCAGCCACTGACGCAGCTCGAAATCCTCCATCTTCGTCGCCATGGAATTGCCCTGCTGGAAGAAGGTGAAACCGACCTGCAGACCGGCTTCCGGACGCTGCTTGATGATCGCCTCGCCGACCGTGGACGGCAGGGCTACGGCATCGACCTGACCGGCAAGCAGAGCCTGGGCGCTGGTGGAATCGTCTTCATAGACGACGATTTCGAGACCTTCGACATTGGCCTTGCGCAGCGCGGTTTCCTGCGAGGAACCGCGATTGACCGAAACCCGCTTGCCTTTCAGGCTGTCGAGATTTTCGAACTTCTGGTCCTTGCCGGAGATGATGTCCATGTTGAAGGCGCTGTAGGGCTGCGTGAACATCACGGTCTTGGCGCGTTCGCCGGTCGGCGCAAGCGTCGCGACAAGGAAATCGACCTTGCCGGTCTGAAGGGCGGGAATACGCGCAGGCGGCGTTAGCGGCACCAGTTCGACCGGCAGCGACAGGTAAGAGCCGATGAGGTTGGCGACATCAACGTCATAACCGGAAGGATTACCCTTCTCGTCCACCATGCCCATCGGCGGCGCACCGGTGAGAACACCGATCTTGACCTTGCCGCGCGCCGTGATCTCGCTGAGCGAAACGGCATGGGCCGAGGTGGTCGCGGCAAGCGCTGCTGCGGCAACGCTGACGGCAACGGTCATGTTCTTCAGGAATCTGGATATGCTCATGGTTTCTCCTCCAACCTTATAGTGGCTGCCCGAACGGAACAGCCGGCCTTGCGCAGATCGAAAAATGTTCTCGATAACATTTCGACGCGATTTACAAAAAACTCCTCCCAAGATGACGCAAACGCTCAAAACCACTCGAATTTACAAGTAAATTCAATGATTTTTGCCGAATATCGATTTTCCTCTCATCGACATCATTTCGCGTTCTTGGCAGGAAGAGTAATGCATGTTATCGGTATCATTGCAAGTCCGATCTACAGAACTGTTGCAATCGGCATTCATTCGGGAGGAAAGCATGTACACACGTTCGGCCATTTTCGAAGGCAATATCCACCCCGGCCGGGAGGAGGAATTTTTCCGCATCGTCGAGGAGAAGCTTCTGCCGGTCTGGAAGCGCATGCCCAACGCGCAGGCCGTGCGGGTCATGCGCACCGAGCGTACGGACCCGGACGCCGCCGCCATCATCATGGTTCAGGAAATCGACTACCCCTCCATGGAAGCCGTCGAAGAAGCGCTGGTATCGCCGGTCCGGATGGAGGGCCGGGTACTGACGGATGAGATGATGAGCATGTGCGACGGGCGTTTTTATCATCTGGTCTATCGCCGAGTCGCATAAATCCGGTGCACGCCGCACCGATCTGCAATCATGCGGCGTGCTTTCCCTCCCTGTCTTCGTGTATGTCTTGTCCTGAAACCGGTTCGAATTGTTGCCGGCTTAAAAACTGGGGAGACATGCTTTGGTGGAGCGCACGCCCTTGGCCGCAGCGTTAGTCACGTCAAAAAAAGCAACCATGAGCGACGTCTCGAAACTCGCAGGCGTCTCCAAGATGACCGTTTCGCGCGTGCTGGCCGATCCTGCGCTGGTGTCTGAGGAGACACGCCAGAAGGTGATGAAGGCCATCGAGAAGCTGGGTTATGTGCCTGATAGAATCGCCGGTTCGCTTTCCTCCCGGCGTACAAATTTCATCACCGCCATCCTGCCGACGCTCACCAACTCCAACTTCGCCGACAGCGCACAGGGGCTCGCCAACGCGCTGCGCGCCGCCGATTACCAGTTGCTGATCGGCTACACGATGTACGACCTTCAGGAGGAGGAGCGCGTCATCCGCACCATGATGGAACGCCGCCCCGACGCCATCGTCGTTGCCGGAACGGTGCATACCAAGATGGCGAGCGAAGTTTTGATGCGCGCCGGCATCCCGATCGTGGAAATATGGGACGTTCCCGAACATCCGATCGACCACGCGGTCGGCTTCTCCAACTACGAAGTGGGAAGAAACGCCGCCAAATACCTGATATCACTTGGTTTTAAGAGGATCGGAGCGCTGGGGTCGCGGGCTGATGGCGATGTGAAGGACTGGCGTGGCGAAAGCCGTCTTCTCGGCTTTGGTGCCGCACTTCGCGAAGCCGGCATTGCCGATGACCTCATCATCCGCGAAGGCAGCGCCCCGGTCTCCTATGACCATGGGGCCAAAACGCTCGGCTCGCTGCTGGCGAAAGCCCCGGATGTCGAAGGCATTTTCGCAGTGTCCGATATTTCCGCTGTCGGCGCGCTGATGGAATGTCACCGCCGCGGCATTCACGTGCCCGACCGGATTTCCATCCTCGGCTTCGGCGATTTCGACATTGGCAGGCAATGTTATCCGGCAATTTCGACGATCCGTGTCGATGCCCAGATGATCGGCCGTAAGGCCGGCGAATTGCTGCTGTCCATTTTGGAGCCGGAAAAAGGTGCTGCCGTTCCCGAAGGTGCGCGGGTGGATGTCGGGTTCGAGCTGATCGTGCGCGAGACGACGAAGCGGCTGGGTGGCTGAGTAGCCCTCCTCCCTCATTCCTGTGCTTGTCACAGGAATCCAGTCAGCCCAAGTCCTTGGGCTGGAAGGACTCTCTCCGCCGCGCAGACGCGCGTCGGCTGGATTCCTGTGACAAGCACAGGAATGAGGGAAGAGCAGGCACTCGCCCCTCTGGTAGAGTCGTTTAACGCGCGCCCCACGTATCCGTCAGACGATACCCCTCCGGCCACGGATCCGACGGATCGAGCATGTGCTGGTGGATGCCAGTGATCCAGCCGCGGCCGGAGATTTCCGGCAGGATGGCCGGGCGGTCGCCGACCGTTGTCGTTCCGAGAATGCGGCCGGTAAAGGTGGAGCCGATCAGCGACACCGCCGTCAGTGTTTCGCCTTCCTTCATTTCACCGCGTGCATGCAGCACGGCCATGCGGGCGGAAAGTGCCGTGCCGGTGGGCGAGCGATCCACTTTGCCCGGCTGGATGGCGACGGCAGCACCGGCCCGTAGGCCCTCGGCGGTACGTTCCACCTTGCCCGCGAACAGGCAGAAGGAAAAATGCCGCCAGTCAGGGTTCTCAGGATGCTCGAAGCTCAAAGCCTTGTTGGCGGCATTGGTGATGCGCACGCCGAGGCGGGCGATCTCGTGCGCTTCTTCCGGCTTCAGGCTGAAACCCATCGCCTCGGCATCGACGATGACGAAACTGTCGCCGCCATAGGCCGTGTCCACCTTCAGCGTGCCGAGGCCTTCGACCTCGAGTTCGACGTCCAGCTTTGCGGCAAAGCTCGGCAGGTTCTGCACGAAAATGCGCTCGGCCTTGCCGTTGCGGCATTCGGCGCGCACCTTCACCAGCCCGCCCGGCGCTTCCAACAGCATATGGGTTTCCGGCTCCTGCATCGGCACGATGCCGCCGTCCAGAAGCACGGTGGAAACGCAGATGGAGTTGGAGCCGGACATGGGCGGCGTGTCTTCCGGCTCCATGATGATGAAGGCGGCATCTGCGTCTGGATGTTTCGGCGGCACCAGCAGGTTGACGTGGCGGAACACGCCGCCGCGCGGCTCGTTGAGCACGAAATTGCGCAGCGTCTCATCACGGGCAATGAACCGGCTCTGTTCCCAGATCGTCTCACCCGGCGGCGGCTTCACGCCACCAACGATCACATCTCCCACCTCGCCTTCCGCATGGGCGGAAATGACGTGAACGGTCTTGATACTGCGCATTGAAAACTCCTCAGGAAAGCCAGGAAGGAAGACGGGAAATGGCGTGGCCGGTCAGCGCGCTTTCAACGCAGTCGGCAAGGCTGCCGAAGCGCACTGCGCGGCCGCTGAGGCCGGGGCCGTAATGGGCGTATTTGCCGGAATTGGTCATCAGCGCCTTTGTTTTCGTCGGGAAAACCGGCTCGGAAATCGAGCACCAGCAGAGATCGGGCAGCACCTGCACACCACTCTCATGCAGGCTTTTCAAGGTGCCGTCCTGGCCGGCCGCGTCGATGACCTGCTGTCCTGCAGTGACGATGACGGCGACATCCGCATGACGCCTGCGACCGGAGAAGGCATCCGCGAGCGCGCGGCATTCTTCCAGCGACGCATGGGGGCTGCCAATGGCGACGAGCTGCACATCCTGCGGCCCCTCATTCAGAAGCGACCAGCCGGCGGCCATATCGGCAAGCGAAATGGTGACGGTTTCGGCTGTTTCCACAGGCGCAAGCCCGGCCTCCGGGGTCACACCCTCGATATGCAGCATGGGAGCGGCCGAGGTCGTGCCGAAAGCGGCGCAGAGCGCTTTCAAATCATCCCGCGATGGCTTTGCGACGGCGAGTCCGCGCAGAAGCGGAATGCAATCGGACGCCGCCTTGCCGGCGAGGTAACCGACGAGCGGCCAGAAGGCATCGTTGATTCCCTCAGGCAAAGCCACATCGACAATGTGTTGCGGCCGGCGGTTTTCCTCGAGATAGACGCCAGACAAGGGTGCCCTGCCCGTCAAGGCGATGCAGAGATCGAGAAAATCCGGGTGTTTGGCGGTGCGCGCACCGAGAACCGTGTTGGCGAAGATCACCGCATTCGATTCGGCCCAGGCGATCATGTCGCCGGCCTGCGGCGCGCTGTCGAGGAGATAGGGCGAACAGGTAAAGGTTGGCCGACAGCCCATGCGCACATAGGCATCCGCAAGCCTTGCGGCCGGATCGCCGAAATCCTCCGGCACGCCCTGGGCGCGCCAATGCGCCTTGTCCACCGAAATGGCGTTCATGGTCGTGGGCACGCGTACCTTCGCACCCATCTCCGCCATTTTTTCCGCAAAGGTGAGATTGGCGGGGCTCGCATAGATGCAGCCGTCAATATGGCCCTGCGTGACATCGACCAGCGCTGACGCCCCCTGCTGGGCGGCCATGGCGATGATGATGCGCATCGCCTGCTGCGCGGCAATGCCATCACGGCCCTCGAGCATTGCCCGGTCGTCACCCTTGAGATCGAGATGCGCCGTCGCCGGCGGTGCGATTGCCAGGGAAACGCCATCGGCCTCGATGGTCTTTTCACCGATACGGACATGAGCGGCGCGGGAGAACCGGGCGAAATTCTCCGTGTCGAGGCGCAGCACCGGCAAAGGCTTGCCGAACATTTCGGCGGCGATCAACGCACCCAGCGTCAGCACATCTTCGGCCTCGCAGAAAACCAGCGCCGAGGGCGCGCGGCCCGTCAGGATGAGATCGAGCAACACGCCCGAACCGGTGCAGGAACCGCGGCTGGTGGGCATGAACAGCACGCCGCCGGTGAGACAGACGCCATGCAGCGGGTGGTGCACGTCAATGACCTTGCCGGTGGCGGGATCGACGCCGCCCCAGAAGCTCAGCGCCTCGGTGGTGGCGATCACCGCACCTTCAGCCGCACCGGCCAATATGCTGCGTGCCTGAGGCACGGCTGTTGTCGAAAGGGAAGAAGACATCGGAAATCCCCGTCAGAAACGTTGTGGCGAAAATGCCCTTGTATCGATGGCGGGCTTTTGCCCCGTCAGAAGATCGGCGACGATGCAGGCCGTGCCCGCCGATTGTGTCAGTCCCAGATGGCCGTGGCCGAAAGCATAGACCACCCGCGCCGTGTGCCGTGCCTGACCGATGGCCGGCAGGCTGTCCGGCAGCGAGGGGCGAAAGCCCATCCATTGCTTGCCGCCTTCGGTCCTGAGGCCCGGCAGGAAGCTCGCCGCCTTTTTCAGAAGCGCTTCGGAGCGGGCGAAATTGGCCGGCAGCTCAAGCCCGCCCAGTTCCACCGCACCGCCGACGCGAATGCCGGAGGAAAGCCGCGTGACGACGAAGCCATGGCCGCCGAAGGTCACCTGGGTGCGCAGATCAAAAGCGCCGGACGGCAGGGTGGTATTATACCCCCGTTCCGTTTCCAGCGGAATTTTTTCCCCGAGCGAGCGGGCGATGCGATGCGAAAAAGCGCCCGCCGCCAGCACGACCTTGCCGGCCTTGCGGGTGCGCCCGTCATGGCTCACCACCTCGACGCCGTCTTCCAGCGGCCTGAGTGCGGCAATATCGAGCCGTTCGATACGCCCGCCAATGGCGCGGAAATGTTCGGCAAGTGCAAGCGTATAAAGCCTGGGATCGGCAATGGAATACCAGCCGGGTGTAAACGTGCCGCAGGTGAAACGCGGCGCAATGCCGGGCTGTATCTCGGCCATCTGCTCGGCATTGAGGTGGCGAAACTCGATGCCGTGGCGCTCGCGCACCTTCCAGCCGGGAAGCGAACTCTCGAATTCGGCTTCGCTTTCATAGACCTGGAGGTTGCCCTCCTTGCGCAGCATGGCGATCGTGTCGGTCTTTTTAAGGAAGGGCTCAAGCTTGGCCTTCGACAGATCCATCAGCGCAGTCTGGGCGGCAGTGGAATGCTCGACCTTGGAGGCGGCACAGGCACGCCAGAAGCGGAGCATCCACGGCGCGATCTTCAGCGCATAGGCCGGCGGCACGCTGAGCGGACCGAGCGGATCGAGAAGCCACTTCGGCGCTTTCCAGAGAATGCCGGGCGACGCGAGCGGCAATATATCGGTGAAGGCGAATGCGCCGGCATTGCCTGCCGACGCGCCTGCCGCCGGCCCTTCGCGGTCGATGACGGTGACCGAAAGGCCGCGCGTCTGCGCGGCGATTGCCGCCGAGAGGCCGACAACGCCGGCCCCGATAACGATGGCATCATTGGCTGGCATTACCGCACGCTCGCCAGGAACTTCTGCGTCTCGGCATGCTGCGGCGCGCCGAACAGCTGGTCCGGCGTGCCGATTTCCGCCATCACGCCCTGATGGAAGAAGGCGACGCGGTTGGAGACATCACGGGCGAAGGCCATTTCATGGGTGACGCAGATCATCGTCATACCCTCATCCGCCAGCATCTTCAGCGTGTCGAGCACTTCGCCGACCAGCATCGGGTCGAGCGCGGAGGTGACTTCGTCGAACAGCATATATTCCGGCGACATGGCAAGCGCGCGGGCAATCGCCATACGCTGCTGCTGACCGCCAGACATGCGGTTTGGATAGACCTTCAGCTTTTCGGCAAGACCCACATGGGTCAGTTGCTTGACGGCGATTTCCTCGGCCTGCTCCTTCGAGATGCCGAGCACCTTGCGCGGCGCCAGCATGACGTTTTCCAGCACCGTCAGATGCGGAAAGGCGTTCCATTGCTGGAAAACGATGCCGACCTTGCGGCGCAGCTTGTTGAGATCGGTCGATTTGGCATGCACTTCCGTGCCGTCGATGACGATCTTGCCGCTGTCGATCGGCTCCAGGCCGTTGATGCAGGTGAGCAAGGTCGACTTGCCGGAGCCGGAGCCGCCGATGATGGTGACGACCTCGCCTTTGCTGACGGTCAGGTTGATCCCTTTCAGAACCTCCAGCGGGCCGAAGGATTTGCGGACGTTTTCGATCTCAATCATTGGGGGACCACCGTCTTTCGAGATACCCGCCGAAACGGGCGATGGGGAAGCTGATAAGGAAATAGATGGCGCCGCAGATCATGAGAATGGTCAGCGGTTCCTGTAGCCGGGTGACGAGGATCTGCGAGGCGCGCAGAAGCTCGATGAGGCCGAGCCACAGCACCAGCGCCGAATCCTTCATGACGCCGAGTGTCAGCCCGATCCAGGACGGCAACGACACGCGGGTGGCAAGCGGCAGCACGATGTAGCGCATGTCCTGCGACCAGGTCATGCCGAGCGACCGGCAAGCGCGGCGCGTGTTGGACGGCACGGCGCCGATGCCGCCACGCACGATTTCCGTGCAATAGGCTGCCGTATAAAGCGACAGCACGACACAGGAGGTGGTGAAGGGCGGCCAGCCGAGCTTGGCGATCGACTGGAAGGAATTTCCGAGCACCAGCTGGATCAACAGCGGTACAGAGCGGAAAATATCCAGCACGAAGGTCAGCGGCAGGGACCAGTAGGGCCCGAGCTGGACACGGATGACGCCGAAGATGATCCCCATGATGGTGCCTGCCGTGACGGCGACGGCGGTGACGGCAAGCGTCATCCCCGCACCCTTGGCCAGGAAGGCGAGATCACTCCAGGTGAGAGCGGTTTCAAACATGGCTCACCTCTCTCAGTAACGGAACAGACGCCAGGCCAGCATTCTGGCGGCGAGCGTGACGATCTTGGCGATCACGTAATAGATGACCGCGGCGAGCGCGAAGAATTCGAAAGTGCGGAACGAGCGCGCATTGAGGGCCTGCGTGACACCGGCAAGGTCCGTATTCATGCCGACCGTGACACCGAGCGAGGTCATCAGGATCGCCCAGACCATCTGGTTGGTGGCGGGCAGGAAGGCGACGCGCAGCATCTGCGGCATGATGATGAGCCGGAAGGTCTGCATCGACGTCATGCCAAGCGAGCGGCCGGAACGGGTCTGCGTATCCGGTATCGCTTTCAGCGCCCCACGGAAGTTCTCCGCAAGATAACCGGCATTGTTGAAGGCGATGCCGACCAGAAGCGCCGTATAGGGGCTGAGGTGAATGCCGAAATTGCCAAGCCCGAAATGGGCCATGTATATCTGGAACAGCGCCGGCGTGTTGCGGGCAACCTCCACCCAGATGGAGGCGAGTGCGCTTAGAATTCGGTTACCGGAAAGCCGGAACAGCGTCAGCACGATGGCGAAGGCCAGACCGATCACCATCGAGAGAATGGCAATCTGCAGCGTCACCACCGCACCGTCCAGAAGCTGCGGCAAAGCCTTCAGCGCCTGATTCCAGTGAAATGTATAGTTGAACATGGGCGTCCCGCCTTTTCAGAAACGATCAACGGCGCGATCATCTTGACCGCGCCGTTTACGAAAAGTCCTGATCAGCGATAAACGCCGTTGACGGTGAGCGAGGGAACTTCGCCGCCAACCCATTTTTCATAGAGCTCGGCGTAGCGGCCGGTGCGAACCTGCTGGTTGATGAAGAGGTTCAGGTAGTTGATGAAGCCATATTCATCGCGGTTGGTGAAGAGCGCGACATAGTCGATGTCGTAAGGCGCCTTGCCGACCACGGAGATGCCGGCGAACTTGCCGCCCTTGACGTTGGACTGCGCAACCGTCGAGGTGGAAACGGTGGCATCGATCTGGCCCTGGCTAAGCGCGAGGAACACATCTGCCTGGGTCTGGTAAGGACGGAATTCGCCGACGCCCCATTCCTTGACCGACTTTTCAAGCGCGATGGCTTCGAACGTGCCGGCGGTTGCACCGACGGTCTTGCCCTTCATGTCTTCAAAAGACTTGATGCCGGACTTGTCGTTGGCGGTAACGGCCATTTCGAAGGCGAAGTAAGGCACCGTCATGCCGACCGTCTTGGCGCGCTCAAGCGTATCCGACGTGGAAGCAACGCCGACATCGACGCGACCGGACATCAGCGCGGGAATGCGCTCGGGGAAAGGCGTTTCGACGATTTCAGCCGTGACGCCGAGCGCCTTGGCGAGATCGTTGCAATAATCGACATCGAAGCCGATCGGATTGTTGGCGTCATCACGCGCGCCCATGGGCGGGAAATCGAGCACGACGGCGCAACGCAGCGTGCCAGACGAAATGATGTCGTCAAGTTTGTCGGCCTTGGCCGGAGTAATAGCGAAAGTGGCGGCCAGCAGGCCGGCGACGATGACCGATTTTTTCATTCTTTATTTGCTCCCACAATTGGTCTGCCTTTGAAGGCGCGGTCACTATTTCCCCACGGGAGCGATAAATCAACATAAAAATACAAGGAGTATACAAAAAGAATTTTTTGCATGTGCGAATGATCGGAATTTTGTCAGGCAAGCTTTATGGAAAACGGTGCAGGAAAATGTGGAGCGGCGCAGAAAGGCCCGACGCCCCTCATTCCTGTGCTTGTCACAGGAATCCAGTCGGCACGCGTCGGCGGGACGGGAAGAGTCTTTTCAGCCCAAAGACTTGGGCTGGCTGGATTCCTGTGACAAGCACAGGAATGAGGGCGCGGGAAACGTCGTGGAAAACCGGGAGCTTTGCGCCTAGCGCTTTGATCTGCGCTCTCATAACACTTCACTGAAAAGACGAGTTGCAATAGCACCGCCTTTGTATACTTTATGTATTCAAAATGTGCGAGCCCGACATCGGAGGATTATGATGAGCGACACCACCACCTTGACCATTGGAGAGCTTTCGGCCCGGATCGAAGCAATTTTTCGCAAGGCCGGTCTCAATGCCGTCCAGTCGGGAGCGATCGCACGCGTCATCACGGCCGGTGAGAGGGACGCCTGTAAATCCCATGGCATTTACCGCATCGAAGGTGCGCTCCGCACCGTCAAGGCGGGCAAGGTGAAGCCCGATGCAATCCCGGAAGTGGCCGAAGATGACGGCACGGCGATCGTGAAGATCAACGCCAATGGCGGATTTGCCAACCCCGCTTTCGAGCTTGGCCTGCCTGTTCTGGTCGAGCGGGCGAAACGCTCCGGCATCGCCGCGCTCGTCATCAATGACTGCACCCATTTCTCGGCGCTCTGGCCGGAAGTCGAGGGCCTTACGTCGAATGGCCTTGCCGGGCTGGTGATGTGCCCGAGCTATTCCACCGTAGCACCCACCGGTGGAGCCAAACCGCTGCTCGGCACCAACCCCTTCGCCTTCGGCTGGCCGCGCAGGGACACTTCCCCTTACGTCTTTGATTTCGCGACATCGGTTGCGGCGCGTGGTGAAATAGAGTTGCATCGGCGCGCGGGAAAATCCCTGCCGGAAGGCTGGGCTCTGGATGCCGATGGCAAGCCGACGACCGACCCCGAGGCGGCCCTTGCCGGCTCGATGCTGCCCTTCGGCGGCCACAAGGGATCGGCCATCGGCACGATGATCGAACTTCTCGCCGGCATCATGATCGGCGACCTGACCAGCCCCGAAGCGCTCGAATTTCTCGGCACCACCACGCTTGCCCCGACCCATGGCGAGTTGATCATCGCCTTTTCGCCGGAAGCCTTTGCCAAGGGCCGCCCGGGCGATCCCTTCCAGCGGGCTGAAGTGCTGTTCGACGCCATCATCGGCCAGGGCGCCCGCCTGCCGTCCGGCCGACGCTTCACTGCCCGCGCCAAATCCGAAAGCGAAGGCATCACGCTCACCGCCGCCGAAATGGCCGGGCTCGACCGGCTGCTGGAAAAGGGGCTGGATGCGGTCTCCTGACCGCGTTTGGATGTGGGAATGAAAAAGGCCCGCGATTGCGGGCCTTTTTCATGGTGACACCGCTTCCCGCTCCGTCACCCCGGACTAGATCCGGGGTCCAGTGCGATCAAGTCCTTGATCGCAGAAGAGTCCTTTCACAGCGCAGACGCGCTGTGGCTGGATGCCGGATCAAGTCCGGCATGGCGGAGGAGAGACATCAAACCTCATCACATGCAAAAAAGGCCCGCAATTGCGGGCCTTTTTTTACAGCAGCAATATCTCAGGCCGCCTTGCAGGCCTGCACCGCGCCCGGAAGCTTGCTCCAGTCGGCGTACCAGCTGTTGAACAGCTTGAACTGCGCCTCGACATAACCGCGCTGGCTGTCGGTCAGGGCGTCGGTTTCGTTAAAGTGCAGCGTGTATTCCCTGTCGCCCTTCAGCACCATCATGTGCTTGAAATAGAGAACCAGATCCGGGCCTTCATCGAAGGAAGAGAGCACGGCCAGCGCTTGTTCCAGCTCCAGCGCGCGGGCACGGGCATCGGCATCGCCCTTGGCGGCAGCCTGCGACAGCTTGCAGAGATGAATGACTTCCTTCGGCAGCACGTTGCCGATGCCGGTGATGGCACCCGTTGCGCCGCAATTGACGAAGCCGTGGACGACGGCGGTATCGACGCCGATCATCAGGGTCACGTCATCATCGCGGCTGGTGATGTTTTCAGCGGCATAACGCATATCGGCCGGGCCGCCGAATTCCTTGAAGCCGACGAGGTTCTTGTGTTCGGCACGCAGCGCGAAGAAGAGATCGGCGCGGGTGGCGAAGCCGTAATAGGGGCTGTTGTAGATGACAGCCGGCGTTTCAGGAGCCGCCGCGAGGATGGCCTTGAAATGCGCCTTCTGGGCGGAGATGACCGAACCGCGCGACAGGACGCGCGGAATGACCATCAGGCCCTTTGCGCCAACCTTCTGGGCGTGGGCGGCATGCGCCACGGCGGATGCCGTGTTGACGGCGCCGGTGCCGACGATGACCGGAATGCCGGCTTTCACCAGACGCTCCACGCCTTCCATGCGCTGCTCGTCCGTCAGGAGCGGCCAGTCGCCCATGGAACCGCAATAAACGACTGCCGACATTCCATCGGCGATCAGTTCCTTGCCCTTGCGGACAAGCGCGTCGAAATCGGGAGTGCGATCATCCTTGCAGGGGGTCATCAAGGCGGGAATCACGCCGGAAAAAATGCTGGCCGTCATTACTAGCTCCTAAGGGACAGTTTTTCAGGAATGGACGCACCTCCGCGCCATCCTTTCGACAAGGACACTACAATCTTGTATTTTATTTGTCGACAAGAAATCGACAAGCTATAGATTTATTTCCAGGCGCTCGTTGCGCACCAGCAGTTTCTGCACCTGCCGCACGATCTGTTCGGCGTGTTCGCGGGCCAGTTTCTCGGAAAGAACGGTATCGCGCGCGGCAATCGCAGCGATGATCTCATCATGATCATCGACGAAGCGTTTCGGCAGGCGATCGTCATAGGACTGATAATAAAGCCTGAGGATGCGCCGTCCCTCGTCCAGCAGGCGCTTGAACAGGCTGGTGAAATAGGGGTTGCGCCCGGCTTCGGCGATCGAAAGGTGAAGCGCGGCATTGGTAGAAATCATCGCCAGCGCATCCTGCTCTTCCACCGCAATGGCAAATTCCGCATTATGGGCGCGGATGCCGGCCAGATCCTCCGGGCGATGATATTGCGCGGCAAGCTGGGTCGTGACCCGGTACATCAGCACCAGCGCATCGAAATAGGTATGCATGTTGAGGAAATCGATATTCGACACCATGGTCGAACGGTTCGGCAGCGTATCGATCAGACCCTCGCCCGAAAGCCGCACCAGGGCCTCGCGAATGGGCGTGCGCGACATCTTGAACCGCTCGGCAAGCTGCACCTCGTCAATGGGGCTGCCGGGCGGCAGGACCAGATCGAGAATTTCGTCGCGCAGCAGATCATAGACCATCTTCACGCCAGAGCCGCGCTTGCGCTCGGCAGATGCAATAATATCCGTCATCATCAAATCCCTCTTGTCGACATAAAGAGTACTATTATATTTTTTCCCGATCAACGCCGCGTTGCATCGCCCGCACTTCGAATGGCGGAATAATTGTTCAAAAACAACAAAAAGCCGTCGCGAAAATTACCCGCGACGGCTTTGCTTATTCAATTTGTGGCGCTGGTGCCTTGCCAGCCAACGCCGCGGCTCGGAACGGACAGTTTACAAATGGAGCGAGGAGCACCCACCTTGCTTCTTCTCCCCACGGGGAGAAGAAACGAGCCGCGAAGTCGCTCCTCAAACGAAACGTCAGTTGCGCAGGCCGGTGGCCACGACGGAAATCTTGAAAGCACCGTCCAGCGTCGGATCGAAGGAGGCGCCCATCACCACATCCGTCTCCTCGCTGACCGCCTCGCGCACCAGCGTCATCGCCTCATCGATCTCGTAAAGCGTCAGATCGTTGCCGCCCGAGATGGAGACCAGCGCGCCGCGCGCCTCCTTCAGCGAGGGTTCGCCGAGCAGCGGATTGGCGATGGCAGCAGCTGCCGCTTCCGAGGCGCGCTTCTCGCCCTTGGCCTGGGCCGTGCCCATCAGTGCACGTCCGCCATTCTTCATGACGTAGCGCACATCGGCGAAATCGAGATTGACCAGACCTTCGCGCAGGATGAGATCGGTGACGCAGCGCACGCCGAGCGACAGAACCTTGTCGGCCGTCTTCAGCGCGTTCTCGAAGGTGGTGCCGGCATCCGCAATGCGCAGCAGGTTCTGGTTGGGAATGACGATGACGGTATCGGCTGTGTTCAGCAGATTGGCGAAGCCGTATTCGGCAGCCCGCATGCGGCGCGCACCCTCGAAGCTGAACGGCAGAGTGACGACGCCGACGGTCAGGATGTTCTTCGCACGGCAGGCTTCGGCGATGACGGGTGCAGCACCCGTACCGGTGCCGCCGCCCATGCCGGCGGTGATGAAGCACATGTCGTAACCGCTCAAGTGATCCATTATCTCGTCGAGCGAATCGATCGCGGCCTGGCGGCCGACTTCCGGATCAGCACCCGCTCCCAGCCCGCCGGTCAGCTCGGAGCTGAGCTGCACGAGCCTTGGTGCGTTGGTCTTCTTCAGCGCCTGCGCATCCGTATTGGCCGCGATGAAATCGACGCCGCCAATGCCCTCGGCGATCATGTTGTTGATCGCATTTCCGCCACCTCCACCAACGCCGATAACGGCGATATTGGGCGTGTTGCGGGCAATGGTGGCGCGCGGAGACTGGGTCATCGTTTTATTCTCTTTCTGAACTCATAGGGTCTCGCGCCGTTTTTTGAGCGCGGCACGCGAATGATCGGCAAGGTCCCAGCACTTTCCTTCTGATGCGCGAAGGAGGCTGTAACGCTTTGAATTTGCATGTAAGCCGCTCTGCCGCTTGCGGCAAATGGCCTGTACTCCTGGGGCGAAAGATGCGCTACGGCGACGTTCTCCGACCCCTTCCCCGGATGAAAACCGAACCGAATCAACTGCTTCGCTATCGAGAGGTGATAGCTGAAAAGCCATGTGGTTTACACTCCATTCACCATGTTTATCTCACTTTGGAACGAGTTGCTCCGACAAGTGTTTGCTTGCCGACAGCGCTAAGGCGCACAGAATGGAGGCAGGCATATGTTGGCAGACGTCTTGCAAAGCGAACCGGGTTTCCACACGGAACAACCGCGTGTGCTGATCGTGGAAGACGAGTTCCTCATCGCCATGGATATCGAGGATTCCATTCTGCAGGCGGAAGAAGAGGCCAATGTCATCGGCATCGCCAACCGGCTGGATCAGGCCGTGGCGCTCGGCAGCCGCGCCGACATCGCCTTCGTTGACGTCAACCTTGCCGACGGCCAGACGGGCCCCGAAGTCGGACGGCGGTTGTCTCAGGATCATGGCGTCGTGGTGATCTTCATGACGGCGAACCCGGAAGTGGTGGTCAATCTCGGCATCGGCGCCGGGGTGATTGCAAAGCCCGTGCCGCAGGATGCCGTCGAACAGTGCCTCACCTACGCACTTGCCAGACGCGCCGGCAAACGCGCCGTCACGCCAATCGGCATGATGGTTTTCGACTGAGCTATTTTTCCTGAAGGCAAACGAAGAGACGAAAACAAAAAAGCCTGCCGCGGGAGGAGGTGCGGCAGGCTTTTTGAAAAAATGAACAGCGATATGGGAGGAGGAAAACCGCTGTCCCCGGGGCAATCCTTGGGAGGAGGAGTAGGATCGCCCGCATACCGAAACGATGTGGGAGGAGGTACATCCGTTTCGATGATTGGAAGATAGCATTTTCCTGCGCGTTTTGCAGGCACAAGGTTGCAGCACAGATATGCGTTTGGCGCATAACCAATATTGGCGGCAGAATTCCCGGCGACTATTGCGCCGAGACCGCCGCAATATCGCTGCAACGGCACCAGTCACCGTCCCTGAATACATCACCGCCCGTTGCAGGCAATGATCCACGGATCAAGGACGGCGATATCGCAGCAGCAGAGTCCAAAAACAAAAACGCCCGCTAAGCGGGCGTTTGGGCATTCAAAAGCGGCATTTTCGCCTTGATTACTTGCCGACTGCGGCGCGGGCGACGCTGGTGATCTGGCTGCGGTCGAGACCGAGATCATGCAGTTCGCGGGCGCTCATGCGGCCGAGTTCGTTGACGGTCTGACGATATTTGCGCCAATTGTTGAAGCTGCGTGCTACGTTCATGACATGACCCTTTCTGAGGTTTAGGTGACGTCAGCAACGTTTTCGTTCCGGCGTCCTTCGATGTCCTCTATATGCGCCTTGTCGTGACCAATGAACAGGCAGAATAAGGCAATCCACCCATGCACTGCACGCAGGGCATGCAATTTGACTGCAAAAGCGTCAGAACTTGTAGCGCACGCCGAATACATTGGCATTGGTCGCACCCTTCATGTTTCCAAGCGTCTTGCCGCCACCGGAACGGTGGTGAAGCCGCCAGAAGAGTTCCGTCGAGGAATCCTCGCTGAAGGAGACGTTGATTTCCGGACCGAGGTAAAACAGGACATTGGCATTGCCGTCATCCTTGATTTCCTGCTCCCGCTCCCGGCCGCGCTGTGCGTCGTTCACGAGGCTCAGGCCCGCCGTGAAGCTCGGGGTGATGAACAGGCGTTCTCCGAGCCTGATCTGCTCGTAGCGCGCAACCGGCCCCGCCCAGACCTCGCCGGAGAAGCCCTTGCCAAATCTCGCGGCAATGCCGATTTCGCCACCCAGCTTCACATTGCCGATGCTGTAGGGATAAAACTGGTAACCGCCACCAATAATGGCGTTCCTCTCATATTCCACCGGAATGAGAGCCGCGCTTTTCAGCATGTCTTCCTTCGTCATGGCGCCGGCAAAACCGAATATCGCTTCGCTCGTCTCCGAAGTCATATCCTCCGACGCGAAAGATGATGTCGCGGCCAGTGCTATCATGGCCGCCAGCGACAGACGTGCTGCAATATTCATTCTGCTACTCCTGAACAAAGCCCGCTTTACCCAGCCGTCCTCATAGGCATATTCCCCGAAGGCGAACATACCGTTACCGAACACAATAAATTCAACACGGGCGAATTGGCCGGAAAACAGGCATTTTTCCCGGGTTTAACGCAGGAATCGCCTGAAACGGCGAAGCGCAAAAACGAAAAGCGCGCTGCCGATGGCCAACAGGGCCAGCAATTGCGGCCAGACGACATCCAGCCCCGCCCCGCGGAAAAGCACCGATTGCGCCAGAATGACGAAATGGGTGTTGGGTGCCAGAAGCATGAGATACTGGATGATGTCAGGCATGCTCTCACGCGGCGTCATGGCGCCGGAGAGCACCTGCAACGGCAATAGAAACAGGATCAGCAGCATGCCGAACTGCGGCATGGAACCAGCGACCGTCGCCAGAAATATGCCCATCGAGGTCATGGCGAAGAGTTGCAGGGCGGTTCCGAGCAGGAAAAGCGAAAGCGAGCCTTCGATCGGAATGGCGAGCAGCCCCCTGACGACAACGAACAGCGAAAATGCCGAGGCAACCAGCACCACGAGGCCCATGGACCAGACCTTGCTCAGCATGATTTCCAGCGGCGTGACCGGCATGACCAGCAGATGCTCGACCGTGCCATGCTCACGCTCGCGAATGAGTGCCGCCCCCGTCAGAACGATGGAGAGCATGGTGATGGCGGTGATGATGTTATTGATCGATCCGAACCACGATTTGTCCAGTTCCGGGTTGAAACGGGAACGCAGCGTCAGGTCCACCGGCACCGAGGTCGTACCGCGATAGCGGTTCATATATTCCTGGATTTCGCTGGTCACGATGGTCTGGACATATCCACCGCCGCTGAAAGCCTGGCTCATGCGGGTGGCGTCGATGTTGAGCTGAATGGCCGGCTGCTGTCCCGCCATCAGGCGGCGCTGGAAATCCGGCGGAATGTTGAGCGCGAAAGTGTCGAGCCCCGCATCCATGCGCTTGTCCATTTCAGCAATGGAAATCTGCTTTGGCGGCGCAAAATAGGGCGGATAAAACGCCGTGCTGATGCGGCCCGAAAGCGGCGACTGATCCTCATCGACAATCGCGATGGCGGCATTGTTCAGGGTTTCCGGCAGCGCGCTGGAGCCGGTATATATCTGCAGCGTGAAGGCGTAGACGATGAGCAGCAGCAACATGCCGTCACGCGCAAGACCGCGCAGTTCCTTGATGCCGAGCTGGAAGATGTTGGACGAAAACAACCTCATGACGCCTGTTTCCTCAAGAGAGCGGCGCCGGCGATGAGCAACAGCGGAATGGCGATGATGAGTGGCAGGAAAGAGCCGGAAAGGCCTGCGAAGTCCAGCCCCTTCGAAAAAGTCCCGCGCGAAATCGTCATGAAATAGGTCGCGGGATAAATGTTGCCGATGAAGGCGCCTGCGCCCTGCAGCGACGAGACGGGATCAATCATGCCCGAATATTGCGTCGCCGGAATGAGCGTCAGCAGGGCCGTGCCGAAGATCGCGGCGATTTGGCTCTTCATGAAGGACGACATGACGAGGCCGATCGAGGTGGCGATGATGACGAAGAGCAAGGCTCCCGTTGCGTAAGCAAGATAACTTCCCGTAAACGGCACCCGGAAGATGAAGATGGCGAATACCGTCAGAAGCAGGAAATTGAGCATGCCGAGGGCGACATAGGGCAGCTGCTTGCCGATCAGGAATTCCAGCCGGGTGGTTGGCGTTACGTAAAGATTGACAATGGAGCCGAGTTCTTTCTCCCGGACGACGCTGAGTGCCGCCAGCATGGCCGGAATG
This sequence comes from Agrobacterium sp. BT-220-3, assembly GCF_025910175.1. Taxonomy (NCBI): domain Bacteria; kingdom Pseudomonadati; phylum Pseudomonadota; class Alphaproteobacteria; order Hyphomicrobiales; family Rhizobiaceae; genus Agrobacterium; species Agrobacterium sp. BT-220-3. Next base: position 74,295 of record NZ_JAPAIX010000005.1, read on the forward strand.
AGCATGAGCAGCAGCGGAATGACCGCCGGCACCATGGCGACAAGGCTCTTGACATCGGGGTTGTATCGATAGCGCGTTTCGATGCTGAAGCTGTTCTGCGTCGCCGCACTGCCATAAATCTCGGCCGCCTTCCTCGCAAGCCATGTCTGGTGCATGCCCTGCACGTAACCGCGCACCGTCTCGGCCCGCTGCGGCATGGCGCCATCGATCCAGGCGCCCACCTCCACCGTCTTGCCGCGCAACACGTCCCGGCCGAAACCGGGAGGAATTTCGATGGCGAGGCTCAGTTCGCCATCGCGCATGCGCCGGTCCATATCGGCATAATCGCGGATCGGTTCCTTTTCGATGAAATAACGGGAACCGGCTATATCCAGCACATAATCGCGGCTGATGGTGGAATCGTCGCGGTCCAGCACCGCAAAGGTCAGATCCTCGACATCCAGATTGATGCCGTAACCGATCACGAACATCAGGATGACGCTGCCAAGCACCGCCAGCGTGCCGCGAATGGGGTCTCGCTGCAGTTCCAGCGCCTCGCGGCGCGTATAGCTGAACATGCGCCTGACATCGAAAAACCGTTTGCGGGCGGGCGCTGCATGTGGCGTCACAGGCACATCCGCTGCCGCGACCGGCACCGCCGCCGGTTCCGCCTTTTTCACGCCGGACGCATCTTCGAGATAGGCGACGAAAGCCTCTTCCAGCGTTGCCGCATTCCGGCTCTTGGCAATCGCGTCCGGTGTATCGCTGATCAGCACCTTGCCGGCATGCATCAGCGAAATCCGGTCACAACGCTCCGCCTCGTTCATGAAATGGGTGGAGATGAAAATCGTGACATTATCGTTGCGTGAGAGATCGGCAAGGATTTGCCAGAACCCGTCACGCGCCACCGGGTCGACACCGGACGTCGGCTCGTCGAGGATGAGAATGTCAGGCGAATGGATCATCGCCACCGCCAGCGACAGTCTTTGCCGGATGCCAAGCGGCAGATCGTCCGGCAGGGTCTCCATAACCGCGCCGAGATCGAAACGCTGCGCCATCTCGGCGATGCGCGGCTGAATTTTCTCTTCCGGCAGCTTGAACAGCCGCGCGTGAAGATCGAGGTTCTGCCGCACCGTCAGTTCGGAATACAGTGAAAAGGCCTGGCTCATGTAACCGACGCGGTGGCGGATGGCCATGTCGCTGGCATCCACCTTGTGCCCGAAGAGCTTGGCCTCGCCTTCGCTGGCGGCCAGAAGCCCGGTCAGCATCTTCATGGTCGTGGATTTTCCGCAGCCGTTCGAGCCGAGAAAGCCGAAAATCTCGCCGCGCGGAATCTTGAAGCTGACATTGTCGACGGCGGTAAAGTCACCGAAGCGCATGCTGAGATGGGACGCCTCGATGGCATAATCGCCATCATCACTCACCTTGCGCGGCGCGATGTGCACCTCGTGGTAGCCCTTTCGCTTTTCTTCCGGAAGAAGCGCGATGAAGGCGGCATCGAGATTTGCAGCCGAGGTGCGCTCCAGAAGCTCGGCAGGCGATCCCGTTGCCAGAATTTTTCCGCCATCCATGGCAACCAGCCAATCGAAACCGGCGGCTTCCTCCATATAGGCCGTGGCGACGATGACGCTCATGCCCGGACGCCCGGCCCGGATCGAATCGATCAGTTCCCAGAACTGCCGGCGCGACAGCGGATCGACACCCGTGGTCGGCTCATCGAGAATGAGCAGGTCCGGATCGTGGATCAGCGCGCAGCAGAGCCCGAGCTTCTGCTTCATGCCGCCCGAAAGCTTCATTGCCGGACGGTCGGCAAAGGGCTCGAGGCCGGTACTTTTCAGCAGTTCGGCAATGCGCGCCTGCCGCTCCCTGCCGCCCTGCCCGAACAGCCGCCCGAAAAAGTCGATATTCTCGAACACGGACAGGGTGGGATAAAGGTTCTTGCCCAGCCCCTGCGGCATATAGGCAATGCGCGGGCAGGTATCCTCGCTGTGGCGCGGATCGGACATATCGCCGCCCAGAACCTCCACCTTTCCCTTCTGTATGGCCCGTGCGCCGGAGACGAGCGACAGGAGGCTGGATTTACCGACACCGTCCGGCCCGATAAGCCCGATCATCCGCCCGGACGGAATTTCAACCGATATGTCAGAGAGAGCAACCGTGCTGCCGAAAGCCAGCCGCACATCGGTGAGGCGCGTAACCGGCGCGTCCCTATCGTTTTCACTCTTCGTCGCGTTGGGTGTGCCCATGGCGGCCACCGTCACTTGACGAGGTTACGTTCGAGATTTTCCGGCCAGGCCGCCTGCGGATCAAGCCGGACATAGGCCATGCCGGGCAGGCCGGTTTTGACATACTGAATGTATTTCTGCAGCAGTTCCTGCGGGATCTGCGCCCGCACCCGGAAGGTCAGCTTCTGGCGCTCTTCCTCGGTCTCGACCGTTTTCGGGGTGAACTGCGCGACATCGGCCACGAAGGAAACCTTGGCCGGAATGGTGTATTGCGGCGCGGCATCGAGGATGAGGCGCACGTCAGACCCCATCGATGTGCGGCCGGCCTCCGCCGTCGGCAGGAAGAACGTCATGTAGACGTCGCCGAGATCTACGAGGTTGAGAACGCGTCCGCCGGCGGAAAGCACCTCTCCGGGCTGGGCGATGCGATATTGCACGCGGCCGTCGCGCGGCGATTTCAGCGTCGCATCGGTGATGTCAGTCTCGATGCTCTCAATATCGGCCTGGGCTGCATCAACCGCCGCTTCTGCGTCGACGATCTGCGCCCTGGCAGCGTTGATGGCGGCGTCCGAAGCGGCAAGCGAGGCCTCAGCCGAGGCAAGCGTGGCGCGGGCGGATAGCTCGGCCGCTTCGCTGTCGTCGACAATCTGCTGCGACACCGCGTTGCCGGTCAGCAGCTGTTTCGAACGTGCATTGGTCTTGGAGGCGGAATCGAGCTGCGCCTTGCGCTGTTCCACCACGGCCAGAGCCGATGTTTTTTCCGCCTCCCGCTGGGCAACGAGGCTGTTTGCGGTATCGATCGCTATTTTAGCGCGGCGAAGCTGTGCTTCCGCCTGGCGCTTCTTCGCTTCCAGCTGGGCCGTGTCCATCTGCGCCAGCACCTGCCCGGCCTTCACGAAGTCGCCCTCGCGCACCATGATATCCTGAAGGCGGCCCGCTGTTTTCGTGGAAATATCGATCTCCACCGCCTCGATCCGGCCGTTACTGGCCACGAACCCGGCGGGAAGTCCCTCCCCCGTCAGCTTCGACCAGAAGAAATAGGCGGCAACGGCAACAGCCAGAACCACCAGACCAATGAGCAAGCCTTTTTTAGACATCCGTCTTCCCCATGAACCCTTCAGGTTTCAACCGTAATACGTAAAAACCGAAGAAGCCAGCCACCATCGCGTTCAGAATTCGCACCCGGCATTTCTTCTGTTTGAGGAAATGGGCCGGGTCATGCGGCTTTTTAAGTGAGGGTGCGCTTCGTGGCTTTGACACAAGTCAAGTGCATGAGAGGTTTCGGGCAGCGGTTGGAAACGCCATGGGAACCCAGCACCGAAAGTGATGGACAGCATGACAATCCCTCCGTCATGCTCGGGCCTGTCCCGAGCATCTGCTACCCATCAATTTTCGCTACGTGGTTGGATCCTCGGGACGAGCCCGAGGATGACGTCGAATATGGAAAGAGGCGTGTCGGTGAACGGCCGCAGACGAAACCCCGCGACTTCCAATTTACCGCCCCCCATTTCACACCGCCCGCGCCCGCTTCACCTCCACCTGCGTCCACTCCGGCAACCAGTCGCGGTGTGCGACGAGGAGATCATCCACCAGCGACCAGATCTGGTCGAGGTCGAGTTCCGCCGCTGTGTGCGGGTCCATCATCGCCGCGTGGAAGATGTCTTCGCGGTTTTCGGTCATCAGCGCCCGCACCGTCAGCTCCTGCACATTGATGTTGGTGCGCATCAGCGCGGTGAGCTGCGGCGGCAACTCGCCGATATAGGTGGGCTGCACGCCGTTATGATCGACAAGGCACGGCACTTCCGCCGCACAATTGGCCGGCAGCGAGGTGATGCAGCCATTGTTGCGCTGGTTGCCGTAAATCACCGAGGGTTCGCCGGTCCAGACCGAGTTGATGATGGAGGAGGCATATTCCTTTGACTGCTTGACCTCGATCTTCTCGGCCGAACGATAGGCCGCCGCCTGCCCCTTCCAGCGCTCGATCTGCTCGATGCAGCGCTTCGGATATTCATCAAGCGGAATGCCGAATTTCTCGATCAAATCCTCGCGTCCTTCCTTGATGAAATAGGGCGTATATTCGGCGAAATGCTCGGAACTTTCGGTGACGAAATAACCAAGCCGCGTCAGCATCTCGTAACGCACCTTGTTGGGGCAACGCGGGTTCCAGCCGGGCTTCGGTGCCCGGCCTTCGCGATAGCCGCGCACGAGGTCGGGATAGAGGTTCTTATAGCTGCCATCCGGCTGGCGGTGCTCGAATTCGAGGAAAAACGCCATGTGGTTGATGCCGGCCGAACGGTAACGGATTTCCTCATAGGGAATATCGAGATCGTGGGCGAGTTCCATGGCCGTGCCCTGCACGGAATGGCAAAGCCCGACCTGCCGGATCGTCGGGTATTTCTCCGCAATCGCCCAGGTGTTGATCGCCATCGGGTTGACATATTGCAACATGATCGCGTTGGGGCAGACGGCGAGTATGTCTTCGCAGATCTTCCACAAATGCGGCACGGTCCGCAGGCCGCGCATGATGCCGCCGACACCGAGCGTATCGGCAATGGTCTGGCGCAGGCCATATTTGCGCGGCACCTCGAAATCGGTGACCGTGCAGGGCTCATAACCGCCGATCTGGAAGGCGACGACGACAAAATCGGCACCCGTCAGCGCCTTCTTCTGGTCGGTATAAGTCTCGGCTTTCGCCTTTGCCCCGAGCGTCGAAATCAGCTTGTTGACGACGATGGCGCTTTCCTCCAGCCTTTCACGGTTGATGTCCATCAGTGCGATGGTGGCGCCCGAAAGGGCCGGACGTTGCAGCACGTCACCGATGATGTTCTTCATGAACACCGTGGAACCTGCGCCGATAAATGTGATCTTGGGATCTCTTGCCATTTCTACCTCCGGCATTTGGCATTCAAGCGATTTCGAAGGCGGCTCGTACAAGCCGCTGAGTATATTCGGTTTTCGGGCGGGTCAGAACCTCCTCGACGGGGCCTTCCTCAACGATCCTGCCGCGCTGCATGACGATGACGCGGTGGCAGAGCGCGCGAACGACCTTCAGGTCGTGCGAGATGAACAGGTAGCTCAGGCCCCGCTCGTCCTGCAGCTTGCGGAGCAGGTCGATGATCTGCGCCTGAACGGAAAGGTCGAGCGCGGACGTCGGCTCATCGAGCAGAATGAATTCCGGCTCCAGCGCCACCGCACGCGCAATGGCGATACGCTGGCGCTGGCCGCCGGAAAATTCATGCGGGAACCGTGAGAGGATGTTGCCGGGCATGCCGGCCGCCTCCAGCGCGTCGCGTACCCGCTCCAGCCTTTCGCCCTTGGTCCTGCCCAGCCCGTTGATGACAAGCCCTTCCTCGATGATCTGGCCAATGGTCATGCGTGGGTTGAGCGAGGCGAAAGGATCCTGAAAAACGATCTGCATGCGCGAACGCAGGGGCCGCATTTGAGATCGGGACCGGCCATCGACCCTCTCGCCATCAAAGATCACCTCACCGGCCACCGGATCGTTCAGCCGCAGCAGGGATTGTCCGAAGGTCGTCTTGCCGGAACCGGATTCACCGACGAGCCCCAGCGTCTCGTGCCGATTGAGGGTGAGCCCCAGACTGTCGACGGCGATCAGTTCCTTCAGTTCGGGCTTGAACAGGCCGCCGTAGCGCATCATGAAGGAAACCCGCACGCCGTTCGCCGTCAGCAGCACGCCGGAATTTTCCGGCAGCGGTTTGGCCGTGCCATGCGGTTCGGAAGCAAGCAGCTTTTTCGTATAGGGGTGCTGCGGCGCTTCGAAGAGCTTTTCCGTGGTGTTGTGCTCGCGCATCTCGCCGTGCTGCATGACATAAACGTAATCGGAAAACTGCTTCACGATCGTCAGGTCATGGGTGATGAGAACCACGGCCATGCCGCGCTTCTTTTGCAGATCACGGATGAGGTTGAGGATCTGCGCCTGCACCGTGACGTCGAGCGCGGTGGTGGGTTCGTCGGCAATCAGCACATCCGGATCGTTGGAAAGCGCCATGGCGATCATCACACGCTGCCGCTGGCCGCCGGACAGCTGATGCGGATATTGCTTCAGCCGCGCTTCCGGTTCCGGGATCTGCACCTGCCGCAGAAGATCGAGCGCCCTCGCCTCGGCCTCTTTCCGGCTCAGTTTCGAATGAACCCGGATCGCCTCGACGATCTGGCTGCCGATCGTATAGATCGGGTTCAGCGAACTCATCGGTTCCTGAAAGATCATCGAGATGCGGTTGCCGCGCAGCGCCCGCCGCTGGCGGCTCGAAAACTTCAGAATGTCGTCGCCGTTGAAACGCACGGTCGCGGATTTCGAAACGGAAGCCCGCTTCGTCAAAAGCCCCATGATCGTGCGGGCCGTGACGGATTTTCCCGAACCGGATTCACCGACGATGGCAATCGTCTCGCCGCGATAGAGCTGGAAGGAGATGTCCTTCACCGCCTCCACCGTTCCGTGCTCCACTTTGAAGGTCACGGCAATGTTGCGAGCATCAATGATGGCAGCGTCGTTTCGGTCATCGGCGTCAAAGCGGATGGCGGGCGCGTAAGTGTTGTTCTGTGCAGCAGCAACCATGTTGCGCTCCTCTCAATAGGGATCGACGGCATCGCGCAGGCCATCGCCCAGCGCGTTGAAGGCGAAGACCGTGACCAGCACGAAACCAACAGGTGCGAGAATCCAGGGATAGGAACCGATGACGGAATAGGTCGCGGTATCCTGCAGCATCAGCCCCCAGGAGATGAGCGGCGGTTTCACCGCAAAGCCGAGGAAACCGAGGAAGGATTCGAGCAGCACGACGCTCGGAATATGCAGCGTCACGGCGACGATCACATGGCTCATCACATTCGGCAGGATATGCTGGAAAATGATGCGCCGGTCGGTGGCACCGACGGCAATCGCCGCACGCACATAATCGATACGCGCCAGCGCCAGTGTTTTTCCCCGCACCTCACGTGACATCTGCGCCCAGCCGAGCGCCGACATGACACCGACGACGAAAACAAGGAAAACGGTGGTCGGGGCCGTGACCGGGATGAGCGAGGTCAGCGCGAGATAGAGCGGCAATTGCGGAAACGCCAGAACCACTTCCACGAAACGCTGCACCCAGGCATCCAGCGGCCCGCCGAAATATCCTGATATCAGCCCGACGCTGGTGCCGATGACGGTGACGATGGCGACAACGCTAAGCGCGATGGCGAGCGAGATGCGTGAACCGTAGATGGCGCGGGAGAGTACGTCTCGTCCGAACTTGTCAGTGCCGAGAAAATGCACCGGCTGGCCGTCCGTCGAGCCGAAGAAATGCCGGCTCATCGGGATGAGACCCAAAAGCCTGTATTCCGCACCTTTGACGAAAAAGCCGAGATAAACCGGATTGTCGTAGTCCGGCCCGACGATGGGCTGGAAGGTGATCGGATCGAGCTCTTCGGTCTCGGCGATGGCATAGACGCGTGGCAAAAGGCTTACATTGCTGTCCTTGTCGCTGAAGCGCACGACCTGCGGCGGCGAGAAGCTGCCATGGGTTTCGAGCGGATTCATCGGCGCGAAGAAATCCGCGAAGATGGCAATGAGGATCAGAAGGACCACCAGCACCAGTCCGATCATGCCGGTGAATGAGCGCCTCAGACGCCGCCAGACAAGTGCGAGATAGCTCTCATTGCCATGGGCGGAGCGGTCGGGTTTTGCGGGGGCGGCGGTTTCGGTCTTCATCTCGTCAAACGCCATCATCTCAGGCCCTCCCGAATTCGCGCACGCGCGGGTCGAGCATGGCAAGCAGCATGTCGGCGATGATGTTGCCGACGATCAGCGTTGCAGCCAGCACCATCATGAAGGTTGCGGTGACATAGACATCGCCCACCGCCATGGAGCCGACAATGGCGGGCCCCACGGTCGGCAGCGCGAAGATGATCGCGGTTTCGATCTCGCCGCTCAGCATGTAGGGCAGCACGACGCCCTGATACATGACGAGCGGATGCACGGCGTTCGGCACCGCATGGCGCATGATGACCGCACCTTCCGAAAGCCCCTTGGCGCGCGCCGTCTCGACATATTGCGCATTCAGCGTATCGAGCAGATTGCCGCGCATCACCCGCATGTTATAGGCGAGGCCACCGAAGACGGCGATGGCAACCACCGGCCAGACATGGCTGACGAGATCGACGAATTTGCCCCATGACCATGGCGCGCCACCATATTGCGGCGAGAAGAAGCTGCCGATCTCAGACACGTCGAAATGAAACACCATGAGATAGACGAGGATCAGCGCCATAAGGAAACGCGGGATCGTCATGCCGAGGAAGGCAACGGTCGACAGAAGATTGTCGACCCAGGAATATTGCCGTGTAGCCGCCCAGATGCCGAAGGCGATGCCGAGAACGGATGCAAAGATGTGGCAGACCAGCGCCAGCGCAATGGTGCGCGGCAGGCGTTCGCCAACCACATCGGCGACCGGCTTGTTGTAGTAGAAGCTGTAACCGAAATCGCCGCGTGTGACGATGCCGCCGATCCAGTTGAAATATTGCACCACGAGCGGTTTATCGAGACCGTGTTCGATACGGTAAGCCTGCGCCTGCGCTTCGGCCTGCTCGAAGGACGCGCCGCCCTGGTTCATCAGTTGCGAGCGGATATAGTCGGCATAGTCGCCGGGCGGTGCCTGGATGATGGCGAAGGTCACCACGCTCAGGATCAACAGCACCGGAATGGCGGAGCCTATGCGTATCGTCAGAAATCTCAGCATCGAACGGTCTTCTCCATTGGGTAATCCGTGTGTCTCCGGCCGCGCTTCACGCGCGACCGGTACCGGGTTTTCTCCGGGAGGAGTTCTCTAAAGTTTTCGCATTTCCGGACGGAAAACCGGGGTCCACTTTTCCTGGAAATGCTTTAGTTGATCGGGCCGCCCTCACCCGGCTTGCCTGGAAGCTGCTCGGGGAAGAGTTCGTATTTGCCCTGCTTGTCAGCCGCGACCCAAAGGCGTTCGCGGATGATGGCGTCTTCAGCCCAGTTGAACATGAAGATCGGCGTGCCCTGCGGCACATTCGAGAACCGCTTGTTGACGATGAGCGCGCCCGGATATTCGGTGAGACCGATCGTATAGAGGTTCTGCGTATAGACCTTCTGATACTGCTTCATCAGTTCCGCCCGCTCGGCATTGTCCTGCGAGGAGATGAACTTGCGCACGAGATCGGCCATCTCCTTTTCGAACGGCATCAGATCCAGTTCCTTGCCTTCAGGGGCGCGGTGGTTCCAGCTGGTACGGGGGCCAACGGGCGCCAGCTGCTCGGTATTCTGCACCACCGACGAAAGCTCGGTGGAATTGCGCCGCACCAGCCAGTCGAACTGACCGCCATAATGGGCGGCATCACGCTGGTTGGAATCGAGGCTGTTGATGACGACGCGAAGGCCGAGTTTCGCCATCTGGCCAACAAGACCTTCCGCGAGGCTCTTGTCCGTCGCATAGCCATTATTGACGAGAAGGGTAATTTCGACATTGCGGCCATCAAGCGTTTCCTTCGGGAAATTCAGGAAACCATCGCCATCCGTGTCCTTCAGGCCGATCGAGGCGAGTGCGGCCTTGGCGGCTTCGAGGTTGAAGGGGTAATAGACCGTGGAGGCGCGGTCATAGAAGCTGGTGCCAGACGAAATGCCACCCGGATAGATCGCCGTGAAAGGCCCCTTCACCAGCGAGTCGCCAACCGCCTTGCGGTCGATGGCCGATGTGACCGCCTGACGGAACACCTCATTGCGGTTCAGCTCGCGAATGGCCTGCCCGCGCTCGTCCGGATTGCCCCAGCCATTGGCGGAGAAATTCATCTGCAGATTATAGCCGATGAGCCGCGGCCCGAAGGCAAGGCGGGCCGGCGCATTCTGATCGGCAGCGCGTTTCAGCGAAGCGACGAAGTTTTCCGGCTGCTCGAGATTGGAAAAATCGCCCGATCCCGCCACGGCCTGCACATCACGGTCGGCCCAGGTGGAAAGCTTGTAATGCACCTCGTTGAGATAGGGCAGCTGCTGGCCCTTCTCGTCGACCTTCCAGTAATAGGGGTTGCGCCTCAGCACGATGATATCATCGGGACGGTACGTGACCGGCACCCACGCGCCCATGACAGGCATGTTCATAAACTCGGGCGGAAAGGCGTTCTTGAACTGGTTATAGGTGTTTTTGGAATATTTCGGATGCTGCGGTTTCAGAATATGCGACGGTCCGGGGCAGAAGCTCGGATAGGCCATGGTGTAGAGATACTGCTTGGGAAAGGCGCTCCTGAAGGTCCATTCCACCGTATAATCATCGACCTTCGTGAGTGTCGTTCCCTCACCGAAGGCTTCGGGCGATGCGCCGCCGCCAAGCGGCGAAACATTGGGATCGACGACCGCATCTTCCCAGTAGAACATCACGTCATCGGCATTGAATGGCTCGCCGTCCGACCATTTGGCGCCCTTGACGAGATGCATGGTCAGCTTGTGGCCATCCTGCGACCATTCCCAGCTTTTGGCGAGATTGGGCAGCGGTTCGGTGTCCTTGGCATCCACCTGAAATAGCGGTGCCGTGCGCGTCAGGCATTCGGAAAGCGCGATATCGATGCCGCCCCAGCCCTGGCTCTGGCCGGCAATGTAATTCCAGCCCTCGGGCCGCCCGCCGACCACATGGCGCATGGTATCGCCATAAACGCCGACACCATCGGGCATGTTGCCGGTCTTGTAAACCAGCGGCTCCTCGGGCAGACGCTCCTTGAGCGGTGGCAGCTTGCCGGCTTTTTCGAATTTTTCAGTGATCCAGTCCGGCTCGCTGTAGCTCGGCAGCGCCTTGAATTCGAGGATCGAGTCGCGGGCCACATAATTGATCTTGCCTTCCGCCGGAAATTGCGGCGGCTCTGGCGGCGTGGTGGTCTCGAAAGCATTGGCACTGAGTGCGATCATCGAAACACCAAGTCCCAATGCCGCGATGATACCGATCTTGCGTTGAAGTTGCATCGTCATTCCTCCCAAATGGCAGCTCTTCGACCGCCCACCCTCTGTGATCGTTCTGGCCGTGGCGGCGAACTCCCTTCCGCCGCCCGGCCTGTTCCCATGCCTTTTCCTTCAAACAGCCTTTTTCAGCGCCGATTTCTCGGCCCGCAATTCCTCTATGGAACGCACATTGCGGCGGGCGGCACCGGCCCAGTCGCGGGTCTTGATGCTGGATTTCGCAAGCCGCTCCTTTGCCGCCGGTACTGCATCCGCATATTGCGGCAGCCAGCGTGCCTGCGCGACGACCATCTCATCGACCATCTGCCAGACCTCCTCCGGCGTGGCGACAGCGCCGACCAGCGGATCGTGCAGTACAGCCAGCTTCAGCAGATCGATATCGCCGCTGACCGCCGCATGCACCGACATGCGCTGCACGTTGATGGAGGCCATGCAGGTGGCCGCACAGGCTTCCGGCAGCGTCACGCCCGAGACCATGTTGATGCCGAAACGGTCGACGAAACCGGGGGATTCAATGATGGCATCGGAAGGCAGATTGGTGATGACGCCATTGTTCCTGACGTTGAAGTGGCCGCGATAGACGCGCCCGGTTTCCAGCGCTTCCAGAATGTGGCTCGCATGTTCGTTGGAGCGCTTCGCCGGGTCGATGGGCTTTGCCGCCGAGGCGAGGAACTGCGGAAACTCCGTTTCGAACCAGTTGCGCGTTTCGGTGGAGTGGCGCAGGTAACCGCCGGTTTCGCCATGAATCCAGTCGGACATATCGATCCAGCGGGCGATTTCCTCCGGCCGCTTGCGATACCACGGCAGATATTCGGAGAGATGGCCGTTGCTTTCCGTCGAATAGACACCAAAACGCTTCAGCACGTCGATGCGCAGCTTCTCCTGCTGCGAGAAAACCGGATGCGCCTCGAAGGCGGCAATCAGCTCTTCCTTGCCGATCTTGCGGCCGTTGAGCCTCAGATCGATGAACCATGTCTGATGGTTGATGCCCGAGCAGATGTAATCCAGTTCGGAAACGCTTTTCGCCCCGAGAATTTCGGCGATCTGTTCAGCCCCGTGCTGAACGCCGTGGCAAAGACCGACCGTATCGACCTTGCCATATTCGATGGCGGCCCAGGTGTTCATGGCCATGGGGTTGGCGTAGTTCAGGAATTTCGCGCCCGGTGCCGCGACTTCGCGGATATCTTTGCAGAAATCGAGAATGACCGGAATGTTGCGCTGGCCATAGAGAATGCCGCCGGCGCAGATCGTATCGCCAACGCATTGGTCGATGCCGTATTTCAGCGGAATGCGAATGTCGTCCGCATAGGCTTCCAGCCCGCCGACCCGCACGCAGCTGATGATGTATTTCGCGCCTTCCAGCGCCCGCCGCCGGTCGGTATCAGTGGTCACCTTCACCGGGAAACCATTGGCCTCAACGATCTTTTGGAGGATCGCCTTGATCATATCCAGATTGTGCTGGCTGATATCCGTCAGCGCGACTTCGATGTCGCGAAACTCCGGCACGCACAGGAGATCGGTGAACAGTTTTTTCGTGAAACCGACGCTGCCTGCGCCAATAATAGCGATTTTGAAACTCATAACGCCACCTCTGTTGCAAATCGAACGGGTGAAACGGGCCGAAGGATCATAAAATGGCGCTACAGAAAAATACCCGTAAGAATCCCGGAAAACCGGCCTTCCTCCCAATTTTTCAGCAGCAATATCCCGCTGGCTGTCTCCTCGGATCGGGATTATGCGTATAATAAGAGACAGGACCAGAGAAGGATTATGCTTTCATGGGTAATTTTGTGCTGCGTGATTTGATCGATCAGGGACCCGGCATGCGAACCGTCTCGCTGCCGCGCGGACGCCAGACCCTGCACACCATGCCCACCAGCAGCGGCTATGAAATCCGCCGCGGCGGCAACTATGATTGGGACGGGCGAAGGCGCGGCCAGACGCCGTTCACAGTGCTGCAATATTGCATCGGCGGACAGGGCAATCTGCGCTACGAAAACCGTCATTATGTGGTGAAGCCGGGTGAAACCCTGTTGCTGCTCATTCCTCACAACCATCGCTACTGGCTGGAAGAGGGCAAGGAATGGGAATTCTTCTGGATTTCCATGAATGGCGAGGAAGCCCTGCGCATTCACCGCAATATTCTCTCCGTCACCGGCCCTATCCTCAAGCTTCAGCCGGAAACCATCGATCATCTCGCTTATTGCTGTTCGCGTCTCGTCAACGGCGCGGAAACGCCGGGAGCGGCCTCCGCCGTTGCCTATGAGGCGGCGATGACGCTTTATGACGACGTTTTCGGCTCGCATCCCTCCTTCGGCGGTGAATATCGCACCCTGCAGCAGGTGCTGAGCTACATAGACAGCCATCTCGGCGAGCGGCTTTCCGTCAGTGACCTTGCCGCCGTCGCCGGCCTCAGCCGCGCGCATTTTTCCCGCATCTTCACGGCAAGCGAAGGCCTGCCGCCGGCGGAATTCTTGCTGCAGCGACGATTGCGGCGGGCGGCGAAGCTTCTCACCACGGCCGGCAACATTCCCATCAAGGAGGTTTCCGTGCTGTGCGGCTTCGAGGATCCGAACTACTTCTCCAAGGTCTTCCGCAGGCTTTACGGCACCAATCCGAGTGAATTTCGCACCACCGGCATGTATGCGAGCGTTCAGCAGAACAGATCGTGAAAAAACAACTTCGTTTTGCCATGTTTCAGGCGATTAAGGATGAATGACGTTACGCCCTTTTCGGAGACCGACCGAGGTGAAGAACAGAATCCGGATGATCCTCATTTTTCCGATTCGGGCGCTTATCGTGCTTGCCTTGGTCCTCGACGGCATTTTCCGCCCTCTCTACCGGCCGATCATCAGGGCCATTTCCAGACTGACATTCATCAGGAAACTGGAAAGCCGGATTGACGGATTGCCGCGCCTTGCCATTCTTTTGCTGCTTGCGGTGCCATTTGCCATTGCCGAACCGATGAAAATCATCGGCCTGCTTCTCATCGCCCACGGCACCGTCAAGACGGGCGTTGCCGTGACGATCCTTGCCCATCTCGCCACCTTCCTGATTGTCGAGCGCATTTATCACGCGGGTCGGGAGAAGCTCCTCACCTATGCCTGGTTCGCATGGATCATGCGATATGTGCGTTTCGCGCGGTCCTTCTATGATCGCTTCAAGCTTGCCGCATTGAACTGGATCCGCCTCAGGGTTCTGGCGCACCAGAGATAGTTACAACACCTGTCACCGTCGGTGGCGCAACGTCTTCAGGAGATATTCCACAAAGGCCGTTGCCTGCAGAGAGACGAGAATGATGGCGATGCCGAAGACGACGCGGGCCTCGGGCACCTCGTCAAACAGGAAATATCCCACAGCCGTCACAAACAGGATCGACAGATAGCCGACGGGTGCGAGCACGCTTGCATCGGCAATGCGATAAGCCCGCAGGAAACAATATTGCCCCATTTGCGCAAGCAGGCCGATGGCGAGCAGCGGCCCCCAGTCGAGCGGCGCGATCGGCTTCCATGTCCAGATCGCCGGAACCGCGGTAATGACGGCGAGGCCAACCGTATAGAAGACCATCATCACCGTGGTGTTTTCCTGCCGAAGCGCCCGGGTCTGGATCACCGCAAGAGCACCGAATACCACCGAGACGAGGACGACGAGCACGCCTGCGTTGAATTCAGCGCCGCCCGGCCCGATGACGACGAGAACGCCGACAAATGCAAGGCATGCCCCAGCCCAGCGATATCGGCTCACCCTTTCGCCGAGAACGGCGACCGCCATCGCCATCGTCACCAGCGGGCGAGAGAAGCCAACGGCATTGACGGTGGCGAGCGGCAACAGTGTGATGGCGACGAAGTTGCTGGTGAGTGCAATGGCGTTGCAGCAGATTCGGAAAAGATTGCGCCAGGGATATTTGACGTTCACCATTTCCATCCGGTGCCGCCAGATGAGCGGCAGGATGAAGATCAGGCCGATCATCGCCCTGATGAAGACGAGTTGAAAGGCCGGATAGGTAACGCCCTGCGCCTTGACGAGGGCTGTCATTCCGCCCGAAACGAGGGCCATATCCAGCAATAGCCAGCCGATGCCCGCGCGGGCATCGGTTTCGCGCGGGTTCTCCTGTTTTTCACTCTGGTCCTGGCCATTCACGCGGGTTGCACAAGGTTTGCCATGACGCGGAACGCCCCCGGCACCAGCTTGTCCATCTGGTGGTGAAGGACGAGGCTCGTATGCGTGTGCCGGCCCTTGCCAATCGCCGCCGAGACCAGCGCACCCTTCAGGGGCTGTTCATCGACATCGTGCATGGCAAGCAGGGGCTCATAGACATCATCCCAGCGCGAGGCGAAATAGAGCCCGCGCTCCTTGTCCCAGCCCGTCCAGTCAGCAGCACTGATCGTGTTGGGCCCGACAAGCAATGGATGATCGGGCAGCAGCACCGTCACCTCGGCATTCGGATCGGTCACACGCCAGCGCAGGGACGGCTTGCCGATTTCAAGCCGCCTCACCGGCGTCGTCTCCGGGTTCCATCCATCGGTCGGCCGGTGATAGAGCGTGACAAGATGGCCGCCCTCTTCGACGAATCGGTGGAGCCGCTCCGTTGCCGCAGCCAGATCCTTTCTGATGCCGAAGGCGAAGATGCCGACAACAATCGTCGTAAACGACGAGAGATCACCGCCAAGCGCCTGCGCATCCAGTTCGGTGACATCAAGACCCATGCGAGAAAGCCATGACCCGACCCGGTCGGCACCGCCACCGACATAACCGATGCGCGCACCCTCGGGCAGTTTGAGGTCCAGCGAGAGGATTTTCAGAGCGGAAGGTGCGAGAAACCGCGTCCGTCCGATATGCGGATAGGCGATCGGCGTGATCTGGAAAGCCGGCTGCGAACCGACAGTCGCTTCGATCTGGGCAAGGCCCGTCGTAGCGTCGCCGGTGCGTTCGGCCACCCAGTCACTGCCGCTCTTGCGCAGGTTCCAGCCGCCCGCACTCCTGAACGACAGCGGCGCATCGGCACCCCTTATATGCGCCTGAAAAACATGGGCGTCCTGCCCCTGTCCAAGCGGAACCAGAAGCGCATCGGGCGCGATCGTCAGCGACTGCGCGGGCGTTACGAAAAACGGCTCCTCCAGATCGAAGTTGGCCGAAACGTCCCGGCCTTCGACTCTTGCGGAAAGGCGCACCGAGGCCTGGCCATTGCCGCCTGACGCTTTCCAATCGGGCTGATAGAGACCGGAAACAGTGGCGTCCTGATCGGCGACAAGTGAAAAGACCCGCGTCTGCCCTAGCGACTGAAAGGATGAGGAAACGCCAGCCGGAAGAACCGGGGTAACTTCGACCTGAAACTCACCCGCCTTGTCAGCAAGTTCCACGTAGAGCGCGGATGTTCCGCCCGGAACGATCTCTGCCGGCTGGGCATAAGCCCGCTCGAAAAGATCAAGCGCCGTCAGGATAGCGGCATCGACCTGCGCCCGTTTGCGCGCGATCCGGTGCCCGTGCAACGCCTTGAAATCCTGCGCTGCGGCCTCATCGACCTTCTGCAAAAGAGTTGCCGCCGAAAGAAGTGACGCCGTGATCCGCTGCGTGTCGGGAAAGGCTGCGATTGCGTCGGTGATTTCCTGTTCGGCCCCAACCAGCGCCTTTGCCAATTCGGCGTCTAGCCCGGGAAAATCCGAGAGATCGGTCAGCGACGACGGCAGCCCGTCGAGGATCGAACTTTCCCCGCCGCCCGCGATGCTGGAGAGCTCAAGATGCAGCGGCCAGACTTCCTGCGCCCGCTTCGGCCAGTGCCCCATTCCCTGCGATGCATGGTAATAACGCGACCATTCGCCGATACGGTCATATTGCGCACCGGTGGCCTCCTCCTTGCCCGGAGCATTGACTATCAGCGTTGTCTCCGGCGGAGGCACTTCGTCATCATAGGTGTCGCCACCGCCCGACCATGCGGGAAGATAATATTTGGCCACCTTCCAGGGTTTCAGCCCCTCGGAGAAATGTTCGGGATAGGCCGCAGGATCGGCCGCCAGCGTGATCGCGGTTTTCGCCGCGCGCGTCATGGCGCGGTGGTGCCCGTGTTGTCCCGGCACATCGAGAAATGTCGGGATGACGATATCGGGCCGTTCCTTGCGATAGGCGCGCACCAGCCGCTCGACGATGCGCTGCTGCCCCCATCGACCGAAGGTCTGGTCACCATCCTTGGAGAAACCGAAGTCGTGAATGATATCCGCCGGGCCATGGCCAAGCCAGCTTACATCCGCATCGATGACGCGGGCAGCCTCCTCCAGCTCCCGCGACCGGATGACGCCAAGCGCGCCCAGCCGCTCAGGCCCCAGCGCATTCTGCCCGCCTTCACCGCGCGTCGAGCAGGCGATGATGGTCCGCATGCCAAGTTCCATCCGGAAATAGGCGAGAAGTCCGTTCTGCTCGTCGTCCGGATGCGCGCCGGTGTGCATGACGGTGACAGCGGATTTCAGTGCGCTCAGTTTGCGATGCAGGCGCACAAGCCATGGATCGGCCATCTGCCGTTCGATGCGCTCCCGGGGGTTAAGCATGGGTGGTCTCCTCCAATATTCAGCCGGGCACCTGCGCTGCGGCGCCCAAGGACGTCTCAAGTTTTGGTGTGACGATGTCGAACAGCGGCAGGGCGGCGGCACCAAGCGCCGCCGTCAACTGTCCTGATTTGCCGTGGATGACGCGCGGCAACTCCCTTTGCCGCCGGCTTGCGACCGAAGTCGGCAGATGCCCCATCCGCGCAATGATCTCGCTGATGATGATTTCCGGCAGCGCGCCACCGAGAATGACCGTCTGCGGATCGAGAATGTTCTCGAGCATCGCAACCATCGGCGCCAGATGGACGGCGGCCTCGTCGATCCACTCCATCACCACCGGATTACCGGCCTTGAACAGGGCCTCAAGATCATCAAGCTCCGTATCCGCCACACCGGCGCAGACGAGCTTTTCCTTGAGCACATAAACGGAAGCATAGGCCTCCAGGCAGCCCCTTTGCCCGCAGGAAGGGCAAGGCCTTCCCTTCGGCGAGACGGTCACATGGCCGATTTCGCCGGCATTGCCGAACGCGCCACGATAGGGCGAGCCATCCTGAATGATGCCGAGACCGATGCCGACACCAAAATAGATCATGCAGAAATTCGGGATCGCCAGGCCCGCACCGAACAGGCGCTCGCCGACGGCGGCGGCCGTCGCATCGTTTTCAACCACGACCGGTTGGCCGCAGGCCTCGCTCAGCATCTGGCGGGCATCGATACCCACCCAGCCGGAGAGCGTCGTCGGGCCGACCGAGGTCATGCCGTCGATCTCGAAAGGTCCGGGCATGACGACGCCGGTGCCGAGCAGCCTGCAACCGACATTTTTGGCAACCGCGGCATGCTCTGCCGCAAAGGTCTTGAATATGGCTTCCGGCGTCGTGTCCTTGAGCGGCGTGACACGATGGGTGCGCAACACACCGGCGAGATCAAGGCCGACGGTGACCATGTGGTCGGCGGCGATCTCCACCCCGATCGTCGCGCCGCCATCCGGGTTGACGGCAAACTGGATCGGCGGCTGGCCCCTGCCGGTGCGGCGGCGGCCAAGCTCCTTCAGAAGCTCCTCCCCCACCAGCTCATCGACGATATTGGCAACCGCCTGAGGTGTCAGATGCGTGATCTTGGCGATCTGTGCACGCCCGAGCGACCCGTGCCGCCGGACGATGTCGAGGACGACTCGCCGGTTGTGCTCGCGGCTGCGCTCAGGATTTTTTCCGATTGCTACGGGATAGGCATCCACCGTGTGCACCGTCATCTCTTCAACTTCCCGTCCGTTAGAAAATTCATAGCGTTGAAATGACGATAAGCGCAATATAATAATTCAAGTAAATTATCTTATTGACAAATGCCCGCCTTCAGAGAACCGTAGAGAGCGACCGGGGGTCAGGCTTGCATGGGGGTGGAACACGGAAAATCCCGCTGCCGGCAAATCGATGAGAGCGCGCGAAAGCGCGGATAAAGGGAACTATCACTCCGCATCCGGAAGACCGGGCGGGGAAAATGGAGGCTTACATGCGCAGGGCAACTTTGTTCGCCGGCTTGGTCGCCGGCTTCAGCACATTTGCGTTCAACGCCGCTCAGGCGGTTGAAATCGAATATTGGCAATATGTCTTCGACACACGCGTCAAAGCGATGGACGAGCTTATTGCGGAGTTTCAGAAGGCCAATCCTGACATTACCGTCAAACAGGTGACCTTCCCTTACGCCGACTACCAGACGCGCGTCATTGCCGCCAACATGTCCGGCAAGGGCCCTGACGTCATGCAGCTGTTTTACGGCTGGCTGGACAAGTTCGCAGCCGGCGGCATCTTGCAGCCGCTGCCGACCGACGCTTTCCCGCATGACAAGATCGAAAGCGATTTCTTCCCGATCGTCAGCGCCATGAAGCGCGGCGATGATTATTACGGCCTGCCGACGGCGGTTCGTTCGCTTGCACTTTTCTACAACAAGAAGCTCTTCACCGAAGCGGGCCTCGATCCCGCCAACCCGCCGAAGACGCTCGATGAATTCGTCGCTGCCGCAGAAAAGATCGCCAAGCACGACGCCGCTGGAAACCTCACCGTTGCAGGCTCCACACTCGACATGGGCGGCCAGGACCACCAATGGTGGCGCGAGGTTCTCATCCGCCAATATGGCGGCGAGCCCTACACCGACAACGACCAGAAAGTCGCCTATGACAGCGAGGCGGGTGTTCAGGCCCTGAAGTTCTACACCAGCCTGCAGCTTGAAAAGAAGATCGGTCAAGTGGGCTTCATGGATGAAGGCCAGGCCGCCTTCCGCGCCGGCAAGGCGGGCATGACCATAGACGGCACGTTCCGGCTGGGATCGTTCAGAACCATCAAGGACTTCGAGTGGGGCGTGACCGAGCTTCCCACCAATGACAAGAATATCCGCTCCAACTATGCCAGCTATTTTGCCAACGGCATCAGCGCCAAGACGAGCGGCGAAGAGCTTGAAGCGTCGAAGAAATTCCTCGCCTACATCTCCTCACCGGAAGCCATGGCGATCTGGCTGAAGACCGTGGGCGAATTGCCGGCACGGCGTGCGGCAGCTCTGACCGAAGAGAACCTGAAGGACCCGGTCTACGCACCGTTCCTGAAGGGTCTCGAATACGCCCACACCACCCTGTTCATGGACGAGGCCGCCCAGCGGCAGAACGCCATCGACATGACGAACCGGATTTTGCTCGAGGGCCAATCCGTCGAAGACTCCATCAAGCAGGCCGCCGGGGCCGAGCAGGAAATCATCGACGCGGCCAAACCCTAAAACCCAGGTCCAGACATGACAGCGATCGATCAACAGGGGGCGGCATCCGGCCGCCCCGGCGGCTCCTTCGGGGATCGCTTTTCCATGCGCACGAAACGGCTTGTGTGGATCTGGAGCTTTCTGGCTATCCCGATCCTGTTTTACAGCATCATCCGTTTTTACCCGACACTGCAGGCCTTCTGGCTGTCCTTCACCAACTGGGACCTGCTGCGGCCGGCAAAATTCATCGGCGTCGCCAATTACGTCAAGCTGTTCAAGGACCCGCAATTCTGGAAGGTCTTCAGGAACACCTTCACCTATCTCATCATCGGCACGCCCATCAGCCTCGTTCTGGCTTTTGTCATCGCCTTTTATCTCGATCGGGTGCGTATCCTGCACGGCTTCATCCGCGCGCTCTATTTCCTGCCCTATCTGACGACGGCAGCGGCGATGGCCTGGGTCTGGCGCTGGTTCTATCAGCCGCCGCCGATCGGCATCATCAACGACGTGTTCGGGATGATCGGAATTCCGCAGCAGCCGTTCATCCGCTCCACCGATCAGGCGCTTTATTCGGTCATGGTGACAGCCATCTGGGCGGGCCTCGGTTTCCAGATCATCATCTTCATGGCGGGCCTGCGCTCCATTCCGTCGACATTTTATGAAGCCGCGCGCATCGACGGTCTTGGCGAGTGGGCGATCCTTCGAAAGATCACGCTGCCTCTCCTGAAACCAACCACCGTTTTCCTCGTGGTCTTCTCCTCGATCGGCTTCCTGCGGATTTTCGATCAGGTCTACAACATGACCACCAACGATCCGGGCGGCCCGCTCGGCTCAACCAAACCGCTGGTGCTGATGATCTACCAGACCGCATTCAATTCCTATGCGATGGGTTATGCCGCCGCGCAGACGGTCGTCCTGTTCACCATTCTTCTTGTCGTATCGCTGGTCCAGCTCTGGGTCCTGAGGGAAAAGAAATGAGCGAAGCGCTGCCACTCTCCCACGCCCGCATCCGCCCCGGCCGCATCCTTGCCTGGACGCTGTTGTTCATCGGCGGCCTGATCATGGTCTCGCCGCTGCTCTTCATGTTTTCGACCTCGTTCAAGACGGCGGACCAGGTCTATGACCTCCGGCTCATTCCCGCAGCACCGACGCTTGCAAACTACATAACGGTGATGGCCGACGGCCGTTTCCTCCGCTGGTTCTTCAACTCCATCTTCGTTGCGGTCATCGTCACCCTTTCCAACTGCTTCTTTGACAGCCTGGTTGGTTATACGCTCGCAAAATTCGAGTTCCGCGGTCGCTACTTCATCTTCCTCGCGATCCTTTCGACGCTGATGATCCCAACGGAAATGCTTGTCATCCCGTGGTATCTGATGTCCAGCCAGCTTGGCTGGCTCGACAGCTACTGGGGCATCATGTTCCCTGGAATGATGACGGCCTTCGGCACCTTCCTGATGAAACAGTTCTTCGAGACGGTTCCGAACGACTTCATCGAGGCAGCGCGCGTCGACGGGCTGAACGAATTCCAGATCTGGTGGAAGGTCGCCCTGCCGCTGGTGACGCCCGCGCTCTCCGCACTGGCAATCTTCACCTTCCTCGGCAACTGGACCGCATTCTTCTGGCCGCTCATCGTCACCACCAGCAAGGAACTCTACACCCTGCCGGTCGGCCTCTCGAGCTTTGCCGTGGAACAGCAGATCCAGTGGGAAATGATCATGACGGGCGCTGCCATTGCGACCATCCCAACCCTTATCGTCTTCATCGTCCTGCAACGCTACATCGTTCGCGGTGTGATGCTGGCAGGCCTGAAAGGATAACACCATGGCCGATATGAACCCGCGCCTGTCCGACACCAGCAAGTTTCCCGATCCTGTCTACAAGGAAACCGTGCTGCGTCCGCTTTTCGACGGCGCCAAGAACCACCATGTCGACGGTTTCCGCCGCATCGATCGCGCCCATCTGGTCATGCTGCGCGAAACCGGCATTCTCGATGCGGACACGGCAGCGAAAATCGCCGGAGCGCTTGATGACATTGACAGGACCATCAACCCGTCGGAACTGGTCTATACCGGCGAGGTCGAGGATTTCTTCTTCCTCATTGAAAAGGAACTGAAAGCCCGCATCGGTGTCGATATCGCCGGCCGCCTGCACACGGCCCGCTCGCGCAACGACATTGACCACACGCTTTTCAAGATCGGTCTGAAAGAGAAGATCGACACGCTCACCGCCAAGGCGCGGCTTCTGCTGGCGGCCCTGATCGACGCTGCCGAGCGCAATGAAAAGACGCTCATCGTCGCCTATACCCACGGGCAACCGGCCCAGCCCACCACCTTCGGCCACTATCTTTCTGCCGCCATCGAAGTGCTGATCCGGGATATCGACCGTTTCACCGAGGCACGGCGCATCGTCGATCTGTCGCCGATGGGTGCTGCCGCCATTACCACCTCGGGCTTTCCGATTGATCGGGCGCGTGTTGCAGAACTTCTCGGCTTTGCGGCACCCTTGCGCAATTCCTATTCCTGCATCGCCGCAGTCGACTATACGACGGCGACCTATGGCGCGATCGAACTGATGTTCCTGCATCTCGGCAGGCTCATTCAGGACTTCCAGTTCTGGACGAGCTTCGAAGTCGGGCAAATCTACGTGCCGAATTCGCTGGTGCAGATCTCGTCGATAATGCCGCAGAAACGAAATCCGGTCCCGATCGAACATCTGCGCCACCTTGCCAGCCAGACATTCGGGCGGGCACGGACCATGCTCGACGTGATGCACAACACCCCCTTCACCGACATGAACGACAGCGAGGGTGAAACCCAGGGCATGGGTTACGAGGCCTTCGCCTCTGCCGGCCGGGTGCTCGATCTCCTTGCCAGCCTTGTTGGCAAGATCAGTATCGATCCGGAAAGGGTCGACCAGAATATTCGCCGGTCCTGCATCACCATCACGGAACTGGCGGATTCCCTCGTGCGCATCGAAGACCTGTCATTCCGGCAGGCCCATGAAATTGCCGCGACCGTCGCCAAGAGCGTTGTCGCGCTGAAGGGTGACCTGCCAAACGACGGTTACCAGCCGTTCCGCAAGGCGTTCCAGGAACTGACCGGACGCGAGACCGGCGTCGACGAGGAAAAGTTCAGGCAGATCGTCTCGCCCGAGCACTTCGTCGCCGTGCGCAGCCGCTTCGGCGGCCCTGCCCCCGAACCGATGCGGGAGGCGATTGCGGCCTATCGCGACAAGCTTGGAACTCTTGAAGCCGAGGCACAACGATCCACCGACCACGAAGCGGCGAAAGCCGCAGAGCTTGCAGAGAAATTTACCGCCCTGACGGGAGCGCGATAATGGCGACAATCGAACTCAATAAACTCGTAAAGCGCTACGGCAAGGTGGAGGCGGTCAAAGGCATCGACCTTGCCATTGAAGACGGCGAATTCGTCGTTTTCGTCGGTCCTTCCGGCTGCGGTAAATCCACGACGCTGAGAATGATCGCGGGTCTGGAGGAGATTTCCGGCGGGACGCTGAGAATCGCCGGGAACGTCGTCAACGAGAAAGAACCGAAACAGCGCAACATCGCCATGGTCTTCCAGAACTATGCGATCTACCCGCATATGACGGTTCGCCAGAACATAGGCTTCGGGCTCTATACCTCAAAGCTCGACAAGGCGGAAAAGAACCGGCGTATCGAAGAGGCCGGTCGGGTGCTCGGACTTGAGGCATTGCTCGACCGTCGCCCCGCGGCCCTCTCGGGCGGCCAGAGACAGCGCGTCGCCATCGGCCGCGCCATGGTGCGCGATCCCTCAGCCTTCCTTTTCGATGAACCTCTCTCCAATCTCGACGCCCAGTTGAGATCGCAGATGCGCATTGAAATCAAGCGCTTGCATCAACGTCTTAAGACGACAACCGTTTACGTTACCCATGATCAGGTGGAAGCCATGACCATGGCGGATCGGATCGTCGTCATGAAGGACGGTCATATCCTGCAGGTCGGCACGCCCTCGGAGCTTTACGAGACGCCGGTGGATGTCTTCACCGCGCGGTTCATCGGCAGCCCCTCGATGAACCTGCTGCGCGGCACGAGAACAGATAACAGCGTTGCGCAGTCGGCCACGGGCGATCTGCTGATCGGCATTCGCCCGCATGATCTGCTTGTTGGAGAAGGCGAGACCAATCAAGGGGCCTTCTCCCTCGAAGGGACGGTCACCGCCGTGGAGCCGCTCGGCCCCGAAACGCTGGTTCACCTCGATACGGCAACGACGTCCGTGATCGCGACGGCGAGAGGAAAGTCCATTCCAACTGTGGGCAGCCGGTTGCAATGCCAGGCGCAGGCAGGCGCGCTCTATGTTTTCGATGCCAAGACGGAAAAGCTTCTGGGCCGCGCATGATGACGACAGTCACGGATAAATCAGCGGTCATCAGTGTTGGCCGCATCTATTGCGACCTCATTTTCACCGGGCTTGACGAATTGCCGGTGCTTGGCCGGGAACTGTTTGCCAGCGACATGGAAATCGCCGCCGGCGGCGGGGCTTTCATTGCAGCCGCCCATTTCGCCCATATCGGCCGCACGGCCACGCTGCTGGCAAGGCTCGGCACCGACACATTCTCGCGGGCCATCGGCGAGAAGATGCAGCAGAGCGGTGTGGACCTGCAATTCCTGGAGCACTCAGCGGATGCGGGGCCTCAGGTCACCGTCGCAACGGTGGTTGGCCAGGACAGGGCTTTCCTGACCCGGCGTGCCGGTGCTGCTCGCCCATCGACCCTTGATGCCGCCTTTGGCTGGAAAAGGGCCTGCCATCTGCACATCGCCGAATTCGCCACGCTTCACGAAATCCCCGATCTCGTTTCGCGTGCGAAGCATAGCGGACTGTCCGTCTCGCTCGATCCGAGCTGGGATGCCTCGCTTATTTACGACAAGGGCCTGCTCAAAGCCTGCGAAGGCGTCGACGTGTTTTTGCCCAACCTCGAAGAAGCCGAAGCGATCACGGGCCATTCCGACCCCGAGGCGGCTATCAGGGCGCTTTCCGATGCATTTCCTGTCGTCGCCCTGAAAGGCGGCGCGCAGGGCGCGTGGGTCTCCGCGCAGGCAGAACTGCACCATGCAGCGGCGAAGAGCGTCCCGGTCATCGATACGACCGGCGCGGGTGACGCGTTCAATGCCGGTTTCATCGATGCCTGGCTTCGGCGCGAGGGCGAGAAGCAATGCCTGGAGGCCGGTGTGGCGGCGGGCAGCCTTGCCGTGCAGGCCACGGGCGGCGCGCCGCGAGCCAACGCCGCCGCATAATCCCTGCCAGCGTTACTCGCCGCGCGGGTAACGCTGGTTCTCTTCCAGAACATTCAGATCCATGTGGTTGCGCATGTAGCGCTCCGACGCCCTCTGCAACGGCTGGTAGTCCCACGGATAATAGGCGCCGTTGCGCAGCGCCTTGTAGACCACCCAGCGCCGCGCCTGGCTTTCCCGCACCGATGCGTCGAAAACGGGCAGTTGCCAGCGCCGGCCGATCTCGGCGGAAAGCGATGACAGCACGTCGGCAAACTCAGGATTGCCGGCAAGGTTCGTGCGCTCCCCAGGATCAGCCTCAAGATCATAGAGCAGCGGCGGATCGGCCTCGCAGACCGAGAGCTTGTAGCGGCCGTCCCTGATGGCGACAAGCGGTGTGATCGAACCCTCGGCCGCATATTCCATCGGCACCGGGCCGCGCTCGCCTGTTCCCGCAGCCAAGGCCGAAAGGTCTTCGCCATCCGTCCAGCGTTTGAGCGAGGTGATATCGAGGCCAGCAAGACCGCAGAGCGTCGGCGTGACATCCAGTGTCGAGACCGGCGTGTCGATAAGCGCCGATTGCCAGCCGGGTGCTGCGATCATCAGGGGGACACGGGCCGAGCCCTCGAAAAAGCACATCTTGAACCACAGGCCGCGCTCGCCCAGCATGTCGCCGTGGTCGGAGAGGAAGAGGATGATCGTGTCCTCCTCCATGCGCGTCGCCTTCAGCACGTCGAGAATTTCGCCGACCTTCTCATCGATATAGGAGATGTTGGCGAAATAACCGCGCCTCGCCCGGCGTATCTCGTCCGGCGAGATATCGAAGGCCCGATGGTCGCAGGCTTCCAGCAACCGCTTCGAATGCGGGTCCTGCTCCTCGAAGGCAATCGCTTCCGACTGCGGGTCGAGCGCCGGGCAATCCTCATAAAGATCCCAGAATTTCCGCCGCGCAACATAGGGGTCATGGGGGTGGGTGAAGCTGACGGTCAGGCACCAGGGCCGGTCATCGAGGCGGCGCGACAGGTCGTATAGTTTGCGGGTGGCGTGATAGGCGACTTCGTCGTCATATTCCATCTGGTTGGTGATTTCGGCAACGCCCGCGCCGGTCACCGAACCGAGATTGTGATACCACCAGTCGATCCGCTCGCCCGGCTTGGTATAGTCAGGCGTCCAGCCGAAATCCGCCGGATAGATATCCGTGGTCAGGCGTTCCTCGAAGCCGTGCAACTGATCCGGACCGACGAAATGCATCTTTCCCGAAAGGCCGGTGTAATATCCCGCCGCCCGCAGATGATGCGCATAGGTCGGAATATCAGAGGCGAATTCGGCGGCATTGTCGTAAACCCGCGTCCGGCTTGGCAATTGCCCGGACATGAAGGACGCCCGGGCCGGTGCGCAGAGCGGGCTCGCCGTATAGCTGTTGGCGAAACGGACGGACCGCTCCGCCAACGCTTTCAGATGTGGCGCATGGAGAAAATCGGCCGGGCCATCGGGAAAGAACGTCCCGTTGAACTGGTCGGCCATTAAAATCAAAATATTGGGACGCGGCATTTCACCCTACAGTCTCAGAGGCCAAGTTTGCCTTTGACGGCATCCGCACCCGGCTTGCCATCCAGCGTGGTCACGCCCTGCAGCCAGCCATCCAGCGATGCCGGATTGGCCTTCAGCCACGCCATCGCCGCCGCCTTCGAATCCTCGCCGCCGAGAATGGAACCCATCAGGGCGTTTTCCATACCGATATCGAATTTGAGGTTCTTGAACAGCGTCGCCGCATTCGGGCATTGCTGCGGCCAGCCGGTGCGGGCGAGCGTATAAACCTCGGCGCCGCCGAAATTCGGACCGAAATAGGCGTCACCACCCGAAAGATAAGCGATATCGATCTTCTCGTTCATCGGATGCGGCGCCCAGGCGAGAAAGACCACCGCTTTCTTGTCCCTGCCCGCCCGTTCCACCTGCGCCAGCATGGCCTGTTCGCCGGATTCGACGAGCTGCCAGCCCTTCAGGCCGAAATCATCGGCGTCGATGATCTTCTGAATATTCTGATTGGCAGGTGCGCCCGGCTCAATGCCGTAAATCTTGCTTTCAAATTCGTCGGCGTGTTTGGCAAGATCGGAAAAATCCTTCACACCCTTTTCCGCCACATAGGCGGGCACCGCCAGCGTGAATTTCGCGCCCTCAAGGTTCTTCGTCATCACCTCGGCGGCCTTGGCCGAGCTGAGATCATCAACGAAGGATTTCTGGGCGGGCATCCAGTTGCCGAGAAAGACGTCGATCTCGCCGTTTTTCATGGCCTGATAACCGATCGGCACCGACAGCGTCTTCACGTCGGCCTCATAACCCAGCGCATCCAGCAGCACCGAAGCGACGCCGTTGGTGGCGGTGATGTCGGTCCAGCCGGGATCGCTGAGGCGGATGGTCTTGCAGGCGGCATCATCGGCCGCATGAAGCGGGGTGGAGAAGGCCGCCACGGACAGAAACAGGCCGGCGGCGATGCGGTGCAGATGAGAAACGGTTTTCATTGCGGCTCCCCTTTTATTAGTCCAGTTTATTGAACACCACATTGTTTTCGCCTGTGAAGCGGGTATTTTTCGATGTCTTATATAAGGATTTTTTATGACAGATAGGCCGCTCGACCTCGGATGGATGCGCATTTTTACCGAGATCGCCCGGCGTGGCAGTCTGACGGCGGCGGCAGCATCATTGCGGCTGACCCAGCCCGCGGTCAGCTATCAGATCCGACGGCTGGAAGACGAATTGGGCGTCGCGCTTGTCCGGCGTAAACATCGCGGCATCGAACTGACGGCCGAGGGGCGAAAACTGTTCGACATCGTCTCGCGCAACGTCGATGCCATCGATCTTCTCGCGCAGCAGCTTCGCCGGACGGAAGAACGGCAGACGATACGTCTGCATACCGACTACGCCTTCTCGTCCCTCTGGCTGATCCCGCGCATGCATGGTTTTCGCGCGCTCAACCCCGATATCAACATCCAGATCGTCGCCACGCAGGATCCGCTCGGACAGGGCAAACATGACAGCGACGTGATGATCATTTTCGGCACGCGACAGGATGCGGGCGACGGTGCGGTGCTGCTGCTTTCCGAGAAGGTCACGCCCGTCTGTTCGCCGGCGCTTCTGGCGGAGACACCGGCACCGGCAAGCGTGGCGGATTTTTCACGGCTGAAACTCATCCACCTTGAAAACACCTCGCAGACCCACTGGTTCGACTGGCCTTCCTATTTCAAGCATTTCGGCGTGCCGAGAAGCCCGGAAAACGATGGCGGTGACATCAGCTTCAACAATTACACCATGGTGGTTCAGGCAACGATCGGCGAACAGGGTTTCGCGCTCGGCTGGGCCGGGCTGGTCGATCCGCTGGTCGAGGCGGGCGTGCTGGTGACAGCAGGCCCGAGCCTCGATGCGCCGGGACGTGGTTACTGGCTGATGAGGCCGAAAAGTAATGATAGCGCGGTCCGGAAACTTACCGGCTGGCTGATTGACGAGCGGCGATGACGCCGCCCGCCAGCGTGTTTCGCTTCCGGTTCAGATCGGATAATGCAGCGGACCGTCCTGAAGCGTGACCCAGCGCAATTCGGTGAATTCCGCAATGCCCGCCGTTCCCCCGAAACGGCCGTAACCCGAGGCCTTCACCCCGCCAAAGGGCATCTGCGCCTCATCGTGAACAGTGGGGCCGTTAATGTGGCAAATGCCGCTTTCAATCCGTCCGGCAATGGAAAGCGCCCGCGCCTGATCCCTGCCGAAAATGGCGGCGGAGAGACCGAACTCGGTTTCGTTGGCGATGCTCACGGCCTCATCGATGCTCGCGGCACGGATGATGGAAACGACCGGACCGAAACTCTCCTCCGAATAAAGCCGCATGGCCGGTGTGACGCCATCGACGGCAAGCGCATCGAGCATCGTGCCGTTTCCGCTGCCGCCGGCCACCAGACGAGCGCCCTTGGAAACGGCATCATCCACCAGCGCCCGGATGCGGGAGGCGGCCTCGGCGCTGACCAGCGAACCGAGCGGCGTTTTGCCCTCGCGCGGATCGCCGGCCTTCAGGCTCGCCGCTTTTTTGGCGAATGCCTCCACGAAGGTACGGGCAACGCTGTCGAGCACGATGATGCGTTCCGTCGACATGCAGATCTGGCCCTGGTTCATGTAGGCGCCGAAGGCCGCGGCAGCCACTGCCGCATCGATATCGGCATCATCAAGCACGATGAAGGGGGCCTTGCCGCCAAGCTCCAGCAATGCGGGCTTCAGGTAACGGCCCGCCGTTTCGGCAATCACGCGGCCGACGCGGGTGGAACCTGTAAAATTCACCCGTCTGACGGCGGGATGGGCAATCAGCGCATCGACGATCTTCGCCGCATCTTCCGGCGCATTGGAAACCGCATTGAGCACCCCTTTGGGCAGACCGGCGGAGGCGACCGCCTCGATGATCAGCGCATGGGTGCGCGGGCAAAGCTCCGATGTCTTCATCACCACGGTGTTGCCGCAGGCGAGCGGCGTGGCGATGGAGCGAACGCCGAGAATGACCGGCGCATTCCACGGCGCCATGGACAAAACGACGCCCGCCGGCTGGCGAAGCGCCATCGCCATGGTTCCCGGACGGTTGGAGGGGATGATCTCGCCCTTGATCTGTGTGGTCAGGCTCGCCGCCTCAACCAGCATGTCGCTTGCCAGCTTCACGTTAAAACCGGCCCAGGCATCCGTCGCGCCGATCTCCTCCTTCATCGCCTGGGTAATCTCAGGCCCGGCAGCGAGAAGCGCTTGGGCCGCCGCCAGAATCAGGCGGCGGCGCTCACCGGGGGGCGTTGCCGACCAGACGGGGAACGCAGCCGCTGCGGCGTCCGCCGCACGCGTGGCATCCTCCAGCGTTGCCGCCGCCGCGCTGGTCGCCACATCCCCGGTGATCGGGTTGTTGCGCTCGAAACGTTTGCCGTTTACGGCCGGGCAATGGTCGCCGCCGATGAAAAGATTGACAGTCTGCATGGTCTTCCTCCTGAATTCAGACAATGGCGGCGGTGGTGCCGCCGAGAAACGCCCGTTGCACGGCGGGATCGGCGGAGAGGGCTTCAGCCGTGCCCGCACCCACGATCCTTCCTGCTTCCAGCAAATAACCGCGATCGGCAAGTGCGAGGCTTTCGCGCACATTCTGCTCCACCAGCAGGATGGAGAGGCCGCTCTTTTTGATCTGCGCCAAAGCGGCAAACAGCTCCTGCGTGACGATGGGTGCAAGACCAAGGCTCGGCTCGTCCAGCAGCAGATAATCCGGTGCCGACATCAGAGCACGGCCGATGGCGACCATCTGCTGCTCTCCGCCGGACATGGTGCCGGCAATCTGCTGCCGCCGCTCCGCCAGACGCGGAAACAATGAAAAGATATGCTCGCGTGTCGCCTTTTCCGCCGCGCGGGCGTGACGGGGGTTCGCGCCGAGACGCAGATTTTCCGCAACCGTCAGCGCCGCAAAAATTCCGCGCCCCTCCGGCACCAGCGCGACGCCGCGCTCCACGATCTGGTGGGCGGGAACTGTGGCGAGGGAGGCGCCATTGACACGCACCTCACCCGAGGCCGATGCGACGAGCCCGCCGACTGCTTTCAGCAGCGACGACTTGCCAGCGCCATTGGCGCCGAGAAGCACGACCGTCTCACCCGGCGCGACATTGAGAGATATGCCGTCAACCGCGAGATGTTTGCCGTAACGGATTGTCAGTGCGTCTATTTCAAGCATGTGCCGCTCCCAGATAGGCGGAAATGACCTGTGGATCGTCAAGAACCTCCGAAGTCGGCCCGTCGGCGATTTTGCGGCCGGCAGCCATCACCACCGAACGCGGGCAGAGCGCGCGCACGGCAGCCATGATGTGTTCAACGAGCAGGATCGTCGTTCCCTCCGACGCCAGACGGCGGATCAGCGCAATCCCCTCCTGAAGCTCGGTGGGATTGAGACCGGCCAGCCATTCGTCCAGCAACAGAAGCTTCGGTTCGCCGGCAAGCGCCCGCGCCAGTTCAAGCCGCTTCTGGTCGATATAGGTGAGATCGCCGGCCGGCATGGTCTCCCGCCCGGCAAGCCCGATCCTTTCAAGGCAGGCGCGGGCAACCCTCTCCGCCTCGAGCCGGGCCAGCCGTTGCGGCCCGAACATGGCCGACACAGCGACATTTTCAAGCAGGGAAAGCGAGGGCAGCAGCCGCACGAGCTGGAAAGTGCGCGCCACGCCGGCACGCGCGATAACATCCGGCCGCCTGCCCGCTATCTCCTGCCCCTTGAGCCTAATCGAACCTTCGGTCGGCTTCAGCGCACCGGAGATCAGGTTCATCAGCGTGGTCTTGCCGGAACCGTTCGGCCCGAGCAGCCCAACGACCTCGCCAGCCTTGATGGTGAGGCCAAGACCATCGACCGCCTTCAGCCCGCCGAAAGTCTTGCGGATATCGGTGATTTCAAGAACCGTGCTCATGCGGTTTTCTCCTTCCCGCGCAACTTCTCCAGCGCCGCCAGCACGCCATCCGGAAGGACGAAGACGATGAGAATGAAAAGGCCGCCAAGGATGATGGAAAAATGGTTGGGGAAATTGGCGCCCAGCCATTCGAACAGCAGGAAGAGCGGCACTGCTCCGAGGATCGGTCCCCACCGCCGGGTTGCTCCGCCAAGCAGAGCCATGATGACCGTCAGGAACGATACCTGCGGGTTGAACACGATCGCCGGCTCGATATAGACCCAGCGCGGCGCCTGAATGGCCCCGACAAGCGTGATGATGGTGGACGAGAGCACGAACAGCGTCAGCTTGGTGCGGGCAAGATTGATGCCCGCATGCGCAGCCACGACCTCGTCATCGCCGATCGCCTTCAGCGCCAGCCCCAGCTTGCTGCGATCGATCAGGATCGCCAGAAGAAGCGTCACGACAGCCAGCGCCAGCAATTGCCACAGCACGTGTTGCGGCTCCAGCGGCAGAAAAATGTAGCGCCCGAGCGTGCCCGTCACATTCACCTCGTACCACGTGATGAGCTGGCGGATGAGTTCGGCAAGACCGAAGGAGAAGATCACGAAATAGATGCCCGCAACCCTGAGCGTCGAAAGCCCGACGACAAACGCCAGCCCCGCGCCGACGAGAGCCGCGCACAACAGCACCAGCGGCCAGGGCAGCACTTCACTCAGCACCGCGACCGTGTAGGCACCGACACCGAAGAAGGCGACGGTGGCGAGCGAAATATAACGTGTCGGACCGGAAAACATCGCCCAGGCGGAGGCGAGCGTCGCATAACCGAGAAGGCCGATGATGACGCCCACGCCATAGGCATCGAAAAACCAAGGGGAAAGCGCCAGCAGCGCAACCGCTGCAAGGCCGAGAAGAACGGGGATCATTTGCCCCTCCTTGCGAAGATGCCTTCCGGCCGCCACAGCAGCACCACGAGGAAGAGCAGATAGGTGGCGGCAAGTGTGAGGCCGGGATCGACATAAACGAGCACGAAGGTTTCCACGAGACCGAGCAGCAGGCCGGCCACCAGCGCGCCGAGCAGATTGCCGACGCCGCCCATGATGACGACGACAAGCGCCTTCATGGTGAAGACCACGCCGTAAGAGGCGGAGAAGGTCTGATACATCGAGATCATCACCCCACCCGCGACGGCAAGCGCACCGCCAAGGGCAAAGCCGATTGAGGCCACACGATTGACGTCAATGCCGACCAGCGGCGCAGACCGGGGCGCAAGCGCCACCGCGCGCAGGTTGAGACCCCAGCGGCTATGGGTGAGAGCGAGATAAAGGCCACCGCCGATTGCAACCGAGAGGCAGAAGGACAGGAGCCGGTTCAATGCCACGGTCGTGCCGAAGATATCGACGCCATCGGCAAGATAGGAATAGGAGTGATAATTGCCGCCGAAGACCACGAGCATGATGCCCTGAATGACGAAGAGCAGGCCGAAGGTCGCCAGAATGGAATCGACCTCAAGACGGCCGGAACCGCCCGAACGGCGCACCAGCGGCCGCATCATGACACGGTAGATCAGGAATGACAGGCCGTAGCCGAGCGGCACGATGATGAAGAGCGACCAGAGCGGCGAGAGGCCGTAACTGGAAAACAGCACAAAGGTGATGAAGGCAGCGGCAATCAGGACCTCGCCATAAGCGAGGTTCATGATGCGGGCGATGCCATATTGCAGCGAAAGTCCAAGCGCGATCAGCGCGTAGGTCCCTCCCAGCATCAAGCCGAAGATGAGGGTGGATAAAAACAAGGGGATCTCTCCAGTATGGGAAGTGACCGAAGCCTGCGGGCCGGGGTTTACCACCCCGGCTCGCAAGGACTTACCATTGCGGCTTCGGAACGACTGGCTTTGCCGCACCCGGCCGGTCTGCGGGGGCAATCGCCACGAAACGATCGCCCTGCCATTGCCCCGCCCACCAGAGCTGGCGAAGCTGGTTGTCCTCGAGCTTGACCGGGCCGATGACGGTTTCGAAACTTCCCGTCGAGAGGTCGCCCGCAACCGCCGCCTTGTCGAGGCCGACGCGCTGGATGGACTGGGCGAGCATTTCGAGGCTCGCATAGGTTATGGCGCTTGCCCAGCTGTCCGGCTTTACGCCGATGAAGGCCTCGTGGCGCTTGAAATAGTCCTCGATCTTTGCGCTGCTGCCATCGACACCGCCGATGCTGATCACGCCCTCATGTTTGCCATCCGACACTTTCGGGAAGATCGGGAAAGCACCGCCGACGCCGACATAGAGCACCTTCGGGTTGAACTTTGCCGTCTGCGCCTGTTTCGTCACCGCGAAACTGTCAGGCGGATAGGAAAACGCGATGAAGCTGTCGGCCCCGCTCGCCGCCGCCTCATTGACCAGCGCTGCGAAATCGGAGGTGCCGACCGGATAGGTCTTGTCATAGGCAAGCGTAAAGCCCGCTTCCTTCAGCGCCGGCCGCGCCGCCTTGATGAGATCGATGCCGAAACCGTCGGCCACGGAAATCACCGCGACCTTGTCATTGATCTGGCCGGCAGCGCGCGCGGCTTTCAGAACGTCGGCAAGCGCATTGGCATAGTCATGGCCGCCGCCCAGCATCCAGAAGCTCTTTTTCCAGCGCGCCGCAAAATCGGGCGCCTTGTCTGTCACGCCGGTCACGGCCAGCTGCGGATACCCGAAACGGTCGTAAAGTGGCGCGACGGCGAGGTTGAACCCCGTGCCCCAGGGCGGCAGGATGAAATCGACCTTGTCCTGGCTTGCCAGACGCTCGGTGAACCGTACCGCGTCTTCGGCAGACGAGCGGTCGTCATATTCGACCACTTCCACCGGCAGGCGCTTTCCGTCCGGCAAGGTGAGGCCGCCGGCATCGTTGACTTCCTTCACCCATAATTTGTAGTTCGGAATGGTGGTGATGCCCGCGCCCGTGGCATTGGCGCCGCTTTTGGAAACGGCGTAACCGATCTTCACCGATGTACGGTCCTGTGCATGGACATGGCCGAGCGACACTGCCGACAGGGCAGCACCGGAGAGCAGGCAGAACAGCGTTCTGCGCTTCAGACTATTCATGATTTTCCTCCCAAGGCGCGTTAGTGGGGTGGCCGTTCTCCTCAAGGCTTTCCCTGCGCTGATGAAAGTTTAGCAACGACAGGCGCATATAAAATGCACTAGTGTAGTGCATTATTGTACTTTTGGAGGATGAATGCCGCTTCACAGCCAGATAGCTGCAAACAGGATTGAGACGACGGCGCGCATGCTCACCTCGTCGCTACGCGTGTCTGAGTTCAAACTGGAACGCGGCGGAGCCCATCTTGTCCTCCTCTCTGCCGGGGAAGCGGAGATCGTTCAGGGAGAAAGGACACTTGTCATTACCGCACCGGGGCTTGCCTGGTTGCCCTCCGCCGGTCCAGTCGGCCGCCTGAGGCTCAATGCCGGCAGTCGCGGATCGCTGCTGAAAACGACCGAAATCGGCCTTGCGCACGCCATGCCGACCGGAACGAGCGCCATGACGGTGCGCAGCACATTGCAGCGCGTCCTGACACAAACGCTGACGGAAAAGGATCGGAAGGAACTGGCGGGTTATCTCGACACCATCGCGGATGAAAATTTCCGGTCGACAACCGGCTCGGATACGATCATCGCCAGCCTGTTATCCGTCACCCTTATCCGCATCTGCCAGCACGCCATGGCCGACGTTGCAGGTGCGGCTTCCACGGCGGGCAGCCTTACCGAGCGGTTTGTGTTGCTGGTCAGCCAGCACAAGCGCGATCAATGGGGCGTGGAAGACTATGCGGGGCAACTCGGCGTCAACCGTGAACGCCTCGGATTTGCGGTGCGCAAGGCGACAGGGCTTTCACCACAGGCCTATATTCACCGCGAACTGCTTTCCGAAGCCCGCGACCTTCTTCTTAACTCTTCACTGCAAGTTGCTGAAATCGCGTTTCGATTGGGATTTCAGGACCCGGGATATTTCAACCGCTTCTTCACCCGCAACGAGGGCACCTCACCCGGACGTTTCCGGCGAATGGGGATGCGCATGCAGACCATACCGCCGCCGTCCTATGCGGCATGGCCGTGAGTTCTGTTCCATGGTTGGAATGCAAGCATTGTCATGTTGCCATGCGATCCCGCAACAAAGTAAGCCCTGGAACCTCCGCACCGGCCATCCGTTGATCTCCAGATGAATGAAATCACGAAGGAGATGACAATGAACGACAAAAAGGAACCGGGCGATTTCGCCGACAAGAAGCGCGAAGAACAGGGCCGCGGCGTCATCGTCGCGGGGCCGGATGCCCATGAAAATGAAAAGGGCGGCAAAGCGCCGTCGGGGAAAGCCGAAAAATCATCCCCGGACAAACCGATAAAGTCCTCGGACCGTAGATAAGTTGGTGAGGTTGCGCGGCTTTACATTCAAGCCAAAAACTTCTGAATCCTTCTCCTCCGTCATCCTCGGGTTTGTTCCGGGGGTCCACAAATGTCTCAAGCGATTTGACGGGGATGGATCCTCTGGTCAAGCCCGAGGATGACGTCGAGTTCGGGCAACAATCTATCTACTTGCACCTCCCTGATTGCTCAGGAAGGTGCTTTTTATCGGGTTCGTTTCACTTCCGATCAGAGAAGGTCGAAACGGTCAGCGTTCATCACCTTCGTCCAGGCGGCGATGAAATCGCGAACGAACTTTTCCTTGTTGTCGTCCTGCGCGTAAACTTCCGCATAGGCACGCAGGATCGAGTTGGAGCCGATCACGAGGTCTACGCGCGTCGCCGTATAGCGCGTTGCTCCGGACTTGCGATCGCGGATCTCGTAGAGATTGCCGCCGGTCGGAACCCAGGAATAGGCCATATCCGTCAGCGTTGCGAAGAAGTCGGTGGTGAGCGAACCGGGGGTCTGCGTGAACACACCATGGGCCGCGCCGCCGTAATTGGCGCCGATGACGCGCAGGCCGCCGATGAGAACCGTCAGTTCCGGCGCGGTGAGGCCTAGAAGCTGTGCGCGGTCCAGAAGCAGTTCTTCAGGGCTGACGACATAGTCCTTCTTTACCCAGTTGCGGAAACCATCCGCCAGCGGCTCGAGCGGTGCAAAGCTGTCCGCGTCGGTCTGCTCGGCGGAGGCATCGCCACGGCCGGGTGCGAAAGGCACGGCGATGTCGAAGCCGGCAGCTTTCGCCGCCTGTTCCACACCGTAATTGCCGGCGAGAACAATCACATCCGCAATGCTCGCGCCGGTTTCACGGGCAATCGGTTCCAGAACCGAGAGCACGTGGGAAAGACGGGCCGGCTCGTTGCCTTCCCAGTCCTTCTGCGGTGCGAGGCGGATACGGGCACCATTGGCGCCGCCGCGATTGTCCGAACCACGGAAGGTGCGGGCGCTATCCCATGCGGTCGAAACCAGATCGGCAACAGGCAGACCGGAAGCAGCGATCTTCGCCTTTACCGCGGCAACATCGTAGCTCGTGGAACCCGCCGGAATGGGATCCTGCCAGATCAGGTCCTCAGTCGGAACGTCGGGACCGATGTAACGGGCCTTCGGACCCATGTCGCGGTGGGTCAGCTTGAACCAGGCGCGGGCGAAGACGTCGGAGAAATGGTCCTGATCGTCCTTGAACTTCAGCGAAATCTCGCGGTAGATCGGATCGACCTTCAGGGCCATGTCGGCATCGGTCATCATCGGTATGGTGCGGATCGAGGAATCCTCGACGTCAACCGGCTTGTCCTCTTCGGCGATCGTGATCGGCGCCCATTGCGATGCACCGGCGGGGCTGTGCGTCAATGTCCACTCATGCTTGAAGAGCATGTCGAAGAAGCCGTTGTCCCACTTGGTCGGTTCGCTCGTCCACGCGCCTTCGATACCCGACACGACCGTGTCGCGGCCAATACCGCGGCCCTGGGTGTTGATCCAGCCAAGACCCTGATATTCCGGGCCTGCAGCTTCCGGATCGGGGCTGAGATTGGCGGCGCTGCCATTGCCGTGGGATTTGCCGATGGTGTGGCCACCGGCGGTGAGAGCCACGGTTTCCTCGTCATCCATGCCCATGCGGGCAAAGGTCTCGCGCATCTGCGCCGCCGTCGCCAGCGGATCGGACTTGCCGTTGACGCCTTCCGGGTTGACGTAGATGAGGCCCATCTGCACGGCGGCAAGCGGGTTTTCCAGCGTCGCGGGCTTGGTCACGTCGCCGTAACGGCCGTCGCTCGGCGCCAGCCATTCCTTTTCGTCACCCCAATAGGTGTCCTTTTCCGGTGCCCAGATATCCTCGCGACCGAAAGCGAAACCAAAGGTCTTGAGACCGGCAACATCGTAAGCGATCGTTCCGGCCAGCGCGATGAGGTCAGCCCAGGAAATCTTGTTGCCGTATTTCTTCTTGATCGGCCACAGCAGGCGGCGGCCCTTGTCGGTATTGACATTGTCAGGCCAGGAATTCAACGGCGCAAAGCGCTGGTTGCCGGTGTTGGCGCCGCCACGACCGTCCGTTACGCGGTAGGAGCCGGCCGCATGCCAGGTAACGCGGGCCATCATGCCCACATAGCTGCCCCAGTCGGCCGGCCACCATTCCTGGCTGTCGGTCATCAGGGCGCGCAGATCGGCCTTCAGGGCCTCGACGTCGAGCGTCTTCAGCGCTTCACGGTAGTTGAAGGAGGTGCCGAGCGGATTGGTCTTGGTGTCGTGCTGATGCAGGATGTCGAGGTTCAGCGCATTCGGCCACCATTCGGTCACCGATTTACCGGAGGCCGTGTTGCCTCCATGCATGACGGGACACTTGCCAGCCGGTTTTGAAGTTGCGTCCATTTCGCCCTCCGATGGGTTTAGCAATTAAACAAAATAATCATTGCGACATGTGCAGCATGTTGGCGCCAGAACCCGCAGCAGGCCATCTGATGAACACCGTATAGCGGGTTTGGCGATCCTTCATCGCTACATCCTGTTTCTGTCATGAAGATGACTAACAGCCGGGTTCCATAATTTCCAATTGTATATTCTAAAGGCTGCGATATGCTGAACTTATGATTGCCCTTTCTATGAAACATCTCCGCTACTTCGATGCGCTGGCCAAGATCGGCCATTTCGGACGGGCGGCGGAAGCCTGCGCCATTTCCCAGCCAGCCCTTTCGCTGCAGATCCGGGAACTTGAGGAATTGATCGGCGCGCCGCTCGTCGAACGCGGCAGCCGACAGATCAGGCTCACCGCTCTTGGCGAGGAATTTGCCGAGCGCACCCGTTCAATCCTGCGCTCGGTGGATGAGTTGCAGGATCTGGCGCGGGCGCGGCATGGTCCTCTCAGCGGCCGCCTGCGCATCGGCGTCATTCCAACCGTAGCACCCTATCTTTTACCACAGGTCATCAAGACACTCACCCGGCATTATCCCGGACTGGAGGCGCGCCCGCGTGAGGCGGTGACGCAGAAACTCATCGAGGACCTTCTGGAAGCCCGGCTGGATATGGCAATCGTCGCCCTTCCGGTGTCCGAACCGTCGCTGGAAGAGGTCCCGCTGTTTTCAGAGGAATTCATTCTCGTGCGGCCGATGGAAGATGCGGGCATGCCGGTGCCCAGCGCCGACAAACTTGGCGAAATGCGCCTGCTGCTACTGGAGGAAGGCCATTGTTTCCGCAATCAGGCGCTTTCCTTCTGCAGCACCACCAATGCGCCGCCGCGGGTGCTGATGGAGGGCAGCTCCCTTTCGACGCTGGTGCAGATGGTCGGCGCCGGCATCGGCGTCACGCTCATCCCGCAGATGGCGGTCGATATGGAAACCCGGCAATCCACCGTTTCGGTGTTCCGGCTGGCGGAACCGCGGCCCTCGCGAACCATCGGCATGGTGTGGCGCAAGAGCAATCCGCTTTCGGCGCAGTTTACCCACATCGCCGAAATCGTCCGGGAATGCGGCCTGCAGAAACTGGGCCTCTCAGACGCGCCCGAAACCTAGAGTGTCGCTCGACCTGCTCTCGCAAAATCTCTCAGCGAGGCTGAAGAATGCGAGCTTCATGTGGCTGCGCTTGTCCGCACCGCCAAGCGCGGAGACAGGCACCTTGAAACCGAAAATGTCATCCGGTTCGGCGCAGCGTTCCCGCCAGAAGGCGTCGATATCCGCCAGCAACATTTTTTGCCGCTTCGCGCGACGGCGCGTGATCGGATGTCTGGCGTGGTCGATTGCAAAATACGCGCCTGCATTCCCCGGCAGAAACCCTTGCAGGACCATCAGCACCGCCTCCTTCGGGCGAAGGCCCGACAGGTCGCGGGTGACAGCCACCATCTCATGTTTTGCGGCGCGCGGTCCCTGCATCCCCCCGACCACAACCGTCCAGTCTTCCCCCTGGCGCTGTGCTGCGAAAATGAACTTGACCGTCCAGAGGATGGTGTCGTCGCGCGCGCGGATCAGTCTCACCGCGAAAGCGCCCTCGTGCCGGCCGCCGCAGAGATCCGCCAGGGCCAGAGTGCAGCGATACACGTCGCCACGACCGCTTACGGTGCCAATCTCCATCGTCTTCCCAGCCCAAAGCGAGGCCATGGTATCCGCTGCGAAACACTTGCTGGCGAGCACGAAATTATCCATCAGGAAATCAAGTCGCTTTCGGTAGGAGATTCTGCCCATGAGGAATTTCGACAGGGGTTTTTGAAGAAGCGCGTCATGCGGTAAAGGCAGGTTTCGCTCGACTGAAAACCGCTCGAGATACCGCCACCATCGAAAGGTCGTGAAGGGATGCGCAGCAAAACGCATCCAGAAAAGCAGGCCTCGTTTCCAATGGGCGCGCAGGATGAATGTGGCGATACTCCATCCCATTGAAAACCGGTGCGGCTCCGGGCAATCGACGGATGCCGTCTCTGAAGCGAGGGAAATCAATTCTGATCCGGAAATGGATTTCTCCGCCTCCAAGGCGGAAATATCTATATACTGCATTTAATAATTCCGAATTATATTAGTAATTTATATAAGTTTCATGAGAATTTGGATCATGACTCCGCCGAGCGTGGTCGCACGACACCGATTTATGGCGCGAGTTCCAGCCCGGCAGAGACCGGTCGTCCTATTGAGGTCGCGGCTTTGCGTCTTTTTCGGTCCATTCGGGCGGCGCACCGAACTGGTCGGCCACCATACCCTGCAAACCGCGCGAGCGGCCGTAAGCATCGCATTCGGCATATTTGGGCTTTCCGCCCAGCGCCGATTTGATGCGGTGGCCGGACGGGAGTGACATGTCCAGGCCCTCGGATTCTTTGCCGGTAACCAGAATGCGCGCGAAGTGGTTGGCAAAATCGGCCGCAAGCCCATAGGCATCACCGATTTGCGAAACGCGGGCGCTGTCGGTGAAGGAGTTTGCACCCTTCGACCAGACGGCCGCCGCACGCTGAACGCCGGCATTGTCCACCGCCTCCGCTTCGACGGCGAGGCCGCCGAGACCGACGGGCAGGCGCGGCACGCCAACCGGCAGCACGAGGTTGCTGCCAAGCGAAACGGCTGTCGATACGCCGGCCATGGTCTTGTCGGTCGGCACCAGATCGGTAATGACGGTTCGCACCGTCATATCCGCCGGCTGACCAAGGGCGGCGATCCGGTATTTATCGCTCAAAGCCACGCAGACGGCGCGATCCAGCGCATTTGAAACAAGCGTCCGGTCCTTTTCCGATGTCACGCGCGCGGCGGCGGCGAAGGAAAAGGTGGTCGGCACGATGGCGACCGTTTTGACGGTCGCCAGCCCCTTGGCATCCACGAATATCCGTGACTTGGTGAACTTGCCCTTGGCCGGGCTGAGCTGCGCGTAGGAGGTGAGTGTCCCCCCTTCCTTGAGCGGCACGGATGTGCAACCGGACATGATGATGGCGAATGGCAAGGTGGCAAAAGCGATATTGCGGCTGCGCGCCGTCTTGTCGCCTGAAGGCCGGGGGAAGAGATTCCGCTGGTGGCTCACTGCATTACTCCGCTTGGCATGATTGCCCCTGTGCCCACACCCTACGACAGCTAAAATTGCGGCAGCATTACATGTGCGCCCCGCGAAAACCGGTGCGCAAAATTGCGGTCAGAAACGGAGCCGGAAGGTGCTTCCGAAAGCCGTGCTTTCCAGAACGATCTGACCGTTGTGGTTCGCGATGATCTGCTTGACGAGGCTGAGACCGAGCCCCGCTCCCGTGCTGCGCGGCGTAACGCGATAGAATGGCTCGAATATCCGCTCCTGCTGGTCTTCGGCTATTCCCTGCCCCTCGTCGGAAATGGCAATCTCGCCGCTTGCGAGAACCGCCACGTGGATCATCCCCCTGTTTCCACCGTGATCGATGGCGTTGCGCACGATGTTGCTGATGGCGCGCGGCAGCGCGAAGGGGTTGCCCTGCATCTCATGATGCGAGACCTGTGTTTCGAAGGAGATATCGTAACCCGCCGAAATCGCGAGCGGCGCAAGATCCGCAACCACGGTGCGGGCGATCTCGACCAGGTCCACCGTCTCGCGCCGGTCGTTCACCTGATCGTTGCGCTCGAAGGCCAGAAGCTGTTCGGCGGTTTCGCCAAGCCGGGCGACATCCTCCATCAGGCGTTGCTGCTCCGGCCCCGGCAGACCCTCTATGCGGGTCTGCATGATGGCAATCGGCGTTCTGAGCTCATGCGCGGCGTCGATGAGGAAACGCTGTCGCGCCCGGAACTGCTCTTCAAGCCGCTCGAGGATACTGTTGAAGGAAAGGATCAATGGCACGACTTCCCGCGGCACGTCCTCGACGGGAAGTTTCGAACCCGGCTGCCGCGGGTCGATCTCCGGCGCTTTTTTGACGACGGAACTGAGGCCGGCGAGCGCCCGGCGCACGATGCGCGGCACGGAGAAGAAAACCGCAGGCAGGATGACCGCCAGCAGCGGAATGTAAATCGGCGCAGTCCCTACAAGAAGTGTCAGAAACGACGCTCTTACATGAGAGCTTCCACCGAACATCACTCTGATGGGTCCCAACGCGGTGTCGATGGTTTCCGCCAGAGCAACCTCGGAAATGCCGGTACCGCCGCGAATATCGGCGTCTGTCATCATATGAACGTAGCGCGACAGTTCGGCATAGACCGCCGGCACGTTGCCATAGGTCGCCGCCCGTCCGTCAAGCGTGGAGGCCACGAACCAGAGCTTTAGATTTTCCGCCTGCAAGGCGCGCAGCGCCGGCCCCTCGGTAATGATGAGCCCCTTCTGCGGATCGAGTGAAAGCGACTCGTCAAGCGTTGCCGACAGGTTGTCCAAGAGCCCTATGCCGGGTGAGACGACCGTCACACCGTAAATGCAAAGACCGATGATGACCACGGCGATCATGGCGGCTACGACAATGCTGAGCTGCCAGCTCAATTGCCACCACAATGACGGATTGGACTTGCCCTGCGCTTTCATGCCTCTTCCTTCAGCAGATAACCGATGCCGCGAATATTGTGCACGCTCACCCCGGCCGAGGCGTCGAGCAGACGTTTTCGCAGCCGCGATATATGCGCGTCGAGCGCATTGGACTGGATTTCCTCCTCGTAATTGTAGACCGCGGCCTCCAGCGTCGAA
Source organism: Agrobacterium sp. BT-220-3 (assembly GCF_025910175.1). Lineage (NCBI taxonomy): Bacteria > Pseudomonadati > Pseudomonadota > Alphaproteobacteria > Hyphomicrobiales > Rhizobiaceae > Agrobacterium > Agrobacterium sp. BT-220-3. Next base: position 117,922 of record NZ_JAPAIX010000005.1, read on the forward strand.
CGCAGCACGGATTTGCCTTTTCGTTTCGCCAGCGCGACCAGTATCATGAGCTCGCGCCTTGGCAGGTCAAACGGCATCGAATTGATCGTGACGCTGAGGTGAAGCGGATCGATCACGATCCGGCCGGCCGCGACCTGCGTTGGGGCCACACTTGCCGGCCTTCTCAGGACCGCACGTACCCGCGCCAGAAGCTCACCGATGAGAAACGGCTTGCCCAGATAGTCATCGGCGCCGCCGTCCAGTCCGGCAATCCGCTCTTCCGGTTCGTTCATCGCCGTCAACAGGATGATCGGCGTATCGATGCCGGCACGGCGCAGCTGCGGGATGAAGGTGAGCCCCTCGCCGTCAGGCAGACGACGGTCGAGCAGGATGGCGTCATAGACATGCTGGCGCGTCAGCTCCATCGCGTCGCCAAGCCACATCGTATGATCAATGACAATGCCCTGCCTGCCGAGCGTTGCCGTCAGCGCATCCGCCATTTCCTGTTCGTCTTCGATTAGCAGAAGTCTCATGCATCACCGTCCCTTCGCCATCCCTTGTCTGCCAGAAAGGTTGCGGCAGTATTGCGGCAGAGACCGCGCGACGGGGTAATGCTGCTGCAATTGTGGGGGGCTATTCGTTATCCATCAGCCTGAGAGACAGGCGACATGACCGCCAGACAGGCGGTCGCAGGATGTGTTTTGCCTTGAGGATTACGATATGTGGATGAAGAGAACGATCAAGGCGGGGATAGCGCTTGCAGGCTGCGCTCTCGTTGTCACCGCTCTCGATCCGGCGCGCGGCAGCGTCGATGCGAATGAGCGCGTCAAGGGTATCGTCGCAGCCGCCTCGATGAGCCCGGCCGGTATCCCGTTCGAACTGACGGCAGCGGAAATAGCCAAGATCGGCACCCGCGCAATGGTGGAGCGGCTCAGCATCAGCGGCGAGCTTCAGCCGGTCAACCGTGTGGTGATGCGCGCCCGCGAGCCCGGAAAAATTCTAGAGGTGAACGTCCGGGAAGGACAGGCGGTGCATGCGGGCGACGTGCTCGTGCGTTTCGAAACTGACGAACTGCAATCGACGCTGCTCTTGCGCCAAAGCGATCGGGATGCGGCCGAGGCCGAGCTGACGCTGGCGATGCAGGCGCTCGCCCGAACCGAACAGCTCGCCTCGAAAAACATCGCGTCGGCAGAGCAGCTCGACAAGGCGAAAAGCGATGTCGTGGTCAAGACGGCAAGGGTCCAGAGCCTTTCGGCGCAGGTGGATATCGCCCGCCTCGCCCTGCGCAACGCCGAAATCCGCGCACCTTTCGATGGCACAGTCACCCGCCGGCTGGCCGAGCCGGGGTCTCGCGTTGGAAGTGATGGCGAACTGCTCACGCTGGTCGATACCAGCGCGCTGGAGGCGAAGGTCCTCGTCACCACACGGGATATTCCGCGCGTCGCCCTTGGCCAGACGGCGGAGCTGGAGATTGACGGGCTCGGTGGCCAGACCGTCAAAAGCATCGTCGAGCGTATCAGCCCGGTTGCCGAGGATGGTACGCGCTTCGTCGCCGTCTATCTGCGGCTTGCCAATCGCGACGGACAATTATGGGGCGGCATGTTCGCAAGCGGATCGATCCTCGTGCGCGAAAAAAACGATGCCCTCGTCGTCCCCGCAATCGCGTTGCGCAAGGATGAGACCGGCTATCATGTGCTCAAGGTCCTCAACGGCCATCTTCGTCGCCAGACGGTGGCGGTGGGACCGCGCTGGAACGGCGGCAGCCTGATCGAGATCGGCGCGGGGCTTACCGATGGTGAAACCATCCTGACAGCGCCGCTTCCCGAATTGCAGCCCGATATGGCCGTCACCGTCGAGAAGGCAGGCTGACATGTTCTTGACCCGCATATCCGTCGCCCATCCCGTTTTCGCAACCATGATGATGGTGGCGCTTCTGGTCATCGGCACCTTTTCGCTGCAACGGCTGGGGCTCGATCAATATCCCAATGTCGACGTTCCGGTCGTGGTGGTGGTCACCGCCTATCCCGGTGCCACACCGGAGACGGTGGAGACGGAAGTGACGCGACCGGTCGAGGATGCGCTGAATGCCATAGGCGGCCTCGACGAGATCAACTCCACCTCTTACGAAGGCCGCTCCGTCGTCGTCGCGAAATTCAAGCTGGAGGTTAAAAGCGCCGCGGCCGCGCAGGACGTGCGCGACAAGATTGCCGCCATCGAGGCGAATTTCCCCGAAGACGCCAAAAAGCCGGTCATCTCGCGGTTCGATCCCGCCGCCGAGCCGATCCTGTCTTTGGCGATCAGTTCGACATCGCTTGATGTACCTGCGCTCAGCACCCTTGCCGACCAGAAGGTATTACGGCAACTGACGACCGTTCCCGGCGTCGGGCAGGCAACGCTGGTCGGCGCCCGCAAGCGGCAGATCGATGTCACGATCGACGACACGCGCATGCGCGCGCTCAAGGTGGGCATCAATGACGTGGTAAGCGCGCTGCGCACCGGCAACAGCAACAGCCCGGCCGGAAGCGTCATCGATACCGTTTCCGAACGCACCATTCAGGTGCAGGGCCGCATCGACGAGCCGCAGGCGCTGCTGGACATGGTGATCGCAAGGCGTGGCGGCACAGCCATTTATCTTCGCGATGTCGCCTCGATTTCCAAAGGTGCCGCCGATCCGCAAAACCGCGCCCTCTATAATGGCCAGACGGCGCTGGCGATCGACATCGTCAAGGTTCAGGACGCCAATACGGTTCAGGTCGTGACGGATGTGAAGAAGCGCCTCGAGGCACTCAATGTCGAGCTTGCCCCGCAAAATGTGCAATTGCGCGTCGTTACCGACTCTTCCGTTCCCATCAGGGAATCGGTCACCCAGGTGCAGATGACCCTGATCGAAGGAGCCGCGCTCGCCGTCGCCATCGTCTTCCTGTTTCTCAATTCCTGGCGCAGCACGGTCATCACCGGACTGACATTGCCGATCGCCATCATCGGCACGCTCGCGGTCATCGATCTGCTCGGCTTCACGCTCAATACGCTAAGCCTCCTGGCATTGACGCTTTCCATCGGCATTCTGGTGGATGACGCCATTGTCGTGCGCGAAAATATCACCCGCCACCTGCATATGGGGAAATCCCATATCCGCGCGGCACTCGACGGCACGAATGAAATCGGGCTTGCGGTGATCGCGACAACGGCAACCATCGTGGCGGTCTTTTTGCCGGTCGCCTTCATGGATGGCATTATCGGCCGGTTTTTCTACGAGTTCGGCGTCACCGTGTCGGCCGCCGTGTTGATCTCGCTCTTCGTCGCCTTCACGCTTGATCCGATGCTGTCCAGCCTCTGGTACGATCCGGATTCGCAACCCGACGCCCGGCGCGGCCCAATCGGCCGGCTGATCGCCCGCTTCGACCGCGGCTTCGAGTGGCTGGCCGAGCGCTACCGGCTTGCGATCGGCTGGACATTGCGCCACCGTCTTATCACCCTGCTTTCGACGGTCGGCATCTTTGTCGGCAGCCTGTTCATGGTGCCGCTGGTCGGCACGGAATTTGTGCCGGATACGGATGAGGGCCGCTTCCAGATCAGCATTACAGCACCTGTGGGCTCCTCGCTGGATTACACGACGGCGAAAGTGCGGCAGGTTGAGAAGGCGCTCAGGGAATTCCCGGAGGTCGAAATGCTTTATTCCACCGTCAATACCGGCGGTGCCGCCGGCAAACATCGTGCCGCCATCCAGGTCGGGCTGGTGCCGCTTTCGGCGCGCACGCGAACCCCGGTCTCGCTGGCCGAGCCGATCCGCAACCGCCTGTCGGCCATACCGGGCATTGAAGTCACGATCCTGCAGAACGGCCTGGGCGGCGGCGAAAGTCCGGTGCAGCTCAGCATCCTCGGCGACGACCGGGCCATGCTTGAAAAAATCGCCACCGGTCTCATGGAAGACATGAAAAAAGTCCCCGGCCTCGTTGATGTGACCTCCAGCGCCAGGGACGTGACCTCGATCCTTTCCGTGCGTCTCAAACGCGATGCGGCAAGCGATCTTGGCATTTCCAGATCCGATCTGGCCGCCGCGCTCTCTCCGCTCGTCGCTGGCGAGGACGTCTCGAAATGGACGGATGCGGGCGGCAACAGCTACGACATCGTCGTGCGCCTGCCCGGTGAGCGGCGTTCCGATATGACGGCACTCGGTGAATTGATGATTGCGACCAGCCGCATCGCATCGAACGGCGCACCGCAGATGGTGCGTCTCGATCAGGTCGCCGATATCGCCACCGTGCCGGCGCCCGCCGAAATCCGCCGCATCGAGAACCGACGCGAAGTGCTTGTTTCGGCCAATGTCACCGGCCGCACGCTTGGGGACGTGACAAATGCGTTGCAGAGCCTGACCGCCTCCCGCGATCTGCCTGACGGTTACCGCATCCGCTTCGGCGGCGAAGCCGAAACCATGCAGGAAACGGTCGGCCACATGGTCAAGGCGCTCGTTATGGCGGTCATCTTCATCTACATCGTGCTCGCCTCGCAATTTGGCAGTTTCCTGCAACCCCTCGCCATCATGGCGTCGCTACCGCTGTCGCTCATCGGCGTCATCCTCGGATTGATGGTGGCTGGCAGCACGATCAACATGTTCTCGCTGATCGGTTTCATCATGCTGATGGGCCTCGTTACCAAGAACGGCATATTGCTGGTCGATTTTGCCAATCGCGAAAGAAAACGGGGACTGTCGCTGAACGAGGCGCTCGCAAGCGCCGGCGTCATCCGCTTCCGTCCGATCGTCATGACGACGCTTGCAATGATCGCCGGCATGATCCCGCTTGGTCTCGCCATTGGCGGTGGCGGCGCACAACGCGCGCCGATGGCGCATGCGGTGGTCGGCGGCCTCATCAGCTCCACCCTGCTCACCCTGATCGTCGTGCCGGTGATCCTGTCCTATATTGACAGTATCACCCGGCGTTTCGCCCGCCTGCTGCCGAAAGCGCCGGATGAGACGGGCGAAACCGGATTGGCAGACCATCCGGCATCACCGTCGCAGACTTGACCAAAGGATTCGCGGTCAGGGCCTGTCTTCCGCCTGGCGCTTCTTTTTGCCCTTCGGGCGAAAATCGACCAGGAGCGACTTCAGCTCGATTTCCCGGACGCGTCTTGCCGCCTCGTCCGGGCGAACCCATTCGACGAGGCGTTCGCCGCGCTCCTTGAAACTCGCTTCCTCCCCGGTCACCTCGATCTGGAAGACATCGACGACGCAGGGAACGACATCACCATTGTCGAGCATCTTGAGATAGGTGTAGCGGCCGACCGCCTCTTTTTTGACCCGGCCGCGCACGCCCGCCTCCTCCCATGCCTCGATTGCGGCGGCCTGGTGCGGCTTCTTGCGTTTCATCGGCCAGCCGCGCGGAATGATCCAGCGTGCGGTGACGCGTGAAGTGACAACGAGGATTTCGATCTCTTCGCCGCTGCCGGCATAACGGAAGCACAGGGCGGCATATTGCTGCCGGAAAGCGCCGGTGAAGAGCTTTTCGGGAACCGCAGCGAGCTGCTGGAGCAATGTCAGGGGACGCGCCGGACGGGCTTTCCGGCTTTTCTTCGTGGATTTCATATCCGTTGATAGTGCTGATTTTCCGGGTTGCATCAATGCCCTGCGTGCATTTATGACAGTTTTATGACAATCACCCCCCACAACTAATAAAGCGCCATTGAGGGCCAATTCGCATGATGAGCATTTTTCGCAAGCTGATGCCGCGCGAGGACCGTTTCTTCGACCTGTTTAGTAAACATTCGGAAACCGTCGTCAAAGCGGCAGCAGCTCTGGACCACCTTTTGAGCGGCGTCGACGTCGAGAAAAACTGCGACCTTATTGTCGCTCTCGAAGACCAGGCGGATGATATTACCCGCGATGTGCTGCTTGCGGTGCGCCGCAGCTTCATAACGCCCTTTGATCGTGGCGATATCAAGGACCTGATCCAGTCGATGGATGACGCCATCGACATGATGCACAAGACCGTCAAGACCATCCGCCTTTTCGAACAAACGCAGTTCGACCCGCTGATGCGCGAGATGGGCCATGAAATCGTGCGTGCGGCAAACCTGATTGCCGAAGCCCTTCCGCTTCTGGAAAAGGTCGGCACCAATGCCCAGCGCCTGTCGGCGATTGCCGAAGAGGTGACCCGTGTCGAAGGCCGCTCCGACGAACTTCACGATCAGGGTCTCAAAGACCTCTTCCGGCGCCATGGCGCGGCCGGCGATGCCATGGCCTATATGATCGGCAGCGAGATCTACGGCGAACTCGAAAAGGTCGTTGACCGCTTCGAGGATGTGGCCAACGAGATCAGCGGCATCGTTATCGAGAACGTCTGATGGAAGTCGCGCTTGCACTGCCGCTGCTTGTCGGCCTCATCGCCATCGCGCTGTTCTTCGATTTTCTGAACGGTCTCCACGACGCCGCAAATTCAATCGCCACCATTGTTTCCACCCGCGTGCTGCGCCCGCAATATGCGGTGGCATGGGCGGCCTTCTTCAATTTCATCGCCTTCCTGTTCTTCGGCCTGCATGTGGCCGAAACGCTCGGCACCGGCATCATCGATCCCGGCATCGTTTCGCCGCAGGTCATCTTCGCGGCGCTGATGGGCGCCATCGTCTGGAACATCGTCACCTGGATTTTCGGAATCCCCTCCAGCTCGTCGCATGCGCTGATCGGCGGTCTCGTCGGCGCGGGATTTGCCAAGGTCGGTTTCAATTCCATCGTCTGGTCGGGCCTGCTGAAAACCGTGGGTGCGATCTTCATGTCGCCCGCCATCGGCTTCTTCCTGGCCCTGCTGCTGGTTCTCGCCGTGTCCTGGCTGTTCGTACGCCAGACGCCCTTTGCGGTGGATCGCACGTTCCGCGTCATGCAGTTCATCTCCGCCTCGCTCTACTCTCTCGGCCATGGCGGCAACGATGCGCAGAAGACCATGGGCATCATAGCCGTGCTGCTGTTCAGCCAGGGGCACCTGGGAGACAGCTTCTATGTGCCGTTCTGGGTAGTCATCTCTTGCCAGTCGGCCATGGCGCTCGGCACGCTGTTCGGCGGCTGGCGCATCGTGCACACCATGGGCTCGAAAATCACCCGGCTGAACCCGATGCAGGGATTCTGCGCCGAAACCGGTGGTGCGCTGACGCTGTTCGGCGCGACGTGGCTCGGCATTCCGGTGTCGACCACCCATACGATCACGGGCGCCATTATCGGCGTCGGCGCCGCCCGCCGCGTTTCGGCGGTGCGTTGGGGCCTTGCCGGCAACATCGTCATTGCCTGGGTCGTGACCATGCCGGCCGCCGCCCTCATATCCGCAGCCGTCTATGGGCTGACATCGCTGTTCGGCTGACACCTGAGCCGCTTGCGATTTGCCAAGGCTCCCGGAACAAAAGCCACCCTGTGGCTGTTTGATCCGGGAGACGGGGGCGACGAAGCGGATCGCGGATCATGGCACGGCAGGTTTTCTGGAAGGGTTATCTGAAGCTGTCGCTGGTGACGGCCTCCGTTTCGCTGACGCCCGCCACCACCGACAGCAACAAATACCGCTTTCATATTCTCAATCGCAAGACCGGCAATCGCGTCGAAAGCCGCTATGTCGACAGCGTCACCCACAAGCCGGTGGCTGCAAAAAACCAGGTGAAGGGTTTCCCCCGCGCCGAGGATGACTATGTGCTGCTGGAGGATGACGAGATCGATGCGGTTGCGCTCGAAAGCACTCGCACCATCGACATCAAGACCTTCGTTCCCACGGGTTCCATCGACTGGATCTGGTACGACCGTCCCCACTTCCTGCGCCCGGAGGACAAGATCGGCGCGGAAGCCTTCAGCGTGATCCGGGAAGCCATGTCGGCGAATGGTGTTGTCGGCGTCGCCCGGCTCGTTCTCTATCGCCATGAAAGGGCGGTGCTGCTGGAGCCCTCGGGCAAGGGCATCATCCTCTGGACGCTGCATTATGGCGAGGAAGTGCGCGAAAGCATCGACGCGCTGGACCCGAAGATGAAGATCGAAAAGCCGCTGCTGGACGCGATGGAAAAACGCATCGACAAACAGATGACCGGGTGGAAGCCGACACTGGTGCAGGACCCGATCCAGAAAAAGATCAGCGCCCTGCTGAAAACCAAGAGCAAGGCTGCCCCCTCCCCGGAAAAGAAGACCGGCGCGAAAGCGCGCGCAGGCGGCAATGTCATCAACATCATGGATGCGTTGAAGAAAAGCCTCGCCGCAGACAAAAGAAACTAGCCTTCAGCGCGCCTTTTTCGGCAGCGGCCGGGCGGCGGCGAAAAAGCCGTCCCATGGGTCCTTCTTCAACGCGGCGAGTCTCGCCGCGATATTTTTGACGGTGAAGTAAGCCGGACCGATCTCGCCGGAGAGTTCCGCCCATTCGATTGGCGCTGAAATGGCGGCCCCCGGCCGGGCACGCGTCGAATAGGGCGCGACAGCCGTATTGCCCCTGCCATTGCGCAGATAATCGAGGAAGATGCGGCCCTGGCGTTTCGCCTTGGTTGCCACCGAGAGGTATTTTTCCGGCTCTGCCATGGCCATGTCATCCGCCATGGCCTTTGCAAAGGCCTTCAGGGCTGGCCATCCCGCTTCCGGTTTCAACGGCGCTACGACATGCAATCCCTTGCCGCCGGAGGTTTTTACGAAGGCGGCAAGGCCGGCATCTTCGAAACGCCGCTTCAGTTCCAGTGCGGAATCGATCACGTCCTGCCACGACACATCCTCGCCGGGATCGATATCCATGGTGATCATGTCGGGCTTTTCCCAGTTCGCGGTTGTCGCCCCCCATGGGTGAATTTCAAGCGCGGCGGATTGCACCAGCGCCATCATGCCGTCGAAATCGGTAATCCGGATCAGCGGTTCGCCAGCCTTGTCCTTCGGATCCCTGATCTGTTCGATCGCCTTGTTGACACCGCGCCAGGCATGTTTCTGGAAAAAACGCTGCCCGTCGATCCCTTCGGGACAACGCAGCAATGCCAGAGGGCGGTTGACGACGAAGGGAGCCATATAGCGCCAGACCTGCGTGTAATAGTCAGCAAGCCCTTCCTTGGTCACGCCGTCATCCGGCCAATAAAGCCGGTCCGGATGCGTGAATTTGATCTTTGACTGCGGCGTCCCTTGTTCCGACACTGCTTTTTCCTCCCGTTCGATTTCCCCCGCCGGTTTATCCTCCCGCAGGCCCCGGAAAGATGCATGGCGCAGATTGCCATCCGCGGACCATGCCCGAAACTCCACTTCGGCCACCAGTTCCGGCCGGACGAAATGGAGGTCGCGGCGGGCAAGTGCCGTCAGCCTTTCGGAAAAAGGGCTTTCCCTGCTGTCCAGTGGCGTCAGGCGGCCAAGCAGCATTTCGGCCACTTCAGCGGTGTAGCCGGTGCCGACGCGCCCGACATGCCGCAGCCTGCCGTCCTCATAGACTCCGAGCGCCAGGGAGCCGATGGCATGGTCCGAACTGGAAGACAGGGTATAGCCGCCGATCACGAATTCCTGCCGCATCGCGCATTTGGATTTCACCCAGCTGCCCTTGCGGCCGGAGACATATTTGCTGTCCCTGACCTTGGAGATGACACCCTCAAGGCTGAGGCGGCAGGCATGGTCGAGCACAAGCCCACCGTTTTCCTCGAAATGTTCGCTGTAGCGAAGATGACGGTTGCCGGCGGGCAGCAGCTTTTCGAGCAGCGCCTTGCGATCCATCAGCGCCGCGCCACGCAGATCCGTGCCGTCCAGATAGATCAGGTCGAAGGCATAAAAAACGAAGCGGTCGCTGCGCCCTTCGCTCAAATCCTGCTGCAAAGCGGAAAAATCCGAGGCGCCGCTCTCCCGCTCAACCACGATTTCGCCGTCGATCAGCAGCGTTTCCGCCGGCAGCGCCTTGAGCGCGCCTGCCACGGTGTCACCGAACTTCTCGGTCCAGTCCAATCCGGTGCGGGTCAAAAGCTGCAGTTTGCCGTGGTCGATACGGGCCTGAAGGCGATAACCATCGAACTTGATCTCATGCAGCCAGCGCGAACCTTCGGGTGGCCGGGGTTTCAGCGTCGCCAGCGCCGGCGGCACGAAGGATGGCAACGCCTGTTTGCGCGCGCCTTTGGGCAGGGCGTGAGCCTGCTTTTGCCCCGAGGAATAGCTTGCGGCTTTTTTCGATACGGGTTTGGAATTCCAGGTGTCCTTCGGTCTGGCAGCTACTTCCTCGACGCTGCGGCCGGTCTTTACCGATTCCGGCCGCTCCTCCAGTATATCCACACCGGCATCATGCCTTGCCTCCTCGTCGTCGCCTTTGATCAGCAGCCAGTTTTCGCGGCTTTCGCCGGGCTTTCCATGCATGCGCACAAGGTGCCAGCGGCCTTTGAGCTTTTCGCCTTCCAGTTCGAATTCGAGGTGGCCTTTGCGGTAGCCCTTCTTCGCGTCGCCGATCGGGTGCCAAATCCCGCGATCCCAGACAATGACGGTGCCGCCGCCATATTGTCCTTTCGGGATGACACCCTCGAAATCGCCATAACTTAAGGGATGGTCCTCGACATGCACGGCAAGGCGCTTGTCTTCCGGGTCGAGGCTCGGCCCCCGCGTTACCGCCCAGCTTTTAAGGACGCCGTCCATCTCCAGCCGGAAATCGTAATGCAGGCGGCGGGCATCATGCTTCTGTATGACGAAACTCGATCCTTGAGCCTCGGCCTTCGCGCCTTTCGGCTCCGGTGTCTTGTCGAAACTGCGTTTGGCATTGTAGGTCTGCAACCCCATGGATCAGCTCGCTTTCCGGGGGGATTTGCGTGCCGCGCCCGCAGCCTTCTTGTCGCCGGCTGCCCCGGCGCTGCGGCGCAGTGCTTCCTTGAGATCGATGATGTTGTCCTGCCTGCGCGGCGCCTGTTTGGCGATTTCCCGGCCCTCGATCTTGGCTTTCACCAGTTCTGCCAAGGCGTCATTGTAGCGGTCGCTATAGTCGGCCGGATTGAAGGTGCCTGCGCGCGTCTTGATGATATGGCCCGCAAGCTCCAGCATCTCGTCATCGAACTGTATGTCCGGAATGGACTTGAAGACGGTGGTTTGCGAGCGCACCTCGTAGCTGAAATTCAGCGTCGTCGCGACGAGCGCCTTGCCGCTCGGCCGGATCAGCACAATGCGGTTGCGGCGGAAAAGCACCGCCTCGCCGAGTGCCACGACATTCTCGTCGTCCATGGCCTTCGCCAGCAGCGTCAGGGCGTCCTCCCCATCCTCCTGCGTCGGTGCAAGATAATAGGACTTGTCGAAATAGAGCTTGTCGATCTCGCTGCGCCCAAGGAAATGCCGGATGCGGATGACCTTGTCGTTTTCCGGCATCAACTTCGCAATCTCGTCTCCCTCGATGACGATGTGATCGCCATTGTCGAGTTCATATCCCTTGACCTGATCCTCACGCTCGACAGCATCGCCGGTATCGCTGTCGACATATTGCCGTTCGACGCGATGTCCGGTCTTGCGGTTGACGATGTTGAAGGAGATTTTGTCCGATGAGGTGAGCGCGGCATAAAGGCCGATTTCACAACTGAAATCGGCAAATTTCAAATGACCCTTCCAGCTCGCTCTCCGGTTCATGATCGCCGCCCGTGATCATCGTGGGAGGATCGCTCTCTGCCCCGATCCGCAGCCAGAATACGCTCGATCGCCGGCACGTCCGCCTCCGCGAGCACCGGCACGGGATCGGATGCCATTGCCTCCAGCACCTCCGGCGACAGCCCGCCATTGCGGATGACCCATTCCATGGCCTCGCGGGTTTGCCGTTCAGCCTTCAGCTGCGCATAAAGCGCCAGTATCAGCCGGTCGCGGACATCGAAGGGTTTTACATCTCTGTCTGAACGTTCTGCCTGCCGTTTCATGTCAAATCCCCGAGGCGCCTCAAACGATAGGACACTTGGACCCCGCCTCGGCCTGGCGGAAGACGCCATATGCGACTCTAACGATTCGGATCGCCCCTCGTTCCATCCGACATGCGGATGGGCAAGTCATGTGACGGCCCGACCTCAGGCTGGCATGGCAGGACGGTGGGCCGGCGGCATCACAAGCCGCCGCTTCGCCCTACCTCAAACGGAATATTTCTTTCTATTGGGGGTGCTTGCCGCTCCGGAAGGCGCAACATCGGGTTTACCGAAGAGATAACCCTGCGCCTGTGCGCAACCCTCATCAACAACCATGCGATATTGCGCATCCGTTTCGATACCCTCCGCCGTCACCGGCAGATCGAGGCTGCGGCCAAGGCCGATCACCGCACGCACGATGGCGCGGGCATTGTCATCCTCGCTCATGGCGGCGATGAAGCTGCGGTCGATCTTGATCTTGTCGAAAGGGAAGCTCTGCAGATTGCTGAGTGAGGAATAGCCGGTGCCGAAATCATCCATGACGATCGCAACGCCCAGCGCCTTCAACTGGTTGAGAATGATCAGCGTCGCCTTGCGGTCTTTCAGCAGTGCCGCTTCGGTAATTTCCAGTTCAAGCCGGTTCGGAGACAGTCCGGTCTGCATCAGCACGGTGCAGACGACATGGCCGAGATTTGCCAGCGAAAACTGCAATGGCGAGACATTGACCGCGATCTTCAGATGCGGCGCCCAGGTACTCGCCTGACGGCAGGCCTCGCGCAGCACCCATTCGCCGAGCGAGATGATGATCCCGCTTTCCTCGGCAATCGGAATGAAGACGTCCGGCGGCACCACGCCCCTTGTCGGGTGCTGCCAGCGCACCAGCGCCTCATAACCTACAACCTGCCCGCATTCGACGGAAAGGACCGGCTGGTAATTGAGGAGCAACTCGTTGCGGTTGATGGCAAGCCGCAGATCCGTCTCGAGCTGGCGGCGCTCGCGCGCCTCCTGATCCATCAGAGGATCGTAGAAGGACAATATTCCGCGCCCGCCCATCTTGGCACGATAGAGCGCCAGATCGGCGGCGTGCATGATGCTTTCGTCGCTATCACCGTCCCGCGGGAAGACGGCAATGCCGATGCTGACGCCGACGGCGGTCGGGTCGTTGGCGGCATTCATTTTCAACCCGAACATGGCAAGGATCGTTTCGGCGAGCAGACGCGCCTCCTCCGACTTGGTGTTCCGGGCAGTCAGGATGACGAATTCGTCGCCGCCGAGACGCGCGACGACATCGCCTGCCCTTGCGCATTCGTCGAGAATGGAAGCGACCCTTTTCAACACGCGGTCACCCTCGGCATGGCCGAATATGTCGTTGACAGCCTTGAACCGGTCGAGATCGAGCGCCAGCAAGGCAAACTCGTCCTCTTCGCTGCAATGTTCGATCTGCTGGCGAAGCCGCGTCTGGAACATGGTCCGGTTCGAAAGGCCTGTCAGTACATCGTGCCGCGCGAGATATTCGATTTCCCGCTGCGCTTCCCGCTTTTCCGTCAGGTCGCGAATGGCCAGAACTTCGCAGGGATGGCCGCGATATTCGATCGTGCGCACGGCAAGTTCAAATACCTGCGCCCGCTCCCCACGCTCGCGGATTGCCTCCACCGGCGCGTGGCGCGGCAGATAGGTCGGCTGCCCATCGATGGCCCTGAAGAGGTCATCGGGATTTTTGCCGATCAGGGACGCCTCGTCGCTGCCGAGAAGTCCGGCAAAACGGGTGTTCAGCTCGACGATACGACCGTCACGCACAACGGCAAGGCCATCCAGCGTCGCATCGACAAGACCTTTGAGGTCAACGAGATAGCGGTCCACCAGAGCGGCGGTGGCTGTTGTCGACAGGATGAGGAAGGTCACGCCGGAAACGGCGCCAATCATGATCAGTCTGGCGAGGTTGTCGGGATCGGGACCGGAGACGGAGGGATCAGGCGACAGGACAGTGGCCGACATGGCGGTAAAATGCAGCGCGCAGATCGCCAGGATGGATGATGCCGCCGGAACGATGATGCGCTGCTTCCACGAACCGGAACGACGGAAAAGGAAGAAGGCCAGAAGAAAGAACACCCAGGCAACGGCAAAACCGCCGAAGATCGGCCCCCAGCGGTAACTGATCGTTGCGGCCACATCCATTCCCGCCATGCCCACGAAGTGCATGACGGCAACCGACAGGGTTACGAGCGTTCCGACGACGACAGGGCTATAGCTTGCCCGCGTGCGGACATTGAGCGCCAGCCAGAACCCCAGGACGGCCAGAACCGCCGAGAGCGCCGTGAACTGAAAATCAAAACCGATGGGGACTGCCCCCTCATAGGCAAGCATGGCGACGAAATGCGTGGCCCAGACGCTGAGCCCCGCAGCAAAGGCGGCAACCAGCACCCAATAGGGCTTGCGGCCAGCCGGACTTTCTTCCGCGCGCAATAAAAGGTGAAAAAAGGCAAGCATTCCGAGCAGGCAGATAGATGCCGCAAGAAGGACGATCGCCCGATCGTGTTGTACGGCAACGCATTCCAGAACCGTGAACATGATGCACTCTCCCAGCCTCTGAGAACCGCCCACGATCGCACTATGGAGTTGGTTTATTTATAAATCTCTAATGCAACTTTGGATAATTGATTGATCTCATCGACAACGAGCCGAAATGCGTTGAGCCGACGCGTCAGCCCATCGGGCTTTTGCGATCGGCGCAACGAACGCCAAGAGAAAACGCCTTTATTTCCAGCTTCGATAGTCATCCCCGGCGCAACCGAAAGGTGCCGGGCCATCGGCAAAACGCTCCTGCAGGCGCGCGCAGCCCCAGTCGTTGAGCGCTGCGGGCATCATGTTGTTGAGGTCCATGCCCGGAGAGTTGAATTGCGAGGGGGCGCTGGTCACGTACCACAGCCAGTAGCCGAACGTTGCAACGACGATAAAGGCGACGATTGCAAGGAACATTGCCAGTCTTCGCACAAGGCTCGGGGCTTTTGTCACCGCCGCACCGGGGTCGGATATGCCCTCCTGCTCACGGCTCGCAACCACTGGGCCGAGAGAAGCAAGCGCTTCCGCTCTTTCCTTTTCCGTAAGCTCAATCCGCTGCAGCTGATCGTCAAGCAGAACGGGCAGCGGGGTTTCACCGTGCCAGACCGCCAGCGCGACATCGTGTTTTCCGGTGTGGCCGACGACGACGGGAATTCGTCCCCTCTCCAGATGCGTAAAGGACTGCCTCTTCGTCTTCCCTTCCCTGACCGTATCAGCATAGGTCACGAAAAGACGGCTGCGTTTTTCGGCAACCGCCGTCAGCGCGACGGGAATGACGGTCAATGGCGCAGGGTGCCGTAACCGCAGCCCAGCCCGCAAACTGCGGATAAGGGTAAACAGCATGGCGATACTGCCGAAACCGAGCAGGGCAACGAACACGCCAAGGGTTATGATCCGGTTCCAGAGCATATCGAGGCCAAGCGAAATCGTTGCAAATTCCGGGTTCTTCGCGGAAATGACGAGGCCGGTTTCATAGTCGCCGGAATGGAAATCGACGAACATGACCTCGACATCCTTCCTGTAGCTCACGCCGGCATGGTCGTAGGAAAGATCCGCCTCGCAGGTCGTAAAAATCGCCTTGCGGGTCTTGCAGCTGCCGTTGATATCGCCGCTTTCAATCTCCAGCGGGTCGCGGCTGATCTGATAGTCGCGCAACACGCCCGGGCCCTCGGCCACGAGCATGACGGCCGTAATCACCAGCAGCACCGGGATGGAAAAATAATAGGCCGCCGGCACCGAAATGACGCCGCGCTTCAAACTGAGCGGCCTTGCGGGAAGTTTTATCTGTGGGAAGCTCATGGTGGCCAACGTATTTGGGGGAACGCGAGCGGAGTCTGGGAATCCCGCTCTCAGGAAGGGACGATCGCCGGACGGTCTACCCCGCTGAAGCCATCGCGAAAACCCCAATAATTCAAGGATGCCGGCGTAATCATTCGCAAGCCGGTCCTGTTCCACTAGCCGACAGGCCGTCGAGGGAAGCACAAAAAAACGGACGGTTGAATAACCGCCCGTCTCATCTTTTCCGCTTGGTGATGCGCCGTCACTGCTTTGTCACGTTTTCCAGTCGCGTCGTCTGGCTGGGGTGACCGACATAGTCCTTGACACGCGCATTCAATACGATCGGTTCGTATCTCTCGAAGAGAGGCAGAACCGCAGGCTTCTGCGCCACGAACATTTCCTGCATCTCAGTGTAGATTTCCCCGCGCTTCTTGGCATCCGGCTCAAGGGAGGCCTTTGCGGTCAGAGCCGTCAGTTCCGGAATGTCCCAGGCCGAGCGCCAGACGAAATTGCCGGCATTGTTGGCAGCAAGCGAGTTGTCGGGGTTGCTGGAGAACTGCTCCATCGAGCCGAGCACGTTGGGCATATAGGCGCCCGTCTGCGGAATGAGCAGATCGAAATCCCGCGCGCGGTGAGCGGCAATCACGTCCGAACCGTTGCCCTGCTGGATGTTCACCTTGATGCCGACCTGGCTGAGCGATGCCTGGATGGCGGTGGCGAGATCGATACGCGGCGTTTGGGCAATTGTCTTCAGATTGAGCGTGAAACCGTTCTCGTAACCGGCTTCCTTCAGAAGAGCTTTCGCCTTCTCGACGTCAAGCTTCCAGTCGGGGCTCGGAATGGCGTATTCGAAATTCTCCGGCACCGGCACCGTGCGCGCCCGGCCATAGGGGCCCATGATGGTCTTTTCCATTCCCTTGTAATCAATGCCGTAAGCAATCGCTTCGCGGACCTTGGGGTTGGACAGAGGCTCCTTGCCGGCATTCATGGACAGGACGTAGAAACCGCCCGTCGGCACGCGCTGGATCTGAAAACCTTCCTTGTTGTTGAAGGTCGCAAGGTCGGCAGCCGTCAGCGCGCTGGCGATGTCGATGTCGCCCCGCTCCAGCATCAGGCGCTCCACCTGGCTTTCCGGTACATGCCGCACGATAACGCGACGCATCTTCGGTTCGCCGGCCACATAATCCTTGTTCGCCTCAAGGATGATGATTTCGTTGGGTGACCAGCGATTGAGCGTGAAGGGACCCGAACCGGCGGAATTCGTTCTCAGCCAGGCATTGCCCCAGTCACCGTCGACTTCATGGGACTTGAGTTCCTTGCTGTCGACGACACTGGCAATGACCATGGCCAGACGATAGAGCAGCAGCTCGGACGTTGTTTCGCCCGACAACTCGATGCGAACTGTCTTTTCGTCCGGGGCGCTCACCAGCTTGTCGACATTTTCAGCGTTGTAACCGACGCGCTTGAGGTTGGCGGCAGCCGCCTGGTTCATCTTCAAAAGGCGGCTGAACGAATAAACGACATCCGCCGAGGTGACGGGATTGCCCGACGCAAAGTTGGCCTCGCGAAGATGAAAGGTGATGCCCTTGTCGTCTGTCTCCCAGCGCTCCGCCAGCTGCGGCGAAACCTTGCCCGAACCGTCGACCGAGATCAGCCGATCGTAAAGATTGGCCATGATTTCGTTGGCTTTGGCTTCGGTCGCCTGATGCGGGTCAAGTGACAGCACCTGGGCCAGCGACGTCCCGACGACGAGCTGGTCGTTGGGAGTCTTGGCCGCAACCGGGGACGCCTGCACCAGCATGGCGCCCAGAACGGTGGTGAATGCCAGACGGATCATTGATTTTTTCATACCTGCTCCTCCTACAGATCGGTAATTGCATTGGTGAAGCCGGCAACGCCACGACGCGCCAACCGGCCTGAAACAGTCAAAGATGGTTGTTATTGAGCGCCTCGATGAGCGCGGCGATATAGCCGTAGCAGAACCCGAAGGCGACACCGACGGGATCGCGGCCCGCAATCGTCGGCACATGATCGGGCATTATCATGTAACGATAGCCGAGTTCATGGTAGAGCTTCAGCGAACGCACCATGTCCATGTCGCCCTCATCGGGGAATGTCTCCATGAACGACAGCTTGCCGCCGCTGATGTTGCGGAAGTGGACGTTGAAAATCTTGTCGCGGCTGCCGAACCAGCGGATGATCTCGTCGATCTCCTCCCGTGGATTGTCGAGCATCTCGCCGATCGATCCCTGGCAGAAATTCAGTCCGTGATAGGGGCTTTCCCGCATCTGCACGAATTTCTTCAGGCCCTCGACGGTGCCGAGCACCCGGGTGACACCCTTGTAACCCGGCGGGGTATAGGGGTCATGCGGATGGCACGCCAGGCGGACCTTGTTGCTTTCGGCAACCGGAACCACGCGCTCCAGGAAATAGTCGATGCGTTCCCAGTTTTCGTCTTCGGACAGAACACCGGCAAGGCCCGGAGCGGCGCCATGGTCTGCCTTGTCCCAGCGCCAGGCTTCATTGAGCGAACCGCCGCGGCCACGCTCCATTTCCGTGCGCGGAATGCCGATGAGGTTGAGATTGTATTTCGCCGCCGGAATGCCGGCCCGGGCGATATCCTCAATCATCCTGCAGACGGCATCGATCTGCCGGTCGCGCTCTGGCCCGGCAAGCAGGATATCGGGAAACGATGCCTGTTCGATCGGCCTTGATGGCAACGGCAATTGCACCATGTCGAGCACGAGGCCAAAGCTTTCGACCTTGTCACGGTGACGTTCAAAATCCTCAAAGGTCCAGCTCGCGGGCGCTTCAGGCGGATCGGCGTTGATATTCCTGACGCCAAGCTGCGCCCAAACCTTAAAATCCTCGTCGTCGCGTGCTGCCACCTGAGTGCCGACATACATCGATTCTCTCCCTCTCCATGCTAGTCATCATATGACATCGCACGAAATAAGATGAGTGTCGAGATGCTATTGCGCCTCGGAAAGCAACCTGTATCGACGCTGGCTCGCAAGCATATGATCGCGCATGGCTTTACGCGCGGCATCCGGATCCTGCTCGACGATGGCGCGCAGGATCGTCTCATGCTCGGCCTGCACTTTGCGCAGATAATCCGCATCGCCCGTTTCCGGCAGGGTGGGAAACTGACCGCGCGGGATCGAGCGTGAGCCGAACTGGCGCAGGGCCTCCAGATAGAATCGGTTGTTGGTCGCTATCGCAATGGCGGTGTGAAATTCATAGTCGGCATCGACCGTGGTTTCGCCCGCATCGATGGCGCGGGCCATTTTCCTGTGGGCTGCGGAAATCGCCGCTTCCTGTTGCGCCGTGCGGCGATAGGCGGCGATTGCCGCCGCTTCCCCTTCGGTTGCAAGCCGAAATTCAAGCATTTCGAGCGTTTCTGCAATTGTTCCCACTTCGGATTGCGTCAGCTTCACACCCGCCCACTCGCTGACATTGCTGACGAAAACGCCCTTGCCCTGGATGGGAATGACATAACCGGAAGAGCGCAGATCCGCGATCGCTTCGCGAACCACGGTACGGCTCACGCCATAGGTGCGCTCAAGCTGCGGTTCCGTGGGAAGCTGATCGCCGTTCTTCAGTTTTCCACTGCGAATTTCTGCACTGAGATTATCGATGATCTGTTGTGCCCGCCGCTCCCGCGGCTTTTCCTTATCGCCCATCATGCCACTCTTCCCTCTTGCAGAAAACGAATCCCTTCGCTACTCATATGATGACGTGGCGTTACGTCATATGTTTTCATGTTAGCTCAGGGAGGAGTTGGGATGAAGTACCATCAAAAGTTTTTGCAAGGTAGAATTGCGCGTCCGCAGCGAGCGGTTCAAAAAGTGGCATCGCTGACAGCGTCTTCCCGTGGAAGTGCGACCTGCGATGACTGAAATTTCACTGCGCGGGCTCGGACATCGCTTCCTGCAACTTGTCGTCAGCCTCTTCATCCTGCTCTGCATCACCTTCATCATTGGCCGGGTGATGCCGACCGACCCGGTGGGGGCAATCGTCGGTGAGCTTGCAGATCCCAAAGCCTATGAAGCCATGCGGGCTCGGCTTGGACTTGACCTGCCGCTTTACCAGCAGTTTTTCATCTATCTCCGCGGCCTGCTGCACGGCGATTTCGGTATAGCTATTTTGACCGGAAACCCGGTAACGCGGGACCTGGCGCAGGCCTTCCCGGCAACGCTTGAGCTTGCAACTCTTGCAATCATCATCTCCACCGTCATCGGCGTGCCGCTCGGTCTTGCCGCAGCCCTGTTCCGCGACACGTTCATCGACAAGTTCGCGCGTGTCTTTGCGCTGGTGGGGCATTCGATACCCGTCTTCTGGTTCGGTATCGTCGGGCTCGTGATTTTTTATGCCAATCTCAACCTCGTCGCAGGCCCCGGCCGCGTGGATGTCTTTTACGAAGGCCTCGTGGAGCCTAAAACGGGGTTGATGCTGGTCGACACTCTTCTCGCAGGTGAGACGGAAATCTTCTGGAACGCGCTCGCCCACATCATGCTGCCGGCGATCATCCTTGCCTATATGGCCATGGCCTACATCACCCGCATGACGCGCGCCTTCACCCTCGAACAGCTCAGCCAGGACTATGTGATTGCGGCGCGTGCCAAGGGCGTCAGCCCGGCGCGTACCATCACCCGCCACGTGCTGCCGAACATTGCGGTGCAGCTGATCACGGTTCTCGCCATCTCCTATGGCAACCTGCTGGAAGGCGCCGTGGTGACCGAAATCGTCTTTTCCTGGCCCGGTATCGGACAATATATGACGAATGCACTGCTTATCGGTGACATGAATGCGATCCTCGCAGCCACGATCGTCATCGGCTTCATCTTCATGATGCTCAACTTCCTGGCAGACGTGGCCTATACCACACTCGACCCGCGGACACGGGAGGTCGCTCGATGACCGATATCACACAGAACAATCCCGTGCAGAGCCGCAGCGCCTTGTCGCGGATATCAACCACGACAGCGCGGACGCTGCGGAAGCTTGGAGACGAGCCGCTTGGAATGTTCGGCTTTGCCATTCTCGCCATTCTGGTCGTCGTCGCCATTTTCGCTCCGCTCATTGCGCCCTACGATCCCGTGCGCCAGACGCTCGACAATGCGCTTCAGCCTCCCAGCTGGGCGCATCTGGCGGGGACCGACGAATTTGGCCGCGATATTTTCAGCCGCCTCGTCTATGGCACCCGCATCACGATCCAGACCGTTTTGTCAGTCTCGGTCATCGTCGGCCCGATCGGGCTTGCAATCGGGGTCATGGCCGGTTTCTTCGGCGGCCGAACCGACGCCATTCTGATGCGCGCGACCGATATCGTCCTTTCCTTCCCTTCGCTCGTTCTGGCACTTGCCTTTGCTGCTGCAATGGGAGCCGGTCTCGGCACCGCAATCATCGCGATCTCGCTGACCGCTTGGCCGCCCATCGCGCGTCTGGCGCGGGCCGAAGCTCTGGTCGTGCGCAACACCGACTATGTTGCGGCCGCACGCCTCTATGGGGCCTCGCCGATGCGCATCCTGTTTCTCTATATTGCGCCGATGTGCATTCCGTCAGTCATCGTCAGACTGACGCTGAACATGGCCGGCATCATCCTGACCGCCGCCTCGCTTGGCTTCCTCGGTCTCGGCGCGCAGCCGCCGCTTCCCGAATGGGGCGCGATGATTTCCAGCGGCCGTAAATTCATGCTCGATTACTGGTGGGTCGCCGTCATGCCCGGCATCGCGATCCTCTTGACGAGCCTTGCCTTCAACATCGCTGGCGATACGCTGCGCGACCTACTGGATCCGCGTCATGCCCGTTCCTGATAGCTCCCCCATTCTTTCGGTCCGCGATCTCAACGTTCGCTTCGGCCGCAACGCCATCCCCGCCGTCTCCAATGTCAACTTCGACGTCGGGCGCGAGCGTGTCGGCATCGTCGGCGAATCCGGGTCCGGAAAGTCCACGACCGGCCGCGCCGCGATGCGCCTTCTGCCCAAGAGCGCCACGGTGACGGCAGAACGGATGGATTTCCTCTCCGAACCCCTGCTTGAAAAATCCGAGCGCCAGATGGGTGCGATCCGAGGCAGCGAGATGGCACTCATCATGCAGGACCCGCGTTATTCCCTCAATCCTGTCCTGCCGATTGGAAAGCAGGTGGCGGAAGCGGCCGAGCTGCATCTGGCGCTGACCGGCAAGGCCGCCAGAAATGCCGCGCGCGACATGCTGCTGCGCGTGCGCATCAACGACCCTGACCGCGTGATGGGGCTTTATCCGCACCAGATTTCGGGCGGCATGGGACAGCGCGTGATGATTGCCATGATGCTGCTTGCGAAACCCAAGCTGGTGATTGCCGACGAACCGACCTCCGCCCTGGATGTCAGTGTCCGCAAGGATGTCCTTCTGCTTCTGGACGAGATGGTGCGCGAGAATAATTCCGGCCTCATCCTCATCAGTCACGATATCCGCATGGTCGCCGCCTTCTGCGAACGCGTGCTGGTCATGTATGGCGGACGCGTCGTGGAGACGCTTTCCAAGCTCGAAGATGCGCAACATCCCTATACGCGGGGCCTGATCGCGGCCATGCCCGATCCCCGCAACCCGGTCCGGCGCCTCAAGGTGCTGGATCGCCAGGCAATCGATGCGGAGGTGATGCGATGATCAACGTAGACAAGCTGGATGTCGTCTACGGCACAAAGGAAAACCGCAATCACGTCGTGCGCGATGTCAGCTTTCGGGTCAACCGAGGCGAAACACTCGGCATCGTTGGCGAAAGCGGTTGCGGCAAGTCGACATTGCTGCGATCGCTTGCCGGGCTGGAAGCCGGCTGGACCGGATCGATCGCCTTCGAAGGCAAGCCTGTCGGCAAAGTCCGTAGCCGCGACGAACTGAAGCTGGCGCAGATGGTGTTCCAGGACCCCTATGGTTCCCTGCATCCACGCCACCGCATCGGCCGCGCTCTGGCCGAACCGATCCGATCGATGGGGCTTGGCGATGGCTGGTCGAAAGTGCCGGCCGCCCTGCAACAGGTCGGCCTGCCCGCGCATTTTGCCGAGCGCTTCCCGCATGAACTGTCCGGCGGCCAGCGTCAGCGTGTGGCGATTGCCCGTGCGCTTATCCTCGAGCCGCCGATCCTGCTGCTCGACGAGCCGACATCCGCGCTCGACGTCTCCATTCAGGCGGAAATCCTGAACCTGCTGGCAGATCAGCGTGAAGACCAGAACCTCACCTTCGTTCTCGTCAGCCATGACCTGTCGGTCATCGCCCATATGTGCGATCGTGTTCTGGTCATGCAGAATGGCGTTTTTGTCGATGAGTTGACCAAGGCTGATCTTGAAGCCGGCATCACCCACGCAGCCTATTCTGGCGAGCTCTTCGAAAGCAGCTTCCTTTGAAAGCCGTCATGGGGTGAGCCATTGGAAAAGCTGGACCGCAAGGGTGTTACCCTGGCAGTCCAGCATCTGATCAGGCCCTCGGCCCGCGCAAGAGGCAGAGGGCCCGTGATCAGTTCAGCCGTGCTCCGTCTTCATTCGAAAACAGATGGACGCAGTTGAGCGTCGGCGAGACCATGATGCTGTCGCCGACTGCCTGCCCTATGCGTTCCCGAAAGACGCCGAGCACCTTGGAATCACCGAGTTTCATGGTGACCTGCGTTTCCGATCCCAAAGGTTCGACCAGCATTATTTCGGCCGGAACGCCGTTGGCATCCAGCAGGAAATGTTCCGGGCGGATGCCGTAGACGGCCTGTTTGCCGGCAAGGCCGGCCGTGGGAACCGGCAGGGGCAACACGATACCCGCAGTTTCAAAACCTCTTTCGGTTATCCTGCCGGACAGGAAATTCATCGATGGCGAACCGATGAAACCCGCAACGAACTGATTTGCCGGGCGGTCGTAAAGATCGAGCGGCGTGCCGATCTGTTCGACCCTGCCGCCATTGAGAACAACGACCCTGTCGGCCATCGTCATCGCCTCGACCTGGTCGTGCGTCACATAGATCGTGGTGGTTTTCAGCTTCTGGTGCAGCGCCTTGATCTCGCCGCGCATGACGACGCGCAACTTCGCATCAAGATTGGACAGGGGCTCATCGAACAGGAACACCTGCGGATTGCGCACGATGGCGCGGCCCATCGCAACGCGCTGGCGCTGGCCGCCGGAAAGCTGGCGCGGATAACGGTCGAGCAGCTGCGCGAGGCCAAGGATATCCGCTGCCCAGTTCACCTTTTCAGCAATTTCCTGCTTGCTTGAACCACGATGCTCCAGCGAGAAGCCCATATTGCTGGCGACCGTCATATGCGGATAAAGGGCATAGGACTGGAACACCATGGCAATATCGCGGTCCTTCGGGTCGAAATCGTTGACGATCCGCTCGCCGATCCTGAGTTCGCCGCCGGTAATCGTTTCAAGACCGGCTATCATCCGCAGCAATGTGGACTTGCCGCAGCCGGAGGGGCCGACAAGGACGACAAATTCGCCATCCCTGATGTCGAGATCGACGCCGTGAATGGTTTTAACCGCGCCATAGCTTTTGCGGATGTCGGACAGGGTAACATTAGCCATCAATCGGTTTCCGGTTCTTCAGCCCTTGAGGCCGGTATGGGCGAGGCCTTCGACGAACTGCTTCTGGGCAATCACGAAGACGATGAGCACGGGCAGCGCGGTCAGCGTGGCTGCGGCAAGCTGGATGTTCCACATCGGTCCGCCATAGGCGTCGGTATATTGCGTCAGCGCCTGTGGCAGCGTGAACATCTCGGCGCTGGAGAGAAAGACGATGGGCTCGAGGAACAGGTTCCAGGAATGCAGGAACGTAAAGATCGCGACCGACGCCAGCGCCGGCTTTGCCAGCGGCAGTGCAATCTTGCGAAAGATCTTGAAACGCCCGAGACCATCGACACGCGCCGCCTCCTCCAGTTCCCCCGGCAGCGTCACAAAGAACTGCCGCATGACGAAAGTTGCAAACACGCTTGGCGCGCCGAAAATCGGCACGAGGATCAGCGGCCAGTGGGTGTTGACCATGCCGGCCTTCAGGAACATCTGGAACAGCGGCACGATCGTCACTTCCGAGGGGATCAGGAGGCCAAGCAGCACGATCATGAAGATGGCATTGGCGCCCGGAAACCGGATCCGCGCAAAGGCATATCCCGCCATGGAGGAGATGATCATCGTGCCGATCGTCACGACAGCGGCAATATAGGCGGAGTTCCAGTATTGCCGCACGAAGGGCTGCAACTCGAAGACCTTCGAATAGGTCGTCCAGTCGTGGCTCTCAGGAATGAGCTGCGGCGGGAAGGCGAAGATGTCGCTGATGGGCTTGATGGACGAGGTCACCATCCACCAGGTCGGAAAGACGAAGGGGATCAGCAGCACGCATAACAGACCGTAGAGCGCCACCTGCATGCGAGGGGAAAGGTCAGCTTTCATAAAAGACGATCCTCTTGCGCATCTGCCACTGGGCGAAGGTCAGCACGGCGACGATCAGAAACAGCAGGATGGACAGCGTCGAGCCGTAACCGAAGAAATGGAACTGAAAGGCCTGCTGATAGAGGTAATAAACCAGCACCGTGGTCGAGAGACCCGGTCCGCCCTGGGTCAGAACCGCAATCTGCGCGAAAACCTGCAGCGAGCCGACGATGGTGATGATCGAGGTCAACAGGATCGTCGGGCTGATCAGCGGCAGGGTGATGCGACGGAACTGCTTGAAGGCTGGCGCACCGTCGATGCGGGCGGCCTCGTAGAGTTCCTTCGGCACGCCCTGAAGTGCCGCCAGAAACAGGATCATATTGAGCCCGACATTCTTGAAGACCTGCACGACGATGACCGAAATCATCGCTGTCGTCTCCTCGCGCAGCCAGTTGGGGCCTTCGACGCCGACCATCAGCAACATGCCGTTGATGCCGCCGTTCTTCTGCAGCAGGAAACCCCAGACGATCGTCCAGGCAACCAGCGACACGACGACCGGCGAGAAGAACAGCGTTCTGAAGATCGCAATGCCGGCAAGCTTCTGGTTGAGCAGCACGGCAAGCAGCAGCGCCAGCGACAGGTTGAACACGACGAGGCCGGCGGAGAATATCCCGGTCGCGCCCAGCACCTCCAGAAGATTGCCGTCTTCGATGAGCATCCGGTAGTTCTGCGCACCGGTATAGGTGAAGGTATTGGCGAGCACGTTCCACTCATGCAGCGAATACCAGAACACCAGCCCGAGCGGGATCAGCACGAAGATGATGATCCCGATCAGTTGCGGGGCGATGAACAGAAAGCCTGCGAGGCTGTCGCGCCGCGCGATGGTCCAGAACGCCGATGCAGGGCGATGCCGGGGACGGGTAGTCTCCTGCGCGACAGCCATGGCCTTCTCCTCAGCGCTTCAGGAGCGGCGCGATCTGGCCGCAGATTTTTTGAAGCGCACCCGCGACATCGGCCTCCGGCCGCCAGACGGCATCGAGGTTTGAGCGCACGATCTGCTGGATCTGGGCAAAGCCGGTGTGGCCGGGCATGACCTTGCCCGTGGCGATGCCTGATATGACGACCTTTTCGATCTGCTCCTGACTGAGCAGCGGGTTGGTCTTTTTCAAAACCTCCGCATTCAACAGCGATTTGCGTGCCGAGGGGAAGAACTGGCTGAGCTTTGCCGAATTTTCCGGATTGGTCATGTAAGCGACGAATTCGGCCGCCGTCTGCGCATTCTTGCCGGACTGCATGACGCCGATACCGGCCTGCCCAATCAGCGCGTATTCACCGGCCGGCCCCTTCGGCAGCGGCACGAGGTCCCAGCCGAAAGGCTTGTCCTTCGGCAGAAGCGAGGCACGGCTGATCTGGGTAATGGTCATCGCCGCATTACCGGCGAAGAAATCGACCGTCTCGCCGGGGCCGGGCATGGCCTTCTTGTTGAAGATGGCATCATGGATGAACGACACCGCATCCGCCATCGGCTTTTCCGCCATGGTGCAGGTTGCGCCATCCGCGCTCCAGGGTGATGCGCCCCAGCCGTTCCAGACCGAGGTCAGATATTGCCAGCTCTGGTAATTGAAGTCGCGGACGACAAGCCCGCCCTTGCCTGATTTCGCGACCGCCGAGGCGGTAGCGATGGCGTTTTCCCAGGTCCATTCGCCGGCAGCGATCATGTCCGCCGGGGTCTTTGCGCCTGCGGCCTTGATGAGATCATTGTTGACGAACACCGCGAAAGGCGAGGTCGAGAATGGATAGGCGAAAAGCTTGCCGTCCTGCGACCAGCGTTCCGTGGCCCCGGCGCTGACTTCATCGAGATTATAACCCTGCGCGGCTTTCAGCGTGTCGGTGAGCGGATAGAGCGCGCCTGACTTCACGAAATCATAGGCCGAGGTCTCGAAAATCCATGCCATGTCAGGCGCATTGCCGCCCGCAATCTGGGTCGTCAGCGCGGTCGTGTAGGTGTCGAACGGCAGGGACTCATAGGTCACGCTGACATTAGGGTGGTCCTTCTTGAAGCCGGCCGCGATGTCGTTGAACAGTTTCAGATGCGCTTCGTTGGCACTCCAGATCGTCATGCGCAGCTTGATCGCATCCTGCGCCGCTGCGGTTCCGGCAAGGGCAAACGAGCCGATAAGGGCCAGCGCACAGGCCGTGGATTGCATTTTCCAATGATTATTCATTCCCAGTCCTCCTCCAAAGATGGGTTCGATCGAACGGCAGTCCGTCGTCCTAATAGGCCGCGATATCCGGCCAGCGTATTTCGATGCCCTCGCGGGTCAGCGCCGTCTGGAAGGCATGAAGATGTTGATCGTCTTCCTGCACTTCATGCGGCGTCAGGCCTTTTTCCAGGCAATAGGCCGCCAACATTCCAGCTACTTCGCCGATGTTCCATTCGACCGGATGCAGGCGGTAGCAGCCATTGGTGATATGCGTCGTGCCGATGTTCTTGCCGGCCGGAATAAGGTTCTTCACGCGCTCGGGTATGAGTGCGCCGAGCGGAATCTCGAAGGGGCAGGAAGGCACATCGATATAATTGTCGCCGCCGGTCGATGGGTGCAGATCGATGCGGTACATGCCGATACCGATGCTGTCGCGATAACGGAAAGCCCCCCTGTCGCCGCGAACCGTGTAGGAAAGATCCTGTTCAACGATACGCGTGACCGGCTTGATGCGGCGGCTTTCACGGATATAGGGCGCCATGGCAAGGCCGTGTTCGGTGCCGGTAATATCGCCTCTGAGGCGCAGGCCGCGAAAACCCTGTCCGCCATCGAGGCGCGGTGCTTCTGTTTGCAACCAGTAAAACACCGAATAGGAAAGTTCGGCCGCCGCCTTCAGATGCCGCGCCTTTTCCTCTTCCGAGACATCGATGATGGTGCCGTCCATATAGTCGATCATCGGCCAGTTCACGAGGCAGATATCGGACTTATAAAAACCCGTCGCGAAGTTCTTGCGTGCCGCAATACGACGGAAAATCCAGAGGTTTTCATCGCCACCGCCCTTGCGCTGATCGGCATCGACCAGCAGCGGATCATCATCCGGATTTGGCGTGAAGGAGCGGGTCGTATGCTCAAGGGTGCGCGGATGCGGCGCGGTGAAACCGAGCATCGGCCCACCCCAGAAATGCGGCTGGTACTTGCGCCAGTAGTCATAATTATCAGGCTTGTCGATCGTCTGATCGCCGTCGACGTGGTCGATTGCAAAGCAGATCGACACGGCCTGCACATTATCAGGCTGGGCGCTGGCCGGCGCACTGGGCTCACCCGTGTCCGATTGCGCCTCGAACCCCTTGGCATATTCCGTGCCCGTCATCGGCAGCAGATCGCCGAGTTCGGTCGCATCAAGAATATAGTCTGCGGAAATGACGATCTCGGCTCCGCTGTCGCGATGCTTCACGGTAATCGAGCGCACCCGGTCGCCATCCACATCGGCAGTGACCGGGCGGTAGGGCTTGAGCACCGTCAGCCGGTCCGCGCCGACATAGGGCATCAGCATGCTTTCCATCACCGCAAGGCTGACGCGCGGTTCGGCGCAGATCCGGCTGACCCAGCCGCCACCCGGATTGAGGTCACCCCAGGCGCGGGCGCCTTCCGTCAGTGGGTAATGGTCGCGGTAATATTGGCGCACGCCGTTGCGCAGCGCGCGATAAGAGCGGGTGATGCCGAACTGCTCGACCCAGCTATGTTCATCCGACGGCACGGCCTGGCTGGTCAGCTGACCGCCGATCCAGTCATATTCCTCGGTCATGATCACGCGCTTTCCGGCGCGTGCGGCACCGAGTGCCGCCGCCACGCCGCCAAGGCCACCACCGACCACAAGAATGTCTGCTTGCATCTCTTTCACGTCGTCACATCCGTTTTGTTGACTGGGGACTTATCCGGGGAGGCCGCTGGAGCCGGCCCCAATGTTTCACCCTTGACGGGTTGGCACTTGAGTAAAATCTGACTTCCCGGGCTGCCCGTCTCGATGCGGTTCACCAGCATTGCAGTCGCCTGCCGGCCCATCTCTTCACGGGGAATTTCATAGGAAGTGAAACGCACGGGGCTGCGGCCGGCGCGAATATGGCTGCCGAGCACGACCATCGAAAACACCTCGGGCACGCCGATTCCGCGCTCCCGTGCCAAAGTCTCGACGCGCACCGCATCCGCTAGTTCTATGAAAAATGCCACCGTCGCGCCGCTTTCGATAATCGCATCGAGGATTTTTTCAGCAGGCCGGTTTACCGCCTTTATGTGCACGGCAAGCGTCGCCGCCATGCCGAGCGCGTCGCTGAAACCTCGCCAGCGGTCGGCAATCGATTCCGCCGGACCGGCAGGGCCGATATAGGCGAGTTTCGAATGCCCGAGCTCCATGGCGTCTTCAACAAGCTGCCGCGTCCCTGCGGCATAGTCGCCGCCAACATAGGGCACCGGCCCGCCGGCATCGTCGCGTCGGCCAATCGCCACAAATGGATAATCTTCCGAGACCAGCCGGGCGAGTTCCTTGCGGTCAAATTCGCGACCGAGGACCAGGCAGCCATCGGCGATCCGGAGCCTGTTGCCCTCGGAAAAAATCTTGCGGTTGTTGCCGACGCCGGCACTGGTCAGCAGCAGAAGATCGTATGCCTGCTGCTGCGCCTCTTCCTCGATGCCCAACAGGAACGGCGTGAAGAAATCGGCCTGTGCACTTGGAAAAGCGGGCTCATAGGTGAAGACGCCGAGGATGCGATTAAGCCCCTTGGCCATGCGGCGCGCGATTGGGTCCGCGACATACCCCGTCTCGCGAATGACTGCCTGCACGCGTTCGCGTGTTTCTGCCGGGATACGGGCAATCGCAGTCGGCGCACCGTTCAGAACAAGCGACACCGTGGCCTGGCTGACGCCGGCAAGCTTGGCAATATCGTTCTGAGTAAGGCGTTTATGGCTGGTCACGCAATGCCCTCCCCGACATTCGCTGACTGCTAATACGTATTAGCTGTTAATGCGTATTAGCACGACATCGCTATTCGATGTCAAGAGGGGAAAGGCACACTTTCGAAGAGATGTTTTGATGAAGGCTTACGAGTCGGCCAGCGCGGCCTTATGACGGCCGCGCTGGGTTGTGGGCTTTTGTAACAGCGGTAAAATGGTGCCCGCTGCGGATTCAGGGTGCCGAAGGCGTCTTTTCATTTGCAAGCTTTTGCTGGAGCAGCCAGGTCCACATTGCCTCATCGCCCAGCACTTTTCCCTCGACCTCCTCATGGTTCGTATCCTCGAAAACCGTCAGCCGCACATTGCGTTTCAGCTCCTGGAGACGCTGGACGAGCACCACCGTATCGGACAAGGGAATCACCTCATCCCTTGCACCGTGAAAAGCCCAGAAGGCTGTCTTTTCATTGGTGCGATTGAGGTAATGGCGGATGCCGCCACCGGCAATCGGAACGACCGCGGCAAAAGTTTGCGGAAACTGCTCGGCCATCGACCAGGCCCCGAACCCTCCCCGGCTATATCCGATCAGATAGATACGGCTGCGGTCCACCCGATGATCCGCCACAACCGACTCAAGGACGCTTGCGACGCGCTCGATCGGATACAGCAGTTCCTCACTTGGATTTTGCGGTGAAAACACCATGAAAGGAAAATCACGTCCCCCTTCGATCAATTTTGGCAGGCCGCTGCTGCGCAGCTTTTCGACGTCGCTCCCGCCCTGATCACCGCCATGCAGCCAGACGACGAGGGGATAGGTTTTGTCCGAGCCGGCATAGTCTTTGGGTGTGTAGAGCAGATAATTGATATCCGACGCGATCGTTGCGTCAGACTTCATCGCCTTCTGCTCGGCAAAGGCAAATGTCGATGTGGCCAGTGCCGCGACAGCGATCAGGCATAGTTTCAGATGCTTCATGCTTTGGTCCTCCCAACAAACACACCTCTTCCCAAGGCGTGACTGGTGAACTCATCAGCCACCGGGTTGGTTCAGTGGCTTGAAAAGCGGGCCGGTCGACACTCCATGCGCAAGCCGATTGGGGCTGCGATCATCGTTCAGCCTGGGTTCTCCACTGTGGCATCGAAGAGAGAGACGTGCGTTCATTATTTGTTCTGGCCTGCTGTTTGAGTTTTTGCTAATCATTGCGACGAGAGTGCAAAAATGACCGGCCGTCATCAGACGGCTCGCATTTTTGAATAAGGCCGTCGTCGTGCGGATAGGCAAATATCAAGGATGCAGGCATGGCGGTTGCCTATCTGGACAAACTGAACGAGCAGCAGCGCAAGGCCGTGGAACATGGCGTTGGACTTTCGGAAGGACACACGGCCGGACCATTGCTGATCATCGCCGGCGCCGGTTCGGGCAAGACCAACACGCTGGCGCACCGGGTGGCGCATCTGATCGTCAATGGCGCCGATCCCCGCCGCATCCTGCTGATGACCTTTTCACGCCGCGCCGCTTCCGAAATGTCGCGCCGTGTCGAGCGGATCTGCAAACAGGTCATCGGCAGCAATGCCGGAACCCTGACGGATGCGCTGGCCTGGTCCGGCACGTTTCACGGGATTGGCGCGCGCCTCCTGCGGATTTATGCAGAACAGGTCGGGCTGAACGTGGACTTCACCATCCATGACCGCGAAGACAGCGCCGATCTGATGAACCTCGCCCGCCACGAGCTGGGCTTCTCCAAGACCGAGAGCCGTTTTCCAACCAAGGGAACCTGCCTTGCGATCTATTCGCGCGCCGTCAACTCGCAGACGCCGCTGAAAGAAATCCTGCGCCAGCATTATCCGTGGGTGTCCAGTTGGGAAGCCGAGCTCAAGCAATTATTCGCCGCCTATGTCGAAGCCAAGCAGGCCCAGAACGTGCTCGATTACGACGATCTTCTGCTCTACTGGGCCCAGATGGTCAGCGATCCCGACCTGGCCGGCGATATCGGCGATCGTTTCGACCATGTGATGGTCGACGAATATCAGGATACCAACCGGCTGCAGGCCTCGGTGCTGATGGCGTTGAAACCGGGCGGTCGCGGGCTGACCGTGGTGGGTGACGACGCCCAGTCGATCTATTCCTTCCGGGCAGCGACGGTACGCAATATCCTGGATTTTCCGGCATCCTTCAGCCCGGCCGCCGACATTATCACCCTTGATCGCAACTATCGCTCAACGCAGCCGATACTGGCTGCGGCCAACAGCGTCATCGACCTTGCCCGTGAGCGGTTCACCAAAAACCTCTGGACAGAGCGACAGTCACTCGAGCGACCGAAGCTCGTGACGGTAAAGGACGAAACCGAGCAGGCGAACTTCATCATCGACCAGGTGCTGGCCAATCGTGAGACCGGCATGACACTGAAGCAGCAGGCGGTGCTGTTTCGCACCTCCAGTCACAGCGGCCCGCTCGAGGTCGAGCTGACACGCCGTAACATTCCCTTCGTCAAATTTGGCGGCCTGAAGTTTCTCGACAGCGCCCATGTGAAAGACATGCTGGCGGTATTGCGGTTCGCGCAGAACCCGCGCGACCGGGTTGCCGGTTTCCGGCTTCTTCAGATGCTGCCGGGTATCGGCCCGAAAAAAGCGGGTAATATTCTCGATGCGATCGCGGCAGACCCCGAGCCATTGCTCGCCCTTGCCGAAATTCCGCCACCACCCAAAACCGGCGATGACTGGGTATCCTTTGTTCAGCTGCTGGCGAACCTGCGAAAATCGCACGGCGGCTGGCCATCGGATATCGAGCACGCGCGGCTCTGGTACGAGCCTCACCTCGAGCGCATCCATGAGGATGCCGAGACCCGCAAGGCCGATTTGCTGCAACTCGAGCAGATTGCCGGCGGCTACCCCTCCCGTGAACGTTTCCTGACCGAACTGACGCTCGATCCCCCGGATGCCACCAGCGACCAGGCGGGCGTGCCGCTTCTGGATGAGGATTACCTGACCCTATCAACCATTCATTCGGCCAAAGGCCAGGAATGGCGTTCCGTCTTCATCCTGAATGTGGTCGACGGCTGCATCCCCTCCGATCTCGGCGTCGGCTCCACGCATGAAGTCGAGGAAGAACGCCGTCTGCTTTATGTCGCCATGACACGCGCCAAGGACAGCCTGTCGCTGATAACGCCGCAACGGTTCTTCACCCATGGCCAGAATGCGCAGGGAGACCGGCATGTTTATGCGGCAAGAACCCGCTTCATACCGGCAACTCTGCTGCAATTCTTCGAAACCGCCACCTGGCCGCTGGTTTCGGCCGCTGCCTCCGAGCGCAGCGCACAGCAGATCCGCATCGATGTCGGCGCGCGGATGCGAGCAATGTGGAAATAAGGACGATCGTACAGGCTGGAACGATGGATAACACGGCTGTTCGAAAGATCATCCATATCGACATGGATGCCTTTTATGCATCGGTGGAGCAACGCGACAATCCCGCACTTCGCGGCCTGCCGGTCGCCGTCGGCGGATCGGCGGCACGGGGCGTGGTGGCTGCGGCGAGTTACGAGGCAAGAACCTTCGGCGTGCGTTCCGCGATGCCATCGGTCACCGCCAGACGGAAATGCCCGGATCTGATCTTCGTGCCGCCGCGATTTGACGTATATCGGCAGGTGTCGCAACAGATCCGGGAAATATTCGCCGAATATACCCCGCTGATCGAGCCGCTATCACTCGACGAAGCCTATCTCGACGTGACCGAAAACCTGAAAGGCATGGAGATCGCCACCGAAATCGCCCTGGAAATCCGCGCAAGGATCAAGGCGGTCACCGGCCTCAATGCCTCCGCCGGCATCTCCTACAACAAGTTTCTCGCCAAGATGGCAAGCGACCTGAACAAGCCGAATGGCCAGGCCGTCATCACGCCCAAGAATGGCCCCGGCTTTGTCGAGGCCCTGGCCGTCAAGAAATTCCACGGCGTCGGACCGGCCACGGCCGAGCGGATGAGACGGCATGGCATCGAAACCGGGCTCGATCTCAAATCGAAGTCACTCGGTTTTCTGCAGCAGCATTTCGGAAAGTCCGGCCCCTATTTCTACAACATCGCCCGCGGCATCGATGAACGGCAGGTAATACCCGATCGCATCCGCAAGTCCGTCGGCGCCGAGGATACATTCGTC
Organism: Agrobacterium sp. BT-220-3; assembly: GCF_025910175.1. Taxonomy (NCBI): domain Bacteria; kingdom Pseudomonadati; phylum Pseudomonadota; class Alphaproteobacteria; order Hyphomicrobiales; family Rhizobiaceae; genus Agrobacterium; species Agrobacterium sp. BT-220-3. The sequence continues at coordinate 152,018 of NZ_JAPAIX010000005.1, forward strand.
GAAGACATCGACGATCTCGATCTGGCCAAGGCTGAGCTCGGCCCTTTGGCTCAGAAAGTCTGGCGGTATTGCGAGGCCCACGACATCACCGGAAAGACAGTGACGGTGAAAATCAAATATTCGGATTTCACTCAGGCGACACGCAGCAGGACTGTCTCGGGAGCCGTGCCTGACCTTGCGACGCTCCAGGAAATGGCCGAGACCCTGCTTGCCTCCGTCTTTCCATTCAAACGTCCGGTGCGGCTGCTGGGTGTTACTCTTTCATCGCTGAGTGGAGAAGAGAGCGATGAGGAACCGCAGCTCGCCCTTGGCCTCTGATGCCCCTGTTCTGAAAACGAAGAAGCCCGCCGCGGGAGGAGGTGCGGCAGGCTTTTCGAAAACTCGAACAACGGCTGGGAGGAGGAGTGCCATTGTTCACAAGACAACCCTTGGGAGGAGGATAGGGTCACCTCAGCTCGAAGCTCTGCGGGAGGAGGTGCATCACTTCGATGAACACCAAGATACCCGATTTCGCCGCATATTAAATAGGCTTTATCGCAGCGCAGCCATGCAAGAAACGCAGGGACTGATTTGCGCGAGCGATATATTGCGAGGCAAATGGCCTGTGCCGCCTTTTTCCGTCAGAATTTCACGCTGGCCGTCAGGCTGACATTAAAGGGCTCGCCTACGGTATTGGCATAGCTGGTGGAGCCAATGGACGAGGTGTAATAGGTCTTGTCGAAGATATTCTTCAGATTGAGCTGCAGCGTCACCGGCTTTTCGAACTGAAGCGTGTAGGTGGCGAAGGCGTCGAAGACCGCATAGCCCGGCAGATTATAGGAATTGTCGTTGATGCCGGCGCGCTCACCCACCGCCCGGACGCCGCCGCCGATGCGCAGCGTATTGCCGTTAGGCCCGACCTCGCCGACATCATAGGCAAGGAAGAGCGAGCCGGTGTGGCGCGCCACATTCGGCAGGCGTTTGCCGGCATAGGTGGGATCCTCAAGCACCAGCGCATCCGTGTAGGCATAACTTGCGATGAGATCGAGATCGTTGGTCAGGCTGCCGGCAATATCGACCTCGACACCGCGCGAACGGACGAGGCCGGCGGCCTTCACCATCGAGACGCCGCCGACATCTTCCGAATAGGCGACATTGCGCTTGCGGGCGTTGAACAGGGCGATATTGGCGTTCAGCCCGGCGAAAAGATCGAACTTCGCACCCACTTCGTAGGAGATGCCCTCTTCCGGATCGAGCCCGCCATAATAGGCACCAATCGAGGATTGTGGACGGAAGGTTTTGGCCACATTGGCGTAAAGCGAGGCATTCGGAGTGAGCTTGTAGACCAGACCGGCATTGGGAATGAGTTCGCCGCCATCCTTCTCGGTATTGACGACGAAGGGACGGCCCTTGCCGGCATAGATGTCGTAATACTGGTAACGCAAGCCGCCGACCGCGATCCATTGGTCGTTAAGATGCAGGGCGTCCTGCATATAGATCGAGGCGGTGGAAAGCTCCTCCGTCTGGTCGCTATCGACGGCCCTGACTGTCGTGCAAGCCGGCAACCTGCCATAGACGGGATTGTTGATGTTGAAATTCGTGGAATTTGCACAACGCAACATGTCGGTGCGCAGCGTGTCACTGTAATCGTAGGACATGCCGAACAGCAGATCGTTGCGCAGGCCGCCAATCTCGGCCTCACCGGTCAAATCAGCGCGGGCCGCATGGTTGTAAATGGTTGAATATTGCGTGGCGTCGGCGCGCCGCGTCACCTGCCCCGTGCGGGAATTATAACCCATCACGCGGGCCTGATTGTCCGAATATTCGTTGCGGCTGTAGGCGTAATTCAACGACAGCTTCCAGTCGTCGGACAATTGGCGGTCGATTGAAATGCTCGCCAAATCCGATTTGCCGTCGGTGATGTTATAGGCCTCGTCCAGCCTGAGGCGTCGGCTGACATTGATGGCCTTTCCGGTCGCCGGATCGAAGATCGTGCCGCGATCAAAGGGCACGCTGTAATCCTCATGCATGTAGGAAACTGTAATATCGGTATCTTCGGCGCTCCATTTCAGCGATGGTGCGATGAGCCAGTTCTTTTTCTCACCGAAATTGCGCCAGTAATCGCTGTTTTCCCCCTGGCCGATCAGGCGATAGGAAAAATCCGTTCCCGCAATCGGACCGGTCACATCGAAACCACCTGATGTGCCATATTTGCCCGCCCCCAAGGCGGAAAAACGCGAATAGGCTTCAGCGGTAAACGTATCTTCCGGTTTCTTCGTCACGACATTCACCATGCCGCCCGGATCGAGAATACCATAGAGAGTGGATGCCGGGCCTTTCAGCACTTCCACCCGCTCCACCGTATCGTTGAAGGAATGTGGCAATGCGGTCTTCAGCCCGTTGACGAGGATCGAGCCGTCGCGATTATCCCCAAAACCACGGCGGATGACTGCATCCTGCGTGCCACCCAGCGTGTTCGACTGGGTGACGCCGCTGACATTGGCGAGCGCATCATCCAGCGAGCGCGCCTGCTGGTCACGCAGCACTTCGTTGGTCACGACATTGACCGATTGCGGAATATCAAGGATCGGCGTCTCGGTTCGCGTCGCCGTGCCCGTCGTTACCGGCTGATAGCCCCGCGCGCCTTTTTTGACATCGGCATTGACGGTTATCGTTTCAAGCACGGTCGTCCCGCCGGCATTTTTCTTGGGTGCCGCGCTCTCCTGCGCAAAAGCAGGCAGGGCGACCCCGGCAAGAAGAAACGCCAGCAGCGCCCGCGAGCCTACCCGAATGATCATCGAACCGTCATGCATCTGTCTTGTCCCCGGCTGTCCCAATCGTAATCGCGACGATGATGCACCGCTCTTTCATTTGATGAATGTAGTAGTCAACTTTAATTCGGCGTATGACGGGCAAAAGATTGATGCGAAGAACGGACATTCAGGCATCGCCGGTCCTTATTTTCGGCCTGCAACCGCCGTTTTTGTGCAAATCACCGCGTAAAAACCGCTTTTTCAAATGCGATATACTTGACTACTACAGTCATCAATAATTCTGGTAGTGGTCCATTCAAACGGGTACGATCTTGAGCGCCGGCGGCAAAAACAGACGCGAGGATATACGGCTTGCGGCCAAGGCAATCGAACTTGCCTATGGCGACACGCCCGTGCTTGCCGACATGTCCGTAAACGTTGCACCGAACCGCTTCACCGTCCTGCTCGGCCCAAACGGGTCAGGAAAATCCACGCTGCTTTCCGCCCTCGCCCGCCTGCACCGCCCGGCGCGCGGCCATGTTGTTCTCGATGGCCAAGACATCTTCCGCCACCCCACGCGGGAGGTCGCGAAAAAGCTCGGCATGCTGGCGCAGCAGAACCACACGCCGGAAGGGCTTTCGGTCTTCGATCTCGTCTCCCGTGGCCGTTACCCGCATCAGGGATTTTTGAAACAATGGAGTGAGGAAGACGCTGACGCGGTGAACGAGGCACTTTCCGTGACCGGGATGTCCGCGCTTGCAGAAAGAGCAGTCGACAGCCTTTCAGGCGGCCAACGCCAGCGCGCCTGGATCGCCATGGCGCTCGCGCAGCAGACGGATATCATCCTCCTTGATGAACCCACGACCTTTCTGGATCTCCATCACCAGATAGAGGTGCTGGACATGCTGGCCGACCTCGTCACACACCACAACCGCACGATCGTGGCGGTGCTACATGACCTCAATCTCGCCCTGCAATATGCCGACCACCTGATTTTTCTGAAGGACGGACGGCTGCGGCACCGGCTGGAAACGGCGACACTGTGCGATGCCCAAATCATCGCGGACGTTTTCGACATGCCCGTCGCCCAGCTCACACATCCGGTAACGGCGCGGCCGGTATTTCTTCCCCTACCCGGCCGGACCGGCGCGGCATGATGTTTGCGAGAACCCGCGGCAGCGCGCGCGCCTTGCAGGAGCAGGCCTATGGCCGCACGTTTGCGGCAGCGCTGTTTCTGCTGCTGGCCATGCTGCTTCTGGTACTGGCGCACATCGGCGCCGGCCCGCGCGCCGTTCGCCTACACGTTCTGCACGACCTGATATTCTCCTATGACGCCCGCAATTTCGACCAGCAGGTTTTGCTGCGTCTGCGGTTGCCGCGTCTGCTGGCGGCGCTTCAGGCCGGGGCCTGCCTTGGAATAACGGGGCTTCTGTTGCAGACCCTGCTTCGAAACCCGCTCGGCGAGCCGCATATTCTGGGGCTGAATGCGGGGGCAAGCCTCGCGGTCGTTGTGGCGACGGTGACGCCGCTAGGACTGATCGCAACGCCGGCCTTGCGCCCGCTGCTGGCAGCCATGGGGGCGGGCATCAGCTTTTCTCTTGTTCTGCTGTTCGCCTCGGCCGGACGGCAGGGGCTGACGCCGGCAAAACTCGTCTTTTGCGGCATAGCGCTGTCAACGCTTGCCGGAACCCTCACCTCCGCCATCCTCATTCTCAACGAGGAAACATTGCAGCAGATGCGCTTCTGGTTGGTGGGCGATACGGCGGGGGTTTCGATGTCGGCCATCGCCGCAGCCCTGCCCGCAGTCACCATCGCGCTTCTCCTCGCATTCGCCGTCGCGCCGCGGCTCGATCTTCTCGCTTTGGGTGACACCACCGCTGCCACGCTCGGCGTGCCTGTCCGCTCCACCCGAATTCTGGCGCTTGTCGCAATATCTCTGTTCTGCGGCGCGGCCATCGCCATCGCCGGTCCCATCGGTTTCGTTGGTCTGGTGGTGCCGCCACTCGTTGCGCGTCTGAGAACCGGGCGGCTTCTGCTCGCCATTCCCATCGCCGCGCTCGGCGGTGCGGTTTTACTGATCGCGGCCGATCTCGCCGCCCGCCTGATCCTTTCGCCGAAGGAATTGCCGACAGGGGCAATGACCGGTCTTGTCGGTGCCCCGATCTTTCTCTGGCTGGTGCGCAGGGTGGTGAAATGAACGGTTACAGGGTCATCAGACTGGCGCGTTTCTCCATTCGCCTGATGCCGCAGCGGTTCGCCATTCTACTGGCGCTTGCCCTTTGCCTTACGCTTGTCGCCGTATGGTCGCTTACCGCCGGCAGCCATCCTATTACGGCCTCCTCCCTGTGGTCGCTACTAACCCGTGCAAATGCTGACCCCGTCGCCACTGATGCCGTAATGGTTCTCGACTTCCGCCTCTCGCGCCTGGCGCTCGCCATGGTCTCCGGTGCCATGCTGGGCATTGCCGGTGCCATCATGCAAGCGACCACCCGCAACAGCCTTGCCGACCCCGGCCTGCTCGGCGTGCGCGAAGGCGCGTCGCTCGCGGTGCTGGGCTGCCTTTTTTTGCTGCCCTCCCTGCCGGTGGCATTTCGCCCCCTGGCCGGTATCGCCGGCGGGATGGCGAGTGCTGCAATCGTCTTTTCGCTTTCCGGCGTCACCTCACGACTGCGCTTCGTTCTGACGGGCATCGGTTTTTCATGGTTTTTATCAGCTTTGTTGCTTACCCTTATGGCATCGCTTGATATTCGCAATTTGCAGACGGCGATGATCTGGATGGCGGGAAACCTGCAAGGCGCATCCTGGACCGCCGTCTCGATCCTTTCAGCCATTCTTGCCATCACCCTTTGCCTTCTTCTCCTCAGCGCCCGCGCCGCCGATGTTCAGGCGCTCGGAGACAATAGCGCAGCGGCACTTGGCGTTCACACCCGCTGGCTGTCTGCCCTGCATGTCGTCCTTGCTGTCATTCTCACCGCATCCTGCGTCTCCTTTACCGGTAGCATCGGCTTTGTCGGCCTGATCGGCCCGCATATCGCCCGGCTGCTATTGCCGGGCGGCTCCCATCCCGGGCTCGTTGTGGGAGCAGGGCTGGCGGGAGCGACGCTGGTTGCGACGGCCGATACGATTGCCCGAACCGCTTTTTCACCGCTTGAACTACCGACCGGGCTCGTTCTTTCGGCCGTGGGCACCCCCACCCTTCTTATCCTTCTCTGGTTTCACCGGCACCGACTATAGGTCTTTCATGCGCAAAACCATTCTCGCTTTCGTTTCAACCGCCGGGCTTCTTCTCGGCTCATGCATTGCTAACGCCGAGGGCAACCGGACCTTTACCGATGACCTCGGCCGCGCGGTCTCCGTTCCTCTCCAGCCGAAGCGCATCGTCGCCCTGCATGACATTGATCTCACCATTCCGCTGATAGAGCTGGGCGTGATGCCGGTGGGCAGCCATGGCCGCATGGGTGGAGACGGCAAACCCTATCTGCGTTCCAGCGCCATTCTGACCGGCGTCGATTTCGACAATAGCGACATCGCCTATATCGGCTCCATCAATGCTGATCTGGAGGCGATCGTCGCCCTCAAACCCGATCTCATCCTGACGGAACCGGACCGCCCCACCCCTATCGATAAACTGCAGCAGATTGCCCCGACCGTCGCCATCGACAACACGAAGGACGGTGCGCCGCATATCTACAAGGTGCTGGCCGAACTGACCGGCACGCAACCGCGGCTCGCCGTGCTGGACCGACGCTACCGGGCGCAGATCGAAGCGCTGAAGGCCTCCGTCGATACCGGCGCCGACACGGTCTCGGTGTTCCAGCCGCTGAATGGCAAGATCAGCGTCTATCATACCTATCGCGCGCTTGGCCGGGTGCTGCGCGATGCCGGTTTTCGTTTCCCCGCCATCATTGACGATATTCCGGAAGGCGAGCGCATCGAGATCAGCGCCGAGCGCCTGCCGGAACTCGACGCCGACTTCATCTTCGATCCCTATCGTTCCGACACAGGCGCTTCTCCGCAGGCCGAAATCGACATGATGGAGGCTGTGATGCCCGGTTTCTGCAATTTCCTGCAGGCCTGCCGGAATGGCCGCTACATTCTTCTTCCGCGCGAGGAGGCAATCTCCAACTCCTATGCCGCCCTCAGCCTCATGGTCTCCGCCATCCAGTCGCATCTCACGGTGAAGCCCACGGCTGAAAAATGATGATGAAAGCTGCCCCAAAGCGCTTGCCTCCCGACTGGAAGCGCTGCTAATCCGTGAAGAAGAGTATGAAACTCATCTTCACGGAAAAACCCATGCCGGCTGACGAAACGCGTATATCAAGGCTTCGGCACACCGACCGCTTCGGTGATCAATTGCGCAAGCGCCGCGACCGTCTTTCGCCCGGCCTGCTTGCCGTTGCCGAATATATTGACGGCCACCGCCACGCCGTTCTTGGCAAATCAGCGCTGGAAATCGGCTTTGAAACGAAGACATCCGATGCGACTGTCATCCGAGCGATCCAGGCACTTGGATTTCAGGGGCTGGTCGATCTCAAGGAAACACTGGAAGCCTATCTCGGCGTGACGGATTCACCCGTCGAGAAGATGGCAGCCACGACCAAATCCATGTCGGGCAATTCCGACGCGGCAATTGACTTCGTCCTCGAGAACCAGAAAAACACCTTGGAAATGCTGGCCAGCGCGGAAAACCGCGAAGCCATCGCCGTGTCCGTGCGTCTTCTGGCAGAAGCACGCGGCATCGGCGTCCTCGGCATCGGAGCCTCCGGCATCATCGCCACCTATGCAGCGCGGCTGTTCCAGCGCTCGGGCGTTCGCTCCTATACGCTGAACGCCACCGGCATCACACTCGCAGAACAATTGCTCGACCTCGAAAACGGCCACGTCCTCATCATGCTGTTGCATGGCCGCGCCCACCGCGAAGCCCAGACCGCCATCACGGAGGCCGGCCGCCTCGACATCCCGATCATCATGCTGCTTGGCCAGGAAGACAGCGTGCTCAAAAAACACGCCACCGCCTGCCTTTTCCTGCCTCGCGCAAAAAACGAGGGCGTTGCGCTACACGCCCCCTCCTTCATTGCCATGGAAACCATGGCGCTAGCCCTCTCCGCTGCCTGCCCCGACCGGAGCCTTGAGACGCTGGAGAGATTGGTGGAACTGAGGACGTCAATCAGGCCGCACAAGCGGACATAGTCTTGAGCCGAGGCACGAAGCCGGCAGGCCTTTCCGTTATACCGCCGGACGTCGAGAGGGTCACTCTTGTGTGGTCGACCGAGAAAGCGTTATTGACTGTCCGTAGCGATAAAGTCATATCACCGTGAGCAGGCAGACCAGACAGGATCCGCAAAGTGCAGGTAGAAGCATTCTCGATATCAGGCTTAAAAAAAATAACTCCGGCTCGTTTTGGCGATAGCAGGGGTTATTTCAGCGAGGTTTTCAAACGGGAATGGTTTCGCGAGAATGTCGCTGACATCGAATTCGTGCAGGACAATGAATCTCTGTCTGCGCAAGCTGGGACTGTGCGCGGGCTTCACTTCCAGGCGGATCCCTTTGCACAGGGAAAGCTCGTCCGCTGCATTCGTGGTCGCCTGCTGGATGTCGCGGTCGATATCAGAACGGGATCGCCCACTTTCGGACAATGGGCGGCCGTTGAGCTTTCAGCGGAAAACGGTGAACAGCTCTGGATCCCAGCTGGCTTCGCCCATGGTTTCGTGACGCAGATTGACGACACCGTTATCTCATACAAAGTCACAGCTCCCTACAGCGCGGCACATGATCGTGGTGTTAAGTGGGATGATCCGGCCATCGGCATCAACTGGCCAAAGATGGACAGCTACGTGCTTTCCGAAAAGGACGCCAAGCAGCCGCCTCTCTCCGACTTGCCTGAATATTTCATCTACAAAAAAACTGGGAACTGATGATGCGCGTTCTAGTCACCGGCGGCGCCGGATTTATCGGGTCGGCCCTTGTGCGCCATCTCGTAAGCGAAGTTGGTGCGGATGTTCTCACCGTTGACAAGCTGACATACGCGGGCAATCTGGCTTCACTCAAGCCAATTGAAAATGCGCCGAACCACCGCTTTCTTCAGGCGGATATATGTGACCGCGCCGCTATGAATGACGCTTTCGCGACATTTCAGCCGAATTACGTGATGCATCTGGCGGCCGAGAGCCATGTCGACCGCTCCATAACCGGAGCCGCTGATTTCATTCAGACCAATGTCAACGGCACATTCACGATGCTGGAGGCCGCGCGGCAATATTGGAACGGTCTTGCCGAAGACGCAAAAGCAGACTTCCGCATACTTCACGTCTCGACCGACGAAGTTTACGGTTCGCTCGGAGAGCATGGTCTCTTTGAAGAAACAACACCGTACGATCCGTCGTCGCCGTATTCAGCTTCAAAAGCCGCAAGCGACCATCTCGCTACGGCCTGGCAGCGCACTTATGGCCTTCCGGTAGTTATTTCCAACTGCTCAAACAATTATGGGCCGTTCCATTTCCCGGAAAAGCTTATTCCACTGATCATTCTCAATGCGCTGGAAGGCAAGCCTCTGCCGGTTTATGGAAACGGCGCGAACATCCGCGACTGGCTTTATGTGGAAGACCATGCCCGTGCCCTGTGGCTCATTGTTCAGAAGGGCCTTGCCGGCGAGAAATACAATGTCGGCGGCAGAAACGAGCAAAAGAACATCGATGTGGTCAACTGCATCTGTTCCATTCTGGACGAACTGCGCCCGCAATCTAAGCCCTATGCCGAGCTGATCAAATACGTCACGGATCGTCCCGGCCACGATGCCCGCTACGCCATTGACGCGACTAAGCTCGAAACCGAACTTGGCTGGAAAGCTCAGGAGAATTTCACGACCGGCATTCGCAAAACAGTGGAATGGTATCTCGATAATGCCTGGTGGTGGCAGCCGCTTCGCGATGGTGTTTACGCAGGAGAGCGTCTCGGCGTTCTGACAAAGGGCTGAACCGGATGCGGTTGGTAGTCACCGGAAAAAATGGACAGGTCGTCAGTGCGCTTCAAGCGCTTGGGAATGATAATCTGGAGATCGTGCCTCTCGGTCGGCCGGAACTCGATCTTGCTCGCCCTGAAACAGTTGCCAAGGCAATACGTGACGCAAAACCCGATGTCGTAGTGTCAGCGGCGGCCTATACCGCGGTCGACAAAGCGGAAAACGAACTCGACATGGCCTTTACAGTCAATCGGGATGGCGCAAGAGCAGTCGCACGAGCTGCGAGTGACATCGGCGTTCCGGTCATCCATCTTTCCACGGATTACGTATTCGATGGCACCAAAGCCACCGCCTACGTCGAGACGGATCCTACAGGTCCGACCTCCGTCTATGGCCGTTCAAAGCTCGAAGGCGAACAGGCCGTTTCTGAGATTACCGACAATTATGCCGTTCTGAGAACCGCTTGGGTCTATTCGGAATATGGCAGCAATTTCGTAAAAACCATGTTCCGGCTAGCTGAGAGCCGCGATGAAGTAAATGTTGTGGCGGACCAGTTTGGGTGCCCTACCTCGGCAAACGACATCGCGGCAGCGATCGTTGCGATTGCGAAAAAACTTGAGGAAGACTCCGCAGCGCACCTTCGCGGCGTTTTTCATTTGGCCGGAACAGGCGAAACAAACTGGGCGGAATTCGCAAAGCAGATATTCGCATTTTCTGCGGAAAATGGAGGGAAGCCGATGATCATCAAAGACATCACGACGGCGCAATATCCCACCCCGGCCCGACGTCCGGCAAACTCACGGCTTGATTGCAGCAAGCTGGAGGAAGTCTACGGCATCAGGTTGCCAGAATGGCAAACATCAACGCGCGCTGTCGTTGCCGCTCTAACGCAAAGCAAAAAGGAAACGCCATGAAGGGCATCATTCTTGCCGGAGGCAGCGGAACCCGCCTGCACCCCATGACGTTGGCGGTGTCTAAGCAAATCCTGCCGGTTTACGACAAACCGATGATCTACTACCCTCTGACGACGCTGATGCTCGCAGGTATCCGCGAAATACTCATCATTTCTACGCCGCATGATATGCCCCTGTTCCAAAGCCTACTAAGCGATGGCTCACAGTGGGGAATCTCAATTCAATATGCTGTACAGCCAAGTCCAGATGGTCTTGCTCAGGCTTATATGATTGGCGCGGATTTTGTAGCGCATTCATCGTCTTGCTTGATATTGGGTGACAATATTTACTACGGCCATGGTTTGCCAGAACTTTTGAAAACCGGGATTTCTTTAACCGAGGGAGCCACTGTATTCGCATATCATGTAAATGATCCCGAACGGTATGGTGTCGTGGAGTTCGACAGCGAGATGCGGGCTCTTTCCATCGAAGAAAAGCCTCAGAGGCCAAAATCGAACTGGGCAGTTACGGGTTTGTACTTCTATGATGCGGACGTTGTGGATATCGCCGCAAACCTAAAACCGTCGGCGCGGGGTGAATACGAGATCACTGATATAAATAGCATCTACCTCGAACGGGGAAAACTGAAGGTTTCGGTCATGGGACGAGGCTATGCCTGGCTCGATACAGGAACACCCGAAAGTTTATTGGAAGCCGGCGAATTCGTACGAACCCTGGAAAAACGACAAGGTTTCAAGATAGCTTGTCCTGAAGAAGTTGCCCTCAGCAAAGGCTTCATTACGAAAGACCAGTTTGCTGCTGTAGCTTCAAAATTCGGCAAAAGCGACTACGGTAGATATCTACGTCGGTTGGCAGGACTATAGCTCCATAGAGATTTCTATCCTAGAGTCGGCGTTACCACTTCCTGAGCACGGCTGAGCACGAAACCGCACCAATTAGATCTTTGTCAGACGAACCGTTGTTGCTCCTTTGGAAATACTTGTATGGTGCGCCTCCCTACATCGTTTCCCAAAAATCTGTTGCACGACAGCCAACTGGGGTGAATGTGGAATTTTCAATGCAAATAGTCAAAATCGTTTCTCTCACTCCCGGCTGCTACAGCATCAATTTAACGACCGATAAAAGTGTAAAAGCGATCGAAATCGCCGACACTGAAGGCCGTGTCCGTTGCTGCAGGCTCGATACACAGATCGATGAAATTCAATATTACTTAAAAATAAACACACCTCTCACCAAGATAACGATCAATATTGTAGGAGAAACCCAGAACAATAGCCTTGTAGATATTGAATTTTCTCCTTTATCCGCACTGAATTTCTATTGCAGGATGCTACTGGCAGGATTTAATAGACATAGAATTCAGAGTTTCGGCCCGGGTGAAAAACTTCTATGCTACGGCGGCCTATCTTCATATATTGCATCATTGGCATTTTCCAACGTCGAATATCGCTACCTTTACCTCTATGGCCTGGATGATGCCTCCATTGCCAAAAACGGTTGGGATTGGGCAGATAAAGGCTGGGTGAACAATGGAATTTCCAATGCTTCTGGTGACAACAGTGTCACCAGAACATGCATATACGTTCACATGCACTATTTGGAAACTTGGCCGGAAATCAAAACCGTTCTCTCCATGAACGCTCAGGACATGGACATCATCGTTACAGTGACTAGCAGTGACAACGAGTTTCCGAAGGAAGTCCAAAGATCATTCCCGCACGCAAAGGTAATTCGCACAGAGAACCGGGGGCGCGACGTAGGGCCGTTTCTCGAACTTCTGCGGCAAGATTTTTTTGCGCCCTATGATGCGGTTTGCAAAATCCATGGCAAACTCTCGCGAAAGGAAGGCAAGGAAACGATTTCCGGGCATAGAATCCGTCGCTACGCTTTGGCAAGTCTTTTGGCAGATGGCGCAGCGCGCGAGATCGCGAAGATGTTTAGAGAGACTCCAGATATCGGCCTCGCGGGACCCTTGAACCTTCGGTTGCCTCCAGCAGAAGAATCGGTGAATCGATACATCAAGAGCGAGTTAGTACAAATGCGACGAGTTTTCGATTTGGCCAAAATAAAATTCGAGTCTCATGAAGTTATATTCTTTGCTGGCACCATGTTCTGGTTTCGACCGGCAGCGTTGAAATTACTGCAAGATATAAATCTTGGTATTACAGATTTTGAGATTGAAAACGGTGCCAAGCGCGATACGTTACAACACGGATTGGAACGAATATTCTGTACGTTCGTGCAAAAATCCGGCTATCGTGTCGCTGGGCTTCAAGCGCAATCTCGACCTAATAGCGAAGCAACCTCAGTGGAGGGTGTGTAAGCATGCATAAGGATTCGCCCTCAGACGTCACAGTTATTTCCGTATGCTACAAAAGCGACAACGTTATTTCTGAAATGATGGACTCAATACCTAAATCTACTCGTATAATACTTGTCGACAACGGAAAGACAAACAGACTCCCCAACCTACCTCAAAACCGTGAAATCAGCATTTTGAGCTTGGAGGAAAATGTTGGTTTCGGGCGCGGTTGCAATGCTGGGGCGGCGATCGCGAAAACGCCCTGGCTACTCTTCCTAAACCCCGACGCAAAACTGAGGGATGGAGCGGTACAGGCGCTCCTTAACGCGACACAGCGCTATCAAAACGCTGTCGCGTTTAATCCCAGAATCATAAATAGCGATGGAAGCGTCTATTTCAAACGTAGATCATGGCTCCTGCCACGTAAAAAATACTTGCCACGCGGATGGCCGAACGGCGATGCGCAGGTACCCATACTTAGCGGCGCTGCAATATTTGTATCCCGCGAGAACTTCGAAGCTGTGGGTGGATTCGACCCGAATATTTTTCTGTATCATGAAGATGACGATCTTTCTCTAAGACTTGAAAAGCTCGGCCCCTTAATGTTTATACGTGATGCGGTAGTAATGCACCTCAGCGGGCATTCTTCAGGACGTTCTCCGGAAATAGCGCGCTTCAAAGCTTTTCACATGGCACGGTCGCGCATCTATACCGGTAGAAAGCATGGAAAACCCTTTGCTGTATCATCGGCGCTTGTACAAGCTCTAGCATTGCTTCTTTCACCTGCTGTCCTCTTCTCTGAGCGCAGACGTGCCAAAGCAGTGGGATTTCTTAGCGGAATATTGGCTGGCAGTCGCACCAAATGACTGTTCTAAAACAGCAGGTACCATGCGGTTAGGTAGAGTTACGATTGCCAATGAGCATTTGCAGGTTTGAAGGTTGCAAAAATTTGGGATATTCCGCCCTTCGAGGTCAATGATGTTTAATTCTTCTGTATCAGTAAATACAATCCGCAAACACTACGTCACCGTTACGACCCAAACGCCAGGGCTATGCCTTGTGGAGATCAAGGCCGGTGAATTTAGTGAAAAATATTTATTGAAACTTCAGAAAGAAGTATCTTATTTTATTTTTCGGTCCATTTCAGGTGAAAATAAACTCACATTTTCGGCGCCTTTCAAACTTGACGCGGCGATCATTTCCACAGGTCGGCGACGTCGCCCTCTCTCGGTGAAGCTACTTGAACTAATTGACGAGGCAAGACGGAGACGCCTTTCCTATTGGCCAAACATTCATACACTTAATGGCGTGGAACTTCGGGAAATAACTGCCGGAAACTTCATGCCTGAAGCACTGTCACAAACAGAGAGAAGCATATTCCATCGGCTTAGATATAACGAATCCGATATTTTGTTTCTAGGACAAGAAATACAAAAGCTTCAAGCATCTTCAAATATTTTACGTGACATACTCGACTGGCTGCATGACCCAAACGGCGAGGAGTTCGCGTTCTTTGTTAATGGAAGAGAGTTTTCACATACCAACAACTCAGCGATTCAGTATTATTTGCAGCAACGTTTTGGCGACGGATCGACCGGGAGCGGGCCTGCATGGTCCTTTATGACCGCAAACCCCACGATCGGCATGATTAGTTTTGGAGCGTCTGAAACCAACCACGTCTCAAAATTCAGCAGCGGGAACAGCAAACGACTTCTCCAACTCATGAACATCGATGTCGCAGACATTAAATCTAGCTCAGGCTTTCCAACAGCTTGTCTTATTCGAAAATCCGCACTCGCTTGGATTCTATCGACAAACATCGAGTATCAAGATATCGCTAGCGGGCTCTATGATGCCGATACGCTTTTACACCTCATACCTGCTCTTATTTGCAGAGCAGGCTTTGGAATTACACCGATTCCACTCCTGCAAGATGAGGCGGGTCTCGGCCATTCCGTGATGATTGCGAGATGGGTGCAGCATCGTCCCTTTCAATGTCCAGCAGGCAGCAATGTTTGCCTTTTCGTTGGCTTGCTTGGTAAGGATGGCCAGTTTGCGCCACATGCGTTGGCCTACATGCGGGGTCTAAAAGAGCAAAATTTATTTGTCTACGCTCTCGGAGTTAGCCTCTCAATACCTGAGTCTGCGCGGGATCCAGGAGAGGACTTCTGCAATGCTTTCGCGGCTCGCCAAAACGACGGTCACGATTTCGCCATATGGGCTGCAGCGATAAAACGTCATCCGGAACTCTGGGATGCAGAAACACTGCTTTTTGCGAATGATAGCATGATCCCCGCTCAGGCATCTTTCGACGATTTGTTTGATAAAATCTCTCTTTCTCCTTATGATGTTACCGGGCTGACGGATAGTACAATTAGTCATCACCATCTACAAAGTTACTTCATTCATCTGAAAAAAAATGCGCTTAAAAGTACGCAAGTTCGTAAATTCTGGAATTCCGTATTGTCATGGGCGGACAAAAGCAGAATTATCAATCTTTACGAAATCGGAATGACGAGTAAATTTTCTGCGGCGGGTCTGAGATGCGGCCCACTTTATACGCTGCCTGCGGCCGGCGGCATCGGACGGCGCAATCCCTCAATTTACTGCTGGAGAGAACTTATCAAGCTAGGCCTTCCGTTTGTAAAAACTCAAGTAATCAAAGATGCAATAGCGTCCGGAACGCTTCATGAAGTAATTAATTTTCTTAAGCAAAATGGTTTTGATGCGGAAACATTTCCTGGAACAAAATCCGTAGGAGGACAAAGTCAGCGCAATATGCATACCATATTGCCTGAAAAGTAGTGCGAAACACTTCATCGTACTCTATTGGTCCGCCGCCAAAACCATTGTGGGGGAATGAACTGCTAACGTTTTCGATATCACAGTGAACTTATTTCTTTTGAGCAACGACGGTAACCATAAGCCTTTTGCGGAAGCGAGTTGAAATCAACTTTTTTTAACAGTTGCTGCGGTTGACACTGCACCGTCCGCACTCTACGCCGACCATAGGCGAAATGTCTTGCTTTCGTCTGAGCAAAAACTGTGATGCATGCGGGGGCAGGCAATGGTCGAGTTGAAGTGGTACGATGGAAGCAAGGTCGAGATAAAATCGTGTCTCGCCTGCGGTAGAACTGAAGAAATGACGCTGACAGTCAGCACGAAACATGTTGTTCAGAGTCGTGGCGACGTGTTGTTTTATAAATGCCCAGTTTGTGCATCAATAAACGCCGAGGGTCAATTTGCAGATTTCCTCACTTCAGATGAGGGATTTATAGGATCCGACAACAGCAAATACGTATGGGATCATTATCTTGAAATTGGTGCAGGCATCGATTTCATGGTCAGGCCTTTAGAACGGGTTGGCATCGTCGATCAGGGACGTCTTCTTGATGTTGGCTGTGGGTACGGTTTTCCCCTGGATTATTGGGAATTTGCAGCTCGCGGTGAGGCTATTGGCCTAGAGCCTTCCGAATATGGAGCTCGTGGCAGTCAAGAGCTGGATATTCGGATCATTCCTGAATATCTGTCGGACCAAACAGAACTTGTCGGACAGAAGTTTGACAGAATAATCTCATCCGAAGTCATTGAGCATGTACCAGATCCAAAGGCATTCCTGGAAGGGTTACGGGAATACCTTGATCAAAAAGGCATTGTAATACTGACTACTCCCAATGCGGGGTTCATAACACCCGGCGTGTCGTTAAGCACAATGATTGCAGCGCTATCGCCTGGCCTGCATCAGGTGCTGTTCAGCAAATCCGCGCTGGAGGACTTGCTGCGTGAGGTTGGATTTTCTCACTTTGTTGTTGATGTTCGTGAGGAGCGATTGATTGCCTATGCTGCCAACGAACCAATCTCCTTTAAGAATGACGATGTAAAAATACGGGCCAACTATCTCAACTATCTGCGGTCCAAACTCGGAGCAACAAATCCACTCGATGCCTTGGGTGCCGGTGTTCGTTACAGGCTTTTCAAGGAGCTTGTTAATGAAGGGGAATTTGATGAAGCCTTTGTTGTAGGACGTGAAATTTCTTCCTCGATAGCAACAAAATACGGCTTCGATCCGCTTTCCCCCCCTGAAACACTGAGCGCAATCCGTTCATGTGATACATTGCCCGCCTATTCAGCGGCGGCTCCTTTTTTCCTTCCCTGTTTTGTGTTCTACGCCGCCATGTTGACACGACACGGTCGAACTATGGGGGCCTATAGCGCTGCCGATTTGTTCTCATGCGCAGCTGATCTTTGCGCACATGCTCAGCGACATAATGTTATTTTTTCGCAAGAAGCAGGAACGCTTTACTGGGTCTCCGTCTACGAAGAAGGCTTTGCGCGATTAGTAGATGGCGAGAAAGAACGTGCGTATCATCTGATGGAGCGTATACGAAAAGGCTCCGCACCTGAGGATAAATACCTAGAGACTTGCTCTAGGCCTCTTTCTCTGATTGCACGCGCCACGCTTCAGTCTGGTATCGCAAAGCTACAGGCAGGAGAGCCAGAATGGGCAATGTCAATCCTGCGCAAACTCATCGCTGATGGGGAAGCGGCGGAGATGCCGGAATTGATTGCCGAAGCGAGATCCGCATGGAAAACTGCTGCGGCGCAATCACGTGACATGCTACCAAAAAATACTGTTGAACATATCCAGTCGTCGCCAGAGAGAGATAAATCTCGTAACAAGGGCTTTATAGCTTCTCTTTTCAAGAGTTAAAGACGACAACAATTTTGGTAGCTGACGCAATCAAGTACAAATAAAAAGGGGAGAAATTCTCCCCTTTTTGCCAATCATTTATTGTGATTTTACGACACCATCTCAGAAACATGGCGCCCAATTGCGAGGGATGACGTCAAACCAGGGGATTCAATTCCAAACAACTGAATGACGCCGGGTACGCCGTGTTCTCGAGGGCCTATGATTTGAAAGTCTTGTTTCGCTATTGCAGGCGGAACAATTTTGGGACGAACACCTGAATATGCTGGCTGGAGGCTGTCGTCAGGCAAGTCTGGCCAATAACGCCTTATAGCATCGTAAAAAACAGCACTCCTGGTCGGATTGACGTCATAAGAGATAGTTTCTATCCACTCAACATCTGGACCAAACCGCGCCTGCCCATTCAGATCCAGCGTTAGATGCACACCTAACCCGCCCGCAACCGGAACTGGATAGATCAATCTTGAAAAAGGCGCCTTTCCAGTGACCAAGCTAAAATAGTTCCCTTTCGCAAAATATGCAGTTGGGATGGATCCTTTGGGAAAGCCGTCCATCAAACCCGCGACGTTGGGGGCTGTCAGACCAGCGGCGTTTATCAGCCAGCGGCATGAGATTTGAATTGGCTCAGTGCCGCCAATCGATACGACCGAGCAATCGCCAATTTTCGCGGACAGAAACGGGCTTCTGTATGCAAACAGAGCGCCATGTGCCTCAGCCTCTCCAACCATCGCCAACATGAAACCATGACTGTCTACTATTCCTGTAGAGGGAGAATGGAGAGCCTCAACGACGTTAAGGTTCGGCTCCAGTTCCAAGGCTTCGTGTTTATGCAACACGACCAGATCTGAAACACCGTTAGAATAAGCGTGTTTGGCAATGGCAGGCAATCTTTGCGCTTCCTCCAAGCTCGTTGCCACGACAAGCTTACCGCATCTTTTATATTCTACGTGATGTTCAGAACAAAAATCATACAACATATCTCGCCCGGCAACGCAGAGCCGGGCCATAAGACTGTTTGTGGGATAATATATTCCCGCATGTATCACTTCGCTGTTTCGGGACGAAGTTCCGAACCCAAAGCTCGGTTCCGCCTCTAGTACCAGAACATCCCTTCCCGCAAGTGCCAGGCTACGCGCAATCGCGATGCCGACCACTCCCGCGCCGACCACAACACATTCAACTTCTTCCATAATAGTCGCCTAAATCTCACAATACGTCGCGAAGGGAACGCAGGAAGAACTCAATACTCGCGATATTCCGCTTCAAAACAAGCAAGGTTTACGCACCATTTGTAACCAAGCTAATATGCTCTTCCAGTTCCTCGAGCGTGACTGGTGAATCTTCCCCAATGACATCACGCCAATCTGCCGCGTCATAAACATATGACGGGTTTAACGTTACCAGTTCGGTTTTAATGAATGGAAAGTTATAAGCCAGAATGAGATGACGCCAAAAATAGTGTGTAGGATTTAGAGCAGCGCTCCAAAGCCTTGCCTTCATCCTCATTCTAATCCAGCTAAAACGTCCACCGGAATCCAATCCAGCGTCGTCAAACAAAAGCTTTTCTTCGTTTTTGGAAAACTCTTTGAGCAGGAGAGGCATAGACGCCAACAATCCACGAAGGTGATCTCTGCTATTGAGATGTGCCGATTCCAACTCTTCGTAACTGAAGAGTGTATAAAGTGGGATGCGTTTACCGGCAATAAAAGTCGATAATGCGAGTTCGCCTCGCTCTATCATGATCTTCTTTCTAAATGAGCAATATAATTGCTCAAAGAACGCGTCCAGGCATGAGATCGCTCCCTTTCCGCGAAATAGAAGAAAATATGATTGGAGGTGCGGCACATGATCAGGACTATCTGTTAGCCCTAGAACACCTTCCTCAACAGAGCGAAGAGCAGCCATAATCGGGGCAAACGGACGAACCGGGCCTAAAACACTGTCGTTCGTCAACAAAATCTCGGGAGCAGCCATAAGCTCCTCACGACATCGTAGCCAGGCATCTTTCCACGCACCAATATCGCGCCCAAATGAGCGACGTTCGAATCCTATATTGATAAAACTTTCGATCAATTCCACCTTATCTTCTGGGATTGGCGACATTGTCACGAAAATGATATCAAAACCCTCGCTACTCAATGCACGCAGCTGCTCCACCACCATTCGGGAAATCGTTCCCGCTGGGTTGAAATGCGCATAGATAGCGATCGGCTTGCCAGTCTGAAGTGGCTTCTCCACGAAGACTGAACGCACTCTGGAGGCCCAACCGACTTCATTCTCTCTCTTGTCTCGTAGGTTGGGTCCCGATCTTATTTTATTACGCAGAAATCGTTCAAGTCTCCTGCCCAGATTCCTTTCACGCCTGATAAACGCTGTGACTCTACGTGTCGTCATCCTTTTTGGTGTTAGCAACGTCATGTCATCACCGATATGAATTCGCAATCTCGTTCCAGGCACTGGATTCGTCCCAGTTCTTTACGTAATGCGCAGCAGACTGTGTGTTCACCCGCATCAAGGGTTCACTAAAATCAGTCTGCGAACCTAACTCAAGCCGACACTCCATCTGCAATCTCTCCCGCATCGCGATAGCAAACCGCCGAGCGAAATCACCCTGAGTTTCAACATATCCACTAGGATTGAGCTTTGAATTCTTCCCGTTCGATTCAGCTACCTCGGATACGTATTTTACGTATGCGGACGCAAGAAGACGTATATGAATGTTGTCTCGTACGTAGTCTGGTGTGTTAACCCGCGCGGTATCACCCTGTTTCCACGTCCGCATCAAATATGCAACAAACCGGGGCTCTTCAAACGGTCCAAATGGATTAGGGATAACAAATTTTCCAAAAGCCAAATCAAACTCGCGGCAATAGTACTTGACCAATTCTGCGGTAAGGCCCTTGGAAACCCCATAAGGTGAAAATGCAACAAGCGGCAGGTTGCCGGCACCTTCATTTTGTTCGAATACGCTGCCGGTTAAAACAACACCCTTCAAGCCGCCTTCGTGAAGCGTCTTCAGAACCGAACAAATATTGTGCGTATTTTCTGAAAGCGCGCCAACTACGTCGAATTCAGGACTGCGGTAGTTGGCAACCTGCGCCGCGTGATGACACAGGATATCAAAACCACCAGAAGCGATCTGGCAAAACTTCTCGGACCCGAACGGAGCCAACTCGACAACATCAGCTATGCGCTGCAAACGGCGGACGCGCTCCGCGCGAACGCCCTCGCTATATGACGAAAGGCTCCCGCGAAGTGGAGCAACGACCTTTACTCCCGACCCGGCAAGCATCTCGGCAAACCAGTATCCGCTGAACGAGCTGGCACCAGTGAGTAGAACTTTCATTTCACCCCTCGCATGAGCTCCACACCATGGAACTCGGCGTTGAAATCAGGCCAAGCTTTATCTTTTTCGGATATTTCAACCGGTTCTATCGGCCATTCTATTCCTATCGCAGGATCATTGTATCGCACACCTCGCTCGCACTCAGGTGCATAAAAATCGCTGACGAGATATAGAGCTTCAGTGTCATCGGTAAGTGTGATGAATGCGTGCGCAAAACCTCTCGGTACATACATCATCAACCGGTTTTCGGCCGACAACTCCGCACCAAACCATTTACCGAACGTTGGCGACCCGGCTCTCAAATCGACGATAACGTCGTAGAGAGCACCACGAATGGCACGTACAATCTTAACTTCACCCGACGGAGGAAGTTGGTAATGCAACCCACGAAGGGTGCCTTTCTTAGAGCTTAGAGAATTGTTGATTTGAACGAAGCGAGTCTCCAAACCTTCAGCCGCAAACTCTTTCTCGCAAAAGAATCGTGCAAAAAAACCGCGGTCATCACCCCTTTTTTCAAGCTCGATAACTCGTGCCCCATCCAGTGGAGTTTTATGAAAAATCATTTTTAAATCTCCAATGTCTCAGGCGCGCTGCCAACGCAGGTCTTTTCCAAGCCGGCCAGACTCGATGTGACGTTCGAGGGTCTTGAGCCGAATGAATGGAGAATTCCGAAAATCACGGTCACGGAACCCCATTCGTGTCAGGTTAACAATAAGCCGCTCAATCGACTTATCGAGAGAGACTTGCGGAATAAAATCGGGCGCCAACGACTTGAAAAGCGTAAAATCTACTTTGTAGGAGCGCTTGTCAGGCGGGGC
Source organism: Agrobacterium sp. BT-220-3 (assembly GCF_025910175.1). Lineage (NCBI taxonomy): Bacteria > Pseudomonadati > Pseudomonadota > Alphaproteobacteria > Hyphomicrobiales > Rhizobiaceae > Agrobacterium > Agrobacterium sp. BT-220-3. The sequence continues at coordinate 173,799 of NZ_JAPAIX010000005.1, forward strand.
ATTCGTGTTGATACTGACTTTTGTTCCAGACACCTGCCTTGCGACAGCCTCTGCAAGATCGCGAACCTGATAGTTGTTCTCATCTCTTCCCGCATTAACAGCGAGAAATTGTCCACCGTTAGAGGCTTGCCTTACAACTGCCCAAGAAATAGCACGCGCCATATCCTCGACGTCTATCAGCGGTCGCCACGGAGAACCATCACTAAGCACCGTAATTTCGCCAGACGTAAGCGCTCCCGCGACAAAGTCGTTGAGGACAAGATCAAGACGAATTCGGTCAGAGGCACCGCACGCCGTTGCGAAACGAAGACTCGTCGTGGTCATTCCCTTCAAATCAGTTTGCTTCAGGCGTTCCTCGGTTCCAATTTTAGAACGCGCGTAAGCAGTAAGCGGATTTGTAGGGTCGGTCTCTTTTCGCGCGCCGCCCTCAGCGAAACCATACATGCTGCAGCTAGATGCGAAGACAAAATTCTTGACGCCAGCTTCGGCGGCAAGCTCAGCGATCCTTACACTTGCGTTCTGATTAATATCCTCGGTCACTTGCTCGAACTGATTACCCATCGGATCATTAGATACCGCGGCCAAGTGAACGACTGCATCCACTCCCTCAAGGGTTTCCGGAGGAAATTCGCGGACATCACCAAAAAACTGCCGATCGAGCATCACTTCTGGAAGGTCTTCCGCACCGGTAAGCGATTGCCCGAAATAACCGGCATCAAAGCCAATCAGCTGTACCCCAGGCACATTCTTTTTCAGGAACCGGGACAATACCGGGCCGACATAACCCATGTTTCCAGTAATAAGAATCTTCATCACATCACCACTTTTTCCAGGGAGCTTTGTTCTCAACCCAAAGTTTCTCAAGCATGTTTTTTTCGCGCAGCGTATCCATAGGCTGCCAGAATCCCTGATGCTCAAACGCCATCAGTTCACCGTCTTTGGCAATATTCATAAGAGGCTCCGCCTCCCACGAGGTCGAATCGCCGGCGATGTAGTCAATCGCTTTTGGAGACAGAACAAAGAAGCCACCATTGATAAGCCCCACTTCGCCCTTGGGCTTCTCTAGAAAGCTCCGAACGGCACCATCCTCAATCTGCAGAGCGCCGTAGCGACCAGGCGGTGTCACAGCGGTCACCGTCGCGAGCTTGCCGTGCTCCTTGTGAAAGGCGATACCCTTTGAAATATCAATATCCGACACCCCGTCACCATAAGTGAAACAGAAGGAGTCTTCGTCGCGAAGATAAGGAGCAACACGTTTCAAACGACCACCAGTCATTGTATCGTCGCCGGTATCTATCAAAGTCACCTTCCAAGGCTCCGCCTTGCGATCATGCACCTCCATTGAGTTCGAGGTCATATCGAAAGTAACATCTGACATATGCAGGAAATAGTTCGCGAAATACTCTTTAATCACATAACCTTTATACCCACAGCAGATGATAAATTCATTCACGCCGTGGGAGGCATAAATCTTCATAATATGCCAAAGGATCGGCTTGCCGCCGATTTCTACCATCGGCTTGGGTCGCAAATGCGTCTCTTCCGATATTCTGGTTCCTAGTCCACCAGCCAAAATAACAGCCTTCATGGAGATCACACCTCGATTATTTGCACTACAATCAGCTAGATGCAGTATCCGGGATAAAATGGCAAGCCTCAGCATCCACCAGTTGATGATGAGATGCGACTTCTCCGACTTTAAGATGAATTGAGTGATTAGAGACTTTCCCGGCACGCAAAATTAACTCGGCGCACTGACACACCTGCCTATTTTTAACCTATCAAAATACGAAGCCAATCAATTGATATAAATAAATAAAATTTCTCCCACGTTACGCCGTACCGAACTTGGAGAAGCGCTAAAGCGTTCGAAAAACGGGCCCATTATTCGTTGGTCTTGATATGTAGAGCGCAGGCAAACCCAAAAGTTTCCGCGTAATCAGGCTTGGAAGCTAACGAATCGCAACAGGACATCATGCCAGACAAATTTTCGCCGCATGCTGGCTCTGAGAGAGGTCGCACCTTTCTAAGACACAATAATTTCCATGCAAGTTTACTTTTTCCGTGCCATATGTCGAGTGACCTTGGCCGCCCAGCGAAAGCGCCATGGCCGAAGCGAATGTTGACAGTTCCGGGCTGTAACATTATTTGCTTCGCTCAATATGAGGTTTGTTGCACCCTTGGACGGAAATTCCCCATGTTGATTGCAAACTTCTGACATAGTGAGGGGTGTGTCTCGCGACGAGTTCCAAACAGTTGCTCGTGAATTTAATGTCAACCTTGCGCCCAACCCATTATGGATGTCGAGACTAAAATAAGGATGTTTCGGTGATCGGATCGTTTTTGTCGCCAAACGACAAGAAGTTGCTGACGCGACTTTTTAAAGAAAACTTTAAAAAGCACGTTGGCTGGTATTCTGCAGCAATTGCGGCAATGGTTATCGTTGCGGGGATGACGTCACTTAGCGCCTGGATCATGCGCGATATCGTAAATAGTGTCTACCTGAAGCAGGGTTTTGACGTTGTTCTCGAGATCGCTTTTGCGGTCGCCGCTATTTTTATTATCAAGGGCCTCGCTACCTTTGTACAAAGCTATTATCTCAGTAAAGCAGGCAATAGCATTGTTGCAGAGCAGCAACGCAAAATTTACGATCGGCTTTTGAAACAGGGAGTCTCCTTCTTTCAGAACCTGCCGTCCTCGGAGTTACTTATCCGGGTCACCTACAACGCGCAGTCTGCCCGAAATGTGATCGATACTATTGTCACCTCTTTCGTCCGTGATCTTTTTTCCTTGCTCGGCCTGATCATCGTAATGTTTGCACAGAATTTCCTTCTGAGTGCTATTTCCATGATCATCGGCCCCATCGCGATCTTCAGCGTCCGATTAGTGTTGCGTCGTGTGAGAAAGATAATGGAGGCGGAACTCGCGTCACTTGGCGAAATCGTCAATGTCGTGCAAGAAACAAGCATCGGCGTTCGCGTCATCAAGGCTTTCTCGCTTGAAAAGCTGATGCGTCAGCGTATGAACAAGGCGGTTTCTGATGTGGAGCAACGGTCGAACGGCATCGCCAAGCTGGAAGCAGCAACCAGCCCGATCATGGAAACACTATCCGGTCTCGCCATTGCGGTCGTTATCGCCGTGTCGGGTTACACCGTTCTCGAAAAAGGCGGCTCACCAGGTGACCTGATGGCATTTATCACCGCCCTGCTTCTTGCCTACGAACCGGCAAAACGTCTGGCACGTATGCGAGTCCAGATCGAAGGTGGCATGATTGGTGTGCGAATGATGTTTGAGGTGCTTGACGCCCCGCTCACGCTCACTGAAAAAAACGACGCCCTGCCTCTTCCCAAGGCAAGCGGCAATGTGGAACTAAAGAACGTCGCCTTCGAATATGTTTCTGGCCAACCGGTTTTGAAGGACGTCAGCGTTCTTTTCGAGGGTGGGAAGATGACTGCGCTGGTCGGGCCTTCTGGCAGTGGCAAATCGACCATCATCAATCTCATGATGCGCCTCTACGATCCGCAAAACGGTTCTGTTGAAATCAACGGAATGGATTTGCGTGACGTTTCCTTCGCCAGCCTACGCGAACATGTTTCTTACGTCGGCCAGGAGACCTTCCTTTTCTCAGGAACGGTGAAGCATAATATCTCCGTAGGCCGCGACAACGCCACCGATGAGGAAATCATTGCTGCGGCAAAAGCAGCCAACGCGCATGATTTCATCATGAAAATGCCTGATGGGTATGACAGCAAGCTTGGCGAAAACGGCTCAGGTCTATCTGGTGGTCAGAGGCAGCGCGTTGCCATCGCCCGTGCGATGCTCAGAGACGCGGACATATTGATTCTCGACGAAGCAACGAGTGCGCTCGATTCGGAATCCGAAGCGCTTGTCCGAGATGCGCTTGAGCGGTTGACGTTCAACAAGACATCGATTGTCATTGCTCACCGGCTTTCCACGATCAACCGCGCCGACAAGATTGTCGTTATGGATAATGGTCAGGTTGTTGAGCAGGGAAGCCGTCGCGAGCTGCTCGCAACCGATGGTCTCTACAAGCGCTTGCACAGCATCCAGTTCGATGCGGACGTAGCCTAGTTAAACAACGGATCGAGCGGCCTTGCCGCCCGATTCTTATTAGACAGCCTCGCGATATTTGATACCTTCGGCCAGTTAGTGCCGATTACCAAGCGATTTCCATATCGCTCGCTGACCTCATCAGAAGCGGCAGAATTGCCGCCACCCGTTCATCGGTCAGCCGGGTCAGCGGCGCGGCAACGCTCATGGTGCCGACGACTTCCTTTCCCTGACGGATAGCAACCGCGATTGCCCCTACCCCCTCCTCGGCCTCACCAACCGCGCGGCCGTAACCGAGGCGGGCGACAGCATCCAGTTCCCTGCTGAGTGCCTCGATGGTGTTGATCGCGTTGGCGGCCTGCTGGCCGGGTTGACCGAGTCCCGCCTCAAGCGCGATCCTCAGCGCCCTCTCCCTTTCGAGGCTTGCCAGCCAAATCTTGCCGTTCGCCGTAGCATAGGGAACGATGCCGGCGCTCATATCCGGCTCAAACACCAGACCGGAACGACGGCCGCGGGCTGAACCGACCCAGACAAGCGTGTTGTTCTGCACGGCAGTCAGGCGAACCAGTTCGCGGGTGCGCTCCGCCAGATCGTTGAGGATCGGCTGGCGCAGATCCGATACCTGCAGGCGCGCCAGCTGTTTCTGGCCCACCAGCGCCATGCGCATGGTCAGCGCGTAACAATCGCTTTCCGGGCTCTGCCACGCCCAGCCGTTTTCGATGAGTGATGTCAGGATGCGGTGGCACGCACTTTTGGGAATATCGAGTTGGTGTGCGACATCGGATAGCTTTAGCGGCTCCTCCGCAAGGGCGAGAAGCTCCAGCATAGCGATCGTCCGCTCGACACCGCCGCTTGGTATATTGATCGTCCTGTCCATCTCACTCTCCGGTCGAAGGTGCACGGCCTTTATCGGGATGGAACCCGGGGCGATGCGAAAATAGGTTGTTGCGGCGTCTCTTGCTTCAACGGAAAACAAGAGACGCCGCCGGCTCAGGCATGGCGCTGCAGAATGCCGCGCGAAAGGAATATCTCGGTGATCTCTTCGGATTTTTCGATAAATTCCGGCTCACGTCGCGCTGCCAGTCCGCGTGGACGCGGCATGTCGATCTCCAGTACTTTCTCGATCCGGCCCGGCCGCGGTGTCATGACAATGACGCGGTCCGCCAGAAGAACCGCCTCGTCGATGGAATGGGTGATGAACACCACCGTCATGCGGTTCTTCAGCCAGAGCGCCTCAAGGTCGATACGCATCTGTTCGCGCGTCAGCGCATCCAGCGCACCGAAAGGCTCATCCATCAGCAGCAGCCTTGGCTGAAGCAGAAGCGCCCGCGCAATGGAGGCGCGCTGCTTCATGCCGCCCGACAATTCGTGCGGATATCGGTCGGCAAAGTCCTTCAAGCCGACGGATTCAAGAAGCGCCAGGGCGTGGGGCCTCAATTCCTCCCGGTTCCGCCCGGTCATTTCGGCTGGGAACAGCACATTGTCGATAATCGTTCGCCAGGCCAGAAGCACGTGATTCTGGAAAACGATGCTCATGCCGGGCGGTGGGTCGTTTGAAACGTCACCAAAGACGGAAATCTGGCCGGTGCTGGCGTGCGAAAGCCGCGAGATCAGCCGCATCATCGTTGATTTTCCGCAGCCGGAGGGGCCAACAATCGCCACGAACTCCCCGTCGCCAATCGTCAGATCGAGCTTTTCCAGCGCCACGACCGGCGCATCCGGGTGCCCGAAATATTTGCTGACGCCCTCCAGCAGCACGCCGGGCTCATAGACCGTCCGTTCGTTTTTCTTCTGCAACATGCACTCCTCCCGCTGCATTCCAATTCTATTGTCCTGCCTGAATTACCACTTGACGAAACATCAGTCCATATGGAACATTGTTCCAGAAATTAAAAATTGTCCGCTGAACGGTCGGGCAATTTCGGGAGGAAACATGTTTTCGAAAGTCATGGGGGCCGTCAAAGGCCAAGCCCACACGATTGGCAGTCTCGTGGGCGCTGGGATCGTGTGGGAGATCGCGGTCCGGGCGCTCAAGGTGCCGGAATATATTCTGCCGGCCCCGAGCCGAGTGTTTGCAGATCTTTACAGCAATATGCCCGTCGTATTTACGGCATCGCTCTACACGCTGCAGCCTATGGTGCTAGGCTTCCTTGTCGCGGTGGTCATGGGAACGCTGCTAGCACTTCTCGTGGTCTATTCGCGCGCTTTCGAAGCGATTTTCTACCCGCTGCTCGTGATCCTTCAGATCATCCCGAAGATCGCCATCGCGCCGCTCTTCATCATCTGGGTCGGTTTCGGCCTGCCCTCCAAAATCCTGCTGGTCTTCCTGCTTTCCTTTTTCCCGATCGTCGTCAATTCCATCGTCGCCTTCAAATCCATCGAGCCTGACGTCTACGATCTCGCCAAAAGCTATCGCGCCGGGCGGCTCAAGATTTTCTGGAAAGTGGAACTGCCCGGCGCCCTGCCCTCGCTTTTTGCCGGGTTCAAGGTTGCCGCTGCGCTCTCGGCCACGGCAGCCGTGGTGGCGGAGTTCGTCGCTTCCGATAACGGGCTCGGCTACCTGCTGCTGAACTATAACGGCAACATGAATACCAGCATGACCTTTGCTGTCATCATCGTGCTGAGCCTGCTCGGCCTGCTTCTCTACGGCATCGTGGAACTGATCGAGCGTTTCGCCATCCCTTGGCATGTCTCCCAGCGCCGGGATGATTTCACCGTGGGCAAGAGCGCAACCTGAACCGGGAATTTAATTAAAAAGGGAGGATAAAATGTTCAATCCAATGAAAAAAACACTGGCGGGCAGCGTGGTTGCCCTCGCCGTCAGTCTGGCGGGCGTGCAGTCGGCCGCGGCCGAGGACAAGGTGACGCTGCGGCTCAATTTCCTTTTGAGCGGCGTCCACACCATCTTTTATTACGGCGCCGAGAAGGGCTTTTACAACGATGCTGGCATCGATCTGCAGATCGGCGAAGGCCAAGGTTCGGCACGCACCGTACAGTCGGTCGCAACCGGCGGCGACATGTTCGGTATTGCCGATGGCGGCAGCGTGATAGCCGGTGCCTCGAAGGGCGCACCGGTCAAATCCGTGCTTGGCCTGCTCAACACTTCGCCCTATGCGATGACGTTCCGGGCGGATTCCGGCGTGAATTCCATCAAGGATGTGGAAGGAAAGACGGTTGCGGCCAGCGCTGGCGAGGCATCGCTCGCCCTCCTGCCCGCCATCTGGAAGAAAAACGGCGTGGACGCCTCCAAGGTCAACATTCTGAACCTGGATGGCCCCGGCAAGATCATCGCCATCATGCAGGATCGTGCGGCGGGCATTCTCGGCGGGCTTGAAAATCAGGTGGTAGTTCTCAATTCGAAGGGGCTGCAACAGAAGGTGTTTGCCTTTGCGGAACTCGGCGTCAACACGCAGGGCCTGACGATCATCACCAATACGAAGCTGATCGAAAGCAATGAAGACCTCGTCAAGCGCTTCGTCGCGGCATCGCTGAAATCCATCGAAGCGGCGAAGGCCGATCCAGATGCGGCGGTTGCAGCAGCGGTGAAGGAAAAGCCGACCGGCGATCCGAAACTCCTCAAGGAGCAGCTCGAAATCTCGCTCAAGCTTCTGCCGTCCCCGTCCGCTCCCTCCGCCCCGCTGGGCGAAATGGCAGCCTCCGACTGGCAGCAGACGCTCGACCTGATGAAGGAATATCAGGACATCAAGACCGACATGCCGGCAGATGCCTTCTTCACCAACGGCCTCATCGCCAAGTAAGCGCAGACGCTCCCTGTCCGGCGGATGCCGCCGGGCTGGGATGCGGAACAATGGTTTAAAACATGTCCACATATTATGATTTAGAGGGCAAGGTGGCGGTTGTCACCGGCGCCGCGGGCGGCTTCGGCACCGCCATCAGTCAGCGCCTTCGCGATTGCGGGGCAACGGTCGTTCATTGGGATCTGCCGGCTTCCGTAAAACAGGGCCACTTCGCGGGTCTTGCGTCATCCGGCGTCGACATCACCGAACAGCAAAGCATCGACGTGGCTGCTGCCGAACTGCGCAGCCAATTCGGCAGGCTCGATATTCTCGTCAACAATGCCGGCATCGTCGGCAACATCGCGCCGCTCTGGGAAATCCCGGTGGAGGAATTCCGCAAGATTATCGACGTCAATCTCTTCGGTTCGTTTCTGGTCTGCCGCGCCCTCGTGCCGCTGATGATCGAGACGGCGAAGACGAGCCGCTCCGGCCGCATCGTCAATGTCGCTTCCATCCAGGCGAAAGAGGGCATGCATCAGGCGGCCGCCTACAGCGCCGCCAAGGCCGGGCTGGTGGCACTGACGAAAAGCCTCGGCAAGGAACTGGCAACATCGGACATCCTCGTCAATGCCATCACACCCGCCGCTTCCATGACGGCGATGAGCATCGATGCGCCAAAGGAACGGCTCGACGACATTCTCTCCCGCATCCCGATGCGACGTTTTCTCGAACCCGCCGAGGTCGCCAACATGGTGGCCTGGCTCTCTTCTTCCGAATGCAGTTTTTCGACCGGCGCGGTTTTTGACCTGTCCGGCGGTCGCGCAACATATTGAGGTAACCTATGTCTCTTTTGGGAAAGGCCGTCGTCGCCATCTGGAACGACATCTTGCCGGAAGGCCGCGAAAACTTTATCGAATGGCACAATCGCGAGCATATTCCGGAACGCGTGGCGATCCCCGGTTTCCTCCGTGGACGCCGTTATGTCGCCGAACAGGGCACACCGGAATATTTCACGCTTTACGAGGCGGCTGATGCACAGGTGCTGGTAGGGCAGCCCTATCTGGAGCGGCTGAACAGCCCCACGCCCTGGACGAAAAAAACTACCGCCGACTTTCGCAACACGACGCGCGGCGTGTGCAACACCGAATATTCGCATGCATGTGGTGACGGCGGTTTCATCGCCACCTTCCGGTTCGATGCCGCCGATGAGCGGAAGACAGAGCTGCAATCGGCGCTATCCGAAGCACTGACCGAGATCGGTAAACTGAACGGCGTCAGCGGCGTGCATCTGTGCATCGCGGACAATGGCGCAAGCAGCCTTGAAACCGCCGAGCGCAAAGGACGGCAGGTGGGCGTACCCAACTGGATCATCCTGATCGAAGGCGGCTCGGCCCTTTCCGTCACAAACGCCAGCGACGCATTGGCACAGAAACTGTCGAAACAGGACCTCACGGGGGCAGTGGAAAGCGGGCTTTACCGGCTCGAATTCTCGCTTGGCGAAAACGCCCTTCAGCAATCGGCCGCATAAGGAAAACAACATGAAACTTCTCCGTTATGGCCCAGCCGGTCATGAAAAGCCGGCAGCAATAGATGCCGAAGGCAATATCCGCGATCTCTCGTCCGTTATCACCGACATCACCGGTCAGACGCTTTCCCGCCGTTCCCTGGACGATCTCCGGAAAATCGATCTCTCGTCGCTTCCCATCGTCTCACCCGATGTCAGGATCGGCGCTTGTGTCGGCGCAGTCGGAAATTTCGTGGCGGTCGGCCTGAACTACAGCGACCACGCACTGGAAACCAACACGCCTATTCCGGAAGAGCCGGTGCTGTTCAACAAGCACACCTCCTGCATTTCCGGCCCGAATGACCCGATTGTGCTTCTGAAGGATTCGGAAAAGACCGACTGGGAGGTGGAAATCGCCTTCGTCATCGGCGAACCCGCCTACAACGTCAGCGAAGAGGAAGCGCTTTCCGTTGTCGCCGGTTATTGCGTCTGCCACGACGTTTCCGAACGCACCTTCCAGACCGAGCGCGGCGGCCAGTGGACCAAGGGCAAAAGCGGCCCGAGCTTCGGACCACTCGGCCCATGGCTTGTCACCCCGGATGAAATCGACGACGTGCAAAACCTCGGGCTGTGGCTCGATGTCAACGGCCAGCGCATGCAGACCGGATCGACCGCAAAGATGATCTTCCCGATCGTCACGCTCATCTCCTATATCAGCCGTTTCATGCGCCTCATGCCCGGAGACGTGGTCACGACCGGCACGCCGCCCGGCGTCGGCCTTGGAATGAAGCCGCCGGTCTTTCTAAAAGCTGGAGACGTTGTTGAACTCGGCATTGATGGCCTTGGCAAACAGCGCCAAATCGTGACAGCATTCCGCAAATAAACGGCGGCAAGGACGATGACGGGAATGGTGGCGATCGAAAGACTGGCCCAGGGCCTTGTAAAAGCGAGCCAGCACGGCACGACGATTCCTCTGGCAACGCTTGAGGCGGATGGCGCCGTTCCAGGTAGTTTCGCAGAGGCCATGGCTGTTCAGCGCGCTTTCGTGGAAGCCTCGGGGAAAACCGTCGAGGGCTGGAAGCTGGCGATCCGGCCGGATGGCGAGGCGATAGGCGCACCGATGCTGGATTGTTACCGGGTCGATGCGGATAATATCGCCGATGTTCCCGCAAAGGGCATTGAAGGCCTCGAGGTGGAAATCTGCTTCACGCTTGCGTCCGATATTCCCGCTTCAAAGGGAACTCCGCTGAGCAGAGCCGATATAATGCGGCATATAGACAGGGTTCACCTCGGTGCCGAACTTCTCGGTTACCGGCTGACCGAGAAAAATCAGGTTCCTTTCCCCCTTTTCCTGGCGGACCGTCTCGCCAATCACAGCTTTGTTCTCGGGCCGGAGATTGATGCGGCGATCGTTGATACCTTCGGACAGAGTGTCGGCGCACCGCCGCATCTCACGGTGACCGAAGGCGAAAACGTCCTTTTCGATGTGGTGGTGAAACACCCCAATATCGATCCGCTCGCCCCGCTCGTCGCTTTCGCCAATTCTCCCCTCAACAGGGATGGAACGCTGAAACGCGGGCAGATCATCACCACCGGCAGCCTTTGTGGCGCGATAGCAACCAGCCTTGCCGCCCACACCTATATCGACATGAAATCGATCGGGGCTTTCACACTTTCATATTCGTGATTGTCCGGAACAACCTGTTCCGGACCACTTGCTACTACCATCGGTAAATCTTGTGCCGGCGAGCTTATCCAGCCCTCGTCTCGGCATTAACATCCACGCGCCCCGAAAACCAGTTGGCCAAAAGCGCGCCCGAAATATTGTGCCAGACGCTGAAAATGGCGCTCGGAACAGCAGCAAGCGGCGAAAAATATGCCGTTGCAAGCGCTGCACCTAGACCGGAATTCTGCATTCCCACCTCGATGGCGATTGCCTTGCGCTTGGCGAGAGAGAGGCCTGTCGCCTTTGCCGCGAAATAGCCAAGCAGATAACCGAGGCCATTATGGAGAACCACGACAGCAAATATCATCAGGCCGGACTGGACGATCGCGCCCTTCGATGCACCGACGACAGCGGAAACAATCAAAACGATGCCCGTGACGCTGACAAGCGGTAACGCTGGCACTGCGGCCTTGACGACGCCCGGCAACAGCTTCTGCAAGGCGGCACCCAGGGCCAGCGGCACCAGCACGACCTTGACGATGCTCAGGAACATTGCCCAGCCATCGACCGGCAGGAACTGGCTGGCGAACATCCAGACAAGGAATGGCGTCACCAGGGGAGCAGCAAGCGTCGTCACCGAGGTACAGGCAACAGACAAAGCGACATCACCCTTCGACAAATATGTCATGACATTGGACGATGTGCCCCCCGGGCAGCAGCCAACCAGAATAACGCCTGCCGCCACTTCCGGCGGCATCGGAATGAGCAGGGTCAGCAGGACCGCGAGCAGCGGCATGATGAGGAACTGCCCGAGCACACCGATGGTAACATCGACCGGGCGCCTCACGACTTCACGAAAATCATCCACCGACAGGGTCAGTCCCATGCCGAACATGATGATCGACAAAAGCGTGACGATCCACGGCCCGATCTGCTTGAACGTGTCAGGGAAAAAGAAGCCGAGGACAGCAAACAGGATAACCCAGCCGGCAAATGTCTTGCCGACAAAAGTCGAGATGGTTGCCAAAAATTTCATGTCCTCACTCCAAAAGTTAAAAGCCGTCGCGATCTCTAGTTGAAGGGCCTCATGTGTCAAGGCCCTGCCCGGCCCTCGAAGACCTGTATGGAATCGACTAGCTGTCTTTACCCAACATTCAGGCAGACAACCGTCCTGTCATCGCTGAATTCGGTGGTTGTCGAGCCCTTGACCGACGGATAATCGTTGAGCTTGTGAAAATCCGCCGCCTCGACGCGGGCAAATTCCGCTTCCCAGTCGGCGACATCGGTTCCCTTCGGTAGCGATAAATAGCCGTCGGAAAAGATTTCAAGGCTCACAATCGTGTCCTTGGCAATGCAAAGATCAACAGTCCCATCCTCCATGACCGTTCCGCCATTGACCGAGGCATAACCCAATACGTGTCCCTGCCGGTTTGCGAATTGCGGCTGGACGCGAATTCCTCCCATCAGGAATTCCTCGACCGCCTGGATGTCGTTCTCAAGACCGCTCATGCCGGCTGCGGTAATGACAACATTCTCCGCCTCCTGCGCGGTCATGATGCCGTTTTCAACGGCGGAGCGAAGGCCGGAAAAGATGGTCGCACGCGTGCGTGCCTCGGCCGCATCACCATCCCTGAGAGCAGCAAAAAGCTGTTTGAAGACAAGGATGCGCGCCGATGTACTCACCTTGTCTATCAGCTTTGCATGCTGCAGCAGTCGGGTGCCATTGATGCGCACCCCGGAATCACCGGCTAGAAGCAGGCGAAAGCTGTCGCCGATGTCGGCCACGATTGCGAGCGTTGTGGAGGGTGGATGGTTGGCATTGATGCGCTCCGCCTCCTTCTTCAGAATATCGCTGATGTTTTGAAAAAGCTCCGGAGCGGGAAGCTTTTCCAGCGCGCCGTCGAGGCTCATCTTCGCCACGGCATTTGCGGCGGCAAGGGCTGCAATACGGCCCGAGCTCAGGCCGCCGTAACTTCTACCGGTCGGGTCGGTCGCACCGTCGAATACGGCCAGAACCCTGCCCGGTATGAGAAGTGCCACATCGTCCCCGGGCGTTGCGGCGTTCTTGTATTTCGATTGCGAAAAGCTCGCGATATTCATCGTCCGGGATTCCTTATGGAGGGAGACTGGGCAGAGGGAGGCCGGCGGCGACACACATGTCGCCGCTGCTGCAGTCTTTGGTGAGGGGGTGGTGTGGTTTCAGACGAAAGAGGCTTCTTTGTCTTCCGAAAGGCGAAATACGACGAAGACGCAAAGCCCGGTACTGACCAGAAGGACGGTGGAAAGCGCCGCAGCCGTGCCGAACTCGCCGTCAATCACCTGAACATAGATGAGAACCGGCATGGTGATCGTCCGCGCCGTGTAGAGGATCAATGTCGAGGACAACTCGTTGATAGCCGTTATGAAGCTCATCAGCGAGCCGATGATGAGACCGGGCAGCATCAGCGGCACCGTCACCGACATGAAGGTCTTTGCCGGCGAAGCCCCGAGATTGACCGCAGCCTCTTCGATGGATGGCTTGATCTGCCTCAGGATCGATGTCGTGGAGCGGACGCCGTAGGGCAGCCGGCGGATAAACACCAGGAGAATGATGATGAGCGCTGTTCCCGTGATGTCGAAGGGCGGATAGCGGAATGTCGTGACGTAGCCAATCGCCATGACGACGCCGGGGATCAGGTAAGGCACCATCAGCAGGAGATCGAGCGAGCCGGAGACCGCATTGTCCCGTCGCACCACGATGAAGGACAGCAGGCCGGAAACGATCGCAATCAGTACCACGGCAGCCAGTGCAAACATGAAACTATTGGCAATCGCCTGGGGTGAATCGCGGAGGATGCGGGCGTAACTGTCCAACCCGAAACCACCCGTGAAGACGGGACCGCTGGTTGCGAGGAACGAGGTGTAGATGACCGTGAGCGACGGCAGCATGGCGATGAAGACGACCAGATAGCAGAAGCCGTGCACGATGAAAGACTTCAACGGGCGCATGGACTGCTTTACCGGCCGGTTGGTCAGCGAACTGGCATAGCGACGCTTGGCAAGAATGTGCCGCTGCAACAGAAGTGCCGCCATGGAAATCGCAATCATCACCATGGAAATCGTCACCGCCATGGTCGGCGTACCGGCCATTTCGGAGGTGTATTGCGCATAGGCGATGGTCGACAGCGTTCTGATGCCCTTGCCGAGGATTGCCGGCGTTCCGAAGTCGGCGATGGACAGCACGAAGCAGATGATCGCGCCGGTGCTGACTGCCGGAAAGACCAGCGGCAAGGTGATCTTGCGGAAACGTTCGAACGCCGTGCAGCCAAGGTTTTCCGCCGCATCCTCATAGGACTTGTTGATGGTGTTTAGCGCGTTTTCCGTCATCAGAAAGATGTAGGGGAAGAACTTGAGGCTGAAAACCATCACGATGCCCGGGATCCCGTAGATCGTCGGCAGTGAAATGCCGGCGAAGGACAGGAGATTGGTGACCGCGCCGTTGGCGCCGAACAGCATGATCCAGGCGTAAGCGCCGATGAACGGCGGTGCGCAGAGAACCAGCACCGCGAAGGTGGCGATGAAAGTGCGTCCCTTGATACGGTAACGGGACGTGCAAAAGGCAAGCGGAATACCGAGAAGGCAGGCCCCCAGCATGCCGAGCACACCGATGACAAGCGTGTTCCACAATGCCACGGTGTAGAAACGCCGCGTCAGCACTTGCACATAGTTGCCGAAGCCGAAAGCACCGGTTTTGGCATCGAAGAAGCTGATGAAGAACACGCTGAAAATCGGCAGGATCAGGAAGATCGCCAGCAGGATAACGGCGAATACCGTCACGCTTGTCCAGAAACCCGGCAGTCTCAGGCGGAAACCGCCGGGAGTTGCAGTCGCAGTCATATCGGTCATGACAGGCGCTCCCCGGTTGTGCCTTCGCCGAACAGCTTCGCATCGGCCGTGCGCCAGGAAAAAGTGGTCTTCTGGTTGGGCTGAAGCGCGATGATCTCCGGCGATGGCTTGGTGATCGCCTCGATCTCCTCACCCGACGACAGCACGGCGGCAACGTTCATCTCACGACCGGTGAAGCTGACCTGCCTTATGGTCACAGGCAGTTCGATGCGTTCATGACCATCGATCGCGGAGGGACCGACGGCAATAGCCTCGGGGCGGATGGCGGCGACGATCTTCCGCTCCTGGGAAATCGCATCTGCCTGCGGCAGTGCCACCTTGTGGCCGGAAATGGATGTCTGCCCGCCCGCGCGGTCAAGCGTCAGGAAGTTGTTTGCTCCCACGAAGGACGCGACGAAGCGGTTGGCAGGATTGTTATAGACTTCCCAGGGTGGTGCAGCCTGCTGAATGACGCCGCCATACATGACGCAAACCAGATCGGACATGGCAAGCGCCTCCTCCTGATCATGCGTGACATAGACGGTAGTAATGTTCATCGCCTGCTGGATCTCACGCAGTTCCCGCCGCAGATCCACGCGAAGTTTGGCGTCGAGGTTGGACAGCGGTTCGTCCATCAACAACACTTTCGGGTTGATGACGAGTGCGCGCGCGAGACCGACACGCTGCTGCTGGCCGCCGGAGAGTTCGTGCGGCATACGCTTGGCGTATGGAGCAAGCTGCACGACATCGAGAATCTTGCCGACCCGTTCGCGGATCTCGGCTGAAGACGCCTTGCGCTGTTTCAGACCGAAGGCAATGTTGTCAAATACCGAAATATGCGGAAACACCGCATAGTCCTGAAAGACCATGCCGACATCGCGCTTATGGGCGGGCACATGTTCGATCGCCTGTCTTTCGATGCTGATACTGCCGCTATCCTGCTGATGAAAACCGGCAATCGTGCGCAGAAGGGTCGTCTTGCCGCAACCGCTGGGTCCAAGAAGCGTGAAAAACGATCCGGAAGGAATGGAGATATTGATGTCGGAGAGGGCAACGACATCCCGGTAACTTTTCTTGATGCTGGTAATTTCTACGGCGGCCATGTGCTGCTCCATGACAAATCCTGCGCGGCACACGACCACGGGGACGGAACGAAAATGCGGATGTGAATGAGATAATGTGGGGACGGCGGACTGCACCGCCCCCGGCAACGTCTTACTGAACGTCGAGCAGGATCTCGTTCCACTTTTCCATCAGGCGCGAGCGGTTATCCGCAGCCCACTTGAAGTCGTATTTCGCATCCGGAACATCGGACAGGGGAACAAGGGCCGCATTGGCCGGAACATCGGTTCTGACCGAGCGACGACCGGCTTTCACCACGACTTCCTGCGCTTCCTTGGAAACGATGAAATCGATGAAGGCCTTGCCGTTTTCAGCGTTCGGCGCACCCTTCACGAGCGCCATGCCGTCAGGCGCGATTGCCGTACCCTCTTTCGGATAAACGATCTCTACCGGGGCGCTGCCGAGCTTGTAGCGCAGGGCGGCATCTTCGAGCGTAATGCCGACCGCCTGCTCGCCATCATTGACGAAACGTGGAACTGCGCCTGAAGAGGTGGAAAGAACGGAGTTGCCGAGAATGCCGGTATAGACTTCCCAGCCCTTCTCCTCGCTGTCAAAATCCTGCAACACCGTCGCCATCTGGATATAGGCCGAGCCGGACTGATCGGCTCTGGCCGAGGAAATCAGGCCCTTATATTCAGGCTTTGCAAGATCGGCCCAGGAGGTCGGAACCGGCGCGCCTTTCAGCGCCTCCTTGTTGACGATGAAGGCGGTAACGACAGCCGTAAAGGGCACCCAGTTGGCGCTTGGTGTAAAGGCAGCGTTGATCGATGCGGCCTCGACAGGCTTGTAAGGCTCGAAAAGGTCTGCGGAAAAGTCGATGACCGTGCCATCGACGCTCCAGATCACGTCGCCGGCCGCCTTGCCGCTCTCCGCCTTGATGCGGTTCATCAGCTCACCGGATCCGGCTTTGACAAGCTCGACCCTGGTGCCGGTTTTCTTTTCAAACATGGGCAGCAACTCATCCATGAGCTGCTGTGGTGCGGCAGAATAGACAACGACTGTGCCTTCCGCGTGAGCGAAGGCCGCGCTGGCAAGGAAGGTTGCGCCGGCAAAAAGGCGCGCGAAAATAGTGCATGATTGACGCATAAGGGGGCTCCGTTTTTTGTTCCCTGACAGACGAGGCCCTGCGACATGATTTCTTATTGATTTTGCCTGTCGCCACCTGCTGTCTGTCATTTATTTTCTTTACGTAAATTAATTAGTCAAGCCGGAATTTATTTTGAAAACGAAAATAAAATATCCAACTGAAAAACCAGAATATTTTATGATCGACATGCACACCCACCCACTCCCGATGGCAGCTTCTACGGGAAAACAAGGTGTACAATCGCGCGATTTGCGCTAATCATCCGGCGTAACTTCTCGTGGGAGACTTGTTTGATCGACCTCGGCTACAACGAACGGCGCCTGCTCGAAATTTTGCGCGGCAAGGGAGGCATGTCGCGCATCGAACTGGCGCGCGAGATGGATGTTTCCGCACCGACCCTCACCCGCCTGACGGCAAACCTTCTGGAATCCGGCCTCATCGTCGAAGCGGAGGAAGCGCGCAATGACGGCAAACGGGGAAAACCATCCACCGCCATCGAAATCAATCCGAACGGGCTGTTCACACTTGGGGTCTACTTCAATCCAGACGATCTGCGTGTCTGCCTGGCCGATCTCAACGGCACGATAAGGCAGGAAATCAGGTCCGAGCTCGAAGGGCACAGTTTCGAGCACATCATGGAGATGGCCGAGGCCGCCGCCCGGCAGGTGCTTGAAAAAGCAAAGATCAAGAAGAAGGATGTGCTCGGCTGCGGCATCAGCTTTCCCGGCCACTTCAAACGGGATCGCGGCCATGTCTTCCGTATCAAGCAGTTCGAAAGCTGGCGCGACATCGACGTCGACAAGGACTTCCAGCCCTATTTCGATTTCCCGGTCTTTCATGAAAATGACGGCAATACCGTCATACTTTCAGAGCTGTATTACGGTGCGGGTCGAAATATCCGCAATTTCGCGATGATCTGGCTGACATACGGCATCGGCGGCGCACTGGTCGTGCAGCGCCATCTCTATCGCGGCACAAACGGCAATGCCGGCGAATTTGGCGGCCTGTTTCCGAAGTCCCATCCACGCCCCTCGGGCCAGGACCTGTGCGACACGCTGGCCGCCAGCGGAATAGGCATAAAGCGACTGAAAGACATCGACGAGAGCTATTGCGACCATCCCGCCGTGGCTTCGTGGCTGGAACGGGCAACGGATCAGCTTCGTCTGCTTTCACTGACAGTCGCCCGAACGATGGACCCCGGCGCCATCATATTTGGCGGATCGCTTCCCGACTGGGTTCTTGAGCACATCGTGCAGCGCATCGGCTCGCTGGAAATGCTCGGCGAGGATTTTTTCGTCGAGCCCCCGGAAATACGCAAATCGATGATGAGCGACCTGCCGCATCTCGGCGCCGCCAGCATCCCGATCTACCGTGCCACGACACCCAGCTATTATTCAGGAAGGGCGCTGAAGGGGTGGGCTTGACCCACCACCTATTCGACCACCACGGACGATACAGAGCCGGTATAGACTGGCCTCACATACCCGTCCTGAAAGAAGCGGCAGATATGCCCGGCGACCTGCTCCGGGCATATCGTTGATCGTTGCGTCACTCCGCCCAAGCGGATGGCCGGCTGGTCATTTCTTGACCGCGACGGCCTCGTTGATCTTGGCGACATCATCCGCCAGAACCTTGTAGGTCTGGTCGAGCGTCAATTCACCGACGATGAGCTGGCTCATGCGTTGGACGATCTGCTGATACATGGCGCTGCCGCCCTTGGCGCGTTCGAAGTCTCGGGCGGCCTGGGGCACGTTCTTCTTGTTGTCGAGGAAGACCTTCATTGCAGCCTTGGCGTCTTCGCTCTTCAGCTTGTATTGCGGATCGACGATCTCGGCACCCGTCAGGACGACATAGTTCTCGGCGATTTCCCGCTGCACCTTTTCGGAGCCGAGGAATTCGACGAAATGCGCCACATCTTCAGGATATTTGGTGCGCTTGAAGCCGACAATGGCGGTGCCGCCGGGCATGGCGTAGCATCCGGCATCGCCGCAAGGTGCGTTGATTGCGGTCCATTCGAAGGCGTCACCGATCTTGTTCTGGAACGGATTGACCATCCAGTTGCCGGCCAGATAGGTCACGACGTTGCCGTTGACGAACTCGTCACCCATGTTCTTGTACTGCGAACCGCCCGCAGCACCCCACATTTCCTTGGGGAAGCTGCCGTTCTGCGTCCATGAAAAGATATCGGCGATGTATTTTTTCGCCGCATCGTCGGGGAAGCTGAACTTGCCGTCCTTCACATAGGTCGCGCCATAGGCGAAGGCGCCACCGGAGAAGCGGTGGCCGGAGCGGTCCATGGTAAAGGGGATCTGCACACCGGTCGCCTTGGCGACGCGGGCGGATGCCTCGACAATTTCACTGAACTTCGCGGTCGGGGCTGGCAAGGGCTCACCCGCCTGCTCGAACAGCGTTTTGTTGACGAAGGGCAGGTTGAGCGTCTGCGACGCCATGTAACCATTGATCGACTTCGGGTCATTGACGCCAGGCAGGCGCAGCTGCTCGAGGCTGGAGCCGTGCAACTTTGCGAAGCCATCCGCATCCTTCATGTAGGGGCGCATGTCGAGATAATAGGGCGCAAGCTGCCAGTCGGTGATCTTGGCGATATCAGGGCCCTCGCCCACCGCCAGCTGCACCGGCAGCTGCTTGGACACGGCATCATAGCCAGAAGACACGAAGTTGATCTTCACGCCGGGATTGGCCGCCTCGAACTCCTTGCTGAGTTCCGACATGCGCTGCACATAACCCTGGTCGTCATCCGTAAAAAGGAACGTGATCGTTCTGGTCTCTGCCTGCGCGGCCGAAAGACCCGCGATAGACGCCATCACGAGGGCGCTGACGCCCGAAAACAATTTCACCATACTCATCCTCCCAATGAAAACTTTTTCACTAAATCGAATGGAAGCTCCTCTTCTTAATTCGATTTATCCTGTTTTGCGGCTTGACAGAATAAACGTCAAGCTGTTTATTTTGGCTAAATCGCACAAATCAACGCAGAAACGCGAAAAACTGATTTGTGAAAATAATTTCATAAAGATCGAAGGGAGGCGATCCATTATGACTGATGGACCATTTGCGGCGGCCGCGTCTCAGCCGACATATACCGTCGCTGACGGCGAAACGGTGACCGCCTGGATCGTCTCCAATCTGTTGGAGACATCGTTTCCGGGCGTGCCTGCGCCGGCAGAAGACCGGGTCAATTACCGTTTCATCAACGGCTTCGTGGATGTGGGCGACCTGCCCTGCCGCAGGGCCTTCCAGCAGACGATGATCGGACGCGACATCACGCCTGACACTGCCTTTACGGTGTCCCATCTCAACCTGCCCGGCTCCAACCGCCGCGTCGAATTCACCGGTTTCTGGCATGTCCCCACCCATGTTCAGCGTTGGCTGAAGGGCACGTTCCGCAGCGACGCCGCAAGACAGGCGCATTTCAGGCTGCGTACCTGCGGCGGCGTGCGCATCTGGGTCGGCGGTGTCGAGCAGGTTCGTTTTGAGCCCTTCATCCGCAATGTCGAAGCGAGCCGCGATATCACACTCGACCTCAAGGCCGGTGACAACGAGGTGCTGCTGCTGTGCGAAGACCTGGCGGAACGGGACATCATCTGGTTCTTCGAGCTCGAGCTTATTGACGCCACGCCGCTGACTGTCGTCCTGCCCGTGCCGCTCGACCGGGAGGAAACGAAGCGTCTTGCCGCACTGGTGCGCGATGTTCGCCCGGCGCGCGACGTCTTTGCCGGCGCAGCCCTTGAGCTGGTCTTCGGGGCAGCACCGACGAGTGACCTGGCCGTCCACATCGCGGTCAAAAGCCACGGTCATGAACGCGCCGCCCTTGCCGAGGTGGATACCGTGCTCAAAGCCGGGCAATCCACCCTCGTGGTCCCCGAAACCACGGGCATTTCGGACGGATATCATGGTGTCAGGATCACCATGGGTTCGGGCGCCGGAACGGTGACACGCCTCATCGACGCAGCCTTCATGCACGATTTGGCGCCACAACCGGCCGCCGCCGATATTGCAGGGCGAAAGAAGGCGGCGCTGTCCTTCAGCGCCCGCTTCGGCGCATGGCGCATCGGCCGCGCGCTGGCGATGATCGCAACCGGCAGCGATGACATGGAGACGATTTCCGGCATCGTCGACGCAACGCTGCGGTCCATCGACCGGCGGGAGGACTGCTCCGATTTCGTGCTGGTGCCGCTTCTCTGGCTGGTGCGCGCCTATGGTGACCGGCTTCCCCCTCAGGTACTTGAGCGGATCAACACCTCGATCCTCTCCTATCGCTACTGGGTGGATGAACCCGGCAACGATGTCATGTGGTTCTGGAGCGAAAACCACGTTCTGTGCTTCCACACCAGCCAGCTGCTCGCGGGGGGCTATCTGCCGGACGCCACCTTCACCGCCTCCGGGCGCACCGGCCGGGAGCAGGCGGCGCTGGCCGCGACCCGGCTGCAGCGCTGGTTCGACAGCGTCGAGGCGCATGGTCTCGCCGAATGGAACTCGGCCGCCTATTACCCGGTGGATTTCATCGGCCTCCTCGCCATCGAACATTGGGCGGGCCCGGAACTCGCAGCGCGCGCGCGCCACCAGCTCGATCTGATTTTCGAGATGATCGCGCTGCACACACTTGGCGGCGTTCCCTCCGGCTCACAGGGAAGAGCCTATGACAAGGAGCTGCGCGCCGGGCCGCTGACGGAACTGGCGCCGTTTGCGCAGGTCGCCTTCGGTCAGGGCTGGCTCAACAATGGCGTCGCCTCGTTGCCGATGTTCTGCTGCGGTGACTATGTGCCACCGCCGCATCTTTCCGCCCTTTCGCAGCTGGCGAGCGGCCGCATGGTCGAGGCGCGTTACGCGCAGGGTCTTGAACCCGGCAAGCTCGTCCTCTTCAAGAACGAGGCGGCCCAGCTTTCGACCGTGGTGGACCACAAGACGGGCCGTAAAGGCCACCAGCAGCATGTCATGGACATCAAGCTGGGCAGCCATCCGATGGCGCGGTTGTGGGTCAACCATCCGGGCGAAGACGATCCATGGGGAACGCAGCGCCCTTCCTACTGGGCGGGCAGCGGCATCCTGCCGCGCGTGGCGCAGCACCGCGATCTGGCAATGATGATCTTCGACACGGACGGTCACCGCAACGACTGGACCCACGCCTATCTCGGGCGCGACGGGCTGGACGAGGTGCTGACGGAAGGTAACTGGCTCATCACCCGCTCGGGCCGCGGCTTTGCAGCACTTCATGCGACAAACGGTTTTGAGACCATCACCACCGGCGCGACAGCCGGGCGCGAGATCCGGTCCGCCGGTCGCCGCGCAGGCTGGATCGGCGTCATCGGATGCGGCGACGCAGAGGCCTTCGCCCGCTTCCAAGCAAAAATTCTCGCCACGCAGGTCAGGTTCGATGCCGACAAACGTCTGTTGTCTGCCACGCCGCCGGGCGGCCCCGACATTGGCCTCACCTGGGACGGCGCATTCACCATTGGCGGGCAGGCCATGGCCTTCGACCACGAGCAGCCCCAACCGGAAATCACTTTCGACAGTGCCGATCCCACGTCGGACGGCACAGCACAACCATTCTACTCCTAAGCGGAATTGACAGATGAACCAGCCAAGCATGGAAAAAGACACTCTCAGGACGACGATCGACAATGTCGCCGCCGCCTTCAGCCGCCTCAAGGGCATTCAGGAAGGCCTGGCGAGCGGCAGTTCCGACGGCAAGATCCAGTTCGACGAATGGGATTGGGAAGTAGGTGTCGGCCTTTACGGCTTCCTGCGCCGCGCGCTGGCCGCCAACGACGAAAAGGCGCTCGATGACCTCGTGACATGGTATAGCTGGCAGATCGAGCGTGGCCTGCCGCCGCGCCAGATCAACAGCTCCGCCCCCATGCTGCCGCTTGTCATCCTGACGGAACATGTCGACCGGCCGGATTTCCGGGCGCTGGTGGAGGACTGGGCCGACTGGCTGGTGCATGAATTGCCGAAAACCGAGGATGGCGGCTTCCAGCACGTCGTCAAGGAGCGGCTGAACGAGGGCGAACTCTGGGACGACACGCTGTTCATGGCATGCCTGTTCCTCGCCCGCGCCGGTGTCGTCTGCAAACGCCAGGACTGGATCGACGAGGCGGTCTACCAGTTCATGGTGCATACGCGCTACCTCTCCGATCGCGTCACCGGCCTGTGGTATCATGGTTGGACCTTCAATGGACGCCACAACTTCGCCGACGCTTTCTGGGCGCGCGGCAATTCCTGGATCACCGTCGCGATCCCCGAACTCTTCGAACTCGTGCCGACACTCTCTGAAAAGGACAGGCGTTTCCTCGCCAACGTGCTGGCAAGTCAGGTGCGGTCGCTGCGGAAATACCAGCGCGACGACGGCATGTTCCACACACTTCTCGACGATCCGACCTCACCGGTGGAAACGTCAGCCACGGCGGGCATCGCCTATGGCATACTGCGCGGCATCGAGGCCGGCATTCTCGGCGAAGAAAACCGGCCGCATGCGGAACGCGCGTTGAAGGCGGTACTGGGCAATATCGACGATGAAGGCGTCGTCCACGGTGTTTCCGACGGCACGCCCATGGGCCACAATCTCGACTTCTACCGCCGCATTCCCAATCTGCCGACGCCCTACGGGCAGGCGCTGACGATGCTGTTGCTGATCGACGTGTTCCTGAAAAGGCCGCAGGTATCATGAGCGCGCAATCAGATATCACCATCACGGCCGATGGCAGTGATGCCACGGCCGACATCCAGCGGGCGATCGATACGGTCTCGGCAGCCGGCGGCGGTCGCGTGTCGCTTTCGGCCGGTCGCCATGTCAGCGGCGGCCTGGTGCTCAAGAACGGCGTGGAACTGCATCTTGCGGAAGGCGCGGTGCTTGCGCTTGCCCCCGACTATGAGGCCTATGCCCATACAACGGTTTCGGTGATCGCCGAGGAGTCCAACCGTGGCATGATCATCGCCAAGGGGGCGAGTGATATCGCCGTCACCGGCCCCGGCCGCATCGAGGCCGGCGGCGAGAACTTCATCACAGGCGATGACGAGGCCATGGGAACCTATATCCCGGCCGCAAGGCGACCGCGCGTAATGGTGCTGGAGTCCTGCCGCAACGTGCGCCTCGAAAACCTCTCCGTCAGTGGTTCGCCGATGTGGACGCTGCACATAGTCGATTGCGAAGACCTTCATTTCCGCAATCTGCGCATCGAAAACGACCGCCGCCTGCCCAACACCGACGGCATCGTGCTTGATGCCTGCCGGCGTGCGCTGATCGAGGATTGCTTCATCTCCACCGCCGATGACGGCATCTGCCTGAAGACCAGCGCCGGGCCGGACGGCAAAGCGGTCGGTGTCTGCGATGACATCACAGTTCGCCGCTGCACCGTTTCCAGCGTCAGCTGCGCCCTGAAACTCGGCACGGAATCCTTCGGCGATTTCACCAATGTGGTGTTCGAGGATTGCAAGATCGTCGAGTCCAATCGCGGCATCGGCCTGTTTTCCCGCGATGGCGGTGCCATGCGCAATATCCGCTTTTCACGGATCGAGACCGAATGCCACGAAACGCCGGGCGGCTTCTGGGGCTCCGGCGAGGCTGTGACCGTCACAGTCGTCGACCGCCGCCCCGAGCGTCAGGCCGGCAGCGTCGACAATCTGGTCGTTGAAGACTTGAGCGGTTCGATGGAAGGCGCGGTCAATCTCGTCGCCACATCGAAGGCCGGTATCCACAATGTCAGGCTGGAGCGCATCACGCTGTCGCAGCAGCCCGGCAAGCTCGGAACCGGTCTGCAATATGATCTGCGCCCCACCAATGCCGATATTGCTCCAAGCCCCGATGCCGCCGGCCGCGCCAATGCCTGGACGCGGGATGCCGAAGGCAGGATCGTCGGAATGGAGGATTATCCCGGTGGAATGCCGGCGGTCTATCTTGCCGGCGTGGAAGGATTTGCGGCACGCGATGTCGCCATTAAAAGAACGACGCCCTTGCCCGAGGGCTGGAATAAACAAGAGATCGTCGCGATGACGAACTTGTCCGAAGGGAGCAGGTGATGGGAAGTCTGAAACTGGAAAATCTCAACAAGGCATTCGGCGCCGTTCATGTGCTGCATGATATCGATCTTCAGATCGAGAACGGCGAGTTCGTCGTTTTCGTCGGCCCCTCGGGCTGCGGAAAGTCGACGCTGCTGCGCATCATCGCCGGCCTTGAGGATGTCACGTCAGGCACCATCGGCATTGGCGGGCGCGATGTCAGCGCGCTGTCGCCGGCCGAGCGCAAGATCGCCATGGTCTTTCAGTCCTACGCACTTTATCCGCATATGAGCGTGCGCAAGAACCTTGCCTTCGGTCTGGAAAACCTGCGTTTCAAGCGGGCGGAAATCGAAAGCCGCATCAACGAGGCGGCGCGGATGCTCGCCATCGAACCCTATCTCGACCGCAAGCCGAAACAGCTTTCCGGTGGCCAGCGTCAGCGCGTCGCCATCGGCCGCGCCATCGTGCGCGAGCCTGACATCTTCCTGTTCGACGAGCCGCTGTCGAACCTCGATGCGGCGCTGCGCGTCCAGACCCGCGCCGAAATCACCCGCCTGCACCGCGATATCAAGACGACGATGATCTATGTTACCCACGATCAGGTGGAAGCCATGACCATGGCCGACAAGATCGTGGTGCTGCGGGCCGGGCGTATCGAACAGGTGGGCAGCCCGCTTGAGCTTTTCGACAATCCACGCAATCTCTTCGTCGCGGGCTTCCTCGGCTCGCCGCGCATGAACATGCTGAAGGGCACCATCACCAAGGGCGAGGACGGCAGCATCGCCATCGACGCCGGCTACGGCGTCTCCCTGCCCTGCCTCGTCGATCCGGCAGCCGTTACCCCCGGACAGGCGGTTCTGGCGGGCATTCGCCCTTCGCATTTTACCATCACGGACAATGCCGGCCTGCCCTTCGAGGTGCAATATCACGAAAGCCTCGGCACCGAGACCTATCTCTACGGCAATATTCAGGGCCAGAAAGACCAGATCATCGTGCACCAGGCTGGCCATTTCGCGCCCGATTCCGGCTCGGTTCTGACGATCATGCCGGCGCGCGAACGGGTGCATCTCTTCGACCCCGCCACTGAACTGGCGCTACCGCGTCTCACCAGCCAGGGGAGAGGCTAGCATGGCCAGCCCGAAAATCGCGAGACTGTCCGACCGCGCGCTCGATGCCGTGATGGCCATCGTCGAGGTGCCGCTCAACCTCATCGAGCGGCTGATCGGCAAAAAGCGCATGCCCTATCTGTTCCTGATGCCGAACCTCGTCCTGTTCGGCATCTTCACCTTCCTGCCGATTGCGATCGCCGTCGGTTACGCCTTTACCGGTGGCACCGAACTCCTGATCAGCGACCGCCCCTTTGTCGGTCTTGAGAATTTCGGCAAGCTGCTCGATTGCCAGAGCTATATGGACCCCGGCAGCTGCCGGGAATCTCTGTTCTGGACCGCGATCTGGAACACGCTGTGGTTTGTCGGCTTCAACGTCGTTGCCACGCTGTTCGTCGCACTGGTCACGGCCCTCATTCTCAACCGGGCGATTGCCGCGCGCGGCTTCTTCCGCGCCATGTTCTTTTATCCCGTCCTGCTGTCGCCTGTTGTCATCGGCCTCATCTGGAAATGGTTCCTCGACCGCAACGGCCTGCTGAACGCCTTTCTGCAGATGCTCGGCGTGCCGCCGGAAATCTTCCTGCTGGATGTCGGCTGGTCGCGCTTCTTCGTCGTCGTCGTGTCGGTCTGGTTCCACATGGGTTTTTACACGCTCATCCTGCTGGCCGGCCTTCAGGCCATCCCCAAGGACCTCTATGAAGCCGCCGCAATCGATGCCGCCTCACCACGGCGCACCCTGTTTCGCATCACCCTGCCGCTGCTTGGCCCCAACCTGCTGGTCGTTTTGATCCTTCTGATGATCCGTTCCGTGCAAATCTTTGATGAAGCGTGGGTTTTGACCAATGGCGGCGGGCCGGGCACGGCCAATACATTCGTGGTGCAATATATCTACCAGATGGCATTCGGCAGCGATCTAAGGCTCTTCGGCCTCGCCTCGGCCGCATCGGTTCTCATGGGCCTTGTGCTTCTGGCGCTGACGCTCGTGCAATTGCGCCTCGGCAAAAAAATGGAGTCCTGATCATGTCCGGCAATCTCAACGCAGCCGCGTTCCTGACGCGCACCCGCCGCCCCGGCAGGATCGGTCTTACCGATGTCCTGTCCTGGGTCTGGCTCATCGGCGGCACGCTGGCGGTGCTCATCCCCGTGGTGTGGGCCGCCATGTCCTCGCTGAAGCCCGAAGCCGAGATCACACGATTTCCGCCGAGCCTGCTGCCACGCGCCGCCGTGCAGGTGGAGGTGCAGGGTTACGACAGGCCGCTCAGCCTGTGGAAAGCCACCATCGATGATGTGGAGCGGGAAATGGCCATGGTTCGCCGCGTCGGCCTGAAAGCGCAGATGGTGGATCCGGCCAATCCCGGCCCGCCGGTCAGCGTCGACACGCGGGAAATATCACCCGTTCAGAAACTGACGATCGCAACCGAGAACTTCACCGATCCGCTCACCCGCTTCAGCTTCCTGACCTTCCTCAAGAACTCGGTCTTCGTCACCTTCGTCGCGACAGTTCTGACGCTGATCGTCAACGCCATGGCCGCCTTCGCGCTCTCGAAATACCGCTTTCGCGGCGAAAAGGCGATTTTTGTGCTGATCATCTCCACCCTGATGATCCCGCTCACCGTCGTCATGGTGCCGGCCTATCTGGTCATCGTCGGCGTCGGCCTCGTGGACAATCTCTGGGGCGTCATCATCCCGACGGTCGCGACGCCGACCGGCGTGTTTCTGCTCCGGCAATATATGCTGACCATTCCCGACGAGCTGATCGAGGCCGCGCGTGTCGATGCGGCCAGCGAATTCCGTATCTTCTGGCGCATCATCCTGCCGCTGACAGCACCGGCGCTCGCGGTTCTCGCCATCTTCTCGGTGCTCTGGCGCTGGAACGACTTCCTCTGGCCGCTGATCGTTCTCAGCAGCCGTGAAAACTTCACGCTGCAGGTGGGGCTGAACGCCTTCCAGGGCGAGTTCTCGGTGCAATGGCACTATATCCTCGCCATGACCTTCCTCAGCCTGGCGCCAGTCACCGTCGTATTCCTGTTCCTGCAGCGTTACATCACGACGGGAATTGCTGGGACCGGGATGAAGTGACGGCGGTGCGTGGGGCGCTTTGCCTTACAGCCCATCAACGGTTGCCGACATTGTAGGGCGCCACCCTCACCCCGTCATACCGGCCTTGAGCCGGTATCCAGCCGGCCCAAGTCCTTGGGCTGAACGGACCCTCTCCGCCGCGCAGACGCGCGTCGGCTGGATTCCGGCTCAAGGCCGGAATGACGGGTGGAAATTTAGCTGTCCAAAGACATTCTGCCACCAGACTGAGCGGCAAGGCAGCTACTTCGGCGGCGGCGCGATGCTGCCTCTCAGCACAAGGCGACAGCCGAGTTCCAGCCTGTGCGCAGGCCGGGTTGGATCGGCGGCGACAAGCCGCTGCTCCAGCAGGGAAAGTGCCGCACCGCCAAGCCTGTCGGCGGGCAATTGAATGGTGCTGAGCGGCGGTGCGCTGAAGGCAGCCGGCATGATGTCGTCGAAACCCAGCACGGATACGTCATCGGGCACCCGGATTCCGGCTTCCGTCAGGGCTTTCAGGCAGCCAAGCGCCAGATTGTCGGCAGCGCAGAAAATCGCCGTGGCGTTTCTGAGCGGACGCTCCTCGGTCAGCAAACGACGAATGGCGGCTTCTCCCCATTCCGGCTCATAGCTTTCCACCTCGACCACCATGTCGGCGGGCACCGGAAATCCAGCTGCCAGAAACGCGTCACTATAGCCATCGTAACGGCGGCGGATCGTCGTGCGGCCCTTCCAGGTGATGTGCAGAATATTGCGATGACCGAGGGAAAGCAGGTGCTCGATGCCGAGACGCGCGCCAAAACGGTTTTCCGCCGTCACCGTATCGACGATCATGGCCGGGTCCTCGCCGTTGATCAGCACCACCGGTCTGCCAAGCGCCGAAAGCGCCTCAACCAGTTGCGGCCTGTCATCGTTCAGGACCACGATACCATCAACATTGTCGGCATCCGCCGCCCCAGCCACAGCAACAGGATCAAGCCTGCTCGTCGTGCTGACATAAGGAACGATGCGAATACCACGCCGCTCGCATTCACGCCGGAAGCCGTTCAGCATCGTCCAGCTGACCATGTTGAGATCGCTCTGCGGCGCAGCGTCATTGGTCATGGCGAGAAGCACGACGCGCAAGGTGGCGATGGTCGCCTTCTGCCGGCGGCTTTCAAGATAACCAAGCGCCCGCGCCGCCTCCAGCACCCGCTCGCGAACCTGCGTGGTCAAGGTTGCCGTGCCGTTGATGGCGTGCGAAGCCGTGCTCAGCGAAACATTCGCCTCCCGCGCCACATCCTTAAGCGTCGTTTTCCTGTCTATTTTCATATAAGGGAAATTCAACCACTCTTCTAAGGATAGGGCGGGCAAGAAACCGGCGCAAAGCAGTTGATTTCAAGAATACCCGAGCCTGATTGATGCTCTGTTTTATCGCTGGAAGACTACAGCATCATCCGTAAAAGCGGAATTGATTTCTCTGTGTTTTTTGCCGACCGTTTGTCTTTAAGTGGCAGCGCCGCCCGCGGTTCACCGCGAACGGCAAGGCGGTCATAACGCCTGGGAGATATGCCCGATGCTATCCTTGACGGCAACCACCGGGTCTTCCAGCTCGTGAACTTCCGTCGCGAAAGGCTCGAAGCTATAGGGGCCATCATATCCCGCCGCTTCAAGCGTCCTTATCTGCGCGATATTCTCCAACCGGTCGCCACCATCCACCAGAACACGGTGGGCGTCCAGCATGTCGGCGACGGAGACGGTCGGATCAACCACGCCTGAAATGTGAACGAGGCCCGTGCGTTCCGGGAAGAACTCCGTTTCTCCCGCAAGATGATGGTGGAAGGTGTCGTGCACCAGCCTGTAGACATCACCGCCGCCTGCCGCGTCGATGGCCTTGATGGCCTCCGCC
This sequence comes from Agrobacterium sp. BT-220-3, assembly GCF_025910175.1. NCBI lineage: Bacteria > Pseudomonadati > Pseudomonadota > Alphaproteobacteria > Hyphomicrobiales > Rhizobiaceae > Agrobacterium > Agrobacterium sp. BT-220-3. The sequence continues at coordinate 203,912 of NZ_JAPAIX010000005.1, forward strand.
TTGGTGCGCAGCGACGAGACCGGGAAGCCGAGCGGTTCGACAAGGCCGGTCAGCCCGCGTTCCTCAAGGATCGGCTTCATGGCCTTCAGCGCGGCCACGAGATCATCGAATGAGACTGCCGTGCCGTCGTTAAGCGGGCACATGACGAGCGCCTTCGCGCCGCTTGCCGCGGCATAATCAGCCATGGCAACGGCCCGCGCGGGCAGGTCGCCCGACCAGACGTTGAAGGGATAAAGCGCGTTGATCGAGATGATCGTCACGCCCGCCTTTTCGGCCGCCGCTTTCACGGCCGCCGGGTCCACCGTGCCGACGATATCAGGCAGATCGTTACGGATTTCGACTTCGGTCAGGCCGAGATTGCGGGCTGTCGCGAAGAAGTCTTCGAGGGAGAGTTTTGGCGCGGTGATGTGATTGATGGCAAAACGCATGAGATCCTCACTGATAAAGGGCGGGACGCGCGGGAAGGTCGATGGCGACCGCAGCACCCCCGGTTTCCTGCGCGGCGACGCAGGCGTCGGAGGTGATGGCGGCGACGTAGCCGTCCCAGGAGTTAGGTCCCGATGCCGTCCCCTTCGCCGCCGCATGGATGAAATCCTGCAACTCCACATCATAGCTGGCGATGAAGCGGTCTTTCCAGTCGGTGAGGATATCGTTCTGCAGCTTGGCGCCAAGCCGCGTCTGGACGGACATGGGTTCCGGCAGGCTGGCAATGCCGTCTTCTCCGACCACCTGGCACTGGATATCATAACCATAATGGCAGTTTACGAAAATCTCGACGTCGATGATCGTGCCCTTGGCGGTCTCCAGAATGACGATCTGCGGGTCCTTCAGCCTTGCATGGCTTCTCGCCGCCGAACGGGGGAAGAGAACGCGCGCCGAAACATAGTCATCGTTTAGCAGCCAGCGCAGAACGTCGATCTCGTGGATCATCGTGTCGTGGATCGCCATCGGAGTGACATATTGTTCCGGAACGGTTGGATTACGATGAGCGGCGTGCACCATGATCGGCGCGCCGATCTTGGTATCGACAGCCTGTTTCAGCGCCACATAACCGGCGTCATAACGGCGCATGAAGCCGACCTGAACCAGCTGCTTGCCCTGCGCCACCTCGGCGTCAACGATGCGTTTTGCCCCTTCCGCCGTTGTCGCCAGCGGCTTTTCGCAGAAGCAGGGCTTTCCGGCCGCAATGGCGGCCAGCACATATTGCTCATGCGTCGCACCCCAGGAGGTGACCAGCACCGCATCCACATCCGGCGATGCGATCAGTTCCTCGCCGGCAGTGAAGATGACGGCATCCGGGGCGATATCGTTCCTCACCGCCTCGGCGGATGCGGGGTTGACGTCACTCAGCGCCACGACCTTTGCGCCTCCGAGGACCTTGTTTATGCGGCGGGCATGGTCACGGCCAATCGCGCCGGTGCCGATGACACCAATTCTCACAGTCATGGGAAAAACCTCACTTGCGGTATTTTTCGATGTAGTTGTTGATCTCGGCACACATGAACTTGCCCGATTCATCAGGCCTGTCCTCCCAGGCGAAGACGCAGGAGGTCATGATGCCGTCGAAGCCGATTTCCGCGAGCGTGCCGAAGAAATCGTCCCACGGCACCTCGCCCTGGCCTATGTTCAAGTGCTGGTGCACCCGCGCCTGCGTGCCGGGCGGGTTGAGAATGTAACGAAGCCCGGAGCTGGCCTTGTGGTTGAAAGTATCACCCACATGCACATGGGCGAGCACATCCTTCGCCTCGCGCAGCATCGCCTTGGTGTCATCACCGAAATAGAAGGTATGCGGCGCGCAATAGAGGAACTTCACATTCTTCGAATTGACGGTGCGGATGATGTCGAGCGCCGGTTGCAACGTCTCGCACCAGTCTTCCGGATGCGGCTCGACATGCAGATTGATATTTTCGCGCTCGAAGATCGGCACCAATTCCTCCATGGAGCGCCACCAGGCATCCTCGCAGGCCTCGATCATCGAGCCGGTGTGGCAGCAATAACATGACCCCTTGTCGGGATGCGGGCCACGGCCGAATTCGGAGTTCATCGTGTCGACCTCCAGTTCAACGGCGATCTCGATGGCGCGTTTCCAGTGTTTCACCGCCGCCTGGCGTTCGGTCTCGTCATTGGAGGCCCAGCGATACATCGGCAGCAGCGAGGCGATCTTGACGTTTTCAGCCGCCAGCGCCTTCTTGAACGAGCGGATCCTTTCGGGAAACACGCGTGGCGCCTTGAACCATTCGAGGAAATCGGCGCGCGGGCTGAGCTCGATCCAGTCGTAGCCGAGTTCGCGCACCTTGGCGGGAAGAGCTTCGAGGCTGAGATGGCGGTGCATGAACGGGTCGATGGCGATGCGCATTTACACTTCCTTGTCGTCGGTATCTGTTGAGCTCGTTATGGAAAGGGTGGGCCGCGGTCCGGGAGAAGAGACCGCGGCCTTTGGCCGGCTTTTTCACGAGCGGCCCTGGTTTATTGCCGGCATTCCCAGTGAATGCGGGCCTCAGTTCTTCGCTTGATAATCCTTAAGGTTGGCGGGCGTGACGAGCTCGAAGGGCACGAAGACCTTCTTGTCGATCGTCTCCCCCTTTGCGAGTTTCAGCGCTGCATCCACCGCGCCCTTGCCCTGACCGGCGGCATTCTGGAACACGCTGACATCCAGTTCGCCCGCTGCCATCGCGGCAAGTGCGTCCTGCGTCGCGTCGATACCCGCAATGATGACGCCATCCATCGGCCTGCCGGCCGCCTTCAGCGACTGGATCGCGCCGATCGCCATCTCGTCATTGTTGGAAATCACCGCGTCGAACTCAACGCCGGCCGAGAGCCAGTTGGTCATCAGGTCCGACCCCTGCGTGCGCGACCAGTTGGCGGATTGTTCTTCGACGAGCTTGATGAAGCTGCAATCCGGCGTGGCGACGACATCCTTGATATCCTGCGTGCGCATGCGGGCCGCCTGGTTGGAAAGTTCGCCCATCATCACCACGGCCCTGGCTTCCGTCTTGCCAGCAGCCTTCAAAAGCCGGCATACTTCCTGCGTCTGCAAGGTTCCCGACTGTTTTTCATCGGAAGCGACGAAGGCCTGCTTGTCCGGCAGGCTATCGAGATTGACCGGCTGGCGATTGACGTAAACCAGCGGAATGCCGGCCTTGGCGGCCGCCTGCGAAAGCGCCACGGTCGCATCCGTATCCACGGGATTGACGATGATGGCGTCGACGCCCGCGGCAACGAAATTCTGCACCTGGCTCAATTGTTTGCCGACATCGTTCTGGGCATCCTCGATCTGCAGCGAGACGCCATTCATGTCCTTGGAATAGTCGATCATGCCGTTGCGCAGCACGGTCAGGAAATTGTCGTCGAACAGGGCCATCGAAACGCCGATGGTCTGGGCCGACGCCGTGGTCGCCAGCAAGGTGGCCAAAGCCGCAATCGCAAAATGTCTTTTCATGTCGTCCTCCTCCGAAACTCTTGAAAAACACCGGCCACAAGGCTCTGCGCGCACCGCACCACAGCCGATCGCCGGCAAAGGAATACCGGTCGCCGAAGATGGAGATCTGCGGCGTTTGGCAACCTTGAAACATCATTATTGTCGTGGATCAGCCTCCTGCCCGCTCCACATGCCGGCAACATGGTCCTAGTCCGGGGCCGGCGTCAACGCGTCTTCGAGGGGCAAAACCATCATAGTTGATAGAAAGAGACGTTGCATTTATGATGGAATCTATCAAACCATCAAAGGCTTTCAGGAACCCACAGATGGGCGGGCACAAATCTCTGCCCCGGCGTTTCCGCCATGCCGTGTTCGATGGTGTGAACCATGGTTGCAACGAGGTCCGCGCATAATTCGCGAAGCGGTGTCTGGAACACGCCGGTAATGCGCCGTTCCAGCAAGGCCTGCCGGGATTCCGGCGTCAACTCGTTGACGAGGCAGACGATGGTTTCCTGGCGGTTTTCCTGCTGCAGGGCCTCGATCACGCCTTCCATGCCGCCGCCGATGCAATAGATGCCGACGAGATCCTGGTGTTTGGCGATGGTGTCCATGACCAGCTCATAGGTCAGCCGCCGCGTTTCCAGCGTGATCAGCGCGTCCATCACCTCGAACTCTGGCGCGTATTCCCTGATATAGCTGCGAAAACCGGTTTCCCGCAGCGAATGGCCGTGGAAACGGTGGCCGCCGAGCAACAGAAGCACCTTGCCCTTGCTGCGCGCCAGCCGCGAGATCATCCAGGCCGCCGTGCGTCCGACCTTCATGTTATTTGCGCCAAGGTAAGCTTCCCGCACGCCCTGCGCGAAGTCGGAAAGCAGCGAAAAGGTGGGAATACCCTTCGCCTTCAAAGCCTCAACGGCGGCCGTGACATCATGATGATCAGGCCCGGTGGCGGCAACCGCATGGACGCGGCCTTTCATGCCGGTGAGAAGCGCGGCAAGCTCGCTCGGCTCGCCAGACTGCGCGAATTCAATGCGCAGGTTCAGATGGCGATCCCTGACGTTGCGCACAGCAAGCTCCAGCTCATCGGCAAATGTCTGGTAAAAGGAGTGCCGTTCTTTCCGCAGAATGATGCCGAGATTGTAGGACGGCAGATCGGCCATCATGCGCTGGCGGATGATGTTGGTGGCATGAAAGCCGATCTTTTCCGCCGCCTCAAACACCCGCCGCGAGGTTTCCTCCCGCACCGGCAGGCGACCGTTCAGCACACGGTCAACGGTTGCGACGCTGACGCCGGCGGTTGTCGCAACATCTGTGATGGTCGGACGTTTCATGGGGGCACCCTTAGTGCGGAAAGATTTCTTTCATATCTCGCAAAACATGTCACGAATGATGATGGAATCCAACATGTGCCGGAGGATTTCGTCAGGGAAGACTTTGGACGTGAATGTCAGGCGGGCGCAGCATTTGCGAAATCGGCTTTTTTAGAATGCCGTTGCTGCCCTCATCTCTGTGCCTGTCACAGAGATGAGGGCAGCCCAAGTCTTTGGGCTGAAAAGGCCCCTCTCGCCGCGCAGACGCGCGTCGGCTGGATTCCTGTGACAAGCACAGGAATGAGGGAGTTGGGATGGACCCAATGCGAGAAAGTCCTGCGTGGAGTTCTTGAGCACCTGCCGACATAGGTGAAGACGTGGCGGCAGCGGCATTCGAACCGTTGTCACGATGGCCGAATGCCGCCGACCTATCAGACCCGCTCCAGCGCCACGGCGATGCCCTGCCCGACGCCGATGCACATGGTGGAAAGCGCATAACGCTTGCCGGTCAGCGAAAGCTCCAGCGCTGCGGTGCCGGCAATGCGGGCACCGGACATGCCGAGCGGATGGCCGAGTGCAATCGCGCCGCCGTTCGCATTCACCCGCGCATCGTCATCGGCAATGCCTAGTTGGCGAAGCGTTGCGAGACCCTGGCTGGCGAAAGCTTCGTTCAGCTCGATCACGTCAAGCTGTTCCTGTTTCAGACCAAGCCGCGCCAGGAGCTTGGCCGAGGCTGGAGCCGGGCCGATGCCCATCACGCGCGGCGGAACGCCGGCAGTTGCCCCGCCGAGAATGCGGGCAATCGGCGTCAGGCCGTATTTCTTCGCGGCTTCAGCCGAAGCGATGATGAGAGCAGCCGCCCCGTCATTGACGCCCGATGCATTGCCCGCCGTCACGGTCGCGCCATCGCGCTTGTTCACCGGCTTCAGCTTTGCCAGCGATTCGAGGCTGGTGGCGCGCGGATGTTCGTCTTTCGACACCAACAGCGGATCGCCCTTGCGCTGCGGGATCGTCACGGGGACGATTTCCCTGTCGAGGCGGCCATTTGCCTGCGCGTCGGCAGCCTTTTGCTGGCTGCGAACGGCAAAGGCGTCCTGATCCTCTCGGGAGACCTGATAGTCAACGGCGACGTTATCGCCGGTCTCCGGCATCGAATCGACGCCATATTGCGCCTTCATCAGCGGGTTGACGAAACGCCAGCCGATGGTGGTGTCGTAGATTTCGGCATTGCGCGAAAAGGCGCTTTCCGCCTTCGGCAGGACGAAGGGTGCACGGCTCATGCTTTCGACGCCGCCGGCAATCATCAGCTCCGCCTCGCCCGATTTGATGGCGCGGGCAGCGGCAATGACGGAATCCATGCCCGAGCCACATAGCCGGTTGATGGTGGTTCCGGTGACAGAAACCGGCAGGCCGGCCAGCAGCAGCGACATGCGCGCGACGTTGCGGTTATCCTCGCCCGCCTGATTGGCGCAGCCGAAGATCACGTCCTCGACTGCCTCCCAATCGACGGAGGGGTTGCGCTCGACAAGCGCCTTCAGCGGCACCGCGCCGAGGTCATCGGCCCGCACGGAGGAAAGCGCGCCGCCAAAACGGCCAATCGGCGTGCGGATATAGTCGCAGATGAATGCATCGGTCATCGGTTTTTCCTCACAGTTCCGGGGCGACAAGATCGGCGACTTCGCCATCGATATGGAGAGGCGCGCCGGTCATGGCCTGCAATTCATCGAAGCTCATCGCCGCCAGTTTTTCGCGCAGCACAAAGCGGCCATCCACCACGTCGATCACCGCATGGCTGGTATAGATGCGGGTGATGCAGCCGACGCCGGTCAGCGGAAAGGCGCATTTTTCAACGAGCTTAGGTTCGCCGTTCTTGGTCACATGTTCGGTGATGACGAAAACCTGCTTTGCGCCATGCACCAGATCCATGGCGCCGCCGACGGCCGGCACGCCCTTGGAGCCGACGCGCCAATTGGCGAGATCGCCGTTCTGCGCCACCTGATAAGCCCCAAGGATCGCCACATCCAGATGCCCGCCGCGCACCATGGCGAAGCTGTCGGCATGGTGGAAGAAGGAAGCGCCGGGTTTCAGCGTCACGGCTTTCTTGCCGGCATTGATGAGGTTCCAGTCTTCCTCGCCTTCCGGCGGCGCCTCACCGAAATTCAGGATGCCGTTTTCGGTGTGGAAAATGGCCTGACGGCCGGGCGGCTGGTACCGCGCCACCATTTCGGGAAAGCCGATGCCGAGATTGACGTAAGCGCCGTCCTCAATGTCCTGCGCCGCGCGCCAGGCGATCTGGGCGTTGGAAAGCTTGATGTCTTCGCGTGTGTCGATGGTCTGGGTCATGCGTAGGCTACTCCCGCGCGAATGAGAACTTCTTCCTGCTGCGGATCGGGGATTTCCACGACGCCGTTGACGAAGATGCCGGGGGTGACGACATGCTCGGGGTCGATCTCACCGGCAGCGACGATCTTCGAAACCTGGGCGATGGTGGTTTTCGCGGCCATGCACATCAGCGGGTTAAAATTGCGGCCCGCCTTGTTGTAGGTGAGGTTGCCATAGGTATCGCCGAGCTCGGCCTTGACGATGGCGAAATCCGCCTTCAACCAGCGTTCCTGCACGTAAGAGCGGCCGTCGAACTCGGCGATGGGCTTGCCATTGGCAAGCTCGGTGCCGAAGGCGGTCGGGGTGTAAAACGCCGGAATGCCGGCACCGCCGGCACGGATACGCTCGGCGAGCGTGCCCTGCGGCACAAGTTCCAGCTCAATCTCGCCAGCCAGATATCTGTCGGTGAAGGCGCGCGGATCGGATGAACGCGGGAACGAGCAGATCATCTTCCTGACCATGCCCGCATCGATCATCGCGGCGATGCCGATGCGGCCATTACCCGCATTGTTGTTGATCACCGTCAGGTTCTTCGGGCACTTGTCGATCAGCGCGTGGATCAGCTCGATGGGCGCGCCGGAGCCGCCAAAACCGCCGATCATCACCGTCGCGCCATCGCCGATGCCTGAAATGGCATCAGTCGCGCTGTTGATTGTCTTGTCCATATCACTCCTCCATCCAGCCGAACGGATGGGACCGCCAAGGCTGCGTGGCCCCAGAGGTAAATCCGAAACCGGCTCGACGGCAAGGATTTTGTGCGCTATATGATTTTTGTTCGTATATCGCACAAACGGAGCCGCGACATGGCCGTCAATGAAAGAGACATGATGGGCGGTCTCGCCAAGGGATTGAAGGTCATCGAGGCTTTCAGCGCCGAGCGTCCGCGCCTCTCCATTTCCGATGCGGCTGACATCGCGGGCCTTGACCGCGCCACCACGCGGCGCTGCCTGCTGACACTTTCGGAACTCGGATACGCCGCCTATGACGGCAAGTTCTTCACCGTGACACCCAAGGTTCTGCGGCTCGGCACCGGCTGCCTCGCCACCATGCCGCTGCCGCGCATCGTCCAGCCGCTGCTGGATCGTCTGTCGGAAGAGATCGGCCAGAGCACCTCCGTCTCCATTCTGGATGAAACTGAAATCGTCTATGTGGCGCGCGCCGCCCAGCAGCGGGTCATGTCCATCGCGCTCATGCCCGGTTCGCGCCTGCCCGCCTACTGCACGTCGATGGGCCGCGTTCTGCTCTCGGTTCAAACGCCGGAGCGGCAGCGCGAGGTTCTGGAAAACTCGAGGCTAGTGGCGCGCACGGAAAAGACGATCATTGCCGTGGATGCCCTGCTTGCCGAAATCGAGGCGACCGGCAATCGCGGTTATGCCCTGATTGATCAGGAGGTGGAGGTCGGCCTCCGTTCCATCGCCGTGCCGGTAAAAACCGTGCGCGGGCAGACGGTCGCAGCGCTCAATGTCGGGCTTGCCGCCTCCGTCGCCTCGATGGACGATCTGGTGGAACGTTATCTGCCAGCACTTCTCGCCGTTCAGCGGGAGCTGGGAAGAATGCTTGTCTGAGGCAGCATCTGCCGCATGCCGGAATCCCCCATTTTCCGCTGCTCCGCAAGCCGCCAGGCGCGGGGCGTCATGCCGGTTTCCCGCTTGAAAAAGCGATTGAAATAGGCCGGATCGGCGAAACCGAGACCTTCCGCGATCATCTGCACGGTGGAGACCGTAAAGATCAGCTCCTGCTGGGCGATCTCGATCTGGCGCCTGGCGACGAGCCGTTGCAGGCTGAGGCCACAAACGGAACGGACGAGGCGGTTGAGATGCGTCTCGGAAAGGCCGAGCTTCTGCGCATAAAACTCCGCCTTGCGCGGCTCGCGAATATGCCGGGCGATCAGCGACAGCAATAATTCGAAGCGCCGCTCCGCAAGCCCTTCACCAGAGCTTTCCATCAGGGGCCGCATCGCCCGCGCCAGAAGCGTGACGACGGAGGCCAGCTGGCCTTCGATCATGGCGTCGCGGCCGATTTCGCGAGCCTCATATTCCCCGGAAATATGTTCGAAGCCGCTGCGCAGCCGATCGCCATCCGTGAAGCCCTGTAATGGCAACAGGACCGGCTGCTGGAAATTTCGGAGCAGCAGCGCCTGCACGGATGCGGGAAGGGCACCGGGCAGCACCGTGACGATCACCCCGCCAATATCACGCGAAAACCGAAAGCCGTGTTCGAAACCCGGCGGCACGACAATGGCCACCGGCGGGCGGATGGCCTCGATGCGGCCGTCCAGCAGCGCATCGCCCTCGCCGCCCCAAATGTACAAGATTTGCAGAAACGCCGAATGGCGATGAAGACCGATTTCGAAACGATGCAGGCTGCTTCGCGAAAAAAGCGTCTCGCAATGAAAGCGGAAATCAGTGCCTTGTGCCGCCTCCTCGCCATATAATCCTTCATTGGCCGCAACCCGCATATCACCACGCCTTCCCTCACCATGGTCGAATTGTGCAATTTACAGATCAGAAAGTCCATTGAGCTTGTGAGCCGCCTTGGTCAATTTGCTGTTGGGAGATCATTTTAGGAGGAAACAAACCATGCGCACGAAAGTCGTTATCATCGGCTCCGGCCCCTCGGGTCTGCTTCTTGGCCAGCTGCTTGCCAATGAGGGCATCGACACCGTCATTCTCGACCGCGCCGGCAAGGATTATATCCTCGGCCGCGTCCGCGCCGGTGTGCTGGAAGAAGACACGGTGCACCTTCTGGAAAAGGTTGGCGCTGATAAACGCCTGCACAGGGAGGGCCTGCCGCATGATGGTTTTTCGCTGACCTTCGACGGGCGAGACCACCGTGTGGACCTCTTCGACCTGACCGGCGGCAAACGCGTGATGGTCTACGGCCAGACGGAGGTGACGCATGACCTGATGGATGTGCGCGAAAAGGCCGGGCTCTCGACGATCTATGAGGCAGCGAATGTCGAGCCGCATGATTTCGATGGCGCCAGCCCCTATGTCACCTATGAGAAAGACGGCGTAACCCACCGGATCGATTGTGATTTTATTGCCGGCTGCGATGGTTTCCACGGCGTCAGCCGCAAATCGGTGCCTGAGGGCGCGATCAAGGAATTCGAGAAGGTCTATCCTTTCGGCTGGCTCGGCATTCTGGCGGAAGTGCCGCCCGTCAGCCACGAACTCATCTATGCCAACCATCCGCGCGGTTTTGCACTCTGTTCCATGCGCTCGCACACCCGCAGCCGTTATTACCTGCAATGTTCGCTGGAAGACCGGCCGGAGGACTGGAGCGACGAACGGTTCTGGGATGAAATCCGCCGCCGCCTGCCGGAGAACCATGCCGATGCCCTGGTAACGGGACCCTCGTTTGAAAAATCCATCGCGCCGCTTCGGTCCTTTGTCTGCGAACCGATGCGTTTCGGGCGGCTGTTTCTGGCCGGCGATGCCGCCCATATCGTGCCGCCGACAGGCGCAAAGGGCCTCAACCTTGCCGCCAGCGACGTGCATTATCTGAGCGAAGCGCTGATCGAATTTTACGGCGAAGGGTCAGAGGCGGGCATCGATTCCTATTCGCAGAAGGCGCTCTCCCGTGTGTGGAAGGCCGTCCGTTTTTCCTGGTGGATGACGACGATGATGCATCGTTTCCCAGATACCGGCGACTTCGGCCAGCGCATTCAGGAAGCGGAACTGGATTATCTCGTCCACTCCCGTGCCGCTTCCACAGCACTTGCGGAAAATTATGTCGGGCTTCCTTATTAGGAGACCCAGGCCGACAAAGCCGCATAAGACAGGGCAGCTTGTTAATCTGTAGCATTTCCGTCTCCGTCACCCCGGACCTGATCCGGGGTCCAGCGCGATCAACTCCTTGATCGCGGAAGACTCTTTTCACGGCGCAGACGCGCCGTGGCTGGATTCCGGCTCAAGGCCGGAATGACGGAGAGGGATTGCTCGGACTTTGTCATCAGCCTTTGCTTGCTTCTCAGGAGGCCGCCTCCGATTTCGGGTCCAGCAACTCACTCGCGGTCTCGCGGATGGCCTGCATCAGCAGCGACAGCGGCAATGACGGCTGGGTATCGGCCCTGACCGTCAGACCGACCGGGCCGCTGGTATCACCGGTATCAACCGGCAGGATCGCCAGAATGCCATCAGCCACATCGGCCGCGATCACACCTTCCGAAATGATCCAGACGGCATCGCTGGTGCGCAGATACGCCCGGCCGAAAGCATCCGATACCGTCTCGATGCGGATCGGCAGGGCCGGCACGCCATTGGCGATCAGGAACTGCTCAACGATGGGGCCGATGACGGATTGCCGTGTCGGCATCAGCACGGGAAACTCGTGAAGCCGGTCGAAAATCGAAACGCCTTGAGCGAGCAGCGGGTGGCCGGCGCGCACCACGAAACGCACTTTTTCGGAATAGAGGTGCTCGAAGGAAAAGCCCGTCATTTTCTGCGGCGCGGCCAGACGTCCGACAACGAGGTCCAGATCGCCGACACGTAACTGCTCCAGAAGCACGGCGTTTTCACCGGTGACGATCTTGACCGGGCTGCCGGTCTTTTCCGCGAGAAACCCCGCCATCGCCTTCGGCATGATCCGGACGGAAACAGTCGGCAGGGCGCCGACCCTGACGGGAGGACCGGCGCGCGCCGCCTCCTGCGAAACCGAATCGACCGCCTGCCGTAGCGCCGTCATCGTCGCGCCCGCATGGCGCAGGAATACCTCGCCATAACGGCTGATGCGGATGCCGCGTCCCTCGCGGTCGAACAGCGAGACACCGAGAATATCTTCCAGCTCACGGATCGTCTTCGTCACCGCCGGCTGGCTGACATGCAGGATTTCCGAGGCGCGGATGACGCTTTTCTGGCGCGCCACCTCCACGAAGGTTTGCAGGTGCCGGAACTTTATACGTTGATCGACCATCGCTCATATAATCCATGGGTTATGATTTTCATCGATAATGTCATTTTACTTAACCGGAACGCGCTTGCAATATCCTTGGCAGGAGGAGCACATCATGCATTTTCTGCGCTGTGGCGAAAACGCGATCCATTACCGTGCGCACGGATTGGAAAGCGGCAAGCCGGTCATCGCCTTCATCAATTCGCTTGGCACCGACTTCCGCATCTGGGATGCGGTGATCGAAACGCTTGGCGATGATTATGCCTTCATCCTGCACGACAAGCGCGGCCACGGGCTTTCCGATGTCGGGCACGCGCCCTATTCGATATATGATCATGCCGGCGACCTGATCGACCTGCTCGATCATCTCGGCGTCAAGAGTGCGATCATCTGGGGATTGTCGGTCGGTGGTCTGATCGCCCAGGGTGTTTATGCCCGACGCCCCGATCTCGTCCGTGCCCTCGTGCTCAGCAACACTGCCCACAGGATCGGCACGGCCGAGATGTGGAATGCCCGCATCGACAAGATCGCCGCTGACGGCCTTGCCTCGCTGGTCGATCCTGTCATGGAGCGCTGGTTCACACCCGCCTTCCGCCGGCCGGATAATGCCGACTATAACGGCGCGCGTAACATGCTGTCGCAACAGCCGGAAGCCGGTTACAGCGGCACCTGCGCCGCCATTCGTGATGCGGATTTCACGAAAGAGGCAGGCCGCATCGCTGTTCCGACACTGTGTGTGGCGGGTGATGAGGACGGCTCGACCCCGCCCGCGCTGGTCAAGTCGCTGGCGGACCTCATTCCCGCCAGCCGCTTCGTCACCATCGGCAGCTGCGGCCATATCCCCTGCCTTGAACAGCCGCTCGCCTACACACAGGCGGCCTCAATTTTTCTGAAGACCTTGCCGGAGCACTGACAGATGGCGGAAAATATCGACAAGAACGACAGATTTGAGCAGGGCATGAAAACCCGCCGCGCCGTGCTCGGCGATGCCCATGTGGATCGCGCGCAGACGGTGACGACCGGGTTCGACCAGCCTTTCCAGCAGCTCATCACCGAAGCGGCGTGGGGCTCGGTATGGTCCGGCAACCACTGGACGAAGCGCGAGCGTTCGATGGTCACCATCGCCCTGCTTGCCGCGCTGGGCCAGGATGAAGAGCTTGCCATGCATGTGCGCGCCACCGTCAATACCGGCGCAACCGAGGCGGATATTCGCGAGGCGCTGCTGCATGTGGCGATCTATGCCGGCGTGCCCGCCGCCAACCACGCTTTCAAGATCGCCAAGCTTGCCCTTACCAGCATGAAAGCCGATAGTTCCCCTGATAATTCTGACGATGGGGAGGAGACGAAATGAGCAATCAAGCGCCCGAGACAGGGCCGTTCTTCGCACGCGACCGTGATATTCACCCGCTACCCTATTCGCCGGGTTACAAGACATCGATCCTGCGCTCGCCGCAGCGTGCGCTGATTTCGCTTGAAGGCACAAAAAGCGAGATCACCGGCCCCGTCTTCGGGCATGGCATGCTGAACGAGCTGGATAATGATCTCATCCTCAATTACGCCCGCCCCGGCGAAATGCCTGTTGGCCCGCGCCTCCTCGTGCATGGCCGGGTGCTGGACGAGCGCGGCCGCGGTGTGGATGGCGCGCTGGTGGAATTCTGGCAGGCCAATGCCGGCGGGCGTTACCGCCACAAGAAGGAAAGCTACCTCGCCGCCATCGATCCGAATTTCGGCGGCGTCGGCCGCACGATCACCGATGAGAACGGCTATTACTGGTTCAAGACCATCCAGCCCGGCGCTTACCCCTGGCCGAACGGCGTCAATGACTGGCGCCCGGCCCATATCCATTTCTCGGTCTTCGGCCATGGCTTTGCCCAGCGTCTCATCACCCAGATGTATTTCGAGGGCGATCCGCTGATCTGGAAATGTCCGATCGTCAAAACCATTCCGGACGAGGATGCGATCAGGAGACTCATTGCGCCGCTGGACATGAATGCGACGCTGCCCATGGACATGCTGGCCTATAAATTCGATATCGTTTTGCGCGGTCGCCGCTCGACCCTTTTCGAAAACCGCAAGGAAGGCAACTGATCATGGTCCAGTCCCTCGGTTATCTCAAGGAAACCGCCTCGCAGACGGCGGGCCCCTATGTGCATATCGGCTGCACTCCCAATTTCGTCGGCATCGAAGGCGTATTCGAAAAGGATCTCGGCTCCGGTGCGCTCTATAACGACAAGGCCCGCGGCGAGCGCATCAGCGTGCGCGGCACGGTTTATGACGGCGCTGGCATGCCGCTGAAGGATGCGCTCATCGAGATCTGGCAGGCGGATAAGGACGGTTATTACAACAGCCCGAGCGAAACGCGCGGCAAGGCCGATCCGAATTTCATCGGCTGGGGCCGATCGCCGGGCGACATGGACACCGGCGAATTCATTTTCGAAACGATCAGGCCCGGCACGGTGCCGTTCCGGGATGGCCGGCCGATGGCGCCGCACATCACCTTCTGGATCGTCGCGCGCGGCATCAATATCGGCCTGCAGACCCGCATGTATTTTCCCGAGGAAGAGACGGCCAATGCGGCCGACCCGGTTCTTGCCCGCGTCGAGCAGAAAAGCCGCATCGCCACGCTTGTTGCCAGGAAGGAAGAGGGAAACATCTATCGTTTCGATATTCGCCTTCAGGGCGAAGGCGAGACGGTGTTTTTCGATATCTGAGCGAAAGCGAAACCTGAAATGAGCCTTTCCCCCTTCGAACATTCGTTTCTCTCCGGCCTTTTCGGCGACAGCGAGATCGTTGAGCTGTTTTCAGCGAGAGCGGATATCGACGCCATGGTCCGTTTCGAAACGGCCTTGGCGCAGGCGGAAGCGCAGGCAGGCGTCATTCGGGAAGAGGCTGCGGAGGCGATCGTCTTGGGGCTTGCCGACTTTGCCGCCGATATGACCGCACTTCGCCACGGCGTTGCGAAAGACGGTGTGGTCGTGCCGGAGCTGATCCGGCAGATGCGGGCGGCGGTGGCAGGGCATTCAGCAGACAAGGTGCATTTCGGCGCGACCAGCCAGGATGTCATCGATACCAGCCTGATGCTGCGGCTGAAGATGGCGGCGGAAATCATCGCTACCCGCCTTGGCCACCTCATCGATACGCTCGGGGACCTTGCCTCCCGCGACGGCCATAACCGGCTGACGGGCTATACCCGCATGCAGGCCGCCATCGACATTACCGTTGCCGATCGGGCGGCGAGCTGGACCAATCCGCTCGAGCGACATCTGCTGCGGCTCGAAACCTTTGCGCAGAATGGCTTTGCCCTCCAGTTCGGCGGCGCGGCCGGCACGCTGGAAAAGCTCGGCGACAATGCGGGCGCGGTCCGCGCCGATCTCGCAAAACGGCTTGGCCTTGCCGACAGACCGCAATGGCACAGCCAGCGGGACGGTATCGCCGAATTTGCCAATCTGCTGTCACTCGTCACGGGAACGCTCGGCAAGTTCGGGCAGGACATTGCGCTCATGGCCGAACTCGGCACGCAGATCCGCCTCTCCGGCGGCGGCGGTTCGTCGGCCATGCCGCACAAGCAGAATCCGGTCAATGCGGAAACGCTGGTGACGCTTTCGCGCTTCAACGCCGTGCAGATTTCGGCACTGCACCAGTCCCTCATCCACGAACAGGAACGGTCCGGTGCGGGGTGGATGCTGGAATGGCTGTCGCTTCCGCAAATGGTGACGGCAACGGGAGCCTCGCTGCTGATCGCCGAACGGCTCGCCGGGCAGATTGACAGGCTGGGAGCTGACGAAAACTAGCCGGAAGGCCGGATGGTTTTTACTAGAAGACAGTTTCTCGGACGTTTTCGTGGCGGAGCCGAGGCAGCGT
Source organism: Agrobacterium sp. BT-220-3 (assembly GCF_025910175.1). Lineage (NCBI taxonomy): Bacteria > Pseudomonadati > Pseudomonadota > Alphaproteobacteria > Hyphomicrobiales > Rhizobiaceae > Agrobacterium > Agrobacterium sp. BT-220-3. The sequence continues at coordinate 219,776 of NZ_JAPAIX010000005.1, forward strand.
CGCCGCGCGTCTAAATTGCTTGCGCTGTTTCGCTTTAGCTATTGATATAAAACAACTTTCTTAAAAGAAGAAAACGAAGAAAAAACCGCTTTGAAGCCGTTTTTAACCGGACACGGCGCTTGACACAAAAATGAACTAACTGGTACAAACATTCACGTTAAAGCCTGCCGGGAAAGAAGAATAAGAGCTTCCGTGGCGGGACGAGACAAATGGAGGGCTTTGGGGCCACAGGGTTTCCAAGGCGATGCGAACAAGGCGAAACGCCTGTTCGGACCCGAATGGGTTTGGGAGGAAGAATGTCTTACAGTCTCGATTTTTCGGCGGTCATAGACCGCCTGCCCGAGCTGCTTTTGGCCTGTCTTGCGACGATCGGCCTTGCTATTGCCGGCATGTCGCTCGCAACCGTCATCGGGGTTCTCGGTGTCGTTGCCCGCCGCTCGCGGTACAAGCTGCTGCGCGGCCTGGTCATCGGCTTTGTCGAGGCCATCCGCAACACGCCGTTTCTGGTGCAGATATTCTTCATTTTCTTCGCGCTGCCGCAGATCGGCATCAAGCTCAACCCCACCGTCACCGCCATCATTGCGCTGGCTCTGAACGGCGGCGCCTATGCCATTGAAATCATTCGTGGCGGCGTGGATTCCATTCCCAAGGGCCAGGTGGAAGCGGGCCTCGCGCTCGGCCTGCACCGGTCGCAGATATTCCGCCATATCATTCTGAAGCCGGCGCTGCGCGCGGTTTATCCGTCGCTGACCAGCCAGTTCATCATGCTGACGCTGACCACCTCGGTCTGCACCTCGATTGCCGCTTATGAGCTGACCTCAGTGGCCCAGAAGATCGAGGCGGACACTTTCCGGTCGTTTGAGGTCTATTTCTCGATCACGCTGCTTTATCTGGTCATTTCCTCGCTGATGATGGGCATCTTCTCGCTCGTCTCCCGCGCGTCGTTCAGCTATCCGGTCAAGTGAGGAAAAGACAATGGAAACCATCGGTCCCAACCAACTCTTCTTCCTGCTGCAAGGCCTGAAATGGACGCTTGCGCTGACCGTGATCGGCTTCATCGGCGGCGGCGTCTTCGGCCTTTGCGTGGCGCTTGCCCGCGTTGCCGATAATGCCATGATCCAGCGCGCGAGCACCGGCTATATCGCCGTCTTCCAGGGCACACCGCTCCTGATGCAGCTTTTCGTCGTTTATTACGGCGTGGCGCTCGCGGGCCTCAATGTCGACGCCTGGATTGCTGTCGCCATCGCCTTCACCCTGCATGCCAGCGCCTTTCTCGGTGAAATCTGGCGGGGCGGCATCCAGGCTGTGCCGAAGGGCCAGACGGAAGCCGCCAATGCGCTCGGCCTGCATTATGTCTCGCGCATGAAGGATGTGATCCTGCCGCAGGCCTTCAAGATTTCGCTGCCCGCCACCATCGGTTTTCTGGTGCAGCTCATCAAGGGCACCTCGCTTGCGGCCATCGTCGGCTTCGTTGAGCTGTCCCGCGCCGGCCAGATCGTCTCCAACCAGACATTCCGCCCGCTCACCGTCTTCGCCGTCGTCGGCATCATGTATTTCCTGATCTGCTGGCCGCTTTCCCTGTGGGGCGCCGGCGTCGAGAAGCGGCTGCAGGCCGCATCCCGCTAAACGTCACTACCATCTCATCAGCTTTGTAAGGAGGAGCAAAAGATGAAAGCCAGGACTATGAAATTCTCACGTCGCACCCTGCTCGCGCTTGCCGCGGCAACGGTTGCCCTGCCCTTTGTCGCGCCGGTCGATGCTTTCGCCGGCACGGTGGAAGAGGCCAAGGCCAAGGGCAAGGTCGTCATCGGCATTCAAGGCGACAATTCGCCCTGGGGCTTCGTCAATTCGAGCGGCGTGCAGGACGGTCTCGATGCCGATATCGGCAAGGCCTTTGCCGATTATCTCGGCGTCAAGGCGGAGTTCGTGCCGCTTGCCGTGGCAAACCGCATTCCGGCTCTTCTGACCGGCAAGGTGGACCTGCTTTTCGCAACCATGGGCATGACCGCCGAGCGCGCCAAGACCATCCAGTACTCCAAGCCCTATGCCGGCAACGTTCTCTCCGTCTACGGACCAAAAGACAAGAAGATCGCCGGCTATGACGATCTGACCGGCGTTGCCGTTGGCGTGCCGAAGTCGAGCGCCATGGATACGTCGATCACGGCAGGTGCGGGCTCGAAGGCCAATATCCTGCGCTTTGATGATGACGCCGCCAATATTCAGGCGCTCATCTCCGGCCAGGTCGAAGTTGTTGGCGGCAACCAGTTTTATGGCGACCGCCTGAACAAGGCGGCCGAGGGCAAATACGAGCCGAAGTTCGATCTGACGACGCTTTATAACGGCGCCGGCACCCGTCCGGGTGAAAAGGACTGGAACGAGACCGTCAACGCCTTCCTCGACAAGATCAAGTCCGACGGTCAGCTGACCAAAATCTACGACAAGTGGATGAAGCGCGAAGTTCCGGCCTTCCCGGACAGCCTGCCTGACATCCCGTTCACCGTGAAGTAAGCAGGAGGTTTCCATGCCGCAATCCGCCACTGCCGAGGTTCCGCTTATCGCCCTTCAAGGGGTTGGAAAGTGGTATGGAGCCTTCCATGCGCTTAAGAATGTCAACATGACGGTTCGCAAGGGTGAGAAAATCGTCCTTTGCGGCCCGTCGGGTTCGGGAAAATCCACCCTGATCCGCTGCATCAACCATCTGGAGGAAATCCAGGAGGGCAAGATCACGGTTGAAGGGACCACGCTTTCGGATTCCAGCCGCGCCATTGATGCGGTTCGCCGCGAGGTGGGCATGGTGTTCCAGAGCTTCAATCTCTTCCCCCACAAGACCATCATGGAAAACTGCACGCTGGCGCCCATGCGCGTGAAGGGCCTGTCGAAAGCAGATGCGGAGGCGACGGCGCGCAAATATCTCGAGCGCGTGCGCATTCTCAATCAGGCCGATAAATATCCAGCCCAGCTTTCCGGCGGACAGCAGCAGCGCGCGGCGATTGCCCGGGCGCTCTGCATGGAGCCGAAAGCCATGCTGTTCGATGAGCCGACTTCGGCGCTCGATCCGGAAATGGTGAAGGAAGTGCTCGACACCATGATCGGCCTTGCCCGCGATGGCATGACGATGATCTGCGTCACCCATGAAATGGGTTTTGCCCGGCAGGTGGCCGACCGCGTGGTCTTCATGTCGGAAGGCGAAATCATCGAGGAAGGCCCGCCGGAAGAATTCTTCAGCGACCCCAAGCACCAGCGTACCCGCACCTTCCTCGGCGAGATTCTCGCCCACCACTGAGGTTTCATATCTGCCCTCAGACCTGTGGCGACCTCTCTGCATACACCACGTCATCCTCGGGTTTAACCCGAGGACGAGGCGACGAAGGAGAGGTTTCAAAACCTCGCCAGCAACCCGAAGGCAGGCGGAGCCCGCCCCGAACCGACGAACGACACCGGATCATGACAGAAGCAAACTCCTTCAAGGTCGGCCTGATTGGCGCCGACATACAGCTTTCCAAGTCGCCGGCGCTGCACATGCGCGAGGGTGCCGCCCACGGACTCGACTATTCCTATGAGCTTGTCGACGTGACCGCCCGAAAACTGCCGGCAAGCGCTCTTCCCGATCTGCTCCATGAGCTGGAAGCGCGCGGCTTTGCCGGCACCAACATCACCCATCCCTTCAAGCAGGCGGTCATTGCCCATCTGGATGAATTGTCTGACGATGCCCGCATGCTCGGCGCGGTCAACACCGTCGTCTTCCGGGACGGCCGTCGCATCGGTCACAATACCGACTGGTACGGTTTTTACGAGAGCTTCGTGCGCGGCTTGCCGGATGCGAAGCGGGATCGCGCGCTGCTCGTCGGCGCGGGTGGGGCGGGCGTTGCGGTAGCCCATGCCGCGCTGAAGCTCGACATCGCCCGCCTCGACATCTTCGACCGCGAGTTTGAACGGGCCGAACGACTGGCTCTGGAGCTCAATGCCCGTTTCGGCGAAGGCCGCGCCTTTGCCGTTCAAGATCCGGCTGCCTCCCTGCCCTTCGCCGATGGCATCATCCATGCGACGCCGATGGGCATGCCCGCCCATCCCGGCATGCCAGTATCAGCTGATCTCATCGAGCAGCGGCACTGGGTGGCCGATATCGTCTATATGCCTCTTGTCACAGAACTTCTGGCGACGGCGGCGAAAAAGGGCTGTCGCACCCTGCCCGGCGGCGGCATGACCGTGTTCCAGGCCGTCGGCGCGTTCCGCCTCTTCTGCGGCCGCGAGCCGGATGCGGAACGCATGACGGCGCATTTCACCGAACTTTGCATGGCGGAGGGTGTAGCATGAGCCTTTTCACCATCCTCAATGGCCCTAACCTCAATCTGCTCGGCCAGCGCCAGCCGGAAATCTACGGCCATGAAACCATGGCCGATGTGGAAGCCAACTGCCGTGGGATAACGGCTGCCGCCGGCCATGAGCTGTTCTTTGCCCAAAGCAACCGAGAATATGAGCTAATCGACTGGATTCACGCAGCGCGGGGCAAATCATCGGGCATCGTCATCAATCCCGGTGCCTTTACCCATACGTCGGTGGCGATCCTCGACGCGCTCAACGCCTTCGAAGCGCCTGTCATCGAGGTTCATATTTCCAACATCCACAAACGCGAGGTCTTCCGCCATCATTCCTACGTCTCGACGCGCGCCGAAGGCGTGATTGCCGGTCTCGGCATCGAAGGTTACGAGGTGGCGCTGCGCCATCTCATCAACCGTCTTTCCCGATCTTCGTGATATGGTCGGGCGTCAGCACATAACGCAACACCATGTCGCTGACATGCCGCGACAATGTTTCCTGCCCCTTATCGGTAAACAGGCCGTCGCCGAAGATGAACGAGAAGGTCGCGACGTTCGAGACGTTGAAGAAGGACAGCGCACTGATCTGCCAGTGCAGTTCCAGCGCGTCGATGCCGTTACGGAAGATGCCGCGCTTCTGGCCGCGCAGCAGCACGCCTTCCAGCGCATCGATGGCCGGCCGGTTGAGCTGGCGGATCGTTTCGGACGTTTGCATGTGACGCCCGTGATGGATGTTCTCGATCATCACCATTCTTATGAAAGCCGGATTGCGGCGGTGATGGTCGAAGGTGAACCGACAGAGCTTGTCGAGTGCAGCAATCGGCTCAAGGTCGTCCAGTTCCAGGTCGCTCTCGCCGCCACGCACCTTGGCGTAAGCTTCCTCAAGAACGCGCTGGTAAAGCCCTTCCTTGTCGGCAAAATAATAATAGATCATCCGCTTGGAGGTGCGCGTGCGAGCCGCGATCTCATCGATGCGCGCGCCAGACAGTCCGTTTTGCGAAAACTCCTCCATCGCGACCGAAAGAATGTCGCGACGCACCCCTTCCGGATCGCGCTTCGCCTGTCGGATTTCGCCGGTGCCGTTCGAAGTTGCGCTTTTTGCCATGATCCATCCATTCGCAGGGCGGGCGGCTTGCGGCCGCACCCTTACTATTAACCAATCAGTACATAACGCTGAAAAGGAACGCAATATGGCCAGCGACAACAGAGGCAAACAGAGCATGCCAATGCGGACATCCATCGCGACCGTGTCCATCAGCGGCGAATTCCCCGAAAAACTGGCGGCCATCGCCAGGGCCGGTTTCAGCGGCGTGGAGATTTTCGAAAACGATTTCCTGACCTATGACGCTTCCCCACGCGAGGTAAAGGCGCTTGTCGCCGATCACGGGCTGGATATCACCCTTTTCCAGCCTTTCCGCGATTTTGAAGGCATGCCGGAGCCGCACCGCGCCCGCGCCTTCGAAAGGGCTGAACGGAAATTCGACATCATGGGCGAACTCGGCACCGATCTGATGCTGATCTGCTCCAACGTGTCGCCCGTATCGCTCGGCGGCATCGACCGCGCCGCCGCCGATTTCCATCAACTTGGGGAACTTGCGGCAAAACACGGCGTACGTGTCGGTTACGAGGCGCTAGCCTGGGGCCGCCACATCAGCGACCACCGTGACGCATGGGAAGTGGTTCGCCGCGCCGATCACGCCAATGTCGGCATCATTCTCGACAGTTTCCACACGCTGTCGCGCAAGATAGATCCCAACTCGATCCGCTCCATTCCCGGCGACAAGATTTTCATCGTGCAGCTGGCCGATGCGCCGCTGATCGACATGGACCTGCTCTACTGGAGCCGTCACTTCCGCAATATGCCGGGTGAAGGCGACCTGCCGGTGGTGGATTTCATGCGCGCTGTCGCCGCGACCGGTTATAGCGGCCCGCTGTCGCTCGAAATCTTCAACGACCAGTTTCGCGGCGGCTCGGCCCGCCTGCTTGCCGAAGACGGCCACCGCTCGCTCATCAACCTTATGGACCAGGTGCGCCGGCTTGAACCCGATATCCGCATCGAAGTGCCCGCCATGCCCGAACGGGTCGAGACGCAAGGGGTGGAGTTCGTCGAATTCACCACGGCACCTGAGGAAAAGGCCAATCTGGAGACCTTGCTCGCCACGCTCGGCTTTGAAAAAACCGCAAGGCACCGCAATCGCGACGTCGATCTTTATACGCAGGGCGATATTCGCATCGTCATCAATACCGGCGGCACCGGCGACAGTTTCGCCGGCGCGTCCTATTCCATCCATGGCACCAACGCCTATGCTTTCGGCCTGAAGGTGAATGATGCGCAAGCAGCCCTTGCGCGGGCGGAAGCGCTCGGCGCACCGACCTTTGCAGAGCCGCGAAAATCGGGCGAGGTCGCCGTTCCCGCCATCCAGGGCGTGGGCAACGGCGTCATCTATTTCCTCGACGGTTCGCCGGCACTCGCTTCCATATGGGACAAGGAATTCACGCCGACGGAAGGTCAGGCCGGGAAGGGCGATGCCCAGCTGACACGCATCGATCACCTTGCGCAAACAACGCATTACGATGAAATGCTGACCTGGCTTCTGTTCTATACATCGCTGTTTTCGACACGCCGCACGCCGATGGTCGATGTGGTCGATCCGGGCGGCCTGATACGCAGCCAGGCGATCGAAAGCGTGCCGTCGCCGCATTTCCGCCTGACCATGAACGGCGCCGACAATCGCAAGACCTTCGCCGGCAAATTTCTGGCCGAAGGTTTCGGCACCAGCATCCAGCACATCGCCTTCGCCACCGATGATATCTTCGCCACCGCGAAAGCGATGCAGGCGCGCGGTTTTCATGCCCTGCCGATCTCGCGCAATTATTACGACGATCTGGAGGCCCGCTTCGGGCTGGCACCGGAATTCTCCGATGCGCTGCGGGAAGCGAGCATCCTCTATGACCGTGACGACAATGGCGAGTATTTCCAGATCTACAGCCGCACCTTCGGCGAGGGTTTCTTTTTCGAAATCATCGAAAGGCGCGGCGCCTATGCCGGTTATGGCGCCATGAACGCCCCCTTCCGCATCGCCGCGCAACGGCGTCTGGCGCCTCCGGTCGGCATGCCGAAGGAATAAGCCTACTCAAGCGTCGTTATATTATAGTCACGCGGAATGGCGGATGTCGCAGCAAACCATTCGGACGCGCGCGTTCGCTGCTGATGAAAATCAAAGGCGGCGCGATCCACAAAAAGCTCTTCCACGCTCCAGATCAGCGGGTCGTCGGTCTGAGACACGTCAAAGGAAATACAGCCCGGCTCAGCCCTGGTCAGGCGGAGGTGGTCGGGAAGATGGGTTTTCACACATTGAACATCCTCCACCGATGCGCAACGCAGGAAGCCGGATAGCCTGACCGCACCCGTTCTATTCGTCATATATTCTGTATCCTTTATTCACCCTGTAACACGAGCAGCGGTACAATCGCCTACAATTGCGACATCGCGACAAAATTTGCCCGCTTATCCTTCCTCCGTCATCCTCGGCTTGACCCAAGGATACATCGACTTCAACGGGTTATGGATCCTCGGGTCAAGCCCGAGGATGACGTCGAATATATCGGAGCCGTTATCGATCTCCGACACCTCGCTCAAAATAAATGCACTTGCGCATTTGTAGAGCAGTACACAAAAATTGTTCAACACTCTGGACATGATTGTCCGGTTTTGTTAGCTTTTTTGTAAAACAAGGGTGGGGAATACAAGTTCATGCGCATCATCGATTCTGAGGCCGACGCCGTGCATTTTGCTGGCACCGATGAGGTTGCCTGTGGCGCTTGGTCGGCAGCGGCAGACGCGCATCGCGCTGATGGCGCGGCCTGAAACACCATGGACTTTGTTTTAACACTCCCATCCTCCGGTACGGCGTTTTATACTGCGCGCCTGCCCCGCACCCCTGCCCCTTCACTATTTCAGATGGCCGCGCCGGCATTGCCGCGCATGCCGAGCCGGAGACGCTGATATGACTGCCGCAAACCGCAACGCCCTCCTCTCGGTCGAAAGTCTGAGCGTTGAGTTCGGCGACAGCCGCGTCGTGGACGATATTTCCTTCACCGTGGAAGCCGGCAGGACGGTGGCGATCGTCGGCGAGTCCGGATCGGGCAAGTCGGTCACCTCGCTCTCGACAATGCGTCTTGCGGACATGATGGGCGCGAATTACCCGGCAGGTCGCATCCTGTTCGAAGGCAGGGACCTGCTGAAGGCCTCGCAGAAGGAGATGCGATCGATCCGCGGCAAGGAGATCGCCATGATCTTCCAGGAGCCGATGACATCGCTGAACCCGGTCTTCACCATCGGTGACCAGATCTGCGAAGTGCTTGTTCTGCACGAGAAAATGGGCAAGGCGGCAGCCATGGCCGAAGCGAAGACGCTGCTCGACATGGTACGGTTGCCCGATGCGGCCGAGCTGTTGCACCGTTATCCGCACCAGCTTTCCGGCGGCATGCGCCAGCGCGTGATGATCGCCATGGCGCTCGCCTGTCGGCCGAAGCTCTTGATCGCCGACGAACCGACAACGGCGCTTGACGTCACCATTCAGGCGCAGATCCTCAACATCATGCGCGACCTGCAAAAGAAGCTCGGCATGGGCATGGTCTTCATCACCCATGATATGGGCGTGGTGGCGGAAATGGCCGATGACGTCGTCGTCATGTGGAAGGGCAAGAAGGTCGAGGAAGGTCCGGTCAAGGATATCTTCGCCAATCCGCAGCACCCCTATACGCGGGCGCTGCTCTCCGCCGTTCCACGTCTCGGCAGCATGACCGGCGAAGAGTTTCCCAAGCGCCTGCCGCTCACCGTGCTGCAGGATGGCCAGCCGGTCGTGGTTGGCGAGGAACGGGTGCAGAACACCGCGAAGTATGACGAGAAGCCGCTGCTTTCGGTCCGCGACCTGTTCGTTCGTTTCGATATTCGCAAGAACCTGTTCGGCAAGGCGACGCACCGTTGCAGCGCCGTGCAGAAGGTCAGCTTCGACATCCACGCCGGCGAGACGCTGGCGCTGGTCGGTGAATCCGGTTCGGGCAAATCCACCATCGGCCGCACCATCCAGCAGCTGCAATCGGCGGTGTCGGGCGAGATATCCTTCAACGGCCGCAGCTATTCCGAGATGTCGGCGGCGGAACGTTTCCGCATGCGGCAGGAAGTGCAATATATCTTCCAGGACCCCTTCGCCTCGCTCGATCCGCGCAAGACGGTCGGCTTCTCGATTGCCGAGCCGATCAACACCCATGGTTTGATCAATGATCAGAAGGCCGTAAGGCGGCGCGTGCATGAACTGCTGGAACGTGTGGGCCTGAGTTCAGAACATGCGTCGCGGTATCCGCACGAATTTTCGGGCGGCCAGCGGCAGCGCGTCTGCATTGCCCGCGCGCTCGCCTCCGATCCGAAGCTCATCATCGCCGACGAAGCGCTGTCGGCGCTTGATGTCTCCATCCAGGCGCAGATCATCAATCTGTTCATGGACCTGCAGGCGGAACGGGGTCTCGCTTACCTGTTCATCAGCCATGACATGGCGGTGGTGGAAAAGATGAGCCACCGTGTCGCCGTGCTTTATCTCGGCCAGATCATGGAAATGGGCAGCCGCCAGCAGGTCTTCGAAACGCCGACGCATGATTATACGCGCCGCCTGCTTTCCGCAGTGCCGGTTGCCGATCCCCTGATCGAGCGCCGCATCGCCATGATCGAGGGCGAAATTCCCAATCCCGTGCGCCGCGTCGGTGATGAGCCCGCCATTCTCGCCCATGAGGAAATCAATCCAGGCCACTTCATCGCGAAGAGCGCCTGAATAACCGCGAAAAAATCGCAACCATCTGAAGAGGAACAGGTAGATGACAAAGATCAAAAAGGGGATGACGGCAACGTTCGTCGCGCTTGCGCTGGCCGGCACGGCCTTCACCGCAGCGCCGGCTTTCGCCGCCGGCAAGATGACCATTTCCAGCCCGCAGGACCCCGGCAGCTGGGATCCGATCGACACCTTCCTCGTGCAATGGGCGGCTGTGGCCACCAACATCTTTGACGGCCTGACCTATCGTGGTCCGGACCTGAAGCTCGTGCCCGGCCTTGCCGAATCCTGGGAAGAGCTGGACGAAGGCAAGCGCATCCGCTTCAAGCTGCGCCAGAACGTCAAGTTCCATAATGGCGAGCCCTTCAACGCCGCTGCCGTCAAGTTCACCTTCGAGCGCCTTCTCGGCGAACAGGGTGCCAAGGGCCCGCAGCGCTCCAACTATGTCGCCATCGAAAGCGTCGACGTCATCGACGATTATACGGTGGACATGAAGCTGAAGGCTCCCGATCCGGTTCTTCTGACCAAGCTTGCCGGTTATGGCGGCATGATTGTTCCGCCGAAATACATTCAGGAAAAGGGTGAGGACAATTTCAACCTCAACCCCGTTGGCACCGGCGCGTTCAAATTCGTTTCCTATGCGCCGAAGACCAATATCAAGCTCGAAGCCAATGCGGATTACTGGGGCGGCGCGCCGAAGCTTTCCGAACTGGAATACCGCTTCATCGCCGAGCCCGCGACCGCCGTTGCAGAACTGCAGGCCGGCCGCGTCGATCTCGTCATTCCGCCCACCATCCCGATCGGCATGATCCCGGTTATCGAAGGCGATTCCAAGCTGGAGATCGTCAGCGTTCCCGGCCCGACGGTGGATGCGCTGCGTTTCAACACCCGTGACGGCATCACCGCCGATCCCAAGGTGCGCAAGGCCATCATCATGGCCGTTGACCGCGGCACGATCGTCAAGTCGATCCTTGCCGGTCAGGCCTCGGAAATCGCCAGCTTCCAGAGCGCGCTGTCATTCGGTTACGACGCCGATCTGAAGCCACTGCCTTACGATCCGGAAGGCGCAAAAAAGCTGCTCGCGGAAGCCGGCGTCAAGCCGGGTGCGGCGCTGCAGATCGATATCAGAGGCAACGACGCGACGATGAACGAAGTGGCGCAGGTCATTTCCAGCTATCTGTCCATGGTCGGCATCACCGCCACCATCAAGCCCTATGAGACCAACGTGCTGCTGAACGACATCATCCCGCAGGGCAAGACCGGCGCGATGTTCCAGCAGAAATGGGGCGGCTGGACCTTCGATTACGACAACACGGCCTATTCCATGTACCATTCGGGTGAAAAGTGGAATCCTTACGACAAGGACGAAAAGCTGGACAAGCTCCTGGAATCGCAGCGCCCGCTGACCGACCGTGCCGAGCGCGAAAAGATCCTCAAGGAAGTCGGCGCCTATGCTGCCGAGCGCGCGCTGGAAGTTCCGCTTTACAACACCAATGCCATTTACGGCATCAACAAGCGGGTCAAGGGTTTCGTGGCACCGCCGGATAACCGCCTGAAGCTGACCGACGTCACCGTCGAATAATCAGGCTTATCCTCCCTAAAAGCGCCTTGCCCGCCATTCCGCGGGCAAGGTCGGGTCTCTCTTCAAGGTAAAAAACGTGGCCGGTTTCCTCATCAAGCGATTGCTGCAGGCGATTTTCGTCGTCATCGCCATCACCCTTCTCGTTTCCTTCGCCATTCGCCTCACCGGCGATCCGGCTGTCACCATGTTCCAGGGCGGCGGCAGCATGACGGAAGACGATCTGGCGCGCATCCGCGCGGCGCTGGGCACCGACCGGCCGTTCTTCGTGCAATATTTCAGCTTCCTGAAAGGCCTGGTAACGCTGGATTTCGGCCGTAGCTTCACCGGCAGCACGCCGGTATCGCGTCTCATAGCCGACGCCCTGCCCGCCACGCTGCTTCTCGCCTTCATCTCCATGGCGGTGTCGATTGCGCTTTCCATTCCGCTCGGCATCAAGGCCGCGACCTCGCGCGGCAAGACGGCCGATCAGGTGATCCGCATCTTCTCGCTCGTCGGCCTGTCCTTCCCCAATTTCTGGCTGGCCACCATGCTGGTGCTCCTGTTCTCCATCACGCTCGGCTGGCTGCCGCCAAGCGGCATGGGCGGCTTTGCAAGCTACATCATGCCATCAGTTACCATGGGCGTGATCCTGACCGCCACCAATGTGCGCCTGGTGCGCACGGCCATGCTCGATACGCTGCGCTCGCAATATGTCATGGTGGCGCGCGCCAAGGGCCTCAGCGAAAACAAGGTGCTTTACAAGCATGCGCTGCGTAACTGCGCCATTCCGCTGATTACCTATTTCGGCCTGCAATTCGGCGGGCTTCTGGGCGGCATCGTCGTCATCGAGCGTGTCTTCAACTGGCCGGGTCTCGGCACGCTCGCCTTCGATGCGGTGGGCGCGCGCGACTATCCCGTGCTTCAGGCCGTCATCACCGTGCTGTCGCTGATGATCGTCGGCATCAACCTTCTGGTCGATATCGCCTACGGGCTGGTCGATCCGCGCATCCGCACGGAGTAATTGACGATGGCTGCCAAAACTTCGCGCCTGTCGCGCTTCAACAATCTCGAATTCATCCTCGGCGCCCTGCTTACCGTCGTCATCTGCCTTGCCGTTCTTCTCTCCGACGTGCTGTTTCCGGGCGGTGCCGAAAAGATCGACCTGATGGCGCGCCTTGCCAAGCCCTTCACTAGCGCCGCCCATCCGCTCGGCACCGATCCGCTCGGCCGTGACGTGCTGGCCCGTGTCGTGGCCGGCGGCAAGATTTCGCTGCTCGTCGGTTTCACCTCGGTCATCGGTGCCGTGGTCTTCGGCGTGATCGTCGGTCTGGTCGCCGGTTATTATCGCGGATTCTGGGATATGCTGGTCATGCGCTTTGCCGATATCCAGCTCGCCATGCCCTTCATTCTGCTAGCCATCACCTTCATCGCCATTGTCGGCGGCAGCCTCACCAACACCATCATCCTGCTGATCGTGTCGCAATGGGTGCAATATGCCAGGCTTGTGCGCGGCTCGGTGCTGACGCTTCGCGAACGGGAATTCATCCTGTCCGCCCGCGCCATCGGCGTGAAGGACTGGCGCATCATCCTCCAGCACCTGCTGCCGAACCTGATCGGTCCGGTGATCGTGCTGATGACGCTCAACGTCGCCAACAACATTCTCCTGGAAAGCAGCCTCACCTTTCTCGGCCTCGGCGTCGATCCGACCATTCCGAGCTGGGGCGGCATGCTGGCGGATGGCCGCACCTATCTGCAGACGGCATGGTGGGTCAGCGTCTTCCCCGGTCTTGCCATCCTTCTCACCGTACTTGGCCTCAACCTTCTCGGCGACTGGCTGCGCGACAGCCTCGACCCCACCGGCAGAACCTCGAGGTAACCCAGATGAGCCAGATTTTCGACCAGACCTTCCAGCGTACTCTGGATGCGCTTCTCGCCAATGCCGCGCCCGGCCAGTCCTTCGAGGCATGGACGTTCGATGACGCCAAAAGCCGCCGCGAGGCCGAAGAAAGGCTGAAGAGAAAAGGCGTCAGTGCCCGCATCCGCAGTGCCTACAAGCCGCTTCTCTTCACCTTCCTGGAAGAGATCAATCTGCATGGCGCCGAAGCCATCGAGGTGCATTACCCGGTGCACGCCAATGCACCCGCCAATCGTTTCCGGCTGGAGGCCTATCCGCTGGCGGCACTAGTCGGTGACGCGAAGATCGACTTTATCGCCCGCGACGACGATGCCTTCCATTATGACGTGACGCTCAAGCGTGGCGACCGGACGGAGACGCTGACGGTCCTGGCGCCAAACCGCGTTCACAACGATGTCGTCGGCGAAACCAATGTCTCGCCAACCGGCTGGTTCCGTCCGGCCGGTGACGTTACGGGCGAGCGGTTGGAGACGGATTACGAGCAGCTTTTCGAAGCGGCAATCAATGCCGTTGCCAACCACGGCTGGGGCAATGAAGAACCCTATTTCGAGGAACTGAACATCCGTGTCGCGCATCCGGCCGAAGACATGGCCCTGCCGGTTGGCGACGAGGTGGTCAGCCTGCGTGAAGCGCTGCACGAGGATTTCTATTTCTCGCTGCTGGAATTCTTCCAGAAGAAATCCGGCCGGCCGCTGGGCGACCGGGGCCTGAAACCCGGCCAGATCGTTCCGGAAATCGTCAGGAGCAACGGCGACGTTTCGGTCCGCATCGAAACCCGTGCGCTCACCACCACTTTCCTTGATGGCAAGGAGCAGCCGGTTGATACGGCCAGCGAACCGGTGGCGGCAGGCCAGATCGCCGCACTGCTGGAGAAAATCGGCGGCGAAGCCTTCGAGGCCCGCTCGCGGTCGGGCCGCGTCCTTGCGGCGCGTTATGTCGCCGGCAGCGATGCCGCCGTGATGATCAGCGGCGGCCAGCATCCCAATGAGACCACCGGCATCGTCGGCGCCATCCGCGCCGCCCGCACACTCGTTGAAAGACGGAGCGCGCATTTCACCATTTCACCGCTGGAAAACCCCGACGGTTATGCCCTGCACCAGCGGCTGCGCGCCGACAATCCGCGCCACATGCACCATGCGGCACGATACACGGCGCTCGGCGACGATCTCGAATATCGCACACGGGAAAATTCGGGCGTTCATCTCAACGAGAAGGAAATCCGTTTCAGCGCGCAGGACATGAGCGGCGCCAGCCTGCATGTGAACCTGCACGGTTATCCCTCGCACGAATGGACCCGGCCACTTTCCGGTTATGTGCCGCGCAACTTCGCCATGTGGACCCTGCCGAAAGGCTTCTTCCTCATCATCCGCCACCATGCGGATTGGGAAAGACAGGCGGAAGCCCTGCTCGACCGGGTTACCCGCCATCTCGGCGCCATTCCCGGCCTCGTGGACTACAACAACCGCCAGATCGCGCTTTATGAGATCCACGCCGGCGAAACCGGTTTCCGCATCATCAACGGCTTCCCCTGCCTGTCGTCCATCGACGACCGCCACACCGTGCCGATGACGCTGATCACCGAATATCCCGATGAGACGATCTACGGCGACGACTTCATCACCGGCCATACGGCGCAGATGGAAACGGTTCTCTCCGCTTACGACGCGTGGCAGGAAATCCTGGTCGGCGAAGTGGCCTGATCCAGTAGCCGCCCGCAACGGACGGCTTACTTCTCCGGCGTGACCGCCAACTTGTGGTCACGCTGCTTCTGCAAAAGCCTCTTGCCCTTGCTCAGAATATGCAGATTGGCGGCATCAAGTTTGTTGTACCCGGCCTGAATAATATCGAGATCGGCCACGTGACCGACTGCTGCCAGTTCATGCATCACGTCGCCAATAGCGACATCGACGCTCGGCGTCGGCAGGTTCACCACATCCTCCACCGCAGCGCGCATGCCCTGCGCGTCTCCGCCCATGACGTGATACAGCGCCAGCGCCTTGCGAAGAAATGCTTCGCGGCGTTCGATCTTGTTGGTGAGTATACTTTCGCCAACGCGATTCCGCATCAACTCAACAACTCTATTTTGATATTCGCCCATCAGACACCAAATAAAGTTCACAATATGCTTCGGGAGACTACGGAGAATCCCCTTAGAACTGGTTAAGGCACGTGGCTTGCGCGGGTATGACCGCCATTTTCGTGCCGGGCCGCCGAGGCCGTTTT
This sequence comes from Agrobacterium sp. BT-220-3, assembly GCF_025910175.1. Classification (NCBI taxonomy): domain Bacteria; kingdom Pseudomonadati; phylum Pseudomonadota; class Alphaproteobacteria; order Hyphomicrobiales; family Rhizobiaceae; genus Agrobacterium; species Agrobacterium sp. BT-220-3. The sequence continues at coordinate 235,616 of NZ_JAPAIX010000005.1, forward strand.
TCATAACGGGATATTTCAGTGCGGCGTGCCGAAACGACCCTCGTCGAGATGGCTGCGGCACCGCTGCACATTGAGAATCACGGGATGATCACTATTGTGAGATCTCGCATAGGAAAGACGCGGCGGGACGGGCATTGATAACCGTCAGGTTATTTATCATCCCCCTTATTTCATTTTACTTTGGCCATCGCACTCATCAATCTGGCAGTCTGGATCGGTGGAGGGAGCCACGGATCAATTGGGAGGAAATCATGAAATTACGGATCACCGCCGCAATCGCGGCCATCTGTTTCAGTTCTGCTGCTTATGCCGAGACGATCAAGGTCGGCGTGGTTGGTCCGTTCTCCGGCCCCTTCGCATTGCAGGGCAAGAACTTCAAGGCCGGCATAGACGCCTGGTTTGCGCTTCACGGCAACAAGGTCGGCGATGACACGGTCGAGGTCGTTTATCGCGACGTGCCGCAGGCCGATCCGGCGCAGTCCAAGGCGCTGGCGCAGGAACTGGTGGTGAAGGAAGGCGTGCAATATCTCGCCGGCTTCTATTTCACACCTGACGCCATGGCCGTTACCCCGCTTCTGAAACAGGGCAATGTGCCGATGGTGGTGATGAATGCCGCCACGTCGGCCATCGTCACGAAAAGCCCCTATGTGGTGCGCACCTCGTTCACCACGTGGCAGACGTCGAGCCCCATCGCCAAGGTGGCCTTTGATGGCGGCGTCAAGAAGGTCATCTCGCTGGTCAGCGATTACGGCCCGGGCGTCGATGCCGAGAACGCCTTCAAGGCGGCCTTCACCGCTGCAGGCGGCGAAGTTGTCGAAAGCATTCGCATGCCGCTTTCCACCAATGATTTCAGCCCCATCATGCAGCGCGTGAAGGATTCCGGCGCGCAGGGCGTTTTCGCTTTCCTGCCATCCGGCCCGACAACGCTCGGCTTCGTGAAGGCCTTTAACGACAACGGCCTGAAATCATCCGGCATCAAGCTTTTCGCGCCGGGTGACCTCACGCAGGAGTCCGATCTGCCGGCGCTCGGCGAATCCGCACTCGGCATGCAGACGACCTTCCACTATGCCGTCTCGCACGATTCACCCGAGAACAAGACCTTCGTGGAAGCTGCGGCCAAGGCCATCGGCAACCCCAAGGAACTGTCCTTCCCCTCAGTCGGCGCGTTTGACGGCATGTATGTCATCACCAAGATGATCGAGGCGACGGGCGGTAAGCAGGATGCGGAAAAGGCGGTCGAGGCGGTGAAGGGTCTTTCCTGGACAAGCCCGCGCGGCCCTGTCAGCATCGATCCCGAAAGCCGCCACATCACGCAGAACATCTATCTGCGCGAGGTCGCCAAGGGCGATGACGGCAACTATTACAACAAGGAAGTCCAGACTTTCGAAAAACAGGGCGATCCGGGCCTCGCTGCCGCGAAGTAACAAGACATAGACGGCAGCTATTAAAAACGGTCGAACCGCTCTCGCAGCGGTTCGGTTCCGGCCCGGGTCGGGCATTGCAGCACCGGGAGGAGCTTTTTCAGCATGCAGACGGTCTTCAGCATCCTTGTCGATGCGCTTGCCTATGGCATGGTGCTTTTCATCATCTCCATCGGCCTTTCGGTGACGATGGGGCTGATGCGGGTGGTCAATCTGGCCCACGGCGCCTTTGCCATGATCGGCGGTTATCTCGCCTCCTATGCCGCCCATGGCCTCGGCCTCGGTTACGCCGCGGCAATCCTTGTCGCGATCGTCGGAACGATCGTGATCGCCATACCGCTCGAACGTTTCCTCTACCGGCGTATTTACGGTGCTCCCGAATTGACGCAGGTGCTGATGACCATCGGCATCACCTTCTGCATCATCGGCATCGCCAATTTCGTATTCGGCCCGACGCTCAAGACCATTCCGCTGCCGCAACAGCTGGCCGGCCCCACCGATCTAGGTTTCCGCACCATCGCCACCCATCGCATCTTTGCCATCGTCAGCGGTCTCGTCGTTGCGGCGGCACTCTGGTTCACATTCGAAAAGACCGCCTTCGGCATCAAGCTGCGGGCGGCGGTGGACAATGCCGCCATGGCCGCGGCGCTCGGCGTGCGCACCGAAGTCATCTATGCCATCAGCTTCGCCATCGCCGTCGGCCTTGCCGCCATGGGCGGCGTCATCGGCGCGGAATTGCTGCCGGTCGAACCCTATTATGCGCTGCGCTACATGGTCACCTTCCTGGTAGTCGTTTCGGTCGGCGGCGCAGGTTCCATTCCCGGCGCTCTGATCGCCTGCCTGCTGCTTGGCGCGATCGACACGACGGGACGTTACCTTGCGCCGGAATATGGCGAATTCTTCTTCTATCTGGCGGTCATCGTGATCATCACCTTGTTCCCGCGCGGCCTTCTTGGAAGGGCGAAATGAGATGGCGGTGCTCATGAACGACATCACTGAAACGGCAAAGCCCGTGAAAGCCCGCTCACCCTTGCGCGCGCTTGGCGGCCCCCTCGTCATCATCGCTGCGGCCATCGCCGGATATTTCCTGTTTCCGGACAATCTGGCGCTTCTGACACGCATCATCGCGATTGCGCTTCTGGTGCTCTCCATCGATCTCGTCACCGGCTATTGCGGCGTCGCGACGCTCGGCCATGCGGCGCTGTTCGGCGCCGGCGCCTATGCAGCCGGCATTGCCGCTGCCCATTTCAATATAACCGATCCGCTTCTGATGACCGTCATCGGGGCTGCCGCCGGCGGCGTCGCCGGCCTCCTGTCCGGCACGGTTCTGTTGCGGGCGCATGGTCTGCCGCAGCTGGTGCTGTCCATTGCCGTCATCCATCTTTTCCATGAGGCCGCCAACAAGGCGTCGAACTGGACCGGTGGCAGCGATGGCCTAGCCGGTGTCTCGCCCGATGCGCTGTTCGGCACCTTCGAGTTCGATCTTTTCGGCCGCACCGCCTATATTTACGGCGTCGTCCTGCTGCTTGTCGTCTTCCTTGCGCTCAGGGTCGTCGTCAATTCGCCATTCGGCATGCTCTGCCGCGGCGTCAAGCAGGACAGCATCCGCATTCAGGCCATGGGTGGATCGGTCAACGGCACGATTTTGAAGATGTTCGTCATCTCTGGCATCGTCGCCGGCATCGGTGGCGCGCTGAACGCCATTTCGACCCAGGTGGTCGGTCTCGACAGCCTCAGCTTCACGCTTTCGGCGGAGGGGCTGGTCATGCTGGTTCTCGGCGGCGCAGGCTCGCTTTATGGCGCGCTGATCGGCACCGTCACCTTCATGTGGTTCGAGGATGTCGTTTCGGCCGCCAACCCGTTCCACTGGCTCACCATTGTCGGCCTGCTGCTGATCGCCGTCGTGCTCTTTGCACCGCGTGGCCTTTACGGCGCGGGCGAACAGATCATCACGCGCCTGCGGGGAGATCGCAAATGAGCGCCATTTTCGAAGTATCCGGCCTGCAGAAGAATTTCGGCGGCCTCGTTGTTACGAACAATGTCTCGCTGTCTCTTTCCCCGGGGGACCGCACGGTGCTGATCGGCCCCAATGGTGCCGGCAAGACCACTTTCGTCAACCTCGTGACCGGCAACATCAAGCCATCCGCTGGAAGCGTGCGGATTGCCGGAGAAGACGTGACCGGGCTCAGCGCCAGCCAGCGCGTGAAGCGCGGGCTTGTGCGCTCCTTTCAGGTCACGCGGCTGTTTCAGGACATGACGCCGGAGGAACATGTCGCGCTCGCCATCCTGCAACGGGAAGGCAAAACGGGCCGGATTTTCGGCCGTTACCGTGCCATGCCATCAGTCATGAGCGAGGCGCGCGACATTCTCGGCACGCTTGGCCTGCTTGGCCTTGCCGAAACCCGCGTTCGTGAAATCGCCTACGGCCAGCAACGGCTGATCGAGATCGCGCTTGCCATGGCGCTCAGGCCCAAAATCCTGCTGCTCGACGAACCCGCCGCCGGCGTTCCCTCGACGGAAACGGCGCGCATCGAACAGGCGCTCGACCGCCTGCCCGCCGACCTCGCCATATTGATGATCGAACACGACATGGATCTGGTCTTCCGTTTTGCCAAACGTGTGGTGGTGCTCGCAGCTGGCGCCGTCATCTTCGACGGTTCGCCTGATGAAGTGACCAGCAATGCCGAAGTTCGCCAAGCCTATCTGGGAAGTTACGCCGATGCCCGCAGCGCCGCTTGAAATCGCCAACCTGACCGCCGGTTATGGCCCCACCCGCGTCATCGAGGGGCTGTCGCTTTCCGTTCCCGCCGGTTCGCGTTTCGCGGTGCTCGGCCGCAACGGCGTCGGCAAGACCAGCCTGTTCGCCACGCTTGCCGGGCAGACGAAGCGCTTTTCCGGCGATATCCGCATCGGCGGACAGGATATCGCTGCCTTGCCGAGTGCGGCCCGCGCCCGCGCGGGTCTCGGTTATGTGCCCCAGACCCGCGATGTCTTTCCGACGCTGACCGTCGAGGAAAACCTCTTCGTCGGCCTCAAGGGCCGGCCGAAATCCGCCATCGAGGAAGCCTACACGCTGTTTCCGCGCCTGAAGGAAAGACGCCGCAATCTCGGCTCGCAACTCTCCGGCGGTGAGCAGCAGATGCTCTCCACCGCCCGCACCATCCTCGGCCAACCCAAAGTGCTGCTTCTCGACGAACCGCTCGAGGGCCTCGCCCCCGTCATCTGCGAGGAACTGATGGCGGCCTTCTCCAAACTGGCGCAATCGGGCGAAATGACCATTCTTCTCGTCGAACAGCGCATCCAGATGGCCATCGACTTCGCCGACCACGCCATCATCATGGAACGCGGCCGAATCGTCTGGGAAGGGCCGTCGGTCGATCTTGCGGCGAACCCGGATATTGTTGACACCCATCTTGGTGTGGGTGGGCTGCACTGAGTGCATCCGGTTGAAAACCAGAATAGTTTTCGGTCGGAACGGCTTCTAGATTAAGGGACGCAGACAGCGCGTACATCTCCCCCTCATTCCTGTGCTTGTCACAGGAATCCAGCCAGCCAAGTCCTTGGGCTGAAACGACCCCTTTCGACGCGCAGACGCGCGTCGGCTGGATCCCTGTGACGGGCACAGGGATGAGGGGAGGATGTAGGACCACCTGTGGCCATATAGACTCATCCCACCTCATTTACCCCTTCCTAAAAAACCCAATGGAATAAAAATTCCATTGCAGTTAAAGTGCACACGATTTCACTCCGCACAAAGGAACGACAATGACGGCAATCGATGCGCCAGAATCCGTAAAGGCTTTTGAGGAGCGGCTGCTCCAGGTCGCGGAGGGGTTGCCCAAGCGATTACGCCAATGCGCCGACTATGTCGCTTCCAATCAGGATCGCATCGCCGTTTCCACCGTGGCCGAAATGGCTGAGGGTGCCGGTGTGCAGCCTTCGGCCTTTATGCGTTTTTGCCAGATCATGGGCTTTTCCGGCTTTTCGGAGATGCAGCGCCTGTTCCGTGATTCCTATGTCGGTGGCTGGCCGGATTATGCCACCCGGCTCGACCACCTGCGTGAAAAGGGCGACGAAAGCGCGTCCGGGCTGCTGGCGGAATTTGTGGAGGCCGGTCGTTCCTCCCTGGAAATGCTGCTGAAATCGGTCGATACGCGGCAGCTCGACGAGGCGGTCGCGGTGCTCGCAAAGGCGCGCACCGTGCATATCGTCGGTTTGCGACGTTCCTTTCCTATTGCCAGCTATCTGGCTTACGCCTTTGAGAAGATGAAGGTTCCGGCGGTTCTGCACAGCGCCGTCGGCGGGCTCGGCAATATCAGCGCCATCTCCCGCGAGGACGCGCTGATCGCGATCACCTTTTCCCCCTATTCGGCGGAAACCTTGGAATTGGCGGAAACGGCCCGCGCCAACGGCATTCCGGTCGTCGCCATGTCTGATTCCGCCGTCAATCCGCTGCGCAAATCCGGCGCAACGCTTCTTACGGTGACAGAGATCGATTTCGGCGCATTCCGCTCGCTTTCGGCCACGCTCTGTCTCGCCATCACGCTGGCCGTGGCTGTGGGAACCCGCAAAACTGCCTGAATATTTTTATTGAAAACGTAAAAAATAGAATTTATGATCCAAATCCATGAAACGGACATTCCATGATCGTCCGTCTCGTGACGGAGTTACGTGGGCGGAGGAGGCTCACCGGAGCGGGATGACGAAAGGTGCGGGCCAAGTCCCGCGCTGGAATGCCGCTCCACACATGTGAGGCTGACCGCCGCGATACGCGGTCCGAAGGAGGAACCTTTTGAAAAAACTTGATCTCATCACGATCGGGCGCTCGTCGGTCGACCTGTACGGTTCGCAGGTCGGCGGCCGTCTGGAAGACATGGCCTCCTTTGCCAAATATATCGGCGGCTCTCCCACCAATATTGCGGCGGGTGCCGCGCGCCTCGGCCTCAACAGCGCCGTCATCACCCGCGTCGGCGACGAGCATATGGGCCGCTTCATTCGCGAACAGCTGGTGCGAGAAGGCGTGGACGTGCGCAGTGTCAAAACTGACCCGGAGCGGCTGACCGCGCTGGTGCTGCTCGGCATTCGTGACCAGAACCAGTTTCCGCTGATTTTCTATCGTGAAAACTGTGCCGACATGGCGCTGAGCGAAGACGATATCGATCCCGCTTTCATCGCCGAAGCCGCTTGCGTCTGCGCCACCGGCACGCATCTGTCGCATCCGAAGACGGAAGCGGCCGTGCTGAAGGCGCTGAAACTTGCGCGTGAAAATGGCGCTAAAACCGCGCTCGATATCGATTACCGGCCCAATCTCTGGGGCGTGGCCGGCCATGGCGATGGTGAAAGCCGTTTCGTCGAATCGCAGAAGGTCACCGCCAAGCTGCAATCCACCCTGCATCTCTTCGACCTGATCGTCGGCACCGAAGAAGAATTCCACATTGCCGGCGGCTCGACCGATACGCTTGCCGCATTGAATGCCGTGCGCAAGGTCTCAAACGCGACGCTGGTGTGCAAGCGCGGGCCAATGGGTGCGTCGGTGTTCGTCGGCGAAATTCCGGCGAGCCTCGACGATGGCGAGACGGGTGAAGGTTTTCCGATCGAGGTCTTCAATGTTCTCGGCGCAGGCGATGGTTTCATGGCCGGGCTGTTCCGCGGCTGGCTGCGCGGCGAGGATTGGCCGACGACGCTGAAATACGCCAATGCCTGCGGCGCGTTCGCCGTTTCCCGCCACGGCTGCACGCCGGCCTATCCGAGCTGGGAAGAGCTGCAATATTTCTTCAAGGCCGGCATTCGCAACAAGGCGCTGCGCAAGGACGAGGCGCTGGAACAGGTGCATTGGTCGACCAACCGCAAGGGCGACTGGGACACGATGCGGGTCTTCGCCTTCGACCACCGCATGCAATTGGAAGCCATCGCCGACGAACTCGGCGTGAAACACGAGCGTATCGGCGCTTTCAAGAAGCTCTGCCTCGAGGCCGCGCAAACGGTTTCCGGTGGCAAGGCGGGTTACGGTATTCTCTGTGACGGACGCCTTGGCCGCGATGCGCTTTTCGCCGCCAGCGGCTCGGGTCTCTGGATCGGCCGGCCGGTGGAATGGCCGGGCTCGCGCCCGCTGACGCTGGAACCCGAACTCGGCAAGGATTTCGGCGGGCTGTCCGAATGGCCGCTTGAAAATGTCGTCAAGGTTCTGTGCTTCTACCACCCCGATGACAGCGACGAGATGCGCGCCGCACAGGAGGAGACGGTCATGCGTCTGTTCCAGGCGACACGCCGCAACCGTCTGGAAATGCTGCTTGAGGTGATCCCCTCCAAGGTCGGCCCGACCGACGATCTGACGGCCGCCCGCATCGTCGAGCGTTTCTACGAGATCGGCGTTTATCCCGACTGGTGGAAACTGGAGCCGATGAAGACGCGCGCAGCCTGGAAGAACGCCTGTGACGCCGTGCATCGCAACGATCCTTACGTGCGGGGCATCGTCGTTCTCGGTCTCGACGCACCGCAAAGCGAGCTGGAGGAGAGCTTCCGCCTTGCCGCCGGTTTCGATCTGGTCAAAGGTTTCGCCGTCGGCCGCACGATTTTCGCAGATGCTGCCCGGGCATGGCTCGGTGGCAAGATGACAGATCAGGAAGCGGTGAAGGACATGGCGCAGCGCTACACCAGCCTGTGCCGCATATGGGATGAGGCGCGCGCCAAAAAGGGAGAGGCAGCGTGAAGACAATCAGAATGACGGCTGCGCAGGCTATGGTTCGTTACCTCGCCGCGCAGATGAATGAACATGGCGAGACCTATATCGCCGGTGTCTGGGCCATTTTCGGCCACGGCAATGTCGCCGGCATCGGCGAGGCGCTTTATGGCATTCGCGAGGAACTGCCGACCTATCGCGGCCAGAACGAACAATCCATGGCGCATGCGGCGATTGCCTATTCCAAGCAGCTGCGCCGCAGGCGGGCCATGGCGGTCACCTCCTCCATCGGCCCCGGTGCCGCCAACATGGTGACGGCGGCAGCGCTTGCGCATGTCAACCGCCTGCCGGTGCTCTTGATCCCCGGCGATGTCTTCGCCAATCGCGGCCCCGACCCCGTGCTGCAGCAGCTGGAAGATTTCGGCGACGGCACCATGACGGTGAATGACTGCTTCCGTCCGGTCAGCCGTTATTTCGACCGCATCATGCGGCCGGAACAATTGCTCACCGCCCTTCCCCGCGCCATGCGTACCATGACGGACCCGGCCGATTGCGGCCCCGTCACGCTCGCTTTCTGCCAGGATGTGCAGGCGGAAGCTTACAACTATCCGGTCAGTTTCTTTGAAAAGCGCATCTGGCGGCAACGCCGCCCCGAGCCGGATGTCGTGGAATTCGAGGCCGCCGTCGCCGCACTGAAGGCTGCGAAGAACCCCGTCATTGTTGCCGGCGGCGGCGTGCATTTCGCAGGCGCCACCGAAACGCTGAAAAACTTTGCCGAAAAACATTCCATCCCCGTGGTGGAAACGCAGGCCGGCAAATCGGCGCTCGCCTGGGATCACGATCTCAATTTCGGCCCAGTCGGCGTCACGGGTGCCGAAAGCGCCAATATCGTCAGCGAGAAGGCCGATCTGGTCTTTGGCGTCGGCACCCGCTTTCAGGATTTCACCACCGGCTCCTGGGCGCTGTTCAAGAACCCGGACCGCAAGATTCTCGCCCTCAACGTGCAGCCCTATGACAGCGCCAAGCATGATGCGATCAGCCTGACGGCGGATGCGAAGATCGGCCTTGAAAAACTGTCGGCCGCGCTTGGCAGCCACCGTTTCGCGGCACCGGATGCAGGCCTCAAGGCGGCATGGTTCAAGAAGGCCGATGCCGATACGGCAGCGCCGGGCAAAGACAACGCCAACAGCCTGCCGACAGACATGCAGGTGATCGGCGCGGTGCAGCGCCAATCGCGTGACAACACCGTCGTCATGTGCGCCGCAGGCACCATGCCAGGCGAGCTTCACCAGCTGTGGAAATCGAAACTGCCGCTCTCCTATCACATGGAATATGGCTTCTCCTGCATGGGATATGAGGTGGCCGGCGGCCTTGGCATCAAGATGGCGGAACCGGACCGGGACGTGATCGTTATGGTCGGCGACGGCTCGTACATGATGATGAATTCCGAGCTTGCCACATCGGTCGCCATGGGCGTCAAGATCACGCTCGTCATCACCGACAACAGGGGTTACGGCTGCATCAACCGACTGCAGATGGAGACCGGCGGCGCGGAGTTCAACAACCTCTACGCCCACACCAACGTCAACCCGATCGCCATCGACTTCGTCGCCCATGCCGGCTCGATGGGGGCGGATGCACGCAAGGTCTCCACCATTTCCGAGCTGGAAGCGGCGCTCGCGAGCGCCCGCGCGTCCACCCGCACGACCGTGATCGTCATCGATACCGACCCCTATCCGACGCCGCAAGCGGGTGGTCACTGGTGGGATGTCGCGGTGCCTGAAGTTTCCGAACGCGCCGAAATCGGCCCGGCGCGCGCCCGTTATGAAAACCATCTCAAGGAAAGACAGTAAGATGATCCGTTACGGAACCAACCCGATCGCCTGGTCCAACGACGACGACCGCACGCTGGGCGCGCATATCAGCCTTGAACAGTGCCTCGACGAAACCGCAAAGATCGGCTTCGACGGCATCGAGAAGGGCCACAAGTTCCCGACGGAGCCGGAAGGCCTGAAGGGCGTGCTTTCGCCGCGCGGCCTGTCCTTCGTCTCCGGCTGGCATTCGCTGAACCTTTTGACCGACAGCATCGAATCCGAAAAGAAGGCGATGCAGCCGGCGCTCGATCTGCTGAAAGCGATGGGCTCAAAAGTCATCATCGTCTGCGAGACCTCCAACGCCATTCACGGCGCTGATGACACTGCGCTGGTCGACCGTCCGCGCCTTGCGGCCGAGGACTGGGCCAAGTTCGGTGCAGGTGTCGAGGCGCTGGCGGCCTATGCTGCCGAACAGGGCATCACACTCGTCTACCATCACCACATGGGAACCGTGGTCGAGAGCGAAGACGAGATCGACCTTTTGATGAAGCACACCGGGCCGAAAACCCATCTGCTGCTCGATACCGGCCATTGCCTGTTCGGTGGCGGCGATCCCGTGCGCGTCGCGCAGAAATACATGCACCGCGTCGGCCATATCCACGCCAAAAACGTGCGGCCGGTGATAGCCGATCAGGTACGGAACGAACGGCTTTCCTTCCTAGAAGGCGTTCGCCGCGGCGTGTTCACCGTGCCGGGTGACAGCGAGGGCGGCGTGAACTTCCCGCCGGTGCTGAAAGTGGCGGCCGAGCACAATTACAGCGGCTGGCTGGTCATCGAGGCCGAGCAGGACCCGGATGTGCGCAACCCCTTCGAATATCAGAGCCTCGGGCTGAAGTCGCTGAAGTCTTTTGCACGCGAAGCCGGGTTGGACAAGGCTCAGGCTGCCTGAACTGAGCAGGGGGCATCAGAGTGTATACGTCTGCGGATCATATGCTCCGGTGCAGCCCCCTCCACCCTCATTCCTGTGCTCGTCACAGGAATCCAGCCGACGCGCGTCGGCGCGGCGGAAAGACTCCTCTCAGCCCAAGGACTTGGGCTGACTGGATCCCTGTGACGAGCACAGGGATGAGGAAAACGCGGGAATAGCCGCCCGATAAATTAAACGACTGACCAAAAAGGAACACCACCATGACCTCACTTCTGCGCAAGCCGGTCGCGACAAGCGGCAAGGTGCACGATATCACGCCCCAAAGCGCGGATTGGGGTTATGTCGGTTTCGGCCTCTACCGCCTGAAACCGGGCGAGACGGCGGCGGAAAACACCGGCGATACCGAAGTTATCCTCGTGCTGGTCGAAGGCAAGGCGACGATTTCCGCCGGCGGGAAGGATTTCGGTGAACTCGGCGACCGCATGAATGTGTTCGAACGCAAACCGCCGCACTGCGTCTACGTGCCCGCAGGCTCCGAATGGTCGCTGACGGCCACGACCGACTGCACCGTCGGCGTCTGCACCGCACCCGGCGAAAAAGGCAGCCGCGAGGCGCAGCAGATCGGTCCCAATGGTGTGCAGCTGACGGAGCGTGGCAAGGGCGCTAATACGCGTTACATCTTCCCCATCGCCATGGAAGAACGCGATGTGGCCGACAGCCTGCTGGTAACGGAAGTCTTCACGCCGTCGGGCAACTGGTCCTCCTATCCGCCGCACCGGCATGATGAGGATAATTACCCCGACATGACCTATCTGGAAGAGACCTATTATCATCGCCTCAACCCGGCGCAGGGTTTCGGTTTCCAGCGCGTCTTTACCGAAGACGGCTCGCTTGACGAAACCATGGCGGTGGCGAACGGCGATGTCGTGCTGGTGCCCAAGGGACACCACCCTTGCGGCGCGCCTTACGGTTATGAGATGTATTATCTGAACGTGATGGCCGGGCCGATGCGCAAATGGCGCTTCAAGAACCATCCCGATCATGACTGGATTTTCAAGCGCGACAATCCGTGAGACATGCCGCAGCACCCTCATTCCTGTGCTCGTCACAGGAATCCAGCCGACGCGCGTCTGCGCGGCGGAAGGAGTCTTTTCAGCCCAAGGACTTGGGCTGGCTGGATTCCTGTGACAAGCACAGGAATGAGGGCCGTGGGACCGGCATCGGCCCTACCGCCATACACTGTGCTTCAGAAATAACAGAATTAGATAAATCGCTGATTTCATTCTAACAATTTAGGGAGGAAAGACCATGACCGCTCTTGGCGTTGGCCTTATTGGCACAGGTTACATGGGCAAGTGCCACGCTTTGGCGTGGAACAACCTCACCAGCGTCTTCGGCGATGTGGAGCGCCCGCGGCTGGTCACGCTCGCGGAGGTCAATCCCGAGCTGGCGGCCAAGAAAGCGGCCGAGTTCGGTTTCGCCCGCTCGACCGGCAACTGGCGCGACCTGCTTTCCGATCCGGAGATTGATGTGATCTCAGTCACCACACCGAATGCCTTTCACCCCGAAATGGCAATTGCCGCACTCGATGCCGGCAAGCATGTCTGGTGCGAAAAGCCGATGGCGCCCGCTTTTGCCGACGCGGTGAAGATGCGCGATGCGGCCCGCCGGTCCGGCAAGGCGGCGGCCATGGGCTACAACTACATCCAGAACCCTATGATCCGCCATATGCGCCGCCTCATCGACGAAGGCGCGATCGGCAAGGTCTATCATGTCCGCGCCGAGATGGATGAGGACTTCATGGCGGATGCCACCCAGCCCTTCTACTGGAAGAGCGAAGCCTCATCCGGCTATGGCGCGCTGGATGATTTCGCCGTTCACCCGCTGTCACTGCTGTTTTCCCTGTTCGGCCATGCCGAAAGCGCGATCACCGATATGGTGAAACCTTATGCGACGCGGCCGCTGAGCGGCGGTGGCGAGCGCGCTGTCGAGACGCACGATCTTGCCAGCGTGCTTCTGAAACTCGAAGGCGGCATTTCCGCCGTGCTGATCGCCAACCGCTCGGCCTGGGGCCGCAAAGGCCGCATCGCCATCCAGATTTATGGTTCCACCGGCTCGATCCTCTTCGATCAGGAGCGGATGAACGAATTCCAGCTCTACACAACGGACGGACGTCCGGAGGAGCAGGGTTTCAGAACCATCCTCGCCGCACCTCACCATAAGCCCTATGACCGCTTCATTCCCGCCCCCGGCCACGGGCTCGGCTTCAACGACCTGAAAGTGATCGAATGCCGCGAACTCATCGCCGCCATCGAGGGCAAGAAGGCGCATATCATCGATTTCGAGGAAGGGCTGAAGATCGAGCGCAGCATTCATGCCATGGCCCGGTCGTTTGCCGAAGGGCGCTGGGTGGGAAGCGCGGAGATTGCGGAATAGAACGCCCACAAAGGGCGAAAACGTCTCCTCCGTCATGCCGGACTTGATCCGGCATCCAGCCACGGCGCATCTGCGCCGTGACAGGAGTCTTTTATGATCAAAGACTTGATCATGCTGGGCCCCGGATCAAGTCCGGGGTGACGGTGCGTGGAGGTTCCGGCCTCACCCCTTGACCGGCGTTTCCGGCACTGGCGTCAGTACCTTGCCGTCCTTAAACCAGCCGAGAATATTGTCGGCCACGAGATCGGCCATCGCATTGCGCGTCGGGATGGAGGCGGACGCCACGTGCGGCAGCAGGGAAACATTCGGCAGCGACAGGAACGCTTCCGGCACCTTCGGCTCGGCATAGAACACGTCGAGACCGGCAGCACCCACGGCACCGCTCTGAAGCGCCTGCAGAAGCGCATCTTCATCAACGCTGGAACCGCGGCCGACATTGACGAAAACGCCCTGCGGCCCTAGTGCGGAGAGGATTTCCGCGTTGATCACCTTATGCGTCTCCGGCGTGCCGGGCACGATGCAGATCAGGATGTCGACGGCTTCCGCCATCTCCTTCAGCGAGCCGTAATAGGTATAGTTGAGGCCATCGCGCTTGCTGCGGGTGTGATAACCGATCTCCACCTTGAAAGGCTCCAGCCGCTTGGCGATTTCCTGGCCGATGCGGCCCATGCCGAAGAGGCCGACCTTGCGGCCGCGCAGCGAGAATGGCGAAAGCGCAAAGGGCCCTTCACCAACCCATTTGCCGTCGCGAAGCCAGGTCTCGGCCTGATAGAGACGGCGCACGGTATTGATCAGCAGCGCAATCGTCGTATCCGCCACTTCGTCATTGAGCACGTCAGGCGTATTGGTCACCACGATGCCGCGTGTGGCGGCATGTTTGGCATCGACGCCATCGTAACCCACGCCGAAATTGGCGATGATCTCAAGCTTCGGCAGCACATCGATCCATTTGGCGTTGACGACGCCGGACACGGCGATGGCGTTGATGCGCTCAGCCGCACCTTCAGGCAGAACCGGCTCGGCACCGGCGGGCACTGTCACGATCTCGACCTTGCCTTCGAGGCGTTCGAGGACGCGCGGGTTTATCTTGCCGGGAACGAGAACGACGGCTTGTCTGTCAGACATGAGTGGATATTCCTCCTGATTGCATTCCAATATCACCGGAGCCGGATTTCAGGCGAACCACTCGCCATCCCGCTCCTCCGGGCCGCGATCTTTTCAAACAACGGCGGCCGTGAAAAGGGCAATAAGGGGATGCTATGGGGGCAGACGGAAGTTTCATGCGGTTTTTTTTGCACCACATGCACATCCGTCATGCCGGACTTGATCCGGCATCCAGCCAGCCCAAGTCCTTGGGCTGAAAGGGCTCTTCCCGTCGCGCAGACGCGCGCCGGCTGGATCCCGGCTCAGGGCCGGAATGACGGAAGAAGGAAACGTCGCGAACAACCAGGAACAGGCAGCCTGCCGCATCCATACTCCCGGGCGATAGACTCAGACCCGCGGCCGCACCGGCCCCGTCGACTGGCGGATGCGCATCTCCGGCTTGATGAGGTGGATGCCATCCGGTTCGTGGCTGCCGGCCAGCCTGTCCAGCAGCGCCCGTGCTGCGAGACGCCCCACCTCGGCCTGCCCGTTGGACACGGTGGTCAGCGCCGGCGTGGCGATCGCCGCCTCCTCCAGATCGTCATAGCCGGTGACGGAAATATCGACGCCCGGCACCAGACCGGCACGCGAAATGCCGTTCATGAGGCCGATGGCGACGAGATCGTTCCAGCAAACGGCAGCCGTCGGCTTCTGCGGCAGGGAGAGGAAATGCACGGCGGCCTCAAAGCCGCCCTGCTTGGAGCGGGGCCCCGGAATGCGCAGGTTCGGATCGACCTCGATACCCGCCTTACGCAGCGCGTTGACATAACCCTGATACCGGTCACGGCCGGTGGATGTCTGGTCGGTGCCGCCAACCATGGCGATGGTGCGGTGGCCGAGGCTGATCAGATGATTTGTCGCCAGCGAAATGCCGTAGCTGTCGTCGCCGCGATAGGTCGGCATGTCGACGCCATCCAGGGAACGGGCCACCAGAATGGCGGGCATGCCGTTTTCCTCGGCCAGCGTCATATCCTCGATCGGCGTGCCGATGGCGGGCGACATGATGATACCGTCAGAACCCAGCTGCAGCAGTGTTTCGATGAAGGTGCGCTGCTTCTCCACCGAATCGTAGTGGTTGGAAAGAATGAAGGTCTGGCGGCTGCGGTCCAGCTCGCTTTCGATGGCTTTCAGAATTTCGCCGTAGAAGGGGTTCATCACATCGTGGAACACCACGCCGACAATGCCGGAGCGCGAGGTGCGCAGGCTGGCCGCCCGGCGGTTGTAGATGTAACCGAGCGCTCGCGCCTGTTCCTTGATCTTGTCGCGCGTGTCGGAGGCAACCAGCGGACTGTCACGCAAAGCGAGGGAAATGGTGGCGGTCGAAAGGCCGAGACTTTCGGCAATCGTGGACAGTTTGACCTTTTGGGCCACGGCATTCCTCCCAAACGCATGTCGTTGACGACGTATCTGTTTAAATTGCAATTAAACAATTTAAACAAAATCCGCAACCCGTTTAAGAGATACCCACAAAACAGAGTTTTATTTTTAAAAATTTCAACAAATTATTGAAGATTGGTGTCGATCGCCTTGAGAAGTTTAACCACGGTGCGCACATCCTTGGCCGAAAGCCCCTCAATGGCGCGGGCGCCGCAATTGGCAATCGAGACATTGATATGCTCGACGCTTTTCAGCCCCGCCTCCGTCAGCTTCACCAGCGTGACACGGCCATCCTCGTCGTCGCCGCTGCGTTCCACGAAGCCCTGGGCCTCCATGCGGCCGATGGTGCGCGTCATGGTCGGCGCCTTGACGCCGAGTTTCTGGGCGATCTGCCCGGGCGTCAGGCTGCCTTCCTGCGCGAGCGCCAGGATAACGCCGTCCTGCCCGGCATAAAGGCCGCTTTCGGCAAGGCTGTGGCTCAGCGCCGTGCGCATGGAGCGGGCGGCCTGGGTGATGGATTGCGCCAGTTCCTCAGGGTTGAAATTCTCATCCCTTTTTTTGGCGTCCTTTACCTTCTTGCCGCTCTTTTCCTTCTTGGCGCCCTTGTCCTTATGCCCAGTTTTATCCTTGCTCATATGCGAGTGCCTTTTACCCTGTGGCGGAACCGATATATGTTGCTGGAAATCCTTACCGAATGCACGTGCGGACTGCCAGATGCCAAACTCATACACGCAATATCACGACGAAAACGTAACAGACCCGCATCTTCGCGCAACAGGTGTAATTTCCGTGCTGCCTCTGGGTGCGCATGAGCAGCATGGACCGCACCTGCCCTTCGAGACCGATACGCTGATTGCCGAAGGCATCGTCTCCCGTCTCACCGCTGCCTTGCCCACCCATCTGCCCGTCTCCTTCCTGCCGGTGGAGCCCGTCGGATATTCCATCGAACACATGGATGTGCCCGGCACCCGGACGTTGCGTTACGACGAGGCCGTTGAGCGCTGGCTCGGCATTGCGAAGGCCGAATATGAAAAAGGCGTGCGCAAATTCGTGATGCTGAACGCCCATGGCGGTAATTCACCGTTGATGACCATCGTCGCCACCGAGGCCCGCGCCCGTTTCGGCATGCTGGCGGTCGCGACAAGCTGGACCCGTTTCGGTGTACCGGCCGATATCGTGAGGCAGGAAGACAAGGCGATCGACATCCACGGCGGCGATATCGAGACATCGGTCATGCTGGCGCTTTGCCCGGAGCGGGTGGCGATGGAAAAAGCGGCCGACTTTCCTTCCCGGCAAAGCGATTTCGCCGACCGTTTCAGGCATCTGCGCGCCTATGGGCCGCATGCCTTCGGCTGGCTGATGAGCGATCTGAACCCTGACGGTGTCGCCGGAAACGCCACTGCCGCCTCAGCCGAAAAGGGCGAAAGGCTCATCTCCCATGCGGTCGGCGGCCTTGTCGAACTGCTTCAAGACGTCCACGATTTTGACATAACGTTATTTCATAACAAAATTTGAACAAGCTGGCAGAATTCGACCAAAATCTCTTTGAACTGCCCGGACGTCGCGCCTATATGGACGACAACACTTCTTCCTTGGGGCCTTCACGGCCTTTCTCCACGCGGGGTTTTCCATGACCGAAACAGCACCAGCCAAGCCCATTCCAGTCACCGTCCTGACGGGATATCTCGGCGCCGGCAAGACGACGCTTCTCAACCGTATCCTCTCCGAGAACCACGGCAAGAAATACGCTGTCATCGTCAATGAATTCGGCGAGATCGGCATCGATAACGATCTGATCGTCGAGTCTGATGAAGAAATCTACGAAATGAACAATGGCTGCGTGTGCTGCACGGTGCGCGGCGACCTGATCCGCGTCGTGGAAGGCCTGATGCGCCGGCCCGGCCGTTTCGACGGCATCATCGTCGAGACCACTGGCCTTGCCGACCCCGTTCCCGTTGCCCAGACCTTCTTCATGGATGACGACGTGCGCGCCAAGACCGAGCTTGACGCCGTTGTCGCGCTTGTTGATGCCAAGCACCTGCCGCTGCGCCTGAAGGACAGCCGCGAGGCCGAAGACCAGATCGCCTTTGCCGATGTCGTGATCGTCAACAAGACCGACCTCGTTTCGCCGGAGGAAGTTGCCCGCATCGAAGATATCGTGCGCGCCATCAACCCGTCCGCGCGCATCTACAAGACCACCCGTTCCGGCGTCGATCTCGCCCGCGTTCTCGATCAGGGCGCGTTTAATCTGGAACGTGCACTCGAAAACGATCCGCATTTCCTCGAACACGGCCATGAGGACCATGCCTGCGGTCCCGATTGCGACCACCACCATCACGATCATGACCACCATCATCATGACCACGATCACGGGCATCACCACGATCATGATCATGGGCACGACCATGGGCATGACCACGGCCACCATCACCATGGCGCGGTTTCGGCAATTCACGACGTGACCGTGCAATCCGTTTCGCTGCGCGGCGGCGAGATGAACCCCGAGCGCTTCTTCCCGTGGATCCAGAAGGTGACGCAGACCGACGGTCCGAATATTCTGCGCCTGAAAGGCATCATCGCCTTCAAGGGCGATGCCGAACGTTACGTGGTGCAGGGCGTGCACATGATCATCGAAGGTGATCACCAGCGCCCGTGGAAGGAAGACGAAAAACGCGAAAGCCGCCTCGTCTTCATCGGCCGCGAACTGGATCGTGAGAAGCTGGAAAAGAGCTTCAACGCCTGCCTCGCCACGGCCTGATCCTTATCCCTCCGTCACCCCGGCTCTGAGCCGGGGTACGGCTGCGTCCGTCATCCACCCGACGCGCGTTCTTCGACACCGTACACGGCAGTTGAAAATCATTGACACTCCGGCGCTCCGGGCTCACCCCCCTCTGTCCTGCCGGACATCTCCCCCTCAAGGGGGGAGATCGGCAAGAGGCTTTCTCGCCGCTTCATTCTCAACCGTCGAGAGGTGCGAAACCTCGCCAAGGAACGATCTCCCCCCTTGAGGGGGAGATGTCCGGCAGGACAGAGGGGGGTGAGCCCGGAGCGCCGGAGTGTCAATGATTTTCAACTGCCGTATAGGGTGGTTCCTCGACGACAAAACGGTCTATCTACTTGATTTCACGAATCGTCCGAACGTAAAAGCGGTTCCGCTTTTGCCGGAAATGCTTTAGAACCATGCCTGCCGCCGGGGTCGACATCGTCGCCCCATCCGACACAGATACGAAAGACCGATGCCCCATGCCGACTGTTGCCCCGCTTGATATCGAAGGCCACGTGGTCTCGACCCATTTTCTCGGCGACATTCCCCTGTTTGCCACCGCCGCCGGCACCATTCACCGGCTGGATGGCGGCGAGAAGGTGACTGAGGCGCATGACGGGCTTCTGACCTGCGTGCGCGACCCCTATAGCGCCACGCTGCTTTCCGGCGGCGAGGACGGCCGTGTGCTGCGCATCGGTCATGATGGCAGCATCGGCGAAATCGCCAACGTGCCACGCAAATGGGTGGGCGTCGTCGCCGGCGGGCCGCAGAAGGCTGTCGCTTATGGCGTCGGCAAATCCAGTTTCGTCCGGCTGTCGGACGGCACGGTCAAGGAATTCAAGGAAGAGCGCACGGTGGAGGCCATCGCCTTCGCGCCAAAGGGCCTGCGCATTGCGGTGGCCCGTTATAACGGTGTGACGCTGCACTGGGTGGCAACATCAGGCGATCCCGTCGATCTGGAATGGAAGGGCGCCCATACCGGCGTCACCTTCTCGCCCGATGGCAAGTTCCTCGTCACCACCATGCAGGAAAACGCTTTGCACGGCTGGAAGATGGAAGCGACCAAGGGCGGCATGGAAGCCCGCCACATGCGCATGACGGGATATCCCGCCAAGGTCAAATCCATTTCCTGGTCGGCCAAGGGCAAATGGCTCGCCTCATCAGGCGCGCCAGCCGCGATCGTCTGGCCATTTTCCGGCAAGGACGGCCCGATGGGCAAGGCGCCGGAAGAGCTCGGCACCCGCGCCAACATCATGGTCACCAATGTCGCCTTCCACCCGGTGGAAGACGTGCTGGCCATCGGCTTCATCGATGGCATGGTGCTGGGTGTGCGCCTTGCCGATGGCAAGGAAGCCCTGCTGCGCCGCCCCGGCAAGGGCGCCATCACGAGCATGGACTGGAGCGCCACCGGCAAGCTGCTGGCCTTCGCCTCCGAAGCGGGCGATTGCGGCATTATCGACATTTCGGCGTAAGGCGGCGACGGGGCGCGCAATGCACCGACTCCCTCATTCCTGTGCCTGTCACAGGAATCCAGCCGACGCGCGTCTGCGTGGCGAGAGAGCCCTTTCAGCCCAAGGACTTGGGCTGACTGGATTCCTGTGACAAGCACAGGAATGAGGGCGGCTGGATGAATTGCCCTTACTCGCCCACCTGGCGGCGCGTGAGGAATAGCAGCAGCAACCCGGCACCGGCGCCCACCGAGGCAAGCCGGATCGAGACACCGAAGCTGGCATATTGCGCCACGAACCCCATTAGCGGCACCGCAAACAGCGCGGCAAGGAAGATGGAATTCATGTAAAGCGCCGTCGCCCGCGCCGTGCGGCCACGTGCAAAGCCCTGAATGAAGGTCAGGCTCGTGCCGGCGAAAAGCCCGTAATAGGCGCCTTCCATCGCCGCACCGAAAATCATGGCGGGCAGGGTCTGGACCGAGGCGATGATGTTGAAGGCAACGATCGCCATCACCGCCGCGATGCAGAGAAGAATACGGGCGCTGACGCGCCGCATGATCCTCGGCGCAAGCAGAATGAGCAGAACCTCCATCGCGCATTTGACGCTGAGCGACAGGCCCGGCGCGTAATCCGGCAGGCCCACTTCCCGCACCAGAAACACCGGCAGGGCAGAGGCGCACAGGGAGTGGGCGAAAGACATGCAGAAGCTCGCCGTCGCCGCCAGAAGCAGCGGCAGGTTACGCCCCGCATCGGCTTCCCCCTCCTCCCGCCGCTCCATCGGGCAAGTCTGGCCACGCGGCACGATGGCAAGTGCAAGCCCGCCCCAGATAGCGGCCATCAACATGGCATTCAGGAACACCGCCTTTGCGCCGGCGAGATCGACGATCAGATAGGCGGCAGCCGGAAGCAGCATCCATGCCAGCGACACCATCATCCGCAGAAAAGCATTGTAGGACGCCGTATCGAGCGCCTTTACCCGGCCGTGATACCGGCCATAACTGAAGACGAGCGTGCTGGCGGCGTTGGAAAGCCCCATGCCGGTTGCCGTTATCGCCACCAGCAGCGCCAGATGACCGAAGGTTGCCGCCGCCGCCGCGACGAAGGCGCCAAGCACGGAGAGAAGCAGCAATGGCCGCACCCGCACGCCGGCATCGACACGCTCGCCATAAATGCGGCTGGCAATGATCGAGGCCAGCATCGCGGTCACGCTGTAAAGACCGAGCGTCGCCGGCGCATGACCGAGCACCTGAATGATATAAAAGCCGATAAATGGCACGACGGCCGCATTCGTGCCGCCGGCAACGAAGACCAGTAGCGCGATCAAATAGGCCTGACGATCAAAAGCGTCCGGCGAAGCGCGTTTCTGTAACATGGGGAATCGACTGAAAGCTTGGAGGACGTGAAGCCCACCTTCACATCAAAACGGTGCGCGGTTCAAGCCCATGTGGGCGGCAGGACGGTTTCATTATTCGTATGAAAGCGAAGCCGTTTTTCTAATGCCGCATGGCTATGGCCTTGAGGGTGGGCGTCACCTATCAACGGAAAGCCCGCGCGCCCATTCAAGGATTATCCAGCCCGGAGATATTCTTTCCACCGGGCCAGTTATGAATCGATATTGCTACCAGACTGTCGCCGCCGGTGCGTGCGCCGCAAAGACGAGCGTCAGCCCCGGAAACGAAAGGCGGCCGATCAGAACTTCACGCCGAGACCGACGGTGACGACGTGTTCGCTTAGTTTTCCATCGGCAGAAATGCCCTGAACAGTATAGGTTTCCTTGCCGAAATCATTGTATCGATACTCCAGACGACCGAATACGTTGTCGGTGAAGGCGTAGTCGACACCGGCGCCGATCGTCCAACCATTCAGCATCTTGCTGGCGTTGCCGAACGGCGTCTTGATCTCGCTGTCCGTCGCGGCGTAACCACCGGCGGTGTAGATCAGGGCGCGGTCGATGGCATAACCGGCACGCAGGCGCGCTGAACCGTTGAAGCCTGCGGAAACCTCGCTCAAATTGATCTTTTTATCGCCCCAAGCATAACCGAGGTCACCCTCGACGCCAAGAATGACAGATGGCGCGACTTCGGCATTATAACCCGCAAAACCCGCAAAACGTGCACCATCGAAACTATGTTTGTCTGTATCACCATCTTCCGTCGTTTTCAGACGCTCCCAACCGTAACCGGCCGAAGCACCGGCATAAAAACCACCCCAGGAGAAGGCCGGTGCGGCGTCAGTGGCGACCGGCGCTACCGGAACGTCGCTGACGGCATCGGCAGCAATGGCCGCACCGGAAAGCACACCGAGAGTGACGAGCGCCAGAAATGATTGTTTCAACATGCAATAGCTCCTTCAAAAATTTTCTCACCCGCCGCGTTGCGGGACGAAATATGACGTGGTCGAAAAACAAAATCGCCAAGCGTACGCACCCTGTGATTGAAACATTGAAAAGTTAAAAGCAAGTGTCGAAATGTCACATCGATATAAATATAGATGAACATACTTCAATAATATAAGAATATATAGAGTAAATAAACTACAATATTAGATAATACGAGAATACTAACAGCTCAACATCCCTTCGCATTGCGCCTTATCACACCCATGACGCTATCCAAGGTAGAAAATACTGATAAAGCTCGTTCAAACCTGAAAAGCCGAACAAAAAAAAGGGGGCCACGAGGCCCCCTTCCAGTCTTGCGATGCACCGTTTGTTCTTGCCGGAAGCGCTATGCGTCATACACACGCAACTCGAGGCTTGTTCCCGGCTTATGTCCTGCGCGCATCGTTTCCGTCGAAAATCCCTGTCGATTTTCGATCTGGCTTATTCAGTGGCGACGCTTCTTGCTGCCGTCATTCTTGTTGTCGATGACATCGACGGAGGTCTTGTTGCCGTTGAGGATGCCGTTCAGGATACCGGTCTTGTTGCCGTTCAGAATCCCGTTATTGGACAGGATACCGCTGACACCCAGATCGATGCTGGGCGAGACGACAACGAGCGCGCCGCCCTTGTTGCTGTTTCCGGACAGGATGCCGCCCAGAAGACCGCCGGCATTGGCCTGACCAACGGAAGCGATAGTAAGAACAGCGGCTATGCAAGCAAACTTAGCAATCATTTCTCTCTCCTCTTATGTTTGATCACGCCCTCTGGCGTAGTCCAACTGTATAATTAGAGGATTCTAATTCAAGCAAAGCCTAATATTACAATAAACAATTAACGCTAATACTCATGAATTTAATAAATTTTCACATAGACGGGCCTGCCTCTCCTGAAGGAATTACAGTGCCGCCTTCTATCTTTTACGGCTGCGGCAGTAAAATCATGACGGAGACTTTGTTAACCATCCAACTATAAGATATTGCTTAATTAGCAACCGGAGATGCAAATGCGGCTGGGGGGATGCATCGCACTTGTTCTTGGGCTTGCCTTCACCGGCATCGTGCGGGCGGGCGAGAAGGCCGATGAGCATAACATCACCTACAGATCCGGCATCTCCAGCGACACCAATTATTTCGCCGACACCAATCGCCTGAAGGCGGTGTCGCTGCGCACCGGGCTCGGGCTCAATGGAAAGATCGCTCTGGAAGGGGCGGAACTGCGGTATTCGCTCGATCACGAGGAGGTCCGCCTCCCCCGCTACCGCTTCGCCAATGAACACAACACCATTGCCACGCTGGGGCTGACCAGGCGGCTTTCCGAACGGCTGGAATGGGCGGTGGAACTGCGGGGTACGCGCAGCGATGCCGGCGATATCTTCATACATCTGCCGGAGGAAGACATTGGTTACCGGCAACTGGATCACAAGCTGGAGGCCTCCTCCCAGCTCGGCATTCTCGCGCTCGGCGGCAAGACCACGCTGACGGCGAGCCTTGCCAGCCTGATGAAGGGCAAGGCACGGTTCAAGCCCGCCTATTTCGAACCCACCCGCCTGGAGGCCAATGAAGCGCTTCTGTCGTTCAAGGCCGAGCATGAAAGGCCGCTGGCCGGTGGCGAGGCCGGGCTGACCCTTGCTTATGACCGCATCCTCGTGCCGGAAAGCCAGCAGGAGAGATATGAGCGTTTTCCGGCCAGCACGCTGCGCGGCTCGCTTGCCTATGGTTACAAATTCTCAGAGCACTTCGCGGTTCTGGCCGAGGCCGGCCTGACATCCATCTCCGGCGACGAAATCAGCGACAAGGTGAAGCGCACCAGGCCCTACCTTCGGGCGGAAGCGGAAGTGAAGGCGAGTGAAAGCATCGCCTTCGGAGCGGGCTTCTCGCAGGACTATGCGCTTTTTGACCCCGATGATCCCATTGCCGAGTTCCATCGCCGCTGGCAGTTCGTCGTGAAGAGCAGGCTTACCGACCGGCTGGGGCTCGATCTTTCGCTGCGGCGTGTCCACAAGGACTGGATCTATTACAACTACGACAGCAGCGAGCGCAGGCTGGTCGCCACGCTCTCCTTCGATACCGGCAAGAACAGCAAGCTGGAGGTGGAATTCAACCGCCTTCTGCATGGCGAGCGCGACACCGATCTCTCCTATAGCGGCTCCAGCGTCACCTCGCGTTTCAGCGGCACCTTCTGAAACATTCGCTGGTCTGCACCGGCGCATTGTTATGGAAGAGCGCGGCAGGTCGAAATTCGGTCCCATTTTCTGCTAGAGTCAGACCTTCAAGATTCGAAGGCAGGGCAGACCGGATAATGAAAAGACGTTTTTTGCTTCTCGCGGCCGGCCTGACCTCCGTTCCCGTCGCCGCCGTGGCGCATCCGCATATTTTCGCCGAAGCGCGCATGGAAATCGTCGAGGGGCCGAACGGCACCATTCAGGAAGTGCGCAACATCTGGCGCTTTGACGAGATGTTCTCTGCAAGCGTGGTGATGGATTACGACAAGAACAGCGACCTGAAGCTCGACAAGGACGAACTCGCCGAAATCGGCAATACCGTGCTGGAATCGCTTGCCGAATATTCCTACTACACCTTCATTACCGCCGACAGCAAACCGGTTGCGTTCGGAAAGCCGGAGGCCATTCACGTCGATTACAGGGACAACCAGATCCTGATGTTCTTTTCCGTGAAGCCGACCAAGCCGCTCGCCATCAAGGGCAAGCTCAGCTTCGGCGCCTGGGATCCGACCATGTATACGGCGATCGATTTTGCGAAAGACGCCGATCTGGCAACCGAAGGCAAGGATTTGAACGCCTGCAAGCACCATGTCGTCCGCCCCGATCCGGATGAAGTGCTCGCCCAGAACCAGAGCACCCTGACCGACGCCTTTTTCAACGATCCGACCGGCACCGACATGACCAAGATGTTCGCCACCCGGCTGGAGGTGACATGCTGAGCCGTAACGGGCGCCTGGCCGGCCAGCTGATGATCGTCGCCATCGGTCTCGTTGCCGTTACCGGCGCCGCCCACGCCCAGTCACCGCTCGGCATCGGTTCGGCCGAACCGTCCTTCTCCGTCGGCGGCCCCTTTGCGCCGCTGATGCAGTGGATCAATGTGCACCAGCAGATGTTTTACCGGGCGCTGACCGGTGCGTTGAAAGCCATGCGCGAGGACGGCTGGGCGCTTGGCTCGCTGATCGGCCTTTCCTTTGCCTATGGTGTTTTCCACGCTGCCGGCCCCGGCCATGGCAAGGCGGTCATCTCCTCCTACATGATCGCCAATGAAACGCAGCTGAAACGCGGCATTCTCATTTCCTTCGTTTCCGCACTCCTCCAGGGTGCGGTGGCCATCGGCCTCGTCGGTGCTGCCTGGCTGGTGCTGCGCGGCACCTCCATCACCATGACGAAGGCCACGCAGGCCATGGAGATCGCCAGTTTTGCCATGGTGGCCCTGTTCGGCGCCTGGCTGCTGGTGCGCAAACTCTGGTCACTGCGCATCAGGCGTGAACCGGTCGCGGTTTTCGCGGCGGCAGGGCAAGCGGCGGCAGCCAAGACCACCGGCATGGGTACGGGTCTAAGGTTTCAGGGCAAGCCGGTTTTTGCCGACCACGACCACAACGGCACCGGTGATCTCTGCACGGCCTGCGGCAAGTCCCACGCGCCCGATCCCATGCTTCTGAAGGGCAAGAACTTCAGCCTGCACGAAGCATGGTCGGCCATCATCGCGGTGGGCCTCAGACCCTGCTCGGGCGCCATCATCGTCATGAGCTTTGCGCTTCTGAACGGGCTCTATCTCGGCGGCGTGCTCTCGGTCCTCGCCATGTCGCTCGGCACCGCCATCACCGTGTCGCTGCTTGCCATCATGGCCGTATCGGCCAAGGGTCTTGCCGTGCGCTTCGCTGGCCCCGGAAGCCGTAAGGCGGCGGGCATCAGCCACGCGATCGAGATCGCCGGTGCGCTGTTCGTGTTGCTGATGGGCCTGATGCTGCTCGGCGCGTCGCTTCAGCTCTAGGGCATTTCCAGTAAAACTGCGCAGCCTGCCCTAGCCGTCACGACGGCGCTGATAACGGGCGCGCAGCCAGAACAGCAGGAAGAAACAGAGCACCGCCACCGTGCCGAAGGCGGCCGCAAGCCAGGGCGAATAATTTCCCAGCCACAGCATGATTTTCGGCATGACGTAAAACACCAGTCCGAAGCCGATGATGATGAGGACGGCGGCAACGGCCGGGGACCCGTCCTTTTTCTGCGGCGTGGGCTTGTCAGGCGCTGGCATTGGCAAGCTCCGCACGAATATCCTCAAGCTTGCGCTTCTGTGTGCCGTCAGCGGAGAAATTTTCCGGCGAAAGCCAGATTTCAAAGGCCCTGCCGATCAGCGGCCATTCACCGTCGATCATCGAGAACCACGCCGTATCGCGGTTTGCACCCTTCGAGATCATATGCTGGCGGAAAACGCCCTCGAAGGTGAAACCATACCGTTTCGCCGTGATCTTGGAGGGTTCGTTGTCGTTATGGCATTTCCACTCGTAGCGACGGTAACCCAGATCCTCGAAAACATGTTTCGCCATCAGGTAATGGGCCTCGGTGGAAAGCGGTGAACGCTTCATCTTCGCGCCATGGGCGACTGAGCCCACCTCGACGACGCCATTGGCGGGATCGGGCCGCATGTAGCTCGCCATGCCGACGATATCGCCGGTGGCGTTTTCAATGAAGACCAGCGTGACCCAGTTGAGCTTCTCACCCGCGCTCAACAACCAGTCGCCGAAAGCGTCGGCATTGGGAAAGGCGCTTTGCGGGAAATATTTGAGGAGCGTATTCGTCCCCTCGCCGCCAAGTGCCGCCCAGAGCCTCGCAAGATGCCTGTCGCGATCAAACGGCTCCGCCGTCACATAATGGCCCTTCAGCGTCACCGGCTGCGGCGCCGGACATCCCCTAAAATCATTCAGATCGCGCATTCTCTTCCCCATTGTCTGGGAGAAGGATTAGGCCAAGCGGGGCGGGATGACAACCGGGAAGTGGCGTGTATTGCTGTGGCCGTTGGCAGCTGGGGTTATGCCTTGGTGGGTGCGGCTCACCCCGCTCTGTCCTGCCGGGCATCTCCCCCTCAAGGGGGGAGATCAGCCAGAATGAAACGCTCGCTCCCTCGCAACATTGAAGATGGCCGAGAGATCGTCCGGGGTGAATCTCCCCCTTGAGGGGGAGATGCCCGGCAGGGCAAAGGGGGGTGAGCCACACGCTCACACCCTCATGCTCAAGCCCAAAGCACTACCTCAAACCTTCGCAGCCACCACCGTCGCCTCGATATGATCGACCAGCGCATCCGGCAACCCAAGCCGTCCGGCGAGAAGGTCGAGATAACCGCGTTCCGCCCGCGTATCGGCCTCGATGGCAAGGCGCGAGGCGGTGTAGATTTCCACCTTCTGCTCTTCGGTGCGGGCAGCGGCCACCAGCGCGTCGATATCGAGCGGGTCGGCCAGTTCCTTTTCGAGGAAACGTTCCGCTTCCGTGTCGAGGCCGGAGACCTGCACCTTTTCCATGATGTTGGCGCGCTCGTTCTCGTCAATATGACCGTCGGCCTTGGCCGCAGCAATCATTGCCTGAATGAGCTTCAGCGCAAAATCGTTGGAAAGGGCGGGAGATTGCGGATGGAAGGCGGAATCGGCCGGCGGCGCCAGAAGCTCCGGCTCGGGTTTCGGCGCCACTTCCGGCTTCTCACCGGATTTGTAGTTCTTGTAGGCGAGATAACCGAGACCGGCGATGGCCGCGACGCCGCCGATGGTGGCGACATTGCCGGCAAGCTTGCGGCCGGTCTTGGTGCCGAGAATGGCGGCGGCGAGCGCACCGGCCTTCAAGGGATTGTTCTTGGCGATATCGGCGGCCTGCCCGGCTCTGTCACGGACGCTTCCCGAAAGGCCCGGCACCTGTGAGCCGAGGAATTGTTCAAGAAGCTTCTTGGCGTCGAACATCAAAATCTCCTGTAAGGGTCAAATCTACAGGGGAGATAGGAAGTCGTGGCGCGAATACAAATGTCAAACCCGCTCACGCCTTCGTGAACGGGCTTGAAGACGTGCAGATCAGCCGCGAAGGGCTGCGGCTTCGGCGGCAAGCTTGGTAATACCAGCCCAGTCGCCGGTGGCCACCAGTTCACGCGGGGCAACCCAGGAACCGCCAACACACACCACGTTCGGCAGGGAAAGATAGTCATTGGCGTTCTTGAGCGAGACGCTGCCGGTCGGGCAGAACACCGTGCCGGCGAGCGGCGAGGACAGTGCCTTGAGATAAGGCGCGCCACCGGCCTGTTCGGCGGGGAAGAACTTCAGCACCTTGTAGCCCTCGTCGCGCAGCGCCATAACCTCGCTTGCGGTGGCAGCGCCTGGAAGCAAAGGCACCTTGGAGCCGCGCGCGGCCTCGAGCACGCTTTTGTTGATGCCGGGGCTGACGATGAAGGTGGAACCCGCTTCCGCCGCCGCTTCGAAATCCTTCGCATTGAGGATGGTGCCGGCGCCTACATTGGCGCCTTCCACTTCCGCTGCGACCGCGCGGATGGCGTCGAGTGCGGCGGGCGTGCGCATGGTGATCTCGATTGCCTTCAGGCCGCCTGCGACGAGGGCGCGCGCGAGCGGCACGGCGGAAGCGGCATCATCCACAATCAGCACCGGAACGACCGGCTGGAGTTTGAGGATGGAGAGCAGTTTTTCGGAGTCCTGGGCCAAGATGAGCCTCCCTTGCGCGATTGAAACGATTGAAATCCCGTTTACCGATTAGCCTGCCCCGGCTTTGATGTCGAGGCATGACGGGGCCATTTTTTATCCAGATACTTCAATCAATTCGCTTCTTCGCGACCTCATCTTGCGATAATCTGGCGCACCAGTTTGCGGAGACAGCATGGCCAAGGAAATTGAACGGAAGTTTCTTGTTGCAGGCGGTGAATGGCGCAATGAGGTGATGCATAGCATGGCTTTTCGGCAGGCATATGTCGCCTCGCTGGAAAATCGTTCCGTCAGGGTCAGGATCGTCAACGGACGTGACGCGACACTGACGATCAAGATCGGCGCAAGCGCGCTTGTCCGCGACGAATATGAATATGCCATTCCCCTCAAAGACGCGGAAGAGATGATGGCGAGCGCGCCGGGGGTGGTGATCGAAAAGACACGCCACACCGTCGATCACGGCGGCTTCACCTGGGAAATCGATGTTTTCGAAGGCCGATATCAGGGACTGGTGGTGGCGGAGGTGGAGATGGACGACGAGAATGCCGATCCGGATCTGCCCTCCTGGCTTGGCAGGGAAGTGACTGGCGACCGCCGCTTTTCCAACCAGTCGCTGGCCATGGACAATCCGCATGGAGAATTGTCGGATGCCTTTCAGAATTGACCCTAAAAAGCCCTTTGACGACGAAATCCGTCGTGCCGGGCTGGAACTGATCGACGATGCGATAACCATCCTTCGTGACCGGCCGTCCGGCCCGCACGAAGCGGTGCATGATGCTCGCAAGCGGTTCAAGCGGCTGCGCGCGCTCTACCGCCTCGTTGCCAGGGGTGCGCCCGATTTCAGCCGTGAGGAAAACGCCCGTTTCCGCGACATCGCCCGCTCGCTCGCCTTTGCGCGCGATGCGACGGCACTGGTGGAGACGGCGGATTATCTCGAACCTTTCGCGCTCTCCGATGCGCAGGGCAAGGCGCTGCGTTCCATCGCGGCGATGCTGCGCAAGCGCCGCGATCACGCCATCGAACATGAGGCAGGCCTCGACGACGCCATTTCGGCGGCCATCGCCGGATGCGAGGCGGGACGCGAGAGGCTGAAGGCGCTGTCGCTAACGGACGAGGTGAAAGACACCACGCGGCTGGTGAGAACCAGCTGGTCAAAGCAGAGAAAACGGGCGCGCCAGGCGCTTGCCGACTGTCACGACCACGCCGACGTCGAGCATTTCCACGAATTGCGCAAGGCCGGTCAGGCCTACTGGATGCATCTCGGCCTGCTGCGCCGCATCTGGCCCTCCGCCATGCGCGCAAAAAGGGCCGATACCAAAAGGCTGGTCGACATACTCGGCCATGAGCATGATCTCTCCGTCCTTGCCGCCGTCGCCGATCGGGAGCCGGAACGTTTCGGCAATGGCGAAAGGCTCGCCCTGCTTCTCGATGCGATCATCCAGAGGCAGCAGGCGCTGCGCACCGAAGGTCTTCAGCTGGCAAACGAAGTCTTCTCCGAATCCGCTGGCACGGAAAGCCGCATCGTCGGCCTCCTGTGGCGGCATGCGGGGAAATAGGCGGGAAGGCGACGAAGGGAACGTCCCACCCACTCGACGTCATCCTCGGGCTTGTCCCGAGGATCTGCAACGTTTCGATTTTGCGCGGCGTGATTAGATCCTTGGGACAAGCCCAAGGATGACGGAAGAGGGGTTTTGCGGTCTCACCAACGCGGATTTAAGTGACGAACCGCCCCACATTTTGCTCCCTTTGTCCGATATCTGACGATTTTCAAAATACCGGCGATGGCGGATAAATATTGCTTTGCGGCCGCCGTCGCTGTATTTCAGCGCCCATGACCGACACCACCATTCTCCCCCGCCCGGACGTCGCCCCTGGCATTACTGGCGATTTCCTTGTGGCAGCCCTTTATCATTTCGCCCGCCTGCCGCGGTTCGAAAGCCTGCGCGAGCCATTGTTCGAGCTCTGCCAGATAAATGGCGTCAAGGGCACGCTGCTTCTGGCGGCCGAAGGCATCAACGGCACCATTGCCGGGCCGGATGCGGGCGTTCGCGCCGTGCTTGCCTTCCTGCGCGCCCAGCCGGAATTTGCCGCTCTGGAGCACAAGGAAAGCCGCGCGTCGAACATGCCCTTCGTGCGCATGAAGGTGAAGCTCAAGAAAGAGATCGTCACCATGGGCGTGCCGGATATCGATCCGAACCGCATCGTCGGCACCTATGTCGAGCCACGCGACTGGAACGGGCTGATCTCAGACCCCGATACCATCGTCATCGATACGCGCAACGACTACGAGACCGCCATCGGCCTCTTCAAAGGCGCGGTCGATCCGAAGACCAAGACGTTCCGCGAGTTTCCCGACTGGGTGAAGAACAATCCCGGCCTGCACAACAAGCCGAAGATCGCTATGTATTGCACCGGCGGCATTCGCTGCGAAAAGGCCACGGCCTTCATGAAGGAACAGGGCTTCGACGAGGTCTATCACCTGAAAGGCGGCATCCTCAAATATCTGGAGGAAGTGCCGGAGGAAGAGAGCCTGTGGGAAGGCGCCTGCTTCGTGTTCGACGAGCGTGTCTCGGTGGTTCACGGGCTTGCCGAAGGCGACCACAAGCTCTGCCATGCCTGCCGCAACCCCATCACGCCGGAAGTGCGGTTATCCCCGCTGTTCGAGGAAGGCGTTTCCTGCCCGAGCTGTTACGACGACCGGACAGAAGAGGACCGCCAGCGCTTCCGCGACCGGCAGCAGCAGATCGAACTGGCCAAGAAGCGCGGCGAGCGGCATCTGGGTCGGTAACGGGTCGGCAGTAAACCCAGCCGGATACCAGATGGTTAACCTTTCCTGCGTCATCCTCGGGCCTGACCCGAGGATCCATTGTCGCGGTTGATTGTGGATCCTTGGGTCAAGCCCGAGGACGACCTCGAATATGGAGGAAGCGCCTGTCCGCCGCACGCCTGCGCAAGTAAAGCCAGCCGCTTACGCCCCTGCCCGAAGCGCAAACAGCGGCGCCGTCTGCTCCTCCAGCATGGCGGTGACGACTTCGGCGGCGACCGGTTTCGAGAACAGGTAACCCTGCAATTCGTCGCAACCGCACAGATGCAGGATGGCTGCCTGTTCTTCCGTCTCGACACCCTCCGCGGTGACCGGGATATCGAGCGATTTCGCCAGCGCCACCGTCGCCTGCAGCATTTGCAGAGAGCGTCCGCCCTTTTCGAGCGCCATGATCAGCGAGCGGTCGATCTTCATGCGGTCGAAACCGAAGCGGCGCAGATAGCCGACACTTGCAAAGCCGGCCCCGAAATCATCGAGCGCTATGTGCAGGCCAAGCTGTTTCAGCTTGTCGATCGCCGCACTTGCCCGTTCCGGATGCTGGATGAAATATCCCTCCGTCATCTCCAGCCGCAGCCTTTCGGTCGGCGTCTGCGTGGCGGCGAGAATATCCGCCACGTGGCGGGAGAAGGCGGGATTGCGAAACTGCACGGGTGAGATATTCACCGAAAGCTTGATGGAGGGCCATTGCGCCGCCGTCTCGCAGGCCTTGTGCAGAACGATAAGGCCGAGCCGGTCGATGAGGCCGCTGGTCTCGGCAGCAGCGATGAAGATATCCGGCGGCACGAAGCCGTATCCCGGTCTCTGCCAGCGGGCTAGCGCTTCCACCCCGGTGATGCAGCGCGTGGCGGCGCTGACGACCGGCTGGTAGACCACCGTTATTTCGTCATTCAGAATGGCGTGGCGCAGATCCGCCTCAAGCTGCAGCTTTTCTTCGCGCAGCGCATCCATTTTCAGCTCGTAGGAGACGTAACGCCCGCGCCCGTTTTCCTTGGCCTGATACATGGCCATGTCGGCGCGGCGCAGCAGTTCCTCACCATTGATATCGCCGGCCCTCGAAACCGAGGTACCGATGCTGCAACCGATGCTCGCCACCCGCTCCCCGATGCTGAAGGGCTCGGTGAAAAGTTCAAGCAGCGCCTGACAGAGTTTGCGGCCCTCCGACCATACGTCATTGCCCTGAATGGCAATGGCGAATTCATCGCCGCCAAGCCGCGCCAGCACGGCACCTTCCGGCACCAGCACCCTCAGCGCCGCCGCCACGCCCTTGATCAGCCTGTCGCCAGCAGCATGGCCGTAGGAATCGTTGATCTCCTTGAAGCCATCGAGATCGAGGTAAAGCAGCTTGATGTCCGTCTTGTCCTGCCGGGCCTTGCCCACCATGCGGTTCAGCTTGGAAAACAGGCCGGCGCGGTTGCTGAGCCCGCTCAGGCGATCGCGCAGGGCCTCCTCCCGCGCCGCCGCTTCATCGGCCTTCAGCCGGTCAAGCGTGGCAGAGCCGATGATGAGAAGGACGAGAAAGAACGTTCCCGCAATGCCGAGCGCGGTAAAGACGACCGGGCGCGCATCATGAAAGCTGACATCCCCCGGCAGATGCGAGCGCCAGACGAGCCGCGCCAGCACATCGCCCAGCGGGTTGACGATATCCACATGGTTTTCGGCAGGTCCGTCGCCATATTCCAGTTGCAGCCCGTCGATGACGTAATTGCGGGCGAGCTTGTCCACTGTCGCCTGCGTGAGATGGCGCGCAAAAATCAGATAACGCCGCTCGGAACCAACCGGCGGCAAGGCTCCCGATTTCAACCGTACCAGCGCCACGCCTGCGGCAGCGATGCCATCGCGCGTTTTGACGAAACCGGTCACCTGAGAGGTAATGCCTGGCCGCATGGACTGAACGCGCTCGATCATTTCCCTCACGCCGCCAGAGAAATAACTCTGCGACTTCCAGGAGGCTGGCTTGCCGTTCTGATAGGCCATGCGGACCTTGCCGTCCTCGTCAAGCACGACGGCGGTATCGAAAAGCTCGTTGTTGACCGTCATGTCGCCATAATTACTGGCCACCCAGTCGAAGCGATCAGGGGCATACACATATTCCGCCGCGTCGTCCCAGGCGGCATAGTCATTCAGGGTCGCACCGAGCTGCTCGCGGAAGGTGACAAGCGCGCCGGCCGTCGTCTCGCGCGAACGGGCGTTGTCCAGCAAATTCGCCTTTTCCCTGACCTGGCTCAAGGCGGAGAGGACGAGCGCGGTGACGATGAGAAGCACGAGCGCGAATGTGGACAATACGACGCCCACGGCCGTTCTTCGCCCGACCGGCAGGTATTCCCCAATGTTTCGCGGCGCAATCCGCATAAAATCCCCTTCGAAAGCATCATCTTGCGAAGGAAACATTCAGAAGCCGTTAAGCCGGATTGTGACGCAGCCCCAAAAAACAACGGGTATAAAACGACAGTCGGGGTAAAAACCTGAAAAATCCTTCCCCGAAATCATGGGGGGTTTTCAGAAAACGTGGTTGCACGCGGGCCCAAAAACAAAAAACCTCCCCCGTAACCGGGAGAGGTCGTCATTTTTGCCGTAACCGACAGGATTACCAGGACGGGATGACCGTGCCGTTGTACTTCTCCAGAATGAAGGCCTTCACTTCCGGGCTGTGGTAGGATTCCACCAGCGTCTTCACCCAGGGCTTGTCCTTGTCCTGCGCGCGGACGGCGATGATGTTGGCGTAAGGGGACTTTTCGCTTTCGATGGCGATGGCGTCCTTCTTCGGGTTCAGGCCGGCAGCCGTCGCATAGTTGGTGTTGATGACAGAGGCATCGGTGTCGTCAAGCGAGCGCGGCAGCTGGGCAGCATCAAGCTCGACGATCTGGATGTTCTTCGGGTTTTCGGTGATGTCGGCAGGCGTTACCTTCAGGCCGGCTTCTTCCTTGACCTTGATCACGCCCTTGGAAGCGAGAACCAGCAGCGCACGGCCGCCATTGGTCGGGTCGTTCGGAATGCCGACGGTCGCGCCGTCCTTCAGCTCGTCGAGGTTCTTCACCTTCTTCGAATAAACGCCCATCGGGGTGGTGATGGTGGTGCCGACGCTGACGAGATCGAACTTGCGGTCGGCGATCTGGTTGTCGAGGTAAGGCTGGTGCTGGAAGGAGTTGGCCTGAAGTTCG
Organism: Agrobacterium sp. BT-220-3; assembly: GCF_025910175.1. NCBI lineage: Bacteria > Pseudomonadati > Pseudomonadota > Alphaproteobacteria > Hyphomicrobiales > Rhizobiaceae > Agrobacterium > Agrobacterium sp. BT-220-3. The sequence continues at coordinate 270,678 of NZ_JAPAIX010000005.1, forward strand.
CCATCGTTCAGCGCCTGGTTCGGCACGACATAATCGGAGAATTCGACGATGTCGATGTCCAGACCCTTGGTCGCCGCGATCTTCTTGACCTGCTCCATGATCTGCGCGTGCTCGGCGGGGGTTACGCCGATCTTGATGGTCTCGGCCAGCGCCTGACCGGCGGTGAAGAGAGCGGCGAGCGAAGCCGCGAGGATGATTTTCTTCATGGGTGTCTCCTTGGGTTTGTTATTCTTGGGATTGTTGTTCTTGAACGGCTTTATCAGTTTTTGCGGGTCCGCTTGTCGAAGCTGCGGGCAAGGCGGTCACCGGCGCTCTGCACCAGCTGCACCAGCACGATGAGCACCAGAACCACGGCCAGCATCACGTCAGGCATGAAACGCTGGTAACCGTAGCGAATGCCGAGGTCTCCCAGCCCGCCGCCGCCGACAGCGCCGACCATCGCCGAATAACCGATGAGGCTGACGAGCGTGAGCGTAAGAGCAAGCGTAATGCCGGGCTTGGCTTCGGCCAGCAGGACTTTCGTGACGATCTGCAACGGTGTCGCGCCCATGGCGCGGGCGGCCTCGATCAGGCCCTTGTCCACTTCGCGGATCGCCGCCTCCACCAGCCTTGCAATGAAAGGCACGGTGGCGACCGTGAGCGGCACGATGGCGGCGCTGGTGCCGATGGAGGTGCCGGCCACGAGACGGGTGAAAGGAATGATCGCCACCACCAGAATGATGAAGGGCGTTGAGCGCGCCGCGTTGACGACGAGGCCGAGAATGCGGTTCGTCATCGGCGCGGGGAACAGTTCGCCCTTGCCGCTGGTGGCGAGGAAAACACCCATCGGCACACCGATGATCGAGCCGACGATACCGGCGACCGCGACCATGTGCAGCGTTTGCAGAAGGCCCTTCAATAGAAGGTTGAAAATCATATCAGGCGACATAACCGAGCACCTCCGTGTGAAGACCGGTCTCAGTATAAAAGCGGCTGGCGCGGGCGGTGATTTCCGCTGTGGCCGGATAGGAGACAACCAGCGAACCGAAGGGTTCGCCGGAAATTTCCTCGATGGTGCCGGCAAGGATGTTCACATCGGGGCCGATCTCAGCCACAAGCCGGGCGGTCAGCGGCTGGAAAGCCGTTTCGCCGAAGAACACCAGCCGCACGAGAACGCGGTCGCCTTCCGCAGCTTCCGGCTTTAAGCCCGAAGTCACCCAATGCGGCAGCTTCACGCCGACCGAGGACGACAGCAGGCTGCGGGTCGTCTCGTGTTTCGGTGCGGTGAAGATATCGAAGGTGCGGCCTTGCTCAACGATCAGGCCCCTGTCGATGACCGCCACCTGCGAGGCGATGGTCTTCACCACCTCCATCTCATGGGTGATGAGCAGCACGGTGAGCCCCAGTTCGGCATTGATGCGCTTCAGAAGCTCGAGGATGGACTGGGTCGTCTCCGGGTCGAGCGCCGACGTCGCCTCGTCGGACAGGAGCAGCTTGGGTTGCGTGGCAAGCGCACGGGCGATGCCGACACGCTGTTTCTGCCCGCCCGAGAGTTCCGCCGGATAACGCTTCGCCTTATCGGAAAGGCCGACGAGATCGAGCAGCGGCGTTACCCGCGTTTCGATCTCCTTCTTGCCAAGGCCGGCAATTTCAAGCGGCAGCGCCACATTGTCGAAAGCGGTGCGCGACGACAGGAGATTGAAATGCTGGAAGATCATGCCGACGGAACGGCGAAGCGTCCGCAGGCTCTTCTCATCAAGGGCTGCAACATCGACGCCATCGACGATGACGCGGCCGGAGGAGGGTTTTTCAAGACCGTTGGCAAGGCGGATAAGGGTGGATTTGCCCGCACCGGAACGGCCGATGATGCCGGTGATGGAGCCCTTCGGCACAACATAGTCGATGCCGGCAAGGGCTGCGAAGCCCGGCTTGCCATCGGCGCCGCCAAATGTCTTGGTCACGCCTTCGAACGTGACCATCGGGTCCTTGACCGCCAGTTCTGAAACCGCCTTCGGCGGGGTCGCGGGCGATGCCGCGCTGGATTGAAAACTCATTGAAAACTCTGGGAAAACGCGTGACGGATCGGGTCTCAAAAAATCCTGTTGCGGCAGACAGCCGCTCTCTTCATGCGGCCGGATGGCACATTCGATGACAGCTGATTTTCCGGGTGACTGTCCGGGTCATTTCGTCAGGCTTTCACTCAAGAGATGCCGGGGATCGGCATTTCGATGGCGCATACTTGCCCGCAGGCGCCATCTTTTAACAGGGATGATTTTTCAATTATCTGAAATCAGAGGAAAAATCTACCGCAAAGCCGTCATTGCGGCCTTGCGGCGGTCAAGACTTTGCGAGTGCCTTGGAAATCAGACGCGGCTCGCAAATTCCTCGATCGGGCGGCGAACCTTCTTCAGGTTCACCAGCCAGTCGCCTTCCGACTGACGATATCCGAGCGGCAGGATGGTGACGGAGCGCAGGCCCTTTGCACGAAGGCCAAGGATTTCATCCAGCTTTGCCGGATCGAAACCTTCCATCGGGGTGGAATCGACACCCTCGAAAGCGGCCTGCGCCACCGCCATGCCGAAACCAATATAGGCCTGGCGGGCGGCATGTTCGAAATTCACCTGCTCGTCACGCTGCGGATAGGAAGAGAGCAGCATCTGGCGATAGGATTCCCATCCCTCATTCCGGATACCGCGTTCCTCATTGACCAGATCGAACATGTGGTTGATGCGCTCTTCGGTGTAATTGTCCCACGCCGCAAACACCAGAAGATGCGAACCCTCGGTAACCTGCGCCTGGTTCCAGGCGATCTCGCGGATCTTTGCGCGCACTTCCGGATCGGTGACGACGATCACTTCAAACGGCTGCAGACCGCTGGACGTGGGCGCAAGCCGCGCCGCCTCGACGATGCGCTCGACCTTGTCTTCCGCAACAGTCTTGGAAGGGTCCATTTTCTTGGTGGCGTAACGCCAGTTGAGTTTTTCGATAAGCATGTTCGTTTTCCCTGGGAGGACCAACCCGCCCTGCCCCTTGGATGCCAGAACGGGTGCTACGCCTTCGTAGCCCGTCTGACATAGGAGGCGGGATGGCGGACGCAAGCAGGCACCGCGGGGTAACCGATAAAAAAGTTTGGAAAACTGATAATAAGGAGAAAGAACTTTATGGCGGCGGGCGCTGGCACGTCGCCTGCTACCGGATGCGGGGCGTAAAGTTCATGCACGGCCGCCCCCCCAACCCTCATTCCTGTGCTCGTCACAGGAATCCAGCCGACACGCGTCTGCGTGGCGGAAAGACTCCTCTCAGCCCAAGGACTTGGGCTGACTGGATCCCTGTGACGAGCACAGGGATGAGGAGGCGCATTGTTCGAATGCTGACCATGGCGAGAGACCGGTGCCCTAGGGCGTCGCCTCACCCCTTGGTCACCCCATGGTTTCCCTTCGGAAAGCCCGACGCCAAGGCGCTGTACCATTTGCCGCTGTTCTTCAGCGTCCGCACCTGCGTGTCATAATCCACATGCACGAGGCCGAAGCGCATGCGGTAACCCTCGGCCCATTCGAAATTGTCCATCAGGCTCCAGGCGAAATAACCGCGCATCGGGTAGCCGTCCTTCACCAGATCGGCGACGATGCCGAGGTGCTCGGCATAGTAGTCGAGACGCGGCTGGTCATCCACCACGCCATTTTCGACACCCATATTATAGCAGGCGCCGTTTTCGGTGATGTAGCAATCCGGCAGCTCGTAGCGCTTGTAGAGGTCTTCCACCAGCGACTTGAGCGCCGGGGCATACACCTCCCATCCGATATCGGTCTTCACGTCGCTGATAGCGGGGGCCGGTGTGGTGGCAGGGAATTCCGCCCCCTCGGTGGCGTCGTCTGCGACGCGCATCGGCGTGTAATAATTCAGGCCCCACCAGTCCAGTTTCTGGCTGATGATGGAGAGGTCTTCCGCCTCCACCACGGGCATGCGTGAACCGAGCGCTTCCATCATCTCCGCCGGATATTCACCCTTGAAGACCGGATCGAAAAACGCGCCGTTGTGGAACTGGAATGCCCGCTCGGCAGCCTTAAGGTCGGCTTCGCTATCCGAGGCCGGGATGACGGAATGGGCGTTCAGCACCAGTCCTACCGGCACCTTTGGCGCGACATGGCGGGACGCCTCGACACCGAAACCGTGGGCGAGGTTGATGTGATGCATGGCGGCAAGGGCTGCCTCCATGTTGCGCTCGCCCGGCGCGTGAATGCCATAGAGATGGCTGAGCCATACCGCACACCAGGGCTCATTGAAGGTTGCCACCGCATCCAGCCGGTCGCCCAGCCGCGCCATCACGGTCTTGGCATAACGCTGGAAGGCATGGGCGGTGGAACGCGAGGCCCAGCCGCCGTCGCCCATCAGCGTCAGCGGCAGATCCCAATGGTAAAGCGTCGCATAGGTCTTGATGCCGCGCGCCTTGCAGCCATCGACGAGGCGGTCGTAAAAATCCAGCCCCTTCTCGTTGATCGGGCCGAAGCCATCAGGGATGATGCGCGGCCAGGCGATGGAAAAACGATAGGCCTCGACGCCCATGTCCTTGATGAGATCGAGATCGTCCTCCCAGCGATTATAGTGATCGCAGGCAATATCGCCATTGTGACGCTCGAAGACGTGACCCGGCATGTTGCAGAAGGCATCCCAGATCGAGGGCTTGCGGCCGTCTGCCCTGGTCGAGCCTTCGATCTGAAAGGAGGCAGTTGCGACTCCAAACAGGAAATCACCGGGGAAACGGGCTGCTAGCGCTTTGGGATCGGTCATCGGAGAGGCCCTTTCATCATCCATCGAGCGGGAAAAGATCAGCAGCGGTTTAGACCATGTGGGGAAATAGGTACAGAAGCGAATGAGCAAAAACTGCAACGTTTCAGCAGCGCGTCGCCGTCAATCCAAAGCGCTTTAGATGCACGGGCGCCACAACAGCGCCGCCGTGGCGGCAGAAGGGAATGGCCCGGCAAATGCGGGTGTAAGTCAGTGTGGTGAAAGTCGTGCAATTGCCGGGCCGTATCTTTGGACCGTCGCAGGTCCGTTGGTTACAGCCTTTTCACGGCACCTACCGGTTCAGCCCCTCCCGCCTCTGGCCCGGCGGGATGCCTTTCCGGAACACGGCCTGCCAGAACCATGCTTGTCGATGCCGGCCGCCGGTCCGCAAAAGGCGCCGCGCGTATCGCCCTTCCGTTCCGGTTGCAGGGGAATGATGCGACGGAATGGGCGGGTGCGGATGGAAGGGGAGATGTTTTGGGGTAAGTGATTGGCGAGGAAGGATGTCGGAGGAAAGAGTGTCCGCGCCTGACAGAGATGACGCTCAACTTGACTCGCTAACTCGACGTCATCCTCGGGCTTGACCCGAGGATCCACAACCCGGCGCACCATGGATCCTCGGGTCAAGCCCGAGGATGACGTCGAGTATGTTGCGACAGAATAACCAAACCGAAACGACGAAAGCGGGAGATGTTCCCCCGCCTTCTTTTCTCGAAAACAAAGACCCGGTCAAACGTAACGATTGACCACGTTCTCCAGATATTCCTGACGACCGGATTTCGGCTCGGGATTGATATCCTCGCGCTCCACCAGTGCCGCGATCTCGTCGAGCTTCAGCTCGCCGCGCAGCATCTTCTGGGCTTCAGCCGAATCCCACTTGGCGTAACGCTCCGAAAGCGGCTTGGACAGCGCGCCGTCCTCGATCATCTTCGCCGCCGCCTTCAGGCCTCGGGCGCAGCAATCCATGCCGCCGATATGGCCGATCAGCAGGTCCTGCGGATCGAGCGACTGGCGGCGCAGCTTGGCATCGAAATTGGTGCCGCCATTCTTGAAGCCGCCACCGGCCAGCACGTGGTAATAGGCAAGCGCCATTTCCGGCACGTTGTTGGGGAACTGGTCGGTATCCCAACCGGACTGGTAATCGTTGCGGTTCATGTCGATGGAGCCGAAGATGCCGAAGGCATTGGCGAGAGCCAGTTCATGCTCGAAGGAGTGGCCGGCGAGGATGGCGTGGCCCTGCTCGATATTGACCTTCACTTCCTTTTCCAGACCGTTCTTCTGCAGGAAGGCATAAACGGTCGCGACATCGTAGTCATATTGGTGCTTGGTCGGCTCCTGCGGCTTCGGCTCGATCAGGATCGTGCCTTCGAAACCGATCTTGTATTTATATTCCACCACCAGATTGAGGAAACGGCCCATCTGGTCCAGCTCGCGGGAAAGATCGGTGTTGAGCAGGGTTTCGTAACCCTCACGGCCGCCCCAGAGAACATAATTCGCGCCGCCAAGCTTCTTGGTGGCGTCAAGGCAGGTCTTCACCGTTGCGGCCGAGAAAGCGAAGACATCCGGATCAGGATTGGTCGCTGCACCCGACATGAAGCGGCGGTTGGAGAAGAGGTTTGCCGTGCCCCAGAGAAGCTTCACGCCGGTCTGCGCCTGCTTTTCAGCAAAATAATCGACGATCTCGTTGAGATTCTTCGTGTTTTCAGCAAAATTCCGGCCTTCCGGGCGCACATCCGCATCATGGAAGCAATAGAAGGGCGAACCGAGCAGCGAGAAGAATTCGAAGGCGACATCGGCCTTCAGCTTGGCGGCCTGCATGGTGTCTTCGAACCATGGACGCTGGAACGTCTGGCCACCGAAGGGGTCGCCGCCCGGCCAGGTGAAGGTGTGCCAGTAGGCCACCGCGAAACGCAGATGATCCTCCATGCGCTTGCCGGCGACAATCTCGTCGGGATTGTAGTGGCGGAACGCCAGCGGATTGGTGCTGTCGGGGCCTTCATATTTTATCTTGCCGATATCGCCGAAAAAACCTGTGCTCATGATGATCCTCCTTGGTGGGTTAAAATGATGGAGGGCGTGGTTACCCCCCTCTGTCCTGCCGGACATCTCCCCCTCAAGGGGGGAGATCGAATTGTTGGGCCGTCCCGCCCACCTCTATCGTTGCATCTGAAGTGATGAGCGTAGCGCCTTGCCGATCTCCCCCCTTGAGGGGGAGATGTCCGGCAGGGCAGAGGGGGGTAAGCGGCGAACTAGAAGCCTCAATGCGAGAGCGACCGAATTGCCGGGTAAAGCGCATGATACCGCCGGTAAGCCTCCTCATAGGCATCACCAAGCGCCGCCACCGGCTCGATTGTCCGCGCCGTCTGCGGCTGGGTGCAGACCGCGACTGGATCGGCCCCGGTTGCCGCGATGAGGCCGAGACGAGCTGCGCCGAAGGCAGCACCAAAATCACCTTCAGCCGGAATATCGACCGCCACGCCGAGCGAAGTCGCAATCGAGGCCAGCCAATAGGCCGAGCGTGAGCCGCCGCCGATGGCGGTGACGCGGGAAATGGAGGTGCCGGCTGATTTCAGCGCTTCCAGATTGTCGCGGATGGCGAAGGTAACCCCTTCCAGCACGGCCTGCGTCAGCGCCTGCCGGTCGCTTTCATGCGAAAGGCCTATGAAGGAACCACGAATGGCGGCGTCATTATGCGGCGTGCGTTCGCCCGAAAGATAAGGAGCGAAGGTCACGCCGGTGGGGGCCAGAAGTTCGTCGCCCAGTTCGCCTGTCAGGTCGGCTGCGGACTTGCCTGTAAGGCGGGAATACCAGTTGAGCGCATCGGTCGCGGACAGGATGACACCCATCTGGTGCCATGTGTTGGGAAGCGCGTGGCAGAAGGCGTGCACGGCGCTTTCCGGCTTCGGCAGATAGGAGGCGTTGGCGGCAAACAGCACGCCGGAGGTGCCAAGCGACACGAAGGCGTGGCCTTCCTTCACCGTGCCCATGCCGCAGGCGGAAGCCGCGTTGTCGCCGGCACCACCGGCAACCACCACCCTGCCCGCAATGCCCCATTCGGAGGCGAGTTCGGACCGCAGAACGCCCGCCTCATCGGTGCCTTCCACCAGCGACGGCATGTGTTTTTCATCCAGCCCGGTGGCGGAGAGAAGCGCGGCAGACCACTTGCGCGCGCCGGTGTCGAGCCAGGAGGTGCCGGCGGAGTCGGACATTTCGGAGATATATTCGCCGGTCAGCCACAGCCGCAGATAATCCTTCGGCAACAGCACCTTGGCCACTTTCGCGAAGATTTCAGGTTCGTTCTTCGCCACCCAGGCAAGTTTCGGCGCAGTGAAGCCGGGGAAGACGATATTGCCGGTGATCTTGCGGAAGCGCGGATCGGCGTCGAGTTCGGCAGCCTCGGCGTAGGAGCGCGTATCGTTCCACAGAATGCACGGGCGCAGCACCTTGCCGGCAGCGTCGATCAGCGTCGCGCCATGCATCTGGCCGGAAAGGCCGATGCCCCTGACGGCGGCCAATTCCTTCGGAAACTTCTGCTTCAGCCCGGCGACTGCTGTCTGGGCGGCAGAGATCCAGTCGGCCGGGTTTTGTTCCGACCAGCCGTGATGCGGGCGCGAGACGTCCAGCGATCCGTTGGCCGAGCCGATGATCTTCTGATCGCCATCCATCAGCAGGGCTTTGATGCCGGATGTTCCAAGATCGAGACCGAGATACATGTATTTCTCCATTCCGGCGCTCCATGCGCCAAAGTTCATGCGGTTTTCTCAGGGCAGATTGTCCCTGAGGAATATGTCGATACGGATACGTTCCTGCGCGGCGATGACGGGTTGCCCATCGGCGCGGGCCTTCAGCACCCGGATGGCGCTGCGCACCTCATGGCCGGCATCCTGGTTGAGCACGGCATCGAGCACCCCTTCCCGCAGTGCATTGGCGGTGTTTTCCGTCAGTTCATGGGCGATGACAGAAAGCGGCCTCTCGCCACCCGCAGCTCGGAGCGCGCGGATGAGACCGCGATTACCCGCGCCAAGGCTGTAGATGCCGGAAAGCGCGCCATTGCCCATCGCCTCGGTGACCAGCGCCTCGACGGCTGCGGGATCGTCCCTGCCCTCCAGCACCGGCAGAAGCTGCAACTCCGGAAATTCACTTTCGATGACGGTGCGAAAACCCTCAAGGCGCTCCCGATGGTCGCGCACCAGCATGGAGCCGGCGACGACCGCAATATCGCCGCTGCGCCCGGAGAGGAAACGCCCCATGAGGCTTGCCGCCGTGCGCCCCGCCGCGACGTTGTCAACGCCGGCATAATGGTCGCGCCGCGAGCCGGAGAGATCGGAAACCAGCGTGACGCTGGCGATGCCGTCATCCGCCAGCCGGTCTGCCGCTTCGGCCACATCTTCTGAATCGGTGGCGACGAAAGCGACGCCCGACGGCTTCTCCCGCCGCGCAACCTCCAGCGCCTCGGTCAGCGCCGCGGCGTTGAAGGGCGGCACCTCGATGATGCGGATTGCCGTGCGTTCCAGATGGGCGCGGCTGGCTGCAGCCCGTACCTCGGCCCGCAACGTCGCCATGAAGGAATTGTCGTTGCCGGGCAGAATGAAGACCAGCGAATAGTTGCGCCCCTTGGCCAGATTGGCGGCGGCGATATCGCGCACATAACCAAGCTCGGCAATCGCCGCCTCCACCCGCGCCCGGGTCGCCGCATGCACGCCGGGGCGCATGTTCAGCACCCGGTCGATGGTAGCAAGGCTGACGCCCGCCCTCTCGGCGATGTCGTGAACTGTCGGCTTCATGGTTCCTCCCCTCTCCTTTGAATATCCAGCTTTGAGGGCGAGGTAAACCGAAAAATGATGTACGTACCTCATATTTTGCCGAAAGCCGGGATCATGAATTGGGCGTAGTTCCTGTGACGACATTGCGGCTTGTTTTCTTCTCCCCGCCGGGGAGAAGGTGGCCCGAAGGGTCGGATGAGGGGGCAAGCTCTCCGAATATCTCTGCCCTTGCCCCCTCATCCCGCTGCCGCGGACTTCTCCCCGGCGGGGAGAAGAAACAAGCGGCAACCGCTCGCTCCATATTCAAAACAAAAAAGGGGCCGTCATTTCCGACGGCCCCAGCTCTGCGGTGGATGGGAGGGGATTCTTGTTAGTGCGCCGCGTCTGGCGGCGGCGCTGCCTTGGGTTTCTGGATCAGGATCGTCATGAAGATCAGGCTGCCGAACAAAAGCGTCAGGGCGAAGAATACATCCGCGAAGGCCAATATCCATGCCTGCTGCGAGACCATGCCGACCAGTTTCTTGATCGCGACGGAAGCGCCGTCCAGTCCGTAGGAATCATAGTTGGCACCAACACTGTTCAGCCATTCCAGCGCCTGCGGGTTGGAATAGCTGACATGTTCCGCCAACCGCACATAATGATCGTCCGTGCGCTGCGACAGCATGGTGTTGATGACGGCAAGTCCGACCGCGCCGCCGAGGTTGCGGGTGAGGTTGAACAGGCCGGATGCATTGCGGATGCGGGCGGGCGGCAAGGTGCCAAGCGCGATGTTGTTGATCGGCACCATGCACATCATCAGCCCGAAGCCGCGCAGGATCTGTGGGATCAGAAGTTCATAGAAATCCCAGTCGGTGGTCACATAGGTCATGATCCATGTGCCGCAGCCGAAGCTGATGAAGCCGATCGCCATCATCGCCCGCGGATCGAGCTTGGTGGAGACCTTGCCGGCGATCGGCGCGGTGAAGAACATGGCAAGACCGGAAACGAACATGGTCTCGCCGATCATCAGCGCATCATAGCCCCTCACCCGGCCAAGATAGAGCGGGTAAAGATAGGTCAGCCCGTAAAGCCCGATGCCCATGACGAAGGAAAACAGCGAGCCGATGGAGAAGTTTCGGTCGGCGAAGGCGCGGATATCGACGACAGGGAATTCCACCTTGAAGGCGCGCCAGAAGAATACCACGGCACCGATGACCATGGCGACGGATCCAAGCACGATATGTTCGTCGTTGAACCAGTCCTTGTTATTGCCCTCTTCCAGCACATATTCCAGCGAGCCGAGGAAGACCGCCATGGAGATCAGCCCCCACCAGTCGAACTTCTTCCAGAGCGACTTTTCCGGCTTGTCGAAATCGATCAGGCTCCAGGTCAGGATGGTGACGATGATGCCGGGGATGATGTTGACGAGGAACAGCCAGTGCCAGGAAAAGGCATTGGAAAGATAACCGCCGACCGTCGGGCCGATGGTGGGCGCAAGCGTGGCGACGAGACCGATGATCGGCGAGACGACCGAACGCTTCGACGGCGGGAAGATCGTGAAGGCGGCGGCGAACACGGAGGGGATCATGCCGCCGCCGATAAAGCCCTGGATCGCGCGGTAGACGATCATCTGGTCGATATTGGTGGCCGTGGCGCAGAGCGCGCTCGAAATTGTGAAGCCCGCCGCACAGGTGGCAAACAGCACGCGCGTGGACAGGATGCGCGCCAGCGTGCCCGACAGCGGGATCATGATGACTTCGGCGATCAGATAGGACGTCTGCACCCAGGCGATCTCATCGGAGCCCGCACCGAGACCGGCCTGAATTTCCGCAAGCGAAGCGGAGACGATCTGAATGTCGAGAATGGACATGAACATGCCGAAGACCATCGCGAAGAACGCGATGAGCCTGCGCCTGTCCATCGGAGGATCGGCGGGGATGGACGCCCCGCCCGTACCGACAACCGTAGCCGCCATGATCTTGCCCTCAACGACGCATCAGCGATGCGCCTTACTTGGCTTCCGGGTTAACTTGCGCCGTTTTGGTGGCTTCCGGCGCCGTACGGGTGTCGACATCGACAACGACGCTCAGGCCCGCGCGCAGATTGTGCTTGGCAAGGTCTTCCTTCGAAAAGACGATGCGCACCGGCACGCGCTGGATGACCTTGGTGAAGTTGCCCGTCGCATTTTCCGGCGGCAGCATGGAAAAGACCGAGCCCGAGCCGGGCGAAATCGACTGCACCGTGCCTTCAATGGTCGCATCGTCAAAGGCATCCACGTGAACGCGGACCTTCGAACCGGGCACCACGCGGGCCAGCTGCGTTTCCTTGAAATTGGCGTCGATATAAAGCTCGTTCATCGGCACCAGCGATGCCAGACGCTTGCCGACCGAAACCAGATCGCCGTTCTGAACCGCCAGATTACCGATGACGCCGTCATAGGGCGCCTTCAGAACCGTGAAGGACAGGTCACGGGCGGCCTTGTCACGGGAAAGCTGCAGCGAACGGACGGTGCTTTCGGCCTCCTCGCGCTGGGCGCGCAGGAGTTCTACATTGGCCTTTGCCGAAGAAATCGCCGCCTCGCCGGCGACAACATTCGCCTTGGCCTGATCGAGGGCAACCTGGGCGCTATCGGAAGCGGCAACCGTGCCGACATCCTTCGCCTGCAATTCGCTGGCGCGCTTCTGGGTGATTTCCGCGCCGCGAAGGGCAGCATCCAGTGCGCCCTTCTGGGCAACGGCCTGCTCAAGCGACGCTTCGCCGCCGACGATCTGCGCATCGATGCGCTTCAGCGACAGTTCCTCGGTGCGGATCTGCGCTTCGGCCTGCTCAAGCGCGATGCGATAATCGCCATCGTCCAGCGTCACCAGCGGATCGCCGGCCTTGACTTCCTGGTTTTCGACCACGTTGACCTTGGCGATATAACCGGAAACCTTGGGAGCGATGACCGCAATGTCACCTTCTATATAGGCATCATCCGTCGAGACCATGAAGCGACCGTCGACCCACCAGTTGTAACCATACCAGCCGGCACCGGCGAGAAGGGCAATGGCGATAACAGGCAGAAGCTTCGAACGCTTCTTCTGCTTCGGTGCGGCGACGGTCTGTGCCGGGGTCTGAGGCGGGGCCTGAGGCGGGGCCTCGACCGGCTTTGCCGGAGAGGTCTCGGCCTTGGCGGAAACATCCGCCTCTTCCGCATCGTTGACGGCGCGAACCGCGCTATTCTTCTGGGCCGACATGAGAGCTTACCGTGATAGATTGAAGAAAGTTTTTCGAACTGAACCGTTCGGTTCGATTGACATAATCTCTTTCCTGACACATATCAAGTGTTATCGAACCGATTGGTTCGACGCCTGGTTAATTTTTTTTACGCCATTGCCGTGCTAGGAGGCGATAACGATGGCAGGGGAAGACATGGATATTGAAACGGACATGGAAACGGGCTGTCCCGGAAGTCCCGCCGGGCGTTTTGCGGCAGGCGAGGACCCGGCAAAGCGCGAGCAGATACTTGCGGGTGCCTGGCGCGTGTTCAAGCGCAAGGGCTTCGATGCGGCCAGCATGAACGATATCACCCGGGAAGCAGGCGTTTCCAAGGGCACGATCTATGTCTATTTCTCCAACAAGGAAGATCTGTTCGCCGCCCTCGTCGACCATCACCGGCAGGAATTCGCCACCTCCATGCGCAATATTCTGGCCGGAACCGAAGAGGTGCGCGAGGGCCTGAAACAGTTCGGCAAGGCTTTCGCCAACAAGATGATCTGTTCCGAGATGATCCCCGCCATGCGCTCGGTCATCGGCGTCATCGACCGCATGCCGAAGCTGGCGCAGCGCTTTTTCATCGCAGCACCCAACAATGTCCGCACCGTGCTTCAGGATTTCATCGAGCACCATGTCGCGCTCGGCCACCTGAAAGTGGATGACGTCGAGCTGGCTGCCCGACAATATATAGAGCTTTCCACCGGCACCTTCTTCAAGCTGCGGCTGTTCGGAGAAATCGACGGTCCGGTGCCCGAAGAGGAGCTGGACCGGGTGATTACCAGCGCCATCAAGGTGTTCATGGCCGCCTACGGAACCGACAAGGCCTGAGATCATTCAGCAACGGCGGGAACGCCAATACGCGGTTTGCGCGAAATTTCGATGAAATCTTGCCATGCAAAGACTTCATCTCCTTGTTTCTCGCGTATTGCGCTATAAATCTCGTTGACCGAATTCTCGGCTGGCCTTGTTGCTGAAAGGAAAAATTCCCTGATGGAGTCCGTTCTCCCTCTCCTGTCCGACCCCGCTGCGTGGGTGGCGCTTGTCACGCTTATCGTCATGGAGGTCGTGCTCGGCATCGACAACCTGATCTTCATCTCGATCCTCACCAACAAGCTGCCGCCCGAACAGCGCGAAAAAGCCCGCAAGATCGGTATCGGCCTTGCTCTGGTGATGCGCCTCGGCCTGCTCGGCACCGTCGCCTGGATCGTGCAGCTCACCACGCCGGTCTTCGAAATCTTCGGCCATGCCTTCTCCTGGAAGGACATGATCCTGATCGCCGGCGGTCTCTTCCTGATGTGGAAGGCCACCAAGGAAATCCACCACAATGTCGACCCTGAAGATCACAAGGAAGACATGGTGGGCGGCCCCGTGGCGATGAATTTCGGCGCGGCCATCGGCCAGATCCTGCTGCTCGACCTGGTCTTCTCGGTGGACAGCATCATCACCGCCGTCGGCATGACGCCGCATCTGCCGATCATGATCGTCGCCGTCGTCTTCGCCGTTGCGGTCATGCTTCTGGCCGCAACCCCGCTCGCCAACTTCATCGAGCGCAACCCCACCATCGTCATGCTGGCGCTCGCCTTCCTGATGATGATCGGCACCACGCTGATCGCCGAAGGCATGGGCTTCCATGTGCCCAAGGGCTACGTCTATGCCGCCATGGCGTTTTCGGCGCTGGTGGAACTGCTCAACATGCTCGCTCGCAACGCGCGGCGTCGGAAGAAGGCGAGTGCTGAAGAGGCACATTGACCGCACTTCCGTCATGCCGGACTTGATCCGGCATCCAGTCAGCCCAAGTCCTTGGGCTGAAAAACTCTTCTCGCCGCGCAGACGCGCGTCGGCTGGATACCGGATCAAGTCCGGTATGACGGAAATAATTTCACCTCTTGCCAAACAATGACCTTTGCGCATGCTTTTCTCATGCGCGAAGGTTACGTTTATATTCTTGCATCCAAAAGAAACGGCACGCTCTATACTGGCGTAACAAGCGACCTTTCTCACCGTTTATATGAACATCAGAACAATTTGACGCCCGGCTTCACAACCCGTTATGGCGTTAAGACGCTTGTGTGGTTCGAAACATACGCTCTCGTCACGGACGCAATTGCGAGAGAAAAGACGATAAAAAACTGGCCGCGGGCATGGAAGATCAAGTTGATTGAAGATCTCAATCCAGCCTGGGACGACATTGCCCATTTTCTTCTCTGACGATCCCTCCGCTCCGTCATGCCGGACTTGATCCGGCATCCAGCCAGCCCAAGTCCTTGGGCTGAAAAGACTCCCCTCGTCGCGTGAGAGCCGCGTCGGCTGGATACCGGCTCAAGACCGGTATGGCGCGAGAGATATGAATGACCATCCCACTCCGGAACCGCTTCACCCCGGCTTGCGTTCTTCGATATCCTCATCGATAGAGCAAATCCCGCCGTCTCTCCTTCGAAAGCAACAGCCAGCATGACAACCGACCAGATCCTCGCCTTCACCGTGATCGCCGGCATGATGGTCGCGTTCATCTGGGACAGGTTCCGCTATGATGTTGTCGCCTGCAGCGCATTGCTGGTGGCGGTGGCGGTGGGTGTCGTGCCTTTCGAGAAGGCTTTCTCCGGTTTTTCCGACGATATCGTCATCATCGTCGGTAGCGCGCTGATCGTCAGTTCGGCCGTGGCGCGCTCCGGCATCGTCGACATGACCATCAAGAAATATTTCCCCGAAATGCATTCCAAAGGGCTGCAACTCGCCTTTCTGATGATCGTCGTCGCCATCATGTCGGCCTTCATCAAGAATATCGGCGCGCTCGCCATCATGATGCCGGTCGCCTTTCAGTTCGCCCGCAAATCCGGCAGCCCGGTCTCCTATTATCTGATGCCCATGGCCTTTGCCGCCTTGCTGGGCGGGTTGATGACGCAGATCGGCACCTCGCCCAACATCGTCGTCTCGCGGTTGCGCGAGGAAATGACGGGGCAGAGCTTTTCAATGTTTGACTTCACCCCCGTCGGCCTCGGGCTGACAGTGATCGGTATCGTCTTCCTGACCTTTGGTTACCGGCTGCTGCCGGTTCGCAACCGCCAGCAGGCATCGGTGGAGGATATTCTCGACCAGTCGGCCTATACCGCCGAAGCGACGCTGCCCGCAGACAGCACCTTTGCCGACAGACCGCTGCGCGAGCTTTTGAAACAGGCGGATGGCGATGTGATTGCCAGCACCATCCTGCGCGGACCGCGGCGCATCTCCCCCTTCCCCGATGTCAATCTGAAGCCCGGCGATACCATTCTTCTCGAAGGCAACCCGGAAGGCCTCGACCGCATCGTCTCGCAGGCCAAGCTGCTGCTATCGGGCAAGCCGCTCACCGAAAACGGCCAGAAGACCGCCGACCTCATCTCCATGGAAGCCGTGATCAGCAACGAATCCGTTCTCAACGGAATTTCGGCGCGCGAACTGGCGCTGTCCTATACACGCGGCGTCAATCTGATCGCGGTCAGCCGGCGCGGCCAGCGTGTCAGCCAGCGGCTCTCCGAACTCACATTGCAGGCGGGTGATGTCATTCTGCTGCAGGGAAGCCGCAAGAACCTGCCACAGGTGCTGCAGGAATTTTCCCTGTTGCCCCTGGCACAGCGGGAAATCCTGCTTGGCGTGCAGCGCCGCGCGCTTTTGCCCGTCATCGTGCTTGCCGCCGCCATGATTGCTGCCGGCAGCGGGCTCGTGCCGGTCTCGGTGGCCTTTTTCGCCGCCGCCTTCCTGATGATCGTCGTCGGCGCGATCCCGCTGACCGAGGTCTATAAATCGATCGACGGGCCGATCCTCGTCATGCTCGCCGCCCTCATTCCCGTCAGCGACAGTCTGCGCACCAGCGGCGCCAGCGAGCTTATCGCCGCCTGGCTCGGCCACGCGGCGCAAGGTCTGCCGCCCTTTGCCGCGCTGGGCATGATCCTGCTCACCGCCATGGCGGTGACGCCCTTCCTCAACAATGCCGCAACCGTTCTCGTCATGGCCCCCATCGCCGCCGGTTTCGCCACCACGCTCGGCTTTAGGCCGGAGGCCTTTTTGATGGCGGTGGCGATCGGCGCCGGCTGCGATTTCCTCACGCCCATCGGCCACCAGTGCAATACGCTGGTCATGGGTCCCGGCGGTTATCGTTTTGGTGATTATCCACGCCTCGGACTGCCGCTGTCGATCATGATCGTCATCGCCAGCATTCCCATGCTGCTTTACGTCTGGCCGGTGAATTAAGGGTGGTTTGGTTCGGGCGGTGCACCGAGGCAAAGACAGCCCAACGTCCTTATTTTCTTGACGCCTGCGGCATAATATGGCCTAAGCCGATGCCGAACGGGAATGTGCAAAAGCGCGCGTGACACGCGCCTTTCGGCATGATTTCCTACCGCATTCAAACGAAAACTTCGTGATGTCAGGGTGAAAAAGCCCTGATCTCACTGCCCCGTCACGACGAGTGAATTTCATGACCACTTCCGGCGTTCGCGTCCGCATCGCACCTTCCCCCACCGGCGAGCCGCATGTCGGCACCGCCTATATCGCGCTGTTCAACTATCTCTTCGCCAAAAAACATGGCGGCGAGTTCATCCTGCGCATCGAGGATACCGACGCCACCCGCTCGACCCTCGAATATGAGCAGAAGGTGCTGGAGGCGCTGCGCTGGACCGGCCTCACCTGGTCGGAAGGTCCCGATGTCGGTGGCCCCTACGGCCCCTATCGCCAGTCCGAGCGCAAGCCGATGTACTGGCCCTATGCTGAAGAGCTGCTGGAAAAGGGCCATGCCTTTCGCTGTTTCTGCACGCCCGAGCGGCTTGAGCAGATGCGCGAGGCGCAGCGCGCCGCCGGCAAGCCGCCGAAATATGACGGTCACTGCCTCAACCTGAAGGCAGAAGAAGTCACCGCCCGCGTTGCCGCCGGCGAGCCCAACGTCGTGCGCATGAAGATCCCGACCGAAGGTTCGTGCGATTTCCATGACGGCGTCTACGGCGATGTCTCTATCCCGTGGGATTCGGTCGACATGCAGGTGCTGATCAAGGCCGACGGCATGCCGACCTATCACATGGCAAACGTCATCGACGACCATCTGATGAAGATCACCCATGTGGCGCGCGGCGAAGAATGGCTGGCATCCGTGCCCAAGCACATCCTGCTTTACCGTTATTTCGGCTGGGAGCAGCCCACGTTCATGCATCTTTCGCTGATGCGCAACGCCGACAAGTCGAAGCTCTCCAAGCGCAAGAACCCGACCTCGATCTCCTATTACTCCGCGCTCGGCTACCTGCCGGAAGCGCTGATGAACTTCCTTGGCCTGTTCTTCATCCAGATCGCCGAAGGCGAAGAGCTTTTGACCATGGAAGAGCTGGCGGCGAAGTTCGACCCGGAAGCGCTTTCCAAGGCCGGCGCCATCTTCGATATCCAGAAGCTGGACTGGCTGAACGGCCGCTGGCTGCGCGAGAAGCTTTCGCCGGAGGAGTTCATTTCCCGCACCCTGGAATGGGCGATGGAAAATGCCCGCCTGACCGAAGGCCTGAAGCTCGCCCAGAGCCGCATTTCCAAGCTCGGCGAATTGCCGAACCTTGCCGGCTTCCTGCTTTCGAGCGATGTCGGCGTGACGCCTGCTTCCTTTGCCGGTCTCAAAAGCAAGCCGGAGGAAATCCACGAAATCCTCACCACGGTTGCCGCCGATCTGGAAAAGATGCCGGACTGGAACGTGGAAGCGATCGAGGCCGAGCTGCGCGATGTTGCCGAACGCACCGGCAAGAAGCTGCGCGTGGTGACGCCGCCGCTCTTCGTCGCCGTCTCCGGTTCCTCGCGCTCGCTGCCGCTGTTTGACTCGATGGCGCTGCTTGGCCGCTCCGTGGTGCGCCAGCGGCTGAAGATGGCGATTGCCGTTGTGGCCACGATGGTTGGCAGCGGTGTTTGATGCCTGCCGGGGCGGGTTTTACATCCACCCCTCATTCCTGTGCTTGTCACAGGAATCCAGCCACGGCACGTCTGCGCCGTGAAAGAATGAATTGAGGTCTCCCGCGCCCAAGGACTTGGGCGCACTGGATTCCTGTGACAAGCACAGGAATGAGGGATACGGGAGGCGATGGTCGCCGCGGCAACGCCGCAACAGGAATTGAACGATGAACGACAAGACAACCGAAACCACCGCCCTCTCCTCCGACGCTACCGAAGTGCGCCGCCAGAAACTTGCGCTGCTGCGCGAGCAGATCGGCGATGTCTATCCGGCGCATTTCCACCGCACCATGAGCAATGCGGAGCTCGCGGAAAAATATGCCGATATCGAAGCCGACGTCGAAACCGGCGATACGGTGACGGTGGCCGGTCGCGTTTATTCCTCGCGCAATTCCGGCATGTTCATGGATATCCATGACGCCTCGGGCAAGGTGCAGATCTTCTCCCACAAGGATACGACGCCGGAAACGGCGCGCAACCTGCTGCCGATGATCGATATCGGCGACATCATCGGCGTGACCGGCAAGGTGCGGCGCACCAAGCGCGGCGAGCTGACGATCAACGCCGAAGAAATCACCATGCTGACGAAGTCGCTGCTGCCGATGCCGGAAAAGTGGCACGGCGTCTCCGACATCGAACTGCGCTACCGCAAGCGCCATCTCGACATTCTCTCCAACGAGGAATCCAAGCTGCGCTTCCTGCAGCGTTCGAAGATTCTCTCCGGCATTCGCCGTTTCATGGAGGCCGAAGGCTTCCTTGAAGTGGAAACGCCGATGCTGCAGACCATCTATGGCGGTGCGACGGCCGATCCGTTCAAGACCTTCCACAATACGCTGAAGATGGACATGTATCTGCGCATCGCGCCGGAACTGTTCCTGAAGCGCACGCTGGTTTCGGGCCTCACCGACAAAGTCTTCGAAATCAACCGCAACTTCCGCAACGAAGGCGTCTCCACCCGGCACAATCCAGAATTCACCATGATGGAGTGCTACTGGGCCTATGCCGATTACGAAGACATCATGGGTCTCGTGGAGCGGCTGTTCGAGACGCTGGCGATTGCCCTGCACGGCACGACCGAGGTTGAATTCCAGGGCCAGACGATCTCGTTCAAGGGTCCGTTCAAGCGCGTGCCTATGCCCGACGCGGTAAAGGAAGCGACCGGTATCGACTTCCTCGCGATCAAGACGGATGAAGAAGCCCGCGCCGCTGCCAAGGCCGCCGGTTTTGCCGTCGAGAAGGACTGGACCTGGGGCGAATGCCTTGCCTTCATCTTCGAAGAGAAGGTGGAAGGCACGCTGATCCAGCCGAGCCACGTCACGCATTTCCCGAAGGACATCTCGCCTTTCGCCAAGGAAGTGCCGGGCGAACCGCGCCTCGTCGAGCGTTTCGAAAGCTATTGCAACGCCTGGGAAGTTGGCAACGCCTTCTCCGAACTCAACGATCCTGAAGAGCAGCGCCGCCGCATGGTGGAGCAGCTGGAACAGGCGCACGCCCGCGGCGAAAAGGACAAGCAGCTGGACGAGGAATTCCTCGACGCCATCGACCAGGGCATGCCGCCCGCCGGCGGTCTCGGCATCGGCGTCGATCGTCTGATCATGCTTCTGACCAACGCCCCGTCGATCCGCGACGTCATCCTGTTTCCGGCCCGCCGCAACAAGGCGGATTAAGCAAAGAACGACACGGGAGCTTCATGCGACGAAGTTCCCGATAGTCTCCGTCAGCCAGCCCATCCGTGTCCCTCATTCCTATGCTCGTCACAGGAATCCAGTCAGCCCAAGTCTTTGGGCTGGTAAGGCTTTTTTCGCCGCGCAGACGCGCGTCGGCTGGATTCCTGTGACAAGCACAGGGATGAAGGAAGATGGGTAGGCTCGTGCGAAAAATCCTCCCGTGGCATATTGTGGATTCAGTTTAAATCCGCTGTCCCCTAATGCCCCGACTTCCCCGCAACCGGCTCTTTCGCCGGTGCACTTTCAGCTGGCTTCCCCTCCGCCGCCTGCGCAGTCGTCGAGCCTTTTCCGAAGATCAGTGATTTCAGATAGGTCAGGCTGAAGATGCTGCCGCCATCGGCTTCCGGTGTGGAGGTGAGAAGCTCATCGGCGCCAGGTTCGCCGTGGGCTTCGGGAGACGAAGCCTCCGGAGACGGGGTTTCGCCATGGGCGGCTCCGCCGTCATTCGTCTGCTCCGGCGCGGCGTCATGTGCGCCCTCGCCCTTGGTTTCGCCGTGGCCCGATGCCGCTTTTGCGGCCTTGCCATCGTGGCCTTCGGCAGCGGCATCCGAAGCGGGTGTCGCGCAATCGGTCGCATCCGTCAGGCTTGCCGCCATCGCTTCGCTGTCTTCCAGCGGCAGATCGATGCGAAGCCCGTAAAACTGGCCGCTGCCATTGGCGGCACCATCATAATAAAACGCTGAGTAATGCTGGGCATCGGCGCCCTCGGGCATTTTTGCCGGGTCGGCAATGAAGACCACCTGCGCCGCAATGGCGCGACCGCGCATTTCCGAGCGCAATTGCGGTCCGTTTTTGTCGAGCACGGAAACCTGCACCAGATCCGGCTTCTGCTTGTCGTAAACCGCCCTGGCGACGCGCAGCGCGGTCTTTAACCGCTCCGTGCCGTCGCCGCCATCGGTGCGGATGAATTTGCGCACCCAAAGGGAGCCGTTCTTGCGGATGTTGACTGTCTGGACTGCGTCGCACGAAAGCCCGTTGGCGGAGGCATAGGATGGGCCAAGCAGCCGCTCACTGCCGATGAACACGGCAGCAGAACCGGTCGCACCCGCCAAAAGCAGGATCCCGCCTCCGATCATAACGAGTTTGCGCGAAAACCGCATTCGTCCGAATACAGCCTTCACCCGCAACATCCTGACATCCAGTACCCCGCCTATCGCCCTCACCCCAAAACGTGGCTCGAAGGATGAGGAACACACGCGGGATAAAGCCCAGGACCACGCTGTCCCAAGCCTTGCGATAGTGCCGCTTTCTCATTGAAAAAAGTTTAACCCGCGCAGCATGGCACCGGCAAAAACGCACCATTTTCGGACATTTGCGAATTCCACTAAATTGCGAATGATTTGCAATAGCGTTGACAAGTGTGATTTTATAACAGATGGTATTGAGAATTAATCGCAACAACATTCGGTGACAGACGTGAATTTCCTTAAAATCCGGCATGCCGTTTTCGCTTTTTCGCTTTTCCTGCCCGCCGCCGCCATTGCCCAGGAAAAACCGACGGTGGTTACCACCTTCACCATCATCGCCGACATGGCGCGCAATGTGGCGGGCGACGCGGCCGAGGTGGAGAGCATCACCAAGCCGGGCGCGGAAATTCACAACTACCAGCCGACACCGCGCGACATTCTCAAAGCCCGCAAGGCCGATCTCGTTTTACGCAACGGTCTCAATCTGGAATTGTGGTTTGAGAAGTTCCTGGCAAACCTCTCCGGCGTGCCGAGCGTGACGGTGAGCGACGGCGTGAAGCCGATGGCGATCAGCGGCGGCGCCTACCAGGGAAAACCCAATCCGCACGCCTGGATGTCACCCGATAACGCCTTGATCTACGTGGAGAATATCCGCAAAGGCCTCGCCGAGATAGACCCTGCCCATGCCGATGTCTATGCCGCCAATGCCAAGGCCTATTCGGACAAGATCAGAGCCACCATTCAGCCCATCCGCGACGAGCTTTCCGCCCTTCCCCAGGACAAGCGCTGGTTGGTAACAAGCGAAGGCGCATTTTCCTATCTCGCCCGCGATTTCGGACTGAAGGAACTGTTCCTGTGGCCGGTCAACGCCGACAGCCAGGGAACGCCGCAGCAGGTGCGCGGCGTGATCGATGCCATGCGCGAACATAATATACAGGTCATCTTCAGCGAAAGCACTGTTTCCGCCGATCCGGCCGAACAGGTGGCAAAGGAAACGGGTGCGGCTTACGGTGGCATACTCTACGTGGATTCGCTGAGCGAGGCCGACGGGCCGGTGCCGACCTATCTCGATCTGCTGCAGGTAACCAGCAGCACGATTGCAAAAGGACTGTCCTCATGAGGATGGGCGGTAAAAAAACCGCAGGCGGCCTGACGGTTCAAAATGCGACAGTGACCTATCGAAACGGCCACACCGCATTAAGAAATGCCAGCTTTTCCATTCCACGCGGTACGATCACTGCACTTGTCGGCGTCAATGGCGCCGGCAAGTCCACGATTTTCAAGGCGATCATGGGTTTCGTGCCGCTGGCCGCCGGTTCCGTCTCGATTTTCGACCTGCCGGTGAAGGACGCTCTGCGCAAAAACCTCGTGGCCTATGTGCCGCAGGCCGAAGAGGTGGACTGGAGCTTTCCGGTGCTGGTGGAGGATGTGGTGATGATGGGCCGTTACGGCCACATGAACTTCCTGCGCATCCCTTCAAAACGCGATCACCAGATGGTGGAGGAGGCGCTGAGACGCGTCAACATGCTCGACTATCGTAAGCGGCAGATCGGCGAACTCTCAGGCGGTCAGAAGAAGCGGGTGTTTCTCGCCCGTGCGCTGGCGCAGGAGGGCCAGGTCATCCTGCTGGACGAACCCTTCACCGGCGTCGATGTGACGACGGAGGAACAGATCGTCGCCCTTTTGAAAGCGCTGCGCGACGAGGGCCGCGTCATGCTGGTTTCCACTCATAATCTCGGCAGCGTGCCGGAATTCTGCGATCGCGCCGTTTTCGTCAAGGGAACTGTGCTGGCCTCCGGCAAGACGGCGGATACCTTCAACGAGGAGAACCTGCAAAAGGCCTTTGGCGGCAGCCTGCGCCACTTCATCCTTGGCGGAGCCGACCTGCATGACGACGCCGATCCGCGCCGCGTGAAGGTCATCACCGATGACGAGCGGCCCTTCGTGATCTACGGAAAGAACGGCCAGAACGGGCACGACCCTGACGCTCCGAAGGAAAAAGTCGATGATAAACAGCCTTCTTGAGCCCTTTACCTATGGCTACATGCTGAACGCCATCTGGGTCAGCGCGCTTGTGGGCGGTGTCTGCGGTTTTCTATCAGCCTATCTCATGCTGAAGGGCTGGTCGCTGATAGGCGACGCGCTCTCGCACGCCATCGTCCCCGGTGTGGCGGGCGCCTATATGCTGGGCATGCCGTTTTCGCTAGGGGCATTCCTCTCCGGCGGGCTTGCGGCCGGCTCCATGCTATTCCTGAACCAGAAGACGAGGCTCAAGGAAGACGCGATCATTGGGCTGATCTTCACCTCGTTCTTCGGGCTCGGACTATTCATGGTCTCGCTCTCGCCCACCTCGATCAATATCCAGACCATCGTACTTGGCAATATTCTGGCGATCACCACCGAAGATACGATCCAGCTCGCGCTGATCGGCGGCATCAGCCTCCTCGTACTGGCGCTGAAATGGCGCGACTTCATGGTGGTGTTCTTTGATGAAAACCACGCCCGCACCGTGGGTCTGAAGCCGGAAGTGCTGAAGGTGATCTTCTTCACCCTGCTCGCCGCCTCCACTGTCGCAGCCCTGCAGACGGTCGGCGCCTTCCTCGTCGTCGCTATGGTGGTGACGCCGGGTGCAACCGCCTACCTCTTGACCGACCGTTTCGAGCGGCTGATCCTGATGAGCCTCGTGATCGGCGCGGCCACCAGCTTCGTCGGCGCCTATCTCAGCTATTTCCTCGATGGCGCAACAGGCGGCGTCATCGTCGTGCTGCAAACGGCGATCTTCCTTGCCGCTTTCGTCTTTGCCCCGAAACACGGGCTTCTCGCTTCCAGAGCCAAAGCCCGCAAGGCGATTGGAGAAACGCCATGAGCGAATATCTCGAACTCGCCATCCTGCCGTTCCAACTGCCATTCATGCAATATGCCTTCGTGATCACGCTGATGATCGCCGTGCCGATGGCGATGCTGTCGTGTCTTCTGGTATTGAAAGGCTGGTCGCTGATGGGCGACGCAGTTTCGCACGCCGTTCTGCCGGGCGTCGTCATCGCCTATATTGCCGGAATTCCGCTTTCCATCGGCGCTTTCATCGCCGGAATGATCTGCGCGCTCGGCACCGGTTTCATCAAGGAAAACAGCCGCATCAAGGAAGATACGGTGCTCGGCATCGTCTTTTCGGGCATGTTCGGGCTGGGGCTGGTGCTTTATGTGAAGGTCCAGAGCGACGTACATCTGGATCACATCCTCTTCGGCGACATGCTTGGCATTGCCCCGTCAGACATGCTGGAAACTGGCCTGATTGCGCTTTGCGCAACGCTGTTCCTGACGCTTCTGCGCAAGGACCTGCTGGTCAACGCCTTCGATCCGCAGCATGCCAAGGCAATCGGCCTGCCGGTGCGTGTGCTGCATTACGGCCTGCTGATGGTTCTGTCGCTCGCTGTCGTCGGCGCGCTGAAGGCGGTGGGCATCATCCTGTCTGTCGCCATGCTGGTGGCGCCGGGCGCAATCGCTTTCCTGCTGACGCGGCGCTTTTCCACCATGCTCGTCGTGGCGATTGCGGTAGCGGTCATCTCATCGCTATCTGGCATATGGCTAAGCTTCCTGATCGACAGCGCGCCTGCCCCCACAATCGTGCTCTTCATGAGCCTCGCCTTCGTTGCCACCTTCATCCGCACCACCTGGAAAGCCCATCGCATCAATGCGGCGCGTGAAACGGCGATTTAAAACAACGATTTTTGCGGGCGCATGGAACATTTTCGCCTTTTGCGCGTCATTTTCGAGAGTCCGCTGCAAGACGGCAGACTCTTGAAAATTAAGCGAAAGGGGAAGCTCCATGCTGAAATGGGCTCTTATTTTCTTTGTTATTTCTTTGATCGCGGGCGTATTCGGCTTTACCGGCATTTCGGCGGCGGCAGCGGGCGTGGCCCGAATATTGTTCTTCATCGCCGTGGTGATCTTCCTGGTCTTCCTCGTGCTTGCACTGATGGCCGGAAGCGCGGTCGTCTGAATGAAAAAAGGCGACCGGCTTTTACGCCGGTCGCCTCTCGCATTTCCCTTAAAAAAATCAGCCCGTCCAACCGCCATCGATCACATGGATCTGGCCAGTGGTGAAGCCCGCCTCATCAGAAGCGAGATACGTCACGAGAGCTGCGATTTCTTCCGGCGTCGCGATGCGGCCCATCGGCTGGCGGGCGATGAAATCTGCCAGAGCCTGTTCGTAATTGCCGGTGGCGCGCAGCCGGTCATGCAGGGACGGGCTGTCCACCGTGCCGGGGCAGATGGCGTTGCAGCGAATGCCCTTGGTGACGAAATCGGCAGCAATGGCCTTGGTCAATCCCACGACGGCCGCCTTTGAGGCGGTATAAGCGAAGCGGTTCGGCACGCCTTTTACACTTGATGCAACCGAGGACATGTTGACGATCGCGCCCTTGCCCTTTTCCAGCATGCCGGGAAGGAAGGCGCGGCAGGTGCGGTACATGGCCTTGGCGTTGAGATCGAAGGAGAAATCCCAGTCTTTTTCTTCGCAATCGAGAATGGTGCCGGAATGAACGAAGCCGGCGCAGTTGAACAGCACGTCGGCATGGCCGATATCGGCGGCGAAATCCTTCACACCATCGCCATCCAGCACGTTCAGAACCCGCGTTTCCGCACCTTTCAGGGTGGAAAGCGCCTGTTCGTTTATATCGGTGGCAATGACGCGCGCGCCGAGCGATATGAACCGCTCCGCCGTCGCCCGGCCGATACCCTGGCCGGCGGCGGTGATCACCACTGTCCGACCGTTAAAATCCTGCACCATGAATAGCCTCCCGCTATGGCGCGCCCGCCCATCGGGGACCGGACCGCTGAATTTCGATGATCTCAAATATGGATCGACAATTCATATGTAAACGCGGTATTCATATGGCGTCAAGCAAACTTGCGCGGATGGCGGGCATCGGGCAACCATATTTTTAGGTTGCCATATCCGCCCGGCAACCATGCAAAACACCATCGAGGCCAGATGACCGACGACGACAGCGAAAGATACCGCGCTCCTGCCCTCGACAAGGGCCTTGATATTCTCGAGCTTCTGGCCCGCACCGATGGCGGGCTGACGCAGATCGAGATCGCCAAGGCGATCGGCAAAAGCCCGAACGAACTTTACCGCATGCTGGACCGGCTGGTGCGCCGCGGTTACGTGCAGCGGCTGGAGGGCGACCGGTTTTCGCTGACGCTGAAGATGTTCGGGCTGGCGCATTTCCACGCACCGATCCGCCGCCTCGTTTCTTTTGCCGCACCGGTGATGCGCGATTTTTCCGCAAGCGCCGCGCAGGCCTGCCATCTGGCGGTCTATGACCGCGGCAGCGTGGTCGTCATCGCCCAGCAGGAATCCTCCACCTATTGGGCCATGTCCCTGCGGGTGGGGGCGCAGATGAGCCTGTTCCACACCGGTTCCGGCCACGTGCTTCTGGCCTTCCAGACAGACGCCCAACGCGAGATCATGATCACGGAGCAGGTGCGGGGCGGTGGCGAAACAGTGCCTGAAGGCCTTGCCGAGCGGCTGGCGGAGGTGCGCCGACAGGGTTTTGAATCCATGGACAGCCTTCAGACCGCTGGCGTGCGCAATATTTCCGCCCCGGTGCTGACGCTCGACGGCACAGCACTTGCCGTCATCACCTGCCCCTACATCACCCCGCTTGGCGGCAAGGCGCCCACGCGCGAGGCCTGCGAGGCGCTGATCCGCGATGCGGCAAAGCGCATTTCCGAAGTGGCGACGGGAAACGGAAGCGACTGAAACACACAAAAAACGCGACCGGCAGGGGCCCGATCGCGTTTTGAGTGACTGGAGATTTATGTGGTGTAAACGCGGTGAGAACGTAAAATGTTCCGCCGACGTTAAAGGCAAGGGAGGCGACCTCCCCTTTTTCGTCATCCTCGGGACAAGCCCGAGGATGACGTCGCGTGTTCGGCAAGGTTGCCGAAAGCCTAAGCTCTTGCCCTTTAAGCAGCAGCCAGCGTCAGTTCCTTGCGGACCATTTCGCGCAGCGTCACCAGATCCTTTGCGAACAGGCGGATGCCTTCCGAAAGCTTCTCGGTTGCCATCGCGTCTTCGTTCATCGCCCAGCGGAACGCCTTTTCGTCAAGCGACTGCAGCGCCTCCGGCTTGGCGTTGTCGGGCGAAAGCTTGCGCTCGAGCGTACCGGTGTCCTTGTCCAGCTCTTCCAGGAGAGCCGGGCTGATCGTCAGGCGATCGCAACCGGCAAGCGCCTCGATCTCGCCGACATTGCGGAAAGATGCGCCCATGACGACGGTGCTGATGCCATTGGCCTTGTAGTAATTGTAGATGCTGCGCACCGACACAACGCCCGGATCGGTTTCGGCGGTGTAGGTCTCGCCGGTCGACTTCTTGTACCAGTCGAGGATACGGCCGACGAAAGGCGAGATGAGGAAGACCTTGGCTTCGGCGCAGGCGATGGCCTGTGCCTGCGAGAACAGGAGCGTCAGGTTGCAGTCGATGCCCTCGGACTGGAGAACCTCGGCAGCCTTGATGCCTTCCCAGGTGGAAGCGAGCTTGATGAGGATGCGTTCACGCTCGATGCCGCGCTCCTTGTAGGCGGCGATGATGTGGCGCGCCTTGGTGATGGAGGCCTGCGTATCGAAGGAAAGGTCCGCATCGACTTCGGTCGACACACGGCCCGGAACGAGGCCGGCGAGAGCCGCACCCACGGAAATGGCGAGACGATCGGCAACGGCAGCGACGACGGCGTCGGACTGGCCGCCCTGCTTCTTGCCCCAGGCGACGGCTTCCTTCACCGCATCCGCAAAAGCGGGCGTGCCGAGAGCTTTCAGAACGATGGTGGGGTTGGTGGTGCAATCCACCGGCTTCAGGCGCGCAACCGCCTCGATATCGCCGGTATCGGCAACAACCGTTGTGATGGCGCGAAGTTGTTCGAGTTTAGACGTCATACCGAATGATCCTTCATGATCTCTTCAAAACTTGCCAAGCCGTCTTTTCGTTCCCGCACCATGGGTGCGCCCAAGGCCGAAATCGCGGTTCTGTCCGGCTCCGACTATCGCAAGCGACAGGGCCAAAAGTCAAGACATTTGCGCATCGCAATTGACATAAGTTTCACGCCTGCGATACTCGGCCGTCCATAAAGAATGGCGGAAACCGTGGCGAAACTGAGAAGAGAAACCCATACGGCCTATTCGGAAGCGGCGTCTCTGCGGCTGCGCGCCGCATGGCTCTATTATAATCAGGGCATGACGCAGAAAGATGTCGCCGAGAAACTCGGCATCAGCCGCTCCACCGTCATCCGTCTTCTCGACGAGGCGATGAAGCGCTCCGAGGTGCAGATCTGGATCAATGAAGGCATTGAGGATTTCGTCGAGCTCGCCGGCCGGCTGGAGGCAGCTTATGGGCTGGATGAGGCGGTGATCATTCCCTCCCCCGGCTCATCTCCCGGCAAGGCGAGTGCTGAAGGCACCGCCAAGGCCGTGGGCCTGGCGCTCGGGCAATTTCTCTCCGAAGCGGTGCCGAATGGCGCCACCATCGGCGTCGGCTGGGGCCGCACCATGACCGCATCGCTATCGAGCTTTCGTCCGCCGCGCAGGGAAAACTGCAAGGTCGTCTCACTGCTCGGCGGCATCGTCGCCGTGCACCAGACCAACCCGCTCGATTACACCTGGCGGCTGGCGAGCGCGCTCGGCGCGGAATGTTACATGTTCCTCGCGCCGCTACTGGTGGATTCCGTCGAGACCAAACGGGCGCTGATCGAAAAATGCGGACTTGCGACGCTTTACGATCTGGCCGAAACTCTTGATCTCGCCATTGTCTCCTGCGGCGATATCGGGCCGCATTCGACATCGCTGTCGGAAGGCTTCATTTCGAAGGCGACGCTTCAGGAACTCATAGACGCCGGCTGTGTCTGCGACACGATGTTCAACTTCATCGACGCGGAAGGCCGTTCCGTCGATCACCCGATCAATCAGCGCGCCATGGCGATCGATCTCGACACGCTGCGCAAGGCCAGGCATATCGTCCTTGCCTCCGGCGGCGCCCACCGCGCCGTCGCCATCCGCGCCACAATCAAACGTATCGGATGTAATACGCTGATTACAGATGAGGCGGCGGCAAGGGCGTTGATGGAGCTGGTTTAGGCCTCGTCAGGCGTTCAGTCTCTTCCTAATTCCTGTGCTTGTCACAGGAAACCAGCCGGCGCGCGTCGGCGCAACGGGAAGAGTCTTTTCAGCCCAAGGACTTGGGCTGGCTGGATCCCTGTGACAAACACAGGGATGAGGGAGACCAGCCTCACACCTTCCCCGTTTCCCAGCCGAGCATCGCCCGCTTGCGGGTCAGGCCCCAGTGATAACCGGTCAGCGCCCCGCTTTTACCGACAGCACGGTGGCAGGGAACGACGAAGGAAACAGGGTTGGCGCCGACGGCCGCACCGACTGCGCGGGAAGCCGTGGGCTGGCCGATATCGCAGGCGATATGCGAATAGGTGACGGCGCGGCCCATCGGGATTTTCAATAGGCTTTCCCAAACCCGCACCTGAAAATCCGTGCCGAGCAGCACGACGCGCAGCGGCCTGTCCGCCGACCACATGGACGGATCGAAAATGCGCGCGGCATAGGGCGCCGTCGCTTCGCGATCCTCGACATAATCCGCATTCGGCCAGCGGCCGGCCATGTCCTCGAAACAGGCCCTTTCCTCACCGGCATCGGCAAAGGCGCAGCCGGCAAGGCCGCGATCTGTCACCATGACCAGCGCAAGCCCGAAGGGCGAGGTGTGGAAACCGTAACGGATCGTCAGCCCGCCGCCCTTGGCCTTCCATTCGCCGGGCGACATGGCCTCATGGGTGACGAACAGATCGTGCAGGCGTCCGGGGCCAGACATGCCGACCTCGATCGAGGTTTCCAGCAGCGGTAAATCCTCTTCGCGCAACAGCCTTTTGGCGTGATCGAGCGTCACGGCCTGCAGGAAAGCCTTGGGCGAAAGGCCGGCCCAGCGGGTAAAGGTCTTCTGCAATTGCGTCGGCGACTGGCCGAGCTCTGCGGCGATGGCTTCAAGGGAGGGCTGCTCGCGATAATCCAGCGTCAAAAGCTCGATAACCCCGCGCACCGTATCGTAATCCGTTCCGATGGGGGTGATGTCTTCATTCAGCATGATATTGGCGTTCATCGCATTTCTCCTAACGCTTCACAGAAAACCACCAAAGCGCGTCGGTCTCCACCCGTTTCTTGCGTTGCATCACAATACGCAACCTAAATGTTTTATCTGCCGGAATATCCCCACCCCCTCATCCCTGTGCTCGTCACAGGAATCCAGCCGACGCGCGTCCGCGTGGCGGAAAGAGTCCTTTCATCCCAAAGACTTGGGCTGGCTGGATCCCTGTGACAAGCACAGGGATGAGGGCGGCAGAGCGCGTCGACACTTCCTGATCCGTTCACATCCGCCGCCTGGCAGTCGCCAGCGCACCGCCAAACGCCTTGGCGAAACTTTCCCGGTCATCCGGATTGAGAAACGACCCGATATCGGTCGCCCGCCCCTCGCCCGTCACATGCATGGAGACAATGCCGATTTCGTCGTGCCGCTGAACCCTGAAGCGCGCCCAGAAGGGATTGAAGCGATGCTCCACCATGCGCCCTGCCGGCGAGAACTTGCGGATCGACAGGCTCGTGCGCGAGACGCAGACCTCCTCCCGCGCCTTTGCGGCCCGGTAATTGGCGCGGAAGGCGACATAAAGCAGCAGAAAATCCAGCCCGAAAAACAGGCCGACGGGCCATGCGCCGCTGGCGAGGAAAAAACCGCCATAAAGGAGGCAGGCGAGCCCGGACAAGGCAAGAAGCAGCCGGAAACCTCTTCTGCCAAGCGAACGGTGCGGAACGAGTTCCGCCGCGAAAATCGGCTGGTCGTTGAGCGTATCCACGTTGATTTCCTCAAGGCGGGCTGGCTATAGATAGGTCATGACAGTCGCCAAAAAACGATCCAGCACCCAAACCTTGAAAAAGTCAAATGCGACATCCGCCCGCAAACCGGTTCGGGTGAAGACGGCCTATTCCAAGGACGAACTGACCGAAATATTCCGACGTTTCTCCATCCAGCGGCCGGAGCCGAAAGGCGAGCTGGAACATACCAATCCCTTCACCCTGCTGGTGGCCGTGGCGCTTTCCGCGCAGGCGACCGATGTGGGCGTGAACCGGGCGACGCGGGCGCTGTTCAAGGTGGCCGACACGCCGGAAAAAATGCTGGCGCTCGGCGAAGAACAGCTGATCGGCCACATCAAGACCATCGGGCTTTACCGCAACAAGGCCAAAAACGTCATTGCCCTGTCGCAGATGCTGATCGACAATTTCGGCGGCGAGGTGCCGAGGACCCGCGAGGAGCTGGTCACCCTGCCGGGCGTCGGCCGCAAGACGGCCAATGTGGTGATGTCCATGGCCTTCGGCGTGCCCACGCTTGCCGTGGATACGCATGTGTTCCGCATCGCCAACCGGCTCTGTCTTGCGCCGGGGAAAACCCCGGACGAGGTGGAAGACCGGCTCGTCCGCATCATTCCCGAAGAATATCTGTTCCATGCCCATCACTGGCTGATCCTGCACGGGCGTTATTGCTGCAAGGCGCGCAAGCCGGAATGCGAACGCTGCGTGATTGCCGATATCTGCAAGTCGCCGGAAAAGACCTTCGATATTCCGGCGCCGCTGGTGGAATTACCCGCGCAGCTGTTCGGTGCGGCCAGCGGCCAATGAAGGATCACGCCGGCTGACGGCCTTGTGCAGATGCACCATCATCGAGGCGGCGAAAAGCGGTGTCAGAAGGTTCAGGAACGGGACGGCAAGAAATGCGGCGATCACCAGCCCGGCCATAAACACGGTGGTGCGGTGTTTTGAGCGGAACAGCCTCGCTTCTGCCGGCGAGCGGAAACGCATCGCCGCGAATTCGAAGAATTCCCGTCCCAGCAGATAGCCGTTGACCAGAAAAAACGCGATGAGGTTGACGCCCGGCACCAGCAGCAGCAAAAGCGCGATGAGGTTGCCGGCAATAACGACGCCGAAGAACTTGATCGAGGAAAGCACCGCCTCGCCGATCGGCATCGCCTGGCCTGGCGGATCATCGGGATAGGTCTTTTTTTCCACCACTTCGGCGACATCGTCGAGAAACAGGCCGGCAATGACGGCGGTGACCGGCGAAATCAGCAGCGCCAGTGCCAGCGCCAGTCCTATGCCGGCGAAAATGGCGAAAACGAACGTCAGCCATCCCGCCCAATCTGGCACGCCGGGGATCAGCGTATCCACCCACGGCAGGGCGAAATAGATGAAGATGGAGCGGATGGCGAACCACAGCGCCGCCAGCACCAGAAGCGTCAGCCCCAGAACCTTCCAGAAAACAGACCGGGTCTCGGCGGCGAAGAGATTTTGAAACGCCAGCCTTGCCGCATCGAATATCATTCGGAACTCCCTTGACGCTTCCGCGTTGAAACTTTCTGACTGAGCGAGAGATAAGAGCTTGCCCTCGGCTCTACAAGAAGCACGGCAAGACGCCAACCGCTTGGAATTAAACCGCAGATGGAATTTCCCTTGAATAAAAGATATCTCTAAAATATAATAAAACATCTATTATAATTCGCATTCCGGTCCGGTGGAGGACATGGCCGGAAAAGCTTCCCCCACCGTCAAAACGCGGTTCGCACGCTGTTTTGCGCGCGCGCATGCATCATCGTTCAATAATCATAAGAATGAGGCGTTGGTGGAAAAGCTGCTGTTGAACCTCACGCGTGCCATGAAGGCTGGCACACCCTCCGAGCGCAAGATCGCCAAATATCTGATCGAGCATCTGGACGAGCTGCCATTCGAAACGGCGCAGACACTGGCTGCAAAGCTCGGCCTCAGCCCGATGACGGTGGGCCGCTTCCTGCGTTCGCTCGGATACCGGCAATTCAGCGATATCCGTGCCGATCTGCGCCATGCGGAGGAAGTGGTTGGTGAGGAACAGCCCGCATCGTCTGGAAGCAGCGAACAGTCCAATCCGTTTTCGCAGCTTCTGTCGCAGCAGATACAGGCCATTCAGACCGCTTTCGACATGACCTCACAGCCGATCTGGCGTCTGGCGATGAACGAGATTGCCTCGACGCCCGACGTTTTTCTGGCCACATCTCCCGAAGGCATGGGGACAGGACGCCACTTTCACGGGCGATTGCTGGAATACCGCAAGCAGGTCCATTATCTCGGCAGCGACAGCGCCGCTTATGTGACGTTATGGGATTTTGAGCCGGCAAAAGCCCTTCTCATCCTCATGGATTGCGGTGGCAGCCTGTCACCGCTGCAGAACCTGTCATCCACGGCGCGCAAGAGCGGCTACAGAACCCTTTTGATCACCACCCGCTTCTATGAATGGGGACCTGAAAGCGCCGATATCTATCTTGCCATGCCGCACGCCCAGAATGGCGGCCAAGGCCTGCTGCAACTCGTCGCACTGATGGAATTCACGCTCTGCAGCCTGATTGCCGGCGCGGACGAGACGCGCAGGACGCGCATGAAAAACCTCACAGGCCTGAAACGCTCGCTGGGCATCTGATCTGCGTCCTACGGGCATATGGATCGAGCGGGTACCGCGTATTTCGTCTCCCCGGCGGGGAGAAGAAATATGCGGCGACGCCATCGCCCAACATTCTTGCCAAAATCAGAGGCTTTCCAACTCCTGGCGATGGCGGTACATGGCAAGAAACCGGCGATAATCTCGCTCATAGCGGGATGCAAGCGCTGGATTTCCGGAAATTTCCGCATTGCCCGGATACATGGCGGCTCCCGCCGCCGCAAGATCCGCATGCACGCCGCCGGCGGCGGCCGCCGTCATTGCCGTGCCGAGAAGAACGGCATCGGCTGTGGCGGGAACCACGATGCGTTTGCCGGTCACATCAGCGTAAAGTTCCATCAGGAGCCGGTTCTTCACATGGCCTCCGGTGACATGCAGACTTTCCACCGCATAACCGAAGCGCTCCATGGC
Source organism: Agrobacterium sp. BT-220-3 (assembly GCF_025910175.1). Lineage (NCBI taxonomy): Bacteria > Pseudomonadati > Pseudomonadota > Alphaproteobacteria > Hyphomicrobiales > Rhizobiaceae > Agrobacterium > Agrobacterium sp. BT-220-3. The sequence goes on from NZ_JAPAIX010000005.1 coordinate 305,278, forward strand.
ATCGAGAACATGGCGCGCGCCAAGCGCGATTGCCACTGCGGTGCGCCAGTAAAGCCGGCAGAGACTGTCGAAAGACGTATCCAGCGTCAGCCCGCTGATGACGCCGACGGCGTGCGGATCAGCCAGCGGCGAGCGGTTGCCGTGGAAATCCGGCAGCACATGCAGCCGATCAGCGAAGGCCTCGCCCTCGAGCGCGCGCAACTCAGCCACCCGCGCAACGATCCGGGCATGCAGCGCCGTATCCGGCTCACCACCCGCCGCATGCATGCGCACGATATGATCGAGCAGCGCGCCGGTGGCCGATTGCCCGCCTTCCACCAGCCAATGGCCGGGCAGGATCGCCTGCCAATAGGGACCCCAGAGGCTGTGGCCGGGCATCTGCCGCTCGGACATGGCGACAAGGCAGCTTGAGGTACCGGCAATCAGCGCCACATGCCGGCCCACATCCCCCGAAAGGCATCCGCCAAGCGCGCCGAGCGCACCCGCATAGGCATCGATCATGCCCGCCGCCACCTGGCAACCCGTATCCAGACCAAGTTCTGCCGCCGCTTCAGGCGACAACGGACCGATGCTTTCCCCCGGCATCACCGTGGTGTCGGGCAGCCCGGCCCGTTCCTTCAGATCACCAAGCCCGGCCAGTTCGAGATAATCCGCCTGCCAGCCGGGATTTTCCTGCGCCAGGAAATTCCACTTCGCCGTCTGCGTGCAATTTGAACGCTTCGCCGAACCGGTCGCTTTCCAGGTGAGGAAATCCGCCAGATCGAAGGCGAAAGACATGCGGGCCCAGCTTGCCGGCAAATTCTTCTTCAGCCACATCAGCTTCGGCATCTGCATTTCCGGCGACACGCTGTTACCGGCAAAATCCAAAACCCGGTGGCCGGATGCCGTCAGCCGGTCGGCCTCGGCGATCGCGCGGTGGTCAAGCCAGACGATCGTGTCGAACTTGTCTTTGCCAGTGACGGAGACCGAAACCGGCCCTCCCTTTTCGTCGCGGATAACCAGCGAGCAGGTGGCGTCGAACCCGATGGCGGCAATGCTTTCGCGCGAAACAGCCGCCTCGGCAAGCGCTGCCCTGACCGCGATGCAGACTGCGTTCCATATGTCGGTGGAATCATGTTCGGCGTGGTTTTCCTGCGGCCTCTGCATCAGGATGGGATGGGTGGAGCGGGCGAGAAGCCGGCCGGCCGGATCGAAAATCCCTGCGCGCGCGCTCGCCGTACCGACATCGACAGCCACGAGATTCTGACGCATCAAGACTTCAATTCCATCCCTTGCGCAACGACGTCCCGGCGGCGGCAGGCAAGGTTTGCTTCAGCCTGCGTCACGTGCCACCCGGCTGTCAAAACCGCCCTTCCCCACATAACCGTCGACAAGTTGGACCAAATCCGGCATCGCGTCAAACGTGGCATCGGCCCCGAGACCCGCGATCTTTTCCCGGAATGCGGGAAACCGCGCATGCGAGCCGCCGGTAAAGGCAAAAACCGCCATGCCGGCTGCCTTTGCCGCCGCAATGCCCGCCGGGCTGTCCTCGATCACGATGCAGTGACGCGGATCAGCGCCCATTTCACGCGCGGCATGCAGGAAAAGATCGGGTGCCGGCTTGCCGTTCTTCACCATGGTGGCGCTGAAGACATGCGGTTCGAATTTGTCGATCAGGCCGGTCAGCCCCAGCGAATAACGGATGCGCTCCGGCTGGCTGGAAGAGGCAACGCAGCGTTTCAGGCCCACAAGCCTGTCCAGCGTTTCGGCAATGCCGTCAATGGGCCTGAGTTCGGTACGGAAACGCTCGAACAATGTTGCGCGCATATGGTCGAGAAAATCGATATCGGTCTCGACACCGTAATCCTCAAACAGCGTCGTCGTCATGCTGGCAACGCTGCGTCCGAGAAAGCGGTTATAGGCTTCCTCCTCCCCCATCTCGACGCCGAGATGGGAGAGCATGTCGAGAAGAACCGAGATGGAGACCGGTTCGCTGTCGACGAGAACGCCGTCGCAGTCGAAAATCAGAAGAGGTCCGGTCCCGTCTTGCATCTCTTGGTCACTTTTCAGCCAGCTTGTCGTCCAGATAAAGCTGCAAGGTCTTCGCCGTGCCTTCTTGCCACAACGTCGCCAATGCGTGAGCGAAGCGTTTACGGAAAAGCGCCGATTCGGCAACCTCCCCGAAAATATCGCTAAGCGCGAGGAAGGCCATCGGATCGTCCTTGGCCTTGATCGCCGCCGCCTGAAGCCGCTCGGCGCTCGCATCGTTGAAGGCGATTTCCTTGCCGCTGTCGGAGGTGCCCTGGAAATAACGGCACCAGAGCGCCGAAACCAGCGACAGGCCGACAATATCTTCGCCGCGCGCCAGACGGTCGGCGGTGGAGGGCAGAATGAACTTCGGCTGGCGGTTGGAGCCATCCTGCGCCAGACGCGGAATGGTGTCACCGATTTTCGGATTGAGGAAACGCCGTTCGATCAACCCGAAATAATCGGCAAGATTCGTATCGGGAACCGGCGGAATGACCGGAATGATCTCTTCCTTTTCGAGCTTTGCCAGAAACGCCCGGATCAGCGGGTGTTCCATGGCCTCATGCACGAAATGAATATCGAGCAGAGCCGCCGGATAGGCGATTGCCGCATGGCCGCCATTGAGGATGCGGATTTTCATATGCTCATAGGGCGCGACATCCTTCACGAACTGCACGCCGGCCTTTTCCAGCGCCGGGCGACCCGCAGGGAAATTATCCTCCATAACCCATTGCTTGAACTCTTCGCAGAAGACCGGCCAATTGTCCTCGATGCCGAAATCATCGCGGGCGATATTGCGTTCGCGCTCGCCTGTCGCGGGCGTAATGCGGTCGACCATGGAATTCGGAAAAGCGACGTTTTCGCCGATCCAGTTGGCGAAAGCCGGATCCGAGAGAGCCGCCAGGCCGACCACGGCATTTTTCGTGACCTTGCCATTATGCGGAATGTTATCGCAGGACATGACGGTGAAGGGTTGCAGCCCTTTGTCCCGTCGTGCCTTCAGCCCGGCGACGATGAGGCCGAACACGGTTTTCGGCGAAGCCGGGTTTCTGCCATCCTCGGCAATGGCCGGATGCTGCGGGTTGAAGGAACCGGCGGCATCGATGAAATACCCGCCTTCAGTGATCGTCATGGAAACGATGCGGATTTTCGGGTCTGCCAGCTTATCGATGATGGCCTTGCTGTCACCAACCGGCAATATGTCGATCATCGGCCCGGTAACGCGCGCACCGGTGCGGTTATTGTCCTGCTCCACCACCGTCGTCAGGAAATCCTGCGCGGCAAGCTTTTCACGCATCACTGCATCGGAGGGCAGAACGCCCGCGCCGATGATAGCGAAGTCATGGTCCGCGCCCGTGTTGAACAGGTCATCCAGATAGACCGCCTGATGGGCGCGGTGGAAATTGCCGACGCCGAAATGCACGATGCCGGCGGAAAGATCGGCCCGGGAATAGGCCGGAACCGCCGCCGTTTTTCTGGCTTCATCAAGCGTTGCGAGGGAGAGTTTGCATGTCATGTCACGATCCTCGAAGGGGAAACGTTGTTCGTGCCAAGGCCGGGCGGCAGACGCCCGATACTCAGCTCATCCAGTTGCCGCCGTCGACATTATAGGTCTGGGCGACGATGTATTCGGCCTCATCGGAGGCAAGGAAGATCGCCATGCCGGTCAGGTCTTCGGCACGGCCCATGCGGCCGAAGGGTACGGCCTCCCCGACCAGCCGCTTCTTTTCACCAGCAGGGCGGTTTTCATATTTCGCAAACAGCGCATCCACGCCGTCCCAGTGCTCGCCATCGACCACACCCGGCGCAATCGCATTGACGTTGATGCCGTGCCTGATGAGATCGAGCCCCGCCGATTGGGTGAGGCTGATGACGGCGGCCTTGGTGGCGCAATAAACCGCCACCAAGGCCTCGCCGCGCCGGCCCGCCTGGCTTGCCATGTTGATGATCTTGCCGCCTTTTCCCCGAGCAATCATTGTTTTTGCGGCGGCCTGCATCATGAACAGCGTGCCGGACACGTTGATCGAAAACAGTTTTTCGTAGCTCTCGCGTTTGATCTCGACAATCGGTGCCAGATCGAACAGCGCGGCATTGTTGATGAGGATATCGAGCCCACCCGTCTGGCCTTCCACGGTGCGAATGGCTGTCTCGATGGAATGCTGCTTGGTGACGTCAAGTTCGACGGCATAGGCATTTTCGCCGATCTCGCGGGCGGTCTTGCTGGCGCGTTCGAAATCGATATCGGCAATGGCGACGGTTGCCCCCTCGCGTATATAGGCTTCGGCAAAGGCGCGGCCGATGCCGCGCGCCGAACCTGTTATCAGCGCGGATTTGCCTTCCAGTCTCCCCGTCATATTGCGATACCCTTGTCATCGAACCTGTGGATCTTGGTCTCGTCGGGCGTGATGAAGACGGTATCTCCATGCCTGCATTCGAACTCGCCATCGGTCCTTGCGGTAATCGGGCCGATGCCTTGGACGTCGAGGTGCAGGAAGGTATCCGATCCGAGATGTTCGGCAACCGTGACCTTGCCCTGCCACAGGCCGCTGTCCTTCGACAGCTTCAGGTGCTCGGGCCGCACACCGGCGGTGGTGGCGCCCTTGCTGCGGGCGTAATCGCCGGTCACCAGGTTCATGCGTGG
>NZ_JAPAIX010000006.1:0-290147 GCF_025910175.1 Agrobacterium sp. BT-220-3
GAGAACGAAAGACTTCGTCGCCAGCAGCGCCGCCGCCCTCGTTCAGTGAGCGGACTTATAAGAGAACACCCACAAACAAGTCAACACACCAAAATACAAATTCTAAAAAAATCATACATGCCATTGATTCTAAACGATAGTTTTGTTTTTTGTGTATGAGCGGCCCCGAAAGCCACTACCGGACCGCCGGTTTTCAACAGTGGAATGCATCCAGAGACAATGTCACGGGCCTTGCGCCTTGTTTTAGCCCGACTCCTCGCTAATTGCTTTGCCAACGAAGCGTTAATGCGGGCATGCGTGCGCGCGTCCCTTTATGTAGGCTGTTGCGACATATCTTTCGGTGTGCCGATCGATTTGACTCACGGCTTTGAAAGTTGCACACCTTCGCCTGAAGTTTCTGGAGAGCGCATGACCGACGGGGCACAGCTAGCATGACTGCGGATCGTAATGTGATCCGGTCTCTAGGCACGGAACCGCCAATTCTGGCGGAAGGGCGCCGTGCACCCGATCGTCGCGAGATTTCCCTGCGCTGGCTTTCCGGCACGTTCCTCACCGGTATCACCTCTTCCATATTGATGGGTGTGGCGCTGTTTGCCGCGCTCGACGGACGCCAGCAGCTTGCCATTCCAGCCGAAGCCTTCGCCAAGGCGGATATGGGCAACAATGCAGCGGAAGCCGCGCGCCGGGGTACACGTCTCGTAGCGCCGAATATCGCAGCCCGGCCGTCTGACCGGTCGATCATGGAAGTCTCCACCGTCATCAATGAAGGCGACAAGGAAGTGGTCCGCAAGGTACCCTTCTCCCATGTCAAAATACCGCTGGCGGCCAATTTCGCCAAGCAGGACGACTATCCCGCCTTCGATCCCTTGAATATCTTCGCAAGCAATGACGACAAGGACGCCCCGGCACCCGCGCCAAGCCGCACGGGAACGATCTATGGCTCCGAGGTCGAATCCGAAGTCAGCCTGAAGACGGTCGCCTTTCCCGTTCAGCATTCCAAATATGCCTTTGCCGGCTCTCTAAGCTTCGACGAAGTTGAAGAAGCGGTGCGCTCGAACGGCTCGATCCTGACGGATGGCAACGAACAGCTGGCCGCGCTCTATTACATCGACCCCCGCCGTTTCGATAATGATGAAGGCGATGTCGATATCACCGCCGGGCTCGCGGCCCGTGTCGTCGAACAGAACATGTCGGTTTCGACTCCGCAATCTGCGTCCGTGCCCGTCAAGGAATATGCCGACGACGTGATCCCTGCCCGCCAGACCGAGACCATTGAAGCCGCCCTGTTTGGCGCCGGCTATTCGAAGGCGCAATCGACGGAAATCGCCGGGCTGCTGTCGCCGCAACTCCAGTCGAACAATGTCGAAAGCGGCGATGTGTTGCGCGTCGGCATTATCCAGGAAGACGAAAAAAGCGACATCGTGCGCGTCAGCCTTTACCGCAAAGGCCGGCACATGGTTACCATGGCCGTTGACGACCGCAAGAATTTCATCAAGGCAAGCGAGCCGCCCAAGCTCGATGCGGTGGCGACCGCTTTCGACAGCACACCGGCGCCGGCGGCCGGCCGCGACCTGCCCAGCGTCTATGACGGCGTCTACCGGGCGGCTCTTGCCTATGGCATGAACCAGAGCATGGTTTCCCAGCTGATCAAGCTTCTGGCCAGCAGCGTCGATTTTCAGGCGCAGCTGAAACCTGCCGATACGCTGGAAGCTTTCTTCTCCGTGGAAGATGCGGACGGCAAGGCGACGGACAAGTCGGAACTGCTTTACGTCAACGCCAAGTTCGGCGACAACGAGACGCGTTTTTACCGGTTCCAGAGCCCTGAAGACAACAGCGTCGATTATTTCGACGAGAACGGTAAAAGCATCCGGCAGTTCCTGTTGCGTAACCCCGTTCCGAACGGCCGCATGACATCCGGTTTCGGCATGCGCCGGCACCCGGTCTTAAAATTCAGCCGCATGCATACCGGCACCGACTGGGCGGCCGCCCGCGGCACGCCGATCATCGCGACGGGCAACGGCACTGTCGAGAAGGCCGGATGGGCCTCGGGTTATGGCAACCAGACCCTGATCCGCCACGCCAACGGCTATGTTTCTTCCTATAACCACCAGAGCGCCATCGCCAAGGGTGTCACCGAAGGCTCCAAGGTCAGGCAGGGCCAAGTCATCGGTTATGTCGGATCGACCGGTCTTTCCACCGGCGCGCATCTGCACTACGAACTGATCGTCAACGGCACGAAAGTGGACGCGATGAAAGTGCGCCTGCCGGGCGGCAAGTCGCTTTCTGGCGATGCGCTCGCGCGTTTCTCCGACGAGAGAAAGCGCATCGACAATCTGCTCAACATCGAGGAAAAGTCCAATCAGGTGGCGAGCCGGTAATCCACCGGACCTCTGCGTTTCAAAAAACGGCCAAATGAAAAGGGCTCCGTTTCCGGAGCCCTTTCGTTTTATGCCGCATCGGCCGTTTCGGTTTCGGCTTCACCCTTGGGGGGCTTGACCTTGAACAGCAGCCGGTCGGTGCCAGACGTGACCTTGACCCGCGACCCATCCGGGATTTCACCGCCGAGGATCATTTCGGCAAGCCTGTCCTGAACCGACTTCTGGATGACACGCTTCAGCGGACGCGCGCCATAAGCCGGGTCGTAACCCTTATTCGCGAGCCAGCTGCGGGCATCCTCGTCCAGTTCCAGCGAAATCTTGCGATCGCCGAGAAGCGAGACAAGGCGCTTGAGCTGGATTTCCACGATCGCACCCATCTCGTCCCGCGCCAGCCGGTGAAACAGGATGATATCGTCGACACGGTTGAGGAATTCCGGCCGGAAATGCGACCTGACCCGCTCCATCACCAGATCGCGAACCGAATCCACGTCATCATTGTCGCCCATCTGCGTCATGAATTCCGAACCGAGGTTCGAGGTCATGATGATGATGGTGTTCTTGAAATCGACGGTGCGGCCCTGGCCATCCGTCAGGCGGCCATCATCCAGCACCTGCAAGAGGACGTTGAACACATCCGGATGCGCTTTTTCGATCTCGTCGAACAGAACGACCTGATAGGGCCGGCGGCGAACCGCTTCCGTCAATGCGCCGCCCTCTTCGTAGCCGACATAGCCGGGAGGCGCACCGATAAGCCGGGCAACGGAGTGTTTCTCCATATATTCCGACATGTCGAGGCGAACCATCGCAGTTTCGTCGTCGAACAGGAAGCGTGCGAGCGACTTGGTGAGCTCGGTCTTACCCACACCGGTCGGACCGAGGAAGATGAACGAGCCGATCGGCCGGTTCGGGTCCTGGAGGCCGGCGCGCGAGCGGCGAACCGCCCTGGAAACCGCCTGCACGGCCTCACCCTGCCCGACAACGGACTTGGCAAGTTCGTCTTCCATGCGCAGCAGCTTCTCGCGCTGACCTTCCAGCATCTTGTCGACCGGAATGCCCGTCCAGCGGGAAACGACATGGGCGATATTGTCCGCCGTTACCACTTCCTGAACCATCGAAGCGGCACCGCTGCTGTCGCGTGCTTCCGCCGCAGCCAGTTCCTTTTCAAGACCCGGAATGATGCCGTAGGTCAATTCGCCAGCGCGCTGGAACTGGCCGTTGCGCTGGGCAATCGCCAGTTCGTTGCGGGCTTCGTCCAGCCGTTTCTTCAAGTCTGCGGCATGGCCGAGCTTCTGCTTTTCCGCCTGCCAGCGGGCCGTCAGAGCGTCTGCCTTTTCTTCCGTATCGGCCAGTTCGTCTTCGAGTTTCTTCAGGCGATCGACGGATGACTGGTCCGTCTCCTGCTTTAAGGCTTCGCGCTCGATCTTGAGCTGAATGATCCGGCGATCCAGTTCGTCCAGCTCCTCGGGCTTGGAATCCACCTGCATGCGAAGACGCGAAGCGGCCTCGTCCATCAGATCGATCGCCTTGTCCGGCAGGAAGCGGTCGGTAATATAGCGGTTGGAAAGCGTTGCAGCCGCAACCAGAGCCGAATCCGAGATGCGGACCTTGTGATGCTGTTCGTATTTTTCCTTCAGGCCGCGCAGGATAGAGATCGTGTCCTCCACGGTCGGCTCATCCACCAGCACCGGCTGGAAACGGCGGGCAAGGGCCGGATCCTTTTCCACGTGCTTGCGATATTCATCAAGCGTGGTGGCGCCAACGCAGTGCAGCTCGCCTCGGGCAAGAGCAGGCTTCAGGAGGTTGGAGGCATCCATCGCGCCATCGGCCTTGCCGGCACCAACCAGCGTGTGCATCTCGTCGATGAACAGGACGATGCCGCCATTTTCGGCCTGCACCTCGTTCAGAACCGCCTTCAGGCGCTCCTCGAACTCACCGCGATATTTCGCGCCGGCGATCAGCGCGCCCATATCGAGCGCCATCAGCTTCTTGTCCTTCAGGCTTTCGGGCACATCGCCATTGACGATGCGCAGCGCAAGCCCTTCCGCAATCGCCGTTTTACCGACGCCCGGTTCACCGATCAGCACGGGATTGTTCTTGGTGCGGCGTGACAGCACCTGAATGGTACGGCGGATTTCGTCGTCACGGCCGATGACCGGGTCGAGTTTACCCTCGCGGGCTTCTTCCGTCAGATCGCGCGCGTATTTCTTCAGCGCGTCAAAGCCCTGTTCGGCATTGGCGCTGTCAGCCGTGCGACCCTTGCGGATGTCGTTGATGACCTGATTGAGAGCCTGCGCCGTTGCGCCCGCCTTCTTCAGAGAAGCCGAGGTTGAGGCGGAGGTTTCGATCGCAAGCGCCTGCAAAAGACGCTCGACGGTCACGAAACTGTCGCCCGCCTTCTTGGCGAGGTCTTCCGCGGTCGAAAATACCTTCGCAAGCGGAGCGGTCAGAGAAAGGCCGCCATTGCCGCCGGAAACCTTTGGTAATTTCGCCAGCGCCGCGTCATTGGCAAGACGCGCTTCCTTGGCGTCGCCGCCAGCCCGCTCGATCAACGATGCTGCCATGCCCTGCTCGTCATCGAGCAAAACTTTCAGAACGTGTTCGGCAGAAAACTGCTGGTGATTTTCCGCAAGTGCAAAGGTCTGCGCCGATTGCAGAAAACCGCGAACTCGTTCGGAGTATTTTTCAATATTCATAGTCGAACCTCCATTTACCGGCCCGCCCGCTTTCGGCACGGTCCCGGATGTTTGGGTTGAGGCTCCCTCAAAGGCAAGCCCCGCTACGACAGTCGCGTTTTAAAGGATTTCACGATCGCCGCCTCTCGAAGGATGATTGCTGCTGAACGCGGCACCCAGCCTTCCTGCACGAATATGGGAGGCAATTTCATCGGTTTAAAGGGGAGGAAAACCATCGTTCGGGAAATTTTCACCGGATTTGACAGGTGTCACATCTGTTCTCGGCAATTGCCTTGGCTGGCCGCGATCCGACCCATATGTGTGATCCCCGGAAACGAAAAAACTCCGGCAAGCCGGAGTTTTTCAATCGCGTATTTTTTGAACCCTGCTTATTCGGCAGCGTTTTCAAGTGTCGCAGGTGTTGCTTCTTCGCCGGCCGGCGCATCTTCGCCTTCAGCACCTTCCGCCGTTGCGGCGCGGCGCGGACGACGCGGGCGCGGGGTTGTGGCGCGGCGGGTCTTCGGTGCACGCTCGCTCGCTGGGGTCTCCGCCTGCTGCTGCTCTTCCTCGACGGCTACTTCCATTGGCGTGCCTTCGATGACCGGCTGAGGGGCCTGGCTGGCATCGTAAACCGGCGGCTGCTGATCGCCTGAAGCCTGCGGCTGACGGGGCTGGCGCTCCTGCCGTTCACGGCGGTCCGGACGTTCGCGGCGCTCCTGGCGCGGTTCTGACCGCTCCTGGCGTTCGGGCTGCTGCGCGCGTTCAGACTGTTCGGAATGCTGCTGCGATGCAACGACGCCGTCGTCGCCATCGTTTCCATCCATCTCGTCGCCATCCGCGGCATTGTATTCACCACGGTCGTCGCGCTGGAAACGTTCCTGCATCTGGGCCTGAGCCGTGGCGATGATGCGATTGTAGTGTTCAGCGTGCTGCAGATAGTTTTCCGCGATCACGCGGTCGCCAGAACTCTGAGCGTCCCGCGCAAGGGCAGCGTATTTTTCCGCTATGTGCTGGGCTGTGCCACGGATTTTTACATCGGGGCCGGAGCTGTCATAAGTCCTGGTGAGCGGGTTTCCACCCTTGCGGTTGAAGTTATTGTTACCACCGCCACCATTGTTATTGTTGTTGTTGCTTCCACGCCCCCGGCCGCGCTTGTTTTGCTGTCCTGGCCTCATCAATTGCTCACCTGAATTCTGTTTTGCTGACAATCTGGTTATTTTCATGCAATTCCGGACGGAAAACCGTTGGAAATTTTTCCTGAAATTGCTCCATCACGCGCCCTGCCGAAGATAACCCCAGACAAGACCTCGCGTATGACGACCGGTCGCGCAAATGCTGCACCACGCCGCCTGCGAACAAAGTTTACTGATTCACATGCCGGAAACGCCCAGCCTTTCAGGGCTCTCAAAGAACCCGCTTCGGGACTGACCCATACCCTGACGAATCTGCGTTCGTCCTCAGCCACCCGGCATGTGGCCGCAAACTATCCCGCTTCATGCGGAAATCCAAGCCTTTTCTTTTGCTGTGCAAAATATCCTTGCAAAAAATCCGCAGACATATCGCGAACAACTATCTCCGGAAGGTCAAAACTCTGTCGTTGCCACCATAATCCTTCACGGCGTCGAGAAGAGAGAAGCCGTTGGAAGCAAATATAGCGGAAACATCAAGCCTTTGATCGAAACCGATCTCCACACCGACAATCCCGTTTTCCACAAGAAAGCGGCCTGCATCGGCAGCAATAAGGCGGTACGGTGCAAGGCCGTCCTGACCTCCGTCCAGCGCCGCCATCGGATCGTGGTTACGAACCTCTTGGTCGAGCGTTGCGACGATATCACTTCTTATATAAGGCGGATTCGACACAATTATGTCAAAGCTGCCAGAGATTTTTTCAAACCAGTTACTGCGCAAGGTTTCGAAACGCGAACCAAGATCGTTGCGAGCCGCATTCTTGGCGGCCGTCTCCAGTGCATCGGTTGAGATATCGCTGCCGATACCCGACGCCTGTGGGCATTCCTTCAGAAGTGCCAGACAGATCGCGCCCGTGCCCGTGCCCAGATCCAGAATGCGCGCACTGCCCTTATCGGCGACAGCTTTCTTCAAAGCCGGCAGCAGCGTGTCGACGAGAACTTCCGTATCCGGACGGGGTTCGAGCGTTTCCTTTGACAGAAGAAGATCGAGGCCATGGAACTCCCGATGGCCGAGGATGCGATGGACCGGTTCTCCCCCAACCCGCCTTTCGATCATGGCGGCAATGCGGTCGCTTTCTTCCGCCGTAACTGGATGCTGAGGTTTCATCACGAAATCGGTCAGTGAAAAACCGGTGACATCTGCAATCAACAGGCGTGCATCGAGAAGTGGATCGGCGACGCCCGCTGCCTGCAGCCGTTTGCGAGTTGCGGCAAGCTCGCTCGAAACCGTTGCGCCAGCGCCGCCGCTCACAACTGTTGTTCGCCAAGCTGGGCAAGCTGACCGGCCTGATAATCGGCGATCAGCGCATCGAGAAGCTCGTCGATCTCGCCTTCGATCATTCGGTCAAGCTTGTAGAGCGTCAGATTGATGCGGTGATCGGTGACGCGCCCCTGCGGAAAATTATAGGTGCGAATACGCTCGGACCGGTCGCCGGAACCCACCTGGCTCTTGCGGTCAGCCGATCGCTCACTATCCACTTTCTGGCGCTCGATGTCGTAAAGACGCGAGCGCAGAACCTGCATGGCTTTTGCGCGGTTCTGATGCTGTGATTTCTCCGAACTGGTAACGATCAACCCCGTGGGAAGATGGGTGATACGAACGGCGGAGTCGGTGGTGTTGACGTGCTGGCCGCCCGCGCCCGAAGCACGCATCGTATCGATGCGGATGTCTTCCGGGCGGATTTCAATGTCGATATCTTCCGCTTCCGGCAGAACGGCAACGGTGGCGGCGGAGGTATGGATGCGGCCGCTCGCTTCCGTTTCCGGCACACGCTGCACCCGGTGCACACCGGATTCGAATTTCAGCTTGGAAAAGACCCCTCGCCCGCTGATGGTGGCGATGATTTCCTTGTAACCGCCCGCTTCGCCTTCGCTGGCGGAAAGAACTTCGACTTTCCAGCCTTTGGTTGATGCGAAGCGCTCATACATGCGGAACAGGTCGCCGGCGAAAAGCGCGGCCTCTGACCCGCCTGTGCCGGCACGGATTTCAAGGATCGCGCTTTTCTCGTCTGCGGCATCCTTCGGAAGCAGCAGGACCTGCATGTCCTTCTCAAGCTCGCTGATGCGGCTCTCGACCTCCGGCAGCTCCATCTCCGCCAGATCGCGCATGTCCTTGTCGGTCGTCTTGTCGGCAAGCAGCGCCTCGAGATCGGCGGCTTCGGAGACAGCCTTCTCGTAATCGCGGATTTTCTTCACCACCGGCTCAAGTTCGGAATATTCCGAAGCCAGCTTCACATAAACATCCGCTGCAGGGCCGGCCGACATACGCGCTTCGATCTCGCCGAAACGCCTTTCCAACTCGCGCATTTTTTCGACGGGAAGCTTCGCCACCAGTCACTCCAATAATGAAACAGGTCTTTTAGAGCGCTTTCGCTTTTCTTCGAAACGCGAAAATGCTCTAACTTTTTGCTTTAACGCATTTCCGGTCGGAAAACCGGGGTCCACTTTTCCTGGAAATGCTCTAAATGGGAATGGAATGCGTCGCAGCAAAGCGTAACAACACCTCGCGCGCGCTTTCCAGCGAATTATGATCGTCGAGCGCGGCGTTCAGCTCATCGGCAAGGCGCGCGGCATCAAGCCCGAGCAGCATGGCCTTGACCGGCCCGATCGCCGTCGGCGACATGGAAACGGAACGGAAGCCGAGACCGATCAGAGCCATGGCGGAAAGCGGCTTACTTGCCATTTCACCGCACAGCGTGACCGAGGTATGGTGCTTCTCACCGGCGCGCACGATATCGCGCAGAATGCGCAGGAACGGTTTGCCGAGATTGTCGAAACGATCCGAAACTCTTGCATTACCCCGATCGACCGCCATCGAGAACTGGAACAGGTCGTTCGAACCGACGGAGACGAAATCCACCTCCTGCATCAGCTCATCGAGCTGCCACATCAGGGACGGCACTTCCAGCATTGCGCCGAATTGCAGCTTTTTGGGCAGCGCATGGCTGAACTTCGAGAGATGCTGCACTTCCTTCTGGAGAAGATCGCGTGCGGCGCGGATTTCTGACACTTCCGTCACCATCGGCAGCATCATGCGCAGTTCCGCGCCCGAGGCGGCGCGCAGCAGCGCGCGCATCTGCGTGCGCATCAGGCCCGGACGGTCGAGCGACAGGCGGATCGCCCGCCAGCCCAGCGCCGGGTTTTCCTCTTCCTGGCCGCGCATATAGGAAACGACTTTATCGCCGCCGATATCCAGCGTGCGGAAGGTAACGCTTTTCCCCTTGGCTTGTCGAAGAACCGATCGGTAAAAAGCCTCCTGCTCCTCGCCCTTGGGCATGTTGGAGGCGATCATGAACTGCAGTTCGGTGCGGAACAGGCCGATGCCATCGGCGCCGGACTCCTCAAGCTGAGGCAGGTCCACAAGCAGGCCCGCATTCATCTTGAGATTGACCTTCTGGCCATCCTTGGTGATCGGCTCGACATTGCGAAGCGCGCGGAACTGCTCCTGGCGCTTGGCGCGCAGACGCACTTTTTCCTCATAGGCGCGCTGCAGATCCGACATCGGACGCAGATGCACCTGACCGTCATCACCATCGATGATGATGGGGTCGTTATTTTCAGCAAGCGCTACGATCCCGGTTGCCTGCCCGATGATGGGAATACCCATGGCGCGCGCCACAATGACGACATGGCTCGTCACCGCGCCGTCTTCGAGCACGAGACCGCGCAATTTCTCACGCGGGTAGTCAAGGAGTTCGGCGGCACCCATGGCGCGTGCCAGAACGATCGCGTCCAGCGGAAAATCCTGCTCCGGTCCACGCCCGCCGAAACCGATCAACTGGCGCAGCAAACGGTTGGCAAGATCGTCGAAATCATGCATGCGCTCGCGCAGATAGGGGTCGGTCAGGCGCATCATGCGCGCCTTGGTGTCGCTCTGCACTTTCTCGACCGCGGCTTCCGCCGTCAGGCCGTTGCGAATCGCCTCTTCCATGCGCCGCACCCAGCCCTGATCGTGGGCGAACATGCGGTAAGTCTCAAGCACCTCGCGGTGCTCCCCTTCGGTCGGCACGTCGCGGCGCTGCAACATGTCGTCGATCGACAGGCGCAACGATCCGATGGCATCGGCAAGACGCCGGATTTCCGTATCCGCATCCTCGTTCAAGAGATTGGTGACGACGATACGGGGATCGTGCAGCACGACATGGCCGAGACCGATGCCTTCGCCGTAAGCGTCGCCATCGATGGAGACGGCACGGGTCAGGTCCAGCTCCACACCGGGGCGGGTGATCTTCTTCAACTCGCCGCTCGCCACTATTTCAGCGATAAGCATCGCGGTTGTCTCGAGCGCTTCAACTTCATCCTCCCGGTATGTTCGGCTGGCCTTGTTCTGGACCACAAGAACGCCAAGAGTGCGACCGGAACGCAAAATCGGCACGCCGAGGAAGGAATGATAAATTTCCTCACCGGTTTCAGGAAGATAGCGGAAAGCGGGATGCGCCTGCGCATCGGAAAGATTGAGAGGCTGGGCAGAAGCGGCGATCGTGCCGACAAGACCCTGCCCCATTTTCAGCTGGGCAAGATGCACGGCATCCTTGTTGAGACCTTCTGTCGCGTAAAGCTCCAGCACGCTGTCGGAGCGCAGCACATAGACCGAGCAAACCTCCGCCACCATGTTGCTGGCAATCTGGCGAACGATCTGATCCAGGCGGTCCTGCGGCTCAAGGTGCTCCGCCATCATTTCGCGTAGCCGCTTGAGCAGGACGCGCGGACCTGCGGAAAGGTCTCTCATCGCGTTTGCTCCCCGACGCTTCCGATCCGAATGTCATAATATTCGAGAATCAAAACGTCATTTAAAAATTTATAGCGAGAGAAGCGCGTCCCGCAAGGGACACGCTTTCATGAAACGCCACATCGGAAGAACGCAACTCCGAAAAATCGGAGCATCGGAAACCGATGTCTCGGGTTCAAGCCTTATCGAGACCGTAGGCAGAATGCAAAGTGCGAACGGCAAGTTCGGCATAGGCACCGTCAATCAGGATCGAAATCTTGATCTCGGAAGTGGTGATTGCCTTGATGTTGATGTTCTTCTCGGCAAGTGCCTTGAACGCACTGGCTGCAACGCCGGCATGGCTGCGCATGCCGATACCGATGACGGACACCTTGGCGAGACCCGTTTCGTTCTGAGCGACGTCGAAGCCGATTTGGGCCTTGTTCTCGTCGAGAACCTTCAGAGCCTTGGCAACGTCGCCTGAGGGAACGGTGAAGGTCATGTCGGTGCGCGAACCGTCTTCGGAGATGTTCTGCACGATCATGTCGACATTGATATGCGCTTCCGCCAGCGGCCCGAAGATCGCAGCGGAGACGCCCGGACGGTCGGCCACGCGGCGCAGCGAGATCTGTGCTTCATCCTTGGCATAGGCGATGCCGGTTACGACTTCCTGTTCCACGATTTCATCCTCGTCACAAATCAAAGTACCGGGCGGGTTGATGAGGTCGCCCATGCCCGGCGCATCGGGATCCTCGAAACTGGAGCGAACGAAGGTGCGCACCTTGTGTACCATGGCAAGCTCGACCGAGCGAACCTGCAGAACCTTCGCGCCGAGAGACGCCATTTCGAGCATTTCCTCGAAAGCGATCTTCTTCATGCGGCGAGCCTTCGGCTCGATGCGCGGATCGGTGGTGTAAACGCCATCGACATCGGTATAGATATCGCAACGATCCGCCTTGACGGCGGCAGCGATGGCAACAGCTGATGTGTCCGAGCCGCCGCGACCCAGCGTCGCAATGCGGTTATCAGGGCCGATACCCTGGAAACCGGCAACCACGGCAACCTGGCCCTCGCCCATGCGGTGGACGATATCCGAACCGTCAATCTCGAGAATGCGGGCGGCGCCATGCGCATTGTCGGTGCGGATCGGAATCTGCCAGCCCTGCCAGGAGCGCGCATTGATGCCCATGGACTGCAGCGTGATCGCCAGAAGACCAGACGTCACCTGCTCTCCGGATGCGACGACCGCGTCATATTCGCGTGCATCGTAAAAGGAAGCGGCATTGGTGCCAGCCACCTTCGCGGCGTTCTGCACCCAGTCCACCAACTCGTTGGTTTTGCCGGACATGGCGGAAACGACAACAGCCACTTCATGGCCGGCATCCACTTCGCGTTTCACGTGCCTTGCGACATTGTGAATGCGTTCGAGGTTCGCGACGGACGTGCCGCCGAATTTCATGACAATGCGAGCCATAGCCTTGACCAGTACCATCCCTTTTTTCCGCCAGCCCGTTTGCCGGGTGTGGACAAGAACAAACCCAGTCGGCTCTTCCTGACAAAGAGCCTCAAGTTGCGGGTCTCTTAGCGAAAAGGCGGGGGGCACGCAATGCCGTTTATGAACCATGCGGTACGCCTTTTTTAGTGGCGCCAGAGAAAGAAGATGGGGGTACGGAGCAGGCGACCGCATATCCAACCGTGAAAGAGCGTACCGCAGTGCACTGTACAAACGGGCCCATTCGCAGTATGAGCGCGGCAATGCAACCGGCCAGATGGCCGAAATGGCCTGTATCGGCTGCCCCGGAGACATTAGGACCTATTGGTTTCGGGCGGATGCGGGCAGCTTCATATCCGAAAGACGGTAGATGACAGACACCCAGGGTATCGCCCCGGCGATCGCGCAGGCGTTGGAAAAACGCGGCTACAAAGACTTGACCCCCGTGCAGCAGGCAATGCTGTCGCCGGAACTCGCCGACAAGGACGCGCTGGTTTCCGCGCAGACCGGCTCCGGCAAGACGGTTGCCTTCGGCATCGCGCTTGCGACCACGCTGCTTTCGGAAAACACCCGTTTCGGTCAGGCTTCCGCACCGCTGGCGCTTGCCATTGCACCGACCCGCGAACTGGCCATGCAGGTCAAGCGCGAGCTGGAATGGCTTTATGAATTCGCCGGTGTGTCGATCGCCTCCTGCGTCGGCGGCATGGATATCCGCAGCGAACGCCGGGCGCTGGAGCGCGGTGCGCATATTGTCGTCGGCACACCCGGCCGCCTCTGTGACCACATCAAGCGCGGCGCGCTCGATCTGTCGTCGCTGCGCGCCGTCGTTCTTGATGAGGCCGACGAAATGCTCGATCTCGGTTTCCGCGAGGATCTGGAATTCATTCTGGAAGAATCGCCGGATACCCGCCGCACGCTGATGTTCTCGGCCACCGTTCCGCGCAGCATCGCCAAGCTTGCAGAAAGCTACCAGAAAAATGCCGTGCGCATCGCCACCGCTTCCGAACAGAAGCAGCATGTGGATATCGAATATCGCGCCCTGCTGGTAACGGGTGCGGACCGCGAGAACGCCATCATCAACGCGCTGCGTTTTTACGAAGCCCGCAACGCCATCGTGTTCTGCTCCACCCGCGCTGCCGTCAACCATCTGACGGCCCGCTTGAACAATCGCGGCTTTTCGGTCGTGGCGCTCTCCGGTGAACTCACCCAGAACGAGCGCACCCACGCGCTGCAGGCCATGCGTGACGGCCGCGCCCGTGTTTGCGTGGCAACCGACGTTGCCGCACGCGGCATCGACCTGCCGGGTCTCGAACTCGTCATCCACGCCGACCTGCCGACCAATTCGGAGACGCTTCTCCACCGTTCAGGCCGTACCGGCCGTGCCGGACAGAAGGGCGTCAGCGCCGTCGTGGTGCCGATCAACCAGCGCCGCAAGGCAGAACGCCTTCTCGAAGGCGCCAAGGTCAGTGCGGCATGGGTTCGCCCACCGTCCGTTGAAGAAATCGTCGAGCGCGACGGCGCTCGCCTTCTTGCCGATCCTTCGCTGACCGAGGCCGTGGCCGAGGACGAACGCGATTTCGTCACCCAGCTGCTCGAGCAGCACGGTGCGGAGAAAGTCGCCGCCGCCTTCGTGCGTCTTTACCATGCCGGACGCTCCGCTCCGGAGGACATCACGGAAGTCGCGCTGGACAATACCCGCAAACCGCGTCGCGACAGTTTCGAACCGGTCGAAAACAATGCGCCGCGCCGCGAACGGTCGGATTTTTCCGACAGCGCATGGTTTTCGCTGTCCGTCGGCCGCAAGCAGAGCGCCGAGCCGCGCTGGCTCATTCCCATGCTCTGCCGTTTCGGCAAGATCACCCGTCAGGATATCGGCGCCATCCGCATGCAGCAGACGGAGACCTTCGTGGAACTGGCGGCCGATGCCGTTGATCGTTTCACCTCCGCCATCGGCAAGGACATGATGCTTGAGAAGGGCATTCGCCTTAAGGCGCTCGAAGGCAAGCCGGAAATGACCGGCAACGTCCGCGAAGACACCCGCCCGGCCAAGGCCCAGCGCAAATTCACCAAATCGGACAATGCAAGCGCGCCGCGTGATGACCGCAAGGCTGAGGACAAGCCCTGGAAAAAGAAAAAGGCCTTCGGCGACAAGCCGAAATTCGAAGGCAAGAAAGACAAGCCCTTCGAAAAGCGCGGGCCGAAGCCCACAAAGGGTTGAAGACTCACCCGCGTTCAGAATTTTCAAGACAAAGGTCCCGTTTGCACGGGACCTTTTTTATTGTGCCAACCTGCGGGATGGACGCCGTTCCCAGGGATCAGTCTTTTGTCGTCACTTCGACAAGCGCCGTCACGGGTTTGCCGTCTACCAGAACGGGCTGATGGTGATCATTGGCCAGCAGAATGCCGATGACATGCCGCCCGGTCGGGCTTGGGCAATGTCCAAAACGGGCCTTGATGAGATCGCCACCGAAGTCACTGTTCATGCTGTTATAGGCGCGGCCGGGAATGTTGCATGTATCGCCCGAAGGGTCGATTTTCATGTGCACATGGCCGCATTGGCCGTTTCCTCCGCACTGCCCGCCGGGGAGCAGTTTGAAGGTGCTTTTCACGATGACGCCGATCGCGCCTTCCGGATCATTGCCCAATTCGATGACATCGCCGGCCTTCGGCCAGACGATTTCCAGCTTCGGGCTTTCCTCGCCCTGGGCGGCGGCGATCGGAAGGAATGAAAATACGAGAGTGATTCTTAAAAACAAATGCAGCATTGAAATCTCCATGGCTCAATGTAATCGATGCTTACATAAGATTCACTCCGACGCAAGAAAATAAACAGTGATTACATCTGGGTTCGGTGCTAACCAAAGACCCATGGAAAAACGCCAGGATAAAAAGACGGGGCCAGACAGGCCCTACCACCACGGAAATCTTGTCGATGAACTTGTCGCGGCGACGATCGCCATCATCGAGGAGCGGGGCGCTGAAAACGTCTCCGTGCGCGAGGCGGCCAAACGCGCGGGCGTCTCCCCCGGAGCACCATTCAGGCATTTCCGTTCAAAAACGGCACTGATGACGGCTGTCGCGGAGCAGGCCATGAACCGGCTGACCGAATCCGTCGAAACCGCGAGAGCACAGGCCGGCGATGAGGCCCCGCTTGTCATCTTTGAGGCCATTGGCCACGGTTATTTACGCTGGGCGCTGGCCAACCCGACGCATTTCGAGGTCATAAGTTCTCGAACGCTGATCGACTTCAGTTCTTCCGATATTTTGCGTGAGCAGAATGACGCCATCCGGCGTCTGATGATCAGTTTGCTGACGCAGGCGCGCGAAAACGGCCAGCTATCCCCAAGCCTCGACCTCAACCAGCTCGTACTGGGCGCTCGCGCACTGGTCTATGGCCTTGCCCGGATGGCAATCGATGGGCATTTTCCGGAATGGCATGGTGCAGAACCGCCTTCGGAGGCAATGCATAAAACGCTGCATCTCTTCATAAGGCAGCTCACCAAAAGTTGAGGTCGCCATTAAAAAAGCCCCGCTTTTGCGGGGCTTTATTGTCTCGACAGATCGGAAGATCATCAATCAGAACGTCAGCGCGCGGTCGCCGTTTTCGTCCTTGATGCGGTTCGGCAGGCCGATCTTGTTCAGAAGGTTGAGGAACGGCTTCGGCGGCAGTTCTTCCACATTGGCCATCTGCTTCACGTCCCATTCGCCTGTCGCAATCAGCATGGCGGCGGCGACCGGCGGAACGCCGGCGGTGTAGGAAATGCCCTGCGAACCGACTTCCTCATAGGCTTCCTTATGGTCAGCCACGTTGTAGATGAAGACTTCGCGTTCCTTGCCGTCCTTGGTGCCCTTGACGATATCGCCGATGCAGGTCTTGCCGACATAATCGGGCGCCAGCGAAGACGGATCAGGCAGCACGGCCTTGACCAGCTTCAGCGGCACGACTTCAAGGCCTTCAGCCGTCTTGACCGGCTTCTCCGACAGCAGGCCGAGGTTCTTCAGCACGGTGAAGACGTTGATGTAGTGATCGCCGAAGCCCATCCAGAAGCGCACATCGGCGCCGTCCATGTTCCGGGACAGCGAATGGACCTCGTCATGGCCGGTCATATAGGCCTTCTGCTTGCCGACGACAGGCAGATCAAACTCCTGGCCGACTTCGAACATCTGGTTCGTCTGCCACTCGCCATTCTGCCAGGAATAGACGACACCGGTGAATTCACGGAAGTTGATTTCCGGATCGAAGTTGGTCGAGAACCAGCGGCCATGGCTGCCGGCATTGATGTCGACGATATCGACCGAGGTGACCTTGTCGAAATATTCATCCTTGGCAAGGCGGGCATAGGCATTGACCACGCCGGGGTCGAAACCGACGCCGAGAATGGCGGTCACGCCCTTTTCCTTGCATTCCGCGGCACGCTTCCACTCGTAGTTTCCGTACCACGGCGGCGCCTCGCAAATCTTGGTCGGATCCTCGTGGATCGCCGTGTCCATATAGGCAACGCCTGTATCCATGCAGGCCTGAAGAACGGACATGTTGACGAAAGCCGAACCGACATTGATGACGATTTCAACACCGGTCTGTTTAATCAAGGCTTTCGTCGCCTCGATATCCATAGCGTCAAGCGCATGGGCCTCAAGTTTCACATCTGTCTTGAGGCTCTTCTTTTCGCGTACGGACTCGACAATCTTGCGGCACTTTTCCAAAGTCCGTGACGCAATATGAATGTCTCCCAATACATCGCTGTTCTGGGCGCATTTATGCGCCACGACCTGTGCTACGCCACCGGCGCCGATGATCAGAACGTTCTTCTTCATTTCAGGTGATGCCTCCTTTTCCCCGCAGGGATGAGCTTCGTTTCATGTTAAAACAGGGGTTTAAGACAGGCTTTGCTCGAAATCGGCAAAGTCGAATTCGCGAACGGCGCGGACGGTGCCGTCGAGTTCCTTGATGGCGATGGTCGGCATCTTCACGCCGTTGAACCAGTTCTTCTTGACCATGGTGTAACCGGCCGCATCCTGGAAGGAGATGCGGTCGCCGACCTTCAACTCCTTGTCGAACCGGAAGTCACCGAAAATATCGCCCGCAAGGCAGGACTTGCCGCAGACCATGTAGGGATGTTCGCCCTCGTTCGGAGAAACCTTGGCGGTTTCCCGATAGATCAGGAGGTCGAGCATGTGCGCTTCGATGGAGCTATCGACGATGGCGAGGTTCTTGCCATTGAAAAGCGTATCGAGAACCGTCACTTCCAGCGTCGTGCTCTTGGTGATCGAGGCTTCGCCCGGCTCCAGATAGACCTGCACGCCGTATTTTTCCGAGAACTCCCGGAGACGGTCGCAGAACTGGTCGAGCGGGTAATTGTCGCCGGTAAAATGAATGCCGCCGCCAAGGCTCACCCATTCCGCGCGCGACAGGAGCGACCCGAATTTCTCTTCGATCTGCGTCAGCATGCGATCGAACAGCGAAAAATCGCCGTTTTCGCAATTATTGTGGATCATGAAACCGGAAATACGGTCCATGACCTTGTCGACCTTGGCGACATCCCATTCGCCAAGACGGCTGAAGGGACGCGCGGGATCGGCAAGATCGAAGCTAGAGGAGCTGACCTGCGGATTGAGGCGCAGACCCCGGGTGATGCCCGAGGCTTTCTCTGCGAACCGTTCCAGCTGGCCGATGGAATTGAAGATGATCTTGTCCGCGTTCGAGATCACTTCGTCGATTTCATAATCGGCATAGGCGACGGAATAGGCGTGCGTTTCACCGCCGAATTTCTCACGGCCGAGACGGACTTCGTAAAGCGAAGACGAGGTCGTGCCGTCCATATATTGCGACATGAAATCGAACACCGACCATGTGGCGAAGCACTTCAGCGCCAGGAGCGCCTTGGCGCCGGATTTTTCCCGCACATAGGCAATCTTCTCCATGTTGCGAAGAAGTTTTGTCTTGTCGATGAGGTAATAAGGCGTCTGAAGCATGTCGTTTCACAGATTGATTGAAGTCAAGGTACGTCTCGATGATGGGCCTTATATGATGCTTGTGACAGGAAAACAAATGTTCGGCACCGAATTCCCGGAAATTTGCCCCCGCCCCTAAATCTGCATGAAGAAAACATCGGAGGCGCGGAACCAAGCATGCATCGGCGCGTTTGAATGGCGGACAGGCAGGTGTTTCGGTCGCCGGAACGAATGGTCTTGAGCGACAGAATGCACCTGCAGCGGCGGTCGGTTTGGCCCGCCGCAATTTCCATCAACGATGTTCCAGGAAGGACTTCACCTATGGCAAGCGTGCGTAGCAGCGTTAATGACAAGATCCAGCAATCCCTCGAAAGCGGTGATGCAGCCGACGTGGCGGCACAGCTTGCCCAGCTTCGCGAAGATCTCGCAAATCTTGCCAAGAGCGTTAAGGCGCTAGGCGTTGGCGCCTCGCATGAGCTGAAGGCGCAGGCCGCCCGCGTTGCCGACGATGCGCTGACCGCCTCCGGCGAGATGGCCGACAGCGTTCGCAACGAAATTTCTTCGCTGAACGACAATCTGACGGATCAGGTCCAGAAAAATCCGCTCCAGTCCCTCGGCATCGCCGTCGGCGTCGGCTTCGTGCTCGCTCTTCTCACACGTCGATAAGGCCGCATCATGCTTGAGGCATTGCTGGTCTATCTGGGAGACACCCAGCGCGAAGGACGCGTCGTGACGCGGCGTCTGCGCGCCACCATCATCCTGTGGGTGCTGACCGGTGTCTTTTTCCTGATCGCCTTCGTCGCCGCTGTGGTTGCGGGGTCGATCTATCTTGCCCGGCATGTCGGCGCCGGTCCTGCCGCGCTTGTGGTCGCCGGCACGGCGTTTCTGCTCGGCGTCATCATGCTGGTGGCGCTGGCGATCGTCAAACGCCCAAGAGCCTATGCCGCACGGCCAGTCGCACCTTTGACGGCGGCACCCTTGACCGCAGCACCCCTCGCCTTGCAATCGCTGCTGACGCTGGCCATCCAGGCGCGGCCCTATGCAACGCTTGCTGTCGCCATGGCCGCCGGTTTTCTGGCGACACGGGCGAATACGAGGAAAAAGAAATAAACACGCCTCCGGGCGTGTTTTCGATACTTATTAAAACTCTCATGCAGGCTGCGCATCCAGATGATGGATGCGCAGTTTTTTTTATGTTACCCGCGATGGATAGACTGGTTGCTGGCGCCTGCCGCCACGCCGCCCTTATTTGAACAAAGTGACATACAGTCTCGGCGCGTCCTCGTATTTTTCTGAAAGGCGATTGATGAAGAAGAAAGTCCTTGTCGTCGGCGGTGCCGGCTATATCGGTTCGCACACCTGCCTCCTTCTCTCCGAAAGAGGATATGAACCGGTCGTTTTCGACAATCTGTCCAATGGACATGAGGAATTCGTCCGCTGGGGACCTTTCGAGCAGGGCGATATTCGCGACCGGGCGCGGCTTGACGAAGTCTTTGCCAAACACCAGCCGGAAGCCGTCCTGCATTTTGCCGCGCTGATCGAGGTCGGCGAATCGGTGAAGCAACCGGTCGCCTTTTACGACAACAACGTCATCGGCTCGCTCAACCTTCTCTCCGCCGCCATCGATGCGGGTGTCACGACCTTCGTCTTTTCGTCGACTTGCGCCACTTATGGATTGCCGGAACAGGTGCCGATCGACGAAACGCACCGTCAGGCGCCGATCAACCCCTATGGCCGCACCAAATGGGTGGTCGAGCAGGCATTGAAGGATTACAGCACTTACAAGGGGCTGCGCTCGGTGATGCTGCGATATTTCAATGCTGCCGGCGCGGATTTCGAAGGCCGTATCGGTGAGTGGCACAAGCCGGAAACCCATGCGATCCCGCTTGCCATCGAGGCGGCACTTGGACGGCGTCAGGGGTTCAAGGTGTTCGGCACGGATTACGACACCCGTGACGGCACCTGCGTGCGTGACTATATCCACATTCTCGATCTCGCCGACGCCCATGTGCGGGCAGTGGATTATCTGCTGGCAGGCGGTGAAACGGTTGAACTGAACCTCGGCACCGGCACCGGCACGACGGTGAAGGAATTGCTGGCGGCGATTTCGGAAGTGTCCGGCCGCCCCTTCCCCGTGGAATATACAGACCGCCGCGATGGCGATTCCACAACCCTTGTCGCCAATAATGACAAGGCAAAGGCGGTTCTCGGCTGGGAACCGCGTTATTCGCTGGCCGACATCATCAAATCCGCCTGGGCCTGGCATTCCTCGCGCAACGCCGGGGACTGAACACCTGCAGGCGTAAACAGCACAAAAAAGACACCGGCCTTTTGGCCGGTGCCTCTCGCGAGACGGCTGGTGTCAGCCAGTCTCGCTCCTGCCTCCCAGGTATGGGATTAAGGCTTTGTAGCTGAAGTGGTCGTGCTGTCCGGAGCAGCAGGTGTCGCGGCATTCTTTTCACTGGTCTTCTGCTCCAGCGTCTTGAATTCCGGAGCCGCCTTCAGCGTTTCCGCCGTCTCCGTCGTCGTCAGACGGATTGTCCCGTCCTGCGCGTTCCGCGTCATTGTCACCTTGTCCATGGGAACAGCTACATCCTTGGCGCCGATGCCGAGGAAGCCGCCGACGCCGATCACGGCTGCGACAAGACCGCCATCTTCTTCCATGATGAGGTTGGTGACGTTACCGATGCTTTCATCAGCGGCGGTGTAGACCGATTTGCCGATATAATCAATGGCGCTGATCTGCGTTTCACCCTGCTCGGTGATGTAGGCGCCGCCCGTCGTTGCTGCCGCGCTGTCATTCGCCGTCGGGGCCGCCGGCGCCATCGGGGTGGCCGGGGGCGTTGCCGGCTCGGTCTGTGCGCTCGGATTTGCAGGTGCGGGCTGAGTGGTGCCCTGAGCGATGGCAAGCGGCGCGAAAGCCGTCGTGCCCATCAGGGCGGCGGTGACGAGTATGTTCAGTTTCTTTGCCATTTTCGTACCTTCCTTTCATCGTTCTCAACTGGCCGGGCGGTGAATGAATTTCGTTTCCGCTCCATGACCGGTTCGTCTTGCAAACGGGTTGATCGTTGAAATAGTTCCGATTTTTTCAATCATGCCGATGCAATTGTGGCGTGTCGCGACAACCGGGGGTAAAAATCAGGCATTGCTAAAGGGGGCTGGCACGCTATTATCCCTGACGTAACAATGCAGTAACTGCCGGAGTTTTTGTATGCCTCAACCCGGCAAAAAAATGAAAGACGTGATCTCCGCTTTGCGTCGACGCAGCGCGAATTTTTTCCCGACAGCATCCATCGGCACCTATCTGGTGGTGATGGCAACCGTCATTACCCTGCCGCTTATTCTTTTCGGCGGCTATCTGATGCTGCGTCTCGAAGCGGAAAAACGCGATGACCTGCAACGCGAGACGATCGAGGATGCGCGGGTCGTCAGCCGCAATATCGATCGCCGCCTGCAGGAAATCGCCACCTCCCTCAATCTGCTGTCGCAATTCCCCGAGCTTGAAAGCGGCAATCTTTCCGCCTTTCAGGGACGTGTCGCCGAAAGTCTGAAGCGGGAAGGGCTTTTCGCCATTCTCGCCACCAAGGACGGCCAGCAGCGCCTCAATACCCGCGTGCCCTATGGCCAGCCCCTGGGCAAAGTGCCGGCGGAGGCCAATCTCGCCAAGGCGATCGAATCCCGCCGCATCACCGTCTCGGACATGTTTTTCGGCGCGACCAGCAAGGAATGGGTATTCAACGTCACCATGCCGCTCAACCCGGAACTGGGTTCGGCCGGAGACGCCCTGATCCTGACGCAGAATGCCAGCGACCTCAGCCGGCTCATCCCCACCGAAAACCTGCCGCGCAACTGGGTGGTCGCCATCATCGACGGTACAAGTCGCGTCGTCGTTTCCAGTTCGCAGGGTGAGGCGGAGGTGGGCAAACCCTTCGTCACCCCCGCCGTTCTTTCGGAAATGCAGGCCTTCAGCGGCAATTTTTTCGACGGCAAAGGCAATCTTTACGCTTACGCCCAATTGCCCGGCTGGCAATGGAAGATCGTGATGTGGGGACCGCTTGCCGCAAGCCAGGCGGCACTGGTGGATACCTGGCGGCAAATGATGATCGGCAGCCTGATGCTGGTGCTGATCGCCGTCGGCGGCGCGTATCTGGTCGGCCGGCAATTGCGGATGTCCATTCGCGACCTGACCCATATGGCCGAGCGCATCGGTGAGGGCGAGATCGTGGCGCCCGTCGACACCAAGATCAAGGAGGCCAACCAGGTTGCCATTGCGCTCTCCAACGCCTCCTTCGACAGAAGTCAGTCGGAAGAACGGCTGCAATTGCTGCTGCACGAACTGGTTCACCGCTCCAAGAACATTCTGACGCTGGTTCAGGCCATGATCCGGCAGCTGGGTCGCGAAAACAAAAGCATTCCGGAATTCCAGAAAGAAGTGGATCATCGACTGCGCGGTCTTGGAATGTCGATCCGGGCACTGGCCGAGGTTCAGTGGCAGGGTCTGCCGATCCGCAAGCTGATCGAGACACACCTCGACGTCTTCGGCACCGTATCGGAGCGTTTCGTGCTTTCGGGAGACGATTTCATGCTTTCGCCGGAAGCGGCGCAGAATTTTGGCCTCGTGGTACATGAGCTGACGACAAACTCCATCAAATATGGGGCGCTGTCAGTTGCGGCGGGGAAGATCAACGTCGGCTGGACGGCTTTCGAAAAAGACGGGCGGCAGATGATCCGTCTCGTCTGGACAGAAACCGGAGGCCCCCCTGCCATGGAGCCGACCCGAAAGGGTTTCGGCACCACCGTTATCAAAAGGCACGCCGAAGGCGCATTCGGCGGACAGGTGACGACGGAATATCGGGAAACCGGGTTCGAATGGTCGCTTGAAGCACCCATGCGCTATTTCATTCCCAAGCGGGCCGAACAGCCGCACTGAAGGATAAACCACGGGCAAAATCTGGCCTTTGTCAAAAAAATGCATTTTATGGGAACCGAATCCGGCGACATGCATTTTTACTGCAGGCCAAGCAATTCCCCCGTCCCCGCCTGAAGCTTGGCTGAAAATAAACAGGTTTCGCCCCTGAAAACCTGTTATAAAAATAGCACGGCTCTCATACGAGCCGTGCTTTTTTATTGCGCTTTTTGCACGATCGAAGCCGGGTCACGCCTGTCAGGCCCGACCTGCACATCCGGCAATCATCTCAAGAATCTACGCTATCCCCGGTGGGAAATTTCAGCCGATAGACGATCCGTTCCGGTGTCAGCTGATATTCTGCGCTTCCGCCCAGTGCGGATGGAACCACCTTTTCAAGCACAACGCTGCCGAAACTGCCGCGCCGGGCCTCTGCCGGCTCTTTCGACGGTTTGATCGGCTCTATCCATTCGACGATGTAGACATCATCTTCCTGGCGACACTGCAGCGATATCGGCGGATGATAGGCAAGATTGCCGCTGTGGCTCACCGTATTGACGACCAGCTCGTGGAAGGCGAGCCCGATATAAAGCGCACCATTTGGATTGAGCAGCAGGTTTTCCCCTTCCATGTGGATGAGGTTTGGATATTCCGGCACATAAAGATCGAATTGCTGGCGAAGAAGTTCGAAAATACGAGCGCCCCTCCAATCGGAATCGGTGATAAGATCCTGACTTTGAGCCAAGGCATGCAACCGCCCCCGGAATTTGCGCAGAAAATCATCCTTGGTGAGGCTGAATCGAGCCGTCTGGCCCGCAAGGCTCTGGATGATAGCCAGGAGGTTCTTGGAACGGTGGCTGACTTCACGCAGCAGTGAGCGCAAAAGCTGCTCGCGCCGCCTTTCCGCTGTCACTTCGCGTATGGTGGTTTTCAACACTGTCTGGTTGGACTGGTTGAAGGTGGAATAGACCTGAAACTGGAAGACCCGGTCATTCCCGGCATTGACTTCCAGCATGCCCCGGCTACCCGCGGCATTCATATCCTTTTTAAGTTCGGCAAGCCGCGCAGAGAGATCGTTGCCGAACAGGTTCTCATCGGTCGGATGGGAATCTGCCGGCAAACGCCAGACATCCGGCAGGTTGGCCACGAATATGTAATCGCGGTTCCAGTCCTGCAGCATGACTGTTTCACCCGAGTCGAGCAACGCAAGGACGAGCGAATCGTGAAGCTCGCTCTCGTTCCTTTCCGCGTTATGCCATGCCAGCCGATGCAAATTCGTCTCCTTGCAGAAAGCCGCGGGATAGCCCCACGACCGTAACCGCCAACGCCCAGGTACCCGACTGGTTCCCAGTTCGTCCGCGGTTTCGGCAAACTTCACGCTGCGACGCGAGAGCTTTCGTTAAAAAACAGAGCCTGGCTGATAAGTGCTTTTACCATATCCGGGTTAAACGGCTTGGTAACGAGGAAGGTCGGTTCCGGACGTTCACCCGTCAGAAGCCGTTCCGGGAAGGCCGTGATGAAGATCACCGGCAGGGACGTCATCTGAAGGATATCCTTCATCGCATCGAGGCCGGAGCTCCCATCCGCGAGCTGGATGTCGGCAAGGATCATTTTCGGCTGGGTGCGATGGAAGAGGTCGAGCGCCTCGGTATGTGTGCGGGCAATGCCCGTGACGCGGTGGCCGAGATCGGTGACCATCTGCTCGATATCCATGGCGATCAGAGGCTCATCCTCGATGATCATGATATCGGTCGCCACCTGGCGGGCGATTTCCGAAGCCGCCTCATCGATCAATTGACCGACACGCTCTTCAGACACTTTCAGAACCTCTGCGGCTTCCGAAGGCGTGAACTCCTCAACCGTTGTCAGAAGGAATGCCTGACGTGCCAGAGGCGGCACGGCGGAAAGGTTCGCGGAGGCGCGTTTTTCCCATCCCGACAGATTTTCATCGGCCTTAATATTGATCGTGACGGAACTAAAAATCGATACAAACAATTGATAGAGCGAAGCCCGATCGCTGCTTGTCTGCGGGAAGATGCTGATATCGGCAATCAGAGCTTCGAGTGTTGCCGCAACATAGGCATCGCCCGTGGATTGTGAGCCGCAAACGGCACGCGCGAACCTGCGCAGATATGGCAGGTGCGGTGCGATGCGTGTAGAAACTGACATGGAATTCTCCCCTTTCATGCGGTCTGCAACGCAAACCCAAGATAGCAACGTGCGTATCGCAAAAAAAGTTCCGAAGCGTCGGAACTATTTTTTTCACCGCGCATTCTTTGCTCGACACAAAAGGAATACCGGACGTTATGAACATATTTCAATCGGACCAAGACTCGCCGGACAATCCGGCCGCCCCCCAGGTTCCGCACTCCGGGCGGGCGGTGATTTCCCGCAAGCTCAGAGAACTTTACGATGCTGTTCAGGATGAAGGCATCCCAGATAAATTCCTCGATCTTCTCGAAAAACTTGATGAAGCCGAAAGCAAAGCCAAAATCAAGGCTTCGGAGGAATGATGGCGAAAGAGCCGGAGCAGACAGAATATAATTTCAAGCGGGAAATGCTGGCAGCGCTGCCGAACCTGCGGGCATTCGCGATTTCGCTTATCCGCTCGAGGGACCGCGCCGACGATCTTGTCCAGGATACGATCATGAAAGCCTGGGCGAAACAGGACAGCTATCAACCGGGCACCAATATGCGCGCCTGGCTGGTGACGATCCTCCGCAACGAGTTTTACAGCCAGATCCGCAAATCCGGTCGCGAAGTGCAGGATACGGATGGGGTTTACACCTCGCGCCTGTCGGTGCCGCCTGAGCAGCATGGATCGGTCGACCTGCAGGATTTTCGCACGGCGCTCGCGAAGCTGCCGGACGATCAGCGCGAAGCGATCCTCCTCATCGGAGCCTCGGGCTTTGCTTATGAGGAAGCTGCCGAGATTTGCGGCTGCCCCGTCGGCACGATCAAGAGCCGCGTCAGCCGCGCAAGGTTGCGCCTGCAGGAGCTTCTCGGCATCGAGAACGAGAACGAGTTTGGACCCGACGCGCAGATGAGCGCGGTAACCGCTGCGGCAACGGCGCGTTGAAATAACGGGATTCACCAGGCAATAAACGGGTAGGCAAGCGCCTGCCCGTTTTTCGTTGCCCGCTTGGCTAGATGCCGGTTTCCTTGACCGACTGCATCACTACGAATGTGGAGGTGTTGGAAACCGATGGCAGGCTTGAGATTTTTTCGCCGAGCACCCTGCGGTATTTGCGAATGTCACTGGTGCGCACCTTCAGGAGATAATCGAAGGCGCCTGCAATCATGTGGCATTCCTCCACTTCCTTGATCTTGCGCACCGCAGTATTGAATTCCTCCAGCGCCTTTTCCCTCGTATCGGAAAGCTTCACCTCGGCAAAGGCGATGTGATCGACCCCAAGTTTGTGCGGATTGAGAACGGCCCGAAAGCCGAGAATATAGCCCTCGTCCACCAGCCGTTTCAGCCGCGTCTGGCACGGCGTCTTGGAGAGGCCCACCCTTTTTGACAGCTGCAGCACGGACATGCGCCCATCTTCACTCAGGGCCTCAAGAATCTTGAGATCGAAATGATCCAGATCGTCTGTTTTATGACTATTTGCCATGTAATTTCACGCCTAAGTCGAGCAATAAAAGTTCATATTTCCTGTTTTAATCCAAAAATAGGGCCATAGCAATTTCCGCGACAATGGTATTGTACCCGCCAGGATGAAAAGCGGCGGGCGGAGGACACGCTGCCGCCGACGGTCTGTCTTCAACGCTTTTTCAGGATCTTCAGAATGGCCGATGGTGCAAGCAACGCCAGTGTAGCAGTGAACGGTATTTTCCAGAATTTTGCGCCGCCGGTGCGCGAACAGAGCCTGCTGCGCAAGGCGATTACCGCCGCCTATCGCCGCCCCGAGGAAGAATGCCTTGCGCCGCTGATCGAGGCTGCGACCGTCACGCCCGAGCAGGCGAGCGCCATTCGCACCACGGCTGCCAAGCTGATCGAGGCACTGCGCGCCAAGACCAAGGGCACGGGGGTCGAAGGGCTGGTGCAGGAATATTCGCTTTCCAGCCATGAGGGCGTGGCCCTGATGTGCCTTGCCGAAGCGTTGCTGCGCATTCCAGACACCGCCACCCGCGATGCGCTGATCCGCGACAAGATCGCCCGCGGCGACTGGAAGTCCCACATTGGCGGCGGGCGCTCGCTTTTCGTCAACGCCGCCACCTGGGGTCTCGTCATCACCGGCAAGCTGACCTCGACGGTAAACGACAGCGGCCTTTCGGCGGCGCTGACCAAGCTGATCGCTCGCGCCGGCGAACCCGTCATCCGTCGCGGCGTCGATATGGCGATGCGCATGATGGGCGAACAATTCGTGACCGGCGAAACCATCGGTGAGGCAATCAAGCGTTCGAAGCCGCTGGAAGAACAGGGCTTCCAATATTCCTACGATATGCTGGGCGAAGCCGCGACCACCGCGAAGGATGCGGAGCGTTATTACAAGGACTACGAAAACGCCATCCACGCCATCGGCAAGGCATCGGCCGGGCGCGGCATCTATGGCGGTCCCGGCATTTCCATCAAGCTTTCGGCGCTGCATCCGCGTTACGCCCGCTCCCAGGCCGAGCGGGTGATGGCGGAGCTGCTGCCACGCGTCAAATCCTTGATGTTGCTCAGCAAGACATACGATATCGGCCTTAATATCGACGCCGAGGAAGCCGACCGGCTGGAACTGTCGCTCGATCTTCTGGAGGAACTGGCGCTCGACAGGGATCTCGCCGGCTGGAACGGCCTCGGCTTCGTCGTGCAGGCCTATGGCCGCCGCTGCCCCTTCGTTCTCGATTACATCATCGATCTTGCCCGCCGCGCCGGTCGCCGCATCATGGTGCGTCTCGTCAAGGGCGCTTACTGGGACGCGGAAATCAAGCGTGCGCAGGTGGACGGGCTGGAGGACTTCCCGGTCTTCACCCGCAAGGTGCACACGGACGTCTCCTACATTGCCTGCGCCCGCAAGCTGCTTGCCGCGCGCGATCTGGTGTTCCCGCAGTTTGCGACCCACAATGCGCAATCCATGGCGACGATCTACCACCTCGCCGGTCCCGATTTCAAACTCGGTGACTACGAGTTCCAGTGCCTGCATGGCATGGGCGAACCGCTTTACAGCGAAGTCGTCGGTAAAAAGAAGCTCAATCGTCCCTGCCGTTTCTATGCGCCGGTTGGCACCCATGAAACGCTGCTTGCCTATCTCGTCCGCCGCCTGCTGGAAAACGGTGCGAACTCTTCCTTCGTCAACCGCATTGCCGATCCCGCCGTGCCGGTGGATTCGCTGCTGGAAGATCCGGTCACCGTGGTCAATGCCTATCCCGTTCCCGGTGCTCAACACGATCGTATCGCCGCGCCAGCCGGTTTGTTCGGCCCCGAACGGACAAATTCCGCCGGTCTCGATCTTTCTAGCGAAACGACACTTGCGGCGCTGGACAACGTCCTGAAGGCGAGTGCGGCAACGGAATGGAAAGCTGCAGCACCACAGGCGGGCGGCAAGACACGCCCGGTTCTCAACCCCGGCGACCACAATGATATCGTCGGTTATGTGGCCGAACCGACAGAGGCCGATGTGGACGCGGCGATGCAGCGGGCCGCCGCTTCGAACTGGTCTTCCACACCGGTTGACGAACGCGCCGCCTGCCTGGAGCGCGCTGCCGACCAGATGCAGGCTGAGATGCCGGCCCTGCTTGGCCTCATCATGCGCGAGGCCGGAAAATCCATGCCGAACGCCATTGCCGAGGTGCGCGAGGCGATCGACTTTCTGCGTTATTACGCCGCTGAAGCCCGCAGGAACTTCAAATCCGGCGAAACACCGCTCGGCCCGGTCGTCTGCATCAGCCCGTGGAACTTCCCGCTCGCCATCTTCATCGGTCAGGTGACGGCGGCGCTGGTTGCCGGCAATCCGGTGCTGGCGAAGCCCGCCGAAGAAACGCCGTTGATTGCGGCCCAAGGCGTGCGCCTGCTCCATGAGGCTGGCGTTCCACAGGATGCCGTGCAGCTTCTGCCGGGCGACGGCAAGACGGGTGCCGCACTTGTTGGTTCACCATTGACGGCCGGTGTGATGTTTACGGGTTCGACGGAAGTGGCGCGGCTCATTCAGGGCCAGCTTGCCGGCCGGGTTCTGGCCAACGGCCAGCCGATTCCCCTGATTGCCGAAACCGGCGGCCAGAACGCCATGATCGTCGATTCCTCCGCACTTGCCGAGCAGGTCGTCGCCGATGTCATCGCATCTGCCTTTGACAGCGCCGGCCAGCGCTGCTCGGCGCTACGCATTCTCTGCTTGCAGGAAGATGTGGCGGATCGCACGCTGACGATGCTGAAAGGCGCGCTGCATGAATTGCGCATTGGCCGTACCGACCGCCTTTCCGTCGATGTCGGCCCCGTCATCACCGCTGAAGCCAAGGGCATCATCGAAAAGCACATCGATGGCATGCGCACGCTCGGCCACCGGATCGAGCAGATTTCGCTTGCCGGCGAAACCGGCAAGGGCACCTTCGTACCGCCGACGATCATCGAGATGAAATCGCTCGCCGATCTGAAACGCGAAGTCTTCGGTCCGGTGCTGCATGTCATCCGCTTCAAGCGCGACAATCTAGACCGGCTGATCGACGAGATCAACGCCACCGGTTACGGCCTCACCTTCGGCCTGCATACGCGCCTTGACGATACAATCCAGCACGTTCTGTCGCGCGTCGCCGCCGGCAATCTTTACGTGAACCGCAACATCATCGGCGCGGTGGTCGGCGTGCAGCCCTTTGGCGGACGCGGCCTCTCCGGCACCGGTCCAAAGGCCGGCGGCCCGCTTTATCTCGGCCGCGTCACACAAAGCGCGCCGAAGATTGATCGTGTCGCCAGCCAGCAGGATCAGGCGGCTGTCGATCTTGCCCGCTGGCTGGATGAAAACGGCCAGACCGTGGCAGCCGAAGCCGCACGGCAGGCCGCAGCGCTTTCCGGCCTCGGTTTCGAAACCGAACTGGCGGGCCCGGTCGGCGAACGCAACGTCTATGCGCTGCATCCGCGCGGCAAGGTTCTGCTGATCCCGGCCACCGAGCAGGGGCTCTATCGCCAATTGGCCGCAGCACTTGCCACCGGCAACTCGGTCGTCATCGACAATGCGTCGGGGCTGGAAAAATCGATCTACGGATTGCCGGCAACCGTCACCTCGCGTATCACCTGGGCTGACAGCTGGGAAAAATCCGTACCCTTCGCCGGCGCGCTGATCGAAGGCGATGCGGAACGCGTCGTTGCACTCAACAAGAAGATTGCCGCCTTGCCCGGCCCGCTCGTTCTGGTTCAGGCCGCGACAACGGAAGCGCTTTCCGGGGAAAACCAGCCCTATACGCTCGACTGGCTGGTCGAAGAAGTCTCCGTCAGCGTTAACACCACCGCCGCCGGCGGCAATGCCAGCCTGATGAGCATCGGCTGATAAATAACCCGGCAGGGCCCAGGCCCTGCCGGCCAACCCTTATCCACTGATCTCGCCACGCCCGAAGAGCTGGTTCAGGACCTGCTCTTCCAGCTTTGCAAATTCCGCTGTGCCGTGACGGCGCGGTCGCGGCAGTTTCACGTCGAGATCAAGCGCAATGCGTCCTTCATCGATGACGACAATGCGGTCGGCAAGCGCAACAGCTTCCGAGACATCATGGGTGACGAGGACAGCGGTGAATCTCTGCTTGCGCCAGATGCGCTCGAGCAGAAGCTGCATTTCGATGCGGGTGAGTGCATCAAGTGCGCCGAGCGGTTCGTCTAGCGCTAATATTTGTGGATGGGCCACCAGTGCGCGCGCCAGCGCCACGCGCTGCTTCTGACCGCCAGACAGGACATAGGGCCATTCGCCCGCCCGATCCTTCAGCCCGACTTCGTCGAGAATGGCAAGCGCCTGCTCATTCGCGGCCTCGCCTTTGGCAATGCCGGTCAGGCCCACGGACACATTGTTTGCAATGCGCTCCCATGGCAGAAGGCGCGGCTCCTGAAACATCATGCGGGTGCGGCTCGATGCATCTTTCGAAACGGTGCCGCTTGTGGGCGCATCGAGACCGGCCAGGATACGCAGAAGCGTACTCTTGCCACAGCCGCTCTTGCCGATGATTGCCAGAAACTCGCCTTCCCGCACATCGAGATCGATGCCGCGCAGCACCGGCTTGTCGCCAAAGGTCTTGGTCAAATTTCGGAAGCTGAAGGCGACCTTGCTGTCGTTCTGCTTGCCGCGCTGTTCAACCTTCGGCTCCGCCCCGGGCGGGGAGGATGGCGGGGCATCGGGGCGTCTCAACGTCGTAACATTGCTGGTCGACATGGGTTACCTCAGACTTTCTTGAAGGCTGGATGCCATTGCAGGAAGATGCTTTCGAGGAAGCGGGCGAAACTGTCCGCCAGCTTGCCGAGAAGCGCATAGATGAGGATCGACAGCACGACGACATCGATCAGCAGGAACTCGCGCGCCTGCATGGCCATGTAGCCGAGCCCGGAGGACGAGGAGATGGTTTCCGCCACGATAAGCGTCAGCCACATGATGCCGAGCGCATAACGCAGGCCGGTGAAAATGGAAGGCAGCGCACCGGGCAGGATCACCCGCCGGAACAGGGTGAAGGGCGACATGCCATAGGTGCGTCCCATCTCCACCAGTTGCGGATCGACACCCTGAATGCCGAGCAGCGTGTTGATGTAGATCGGGAAAAACACCCCGAGTGCCACAAGGAAAAGCTTCGCCTCCTCGTCGATGCCGAACCACAGGATAACGAGCGGAATGAGCGCCAGATGCGGGATGTTACGGATCATCTGCAGCGTCGTGTCGGTGAAGCTGCGGGAGAATTTGGAGAGGCCATTGGCCAATCCGAAAATGAAGCCGATGGAGCCGCCAATGGCGAAACCCACAAGCGCACGAGCGGAACTGACGCCGATATTGGCGAGAAGCTCACCCGAAAGCAGAAGCCGCCAGAAGGCTTCCGCGACAGCGGAAGGGGCTGGCAGCACATTGGCGGAAATCAGACCGGCACGCGACGCCGCCTCCCAGCCCGCAAGAATGAGTGCGGGGAGCAGCCAGCCTGTGATGCCGCCAATCTCGATACGCTTTCCGGTGCTCATGGCATGCCCTCCGGCTCTTGCTCAGTTGGTGGCGCCCGACCAGACGGCATCCTTGATGCTGATCTGTTTCGGGATCAGGCCGAGACGATAAAAGCGGTCGGCGGTTTCCTGCTGGCTGGCAACGATCTTGTCGTCGATCTTCGTAATCCCGAATTCTGAGCGGTTGGCGGCAAGCGTCTGCGCTTCCAGCGGCACACCCGTCACCTCGTGCAGCGCTGCGGCAACCTTGTCACGGTTCGCGGCAGACCATTTGGCCGCTTCGCCCAGGGCATCGATGGTGGTGTTGATGGTGTCCGCATGCGACTTTGCGTAGTCGCGATTGGCGAGGAAATAGGTGCTGACATCAAGAACGTCGCTGGTGCGGGCGAGCGTGACGGGCTTGTAGCGGGTCTCCGCAATCGCATAGAAAGGATCCCAGACGGCCCAGGCGTCGATCTTGTCGCTGGCAAAGGCTGCGGCGGCATCAGCCGGGCTGAGATAGATCACTTCGATATCGCTGAATTTTAGGCCGTTCTTCTCCAGCGCCGCCACCAGCAGGTTATGGGCGCTGGTGCCCTTGCCAACGCCGACCTTCCTGCCCTTGAGATCTGCAACCGACTTGATGCCGCTCTCCGGCTTGGTAAAGACCGCCTCGCCCTTACCGTTCGAGGGCAGTGCCGCAACATACACGATGGCCGAACCGGCCGCCTGACCGAAAATCGGCGGCGCATCACCCGTCCAGCCAACATTGATCGAGCCGACATTCAAGGCCTCGACCAGCGGCGGGCCTGCGGTGAATTCGACCCACGACACTTTGACGCCCTTGGCTTCAAGCGCCTTTTCGATGACGCCCTGTTGCCTTGCGATCACCGGCAGGCCGGTTTTCTGATAACCGATCTTGAGCTCTTCCGTCGCCTTAGCCTGCAAAGGCAGACTGGATAATGCCGCAACGGCGAGAATGCTGGCGGAAAGGGCACGGCGGGTGATGACTGGCATTTTATCTCCTTATCACCGGCGCTGTGCCGGTTTGCGATATGGAGCAATGCTAGGGTTTTCCATTAAAACGATAGAGAGACGATAATTCAATATCAGCAATCTTGCGGGAATAAAATTCCGCAGATAGGCCGCTTTCCCGCAAATCATCGCAGGCGCCCTTGTATGAACCCTTTCGACAAGCAAATGCCGGTGCGGAACGAACCGCACCGGCATAACGGATCAATGTCACAATCGCGATCAGACCTGCGAGCGATTTATTCGATGTCGAAGGACACGCCCTGCGCCAAGGGCAGAGCCTTGGAGTAATTGATCGTGTTGGTAGCGCGGCGCATATAGGCCTTCCACGCATCCGAGCCGGATTCGCGGCCGCCGCCGGTTTCCTTCTCACCACCGAAGGCACCGCCGATTTCCGCGCCCGAGGTTCCGATATTGACGTTGGCAATGCCGCAATCCGAGCCTTCCGAAGACAGGAAACGTTCTGATTCCTGAATGTCGCGGGTGAAGATCGATGACGACAGACCAGCGGCGACGGCGTTATGCGCGTCGATTGCCTGATCGAGATCGCTGTACTTCATCACGTAAAGGATCGGCGCGAAGGTCTCTTCCAGCACCGGTCCAGCCTGCTTCGGCATTTCGACCAGAGCCGGCTTGACGTAATAGGCATCCGGCGCACCCGTATCCACGCGGCCGCCGCCATTCACCACACCGTCATGCGCTTTGGCCGCTTCGAGCGCCTTCTGCATGCCGTCAAAAGCCGCCTTGTCGACCAGCGGGCCGACGAGTGCGGAGGTTTCCAACGGGTTGCCGACGGAAACGGAGGCATAGGCCTTTTTCAGGCGCGGCACGAGCTGGTCGTAAACACTGTCATGCACGAAGAGACGGCGAAGCGTGGTGCAGCGCTGGCCGGCCGTGCCCATGGCGCCGAAGGCAATGGCGCGCAGCGCCATGTCGAGATCGGCAGAGGGGCAGACGATGCCGGCATTGTTGCCGCCAAGTTCCAGAATGGCGCGGGCGAAGCGTTTCGCCAGACGCGGACCGACATCGCGGCCCATGCGGGTGGAACCGGTGGCCGAAACAAGCGGAACCTTGGGGTTGTCCACCAATGCCTCACCCACGGCGCGGTCACCGATCAGAAGCTGCGAAAGACCTTCTGGCGCATCGCCAAAACGGGCGGCCGCGCGCTCGAAGATGCCCTGCACGGCAAGCGCCGTGAGCGGGGTCTTTTCAGATGGCTTCCAGACCACCGAATTGCCGCAGACGAGCGCGAGCGCCGCGTTCCACGACCAGACCGCAACGGGGAAATTGAATGCCGAGATGACGCCGACGACACCGAGCGGATGCCAGGTTTCCATCATGCGATGGCCGGGGCGTTCGGTGGCGATGGTGAGGCCGTAAAGCTGGCGGGAGAGACCGACGGCGAAATCGCAGATATCGATCATTTCCTGCACTTCGCCGAGACCCTCGGACGGCACCTTGCCCGCTTCCAGCGAGACGAGGCGGCCGAGGTCGGCCTTGAAGGTGCGCAGTTCTTCGCCCAAAAGCCGGATCAGCTCGCCACGGCGGGGTGCCGGCACGTTGCGCCATGTCTTGAAGGCCGCATCGGCCTTCTCGACCACGGCTGCGACACCTTCAACCGAAACGGTCTTGAGGCTGGCGATCTGTTCACCCGTAACCGGGCTGAAGGACGCCATGTCGCCACCGGTATAAAGATCGCGGGCAACACCCATCCTGTCGAGCAGGGCCGCGGCTTCCTTTTTCACGTCAAGCTTCGTGGTCGCATCCATGTCCAATTTCCTTTTTGGCTCAAAGGGGAGGAAAGGCCGTTTTTGATACGGCTCTTTCAACTCCCGTCGCTGTTCTTTCCCCGAATTTGTCATTCTGTGGAAACGACCTCCGCCGCAACCGGCAAAACACCATTCCATTCTCTCCCGTAATCATATATGGGCATAATGACCCTTTTCCAATGAGGAAAGCGGGTATGTTGATGCGAGAATGGTATGGATCCGCGCAGAAGACTGGTCCCTGACATCGTCACCCTGCAAGCTTTCGAGTGTGCTGCAAGGCATGGGAATTTTACCCGTGCCGCGGAAGAACTCAACCTCACGCAAAGCGCCGTCAGCCGGCAGATCAGCGATCTGGAAGCCCAGACCGGAATGCAGCTTTTCGAACGCATCCGCCGGCGCGTCGTTTTATCGGAAGCGGGCCGCAAATTCCTGCCCGACGTACGGCGCCTGCTGCAGCAATCCGAACAGCTGATGGTGCGCGCGGTTTCGGCCGGAACATCGCACGCCTCGCTTTCCGTCGCCACTCTGCCAACGTTTGGCAGCCGCTGGCTGATGCCACGTCTGCACCGCTTCATCGATGCCAATCCGGACATGACGATCACGATCGGCTCGCGCTCGCACCCCTTCGATTTCGACGAGGAAGGTTTCGACCTCGCCATTCACTATGGCCAAGCGGTCTGGGCACACGGCACCTGCACCTTTTTATGCAATGAGGTGATCGTTCCGGTCGCCAGCCCCACTCTGCTTCAGCGCGCAGGAATGAGAGAGCCCGGCGATTTCAACCGGCAGCCATTGCTGCATGTGACCACGCGCCCGAAACTGTGGACGGAATGGCTGGAGATGAACGGGGTAACGGCAGAGAATGCCTATAAGGGCAGCCGTTTCGACCAGTTTTCGATGATCATTGAAGCGGCCATAAGCGGCATCGGTTTTGCCCTCTTGCCGAAATATCTGATCGAGGCGGAACTCGCCTCCGGCCGCCTCGAAATCGTCTTCGATATCCCCCTGCAAACCGACAAGAGCTATTACGTTGCCTTGCCGGAAGGGCGGCAGGACAATGTCCTTGCCCGCGCCTTCCAGGCATGGCTTCTCGATCAGGTCGGCAAGCCGGCTTAGAGATTCACACAGTTCTCGCGGAAACCTCGTCAAGCCCCGGAAGATCGGGGCCGACCGGCACGATCCGGGTCGGATTGAGCGCCTTGATCGAATAATAACCGCGCTTGATGTGATCGATATTCACCGTGTCGCGCACGCCCGGAACAGTCAGCACCCGCATCATATAAGCCTGCAAGGCCGGATAGTCGGCAATACGGCGAAGATTGCACTTGAACAGGCCGTAATAGGCAGCATCGAAACGCACCAGCGTCACGAAAAGCCGGACATCCGTTTCTGTCAGGCGATCCCCGAAGAGGAAAGATCCGCCTGATGCGAGGCGGGTTTCCAGTTCCTGAAGTGTCGCGAAGACGTCGGCGAAGGCTTCCTCATAGGCAAGCTGGGTGGTGGCGAAACCGGTTCTGTAGACACCATTGTTGAGGCGCGGATAGATGTGGTCGTTGAGGGCATCAATCTCATCGCGAAGCGCCTCCGGATAAAGATCGATCCCGTTATCGGCCAGATCGCCGAAGCCGGAATTCAGCATGCGCAGAATATCGGCGGATTCATTGTTGACGATGGTTTTCGTCTTCTTGTCCCACAACACGGGAACAGTGGCACGACCGGTATAGTGCGGATCGGCGCTGGTATAGGCCTCGTGCATATAGGTGAAGCCATTCAGCCCGTCGCGTCCCGAGCCCGGATAATCGCCGAACCTCCAGCCCTCGTCGGAAAGCGCCGGCTCGACCACGGAAACCGAAATCACCTCTTCCAGCTTCTTCAGTTTGCGGCCTATCAGCGTGCGCGATGCCCATGGGCATATCAGCGCGACATAGAGGTGATAGCGCCCAACCTCGGCCTTGAACCCGCCCTCACCCGTCGGGCCAACCGAACCATCCGGTGTCACCCAGTTGCGGAAACCGGATGTCTGGCGAACGAAGCCACCCTTCCTGTCGGTCGCCTGCACGGGATGCCACTCGGCCGTCCATTTTCCATCAACGAGCATTTAGGCTCTCCATTCATCTAAAGATGAAAAGCCTTATGGAGCCGCCTGAGGCCACCCCGCAAGCCGCGCTTCGGTTGACGCACTGTTTCCGATCATCACGATAACGGCGAAAGGGTCAGAGACGATTGCGGAAAAACGGGTTCCAGCGCACGGTGCCGAGCCTCACCTTTTCACGGATCATCGTCAGCAGTCCCGAGGCCGCAATGACGGCGAGACCGAGAACGGCGATCGCATCCGGATATTCGTGGAAGAAGGCCATGCCGATCGCGACGGCCCAGAGGATTTGCGAATAATGCGACGGCGCAATCTGGCTCGCCGGCGCGATGCGGGTTGCCACCAGAAGCGTTATCTGTCCCGTTGCCGTGCAAAGCCCGATGAAGGCAAAGGCAACAAGCTGGTGCAGATTGGGCATGACGAATTCAGGGATGGAGGCAAGGCCGTTGAAGGTAAGACCGTAGATCAACAGCACGCCCATGATCGAGGTGCGCTTTTCCTTACCCGCCAGCGAGCGCAGCAAAACGATGGTCATGGCCGCCAGAAATGCAACACCGATCGCGGCGAAATGCCCGAGTTCCAGCGTCTTGAAGCCGGGCCGCACGACAAGAATGACGCCGACGATGCCGGCCAGAACCGCCGCCCAGCGCCACGGCCCGATATCTTCCTTGAGGACAACGGCCGACAGCACGGTGACGAAGAGCGGCGACAGGAAGATCAGCGCATAGGCTTCCGCCAAGGGAATGGTGGTGAAGGCGTAAATGCCGAGAATACCGGCAAACAGACCCGAGATCGCCCGGCCGTGCACGGCGAAGGGACGGCTCATGCGCCAGAATTCACGCCACCTTTCCTCGCGGGGTTTGCTGAAGAAGATGAAGATGCCGGAAAACAATATGCTGAAGAAGCCGATCTCGAAAACGCTGACCTGTGATCCAAGCGACTTGATCGTGGCATCGCCCCAGGAAAAGCTCGCATAGGCGAACAGACCGAGCAGAAAACCCTTTTGCATTTGAACTTCCCCGAACACCGACCGGAATGCAAAGCGCACCCCGGCCGCGTAAAGCGACCCGGACGCCCCTTAAAGGGACAGACAGTCTGGCAGATTTGATCCTCACCCTATGGCTAGACCCGGCTACCTATGAGTGCAAGCCGGAAAAACGGCAAAATTGCCCGATTGAACCCAACCGATGCAAATGGCTGCAAGGTGCGGCAAATTTGTCCCGCCACCGCCATCACATCACCGTCATGGAAAGAGGTTAGCCCGTGTTGATCGTGACGCTTGGCGGCAAGCGCGAAGGCGGCTAAACATTGTGGTGTGATTGCACCCGCTGATTTCGCCTGAAGCTTGCTGCGCGAACATCGCCTCACGAACCGAAAGGAAGAAGAATGCGGATAGTGATGATCGGTGCCGGTTATGTCGGTCTTGTTTCAGGCGCATGTTTTGCCGATTTCGGCCACGACGTGATCTGCGTCGACAAGATGCCGGAAAAGATCGAAGCGCTGAAAAGCGGCCATATTCCGATCTTCGAACCGGGTCTGGAGACAATCGTCGCCAATAATGCCAGGGCCGGCCGTCTGAGCTTCACCACCGATCTTTCCTCCGCGGTCGCCAATGCCGATGTCGTCTTCATCGCTGTTGGCACGCCCTCACGGCGTGGCGATGGCCACGCCGATCTCGGTTACGTCTACGCCGCGGCAAAAGAAATCGCCCATTCGCTTGATGGTTTTACCGTTATCGTCACGAAATCCACCGTTCCCGTCGGCACGGGCGACGAAGTGGAGCGCATCATTCACGAGGAAAATCCGTCGGCCGATTTCGCCGTGGTCTCCAATCCGGAATTCCTGCGCGAGGGTGCGGCCATCGAGGATTTCAAGCGGCCGGACCGCATCGTCGTCGGCCTTTCGGATGAGCGCGCGCGCCCCGTCATGACCGAGGTTTACCGTCCGCTTTACCTCAACCAGTCGCCGCTGCTCTTCACCACCAGACGCACGTCGGAACTGATCAAATATGCCGCCAACGCCTTTCTGGCGATGAAGATCACCTTCATCAACGAGATGGCGGATCTGTGTGAAAAGGTTGGTGCCAATGTTCAGGACGTGTCGCGCGGCATCGGCCTTGATGGCCG
This sequence comes from Agrobacterium sp. BT-220-3, assembly GCF_025910175.1. Classification (NCBI taxonomy): domain Bacteria; kingdom Pseudomonadati; phylum Pseudomonadota; class Alphaproteobacteria; order Hyphomicrobiales; family Rhizobiaceae; genus Agrobacterium; species Agrobacterium sp. BT-220-3. The sequence continues at coordinate 39,394 of NZ_JAPAIX010000006.1, forward strand.
CATCGGCTCCAAGTTCCTGCATGCCGGCCCCGGTTATGGCGGCTCCTGTTTTCCCAAGGATACGCTGGCGCTCGCCAAGACCGCGCAGGACTATGACGCGCCGGTGCGGCTGATCGAGACCACCATCGCCATCAACGACAACCGCAAGCGCGCCATGGGCCGCAAGGTCATCAACGCAGTGGGCGGCGACGTGCGCGGCAAGAAGATCGCGGTGCTCGGTCTGACCTTCAAACCGAACACCGACGATATGCGCGACAGCCCGGCAATCGCCATCATCCAGACCCTGCAGGATGGCGGCGCCCGGGTGAGGGGCTACGATCCGGAAGGCATGGCGAATGCCCGCCATATCATGGAGGATATCGAATATGCGACGGGTCCTTACGAGGCTGCGGAAGATGCTGACGCCGTCGTCATCGTGACGGAATGGAACCAGTTCCGCGCGCTCGACCTGCCGCGCCTGAAAGCGATCATGAAGAGCCCTGTATTGGTCGATCTGCGCAATATTTACCGCACGGATGAAGTCGCCGCACATGGCTTCATCTATGCTGCGGTTGGCCGTCCGCACGAGAGCAGTTCCGGCAAAGAACTATAACGTTTCGCCTTCGGCATTTCACTTAAAAGGTTTTCGCGCTTTCCGGTTCGACGGCAAACGCACCAACGGATTCGGGATATAATCATCATGCGTTATCTGGTTACGGGCACCGCGGGCTTCATCGGTTTTTACGTTGCCAAGCGGCTTCTGGATGCCGGCCATTTCGTGACCGGTTTTGACGGAATGACGAAATATTACGACGTCAGCCTGAAAGAAAAACGCCACACCATCCTTTCCCGTTCCAATGGTTTCAGGGCCGAAATCGGCATGCTGGAAGACGTGGACGCCCTGAAGCGGGCGGCGGAGGCTGCCGAACCGGAAATCATCATTCACCTCGCAGCACAGGCGGGTGTCCGCTACAGCCTTGAAAATCCACGCGCCTATATCGATTCCAATCTCATCGGATCGTGGAACATGCTGGAGCTTGCCAAGAACCTGCGTGTCAAACACCTGATGCTGGCCTCGACCTCCTCCATCTACGGCGCCAACGAAAAAGTGCCCTTTGCGGAAAGCGACAAGGCCGATGAGCCGATGACGCTTTATGCGGCCACCAAAAAATCGATGGAACTGATGGCGCATAGCTATGCCCATCTCCACAAATTGCCCACCACGGCCTTCCGCTTCTTCACCGTCTACGGACCCTGGGGACGGCCCGACATGGCTCCGATCAAATTCGTCGATGCCATATCGAACGGCCAGCCGATCGATATTTACGGCGAAGGCAATATGAGCCGCGACTTCACCTATATTGACGATCTGGTGGAGGGCATCGTCCGGCTGAGTGAGATCGTCCCGTCCGAGGAAAACCGGGTGACGCAGGAAGGCGTGACCGACACGCTGTCGCACCATGCCCCCTTCCGTATCGTCAATATTGGCGGCGGCCAGCCGGTGGAACTGATGCACTTTGTCGAAACGGTCGAAAAGGCGGTGGGCAGGCCGGCGATCCGCAACATGCTGCCCATGCAGCAGGGAGACGTTCCCCGCACCTTCGCCTCGCCCGATCTTTTGAGAGCCCTGACCGGCTACGTGCCGCAAACCCCGGTCGAAGAGGGCATCAAGGCCCTCGTCGCCTGGTATCGTGAGATGCGCTCGACGGAACTGCGCGAATAACTCAAAGCGTCGCCAGCAGGCGATTGGAGAGCATGCCGCCGGACGCGCTCTGCATGGCAACCTTGGTCTCTATCGACTCTATGATCGTATCGCTGAAATCGACATCGGTGAGTTCGAGGATGTTCGAGAGACCACCCGGCGAAAACACGTTCACCTCCAGTATTTTGTCACCGACGATATCGAGCCCGACCAGAAACATGCCGTCTTCCACCAGCTTCGGCCGCATCATTTCGGCAAGCGCCACGATCTCATCGGTCACTTTCACCGCCTCGGCGGTGCCTTTGGCGTGAATGTTGGAGCGCAGATCGCCTTTTGCCGGCACGCGGCGAAGTGCGGCATATTTTCCGTCGCGCATCAGCGGCCTGCCATTCATCATGAAGAAACGGACATCGCCATCCTTGGCAGCAGGCAGATAGGCCTGCGCAATCAGATAGCCCTCGAGACTGACGGCCTCGAAAATCTGGTTGAGATTGGCCTCCTTGCTGGAGCCGATCTTGAAGACATTCTTGCCGCCTGAACCCTGAAGCGGCTTGACGATGACACCCTTGGGATGAGCATCGGCGAATGCGCGGATTTCATCGACATTGCGCGAGATGATCGTGGTCGGACGGACGATTTCGGGGAAGCTCTGGAAATAGAGCTTGTTCTGCGCAAGCGCCAAACCTTCGGGATCGTTCAGCACCACGACGCCCCGTTGTTCGGCAAGCCGGCCGAACAGAATGCCGGCATGCACCGCCCAAGGCCTCGTCGTCTGGTCAAGCGAAGGGTCGTTGCGCAGCATCAGCGCGTCGATTTCCTCCACATCCATCGTGCGCCGTTCCAACGCCTTGTCCTGAAGGGCGGCATGGAAAGCGTCGGCCTTCTTGTATTTCGCCTTCGGCAGCACAGAGGCATGAATGGTCAGACTGTCGTCCGACCGCAAGGTGAAATCACCAGGCGTCAGATAGACCACCTCATGTCCGCGATTGAGCGCAGCCATGGCCATAAGCCCGGTAGCGAAATTCGGTCCCTCGGTTTCGATGGAATTGACGAAAAATGCGATACGCATGTAGCCCCTCCTGTCATGTTATAGTGTCGCCAGTTCGGCGATGGATAATCCCGCCCGGATCTTTTCCAGCCGCTCATTGGCCTTGGCCGGCAGCAGAAAAGCGGGGCGTACGCCCGGCGGACGCAGGAGGCCGCGCAAGGCAAGCTCCTGCATAACCGGGAAATGGGCGGCGGCGATTTTGCCCATCCAGAATGGATCGAGCGCGCCGCCCTTGCGCAGATGTTCCAGCACCTCTGCCAGTCCGCGCAGATAAATTGCGTCCTTCGAAAGACCACCGCCCCGATAGATGCGCAGCACCATGTTGAAGGCGCCGGCCTCGTCGAAACCGTGATCCCGGGTCATGATCCGGAACGTCTCAACGAAAGTCGCGCCGTCCAGCATGGCGGCGCAGCCGACGACACGGCCGGCGATCAGCCGCAGGCGCTCGCGTGTCATGCCACCGGCCAGGTGCTCCGCCAGCACCGCCAACCCCTCCTGCACGCCCTCGTAACCGGAAAGGCCGGTGCGAAAGAGCCTGAGGCCCTGAGATGAACCGTTGAAATAGGTGAGCAGATGCACGCCGATCTCATGCGAGAGAAGCGCCTCGACCCGGCGCTGTTCCATGACAGTGTGGCGCGAGATCAGCAGCTTTTCGCCCGTCACCATCAGGCCGGGCGGCAGGTCGTCCCTGATTTCGACACGGGCCTTGAATTCCGGCTCCTCCGCCAGATAGGTCTCGACCATCTCGCGCGACTTTCTGGCGACCGCATAACAATCAACCATGGTGATTTCGCCGCTCTCATCCTTGCGCGGGCAATCCGCAAGCACGCTGAGGGCCAGTGTCAAAAGAGCGGGTTCAACGGCGCCGTAAAGGGCGCGGGAGAAATCTGTGAACGTGCGGCGATGCAGATTGGCGAGCATCGTCAGTTGCAGATCGATCTCCTGCTGCTTTTCCCGGTAAAGATGATAAAGCACCGGGTCTTCCAGATGGTCGAAAACCACGGAATACAGCTTGCGTTTCTGTTCCTCGACATCAACGCCGAGGGGCCGGTAAAGCAGGCGCGGCGCATATTGAAAGCTGCCGTCACGAAACTCCTCGAAGGCCCGGCGGGCATTGATCGGCGTGACGGACAGAAGAAAATCGAAGGAAGAGACGATGTCGTCGATCGAGCGATCGGCGCGCCTGACGGCATCGACGAAAGCCTTGCGGCCGAGCGCCCGGTGACTGGTGACCTTGAGGGCATCTTTACCGGCCGCGAATGACGAGAAGGCCTGTAAACCGGCATCGAAAATATCGGCAATCATCGTCTCGCGCAGGCCGGGATAATCCGCGCCGGATTCCGGTTGCCGGTAGATCGGCGCAAAACGCACACTGATGCAGGGGAAATCGAGGCCGGCATTCTGAAATCTAAGGATCGGATCCGCCGCCACTTCTGGCCTGGTGATGCGCGGCGTGCGAAACCGCACTTCGGCGTCGCAAACCGCCTTGATGAAAACACGGCGGGCGTTCTGTGTTTCGGGCTCGTCCGTCGCCGAGACGGAAACCTCATAATGCGGCAGAAAGGGCGAATCGTCAGCGAGCAGAATGTCATGTTCCAGTTCGCCGATATCGAGAACCATGAAGGCGCCGAAGCGTTGCCGCATGGCAGCGCCTACGGCCTCAATCAGCGGCGCAGCCTCCTGAATGGTCGATGCGATCAGATAGGACGCATGTGCAGACGCGATGTCGCGGGCCGCGAGATCCTTCGTACCGCCAGTCAGATGCAGGCAGAGAAACGGCAGCGGCCGGTCGATATGCAGCCTGCCAGTCTTTCCGACATCGCGACGGACCGCCTTGCCAGCTTCCAGACAGGAGACAACATCGTCTACCAGATCGGCGACCGGTGACGGTTCGCTGCGTGCGGAAGAGAGGTTCATCGCCGCGCCCTCAGGCACTCTTCAAGAACCGGTTGAAGTGCGGCCATCGTGTCGCGAATATCCGACACCACGCGTACGGCCGGTTTGCCGGTCCATTCATCCATGAAGAATTTCTTGAACTCCACCGCAATCGCACAGCCGTTCTGCGCAAAACGCTCGTGAATGAAACGTGTCTGCTCCCCCTTGCCCTGAAAGGCCACATTCTCGCGAACATCGAGACGGCGGCCGCCGATGGTCGCTGACGCAAAATGATGGCCAACGGCGCTGACGACATCGCTCCAGCGGCTGCGGTCCATGGAAAAGGTGCCGATATTGATATCAGGCGCTTCCGCCTGGGCCGTCGGCGGCGCGGCGGCACCCTGCCGGCGATGATTATAGCTGTGCACGTCCAGTACCACGAAAGCACCGTGCCGCCGTTCGACCGTTGAAAGAACGGTTTCAAGCATTGCGTAATAGTCGGCGTGAAAATCGAGCGATTGGCGGATGGATGCCGCGGGCGGCTCCTGTTTCCAGACCTCCAGTCCCCAGGATTGCTCCGGCTTGAGGTAGATTGCCTGGTCGGCCGCACGGTTGAGATCGATTTCGAAACGCGAATGATGGACGATGATGCGGTTGGTCATCCCCGCGATCATTTCGCCGGTAAAGGGATCTTCTTCCCGCAGGCGTTCGTCCGGGGAAAGCGCCATCAGATCGGCAATATCGGGGCGGATGCGATGACCGTCATGAATGGCCGTGCCGATGACGGGCGAATTGCCGAAGTCGATCGACCAGAAACCCTTGTTTTCGTTGTTGTCGCTGTATTCGCCGTCGCTCTGTCTGGCTGCCATGCTGCCTCCCCTGCATCACGGCTAAAACAACGTGACTTGCCCGTTTGTTCCGGGAAAAATTGCGCGCGATGTATTTGGCCCCGGCAATGACACCCCTTTAAAAAATGGGGAACCATACCGGAGAGCTCACGTTGTTCTGGCAGGAGGGCCGCCGTGTCAAACGGACGCGATGGCGCTGAAGAACATCGGGATTTTTCCGTTTTCTCCCGGTGGCCAACGAAATGGCAGCCGAGCTTCTTACCCATCCGGCGTCCCTCCGTCCCCGCTTTCCACGCACAAGGAGCCGCGACATGGAAAAGACCGAAACGCGCAAACTTGCGGAAGAATATCTGCGGCTCGGCGGAACCCGCCAGGTCATGATCGACGACAACAAGACCTTCGTGCGCCAATGGAAAGACGAACCGGCGGAAGCGGAGAGATTCTGGCAGACCAACATCGAAAATCTCGACGAGGAGCGCCTGAAGGACGTGGAATTTTTCCTCCCTTCCGTAAATTCCGACAAGGACGATTGAACCCATAAGGAGACAGATATGACTGCCATCAACGCTGCAAAGATCCTCATTCTCGCAACGGACGGCTATGAGCGCTCCGAACTGCGCGTGCCCTATGACCAGTTGAAGGCCAAGGGTGCAGATGTAAAGATCGCCTCAATCAAGGATGGCGAGATCAGGAGCTGGGATAAAAAGGACTGGGGCGACAGCATTGCCGTCGATCTTTCCGCCGGAAGTGTCAAATCGGATGATTTCGATGCGCTGGTTCTTCCAGGCGGCCAGATCAATCCGGACGTCCTGCGCCACGACGAGGATGCGATGCGCGTCGTTCGCGATTTCGTCAAGTCCGGCAAGGTCGTGGCCGCCATTTGCCACGCCCCCTGGCTTCTGGTTGAAGCCGATGCCCTGCGCGGCTGCAACGCCACTTCCTATTGGTCGATCAAGACCGACCTGAAAAACGCCGGCGCCAACTGGAAGGACGAAAAGGTGGTGACGGACAAGGGCATCATCACGTCCCGCAGCCCGGAAGACCTCGATGCCTTCGTTGCGAAAATCGTCGAGGAGGTCGAGGAAGGCCGCCACGAACGCCGCGCCGCCTGAGGTGCATGACATTCCTGTGCCGCCGCCTGCCGGCGGCACTTTTATTGGGAGACATCCATGAAAAGCAGATTGCTGGCCACCGGTGCCGAACGTACCTTCATTCTTGTCATCGACCCGGAGGAAGAGGCATTCGAGGCGATCCGCCGCTTCGCAAAATCGGAAAACATCAATGCCGCCTCGGTGACCGCGATAGGTGCCTTTTCAACTGCGACGCTCGCTTTTTTCGACCTTTCGACGCGGGAATATAAGGAGATTCCCGTGACAGAGCAGAGCGAGGTTCTGAGCCTGCTTGGCGATATTACGCTTGACGAAAACGACACGCCAAATCCGCACCTGCACGTCGTCCTGGGCTTTGCCGATGGTTCCACAAAAGGCGGCCATTTCCTGAAGGGGGTGGTGCGCCCGACGCTCGAAGTCGTCATTCGCGAAACACCGGCGGAGTTGCGGCGCAGTTACCGCCGCGAATTCGGCATCGCCCTCATCGATCCCGCGAAATAGACCAACGGAACCGGAAAAACGCCATTGCGTTATCCCTTCATGCAGGGGGACGCATGGCGGCGGCAATCATACGAAAAGATGCGGATAGTGATGAGGTCAGGCAATTTCTGATCGGTCTTGCACGTGGAACGGCAGGCGCACTGCTGTTTGCCCTGCCCATGCTGATGACCATGGAAATGTGGTTTCTGGGCCTCTATATCAATTCCTGGCGGCTTCTGCTGCTCTGCATCCTGAACCTGCCGCTGCTTTTCCTGCTCGCCCGCCGCATCGGCTTTGAAAATATTCATTCCCGAACACAGGCGCTACGCGATGCGATAACGGCCTATGGGCTGGGCATTGCCGTCAGCGCCGCCGTGCTTTTGCTGTTCGGCATTTTGAACGATCAGCTCACCACCTCAAATCTCATCGCCAAAATCGCCCTGCAATCCGTACCTGCAAGCATCGGGGCGCTGCTTGGCCGCAGCCAGCTCGGCGAACATTCCGACACCGAGGATGAGGAGGATGGCGAATATTCGGGCGAGACGGGTTATCTGCACGAACTCTTCATGATGATGGTCGGCGCGCTTTTTCTCAGCCTCAATGTCGCCCCGACGGAAGAAATGATCCTGATTGCCTACAAGGTAACCCCCTATCACATTCTGGCGCTTTGCCTGGTCTCGATCGCCATCATGCATGGCTTCGTTTATGCGCTTCATTTCAAGGGGTCGCACCAAGTGCACAAGGGGCAGGAATGGTGGCAGTCCTTCCTGCGTTTCACCCTGCCCGGTTATGTCATCGCCATTGCCATCAGTATCTACACGCTCTGGACCTTCGAACGTCTCGACCATACCTCGCTGTCGCAGATCATGAATGCCGCCGTTATTCTCGGCGTTCCCGCTTCGATCGGCGCAGCCTCTGCCCGGCTGATCCTGTGAGGACAAAATGACCATATCGAAGGGCCGCAAACATGTTGAAAGCCCCAAGCCGCATTGGGTGGAGTGGCTGACGGGCGCCGTCTGTACGCTTCTTGTCGTCGCGATGCTCGGCTGGATCGGCTATGACATCTATCGCTACAAGCCGGACAGGGCACGCTTCGAGATTGCCGTCACGGACGTCGAGGCGCAGGCTGGACAGTACCGGGTGAGTTTCGACATTCGCAATCTCTCCATGACGACGGCGGCGCAGGTGCATGTGCGCGGCGACCTGCAGCAAAATGCCGCCACGCTGGAAAGCGCCGACGTGACGTTCGATTATGTCGCCTCGGAATCCCGCGACACCGGCACGCTCTTCTTTCGCAACAATCCCCAAAACGGAACGCTCATCATCAACGTCGCCGGCTATACCGAGCCGTGAGACCTTTCAGGACACTTTCATGCCCACATCGGAACTGACGAAGGAACGAGACCTCAGGGAATCAAAACCCCTGTGGGCCGATACGCCCCGCATCGGCATTCGCAGCGGAAAGACCCCGGAAGCCAACCATTATGACACGATCGTGGTGGGTGCCGGCATCAGCGGCGCGCTTGTGGCCCATGCGTTGCACAGGCCGGGCCAGTCGATGCTGATCGTCGACCGGCGTGACCCGGTAATGGGCAGCAGCGTCGCCAGCACCGCGATGATTCAGCACGAGATCGACACGCCTCTGACCGAGCTCAGAAAGATGATCGGCAGGGACGCTGCGGATCGGGCGTGGCAACGCTCGGCGCGGGCCGTCCTGCGCCTTGAGGAAATCGTCTCGTCGCTCGGCATATCCTGCAGCATGGCGCGCAAGCAGGCGCTCTATCTCGCCGGCGACGAAATGGGTTCGCGCGCGCTGAAGGCTGAAGCGGCAGCCCGGGAAGAAGCAGGAATTGCAGCGCGCCTCCTTGGCCCCGCCGAATTGAGGAGCGACTACGCCATCGATCGGACCGGGGCTATCCTCAGCGACATTTCGGCCTCCGCCAATCCCGCACAGCTGACGGCCGGCCTTTTGCGCCACACGTCGGGCGCCGGTGCGGAAATCGTGTCCCATCTGGAAATCACCGATCTCAGAAACCTCGGTGACGAGGTGGTCGTCGCCACCGCACAGGGCAAGATCCTTTCCGCCCGCAATGTCGTTTTCTGCACCGGATACGAATTCCTGAAGTCGCTTGAAAGCCCGAAGCATCAGATCATCTCCACCTGGGCGCTGGCGAGCAGGAAGGGCATCGACCTGCCGGACTGGCTGAAAAGCCATATCGTCTGGGAGGCTTCCGATCCATATCTCTACCTGCGTACCGACCGTGACGGACGCCTGATCGCGGGGGGCGAGGATGAGGAAAACCCGACATCGTACCTTTCTGAAGGAAAGCTCTTTGCCAAACAGGACGCAATCCGGCGTAAGATAGAAAGTCTCCTTGGTATCGACATCGGAGAGCCGGAATATCGCTGGGCGGCGGCCTTCGGCACCACCACCACCGGCCTGCCGCTGATCGGCGCGGTTCCCGGCATGAGGAACGTCTACGCCGTCATGGGCTTTGGGGGTAACGGCATCACCTTCAGCCAGATCGCCGCCGAGATAATCGCTGCCGCCGTCAATGGCGGCAAGGATCCCGACGCCGATCTCTTCCGGTTCGATTGATCACCATTCATTCTTCCTTGATGCCGGCCACCACCTGTATGCGGCGCAGCGTCCACAGGACGATAATGCCGATGCCGGCGGCAACAATGGCCAGCGGCCACATGCCGAGACCGGCGGCAAGGCCGATCGCCGCGGAGAGCCACATGCTTGCCCCCGTCGTCAGACCTTTGACATCGCCCCTGGTATAGACGACCACACCTGCCGCAAGAAAGGCGATGCCCGCCGTCACGGCCTCCACGAGCCGGATGGGATCGAGCCGCGCGGCCTCATGACCTTCCGCCATCGTCTCCATCATATGGATGGTGATGACGCAGAAAGTGACCGCTGCAAGACCGATCAGCATATTGGTGCGAAGACCGGCAGTATTCTTGTGAAATTCGCGCTCCAGACCGATCAGGCCGCACAGGATGACCGCACCAAAAACGCGCACCACCAGCACCTCGAAGGGAATGGAAATATTCATGGAAAATTCTTCTGCAAGGCTTTGGGGCACAGTCGTGTCTCCTCCCGAAATTTCAGCACAGTAAGTTCGGGAAAGCCTGTTGGTTCCCTGCAGTAATATAAACGTTGCGCGCAACGGAGCCGGAACTATGGGAGCTGCGAAGGGTTTGTCTCCCGTGCGGGCGCACGCCACGCACTTTCACACATGGGAGAAGGACCAATGGCCGAGAAGAAACTCGACGACCTGTTTTACGACACGTTGAAGGATATCTACTACGCCGAAAGACAGATCCTCAAAGCCCTGCCGAAGATGGCACGGGCAGCGACCGATCCGAAGCTGAAACAGGCCTTTGAAAAGCACAAGGAAGAAACCCAGGGCCAGATTGAACGCCTGCAGGAAGTGTTCGAGATGATCGGCAAGCGGGCGCAGGGAAAGACCTGCGAGGCAATCCAGGGCATCATCGCCGAGGGCGAGGAAATCATGGATGACTTCAAGGGCACGGCCGCTCTCGATGCCGGCCTCATCTCGTCGGCTCAGGCCGTCGAACATTATGAGATCGCCCGTTACGGCACCCTCAAGGCATGGGCGGAAAAGCTTGGACACGCCAACGCCGTTTCCCTGCTGGATGCGACGCTCAAGGAAGAAAACAAGACCGACGACGCGCTGACCTCGCTTGCCAAGACTTCGATCAATGCGGCCGCCCAGAAAAAGGCAGCCTGATCACGGCATCAGCTGCACAAGCAAAAACCGGAATGGTTACCCATTCCGGTTTTTTGTTTGCCTGAAGCGGCCGCGTTTTACGGCAGGGTATAGGCGATCACATAATCGCCCGGCTTGGTTCCGACGGAACCATGACCGCCGGCAACCATCACGACATATTGCTTGCCGCCGTCCAGCGCGTAGGTCATCGGCGTTGCCTGACCGCCGGCCGGCAGGCGCGCTTCCCAGAGCTGCTTGCCGGTGGTGAGGTCGTAGGCCCGCAGATAGTTATCGACGGCGGCGCCGAGGAAGGCAACGCCACCCTTGGTGATCATCGGTCCGCCAATGCCCGGCACGCCCACCTTGAAGGGCAGCGGCAGCGGCGTCATGTCATAGACCGTGCCGTTCTTGTGCTTGTAGGCGATATCGCCGGTGCGAAGGTCAGCGCCTGCCACATAGCCCCACGGCGGTGCCTGGCAGGGAATTTGCAGCGGGCCGAGGAAAGGACCCATGAACACACCATAGGGCGCACCATCATTACGGTTCAAACCCTGTTCGCTGCCCTTTTCGTCCTGCCCCTTCGGCGGAATGTCGGCGCGCGGCACGAGCTTCGAAGTGAAGGCAAGGTATGTCGGCATGCCGAACATGACCTGACGTTCGGGATCGACCGCCACACTGCCCCAGTTGAAGGTGCCGAAATTGCCGGGATAGATGATCGATCCGGTCAGCGACGGCGGGGTGTAACGGCCCTTGTAGTTCAGCTGGTGGAAGCGGATGCGGCAGGCGAGCTGATCGAACATGGAGACGCCCCACATGTCCTTTTCCTTCAGCGGCTCCGGCTTGAACGACAGCGCGGTCGTCGGCTGGGTCGGAGATGTGAAGTCTTCAGGGATCGCACCACTCGGAGCCGGTTCTTCCGTGATCGGCAGAAGCGGCTCGCCGGTACGACGGTCCAAAACGTAGATATCGCCCTGCTTGGTGGGACCGACGAGCGCCGGAACGCTCTGACCGTCCTTGGTGATGTCGAGCAGCACCGGCTGAGCGGGCACGTCCATATCCCAAAGATCGTGGTGAACCGTCTGGCGCACCCAGCGATCCTTGCCGGTATTGATATCGAGCGCGACAATGGAGGAGGAATATTTCTCCACATTCTCGCTTCGACCCATGCCGAGCTGGTCCGGCACCTGATTGCCCAACGGGACGTAAACGAGACCCAATCCTTCATCATAACTCAGCACGGACCAGCTGTTCGGCGAGTTCGTCGTATAGGTTTCGCCTTCCGCCAGCGGCTCGGTCTTTGTCGGATTGCCGGAATCCCAGTTCCAGATAAGTGCACCGCTGTTCACATCGAAGGCACGGATGACACCGGACTGTTCCTGTGTGGAATAGTTGTCGTTCACCGCGCCGCCAATGATGATCTTGCCCGCCGCGATCACGGGCGGCGAGGTCGAATAATAATAACCGGCGGGATTGTATTTCATGCCCTGTTCAAGATGCAGCACACCCTGATCGGCAAAGGAAGTGCAGACCTGACCGGTTGCCGCATCAAGCGCGATCAACCGTGCATCCGAGGTCGGCAGGTAGACGCGTTCTGCGCATGCCGTACCCTGTGCGGCGTTAGGTTCGGCATAATAGGACACGCCGCGGCACGTCTGGTGCTGGCGGTCCGGGTTAAGGCCGACATTCGGGTCGTATTTCCACTTTTCCTTGCCGGTGGCCGCGTCGATGGCAATCGCCCAATTGTGCGGCGTGCAGATATAAAGCGTATTGCCGACTTTGAGCGGCGTGACCTGATAGGTGGTCTCACCCACATCATCCGGCAGCTTCACGTCGCCCGTCTGGTAACGCCAGGCTTCCTTCAGCTGCGAGACATTGTCGACATTGACCTGCGTGAGCGGCGAATAACGCTGGCCATAGGGCGTGCGGCCATATTGATGCCAGTCACCGTCAGGCACGTTGCCGCCATAGACGGGTGCAGCAGACGCAGTCTCCTGCGGCAGGGAGCCCGGCTTGTCATGCGGATCCTGCGCCATGGAATATCCGGCCACCACGATGGAGGCCAGAACCGAGAGCGCAAGCGGCCAGGCATTCGGGCCGTAACTCAGCCCTGTCGGGCTCGCAAAACCAAGCGGTTTTCTGACCCAGGGCACCAGAAGCCAGAGGCCGATGAGAATGATGATGCCGCCACGCGGGCCAAGCTGCCACCAGTCGAAGCCGACTTCCCAGACAGCCCAGGCGAGGGTCGCGACAATGAAAACGGCGTAGACGTGGAGTGCTGCGCGATTGCGCTTGAACAGGAGGATGGCCGTCAAAAGGAAGGCCAGCCCGGAAAGAACGTAATAAAAGCTCCCGCCCAGCATGACGAGCTGAGAGCCGAAACCGAACAGCGCAAGGCCGATCAGCGAGAGAATAACCGCAGTGACTGTGACTGCCATGAATGAGACCCCCGATTCCTGTCACTTTGCGTGAAATGAAATCGGGTGCGATCTGGTTCCATACAAACTATTCATTTGGCATGAAAAATTTCACGGCATGGTGGTCATGGGTTTTGCGGAGCGCCGGTCGAGTCCTGCGGCGCAGGATTTGTCTCCGTCGATGACGGCGGTGCGGCACGCCCATTCGCCGGGTTGTTATCGAAGCTTCCGGATCCGGATGGCTGCTGCGGAACAGGCGCATTCTCGGTCTGAGGATTTGGTGGCCGGTTCTCATCGGGCTCAAAAACCGAATATTCGACCACGGCCCAGACCACCAGTGCGAGAAGCACGCTGACGATCAATATGACGAGGACAGGCCGTCCTCTGGCCCCTTGCCGCGCCCGCGTTGCCGTCTCGTTTTTCGGGGAATCCCGACCGTCGAGATAGCTGGCATTTTCTCTGGCCATGTCTTTTACTCCCTGTAACCCTGCAGATTTAATCCACGGGGCCACAATTTGGTTCCAGACGTGGGAACAGGCACCGGTTGCGCGAAGATTATTTTGCGGTCCAGCCGCCATCGATGGAAATGGTCGCGCCAGTAATCGAGCGGGCCATATCGCCGGTGAGATAAAACGCCATCTCCGCCACTTCCTCCGGCTGTATGAAGCGTCTCGTCGGCTGTGGCGCAAGCATCACCTTCTTCACCACATCCTCCTCGCTCATGCCATGCACCCGCGCCTGATCGGCGACCTGCGCGGCCACAAGCGGTGTCCAGACGTAACCGGGGCAGATTGCGTTGCAGGTAATGCCGAGCTCGGCCACCTCAAGCGCCACGCTTTTGGTCAGGCCCACCACGGCATGTTTGGTCGCCACATAGGGCCCCTTGAACGGTGATGCGCGCAAGCCATGGGCGGAAGCGATGTTGACGATGCGTCCCCATCCCCTTTCCTTCATTCCGGGGAGGGCGGCACGGATCGTATGAAAAGCGCTGTCGAGCGAGATCGCGACAATATGGGAGAAATCGGCGAAATCGAACTCATCGATCGGCGCGACCTTCTGGATGCCGGCATTGTTGACGAGCACGTCGATGTGACCGAACTCGGCAATGACCTTTTCCGGCAGATGTGCACTCTCATCATAATTCGCAAGGTTGGCTGAAAAATAGACCGGGCGATGTCGCGCCACTTTCGCAACCGCCTCCAGTGCCTGCGCCGCTTCCTCCGACGTTTCAATGCCGTGGACGGCGACCAGAAATCCCTCCTCGGCGAAACGTTTGGCGATGGCGAGCCCGATGCCGCTGGTGGAACCCGTAACGAGAACGGTCTTCGGTTGATCTTCCATCGGCCTAGTCCTTCAGCTGCGGCAGGTTGCGGAAAAGATCGAGCGCTTCGGGATTGGCGAGCGCATCGGTGTTCTTCACCGGCCGGCCATGAATGGTGTCACGAACCGCGATTTCGGAAATCTTGCCCGAGCGGGTGCGGGGAATGGCGCTGACGGCGATGATCCTTGCCGGAACGTGCCGGGGCGTCGCGCCCGAACGGATGCGGCTGCGAATGGTCTTTTCCAGCGGCTCCGTCAGCTCAGCCCCCGCTTTCAGGCGCACGAAAAGGATGACCCGCTGGTCGCCGTCGAAATCCTGCCCGACGGCAATGGCTTCCTCGACCTCCGGCACGGTTTCCACCTGGCGGTATATTTCCGCCGTTCCAATGCGAACCCCACCGGGATTGAGCGTCGTGTCCGAACGCCCGTGAATGACATATCCGCCGGACGGACGCATCTCGGCAAAATCGCCATGCGCCCAGATACCAGGAAAGCGGTCGAAATAGGCGGCCTGATACCGCGAACCGTCCTCATCACCCCAGAACTTGACCGGCATCGACAGGTGGGCATTGCGACAGACGAGTTCACCGGCAACGCCGCGCACGGAACGCCCTTCGTCATCCAGCGTATCGATATCCATGCCCAGCATCGCGCCCTGCAATTCGCCGCGATGAACCGGCTGCAGCGGATTGCCGCCGAGGAAACAGGCGCAGATGTCCGTACCGCCGGAAATGGAGGCGAGATGCACGTCCGCCTTCCAGTCGCGATAGATATAATCGAAGGATTGCGGGATGAGCGGTGAGCCGGTGGAAAGGATCGTCCGCAAGGACGAAAGGTCATGGCTTTCGCGCGGCTTCAGCCCGGCCTTCAGGCAGGCGTCGATGAATTTGGCCGAGGTTCCGAAGGTGGCGATCCGTTCGGCGTCGATGAGATCGATCAGCCGCGCAGGGTTGGGATAACCGGGATTGCCGTCATAGGTCACCAGAGTAGCGCCAAGCGCCAGACCGGAGACCTGCCAGTTCCACATCATCCAGCCGCAGGTGGTGAAGTAGAAGAAGCGCTCCCCTTGCTGAATATCACATTGCAGCTTCTGCTCCTTCATATGTTGAAGAAGCAGGCCGCCGCCGGAATGGGTGATGCATTTCGGCTTGCCTGTCGTGCCGGAGGAATAAAGGATTGCGAGCGGCGCCTTGACCGGCAGCCGGTTGAACGCAATTTCACCCGGCTCAAAGGGCGCGACGAAATCATGCAGCGTCACGCAGCCGAGATCGGAAAGGCTGGCCGGAACGGCATCGCCGATCAGCACGATCTTTTGAGGCGAAGCGCTTTCCGCCACCGCGCGGATGGTGGGGCCGACATCGATGCGCTTGCCGGCATAACCATATTCCGGCACGGCGATGAGGATTTTCGGATCGATCTGCGATAGCCGGTCGGAAGCTCCCGCCGGGCCGAAATCCGGCGAGCAGGACGACCAGATGGCCCCGATGGCGCTCGTTGCCAGATAGCTGACAATCGCCTCAATATCATGGGTGACGATGGCCCCGACGCGGTCGCCCTCCTTCACGCCGGCATGGACGAGCGCCTGCACCAGACGGGAGACATGTTCATAAAGCTGCCTGCGGCTTATCTCGCGCCTCGTGCCATCATCACGATGGGCGATGATCGCCAACCGGTCGTCGGCATCACGCAACAGGTTTTCGGCATAGTTGAGCCTCGCGCCCGGATAAAACTCGGCCTCGCGGATCGTCGCGCCGGGTTTGAAGGCCGCTTCACCGCGTGTGCCGATAATCCCGAGCTCATCCCACAAGGCGTCGTAAAAGGTATTCGGTGCTTCGATGGACCAGCGCAGCAGACCGGAATAATCATCGGCAGCAATCCCGTGCTGCGACGCCGTCCTTACAGCGAAGGTAAAAAGCGAGGAGCGCTCCATCCTTTCCCGAGGCGGCACCCATAGAATATCCGACGGCGTAGCGTCCATCATGCCTCGCCCCCGCGTAGCATCTCGACGATGGCGGAGAAATCACGCGCCCCGCCGCCCTCACCGACAAAGTTCTCATAAAGCGCAGCCGCAGCCGCACCGAGCGGGGTGGAGGCCCCGGCTCCATTTGCAGCCGCCTGCGAAAGCTTCAGGTCCTTCAGCATCAGGGCCGCCGCAAATCCCGGCTGATAATCCTTGTTGGCGGGCGATGTCGGCACCGGTCCCGGAACCGGGCAATAGGTGGTGAGCGACCAGCATTGGCCTGACGAGGTGGATGCGACATCGAACAGCGCCTGATGCGAAAGGCCGAGCCTTTCACCCAGCACGAAGGCTTCGGAAACCGCGATCATGGAAATGCCGAGGATCATATTGTTGCAGATCTTTGCCGCCTGCCCGTTGCCGCCCTTGCCACAATGGACAATCTTCTTGCCCATCGCTTCCAGCACCGGTTTTGCCGCCGAAAATGCCTCTGCCTCGCCGCCGCACATGAAGGTCAGGGTGCCGGCGGCCGCGCCACCCGTGCCGCCCGAGACAGGGGCATCGACGGAGGGGCAACCGGCGGAAGCGGCCAGTTCATGCGCTTTCAGGGCGCTTTCCATATCCACCGTCGAGCAATCGATGAGCAGCGTTCCGGCAGAGATTTTCTGCACCAGATCACCATAAACCGAAACGACATGTTCCCCTTTCGGCAACATGGTGACGATCACCTCCGCCGCTGCAATGGCTTCGGCAGTATCAACTGCCACGGGAATGCCTGCCTCCCTTGCCGCCGCACGGCAGGCCTCGGAAAGGTCGAAACCCCTGACGGCGTAACCCGCTTTGACAAGATTGGCGGCCATCGGCAGGCCCATATGTCCAAGTCCGATAAAAGCGACGGTCTTCATGGGAACGCTCCTCTTAACGATTATCCGCAAGGATCATGTCGGCGGCCTTTTCGGCAATCATGATCGTCGGCGAATTGGTGTTTCCGGACGTGATCCTCGGCATGATGGAGGCATCCGCGACGCGTAAGCCGGCAAGTCTGCGGAATTTCAGTCGCGTATCGACGACACTTTCGGCGTCCGATCCCATGCGGAGCGTGCCGACGGGATGGAAGATCGTGGTGCCGATATCCCCTGCCGCCCTGGCAAGATCGTTGTCGTTTTCGAAAGACGGGCCGGGCCGGTATTCCTGCGGCTTGAACCGGGCAAAGGCCGGCTGGGAGACGATGCGGCGCGTCAGCCGCATGGAATCGATGGCAACCTGGCGGTCACCTTCCGTTGAAAGATAGTTGGGGCGGATTTCCGGCTGCATGGCGAAATCCGGTCCTTTCACATGCACTGAGCCCCGGCTTTCCGGCCGCAGATTGCAGACACTTGCCGTAATGGCCGGAAAAGTGTGAACCGGATCACCGAACTTGTCGAGAGAAACCGGCTGGACATGATACTCCAGATCCGCAGTTTCCTTTTCCGGCGAGGAGCGGGTGAAGACGCCAAGCTGGCTCGGCGCCATCGACATCGGCCCGGAGCGGGTCAGCGCATATTCGAGGCCGATCCTCGCTTTGCCGAACAGGGTGGAAGCCCTTTCGTTCAGCGTCAGAACATCGGAGACCTTGTAGACCATGCGCAATTGCAGATGGTCCTGCAGGTTCTCGCCCACACCCTGAACTTCCGCCACGGTATCGATACCGGCTGCCTGCAGGACGTCACCCCGGCCAATGCCGGAAAGTTCCAGAACATGCGGCGAGCCGACCGCTCCTGCGGACAACACCGTCTCGCGGCGCGCGCGCATCTTTTTCAGGACACCGTCATGGTGGAACTCGACGCCCGTGACCCGGCCCTCCTCGATGATGAGACGCTTGACATGGGCCTTGGTCATGACTGTCAAATTCTTGCGGCCAAGCGCCGGTTTCAGAAAGGCCTTGGCCGTATTCCAGCGCCAGCCGGCACGCTGGTTCACATCGAAATAACCGGCACCTTCATTGTCGCCCCGGTTGAAATCATCCGTCGCGGGAATGCCCGCCTCGCCCGCCGCCTTCTGGAAAGCGTCCAGCACGTCCCACCGCACGCGTGCCTTCTCCACCCGCCATTCGCCGCCGGTGGAATGCATGTCGCTCTTGCCGCGATAGAAATCCTCAGACTTCATGAAATAGGGCAGGATATCGTTCCAGCCCCAGCCTTCGCAGCCAAGCTGGCGCCAGACATCGTAGTCCCGCGCCTGGCCACGCATATAGATCATGCCGTTGATGGAAGAGCAGCCGCCCAAAACCTTGCCGCGTGGATAGATCAATGACCGGCCGTTAAGCCCCGGCTCTTCCGCCGTCTTGAAACACCAGTCCGTGCGCGGATTGTTGATGCAATAGAGATAACCGACCGGAATATGGATCCAGTGATAATTATCGTTGCCACCGGCCTCCAGCAGCAGGACGCGGTGGTTCGGATCTTTCGAAAGGCGGTTGGCGAGAACGCATCCGGCACTCCCCGCTCCGATGACGATATAGTCATATTCGCCCATGCTCTTCTCCATGCGGCGCCCTTGCCGCGTCGCCCGGGACGCAGGGGAGGCCTTTTGCTTGTTGTAAAAAAATTCTAGCCGCGGTGTTGAAAGCCCAGTTTTCGCCACAGCCGCGAAGCGTAAAATTCACCGATCAATCCGCGCCGGAACACCAGGACACAGGCCATGAAAACGAGGCCGGTGATGATGGTGACCGGAAAATCCGATGTCGCGAGATAGTTCTGCAAGGTAACGACGAGGCCCGCGCCGAAGATCGGGCCGATCATGGTGCCGATGCCGCCAAGCAGGGTCATCAGAATGACCTCGCCGGACATCTGCCAGGTCACGTCGGTCAACGTCGCGAACTGGAAGACCAGCGCCTTCAGGCCGCCCGCAAGACCAGCCAGCGTCGCCGACATGACGAAGGCGCCGAGCTTGTAGCGCTGCACGCTGTAACCCAGCGAAATGGCGCGCTGCTCGTTTTCGCGGATGGATTTCAGGATCATGCCGAAGGGTGAATTGACGAAACGCCAGATGACGAGAAGGGCGAGCACGAAAAAGGCCAGCACCGTATAATAGATGTTCAGCGGCGCATTGAGATCGAGAAGGCCGAAGAGATGGCCGCGCGGCACGCCCTGCAAGCCGTCCTCGCCATGGGTAAACGGCGCCTGAAGGCAGAAGAAATAAAACATCTGCGACAGCGCCAGCGTGATCATGGCGAAATAGATGCCCTGGCGGCGAATGGCGAAGAAGCCGATGACGAGACCGAGCAGCGCCGCACCCGCCATGCCGATGACAAGGCCGATCTCCGGCGTCACGCCCCATTCCTTCACCGAATAGGCGGTGAAATAGGCTGCACCGCCGAAAAACGCCGCATGGCCGAAGGACAGCAGCCCGGTATAACCGATCAGCAGATTGAAGGCGCAGGCAAACAGCGCAAAGCAAAGCAGCTTCATCAGAAAGATCGGATAAACGAACATCGGCGCGGCGATCAAAACGGCCAGTCCCGCCAGTATCAGCACGGTCTTGATGGTTGCGGCGGTCGTAGAGACTTGCGTCTGCGGCATCGCACCGGCAGTGGGGCTATGAGTGGCTTTGGACATATCAGGCGTCCTTTCCGAAAAGTCCGGCGGGGCGGATGAGCAGCACAAAGGCCATGATGACGAAAATGACGATGTTGGAGGCTTCCGGGTAGAACACCTTGGTCAGGCCTTCGGCGATGCCGAGCATGTAGCCGGTGACGATGGCGCCCATGATCGAGCCCATGCCGCCGACCACGACAACCGCGAAGACGACGATAATGAGGTTGGTGCCCATCAGCGGCGAGACCTGATAGATCGGCGCGGCGAGAACGCCGGTAAAACCGGCAAGGCCCGCACCCAGTGCATAGGTCAGCGTCAGGAGCACCGGCACGTTGATGCCGAAAGCCTGTACCAGCGTCGGATTTTCCGTCGCCGCGCGCAGATAGGAGCCAAGCCGCGTCTTTTCGATCAGCGCCCAGGTGGCAAGGCAGGCAACCAGCGAGATGACGACGACGAAAGCGCGATAATTCGGCAGGAACATGAAGCCGAGATTGGTGCCGCCGGCAAGCTGCGGTGGAACCGAATAGGGCTGGCCGGCAGCGCCATAAAGCCAGCGGAACGTGCCTTCAACCACCAGCGCCAAGCCGAAGGTGAAGAGCAACCCGTAGAGCGGATCGAGATCATAAAGCCTGGATAGCATGAGGCGTTCGACGATCGCGCCAAGGAGCGCCACGACCAGCGGCGTCACGACCAGCGCCACCCAGAAGCTGATGCCGAAATATTGCAGTCCGAGAAAGGCGACGAAAGCGCCGAGCATATATTGCGCGCCATGGGCAAAATTGATGACACGCAGCAGGCCGAAAATGACGGCAAGGCCGAGCGACAGCAGGGCATAAAACGACCCGTTGATGAGGCCGATCAGCAATTGCCCGAGCAGGGCCTGAATTGGAACGCCGAAGAGCATCGTCATCGTTAAACCCCCAGCACTTTATTGAGTTCGCCCATGCGGTCGGAAAGCTCGCTCACCGGAAAATTGCTGACCATCTGGCCATGATCCATCAGGTAGAAACGATCCGCGATGCGGCTGGCGAAGCGGAAATTCTGCTCGACCAGAACAACGGTCATGCCCCGGCTTTTCAGTGTCTTAAGCACCTCGCCGATGCGCTGCACGATAACAGGTGCAAGCCCCTCGGTCGGCTCATCGAGCAGGAGAACCTTGACCCCGGTGCGCAGGATGCGCGCCATGGCCAGCATCTGCTGCTCGCCGCCGGAGAGCTTGGTGCCGGGACTTGCCCGACGCTCGTAGAGATTAGGAAACAGCTCGTAGATTTCATCGAGCGTCATGCCGCCGGATGCGACGACGGGCGGCAGCTTCAGGTTCTCCTCGACGCTCAGCGTCGCGAAGATGCCGCGCTCTTCCGGCACGAAACCGATGCCGTATTTTGCCGTGCGATGCAGCGGCACCGGCATCATATCCTTGCCACCGAGCTTGATCACGCCCTTGCGGTTGCGGATGATGCCCATGATGGTGCGCAGCGTCGTGGTTTTGCCCACGCCGTTGCGGCCGAGAATGGTGATGGTTTCGCCTTCGCCGACGTTCAGATCGACGCCGTGCAGCGCCTGGCTTTCGCCGTACCAGGATTTCAGGTTGGAGACTTCGAGCATTGCCGCCATATCAAGCCTCCTCCGTGCCCATATAGGCCGTGCGCACACGCGGATCGGCGGAAACGGCGGCATAATCGCCCTCCGCCAGAATTTCACCGCGTTGCAGGACCGTGACGTGGTGGCAGATATCGGCCACGACTTTCAGATTGTGTTCGACCATCAGCACCGCGCGTGTCTTTGCCACCTCACGGATGAGTTCGGCGACGTGGGCGACATCCTCGCCGCCCATGCCGGCCATCGGTTCATCGAGCAGCAGAACCTTTGGATCAAGCGCGAGCGTAGTGGCGATTTCGAGGACCCGCTTGCGGCCGTAAGAAAGATCGGCCGCAAGCGCATGTTTTTCCCGCGTCAGACCGACCATGGCGATCAGTTCCTCGGCACGGGCGTTCAGCCTGTCAAGCGAAGAGAGCGGCAGCCAGAACTGTGTTGAAAGGCTGTTGGGCCTTTGCAACGCCACCCGTACGTTTTCCAGAACCGTCAGATGCGGAAACACCGCCGATATCTGGAACGACCTGACGAGGCCGAGACGCGCCACCTTGTCTGGTGGCGTCCTTGTTATGTCCGTTCCCATGAAGGTGATCGCCCCGCCTGTCGGCTGGAGAAACTTGGTCAACAGGTTGAAGACCGTAGTCTTGCCAGCGCCGTTCGGACCGATCAGCGCATGCACGCGGGCATGATGCACGTCGAGATCGACGTTTTTCACAGCTGCGAATGCACCGAAGGTCTTGGTGAGACCACGCGCCGAAAGAACGACGCGAGGTTCGGCCTGCCCGGCAGGGGCGGGAGCGATCGTCATGAAACTTTCCCCTTTATTGCATCAGTCTTTTATTGGGTCACCAGCGGGCAACCGCTCTTTGCCGGGTCCATGAAGGCTTCCTTGCCGGGGATCGTGGCAAGCACCTTGTAATAGTCCCACGGCTGCTTGCTCTCATCCGGCTTCTTCACCTCCATGAGATACATGTCGTGGATCATACGGCCGTTCGCTGCCACATGGCCGTCCTTGGCGAAAACGTCGTTGACCGGCATTTCCTTCATGGCCTTGGCAACGGCGTCGGCATCATCCGTCCCGGCCTTTTCGATGGCTTTCAGATAGTGCAGGACGGCGGAATAAGTGCCTGTGTGCACCATGTTCGGCATGGCGCCGGTGCGTTCCTTGAACCGTTCGCCGAATTTGCGCGATTCATCGTCGCGGTCCCAATAGAAGCCTTCCGTCAGCGTCAGGCCCTGGGCTGCTTCGAGGCCGAGGCCATGCACTTCGGCAAGCGTGAAGAGAAGGGCCGCAAGACGCTGGCCGCCCGCCACGATGCCGAATTCGGCCGCCTGCTTGATGGCATTGGAGGTATCGAGACCGGCATTGGCAAGGCCGATGACCTTCGCGCCTGATGACTGCGCCTGCAACAGGAAGGAGGAATAATCGGTCGTCGCCAGCGGATGGCGCACGGAGCCCAGCACCTTGCCGCCATTGGCCTTGACGAAATTGGCAGTGTTTTCTTCAAGCGAATAACCGAAGGCGTAGTCGGCGGTCAGGAAGAACCAGCTGTCGCCGCCCTGCTTCACCAGCGCGCCGCCGGTGCCGACTGCGAGCGAATAGGTGTCGTATGCCCAATGGAAACCATAGGGGCTGCATTGTTTGCCCGTCAGCTCCGTCGTTGCCGCACCCGTATTTACGGTGATCTTCTTCTTGTCCTTGGAGAGCGCCTGCACGGCCAGACCCACCGAAGACGAGGTCAACTCCATGATGGAGTCGACCTGTTCCGTGTCATACCATTGCCGGGCGATGTTGGAGGCGACATCCGCCTTGTTCTGATGGTCGGCGGTCACTACCTCAACCGGCGCATTCAGTACCTTGCCGCCGAAATCCTCAACCGCCATCTTCGCGGCCTCATAAGAGTACTTGCCGCCGAAGTTGGCGTAGACGCCCGACTGGTCGTTCAGGATGCCTATCTTGACCTTGCCGTCGGAAATCTCGGCAGCATAGGCGGCGGTGCCCGCGGCCAGTGCCATGGCCGTGGATAAAACGATACTCTTGCGCATGACTTCTCCTCCCAGAGATGATTGCGAGCCTCAGATGGGTCTGTGCAACGGTGAACGAAGCCGCATGGCGGAGTTTTTCGCCATTGCACCCGAATGGTCACACCGCCCTCCTCAAAGCGGTGCATCCTGAGCTTAGACTTCTCGAATTCGGCCGTTGACACAAGAGCGGGGCATCATCAAATTGCGAACAGGAACTGTTCATTTTTGAACAGAACTCTTGATGGGAGACGAAAATGGCCACCCCTTTCACCTGGGACGACCTGCAATATTTTCTGGCGGTGGCCCGCACCGGGCAACTCTCATCGGCGGCAAGAAGCCTGCGCACCAGCCACGCCACCGTCTCCCGCCACATCGATCGGCTGGAATTCTCGCTTAAAACCAAGCTGTTCGAGAGAAACCCGCGCGGTTACGAGCTGACAACGGTCGGGCGGCGGCTGGTCGATACCGTCGAGCGCATCGAGGCCGAAGCGGAAAGGCTGCAGTCGGATATTTCCGAAAGCGGCAGCCTGCTGCGCGGCGTGGTGCGGCTCAGCGCGCCTGAAGGTTTTTCCAATTTTTTCTTTGTGGAGAGACTGAAGGACTTCGCCATTACCCATCCTCACATCATGGTGGAGATGGTGACGATCCAGCAGATCATGGCGCTGTCGAGAAAAGAGGCGGATGTGGCGGTCACGCTCGATCCGCCCAAAGCCGGTCCCTATATCAACGAACAGATCATCGACTACACGCTGCATATCTATGCATCACGATCCTATCTCGCCGGACATCCAAAAATCACGCGACGCGAAGACTTACCCGATCATTTCTTTATCGGTTACGTGCAGGATCTCATCTTCTCGCCGGGTCTCGACTATATGCGTGATGTGCTGCCGGGCCTCAGACCCAACTTCCAGTCATCGAGCATTTTCGCGCAGTTGACCGCAACGCTGAGCGGCCGTGGCCTTTGCATATTGCCGAATTTCATCGCCGCGCGCTTCCCCGATCTGCAGATGGTGCTTGCCGGTGAAGTGGAACTGCGGCGGGGTTACTGGCTGACGAGCCATCAGGACCTTGCCAACGTGCCGCGTGTCCGCTCGCTGATGGACTTCATTCTCACCACGGCGCGCGCCCACGAAAATCTCTTCATCCTCGACCGAAGGACGATTGCCTGACGGCCATCGTTCACATTTCGGCGACACCCTGTCTACGGGTGGCGCATTGGAGGATGTGCGCGGTTGCTTATATGACTGACAACAACGACGCCGGCTCAAACGGCCGCGTCCTCCAACATTTGGAAGGTCATCATGAAAAAGATCGGATTTTTATCCTTCGGACACTGGACGCCCTCGCCCCAGTCGCAGACCCGCTCGGCTGCGGACACGCTGCTGCAATCGATCGACCTTGCCGTCGCCGCGGAAGAGCTGGGCGCCGACGGCGCCTATTTTCGCGTGCACCATTTCGCCCGCCAGCTGGCTTCCCCCTTCCCGCTGCTCGCGGCGGTCGGCGCCAGAACGAAGAGCATCGAGATCGGCACCGGCGTCATCGACATGCGCTATGAAAACCCGTTCTACATGGCCGAAGATGCAGGTTCTGCCGATCTCATAGCGGGCGGTCGCCTGCAGCTCGGCATCAGCCGCGGTTCGCCGGAACAGGTGATCGACGGCTGGCGTTATTTCGGTTACCGCCCGGCTGAAGGCCAGAGCGAAGAGGATATGGCGCGGCAGCATACCGAGGTCTTCCTCGAACTGCTGAAGGGCGAAGGTTTCGCTGAGCCGAACCCGCGACCGATGTTCCCCAACCCGCCCGGCCTTTTGCGGCTGGAGCCACATTCCGAAGGTCTGCGCGAGCGCATCTGGTGGGGTTCCAGCTCCAACGCCACGGCGGTTTGGGCGGCAAAGCTTGGCATGAATCTGCAAAGCTCCACCCTGAAGACGGATGAGACGGGTGAGCCTTTCCATGTCCAGCAGGCGCAGCAGATCCGCAACTTCCGGGAAGCCTGGAAGGAAGCCGGCCACACCCGCGAACCCCGTGTGTCGGTCAGCCGCAGCATCTTCGCTCTCGTCAACGATCGCGACCGGTCCTATTTCGGTTACGGCAACGAAGGCGATGACAAGATCGGTTATATCGACGACAAGACACGCGCAATCTTCGGGCGCAGCTATGCCGCCGAGCCTGAAAAACTGATCGAACAGCTGAAAGCCGACGAGGCCATCGCCGAGGCCGACACGCTGCTCCTCACCGTGCCCAACCAGCTGGGCGTCGATTACAACGCCCATGTGATCGAGACGATCCTGAAGCAGGTGGCGCCCGCACTTGGCTGGCGCTAGGTCTGGCAGACCTACATAATCCACACTCCGTCACCCCGGACTTGATCCGGGGTCCAGCGCGATCAAGTCTTTGATAGCAAGAGAGTCCTTTCACGGCGCGGACGCGCCGTGGCTGGATGCCGGATCAAGTCCGGCATGACGGAGGACAGGCTTTCCCTTCCTTAAAATCTGGGCTGTGTACCGCTGCTCATTTTACCGACTTGCCGTAACGGGCGACGCTTTCGGCCAAAGGCGTGGTGCTGGCGCCCGGAAGCTCGGGCCGCTTGTAAACGCCGTCGCGAACATGGATCGGTTCCTCGAAATGATCCTTGATCCACGGAATATATTCGAGAATGGTCGAGGCCGGATGCCAGTAGCTCAGGTGCACATGCAGCTGGCTCATCTCGCCGGCATGCGGCACGACCGGGAGGCGATGGGCGAGCGCGAGATCGGCGACCTGAATATATTCGGTAATGCCGCCGAGCCTGGTCACATCCGGCTGGACATAGGCAA
This sequence comes from Agrobacterium sp. BT-220-3, assembly GCF_025910175.1. NCBI lineage: Bacteria > Pseudomonadati > Pseudomonadota > Alphaproteobacteria > Hyphomicrobiales > Rhizobiaceae > Agrobacterium > Agrobacterium sp. BT-220-3. The sequence continues at coordinate 65,878 of NZ_JAPAIX010000006.1, forward strand.
CCGCGCCCGCATCGATGAATGAGCGGAACGCATCCACCGTATAAAGCTGCTCACCAAGCGCAATCGGAATGGACGTGTTCCGCGCCAGCCGCGCATGGCTCGTGACATCGTCATACCAGAGCGGCTCCTCGAACCAGTAGATATCCAGATCTTTCGCCGCCGCGCAGAAGCGCTGGCAAGTCGGCAGGTCCCACTTGCCATTGCCGTCAATCGCAATCCTGACGGAAGAGCCGACGCGTTTGCGGACGGCTGCAAGCCGCGCAATGTCGATATTCGGATCGTCATGCCCGACCTTGAACTTCAGGCGGGTGAAGCCATCTTCCTCCACCGCTTTGGCGCTGCCAGCCAGGAGATTTTCCAGAGTGAAGGAAAGCCAGCCAATATCGGTATTATAGGCTTCCACTCCGGCCGTGCGCGCGCCGCCAAGGTAATGCCAGAGCGGAACACCCGCCTTTTTCGCCTTCAGGTCCCAGAGCGCCACGTCGACAGCGGCCAGCGCCAAATGCGTGATGCCTGCACGGCCAACCCATTGCAATGCGGGGTAACGGGCAAGTTTCATCCAGAGCCGCGAATGGTCGGAGGCGTCCTCCCCCACCAGCAGGGGCGCATAACAATCGCTGATGCAGGATGTGATCAGCCTGTCGGATGGCAAATGTGCATGGGTGCCGGTGAACCCATAGCCCTCGAGACCGTCACTGGTGGTGATTTTTGCGCCGACGACGCCCCAGTGAGTGATGCTGTGTGTGGAATCGGAAATCGACTCCGAGGTCAGCGGCAGATGCAGGATGAAAGGTTCGACAGCGGTTATTTTCATGATCGGTCAGTTCCTCGACGCTTGAGCGGCCTTTGAGGAGGAATAAACGGATGCCCCTTCCTGATCGAAGCCCGACGGCTGGCCGCCGGAAAATCCTCACCCCGCAGTCATTAACCACAGGAGCGCCCTTCAGGGGAACGCCAGACCGCCCTCCTCCAGCAGCCAGCTTCCGATGACCGATAGAGCTAGCGGAAAAACGACCATTGTAAAATAAAAAATTTTTTATTTTTAATATTTGACCATTGTCTGCCTCGTAAAGCTGAGCGATGATGTTTCCATGAACACGCTGGTCAAAGTCACACTCGCCGAACAGGCGCATCAGGAATTGCGGGCACGCATCGTCAGCGGCAAATTGCGCGGCGGCGAGCGCCTGCTGCCCAATGAGCTTGCCGCCGATCTCGGCATCAGCCCCACGCCGGTCAAGGAAGCCTGCCTGAAACTCGAGGCGGACGGGCTGGTGGTCAATTCCTCCCGGCGCGGCATGGTGGTGCGTGATTTTACGGTGGAGGACGTGGAGGAACTCTACGCCGCCAGAATGCTGCTGGAAAAAGGTGCCGTGGAAGTGGCTTTCGATGCCGGGCAGCTGGATGGGGCGCTGCACGCGCAGCTTCTGGAAAGTCTTGCGAAACACCGCGAATTTGCCAAAGGCCCGACACTCGACGAATTGTCGAAGGCGCTTTTTTACGATCGCAGCTTTCACACGGCTCTTGTTTCGGCCGCGCGCATTCCGGTCATCTCCGGTTCGCATGAGCGCATTCTCGACCAGACCCACACGGTTTTCGTGTCGATTCTGGGCGATTACGCCCGCTCGGTCGAGGAACACCAGAATATTGCCGATGCCATCGCCGCTGGCAGCAAGGCACAGATCGTGGATGCGCTCTGGCGGCATCTCGAGCGCAGCCGGCAAAACACGCTGCGTCAGGTGCGGCTGCTCAAAGAGGCTCGGGCCTGATCTATTCAGACTATAATGGGAGGGGATGACATGATGGGAGAAAACCCGGACGCCGTAATTCCAGTGACGTGTGCCACGGATTTTTCTTTTCGGACGGGAAAGTCGCATCGATGACAGACCGGCTTTCCGCTGCCACCCTGCCCCGCCTGCCGCAATCCGTCGCAACGCCTGCCTATGACCGCCAGAAGGTCACGCCGGGCATCGTGCATCTTGGCGTCGGCGCCTTTCACCGCGCGCATCAGGCCGTTTTCATCGACGATTGCCTCAACCGCGGCGAGACGCAATGGGGCATTGTCGCCGCATCGCTCAGAAGCCCGGACACCCGCGACGCCATAGAGCCGCAGGACAATCTCTACACCTTCTGCCTGCGCGATGGAGAAAGCGAGCGCCTGCGCATCATCGGCTCCATCCTCGAAACCATCGTCGCACCTGAGGACCCCGAACGGCTGGTGGAACGGCTCTCCGATCCGCGTGTCCTTGTCGTGACGCTGACGGTGACGGAGAAGGGTTATCTGACCAATCTCGCATCCCGAAGCCTGCTGCGCGATCATCCAGATATTCTCCATGACCTCGAGAACCCGGACCGGCCGCGTTCCATCTTCGGTTTCATTCTTGCAGCCACAAGGCGCAGGCGCGCTGAAGGCTCCCTGCCGCTGACGCTTCTGTCCTGCGACAACCTGCCGGCCAACGGACATGTGCTGCGAAAGCTGCTGCTGGAATTTGCGAGCCTCGCGGACAAGGAACTGGCAGCATTCATCGAGACCAACATTGCTTTCCCCTGCTCGATGGTGGACCGGATCGTTCCCGCGACGACGGATGAGGATCGGGATTCGATATCCGCAGCACTTGGTGCGCGCGATGCCTGGCCAGTGGTGGCCGAACCCTATTTCCGTTTCGTCATCGAAGACCGTTTTCCGCATGGAAGGCCGAAGCTCGAAAAATCAGGCGTGGAGTTCGTCGGCAATGTCGAACCTTACGAGCATATGAAGCTCAGAATGCTGAACGGCTCCCACAGCGCCATCGCCGCCATTGGCCAGATCGCCGGACTTGCAACGGTGGCGGACGCATGGGGCGAAAAGTCCGTGCGCGATTTCATCGACGCCTATTGGCGCGAGATCGGCCGGACGCTGGACCCTTCCGTCGACGGTGCGGAATTCGCGGACGGCCTGCGGGAGCGTTTCGCCAATCCTTCGCTGCAACACAAGACCGTGCAGATTGCCTCCGACGCCTCGCAGAAGGTGCCGTTGCGCATTCTCGCCCCCTTGCGCGAATTGCTGGAAGAGAAGGCCGAAAGCAGGGCCGTCGTTTTTGCCGTCGCTTTGTGGATCAGGTCCTGCGCGGACAGGGATGAAAAGGGTCAACTGATCACCATTCTCGATCCTGCTTTCAAGGAATGGGATGCCCCGGACCAACTGACAATGTCGCCCGATGCCGTCGTCGACCGTTTTCTCACCTTCGGGCGCACATTTGGCGAGGACCTTCCTGAAAACGAGACCTTCGTCTCAACCCTGAAGGCCGCTTATCGGGATGTCCGGGAGAATGGCGCGCTCGACGCCATCGCTGATTTTTGAAGTCCTGAAAAAAGAACAGGCCGGAAATCCGGCCTGCTCAACTTTACTCACCGGTAAAAATCACTCAAGCCGTCGCAGCCTGCCGTGCCGCCTTGCGGCGTTCCACGCGGGCGCGGATGGCGTCGACATCCGTGATCGGCGTGGCTGCAAAAAGCTGGCGCGTATAGGCGTGCTTGGGATCGGCAAACAGTTCCTCGCGCGTTCCCTGCTCCACGGCCTCGCCCTTCGAGATGACCATCACGTCATCGGCGATATAACGGACCACGGAAAGATCGTGGCTCACGAAGACGTAGGTGAGTTCGAACTCTTCCTGCAGATCGCTGAGCAGGTTCAGCACCTGCGCCTGTACCGACAGATCGAGCGCCGAGACCGGTTCGTCCAGCACCAGAAGTGCCGGATTGAGCATCAACGCCCGTGCAATGGCGATGCGCTGGCGCTGGCCGCCTGAGAACATATGCGGATAGCGGTTGAAGTGTTCCGGCCCCAGGCCCACCTTCACCAGCATGGCTTCAGCCCGCTCGCGACGCTCGGAAGCCGGCATCTTTGTATTGATGACAAGCGGTTCCATCAACACGTCACCAACCTTCTGGCGCGGATTGAGGCTGCCATAGGGGTTCTGGAACACCATCTGCACCTTGGAGCGCATGTCGGTGCCGGGACGACGCTTGGCGATATCGACCGGCTGGCCGTCGATCTTCAGCTCGCCGCCGGATGCCGGATCGATCAGCGCGATGATGCGCGCAAGCGTTGACTTGCCCGAACCGGATTCCCCGACGATGGCGAGCGTCTTGCCGCGCTCGACAGCGAAATCGATGCCCTTCAGCGCCTGAACCGTCTTGGCGCCGCCGAACAGGCCGCCCGGAACGTGATAATGGCGGGTAACGCCCTTGCCTTCGACAACGATGCTCATTGAACGCCCTCCTTGCCGAAGAAATCGGAAACCGTGGGCAGGCGGTCACCGGTCGCATTTTCCGGCAGGGCCGAAAGCAATGCCTTGGTATAGGGATGCTGCGGGGCTTCGAAGAGGCTTAAGACATCCGCCTCCTCCATCTTGCGGCCCTTATATTGCACCACGACGCGGTCTGCGGTTTCCGCCACAACACCCATGTCATGGGTGATGAGGATGAGCGCCATGCCGTATTCTTCCTGCAGGGTCATCAACAGATCGAGGATCTGCTTCTGGATCGTCACGTCGAGCGCGGTCGTCGGCTCGTCGGCGATCAGCAGACGCGGTTTGGAGGCGATTGCGATCGCGATCATCACACGCTGGCATTGACCGCCGGACATCTGGTGCGGATAGGCGTTAAGCTTGGTCTCCGGATCGGGAATACCGACGGCCCGGAACAGTTCGAGCGCCCGCGCACGCGCGGCGGACCGGCCCATGCCGAGATTGAGGCGCAGCACCTCCTCGATCTGGAAACCGACCGTAAACGACGGGTTGAGCGACGCGACCGGCTCTTGAAAGATCATGGTGATCTCGCGGCCGATCAGTTTGCGACGCTCCTGCGGCGTCATCGCCAGCAGGTTCGTGCCGTCGAAGGTCATCTCGTCGGCGGTGATTGTCGCCGTATCGGGCAGAAGCCCCATCACGGCGAGCATGGATACCGACTTGCCCGAACCGGACTCCCCGACGATGGCGAGCACTTCGTGCTTGTCCACGGAGACGTCGATGCCGTTAACGGCGGTGAAGGCACCGGTGGCGGTGGCGAACTTGACGGTGAGGTTCTTGATTTTCAGCAGGCTCATCGGTCAGCTCCGCTTCAGTTTGGGATCGAGCGCATCGCGCAGCCCGTCGCCCATCAGGTTGATGGCGAGCACGGATACGAGGATCGTCAGGCCGGGAAGGGTAACGACCCACCAGGCGCGCAGGATGAACTCGCGGGCTTCGGCCAGCATCGTGCCCCATTCGGAGGCGGGCGGCTGCGCGCCCATGCCGAGGAAGCCGAGAGCCGCCGCATCGAGAACGGCGGACGAGAAGGAAAGCGTTGCCTGAACGATCAGCGGCGCAAGGCAGTTCGGCAGGATGGTCTTGAACATCAGCCGGAAATTGCCGGCACCCGCCACACGGGCGGCCGTGACATATTCACGGCGCAACTCGCTCATGACAGCCGCACGCGTCAGACGCGCGAAATGCGGCTGGTAGACGATGGCGATTGCTATCATGGCATTCGTGAGCCCAGGCCCCAGGATTGCAACCAGCACAAGCGCCAGAAGCAGCGAGGGAAACGCCAGGATGACGTCCATCACGCGCATGATGACGGTATCGACCCAGCCGCCGAAGAAGCCGGCGACGAGACCGATGACGATACCGCCGACAAGCGCGATGGAGACGACGACGACGCCGATGAACAGCGAATATTGGGCGCCATAGATCAGGCGGGACAGCATGTCGCGGCCGACCGCATCGGTGCCGAAGAAGAAGCCGGCACGGCCCCCGTCCTGCCACACCGGCGGAACGAGCAGCGCATCGCGATATTGCTGGGTCGGATCATGCGGCGCGATCAGGGGCGCAAAAACCGCGATGAGGACCAGGAGAATGAAGACGGCAAGGCCGATGACGGCGCCACGGTTCTGGCGGAAATAGAACCAGAAATCGGCGATCATCCGGCGGCGGATGGCGGCGTCAGAAAGCCTGACGACGGGAGCTGTGGTCACATCGCTCATTTGTGACGGATCCTCGGATTGATGAGGCCATAGGTCAGATCGACAAGCAGGTTGACGACCATTACCAGACCCGCGATCAGAAGCAGGCCGCTCTGCACGACCGGATAGTCGCGGCGAGAGATGGAATCGATCATCCACTTGCCGATACCCGGCCAGGAAAAGATGGTTTCGGTCAGGATTGCGCCCGCCATCAGCACGCCGATCTGCAGGCCGATGGTGGTGATGACCGGGATCATGGCGTTGCGAAGCGCATGGATGCCGACGACGCGGGAGGGCGACATGCCCTTGGCACGCGCTGTGCGCACATAATCTTCACTCAGGACCTCCAGCATTGCCGAGCGCGTCTGGCGCGCGATGACGGCAAGGGGAATGGTGGCAAGCACCACCGAAGGCAGAATGAGATGGGACAAAGCCGAGGCGAAGGCGCCCTTCTGCCCCGAGATCAGGCTGTCGATCAGCATGAAACCGGTGACGGAGGGGAAGAAATACATCAGCGAGATGCGGCCCGACACCGGCGTCCACTGCAGGATGCCGGAGAACATGATGATGAGCAGCAGGCCCCACCAGAAGATCGGCATGGAGAAGCCCACCAGCGCGGTCGTCATGGAAATCTGGTCGAACCACGAGCCGCGACGGATGGCGGCAATGACGCCCACCGGCACACCGATCACGGTGGCGATGATGATGGCGACGAGGCCAAGCTCGACCGTCGCGGGGAAGAGCGACAGGAACTCAGTCAGAACGGGTTTCTTGGTGACCAGCGAATTGCCGAGATCACCCTGAAGCAGCCGCCCAAGAAAATGGAGATATTGCTGCCAGATAGGCTGGCTGAAGCCGAGCTGTTCGGCAAGCTGCGCATGCCGTTCGGGTGAAATGCCGCGCTCACCCGCCATCAACAGCACGGGATCTCCCGGCAGGACGCGAACGAAGGCAAAGGCGACAATGGTAATCCCGAGAAATGTCGGAACGAGATAGAGAAGTTTGCCGAAAATGAACCGGATCATGGTTTTTTCCTGAAAAGACGCGCGGAAGAACCGGGTTCTTCCGCGCGTCCTGTTACTTGGGATTACTCCGCGATATCGACGGATTCGAAGGTGAAGTCGCCAAGCGGGCTCATGGTGAAGCCGGAAACCTTGGCAGACATCGGAACGAACTGCGTGGAGTGCGCAAGCGTCGCCCACGGAGCCTGTTCCTTGAAGATCACCTGCGCCTGCTCATAAAGCTTGGTGCGCTCGGCAACGTCAGTGGTCTGCTTTGCCTTGGACAGCAGCTCGGAGAACTCCTTGTTGCACCACTGAGCACGGTTTGCTCCGCCTTCGCCGGTTGCGGCGCAGGAGAGCAGAACGCCCATGAAGTTATCCGGGTCACCGTTGTCGCCGGTCCAGCCGAGGATGACGGAGCCGTCGCGGTTCACTTCGGTCGACTTCTTGAGGTATTCACCCCATTCGAAGGAGACGATCTCGGCCTTGACGCCGACCTTCGCGAAATCCGACTGGATCAGCTCGGCCGTGCGGCGGGCGTTCGGCATGTAGGGACGCTGAACCGGCATCGCCCAGATCTTCATCGTCAGATCCTTGACGCCAGCGGCTTCGAGAGCCTTCTTGGTTGCTTCCGGATCGTACGGATCGTCCTTGATGCTGTCATTGTAGGACCACATCGTCGGGGGGATCGGGTTCTTGGCAACAGTGCCGGCACCCTGGAAGACGGCGTCGATGATCGCCTGCTTGTTCATCGCCATGTTCAGCGCCTTGCGCACTTCCGGCTTGTCGAAAGGTGCAACGGTGGTGTTGTAGGCGAAGTAGGCAACGTTCAGACCGGGCTGCTCGTCGAGCTTGAGGTTCTTATCGGCGCGGATGGTGGCCAGGTCAGCCGGAGCCGGATAAGGCATCAGGTGGCATTCGCCGGCCTTCAGCTTCTGCAGACGAACGGCGGCGTCAGGCGTGATCGCGAAGATCAGATCGTCGATCTTCGGCGCGTCACCCCAGTAGTCGGCGTTCTTCTGGTAGCGGATGACCGCGTCCTTCTGATAGGCGACGAACTTGAACGGACCGGTGCCGATCGGCAGGTTGTTGAAGTCTTCCTTGGTGCCGGCCTTATCAAGCGTATCGGCATATTCCTTCGATACGATCGAAGCGAAAGGCATGGCGATATTGGCGAGGAACGGCGCTTCCGGGCGCGTCAGCACGAACTTGACGGTGTAATCGTCAACCTTGACGATTTCCTTGATCAGCGACGGCATTTCCATGGAGTTGTAATATTCGTAGGTGATGCCTGCGATATACTGGTTCCACGGGTTCTTCGCGTCACCCTGGCGGTTGTAGCTGAAGATCACGTCATCGGCGTTGAAATCGCGGCTCGGCGTGAACTTGTCGTTGGAGTGGAACTTCACACCCTTGCGCAGGTGGAAGGTGTATTCCAGACCGTCGCTCGAAACATCCCATTTTTCGGCGAGACCAGGCTCGACTTCGGTCGTGCCCTTCTTGAACTCGGTCAGACGGTTGTAGACCGGATGCGCGGAGGCATCGAAGGTGCCGCCGGCGGTGTAAGGCGACGGATCGAAGCCTTCCGGCGATGCCTCGGAGCAATAAACGAAGGTCTTCGCCATGGCAGGCATGGCGGAAGTGATCGCAATCGCAGAGGCGATAAGCAAACTGCGGGTCAGCGTTTTCATCTGGTGGTCCTTTCCCTCTTTTTCTGAGTTCCTGCGGCCCCGTCCGGGGGCCTACCTCTTCTGGTCAGCAACGACGCGGGGAGCCCCGTGCCGCTGTTCGGTCCTTTGCCTCCCGACCAATTACCCGGCGACCGGCTGGAACAGCCAGTCGAGGTTCTTTTCCGGAGGGCAGAACCAGCGCGGTCCCGCCTCCGTCATATATACAATGTCCTCGAGACGAACGCCGCATTCCCCATAAACGCACAGCATCGGCTCGATGGAAAAGCACATGCCCGGCTCAAGCGCCGTGGCATTTCCCGCAACGATATAGGGTTCTTCGTGAATATCCAGCCCAAGCCCGTGGCCGGTGCGGTGCGGCAGGCCGGGAAGCTGATAATCCGGTCCGAAACCGGCCGCTTTCAGACTGTCGCGCGCGGCCTTGTCCACGTCGGAGCACGCAGCGCCGACCTTAGCCGCGTCAAAGGCCGCAGCCTGCGCGTCGCGTTCGGCATTCCAGAGAAAACGCTGCCGTTCCGTCGGCTGACCGAAAACATAGGTGCGGGTGATATCCGAACGATAGCCGTGAAGAATGGCGCCGAGATCGACCAGCACCATATCGCCATCGTTCAGCGTCTGCGCATAAGGCACGCCATGCGGATAGGCCGTCGCCTCGCCGAACTGCACGGCCACAAAAAGCGGCTTCATGCCAAGCGCGATATGCGCGGCGTTGACGAAATCAGCCACTTCTGTTGTGGAAACGCCCGGACGAAGCCCCTCGAACACAGCCTTCTGCACGCCGTAGCTCGCATCCATCGCTGTCTGGATGATGGCGATCTCGGCTGCGGATTTGACTTGCCGCTGGGCAACGATCATCGGCTGGGCCGAAATGATCCGGCCTTCCAGACGCTGCATCAGGGCCGAGGCAAAGACAAAGGGAGTGGCGGGATCGATGGCGACAAGATGGCCGGGGCACGCCAGAGCATCGATGCGCTTCACCATCAGGTCGAATGGATTTTCATCCTCTTCCCAGACGGCAACCTCACCCGGAATGCGGATCAGGGTCTGAAGCTTCGGCTCCTCGAAAGTCGGGCTGACATAGACCGGATTACCCTCGGCGGGCACGAGGGCACCATGAATGCGCTCCGAAAGCCCAAGCGAAAGGCCGGTATAATAGGTCAGCGACGATGATGCATCGAGCCAGACCGCCTTCACATTTTGCTGGATCATTCGCGCTTGCAGGCCGCGCAACCGCGCCCTCAGTTCGTCTTCAGCGATCGATGGAACCGCGATCGGCTGAAACCGCTTCAGCGCCTCTTTAAAGTCTGCCATTCTCTCCCCGCCGCTTTCGGGCGCACAGACACAAGCGTGTCGGCAACCTCCCAAGCGTTCTTTTGCCCATGCTTAACCACAGGCCGATGGCTAAGCAATGGGCCTGCACCATGCGCCGCCACAAAACTGTGCATATTCATCTAGACATAACGAAATTGTGATCGACACGCGTCCGATTCCGGCAAGCATCGCCTTGACGGCGAAACCGGAAACACCCCCGCGAATTCAGGGGGAACATCATCATCGCCGCAGCAATTGCGCCAGGCAACAAAGATCAAAAGAAAGCCCAAAAAAGGAAAAAGCCTGCCGCGGGAGGAGGTGCGGCAGGCTTCAAACTTGATCGGCGACTGGGAGGAGGAGTGCCACCGATCCACATCTAGCGACGCTGGGAGGAGGAGTGCGTCGCTTCGATGATTTAAATATAGCGACTTCCGCGCTTTTTAACAGAGCAAGTCTCGCAATGCAGCATTGCATTTCTGCATAGCTCTGAAAATCCTGCTTGGTTTTTCAGCACTCCCGCAAAAACCCTGAGAAATCAGCTTTCCCGGTATACCTGGAAACCGGCAAATGACTGGTTGACCGGCATGAGTTCGAGGCTGTTGATGTTGATATGCTTGGGCTGCGAGGCCACCCAATAGATCGTGTTGGCGATATCGTCCGCCGTGATCGGATTAACGCCCTTGTAGAGATTATCCGAGGCATCCTGGTTGCCACCGGTGCGCACGAGCGTGAATTCCGTCTCGCACATGCCGGGTTCGATGGAGGTGACGCGCACGCCCTTTCCATGCAGGTCTGAGCGAAGACCGAGCGAGAATTGCCGCAGGAAGGCTTTGGTGCCGGCATAGACGTTGCCACCGGCATAGGGCCAGTGCGCAGCCACCGACGAGAGGTTGACGACAATGCCCTTGCGGTCGATCAGGGTCGGCAAGAGCTGGTGGGTGATGTTCAGGAGACCGGTGATATTGGTGTTCACCATGGTCTGCCAGTCCTTCAGCGGCACCTGCGGCGCGGGCGCCGTGCCAAGTGCCAGACCGGCATTGTTGACGAGAATGTCGATGTCCCGGAAACCCTCCGGCAGAGCCGCAAGCGCCTTTTGCGTCGCATCTTCGTCGGTGATGTCGAAGGCGACGCCGTGAAAGGCAGTGCCGAGTTCCTGCACCAGCGCCTCCAGCCGTTCCGCCCGCCGGCCGGTGCCGATGACCTTCCAGCCTTCCTGGATGAAGCGCCGTGCCGTTGCCTGTCCGAAACCGGATGTGGCGCCGGTGATGAGGATGGTACCGCTCATGATGATGTCTCCGCTAGATTTTTTCTGTCAGGGTCAGGCTGTATCAATAATTTTTCAGCGGCCGCCGCCAGGCAGCGCTTGTATGCGTCCAGATCCGTATAAAGCGCCTCTTCGGATGCGTTGCCGACAATGATGACGCCGCCGCGACGCACGATCCCGCCATGCAGCATGAGATTGTCGACCATGTCGAAATTCTCGATCGACAACCCGTCCGGGCCGCGATACCGGCCAGTGTCGTCAATCGCGGCAACGCCGCCGTAATGCGCCTTGATGCGGGTGAAGTGATTGGCCGCGACGTTGGTATAGGCGAAAACCGGCTTGCCCAGCGCGCACATGAAACCCAACTCGTAACTCGTTCCCGTATCGGCGGCGACACCGCGGAACGGCGTGAGATTGGCGATCACCGCATCGGCTTCCAGCATCATCTGCTCGTCGATGGCATTGATGTTGCAACCGTGGCCGATCTTCGTATCCGCCGGAGGGATTTGCAGATCACCCGGCGATAGCGGCACAAAGCCGGCTTCCCGTGCAAGGGCAGCCTTCAGGTCAAGCATTTCACGGGCGTTCGGGAGGAAAACCTCCGGTCCGGCGAGATAGATTTTCTTTGTCATCGGGAATGTCATGCGATCTGTAAGATAGAGGATATTCCTGAAACTAACCCGGGGGCTTTCGCAAAGGCAAGTGCCAAGGGCGCTTAGGATGACGCGGCGGAACGGCCCATAAAACGGTATCGTCCAGCCTTTCTTTCCGTTATAGCCGGAGCGACAAACTGGAAATTTCTGGAGCAAGACATGGCAGCACCCATCCGTTACCACGAAGGCGATATTTCCGCCGAAGATGCCGCGCGTTATACCGGCGCCATCGCAATCGATACGGAAACGCTGGGACTGGTGCCGCGCCGCGACCGTCTCTGCGTTGTCCAGCTTTCGCCCGGCGACGGAACGGCGGACGTCATCCGCATCGCAGCCGGCCAGAAGGAGGCTCCTAACCTCGTCCGGATGCTTGCCGATCCCGCCCGCCAGAAGATCTTTCATTATGGCCGTTTCGACATCGCCGTTCTGTTCCACACCTTCGGCGTGACGACCACGCCGGTTTTCTGCACCAAGATCGCCTCGCGCCTGACCCGCACCTATACCGACCGGCATGGGCTGAAGGACAATCTGAAGGAAATGCTGGAAATCGATATTTCCAAGGCGCAGCAATCGTCGGACTGGGCAGCGGAAACCCTGTCGCCCGCGCAGCTTGAATATGCCGCCTCGGATGTGCTTCACCTGCATGCGCTGCGCGACAAGCTGACCGCCCGCCTCATACGCGACGGCCGCCTAGACCACGCCGATGCCTGTTTCGCGTTTTTGCCGACCCGTGCGAAGCTCGATCTTCTCGGTTGGGAAGAAACGGATATTTTCGCCCATAGCTGAGCGTTTCTACGCTTCGTTTAAGCACTGATTTACCAGAACTGCCTATTCTCGGCCGCAACTTTGGGCGGCCGGGGACTTTCCAGATGATTACTCCGCTACAGCAGACGGCGGGCATTGCAGTCAGCGATCTCATGCGGTCGATGGTCGAAACCATCGAGGAGCGCCAGCGCGAAGAGCAGGAAAAGGCAAACGGCACCAAAAAGGACGAGGCGGTCAAGACACAGCCGCAGCCGGACGAAAGCCAGCGTGTCGCCAATGAAAAGATAAGCGCCTATCTGTTTGGCTTCTTGAAACCGGACGCGGATCCCTTCGCCTCGCTTGTCTCCCGTTTCTCCTCTGCCCTCGGCATCACCCAGGAAGCCGACGAATCGAGTTTTTCTTTCGCACAACGGCTTCAGGACGCATTGACCCTGACCGCAAATTTCGAAAAAGCCGATCCGCTGGGAAAAGCCACGAAGATTTCCCTGACGTCCTTCGGCGTTTCGGAAGGACAGGTTGTGGACGTGCTGAACAACGGCGTCAACGCCAAGATGGACCCCATGGCGGCACTCGCCGCCCGCATCGCCAAAAGCGTCGACCTGACAGGCAAGGAAGAGGATTTCGGCGAGCAGATGTCGAACGCCATCATGGCGGCGCGCGCCAACTTGCCCAAGAGCGTCGATGATCTGGAAAAATCCACGGGCCTCAAGGAACTCGGCGTTTCGGCGCAGCAGATGATCGCTGCCATCTCCAACCCGTATGGAGATGCAGCGCGTGCCGTCAAGGATGCGCTGAACGAGCAGGCGAAAGGCACCCGCTTCATGACGCAGGAGACCCTGAAGGTCATTCAGCGTCTGGAAGATGTCGCCGATCCGAAAACCAAGGAAGAACTGCAGGCGGAGCGCGGTGAAAACCGCATTGGCGAAGTCAATGATGCCGAAGTTGCGGCCGAGCGGGAAAAGGACATCCAGACCCGCGATGCGCAGGGCAAGCTCGAAGACGTGCAGAAACTTCAGGACGTCGTGAAAGAACACCTGGATGCTTCCGCTAATGAAAAAACGGAAGGCGTCGAGGGACAAGGCCCGGTCGACATTTCATCGGAAATCGCCCTGATCTCCGTGCTTGCGGCAACGCCTGCGACGGAAACGGCCCCGGCGGAAGACGATAACGAAACTGCAACGACCGATGCGGCCGCCACGCAGGCGGATGCGAAAGACGACGCCGAAAAACTGCTTGATGCACAGGCGGTTGTCGAGAATGCCCGAAACACCATTCTGCCGATCTCGATCGACGACAATGGCCTTTATGAACTGCTGAAGAAAAAGGCGGCATGATTGCCGTTTCCAGCAGTCACTTGAGCGAAACATGATGTGAGTTCAGACATGTCCGATATATCAGGCGTATTCGGTAGCGCCAGTCACGATACCGAACCGAACGCGGCCCAGGCGTTGCTCTCCATGTCAGCCCCGCCGCTCGTCCCGGATGACGCCGATTTTATTGCGCCGGCCGAGGAAGAACCCCTCATCGCCCCTGAAGAAACCCGCCCGGAAAGAAGCTTCCCCAAGGCGAGCTGGCTTGACGCGATGCCGCCGGAAGCCGTCGAGATGACGACCAGTGAACCCGACCACATTTCATCGGTCAATTCAGATGATAACGGGCTTTACCGCATGTTCATCGGCATCTCCCCCTGACGAACCCGCCGGGGCGCAATGCTCATGGTTAGCCAAATCTTAATATCTGCAGGTCAAGCTTCGGCTTGATGATTCTGTGTGCTCCGACAAGAGCTGGCATTCGGGCCAGCGGCGCGCACGGCGCTCCCGCATGAGCGGGCGAGATGACACCTGTACATCACCGGCGCGGCAATCTTTCAACATACGGGCCAAATGCGGATCAGAGAGCCAGGGATTGGCCCTTTCGCAGCCAGCGGCGGTCATCGATAGGAACGGAGCGCAGCATGTTACCGCCTGTACCGAAAATTCCGGCAGCCGATGCCGCCTATGGAGCCTCAGCCACGCCGACACCGCGCGGGCAGCTGAAAGAGGTCGTGCAGCCACAGCCGAGCAATCCTGCTCCCGACAATGGCGGCGATGTTTTTGCCAGAGCCGCAATTGCCACCCTCACCAGCGAATTTCAGCTTTCCCGCAGTACCGCAGTTCTGGCGGAAACGCTCGGCAAGCTGATGAACCTGCCGAGGCGTGACGGCGAAGCCATTCAAAACTATGTGGTGCGCCTGACCGATGCCCTTCGCGCCCTGCCCGCGCCGCAGCGTCTGGCGCTGGAACAACAAGTTGCCAAGGTGCTGCAGGGGTTGAGCCTTTCAATGCTTGCCGAAATCCTGAAACAGCCGACAGGCCCCGATGCCGCACGCCTTGCGCTTCTGATCGAGCTTTCCCGCTACAAGGGAATGGATCTCGCCGCAAAGGCAGTCGTCTCTTCCTATCAACAAAATAATTCGGCCAATCCGACGCCCGCACAGCGGCCCCAGCCGGGGTCGCAAAACGTCCAAAACCAGAGTGCGGAAAGCCGCCCGAATGCGACAGCGACAGCGCAGCCGGTAAATGCAGCAACCGGCCGGCTCCTGTCTCAATTCATTGGCCCGCTTGCCCTCAACAGCGCAGCCGTCAAAGCCATTGTGGCTGCGCAGACGGCACCGCCGGACCTCCGCGTCAATCTTCCCATCCCGCCCGCCAATGCGCCCGATGCTTCGCCCGAAACCGTAAAGCCGGATGGAAAAGCCGAAAACACGGCGCGTCCGCTTCAACCACAAACGGGCAGCGCGACAAAGGAAGGAAGGGTGCCTACAGAGGCGCGTGCCGCAAACCCGGCACGGGCGGAAAACGCCGAAATACGTCCTGCCCTGCCCCATCGGGACATTGCTAAGGCGGAGCAGAAAGAAGCACGGACGGCATTGCCCCAGTCGTCCGGCCAGCCTGCAGGCGATGTCAAAAATATTGAAAATCTGCTGCTTGCAGCTCTCGCCGGCAAGCTTCCCGCCAAAACAACAGATGCAGCGCAGCCTGCCGCCTCGCAGCCGGGCGTCCCAACGCAACAGCTGGAAGAACAGCCCACCGAAAAAGCCGCTTCGGCAACATCCGCCGCCCGCCCATCCGGCGAGGAAACGGAGACAGCAGCACATCGGCCTGAAACCCCGCCACTGCCCCGCGCCGCAACTGATCCTGAAGCCAGAATGGCGATGCTCGAGCAATCGGCGTCACAATCGCTGATCGCTGCGGCTCTCGCAAAAGCAGGCACGCCGCTACCGCTCGTCGCCTATCCCCCGGCGGAAGATGATCACGAATCGGAAAGCCCGCATCGCGGACGCGGCCCGTTTTCCGAGGAGGAGGCAGAAGGCGAGCCGGAGGGCGAAAATTCCGGCAGTCAGGATGAAGCCGAAGAACGGGTGGCGGCCAATGACGAGGCCGGCGAACCGGGAGCGCCTCAGGAGGGGGCTTCCGACGATAGCGCGGAAAATTACTACCTCAGAATGAGCGGCATGCTCTAAGCCCCGCGCCACTCATTCGGCCATAACGCGGACATTCCACCCAATAAAAAACCCGCCGGAAATTCCGGCGGGTTCTTCATTTCAAAGGATCGAAGCGATTATTCGCCGCGGTTCTTCAGAGCCGCGCCGAGGATGTCGCCGAGCGAAGCGCCCGAGTCGGACGAACCGAACTGTGCGACTGCTTCCTTCTCTTCAGCGATTTCCAGCGCCTTGATCGAAAGCATGACCTTGCGGTCCTTCTTGGAGAAGTTGACGACGCGGGCGTCGAAAACCTGACCGACCGAGAAACGCTCCGGACGCTGATCGTCACGATCGCGTGCGAGGTCGTTGCGGCGGATGAAGGAGGTGATGTCCTCGTGGTTGACGAGCTTCACTTCCACGCCACCGTCGTTAACGGCGATGACTTCGCACGAAACGACTGCGTTCTTGCGCAGGTCGCCGGACGTTGCGGCTTCACCGACAGCATCCTTGCCGAGCTGCTTGATGCCGAGCGAGATGCGTTCCTTCTCGACGTCAACATCGAGAACGACGGCTTTGACCACGTCACCCTTGTTGAACTCTTCGATGACCTGTTCGCCCGGACGGTTCCAGTCGAGATCCGACAGGTGAACCATGCCGTCAACATCGCCTTCGAGGCCAATGAACAGGCCGAATTCGGTCTTGTTCTTGACTTCGCCTTCAACTTCAGTGCCGGCCGGATGGCTGAAGGCAAATGCCTGCCACGGGTTTTCCAGCGTCTGCTTGAGGCCGAGCGAGATACGGCGCTTGGACGGATCGACTTCGAGAACGACAACGTCGACTTCCTGGCTCGTGGACAGGATCTTGCCGGGATGTACGTTCTTCTTGGTCCAGGACATTTCGGAAATGTGGATCAGGCCTTCGATGCCCGGCTCCAGCTCGACGAATGCACCGTAGTCGGTGATGTTCGTGACCGTGCCGGAGATCTTCTTGCCAACCGGGTACTTGGCGGAGATGCCATCCCACGGATCCGACTCAAGCTGCTTCATGCCGAGCGAGATACGGTGGGTTTCCTGGTTGATGCGGATGATCTGAACCTTGACCTGCTGGCCAATGTTGAGGATTTCCGAAGGATGGTTGACGCGGCGCCATGCCATGTCGGTGACGTGCAGCAGGCCGTCGATGCCGCCGAGGTCAACGAACGCACCGTAATCGGTGATGTTCTTGACGACGCCGTCAACAACCTGGCCTTCTTCGAGGTTCTGAACGATTTCAGAACGTTGCTCGGCACGGGACTCTTCGAGAACTGTGCGGCGCGAAACAACGATGTTGCCGCGACGCTTGTCCATCTTGAGGATTTCGAAGGGCTGCGGGTTGTGCATCAGCGGGGTAACGTCGCGGATCGGACGGATGTCGACCTGCGAACGCGGAAGGAAGGCAACAGCGCCGTCCAGATCGACGGTGAAACCACCCTTAACCTGGTTGAAGATAACGCCTTCGACGCGCTCGCCGGCTTCGAACTTGGCTTCGAGCTTGACCCAGCTTTCTTCGCGGCGAGCCTTCTCGCGCGACAGAACGGCTTCGCCGAGAGCGTTTTCGATGCGCTCGACGTAAACTTCGACTTCGTCGCCGACCTTCAGCGTGCCGTCCTTGGACTTCGCGCCGAATTCCTTCAACGGTACGCGGCCTTCAACCTTGAGGCCGACGTCGACGATGGCAACATCCTTCTCGATTGCCGTTACGATACCCTTGGCAACATAGCCTTCGGCAAGATCGTTAGAGGCAAAGGATTCTTCGAGAAGCGCTGCGAAATCTTCGCGCGTGGGGGTAGATACTGACATGAAATCTCCTGATTGCATCCGCTTGAAAGCGAATACAAAAGCGCCGGTGGGCTAGCGTTGTTGATACCCGAACCCATGCCCGCCTTTTTAAAAGGCTTTCCGGCGCAAGGACATGTCTTCGGGCAATTCCGGACTAAACGCGGGCCGAAATCAGCGGTTCCGCGAAAAACCTATTTCTCCAGGGCGGCGTCGATAATCGCCCGCGCGGCCTGAAACGCCGCCTCTATACTCATTTCCGACGTATCTAGCAAGTGCGCGTCTTCAGCCGGTTTCAACGGGCTGTCGGCGCGGCCCATGTCGCGCTCGTCGCGTTTCCTCACTTCAGCGAAAATGGCATCGTAATCCGCCACCCCGCCATTGGCGAGGATTTCGTCATGACGCCGCCGCGCCCGCACGTCCGGCGACGCCGTGACATAAAGCTTCACCGGCGCATCCGGGCACACCACCGTGCCGATGTCGCGGCCGTCCAGAACCGTGCCCGGCTCCTTTGCGGCAAAACGCTGCTGCGCCTTCACGAGCGCGCGCCGCACCGGCGTCATCACGGCAATCCTGGACGCAGCCTCGCCAATATCGTGCCGGGAAAGGACCGAACGGTCGAGGCCGGCAAGGTCGAGTTCCATCGCCACTTTTTCAGCGACACTTTCATCATCGAGCGGCAGGCCGGCATCAAGAAGGGCCTTGGCCGTCGCTCTGTAGGTCAGCCCGGTATCGAGATGATGGAAACCATAGGTCTCCGCAATCTTTCGTGACAAGGTGCCTTTGCCAGCGGCAGCCGGCCCGTCTATGGCGATCGTGAAGGTCATGAAGCTTTCTGCCTGTGCGTCCGTCATTAATACAATAGAGTGCAGGATGTCTCCCGATCTTTATGAGCATCCCCGCATACAGGTTGCGCCAAGGGAGGGCGACATCCGAAGTTTGTCTTTGACACGAAAGACCGCAACGATTAAGGGGACCGGCTAGAAATTTTACCGTCTATGCCGGTTTTACGGCGTACACACCGAAACTCATTCGACAATTTGAGGCTTAGACAGTGGCAAAAGCGGAACTTGGTACCAAGCGCACCGACCCCGATACCGGCAAGAAGTTCTACGATCTGAACCGCGACCCGGTCGTTTCTCCCTATACCGGCAAGTCATGGCCGCTCTCCTTCTTCGAGGAAAGCACGGCTCAGGCAAAGCTCGAGCAGGCTGAAGAAGAAGAAGTCGCGGAAGTCGATGCCGAAAACACGGAAGTCGAACTCGTATCGCTGGAAGACGCCGATGGCGACAACAGCGGCGACGAAATCCCGGATATGGGCGACGACGACGACGACGTGGAAATCGACGACGATGACGATACCTTCCTTGAAGCCGACGAAGACGACGACGATGACGATATGTCCGGCATCATCGGCGTAACGGGCGACGACGAAGAAGCTTGATCTTATTGAATAAACCAGCCCGGCGACAAAAAAATGAAGCCGGGCTGTTTTTTGTGCTTGCACTCTTCGATTAGCCGAAGTAGTAAGCCGCCACCGAACGGAACAACAGCCGCTTCGGTTCCCGGAACCGGAAGAAATGCCGGAACCCTTATGGGGCTATAGCTCAGCTGGGAGAGCGCTTGCATGGCATGCAAGAGGTCAGCGGTTCGATCCCGCTTAGCTCCACCAAATCCTCCCAAACAAGATACGAGACCTTCAGGCGAAGATTTTCACCCGTCTCGCCATCTGTCCAACGCGTTGGCTATTGTAGCAGCGCCCGCACATCCTGCCCGTTGATCCGGCATTCGACTGAACGGCTAACCCCGCCCTCTTCCACCACCCGGCAGTCCAGATATTTACCGCGCAGCCGGTTCTCCAGTGCCTTGAAAGCGTTCAGACCACAGGCATAACGGCGGCCGTCAGAATCCGCGCAGACCCGGTTACGCTCGACATCCTCCACACCAGCGAGGCTAAATTCCTGGCCTTTGAAGGTGAAGCGGCTGCTGGAAAGGACACGCAGGCGCTGATCCGCATGCATTTTCAGGGGGTAAAGATCGGGTGGCGTCGGGATGCGTTCGTAGTTCTGGCGGCTGGGATCGACCCGCACCGGCGATGTCGTCCACAACATTTCCGTATTGGCGGCAAGGCCTGCCGTCGCAGAGCCGGCCTCACCGTTCACCAGCGAGGCGATGCGGATGCCGGCAACACCGAGGCCTACGACCAGCGCGATCTGAAACAGCAAAGTTGCGACCTGACGGACCATGCCACCGAAACATCAAAAACAGTAAAATATAAGTCCGTCCCACCCAGAGCGGGACTACATCAGCAAGGCCTTGCGGGCGACAACCTCACGCACCGTGCCCATTGCCATCATCGGAATGCCGTCGCAGTCGTGGATCACCCTGCCCGTCGTCCGCAGCCAGCGAAAGCCGCCGGACCTCAGCCCGATCCGGTACTCCTGGTCATAAAACTCGCCGCACGTCAGCGAATTATGGAGAGCCCTTGCCACCCTCGCCCGAGCGTTGATCTCGACCTGGGCAATGAACGCTTCCACCGGAAGGCCGCCAGACGCCTCATCGAAGGAAAAATCGCGGACACGAGCAGCCACAGCATCCAGATAAACCAGATTCTGCCCAATATTCCACGTATAATAGCCAATAAGCGTCTCTTCTAGAGATATATCTTCCAACATCGGCTTTCTACATTATATGGATGCTTATAACGTTTTTATAACATAACGAAATATACGCGACTAACCACAAGAAATCATCCTTTCGTCTGACAGACGTTTATTTTAGGATTTACGCGAATACCGGCGGTACTTTTGGCCCGCTTGTTGGCGAACCGCACTTCCTGTGGCAAAGAAGGTTGAAATCACAACCTGTTACAGGAGCCGCCGTGACCATCGGGCTTGCCCATGCCGAACTCATTGCCGTCGTCACCGCCATTACCGGAGATGAACCGCGGGTCATGACCGTTCGGGCGGGCCTTGCCCTTCCTTCAGGCCCATTCGAATTCGGGCACAGAACGCTTCAGAGCGGGCTGCGGGAATGGATCCACGAACAGACACACCACCCCGTCGGTTATCTCGAGCAGCTTTATACCTTCGCCGACCGCGACCGTAACAACGACATTCCGGGCGGCAGAACCATTTCGATTGGTTATCTCGGGCTGGTTCTCGAGCAGGAATCATCCGGCAACGGGCGCCCCCTCTGGCATGGCTGGTACGAATATTTCCCCTGGGAAGACCATCGTCGGGGCCGCCCGCTGGTTCTGGACACCATTATCGACAGGCTGCGCGCATGGGCGGACTCCGATCCCGCCTGCAAAAGCCAGCGCCATTTGCGGGCCAATTTCACCTTCGGTCTCGACGGTGGGGGCTGGAACGAGGAGCTGACCCTGCAGCGCTATGAGTTGCTGTATGAGGCAGGCTTGGTCGAGGAAGCCCAGAGCGAGCCCCGGATCAACTTCGGCAAGCCGATGTTTGCCGATCACCGCCGCATCCTCGCCACCGGCATTGCCCGGCTGCGAGCCAAAATCAAATACCGGCCGGTGGTTTTCGAGCTGATGGCTGATGCCTTCACGCTGTTGCAATTGCAGCGGGCGATCGAAGCACTCGCAGGGTTGACCCTGCACAAGCAGAATTTCCGCCGGCTGATTGAACAGCAGCAACTGGTGGAAGAGACCGGCGACATGGCGACCGAAACCGGCGGACGCCCGGCAAAGCTTTTCCGCTTCCGTCAAACCGTTCTTGATGAACGCGCCCTCTCAGGAACCAAACTGCCCCTCTCCCGCAATTGACATATGCTCACAATGAGAATATCGCTTTGCCATAGATATACTCAAATAGAGTATAAATGGGAGAGTGCCGTGAACGAACAGATTTCTGCCGCAAGCCTTTACGACCGCGTCAGCCGCGTCATCCCCAAGGCCGAATGGATGGGTTTTCAGGACGATGTGGAGGCTATCCTCGAGCTGAAGCGCAAGCGCAACGCCGTCATCCTCGCCCATAACTACCAGACGCCGGAAATCTTCCACGGCGTTGCCGATATCGTCGGCGACAGCCTCGCCCTTGCCCGCAAGGCGATGGAAGTGGAGGCGGATGTGATCGTTCTCGCCGGCGTGCATTTCATGGCCGAGACGGCAAAGCTGCTCAATCCGGAAAAAACCGTGCTCATTCCGGATATGGCTGCCGGCTGTTCGCTCGCCGATTCCATCACGCCGGAAGACATCGCACTTCTGCGCAAGGCCTATCCGGGCGTTCCGGTCGTCACTTACGTGAACACTTCGGCGGCGGTGAAAGCGGCTTCCGACATATGCTGCACGTCAGGCAATGCCCGCCAGGTGGTGGAATCGCTCGGCGTACCGCGCGTCCTGATGTTGCCGGACGAATATC
Source organism: Agrobacterium sp. BT-220-3 (assembly GCF_025910175.1). Classification (NCBI taxonomy): domain Bacteria; kingdom Pseudomonadati; phylum Pseudomonadota; class Alphaproteobacteria; order Hyphomicrobiales; family Rhizobiaceae; genus Agrobacterium; species Agrobacterium sp. BT-220-3. Next base: position 88,196 of record NZ_JAPAIX010000006.1, read on the forward strand.
TGGCGAAGAACGTGGCGCGGGAAACCAGTGTCGAACTCATCGCGTGGCGTGGACATTGCGAGGTGCACGAGCTTTTCACCGCCGATGACATCAGGGAATTGCGGGAAAGCCATCCCGGCGTCACCGTTCTCGCGCATCCGGAATGTCCGCCCGATGTCGTGGAAGCTGCGGATTTTTCCGGCTCCACCGCCGTCATGTCGGATTATGTCAGCCGCGAACGCCCGGCCCGGGTGGTGCTTTTGACGGAATGCTCGATGAGCGACAATGTCGCCGTGCATCATCCGGATGTCGAATTTATCCGCCCCTGCAATCTCTGCCCGCACATGAAGCGCATCACGCTCGGCAATATCCGCGCAGCGCTTGAGGAAAACCGCCACGAGGTGACGGTCGATCCGGCGATCGCAGTCGCCGCCCGCCGTGCGGTGGAAAGGATGCTGGCGGTATGAGCGAAGCTCCGTCGCAATATGCGGGCAGGACGGTCATCGTCGGCAGCGGCATTGCGGGCCTGATGGCGGCGCTGACGCTTGCGCCGCAACCCGTGCTGCTTCTGACCCGCAGCGCCCTCGGCGGAGAGACGTCCAGCGCCTGGGCGCAAGGCGGCATCGCCGCGAGCCTCGGCCCCGACGACAGCGCAGCGCTTCATCTTGCCGATACGCTTGCCGCCGGCGACGGCCTCTGCGACGCGGATATGGCAGCGGACATCATCTCGGCCGCCCCTGCCACTGTCGAGGCCCTGGAGAGGGCCGAAGTGCGTTTCGACCGCGATGCTGAGGGCAGGCTCGTCTTCGGACTGGAAGCGGCCCATAGCCGCCGGCGGATATTGCATGCCGAGGGTGACGGTTCGGGCGCGGCCATTGTGAGGGCTCTCGCAGCAGCCGTTCTAAACACGCCGTCCATCGCAGTTCTGGAAGGCACGGAAGTACGCCGGCTGCTGACCGAAAACGGGGCCATAACGGGCCTTGCCTGCGCCGGACAAAAGGGCAGCTTTGCTCTGCCGGCCACGAACATTATTCTTGCGACGGGCGGGCTCGGCGGGCTTTACGAGGCGACGACCAATCCCTCCGGCAATTACGGGCAGGGCATCATGCTTGCCGCACGCGCCGGCGCAGTCCTTGCCGATATGGAGTTCGTCCAGTTTCACCCGACGGCGCTTTCCTCTCCCCGTCGGCCGCTGGCGCTGGTCAGCGAGGCGGTGCGGGGCGAAGGCGCCCTTCTTCTCAATGAAAACGGCGAGCGTTTCATGGCGGCCGTGCCCGGTGCGGAACTCGCCTCCCGCGATATTGTCGCCCGCGCCATCGAGCGGGAAATCCTGCGTGGCGGCAAGGTCTTTCTAGACGCACGCCAGGCGCTCGGCAGCGGTTTTTCGGCGCGTTTCCCTTCGATAGACCTGCTCTGCCGGGAAGCCGGGATAGACCCCGCCCGCGAGCTTGTTCCCGTTCGCCCCGCCGTGCATTACCACATGGGCGGCGTTTCCACGGATGGAAACGGCCGCAGTTCCGTGCCAGGCCTCTGGGTCGCGGGCGAAACCGCCTGCACGGGTCTTCACGGCGCCAACCGACTTGCCAGCAACTCCCTGCTGGAGGCGGCGGCGATGGGCATGCGCGCCGCGAAAGATATTGCCGACCGGCCGGCATCAAAACCCGTGACGGCTGTGACGCCATTCGGGACACCTGTTCTTTCGGCAGCGGACCCCGCCATCGTCCGACACATCGTCTCCCGCCATCTCGGTATCGCCAGACATGAGACCGGCTTGACCGATGCGATCCGTGATCTTCTGCCTCTCGCCGAACAGAATGGCCCGGCCTCCGATCCCGCCATTGTCGGGCTCGCCATCGCCGTCTTCGCAGCCCTGCGCACTGAATCGCGCGGCGGCCATTTCCGTAGCGATTTCCCGGAAAAGGACGTGACCCCCACAAGGCGCAGGCTGCGCCTGTCCGAGGTCATTTCCATTGCCCATGACCTTTCCTCCAGCAACCTTTCCTCACCCAGCATTGCGCGGAGCGCCTGACATGATCCTCTCCCCCTTGCCACGCCTCATCGTTGAACCGCTCGTTCGCAACGCCCTTCTGGAAGATCTCGGGCTTGCGGGCGACATAACCTCCGCCTCAGTCATTCCCGCCGATCATCGCTCGGTCGTCGTCATGGCCGCACGGGAACCGGGCGTCATCGCCGGTCTCGATGCCGCAGAGCTCGCTTTCCAGCTCATCGATCCGGCAATCCTGATGAGGCGGCATGTTGAGGACGGGGCAATTGTGGCTCCCGGCGATATTATCGCGACGATCGAAGGTCCCTCACGCGGTCTTTTGACAGGGGAGCGCACTGCTCTCAATTTCCTTGGCCATCTGTCGGGCATAGCCTCCGTTACCGCGAAAATCGCTGCCGCCATTTCAGGGACCAGGGCCTCGGTTGCCTGCACCCGCAAGACGACGCCGGGCCTCAGGGCGCTGGAAAAATATGCCGTGCGCGCCGGTGGCGGCATGAACCACCGTTTCGCGCTTTATGACGCAGTCCTCATCAAGGACAACCACATCGCCGTGGCCGGCGGCGTGGGCGAGGCCATCCGCCGCGCCCGGCAAGGTGTGGGGCATCTCGTCAAGATCGAGGTGGAGGTCGATACGCTGGCGCAATTGCGCGAGGCGATGGATGAAGGTATCGACGCGGTTCTCCTGGACAATATGACGCCGGACCAGCTGCGCGAGGCCGTGGAGATCGTCGCCGGCCGCGCCATTACCGAGGCTTCCGGCCGCATCAGCCCTGAAACCGCCGCCGCCATTGCCGCAACCGGCGTTGATCTCATCTCCGTTGGCTGGCTGACCCACAGCGCGCCGGTTCTGGATATCGGGCTGGATTTTAAGAGCCCAAGCTGAATGAAAGCGACGCGACGGGCTCGCCCACGCGGAACAAAGTGTCAGCACCTTCGTTATTACCCCGCCTGGGGTCTATTCAAGGCGGGGGGATCAGTGCGCGCAAAAGCCTGTCCATATGCCTGCGGACCTCTCTCACAAAGGAAAGGCCTGTTATGGAAGACGCACAAATCGGCTGGATTGCAGCAATCATCATCGGCGGCGTGGCCGGTTGGCTCGCCGAACAGTTCATGAAAAGCAATATGGGTGTTTTCATGAACATCATCCTCGGCATTGTCGGCGCCATCGTCGCCAATTTTCTTCTGGGGCTCGTGGGCATCTCGCTCGGAGGCTGGATTGGATACCTCATCACCGGTTTCATCGGTGCATGCATTCTCATCGCCATCGGGCGCGCATTTCGCCGATAAAGGGAGGACACAATGAGCTTTTTCGACAAGATCAAGAATGCGATTTTCGGCAAGGCCGAAGCCGCACCGCAGACTTCCGCTCCAGCTGGAGCGCCGACAACCGCTGCAAGCCCGGCCGCACCGGCTCAGCCTGCAGCACCTGCCCCGACAGCGGCGGCTCCGGCATCCACCGGCAGCGTCGACGTGGCCTCCATTCTGGATGCTGCGGTCAAGCAGAACGGCCAGAAACTCGACTGGAAACATTCGATCGTCGATCTCCTGAAGGCGCTTGATCTGGACAGCAGCCTCAGTGCCCGCAAGGAACTGGCTGGCGAACTCGGCTATACCGGTGACACGTCGGACTCAGCCACCATGAACATCTGGCTGCACAGGGCTGTCATCAAGAAGCTGTCCGAAAACGGCGGCAAGGTTCCCGCAGAACTTCTGCATTGAACCAGTGACCGGGAGAATCGCGATGGACGACTATTCAAGCTTGCGAGAGCAGATCGGCCAGGACCTCGACACCCTGCACAGGACCGAGAACCCGAAATCGATCTTCGAGATTGCCGACGACTATCTTCTGGGAAATCCAAATCTCAAGAGAGTGCTGGTCGAAGACATCATCAAGGAAGAGGCGGACAAGCGCGGCATCGCGATCCACTGAAGCCACTCGTGACAAACACGGCTGTTTTACCAGAAGGGCGGCATCCTAACCGGAGGCCGCCCTTCTATATTTTGCATGCGCACTCCGTTATCCCGGATCAAGTCCGGCATGACGGGAGAGAGCTTTCCACCAAAGCTCTATCTATCCTGTTTCGCTTCGGCCTTTCTGGCGTTTTCTTCCATCAGCTCATACCACATGGCATTCATGACGGCGAAGATGGCGGCGAGAGGCAGGCCGAGCAGCCAGGCGAAATACCACATGTTCGATCTCCTTCTGTTTGTTTGATATTAATAGGCGTGGCCGCTGTCGTCGCGGATCGCCTTTTCATCCACCTTGCCCCACAGCACGCGATAGACCCAGGAGGTGTAAGCGACGATGATGGGGATGAAGATGAGGGCGACGACCAGCATGATGAACAGCGTCATATGGCTCGAGGATGCGTCCCAGACCGTCAGGCTCGATTTCGGATCGATCGAAGACGGCAGGATGAAGGGAAACATCGCCAGCCCGACCGTCGAGATGATGCCGAAAATGGCAACCGAACTGGAAAGCAGCGCCAGCACCTCACGCCCGACCCTGAACAACAGGAAGGCGACGAGCGGGAAAGCAAGACCGAGTACCGGCGCCAGCATCATCCACGGATGGGCCGCATAATTCGCAAACCAGACGCCGCTTGCGACCTCGACCGTCTTCGATAGCGGATTGGACGGACCGTCGGTCACGACTTCCGAGGTGAAGCGATACCCGTCGACACCGAGCCACAACAGGACGCCGCCAAGAGCAAAAAGAACGGTGGTGGCAAGAGCCGCAATGCTGCCGAAACTGCGGGCGCGGGCCGCAACCGGACCTTCGGTCTTCAGCACCAGCCAGGCCGCGCCATGCATCACCAGCATGGCAACGGAAACGAGGCCGCAGAGGATTGCGTAAGGGTTCAGAAGCTCGAACAGCGTCGTGCCGTCATAGAAAATCCTCAAGTCATCGTTGAAGCGGAAGGGCACGCCCTGCAGCACATTGCCAATCGCCACACCGAAGATCAGCGCGGGAACGAAGCCACCGATAAACAGCGCCCAATCCCAGGTGCTGCGCCATGTCGTGCTCTCGCGCTTGGAGCGGTATTTAAAACCGACCGGCCGCAGGATCAGCGCAAACAGGGTGGCGAACATCGCCAGGTAAAAACCTGAAAACGACACCGCATAGAGCGGCGGCCAGGCGGCGAAGATGGCGCCGCCGCCAAGGATGAGCCAGACCTGATTGCCTTCCCAGACCGGGCCGATGGAATTGATGACGACACGCCGCTCGAGATCCGTTTTCGCGACGAAGGGCAAAAGCGCGCCGGTGCCCAGATCGAAACCGCCGGTGACGGCAAAACCGATCAGCACCACGCCAAGCAGCAGCCACCAGATGACGCGGAGGACTTCGTAGTCGATGAGTTGATGCAATATCATGATCGTTTACTCCGCAGCGACGAGTTTTTCAGGAACAAGCGGCGCTTCCGGCTCGTGATCCGGATCGGGCCCCTTGCGGATCGCCTTCAGCATCAGCCCCATTTCGACGATGAACAGCACCGTGTAGATGGCGATGAAACACAGAAGCGTAATCAGAACCGTCGAGGCGCTGAGGCTGGAGACGGCGGCGGCAGTCGGCAGCACGCCCTCGATGATCCATGGCTGGCGACCGAATTCCGCGACCACCCAGCCCATTTCAGCCGCGATCCACGGCAGCGGAATGGCGAAGACGGCCACCTTCAGCAAGAACGGATAGTGATCCAGTCGGCGCCGGGCCGAGAGATAAAAGAAGGTCGCCGTCAGCACGATGAAGAACATGCCGAGACCGACCATGATGCGGAACGCCCAGAACAGCGTCGGCACATGCGGGACCGTATCGGCGGCCGCCTTGGCGATCTGCTCCTCGGTCGCCTGACGCGGATCGTCGACATAACGTTTCAGTAGCAGGGCGTACCCAAGTTCGTGGCCAAGTTCCGCAAAGGTGCCGCGCACCTCTTCCGGCAGTTCCGCGCCCTTGCCGGTGGCGCGTATCTGCATCAGAGCATCATAGGCTTTGATGCCATCGCGGATGCGGGTCTTTGCCAGTTCCACCAGATCGTTGATGCCGGGGATTTCCGTGTCGAGCGAGCGGGTGCCGATAAGGCCCATCACCCACGGGATTTTCACGGCAAAATGCGTCTCGCGCGCCTCCTGATCGGGGAAACCTATTGCCGTAAAGGGGGCAGGAGCCGGTTCCGTTTCCCACATGGCCTCGATCGAGGCGAGCTTCATTTTCTGGTGTTCGGTCGAAAGATAACCGCTTTCATCACCAAGCACGACGACCGACAGCGCCGAAGCCAGACCGAAGGAGGCGGCAACCGTCATCGACCGCTTGGCGAGGTCGAGATGGCGTCCCTTGAGGACATACCATGCCGAAACGCCAAGTACGAAAATGGAAGCGGTGACATAACCCGCTGAAACGGTATGGACGAACTTCGCCTGCGCCACCGGGTTGAACAGGACCTCGAAGAAGTCAGTCACTTCCATGCGCATGGTCTGCGGGTTGAAAGCCGATCCCGCCGGGTTCTGCATCCACCCATTGGCGATCAATATCCAAAGCGCCGAAAAGTTCGAGCCGATCGCCACACACCATGTTGCGATGAGATGGCCGAGTTTCGACAGCTTGTCCCAGCCGAAAAAGAACAACCCGACAAAGGTGGCTTCCAGAAAGAAGGCCATCATGCCTTCGATCGCCAGCGGCGCACCGAAAATATCGCCGACATAGTGACTGTAATAGCTCCAGTTCATGCCGAACTGGAATTCCATGACGATGCCGGTGGAAACGCCCAGCACGAAATTGATGCCGAACAATGTGCCCCAGAATTTCGTCATCTGCCGCCAGACCACGCGGCCGGTCATGACATAGACCGTTTCCATGATGGCGATCACCACCGACAGCCCGATCGTCAGGGGAACGAATAGAAAGTGATATAAAGCGGTAACCGCGAATTGCAGGCGCGATAGCGCCACGATGTCGAGTTCCATGTTTTTACCCCACCTTTCAGGAAAGGCCGGCCTTCTGTTACGAGACGACGCCGGCCCTGAAAAAATCACTCAGTCCGGACGCAATGTTTGCAGCATTACGTCGTATTCCGGGGTGCCGCTTTGACATTGATCAAGTTGGCGCCCCTCTTTCAGCACGATGATGCGATCGGCAAATTCCGCCTCGCGGCGATTATGGGTGATCATCACGACAGTCTTTCCTTTTGCCCTGGCAAACAGCCGGCCCAGCACGTCGCGGGCGGTCTCGCCGTCCAGCCCTTCCGTCACCTCGTCGAGAAGCCAGAGCGGTTTGTCGCGCAGCAGGAAACGGGCAAGTGCAAGCCGCCGCGACTGGCCGCCGGAGAGGCCCTGCCCCGCCTCGCCAAGCCGCGTATCCAGCCCGGCCGCCAGGATTTTGACGTGCTCGCCAAGGCCTGCCGATTGCAGGGCATCCCAAAGCTCACGCTCGGTCGCGGCCGGTTTCGCCAGCCTCAGATTGTCGGCGATGCTGTCTCGGAAAAGCTGGCTTCTCTGCGTCATGAGCGAACACGGCAAAGCGCTGACCATACCCGCCGCCGGCTGCAACTCGCCCGCCAGAAGCTGGATGAGGCTGGTCTTGCCGGCACCGCTCGGCCCGATAATCGCAACCGTCTCTCCGGCGGCAATCGCAAGGTTGATATTTGTCAGAACGGGGTTTTCGTTCCCGTCCCGCTCCAGCCGCACGCCATCAAGCTCGGCCGCCATGCCCGTGGCAGGCACGCGCGGACAGTTGACGGCTGCCTCGGCGGAAAGACGCGGCGCGATGCGTCTTGCCGAAAAGAGCGTGCGCCCGAGTTCCATTGCACCACGGCGCAGCGCCGTGAAGGGCTCCAGCGCGGCAAAACAGACGAGCAGGCCAAGGGCCGCCGTCGGCGCGGTTACCGCTCCCTGCTCCGCAAGCCAGGCCATGCCGAGGAGAGCCGCGCTCAAAAGAACCGCCGCAGAAATGCCGAAGGAAAAGCCGGCATTCGTTTCGATCCGGTTCAGGCGGTCATCGCAGGCGAGCAGATAGTCGTCCGCCCGTTTTACCGCAGCAACCTGCGCCGAAAGCCGGGACGTCGTCAGCAACTCCGCCTGTCCATTGACGAGATCCGCCGTGCGGGCGCGAAGCGCTTCAAGCCCGATTACCCGGCGGCGCGAGAATTTTTCCGCCCGCAACGCCGAGCGCACTGCAATGCCGAGCCCCGCCGCAATGAGGAAGAGGGCCGCCAGAACGCCCGCAAGCGGATTGAGGAAGGCGAGCCCGATGCCTGTTGCGATTGCGGCAAGGACTGCGACGGCAGCGGGAACCAGCACGCGCAGATAAAGCGAATCCAGCGCATCGATATCCGCCGTCAGCCGGTTCAGCAGGCGGGCAGGCCGCGCCTCCAGATGTTTCGCCGCCTGCGGTGCGGCAAAGCCGCGAAACAGCTTTTCGCGAAGCGCTGCCAGCACGGAGAGCGTTGCCTCATGGGTGGTCATGCGTTCGCCATAACGGGCGGCGGTGCGCGACAGCGCCAAAAGGCGGATGGCCGCGGACGGGGCAAAGACATCAAATGCATAGGCTGTTGCCGGAACCAGACCGGCAATCGCCGTCGCGGTTATAAACCAGCCGGAAACGCCGAGCAGGCCGATACCCGCCAGCACCGTGGTTGCCGCCAGAACCGCACCGGCCAGCAGCATGCCGCGACGCGCCGACCAGAAGAGGGCAATGACGGGTTTCAATATGGCAAAACGCGCGATCATGACTGCCCCCTTGAGTGGATCGCCGCCATATCCACAATCCTGTCCATGCGTGCGGCGAGTACGGGATCATGCGTCGCGACGATCAATGTCCTGCCTTTTGCAAGTTGCAGCAGGTTTTCGGTGACGAGCGCAGCCGTCTCCCGGTCGAGATGCGCCGTCGGCTCGTCGACCAGAACAAGCTGCGTTGCCGGATCGGCGAAGGCGCGCGCAATGGCGAGCCGCACCGCCTCCCCGCCCGAAACGCCATAACCGCCGTCTCCTACCGGCAGGTGTCGGCGCGCTTCTGATAATGCATCCAGCCCGGTGCAACGCAGCGTCTCTTCCATCATGCCCTCGCTGACACCGGCACGACCAAAGCGAATATTCGCTTTCAGGGAACCGGCAAAAAAGAACGGCTTCTGGCTGACCCAGCCGATTGTGTTGCGTAGTCCATCGGCAGTCGTGTGATCGAGCGTCACACCGCCGATCCTTATTGTACCGCTGCCAGCCTCGGCCAACCCGGCAATCAAGGAGAGTACAGTGGATTTACCACAACCGGAAGACCCGAGAATCGCAACTCTCTCGCCCTGCTGAACCGTAAGGTTGAGATTTCGAATGACAGGCGGAGAATTCGGATAGGCGAAGGAGAGATCGTCCAGCTCCACCAATCCGGGCAGCGGGCATGGGGCGGATGCGACGTCCTTGCCCTCGCCCACGATGGTTGTGTCACGCTGCATCAATGTGCCAAGCGCGCCAAGTGACGCCTCTCCGGCTGCACGGTCGTGCCAGACGGCGGACAATTCCCGCAGCGGCTCGAAAAAGGCCGGGGCCAGAAGCAGGATGAACAGTCCTTCGGCAAGCGTCAGCTTCTCGCCCCACGCGCCGAAATTCAGAAAACCGAGCAGATGGAAACCGATATAGACGGCGGTCATGGCAACGCCGAGGGCGGCGAAGAGCTCCAGCACGGCCGAGGAGAGAAAGGCGATCCGCAGCACCGCCATCGTCCGCTTCTTGAGGTTTTCCGCATCTGTGCGCAGGCGTCCAGCGGTCAGATCGACGGCTTCCAGTGCGCGGATCGTTTCGAGGCCGCGCAGGCGATCGAGCAGGAAAGCATTCATGTTGCCCGTCTCGGCCAGCTGCTTTTCACTGGCAGCCTTCGCCTGCCAGCCGATCAGCGCCATGAAAAGCGGGATGGTCGGCATGTAGAGCAGCAGCACCAGCGCCGCAATCCAGGTGAATGGCAGGATTGCCAGCACGAAAACCAGGGGAACGATGGTGGCTTTCATCCGCGCCGGCTGGAAACGGGAAAGATAAGGCACCAGCGCTTCTGCCGTCTCGGCGACAACACCTGCCGCCTCCCCGGATGCCGTCCGCGACAGATCGAGTGGCGACACCTGCGCTACGGCATGAAGTGCTTCCAGCCGCCGCCGAGAAAGGGCGGCACGCGCGGCGCGAAACGAAAGTCTCGCCGCAAGTCTTTCCAGAAATGCCTTGATCAGACCGAGAATGAGAACAGCGACAGCCGCCGGCAGGATCGCCGTCATCGGTGCGCCTCCAGCGATTTTTCCGACCGAAAAGGCAAGCAAACCCGCCTGCGGCAACCAGAGCAGGGCCGGCACCACATGCAGCAGGGCGATGGATCTTCCCACCGCCGGCGCTTTTGCGTTTTTCACCGCTCCGTCGTCAGAGGATTTCCCGGCGGCAGCACCGAAGAAGCGCCGGCGCACCACATCGGGCGAAACGGTTTCAGGCGCAGGACAGTCAACGCCGTCACCACTTGCCGATTGTCGCGTTTGTACGGACATCTCCAAAGCCGATCTCCTCACTTGCCCTTTGTGCCACGGGGTCTTGCAAGAGAGACGATCTTGTCTTTGGCCTCCAACAGTTTCGTGACTTTCGAGCCGAGCGCCAATAACGAAGCCAGTCGCTCCGTTTCCAGCCGCTTCACATCGTCATACCAGCCGGTGAGCTGCTCGATCAGCGTTTTCATCTCATCGATGCGCTTTTGCGCGTGCCGCTCGTCTTCGTTCTCGGGCGTCTCCATCAGAATTTCACGGAGCATGCTGAGCGTCGGATCGATCTCACGTTTCTTGCGCTCCTCGGCGAGGGTGCGCAGAATTTGCCAGACATCCTCCGGTGTCGTGAAGAAATCGCGCCGGTCGCCGGGGAAATGCTTGAGAATTGCAAGGTTCCACGCCTGAAGCTCCTTCAGGCTCATCGACACATTGGAGCGGGAAATGCCGAGCGCCTCGACAATGTCGTCCGCGCAGAGCGGCTGCGGCGAAATGTAAAGCAAAGCATAGACTTGCCCGACCGTGCGGTTGATGCCCCAGCGGCTGCCCATCTCGCCGAAATGCAGCACGAAGGACTGAACAAGCGGGGAAAGACTAGCCGGCATTTCTTCACTTCCTGTATTTTCAGTAATTTCTGAAATTTCGATAACGCAAAAAATACCGGACGGCAAATCACCTTTTTGACCTGCGTCAAAATGTGCAAACCGGCGGAGATGGCGTGAGCGAAGGAAGATCGAGCGACCGGCCTGGTCCTTGAACTGGGCGATGATACCGATAACATCGCCGACAGGTTGTTGTGGTCAAGAAGCCCGCATAAAAAATCGGCGGCGGAATAATCCGCCACCGATCAGAACGTCGGAACGCTTGCGTGCGAGACAGCGCTTATGAAAAGGCGATCTGGACCTTCATGGCACGGCTGCGGTCGGAGGCAAATTCAAAGGCCGAGATGGCGTCATCGAGATCCACCGTCTGGGTGATGAACGGCTTGACGTCGATCAGGCCCTTGCGCATCAGTTCCACGCCGGTCGCGAATTCCTCATGGAAACGGAAGGAACCGCGCAGATCGAGTTCCTTGGCAGTAATCGCCATCATCGGCAGGTTCATATCGCCACCAAGACCCAGCTGGACGATGATGCCGCGCGGCCGGAGCGCCGCAATGCCGCCCGCAAGCGCAACAGCGGCACCCGAGCATTCATAAAGAACGTCGAAGGTGCCCTTGTTCGCGCCATAAGCGGAGAGCGCATCCGGCTCATCCTTGCTGTTGATGACGCGGTCGGCGCCCGCTTCCCGCGCCTTGGCGAGTGTGAAATCCGAAAGATCGGTCGCGACGATTTCAGCCGCACCCGCGCGGCGCGCGGCCAGAATCGACAGAATGCCGATGGGACCGCAGCCGGTGACCAGCACACGTTTCCCAAGCAGATCCCCGGCGCGGCGCGTGGCGTGCAGCGTTACCGCCAGCGGTTCGGCCATGGCCGCCTCACCCGCGCTCAGCCCGCCGGCCGGAACGCATTGCAGGGCATCCGCGACGAGAACCTCCCGAAAAGCGCCCTGAATATGCGGAAACGGCATGGCGCTGCCATAAAAACGCATGTTGAGGCACTGGTTGTGCAGGCCTTCCTGGCAAAAACGGCAGGTCCTGCACGGGCGTGATGGCGAAACCGCGACCAGACCGCCGACCTTCAGGCCTTCGACACCTTCACCCAACTCCTCGACGATGGCGGAGACCTCGTGCCCCAGCACCATGGGCTCGCGAAGCCGCACCGCACCGAAACCGCCATGATTGTAGTAGTGAAGATCGCTGCCGCAAATTCCGCCCCTGACCAGACGAAGCCGCACTTCTCCCGCTTCCGGCGCTTCCTCCGGCCGCTGCTCGATGCGCACATCCTTTGCCCCATGGGCGACGATCGCTCTCATAAATATCTCCCTTTCGACATCGCGCCTTGAGCGGCGTGACAAAATAATCCGCATCCCGATCCTGCCGCCAGCCGCAGTTTTATGCGCCGCGCGACCTCTCCGCCCGCCCGATCCGTACCGAAACCGGGCGTTTAAGCCTTGACATCCACGTCTTAAAGGGATGAATGTTATCGATAACATAAACCTGCATGAATGCAATGTCGAGAGACTGGAGGAAACAGTGGGCCTTAATTTGTTCGATCTTTCCGGCCGCCGCGCCCTGATCACGGGTTCGTCCCAGGGCATCGGCTTCGCGCTGGCGCAAGGGCTGGCGGAAGCAGGGGCTGAAGTGGTTCTGAACGGCCGCGACGAGGCGAAGCTGAAAGCGGCTGCCGCAGGCATCAAGGGCGCCAAGACGCTCGCCTTCGACGCCACCGATCATGAAGCGGTGCGCAAGGCCATCGACGGTTTCGAGGCGGATGTCGGCCCCATCGATATTCTCGTCAACAATGCCGGCATGCAACACCGCACACCGCTTGAGGATTTTCCGGCGGATGCCTTCGAGCGCCTGTTGCAGACCAACATCGCCTCGGTATTCCATGCCGGCCAGGCTGCCGCACGTCATATGATCAGCCGCGGCCGCGGCAAGATCATCAACATCGCCAGCGTCCAGACCGCTCTTGCCCGCCCCGGCATCGCGCCCTACACCGCCACCAAGGGCGCTGTCGGCAATCTGACGAAGGGCATGGCGACCGACTGGGCCAAATACGGCCTGCAATGCAACGCCATTGCGCCGGGTTACTTCGACACGCCGCTCAACGCCGCCCTCGTCGCCGACGAAACCTTTTCGGCATGGCTTGAGAAGCGCACGCCGGCCGGCCGCTGGGGCAAGGTCGAAGAGCTTGTCGGCGCCTGCATTTTCCTGTCGTCCGATGCCTCGTCCTTCGTGAACGGACATATTCTCTACGTCGATGGCGGCATCACCGCCTCGCTTTAAAACCTCCTCTCCGGCTGGCGCACTGAAACCGCCAGCCGGATCGGGCCGACAATACCACGACGCTTTGGGAGGAGACCGTGAGCACCATGACCGACAAGAACAAAGTCGCCCTCATCGGCGCCGGTGCCATGGGCGGGGCGATCGGCACGCGGTTGATCGAGACCGGCCATCACCTGACGGTTTTCGATCTGGATGCGGAGAAGGTGGCGGCGCTGACCAGCCTCGGCGCACACAGCGCCGGAACGGCGGCGCAGGCGGCTTCGGTTTCCGATGTCGTGATCCTCAGCCTCAACTCGCCGAAAATCGTCCGCGCCGCCGTGTTCGGCAAGGATGGCGTGGCGGCCGGAGCAAGGCCCGGCACACTGATCATCGACATGTCCTCCATCGACCCGGAAGCCACCAAGGAACTGGCGGCCAATGCTGCCGAAAAGGGCCTGCGCTGGGTGGACAGCCCCCTTTCGGGCGGTGCGCCCAAGGCGCTTGTCGGGCAATTGACGCTGATGGCCGGCGGCACCGAAAAGGACGTAGCCGACGCCCACCGCGTGCTGCAGCATGTCGCCAGCAACTATACCCATATGGGGCCAAGCGGCGCCGGCCAGACGACGAAACTCATCAATCAGGTTCTTTGCGGCCTGAATTTCCTCGCCGTCGCGGAAGCAACCCAGCTTGCGCTGGATGCGGGCGTCGATGCCGCCAAAATTCCCCAGGCGCTGAAGGGCGGCCGCGCCGACAGCGCCATCCTGCAGGAATACATGCCGCGTTACGTCGCGAAGGATTACCGCCGCACCGGCCGCATCGACAACATGGTCAAGGATTTGAACGGTGCGCAGGATCTCGCCAGGCGCACCAACACGGCCATGCCCCTGACGGCGGTTTGCGCCGAGGTGCACCGCATGCTCACGGCGGCGGGACTGGGCGGTGAGGACCAGGCCGCGCTGATGGAATTTTTCAGCGGCGCGAAGCTGACCTTCGCGGACTGACTTCCGCCACAGTGCCTGTCAGGCGTGCGGAGGCATGTATCTGCGCGATCCGGCCATTGCGAAATGTCTCCGCAGCGAAGATGATCGGGCGAATCGGCGGGGCAACAGCCCCGGTGACCGCAGAAAGCATGCATGCAAAGGACAATTTCCCGATGACCACCTCCGAGACAGGCACGGGGATTGCCGGTGTTACCATTTCCGGAAATGGCTTCACCGCCAAGATCGCTTACGAGGGTGCAACTCTTCTGAGCTGGCAGCCGCGGCTTGCCGATGGCAGCGAATCTGAAAACCTTGTCGACGGCTATTTGACACCTGCGGAGTTGCAATCGCAAAGTGGCGTGAGAAACGGCATTCTCGCCCCCTTCACCAATCGTATTCCGGACGGCAAGTTCAGTTTCGGTGGGGAGATGCACCGTATAGAACCGGTGCTTGCCCACGAAAACCTTGTTTTCCACGGTTTCGCCAGAGCCCTGCCCTTTCTTCTCAACCGTTCTTTCGAGGAAAACGGCACGCATGTACTGGTGTTCCGCGCGGAAATATCACCCGGCGATTTCAAGGGTTATCCCTATCATCTCGCCCTTGAGGTGGAATACCGGTTTGCCGGCCATGACGTCACCATCGACATACGCGGCATCAATGGCGACGACCGGCCGCTGCCCTTCGCCGCCGGCTGGCACCCTTATTTCCGTCTGCCCGGTACAGCGTCCATCGACGATCTCGAACTGACACTCCCCTCGCAGACCGCAATCGAAACCGACGAACATTTGATACCCCTGCTGGACCAGCAAAGCGGGCTTCTCAAGCGCGACGATGCGACGTTTCTTTCCGCCGCACCGCTTGCGGGCCACGTGCTCGATGCCTGCTTTACCGATCTCATCGCATCCGAAAACGGGCTGTATGAAACGCGGCTGGGGAATCGGCAGGACGGATCGAGCCTGACAATCTGGCAGGAGCGTGGCAACATGCATGTCTTCACCGGCGATACGCTTGCCCGCGACAGACGAAGATCGATCGCCCTGGAACCCGTTGAAACGCCGACCAACGCCTTCAACCAGCCCGGACTTGCCGCTGCGCTCACCCTTCAGCCGGGTGAGACGCGGAATTTCCGCTTCGGCTTCCGCTTCGAGGCGGCGCGCTGAAACGCTAACGCCCCGTCAGATATGTGTCGTCGGCAGGGAAGACGACAGCTTCACCGTTTCCATGGAGATATAGGCGGACATGTCGTAAAGCTCGACGCGGCGCAGGATCTGTTTGTAGATCGTGTCGTAATATTCGACATTCGGCAGCACGAGCTTCAGAATATAATCGAAATTCCCGGTCAACCGGTGAACTTCGACGATCTCCGGTATGGTGCTGACGGCGGCATGGAACCGGTCCAGCCAATCCTCCGCATGCAGCCCGGTTCTCACGAGCAGGAAAACCGTCGTCGGCAGATTGATTTTCCGCCTGTCGAGCAATGCCATCGTGCCCGTCACATATCCTTCCGCACGTAGCCGCGTGATGCGGCGCGAGCAGGCGGAAAGCGACAGCGACACCTCGTCGGCTATATCGGCGAGCGGTGTTTCTGCATTTTCCTGAAGAATCGCAAGGATTCGGCGGTCACGATCATCAATCATCCGCCCAGGATGCACATATTTCCAACATGGCGCAAGTTTTTTGCGATTAATTGGAGTATGGCGCTCTTTATTTGCGTTTTCATCTCGAATTCCGTGCAAAAACGCATGCCATTTTCGCGACAGAGGTGGCATTGTTGTTTCCAATCAACTTGATAAGGGAACTCTGATGAAACGGATCGGCCTGATCGGCGGCATGAGCTGGGAATCCACCGCAACCTATTACCGCATGATCAACGAAGCCGTGCGCGACAGCCGCGGTGGACTGGTTTCGGCCGATATCGTCATGCATTCGCTCGATTTCTCCGAGGTTGTCGCCCTTCAAAAAGCTGATCGCTGGGATGAAGCCGGTGCGCTTCTGGGTGCCGCCGGCGCGCGCCTTGCCAATGCCGGCGCTGATTGTGTTCTGATCTGCACCAACACCATGCATCTTGTTGCAGAAACCGTCGCGAAGATGTCGGGCGTCGCGCTGATCGACATCATCGACGAAACCGCAGCCGCATTGAAGGCCGATGGGCGCCGCAAACCGCTTCTGCTCGCCACCCGCTACACCATGGAACACGGCTTCTACACCGACCGCATGCGCCGCCATGGCGTCGACGTGGTCGTGCCCGACGTGGAAGACAGAGCCGCCATCCACGACATCATTTTCGGCGAACTGTGCCAGGGCGAGATCAAGTCCTGCTCGCGCGAGCGCTATCTGTCGGTCATCGAGAAAGCCCGTGCGCTCGGCGTCGATTCCGTCATTCTCGGCTGCACCGAAATTTCCCTGCTGATCGATCCGGACGCGCTGCCTTTGCCGGGTTACGATTCGACCGCCATTCACGCGAAGGCCGCTGTCGGCTTCGCGCTTGGAAACAAGGCCCTGAACAGGGCCGCATGAATGTGCCGCCTCTTTGCCTATTCCGGTAAACCGGTCTGGCTCGACAGTCTTCTGATCGAACCGGAAGCATCACTGGTCAGCCAGTCCATGGCCGCAAGGGAAGCGAAAACCGTCGTCAATGGCGATGGTTGCGGCCTTGGATGGTATGGCGAGCGCGGAATCCCTGGTGTTTTTCGCGACACCAGACCCGCCTGGTCCGACGCCAATCTGGCCGCGCTCTGCCACCAGCTTCGCTCGGGCATGTTCATGGCCCATGTTCGCTCCGCCACCTCAGGCGAAGTATCCCGCGCCAATTGCCACCCCTTCTCACATGGGCGGTATCTGTTCATGCACAACGGCCAGATCGGCGGTTATGAGCAGATAAGGCGGGACGTCGATTCCCTCATTCCCGATGATATCTATGCATCCCGGCGCGGCACCGGTGACAGCGAAGCCATCTTCCTCATCGCCGCCGGCCACGGCCTCGATGTGGACCCGGTCCGCGCCATTTCCACCGCCCTGCGCCTCTGCCATGAAAAGATGATAATGGCGGGCGTTTCCTCGGCACTGAGATTCAGCGCCGTGCTGATGGATGGCGATTGCCTGCACGCCTTCCGCTGGTCAAGCGATGACAAGCCGCCGACGCTTTACTGGCGCGGGCTAGATGAAGGCATTGCGCTGAGTTCGGAGCCCTTTTCCTTCGATTGCACCCCCTGGTGCGCCGTTCCGCCAAATACCAGGGTGACGATCCGCGCAAGCGAGATGACGACGGAACCATTTTTTCCGGCGTAAAAATCGCATTTCACGGCGATGAAGGCCGGTTTTTATACCGCAACCACCCTTGGCTGGCGCCGCGGTGGCGCCACCACGTTTATTTTCATTGAATTTTCTCAGCCGCGAAGGCTAGTGTGTGATCCGATAGACCGAAACAGATTTCAGGACCGGTGAACCATTTCAGAAGTATTGCAGCCTCTCTCCCTTTTTTGAACGATGCCCGGCATCGCAATCACCACGCAAACCCGTTCAAGAACGGCGCACAAAGAGCGCGCAATGCCTTCGGCGATCCCCGGAACGCTGATAGAAAAGTCTTATTTTTCATTATATTAAGCTGTTCAACTTTCCGGAAAAATTGCTGTTGCCACGCCTCCATATCGATGCATAAACTGGCACCAGCAAAGGCAAACCGGATCGACCTCATCAGACCCTCTCCTCCCACCAAGGTGCTGACCGACCAATGATCAATAATCTTAACGCCGCCGATCTCCCCCGCCCCGCCCCGCGCAGTTCCAACCCGGAAATCATGGCGGCCGAAATCATCGAGCGCCTCACTTACCGCATCGGCAAGGACGTCAAGGTTGCCAAGCCGCATGACTGGCTGACCGCAACCATTCTGGTTGTCCGCGACCGCATCATCGACAAGTGGATGGCCTCCACCCGCAAGGCCTATGCCGACAATTCCAAGCGCGTTTATTACCTGTCGCTGGAATTCCTGATCGGCCGCCTGATGCGCGATGCCATCTCCAATATCGGGTTGATGCAAGAGATCAGGGACGCCCTTTCCTCACTCGGCGTTGATCTGGATGTCATCGCCGGGCTGGAGCCGGATGCGGCACTCGGCAATGGCGGCCTTGGCCGTCTCGCAGCCTGTTTCATGGAATCCATGGCAACGGTCGACATTCCCGCCTATGGCTACGGCATCCGTTATGTACACGGCCTTTTCCGCCAGCAGATGGCGGACGGATGGCAGGTGGAGCTGCCGGAGACCTGGCTGGCGCATGGCAACCCGTGGGAATTCGAGCGCCGTGAAAGCTCCTATGAAGTCGGCTTCGGCGGATCGGTTGAAACCATTGGCGGATATGAAGAGCCGCAGCGTTTCGTCTGGAAACCGGCTGAACGCGTCATCGCCATGGCATATGACACACCGGTCGTCGGCTGGCGCGGCACCCGCGTCAACACGCTTCGTCTGTGGTCCGCACAGCCTATCGACCCCATTCTGCTCGCCGCCTTCAACGCCGGCGACCACATCGGTGCACTGAAAGAAAGCAACAAGGCGGAAAGCTTGACGCGCGTTCTCTACCCGGCCGATGCGACGCCGGCCGGCCAGGAACTGCGCCTGAGGCAGGAATTCTTCTTCTCCTCCGCCTCCCTGCAGGACATTCTGCGCCGTCACCTGCAGCAATATCCGGATTTCACCTCGCTGCCCGACAAGGTTTCGATCCAGCTCAACGACACACATCCGGCCATTTCCATCTGCGAAATGATGCGCCTGCTCTGCGATGTCCATGGGCTTGAATTCGACGAAGCCTGGACGATTACGCGCGGCACCTTCTCCTACACCAACCACACGCTTCTGCCGGAAGCGCTGGAAAGCTGGCCGGTGCCTTTGCTCGAGCGTCTTTTGCCGCGGCACATGCAGATCGTCTACGCGATCAACGCCAATACGCTGGTTTACGCCCGCAAGGAAAAGAAGATGCCGGATCAGCAGATCCGCTCCATCTCGCTGATCGATGAAAATGGCGAACGCCGCGTGCGCATGGGTAACCTCGCCTTCATCGGCTCGCATTCGATCAATGGTGTCTCGGCACTTCATACCGAGCTGATGAAGGAAACGGTCTTCGCCGACCTGCACAGCCTCTATCCCGACCGGATCAACAACAAGACCAACGGCATCACGCCCCGCCGCTGGCTGATGCAGTGCAACCCCGGCCTGACGGGGCTGATCAGGGAAGCAATCGGCGACGATTTCCTCGACGATGCGGAAAAGCTGACGGCACTCGACCGCTTCGCCGACGACGCCGGTTTCCGTGCAAAATTCGCCGAAGTGAAGCGCCTGAACAAGGTGCGGCTTGCCAATACGGTGGCGCAGCGCATGGGCATCCGTGTCGATCCTTCGGCCATGTTCGACATCCAGATCAAGCGTATTCACGAATATAAACGCCAGCTCCTGAACCTCGTGGAAACGGTGGCCCTTTACGACCAGATCCGTTCCCACCCGGAACTGGATTGGGTGCCGCGCGTTAAGTTCTTCGCAGGCAAGGCGGCGCCGAGTTATCACAACGCGAAGCTGATCATAAAGCTTGCCAACGATATTGCCCGGGTCATCAACAACGATCCGGCCGTGCGCGGGCTCCTGAAAGTGGTATTTATTCCAAACTATAACGTCTCGCTTGCGGAAATCATGGTTCCGGCCGCCGATCTTTCCGAACAGATCTCGACGGCGGGCATGGAAGCCTCGGGCACCGGCAACATGAAGTTTGCGCTGAATGGCGCTCTCACCATCGGCACGCTCGACGGTGCGAATGTTGAAATGCTCGAACATGTGGGTGACGAGAATATCGTCATCTTCGGCATGACGGCGGATGAAGTGGCCAAGGCACGCGCCGAGGGTCACAATCCGCGTGCGATCATCGAACAGTCCGCGGAATTGTCGCAGGCGCTGTCGTCCATTGCTTCCGGCGTGTTCTCGCCCGACGACCGCTCGCGCTTTTCCGCCCTGATCGACGGTATTTACAATAGCGACTGGTTCATGGTCGCCGCAGACTTCGACGCCTACGCCAATGCGCAGCGCGAGGTGGACGCGATCTGGAGCGATCCGGATAGCTGGTATGCGAAAACAGTCCGCAACACGGCGCGCATGGGCTGGTTCTCGTCCGACAGGACGATCCGGCAATATGCCGCCGACATCTGGAGAGCCTGATGAAAAAACCGCTCAATTCGGCCGAAGAGAAAAAGACTGGCGCTGTCACGAAGGCTGAAATCGAGGCGATCAAGAGCGGTTTGCATTCCAACCCCTTTGCCCTTCTCGGCGTTCACGAAACGCCGGAAGGGTTTTCCGCGCGCTGTTTCATCCCCGGCGCCGAAGAAGTGTCCGTCCTCACGCTTGACGGCAATTTCATCGGCGAGCTGAAACAGCTCGATCCGGAAGGCTTTTTCGAAGGCCCTATCGAGCTCACGTCACGCCAGCCGGTGCGCTACCGGGCTGGCCGCGACGATGCCGAATGGGCGGTGACGGATCCCTATAGCTTCGGCCCGGTTCTCGGGCCGATGGACGATTATTTCGTTCGCGAGGGGTCGCATCTGCGGCTCTTCGACAAGATGGGTGCTCATCCGCTCAAGCTCGAGGGCGTGGAAGGTTTCCATTTCGCGGTCTGGGCTCCCAATGCCAAGCGCGTTTCCGTCGTTGGCGATTTCAACAATTGGGACGGCCGTCGGCATGTGATGCGTTTCCGCAAGGATACCGGCATCTGGGAAATTTTCGCACCTGACGTCTACGCCGGCTGCGCCTACAAGTTTGAAATCCTCGGCGCGAATGGCGAGCTTCTGCCGCTGAAGGCCGATCCGTATGCGCGGCGCGGCGAATTGCGGCCGAAAACCGCCTCCGTCACCGCGCCGGAACTGACGCAAAAATGGGAAGACCAGGCTCACCGGGAACATTGGGCCCAGGTGGACCAGCGCCGCCAACCGATCAGCATTTACGAGGTTCATGCCGGCTCCTGGCAGCGCCGCGAGGACGGCACCTTCCTCAGCTGGGACGAACTGGCCGCGCAACTCATCCCCTATTGCACGGATATGGGCTTCACCCATATCGAGTTCCTGCCGATCACCGAACATCCCTATGATCCCTCCTGGGGTTACCAGACGACCGGCCTTTACGCCCCGACCGCCCGTTTCGGCGATCCGGAAGGCTTTGCGCGGTTCGTCAACGGCGCTCACAAGGTCGGCATCGGCGTTCTTCTCGACTGGGTTCCGGCGCATTTTCCGACAGACGAGCATGGCCTGCGCTGGTTTGACGGGACGGCGCTTTACGAACATGCCGATCCGCGTCAGGGTTTTCATCCGGACTGGAACACGGCGATCTACAATTTCGGCCGCATCGAGGTGATGTCCTACCTCATCAACAATGCGCTTTACTGGGCCGAAAAATTCCACCTCGACGGCCTGCGTGTCGATGCGGTCGCCTCGATGCTCTATCTCGATTATTCCCGCAAGGAAGGCGAGTGGATTCCCAACGAATATGGCGGGCGCGAGAACCTCGAATCCGTCCGCTTCCTGCAGAAGATGAACTCGCTCGTCTACGGCACCCATCCGGGCGTCATGACGATCGCCGAGGAATCCACCTCCTGGCCGAAAGTGTCCCAGCCGGTCCATGAGGGCGGCCTCGGTTTCGGCTTCAAGTGGAACATGGGCTTCATGCACGACACGCTGAGTTATTTCTCGCGCGAGCCGGTGCATCGCAAGTTCCACCATCAGGAACTGACCTTCGGGCTTCTTTACGCCTTCACCGAAAATTTCGTGCTGCCACTTTCCCATGACGAGGTGGTGCACGGCAAGGGATCGCTGATCGCCAAGATGTCCGGCGACGACTGGCAGAAATTCGCCAATCTGCGGTCCTATTATGGTTTCATGTGGGGTTATCCCGGCAAGAAGCTGCTGTTCATGGGACAGGAATTCGCCCAGTGGAGCGAATGGAGCGAAAAGGGATCGCTCGACTGGAACCTGCGCCAATATCCGATGCATGAAGGCATGCGCCGCCTCGTGCGCGATCTCAACCTCACCTACCGTTCGAAAGCGGCCCTGCACGCCCGCGACTGCGAACCCGACGGCTTCCGCTGGCTGGTGGTCGATGATCACGAGAATTCGGTCTTTGCCTGGCTGCGCACGGCGCCCGGCGAGAAACCGGTGGCGGTCATCTGCAATCTGACCCCGGTCTATCGGGAAAACTATTATGTGCCGCTTCCTCTTGCGGGGCGGTGGCGGGAGATTCTCAACACTGACGCCGAGATCTATGGCGGCAGCGGCAAGGGAAATGGCGGACGCGTTCAGGCGGTCGATGCCGGCGGGGATATCGGGGCGATGCTCGTCCTGCCGCCTTTGGCGACGATCATGCTCGAGCCGGAAAACTGACAGACAGAGAGGGAGGACACCATGTCGGAAAAAAGAGTTCAGCCTTTGGCGCGTGATGCAATGGCCTATGTCCTCGCGGGCGGCAGAGGAAGTCGTCTGAAGGAGCTGACGGACCGCCGGGCAAAGCCCGCCGTCTATTTCGGCGGCAAGGCGCGCATCATCGATTTTGCGCTCTCCAACGCGCTCAATTCCGGCATTCGGCGCATCGGCGTCGCGACCCAATACAAGGCGCACTCGCTTATCCGACACTTGCAGCGCGGTTGGGACTTCTTCCGTCCCGAACGTAACGAAAGCTTCGATATTCTGCCGGCCTCCCAGCGCGTCTCAGAAACGCAATGGTATGAAGGCACGGCCGACGCTGTCTACCAGAACATCGACATCATCGAGCCCTATGCCCCGGAATATATGGTCATCCTGGCCGGGGACCATATTTACAAGATGGACTACGAATACATGCTGCAGCAGCATGTGGATTCCGGCGCTGACGTGACGATCGGCTGCCTCGAAGTGCCGCGCATGGAAGCGACGGGCTTCGGCGTGATGCATGTGAACGAAAAAGACGAGATCATCGATTTCATCGAGAAGCCGGCCGATCCGCCGGGCATTCCCGGCAATGAGGGCTTCGCGCTCGCCTCGATGGGCATTTATGTCTTCCACACGAAATTCCTGATGGAAGCGCTGCGCCGCGATGCCGCCGATCCGACCTCCAGCCGCGATTTCGGCAAGGACATCATTCCCTATATCGTCAAGCACGGCAAAGCCGTCGCCCACCGCTTCGCGGATTCCTGCGTGCGCTCAGACTTCGAGCATGGACCCTACTGGCGAGATGTCGGCACCATCGATGCCTATTGGCAGGCCAATATCGACCTCACGGATGTGGTGCCTGACCTCGATATCTACGACAAATCCTGGCCGATCTGGACCTATGCGGAAATCACCCCGCCGGCGAAATTCGTGCATGACGATGAGAACCGACGCGGTTCGGCCGTGTCTTCTGTCGTCTCCGGCGACTGCATCATTTCCGGTGCCGCTCTCAACCGCAGCCTTCTGTTCACGGGCGTGCGCGCCAATTCATACTCCCGCCTTGAGAATGCCGTAGTACTGCCGAGTGTGAAGATCGGACGTCATGCACAGCTGAGCAACGTCGTCATTGATCATGGCGTGGTCATTCCGGAAGGACTGATTGTAGGAGAAGACCCAGAACTGGATGCCAAACGTTTCCGCCGCACTGAAAACGGCATTTGCCTTATCACCCAATCGATGATCGACAAGCTGGACCTGTAGAGCCCATGAATGTCCTTTCGGTTTCATCCGAAATCTATCCCCTGATCAAGACCGGAGGGCTCGCCGACGTTGCCGGCGCGCTCCCCATCGCGCTCGAAGCCTATGGCGTCAAAACGCGGACCTTGATACCCGGCTATCCGGCGGTGAAAGCCGCCGTGACGGACCCCGTCAAATGTTTCGAATTTTCCGATCTGCTCGGCGAAAAAGCCGAGCTGCTCGAAGTCCGGCACGAGGGGCTCGACCTCCTCATTCTCGACGCGCCTGCCTATTACGAGCGGTCCGGCGGCCCCTATCTTGGCCAGACGGGCAAGGATTATCCTGATAACTGGAAGCGTTTTGCCGCACTCTCGCTCGCGGCAGCGCGCATCGGCGCCGGTATTCTCCCGGGCTGGCGGCCGGATATGGTGCATGCCCATGACTGGCAGGCCGCCATGACACCCGTCTATATGCGCTATGCCGAAACGCCCGAGATTCCGAGCCTGCTTACCATCCACAATATTGCCTTTCAGGGCCAGTTCGGCGCCAACATCTTCAGCAAGCTTGAACTGCCCGCCCACGCTTTCGGCATGGAGGGCATCGAATATTATAATGATGTGAGCTTCCTCAAGGGCGGCCTGCAGACCGCAACCGCGCTCAGCACCGTCAGCCCCTCCTATGCGGAGGAAATACTGACCCCGGAATTCGGCATGGGGCTGGAAGGGGTGATCGGCAGCCGCGCGCATGTGTTGCACGGCATCGTCAACGGCATCGACGCCGATGTCTGGAACCCGGCCACTGACCATCTGATCCACGACAATTATTCCGCCGCCAATCTCAAGAACCGCGCGCTGAACAAGAAGGCCGTCGCCGAACATTTCCGCATCGATGATGACGACAGCCCGCTTTTCTGCGTCATTTCCCGCCTGACCTGGCAAAAGGGCATCGACCTCATGGCGGAAGCCGTGGACGAGATCGTTTCCCTGGGCGGGCGTCTCGTGGTTCTGGGGGCTGGCGATGTGGCGCTGGAGGGTGCGCTTCTGGCGGCGGCATCCCGCCACCATGGCCGCGTCGGCGTGGCTGTGGGTTATAACGAACCCCTGTCGCATCTCATGCAGGCGGGCTGCGATGCGATCATCATTCCCTCGCGCTTCGAGCCATGCGGCCTGACCCAGCTTTATGCGCTGCGTTACGGCTGCATTCCCGTGGTGGCCCGCACGGGCGGCCTCAACGATACGGTGATCGATGCCAACCATGCCGCCGTCGCCAGCAAGGCGGCGACGGGCGTGCAATTTTCCCCCGTTACGCTCGACGGTCTGAAACAGGCGATCCGCCGGACCGTGCGTTATTACCACGACCCGAAACTATGGACACAAATGCAGAAACTCGGAATGAAATCCGATGTTTCCTGGGAAAAAAGCGCCGGTCTCTACGCCGCGCTTTACAGCCAGCTTATTTCGAAAGGCCATTGAAACAATGATCAAGACTGTTCAGACGAAGCCCTATCAGGACCAGAAGCCGGGTACATCCGGCCTGCGCAAGAAGGTGCCAGTCTTCGCCCAGGAAAATTACGCCGAGAACTTCATCCAGTCGATCTTCGACGCGCTTGAGGGTTTTCAGGGTCAGACGCTGGTGATCGGCGGCGACGGCCGTTATTACAACCGCGAAGTGATCCAGAAGGCGATCAAGATGGCCGCCGCTGCCGGTTTCGGCAAGGTGCTGGTCGGTCAGGGCGGCATTCTCTCCACGCCTGCCGCCTCCAACATCATCCGCAAATACAAGGCTTTCGGCGGCATCGTGCTTTCCGCAAGCCACAATCCCGGCGGCCCGAACGAAGATTTCGGCATCAAATACAATATCGGCAATGGCGGTCCGGCACCGGAAAAGATCACCGATGCGATCTATGCCCGCTCGAAGGTCATCGACAGCTACAAGATCTCGGATGCCGCCGATATCGATCTCGACAAGGTGGGTAGCTTCAAGGTCGACGAGCTGACGGTCGATGTGATCGACCCGGTCGCCGACTACGCCGCCTTGATGGAAGAACTGTTCGATTTTGCCGCCATTCGCGCCCTGATC
Organism: Agrobacterium sp. BT-220-3; assembly: GCF_025910175.1. NCBI lineage: Bacteria > Pseudomonadati > Pseudomonadota > Alphaproteobacteria > Hyphomicrobiales > Rhizobiaceae > Agrobacterium > Agrobacterium sp. BT-220-3. The sequence continues at coordinate 114,260 of NZ_JAPAIX010000006.1, forward strand.
GCCGGTGGCTTCAAGGTCGTGATCGATTCCATGAGTGCCGTCACCGGCCCCTATGCCGTGGAAATCATCGAAAAGCGTCTCGGCGCGCCAAAGGGCTCGGTTCGCAACGCCACGCCCCTGCCCGATTTCGGTGGCCACCATCCCGACCCGAACCTTGTGCACGCCAAGGAGCTCTATGACGACGTCATGAGCCCGGAAGGTCCTGATTTCGGCGCAGCGTCGGATGGCGACGGCGACCGCAACATGGTCGTCGGCAAGGGCATGTTCGTCACGCCGTCCGACAGTCTGGCGATCATCGCCGCCAATGCGAAACTCGCACCCGGTTATGCCGCCGGCATTTCCGGCATCGCCCGCTCCATGCCCACAAGTGCGGCAGCGGACCGCGTTGCCGAAAAGCTGGGGCTTGGCATGTTCGAGACGCCGACCGGCTGGAAATTCTTCGGCAACCTCATGGATGCCGGCAAGGTGACGATCTGCGGCGAGGAAAGCTTCGGCACAGGCTCCAATCACGTTCGTGAAAAGGATGGCCTGTGGGCCGTGCTGTTCTGGCTGAACATCGTCGCCGCCCGCAAGGAAAGCGTGAAGGACATCGTCACCAGGCACTGGGCCGAATATGGCCGCAACTATTATTCCCGCCACGACTATGAGGAAGTGGATTCCGACGCCGCCAACACGCTGGTGGCCACCCTGCGCGAAAAACTCGCCACGCTTCCCGGCACCAGCTACGGCAACCTGAAGGTCGCGGCGGCGGATGATTTCGCCTATATCGATCCGGTCGATCAGTCCGTCAGCAAGAATCAGGGCATCCGCATCCTGTTCGAGGGCGGTTCACGCATCGTGCTGCGCCTTTCCGGCACCGGCACGGCGGGCGCAACGCTCAGGCTTTACGTCGAACGTTATGAGGCAGATGCGGGCCGTCACGGCATCGAGACGCAGGAGGCACTCGCCGACCTGATTTCCGTTGCCGATACGATCGCCGGTATCAAAGCCCATACCGGCCGGAATGCGCCGAGCGTCATTACCTAAAGGCTGGCGCCGCGCTCCTGACCGCTGGATACGGCACAGGATACAAAAAGCGAGGGGTGGCCGCGAGGCCACCTGATGGGGTAGAGAACCTCACCACACTCAACGTCATCCTCGGGCTTGACCCGAGGATCCACGATTTCAGCGGGTTATGGATCCTTGGGTCTAGCCCGAGGATGACGGAAGAGAGGTTTTAACACCTCTAAAACTCTGAGATGGCCGGAAGGCCATCTCGTGATACCCGCGGACCGCCTTCTTCCTTTGCGGAGGAGAAAAACCATCCCCCGGAGAGACAGACCATGCAGACACCATCCGTTTTCCCCAAAGGCGCAACCCAGACGGAAAACGGCACGGAATTCACGGTCTATTCCCGGCACGCCTCCGCAATCGACCTTTGTCTTTTCGATGGAACGGGCGAAAAAGAGACAGCCCGCTTGCCGATGTCGCGCGGTGAGGATGACATTCACCGGCTGACGGTCACAGAGGCCGGCCCCGGCACACGATACGGCTACCGCGCCCACGGGATTTACGCTCCCGAGCATGGTCTGTGGTTCGATCCCTCAAAACTGCTGCTCGATCCCTATGCAACACAGATAGACCGGCCGTTCCGGCATGATCCGGCGCTCTATGCCTTTGGCGAGGACACGGGCGCTGTCATGCCGAAGGCGATCCTTTCAGAGTACGAGCCGCTCAAGCGCCAGCCGCCGCTTTTTGCCGAAGGCGGGCTGATTTACGAACTTTCGGTCAAATCCTTCACCAGATTACATCCGCAAGTGCCGGAAGAGTTGCGCGGCACCGTGGCGGCGCTCGCCCATCCCGCCATTCTCGCGCACCTGAAAAAAATCGGCGTCGATGCGGTGGAGCTGATGCCGATTACCGCATGGATCGACGAACGCCACCTGCCGCCGCTCGGCCTTTCCAATGCATGGGGCTACAATCCGGTCGGCTTCATGGCGCTTGATCCACGCCTCTGCCCCGGCGGGGTGCGGGAGTTGCGCGACACGGTTGCCGCGCTGCATGCGCAGGGCATCGGCGTCATTCTCGATCTGGTCTTCAACCATACCGGTGAAAGCGACATTGACGGCTCCATCCTGTCGCTACGCGGGCTGGATAATCTGACCGCCTTCCGTCACCCACCGGGAGAGCCGGGTGTGCTGATCAACGACACCGGCACTGGGAACACAGTCGCCTGCGATCATCCCTATGTACGCCAGCTCATCATCGATTCGCTCAAGCATTTCGTTCTGAATGCCGGTATCGATGGCTTCCGCTTCGATCTCGCGCCGGTGCTCGGAAGAACGGCCGATGGCTTCGACATGGCGAGCGCGACGCTCGAGGCCATGCATTCAGACCCCGTGCTTCATGACCGCGTGCTGATCGCCGAGCCGTGGGACATCGGCCCCGGCGGCTATCAGCTCGGCAATTTCCCCGAGAGCTTTCTGGAGTGGAACGACCGCACCCGTGACGACATGCGCCGGTTCTGGCGCGGCGATGCGGGAACGACCGGCGCGCTGGCCAATGCGCTCTCCGGCTCCTCGCCGATCTTTTCCCGCCATGGCCGCTTAAACAGCCGCAGCGTCAATTTCCTTGCCGCCCATGATGGTTTCACGCTGTTCGATCTCGTCAGCCACGAACACAAGCACAATGATAAAAACGGCGAGAACAATCGCGACGGCCATAATGAAAATCATTCCTGGAACAATGGCTTCGAGGGCCTGACCGATGATCCCGCCATTGTTGCCGCCCGTATCGCAGATGTGAAAGCAATGCTGTCCACGCTCTTCGTCAGCCGCGGCGCATTGATGCTGACCGCCGGCGATGAGGGCGGCCGCAGCCAACAAGGCAACAACAATGCCTATTGCCAGGACAATGACATTACCTGGGTCGACTGGTCATCGCTCCTGCCCGAACTGATCGATCACACCGCGTTTCTTGCAGCACTTCGCAAACGCTTCGGCGTCTTTTCTCAAACCAGCTTTTTCTCCGGCAATGGCGACGTGACCTGGCTTGCCCCCGGCGGTAAACCGATGACCGTGGAAGAATGGGAAAGGCCGGACGGGCCGGCCTTCGCCATGGTGCTTGCCACCCCTGATGATGAGACCGGAAACGATGCCGAGCTTGCGGTGCTCATCAATCGCAGCCGCGAGATCGTGCCATTCACCCTGCCGGGCGACGACTGGCGCGCGATCGGCACGAATTTCGGCAATCCCGCCTTTCTGCCAGCCCGATCGGTGGTGTTTTATCTGCGCGGTTGATCGCTTGGCCCCGGCACCTTTATAAGTGCCGCGAGGCAACCCAGAAGAGGTAACATGGCAAAGGACATAGCGCTGGCGGAAATGAAAAATTTCGTCGGCACGGAACTGGGCATTTCCGACTGGATCACGGTCGATCAGTCGATGATAAACGCCTTCGCAAAAGCGACGCTGGACGATCAGTTCATCCACACAGACCCGGAGCGCGCCAAGGCGGAAAGCCCCTTTGGCGGCACCATCGCGCATGGGTTCCTCACACTCTCGCTGCTTTCGGCTCTGAATTACGATGCCCTGCCCCGCATTCGCGAAACGACCATGGGCATCAATTACGGCTTTGACGCCGTTCGCTTCGTCACGCCGGTCAAAAGCGGAGCACGGGTGCGTGGTCGTTTCATCTTGGCCGAGGCGCGTTTTCGCGGCGCCGCCATGCTGGTGACGACCTATGATGTGACGGTGGAGATCGAAAACGAGAAGAAACCGGCGCTCACCGCCCGCTGGACGACCATTACCCAGTTCAACCCCGAGGACAGGCCACAAGACGCCTGATGGCGAAGTAAATCCCAATTTGAGATCGGAGTGTCTGTGAGATTCGCATATTTGATAGAACCTCCGTTCAACTACAGGAACGAGACCGGTGATGTTACCGGGTGCGATGTGGAGTTGGCGCGGGTTATTCTGGCCATGATCGGTATTCGCGACGTTGAATTCATCGAAGCCGAATTCTCGCAATTGTTGCCCGGCCTGAACGAGAACCTTTGGGACATGACCACGGGCCTCTTCGATACGGCTGAACGCAGAAAGATCGTTGCATTCAGCTGTCCCATCTGGGCGTTGCCGGACGGACTTCTCGTGAGGAAGGGTAACCCGGGAAATCTGGCCGGATACGCCTCGGCAGCGAAAAATCACGAGACTACGCTGGTCGCGATCCGGAATCAGATCCAACATCGTGTGATTATGGAAGCGGGCGTCGCCGATGACCACATTCTCATCTGCGAGACCTACGACGAAGCCGCTCAAGCTGTCCTCGACGGCCGCGCCGATGCCTATGCCAGCGTCGCCATGGCGCATCTCGGTTTTCTGCAGCAAAATCCAGAGCTGGATCTGGAGATTGTCACCGTTTCACCGAAAGAACGACCAGCGGCCCCGGGCGCATTTGCTTTCCGCCAGTCAGACCGGAAACTCCAGAGCGCTGTCGATGCGGCGCTCCTTCGCTATCTTGGATCAGACGAACACCGTGCGCTGATGCGAAATTTTGGTTTTGATGATCAAGCCCTCGTCAATGGCGAGGCCGGCCGGGCAAATTAACACCGGACTGCGCAAAGGAGACGGCCAAATGCATGACGAAGCCGTAAGGAATGCGTTTCTCGCTCAGGCAAGAGCCTGCGACAGCCTCGGCTCGCCCTTTACCGCGCGGCTATGCCGCGCGGTGGCGACACGGCTGGACCGACAGACGGAGGTTGGCGAGAGGATTTTGTCCTGGCCCGGCGATGTCGGCCCGTCCGGTGATTCCGCACCCCTGCGGCTCGCCGGCGCGCTACATGCGCTTGTCATCGAGGACAAAATCGCGCCGCTGGTCGATATTGCGCCAGAAAACGAAGATGCACTCTGGCAAGCCTGCACAGACGCCCTGCGTTTCCATGCAGCCTTCATCCTTGAAAGGCTGAAATCACCGCCGCAAACCAATGAAGTCCGCCGTTCCGCCGTGCTGTTGCCGGGCTTTCTCACACTGGCAGAGCTTACCGGCAAACCACTGGTTCTTTCCGAGGTCGGTGCGAGCGCCGGCCTCAACCTGCAATTTGACCGTTACCAATATCGCCTTGGCGATCTTGCCTGGGGCGAACAATCCGAGGTCTTCATGTCGCCGGAATGGCGCGGAAACGCGCCGCCCAATACGCCAATTGAGATCATCGAGCGCGCCGGCTGCGATCTCAACCCGCTCGACCCGTCCTCAATCGAGGACCGTCTGCGGCTAATCTCCTATGTATGGGCCGATCAGACCGACAGGCTGGAGCGGACGGCGGCTGCCCTGCGGATTGCTGTGGAAAAGGGTTTGCATGTCGAAAAGGCCGACGCAATCGACTGGCTGAAGCGCCGCCTTGCCACGCAACATCCGGGTGCTGCCCATGTCGTCTATCATTCCATCGCTTGGCAATATCTGCCGGACGCCTTGAAACAGACAGGCGAGACACTGATTGCCGAAGCAGGCGCCCATGCCACGCCGGACGCTCCGCTTGCCCGGCTGCAGATGGAAGCGGATGCGACACCGGGAGGCGCCGCCATTACCCTGCAAATCTGGCCGACCGGCGAAAAGCAGGAAATCGGCCGTGCCGATTTCCATGGGCGATGGGTGGAATGGCGGGGATGGAAGAACAGGGCCTAGGCAAGGTGGGCGGCGGCTTAAACCGCCACGTCCTGCGCCGCCTCCTGTAGCAGGCCGCCGACATATTCGGCGAAGGAGCGCCAGCACTCCACCCGGAACGTATCGTCAGCCACGCGCAGCAGCACGACTTCCGCCTTGCCGAAAACCGTGCGCGAGCAGGCTCCCACCGGGAATTTTTCGAGCGATAGTTCCTGCGGGCAACCGGCATTGAGCGCCGCCTCAGCGCCGGGACCGGAGACGATGACGGCCGTGTTGCGGTGGGAGATGTCGGTTGCCGAAAACAGGCCGGAAACGCCGGCGAAGGCCGCCATCAGGTCGCTTTCGCCCTGATCGATCACCAGCCATTCATCCGGACCGAGCCAGAGAGCGGAACGCAGGCCTGATGTTACCGAGGCTTTCGGGCTGGTGGGCAAGGCAAGGCCGAGCGCCTCTGACAGGGCCGGCACGGCGCTTTCCCGTGCCCGGAGTGATAGCCGCGAGGCGGAAGCGGCCGGTTTCAGCGAGACGAAGGGCGAGCCGCCGTGGAAATCCTCAAGGACGGATTTGCGTTTTGCGTGAAGCGTGTCAGCCATTGAGACGGGCTCCTTCCTTGTCGAGGAAGACCATGTCGGTCACTTCGACGGCAATGGTTTTATCGGCGAGCGGTATATAGAGCGTTTCGCCCATGCGCGCCCTGCCATCAGCCACCAGCGCAAATGCAATGGAGTGGCCGAGATTTTCCGACCAGTAGGCGGATGTGACATGGCCGAGCATGGTCATGGGTTTCGGCTGGTTCGGATCGACAACGATCTGGCCGCCTTCTTCGGGAACGGTCAGCCGGTCCTTTGTCTTCAGGCCCACAAGCTGCTTGCGGCCGGAGCGCATCAGATCCGGGCGCTTCAGACCGCGGATACCGACGAAATCCGTCTTCTTTTTCGAAACCGCCCAGGCGAGCCCGGCATCATCAGGCGTCACCGTGCCATCGGTATCCTGCCCGACGATGATGTAGCCCTTTTCCGCACGCAATATGTGCATGGTCTCGGTACCATAAAGGCAACCGCCCACGGCTTCGGCCCTTTCGCGGATCGCGGTCCAGACGGCCGCGCCGTAATCGGCCGGAACGTTGATTTCGAAACCCAGTTCGCCGGTGAAGGACACGCGGAAAAGCCGCGTCGGCACGCCGCAGAAGGTGCCTTCGGCCACCGCCATATGCGGGAAGGCCTCCGGGGAAAGGTCGATACCCTCGACGAAGGGCGCAATCACCTCGCGCGCCTTCGGTCCCTGCACGGCAATCACCGCCCATTGTTCGGTGGCCGATGTCAGCCAGACGTTGAGATCGGGGAATTCGGTCTGGAGATAATCCTCCATATGCTGCAGCACGCGCGGCGCACCGCCCGTCGTCGTCGTCACATGGAAACGATCCTCGGCGAGACGCCCGACAACGCCGTCATCATAAACGAAACCATCCTCGCGGGTCATGATACCGTAACGGCAGCGGCCAGGTTTCAGCGTATCCCAGGCATTGGTGTAGATGAGGTTCAGGAACCTCGCCGCATCCGGTCCGACAACCTCGATCTTGCCGAGTGTCGAGGCATCGAACACGCCGACGCTTGTCCGAACCGTTTTGCATTCGCGGTTGATGGCCTCGTGCATGTCCTCACCCGGGCGCGGGAAGAACCATGCACGCTTCCAGTTGCCGACATCCTCGAAGACCGCACCGGCAGCCAGCTCTTCCTCATGCATTGGCGTCTTGCGGGCCGGATCGAACAGCGCGCCGCGTGAATGGTTGATGAGCGTGCCAAAGGTGACCGGCGTATAGGGCTGGCGGAAGGTGGTGAGACCGACCTTCGGCAGATCCCGCCCAAGCGCTTCAGAGGCGATGGCAAGACCGTGCATGTTGGACATCTTGCCCTGATCGGACGCCATGCCATTGGTGGTAAAGCGCTTGATATGTTCGACGGAGTGCATGCCCTCGCGCACGGCAAGGCGAATATCCTTGGCGCAGACATCGTGCTGGAAATCGATGAAGGCCTTGACGCCCGTGCCCTCGCCTGCCCCTTCGGCAGCGCCGATCATGCCGCCGGTCCAGGCCCGCGCATTCTCGCCGGAAAACTCCACGGCGCCACCGCCAGCAGCGGCAGCCTCGGCAATCAATGCGGTGAGATCGTCCGTGCCGTTGCAGGCGCCGACGGACACACAATTCTGCACATGGATATCCGGCAGGAAGCGCTGGTTAGCCGCGTCAAACTTCAGTTTGCCGCGCGATTGCGAAAAGAGATGCACCGAAGGCGTCCAACCGGCCGAAACGACGAGCGCATCGATGGCGATCTTGCGCTTGTTCGAGCCGCCATTGCGGCCAACGGTCATGGAAGAAACGCGCAGGCGTCCCGCCGTGTCGTAAACACTATGGCCGGCCAGCACTTCAATGCCCAGAGCCCGCGCCTCGTCCAGCAGCCGTGCATCAGGGTTCTCGCGGCAATCGACGATGGCGGCGATCTTCACGCCTGCCTTTTTCAGATCGAATGCCGTTTCATAAGCGGAATCATGGGCGGTATAGACGCCGACATTATTGCCGACGCTCACGCCATAGTGGTTGAGATAGATACGGGCGGCAGAGGCCAGCATGATGCCGGGACGGTCATTATTGGCAAAGACCATATGGCGCTCGATCGCACCTGCCGCCAGGACGACCTTCCCGGCGCGGACCTGCCACAGTCTCTCGCGCGGCTGGTGTCTGGCCGGCGTGGCGAGGTGATCGGTCACGCGCTCCGCGAGCGCCACGAAATTATGGTTGTAATAACCGAAGGCCGTGGTGCGGGTCAGAACACGCACATTGGGCAGGGATTTGAGCTCGGCCAGAACCTTTTGCGCCCAGTCATAGCCGGGCAGGCCGTCTATGACCGTGCCGGTATCGAAACGCAACGCGCCGCCAACTTCGGCATTCTCATCAACCAGAATGACGCTGGCGCCAGTTTTCGCAGCAGTGAGAGCTGCCGTCAGACCGGCAACGCCGCCGCCGGCCACCAGCACGTCGCAATGGGCGTATCGGCCGGAATAGTGGTCCGCATCCGGCTCGCTCGGCGCCTTGCCTAGACCGGCGGCGCGGCGGATGATCGGTTCATAGATTTTATGCCAGGCGGCCTTCGGCCACATGAAAGTTTTGTAGTAGAAGCCGGCCGCAAACATCGGCGACAGGAAATCGTTGATCGCGCTGATATCGAAGGACAGCGACGGAAAGCGGTTCTGTGAGGCGATGATCGCGCCGTCGAACACATCCTGCACCGTGGCGCGGACATTCGGTTGCTTGCGCATGCTGTCACGCGAGACGTCGATCAGCGCATTCGGCTCTTCCGGACCTGCGGAGAGAAAGCCGCGCGGCCGGTGATATTTGAACGAACGACCGATCAGATGCACACCGTTTGCCAGAAGCGCGGATGCGACCGTGTCGCCTTCCAGCGCCTGATAGATCTTGCCGTCGAAGGTGAAACGCGCGGTTCTGGCGGGTGTCAGGCGGCCAGCGCCCTTGATGCGATAAGCGCCGCTCATTGCGCCTCTCCCTTCTCTCCGGAAAGAACCGTCTCGACATCCGGCTTCGGTTCGCCTGCCTTGTAGGTCATCAAAAATTTATCGCTGACGGAATCGCGGGCGGCGTTAAAGAACCGGCCGCAACCGTGAATGTGACGCCAGCGCTCGAAAACGAGACCCTTGTCATTGTCGCGGATGAAGAAATATTCGGCGAAGGCCTCGTCAGAAATATCGGCGATGTTTTCCGGTCTCGCGATATGGGCTTCACCCGCCCAGCGGAATTCGAGTTCGGAACGGTCTTCCCGGCAATAGGGGCAATGGATCAGAAGCATCGTCGCTCCACCTTCAAAGAGAACTTTCCGGAAGCATGCTTCCGGCGGGTTGGTCACACAGCCGCTTTCCCATCGCAACGAAGGGGGAAAGCCGCTTCAAGAGCTGCTCGAAATTATCGAATGGTTTCAGCGCCGAGGCCCGACCCATATTGATGATGGCAACCGCCATCATGTCGGTGTCGATCGCGAAGGGTTCGTCCTGTTCGCCATTCTCCTTCTCGCCGACGAAATAGACGAGCTTCTCCATCAGGCTTGGCGCGCAGAGAAGCAGGCCTTTTTCCGCCACGAAGGGCCAGTCGCGTTCACCCTGCATCCTGCGGATTTGCTGGCTGCGAAAATCGTCCGCCTCGGGAACGAAGCTGCCTGCGGGCACGACGGCCGCCGCACCCGACATGTTGGCCGCAACCAAAGCCGCCGCCAGCATCAATGCGCCACCGCGGCAGCGGCGGCCTCATCGATCAGACGTCCGGTGCGGAAGCGGTCGAGTGTCAGACCGGCCGCCAGACGATGCGGCTCGCCACGGGCGATCAGATGCGCAAACAGGTTGGCGGAGCCCGGCGTCGCCTTGAAACCACCCGTTCCCCAGCCGCAATTGACGAAGAGATTGGGCACCGGCGTCACGCTCTGGATGGCGGAACGATCCGGCGTGTTGTCGGTGATGCCGCCCCATTGCCGCATCATCTTGACGCGGCGGAAGATCGGGAAGAGCTCGCAGATTGCATCCAGCGTATGGGTGATGATCTGCAGGCCGCCGGTCTGGGAATAGGAGTTGTATTGGTCGGTGCCCGCGCCGATGACCAACTCGCCCTTGTCGGATTGCGAAATATAGGCGTGGACCGTGTTGGACATCACCACACAGGGGAAGATCGGCTTCAGCGGTTCCGACACCAGCGCCTGCAGCGGGTTGGAATGCAGGGGTACGCGCACATCCGCCATCTTCATCACGATGGAGGAGTGACCGGCGGCGGAAACGCCGATCTTCTTCGCGCCGATGAAACCGCGATTGGTTTCAACACCCGTCACCGCACCGTCCGGCCCGCGCCTGATGGCCGTGACCTCGCAATTCTGGATGATGTGCACGCCGCGATCCGAGGCCGCCCGCGCGTATCCCCAGGCGACCGCATCATGGCGCGCCGTGCCGCCGCGACGCTGGAGCGCGGCGCCATTGATCGGATAACGGGCATTGCCGGAAATATCGAGCGGCGGACAATATGCTTTTGCCTGTTCGGGCGTCAGCCATTCATTGTCGATGCCATAAAGGCGGTTTGCGTTGATGTGCCGGCTGAAGGATTGCCGGTCATGAATATTGTGCGACAGCATCATCACGCCGCGCGCCGAATACATGACGTTGTAATTGAGATCCTGGCTCAGGCCTTCCCACAGTTTCAGGGAATGCTCGTAGATATCCATGCTCTCTTCATAGAGATAATTAGAGCGGATGATGGTGGTGTTGCGGCCGGTGTTGCCGCCGCCGAGCCAGCCCTTTTCCAGCACCGCGACATTGGTGATGCCATGTTCCTTGGCAAGATAATAAGCGGCTCCAAGACCGTGGCCGCCGCCGCCGATGATGATGACGTCATAGTCCTTGCGCGGCTCGGGCGACGCCCATTGCGCATCCCACCCTTTATGACCCCGCAACGCCTCGCGCGCCACGGCAAAAACGGAATATTTGCGCATTCGCTGTCTGCTCCTCAAGAACCGGCCAGAAGCCGGACATCACGGCGCCGGCACGTACAATACACATGGCAAATCGGGACCGGAGGCAATATCCCTTTTGCGACGCGGCGATGGTTTTGTTTTGACATGACGGGAAGAAAGACGGGACGGTCGCATTTTAGCGGTTGTTTGCGGGTTACCGGCTGGACTTGCCGCAAATGATCTGATAATGCACGTCACCAATCGCACGGCCAAAACGGCCTAGCGAACGATTTTGTGTTTGCGCGCGAATGCCTTTATTCGCGCAGCAAGATAACCAGATAAAAGGAACGGGATTCACGTGCAGGTACTAGTCCGCGACAATAACGTTGATCAGGCGCTTCGCGCTCTCAAGAAAAAGATGCAGCGCGAAGGCATTTTCCGTGAAATGAAGATGCGCGATTATTACGAAAAGCCTTCCCAGAAGCGCGCTCGCGAAAAGGCTGAAGCCGTTCGCCGCGTTCGCAAGCTGGCACGCAAGCGTGCGCAGCGCGAAGGTCTGGTTGCGGCCCCGCGCGCAGGCCGTTAATAGGCCGTCTTTTGGACGTTTTTGAATGCTTGTTGGGCGGGGGCGATCTATTCGCCGCCGCTCTTTGTGTTTGTGGCCGGAGACCGATCGTGGGACAACGATTATGAGACCGGCCTGCGAGGGAACCCACACCGAATGACCGCTGTTGATGCCTGTGTTGTAAACAACTCCGATGCCTCCACGCGCCGGGTACCGCTGAGAAACAACAAGCGGCTTCATCTTTCCCTTGTCGTCTGCACCGTTCTTGCCGGACTTTCCGGTTGCGCGACGTCCAACCAGACGGATGATGTCTTCAGGATCGACCGCGCCCAGGGCTCGCAGGAAAACATCGCCTCGCTCACCTCGGTCATCAACGCCAATCCGCAGGATCCCGAGGGCTACAATGTCCGTGGCTCGGCTTACGGCCGCGCCGGTGATTCCCGCCGCGCCATCGAGGATTTCAACAAGGCGCTGCAGCTTAACCCGCGCTTTTATCAAGCCTATGCCAACCGCGCGCTGGTCTACCGCAATTCCGGCCAGCAGCAGCAGGCCCTGCAGGACTATAATGCGGCCCTGCAGATCAATCCGAGCTATGACGTGGCGCTGATCGGCCGCGGCAATCTTTACCGTCAGTCCGGACGCGTGAACGAGGCTTTTAACGATTTCTCCCGCGCCATCGAGCTGGAAACCACCGATGGACGTGCATGGCACAATCGCGGCCTGATCTACCAGCTGCGCAACCAGCACGCCCAGGCAATCGAGGACTTCTCCAAGGCCATCTCGCTCTCCTCGACCTCGCCGGAGCCCTATAATGGTCGCGGTCTTTCCTATGTCGCGCTGAACGACGATGAAAACGCCTTCGCCGATTTCAACCACGCCATTTCGCTCGACGGCAACATCGCGGAATCCTGGGCGAACCAGGCGCTGGTCTATGAGCGACGCGGCGAGATGGCCAAGGCCGCCAAGTCCTATGGACACGCGGCCCGGCTCGATCCTAAATACAAGCCCGCGCTGGATGGCGTTGCCCGCACACGCGGCGCCAGCGCTTCCTGATCAAACACGCATAAACAAAAAAGCCGGCGGTGCGACACTGCCGGCTTTTTTTATGAGGAAATGCGAGGGCCTCAATGGCTGTCGCGACGGGCCTCGGGTGCGGCATCGCCCGCCCACAATTCCGCCTGCACCGCATTCTGAAACTCCATGACCTCACGCCGCATGGCCGCGTCGTCATAGCCAAGGCCCGTCAGATAGGCCGCCAGTTCACGGCACTCCCTGCGCCAGAAGTCGTTCGCCTCCACACCATGCAGCTGGTCGAGCATGGTTGCACACCGTTTTACGTCGGCAATACGGTTCTTTGCCGGAAAGGCGATTACTTCTGAACTCGTCGTCACGCGGGCACCCTGCTCTGTCTGAGGAATCAATACCGACTTTTTTAAAGGTGAGATGGTTAACGAAGTCTGCAGAGGAAGGGAGAAGGCTGGTTTTACGACGGACGGCGGGCCGAACCCCATGTTTTAGGCCGGCACGATGCGGGCAAATCGCCGATTACCGAGGAATTTACCAATCAAGATTACCGAAATTTCATGCCATGGCAGATAGAAGAAGTATATGTGTGTTGAAACAACACCGGTCTCATCGTATATTTCTTGCAAAGAAAAAAAATGCCGCAGCGCAGCCAAAAATGGAGAAGTCGTTCTCGGGAGGAGAGCACCATGTATGCACCTCGTGTTTTTTTCAGCATGATCGGTGCGTTGCTTATCTTTGCGGTTGCCACATATTTCATTCACGGGTCGTTCTATACGGCGTTTATCCAGACCCTCATCTGCGCCGTCATTCTGCAAACCGGTTATTTTATTGCAATTCTGGTCCTCGTCGCCCGCGAGAAGCGCCGCATGCGCGAAACTTTTCTGCGCGATCGCGGCGCCGAGAATGTGACAGCGGATAGCGCAAGCAGTGCCCCGCCGCACGGCGCGAAACTGACCGATATGTGACCTTCCACGCAGATTCTTTTATTGCGCCGCAAAAAAATCACTTGCATCCTCACCCCTGACACTTTCTGCTGGCCAAATCCTGACGGTTCGTCACAGCAGAAGGACATTTCATGGTGAGCGGTTCACAGCCCATTTGCGTCATCATCGCTGCAAAAAACGCATCCGAAACGATCGATATCGCCATCCGCTCCGCCCTCGTGGAACCGGAGGTCGCCGAAGTGGTGGTGATTGACGATGGCTCCACCGATGCGACGAGCGACGTGGCGCATGCGGCGGATGACGGCACGGGCCGTTTGCGTGTGGTGCGGTTCGAGATCAACCGCGGCCCCTCGGCTGCCCGCAATCACGCGATCTCGATTTCATCTTCGCCGCTCATCAGTATTCTCGATGCGGACGACTTCTTTTTCAGGGGTCGTTTTGCAGCCATGCTCGCCGATGATGACTGGGACCTTGTGGCCGACAATATCGCCTTCATCCAGCAATCGGTTGCGGGGGCATCCTCCATGCAGCCTGCCCGCTTCGAACCGCAGGCACGTTTTCTATCGCTGACGGAATTCGTGGAAGGCAACATTTCCAGACCCGGGGTCGAGCGCGGAGAGACAGGCTTTCTCAAGCCAGTGATACGCCGCGCTTTTCTGGACAAACATGCATTGCGTTATGACGAGGCTCTACGGCTCGGTGAAGATTATGAGCTTTACGTGCGCGCACTTGCCGCCGGCGCCCGCTACAAGGTCATCCGCCATTGCGGTTACGGCGCGATCGTTCGCGGCAATTCGCTGAGCGGGCGTCACAGCACCGAGGACCTTCGACGTCTATACGAAGCGGACAATGCCATTCTCGCCGGCTGCACGCTTTCCGCCGGTGAGACGGCGATCCTGCGCGAGCACGAAAAACATGTCCGCGCCAAATTCGAACTCCGCCATTTTCTGGATGCGAAAAAGCAGAAAGGTATGGGCGGCGCGCTGACCCACGCCCTGTCGCGCCTGCCTGCCCTGCCCGCCATCACGCACGGCATCTGGACCGACAAGACCGCCCGTTTCCGCAAACCGGTGCAGCCGGTACGGGATGTTCGCTACCTTCTCGACGGTACGCCGGTTTCGTGAGGGAAAAGGCGCGGGATTAGGGGAGACAACTTTGCCCAACGCTCCGTCGTCATCCTCGGGCCTGTCCCGAGGATCCAACCACCTATCGTAAAATCAAACGGTTGCAGATGCTCGGGACAAGCCCGAGCATGACGGCAGAGAGATTAGAGGATAGTATCCTTAGGTTGGGAGCGGCAGAAAATTCCCCGCCGCACCCGTTGCTTCCGCCCTCAAAGATAATCTCGCTTGATCGTTTCCAGCACGGCGGAAAAACGCTCCTTGCGCTCTTCCAGCCTGCCATCCGGGCTGAGACGCGGCTCGGCACGGCTTGCCTGCCAGAGCGCCAGTGTGGAAGGGGCGGCCAGCACCTGCTTGGCCAGTTTGCGCAACGAACGTGATTGCGTTTCCTGCGGCCGCACCAGCACATCACCCTCATGATGCGCCGGAACAGGACCGGTCTCGGCGATGGCTGGGGCTGGCGGCGGCGGGAAACTCATGCCCCAGAAACGCGAGCCCTTTTTTGCTGCCTCGGCACGGGTCGAAACCGGCACGTAACGCGGCTGATATTCCACACCGACGGTGCCTGCCCAATCGCTCCATTTGAAGCTGTTGATCGAGGGAGATGTGGTGACTGCCACCCATGGCACGCGGAACGCATCGGCGAGAATTGCGCCATGCATGGATTCCGCGACGATGAATTCCGACTGGGCGATGGCGCGGATGACCGACTTGGCCTCGCCGCGCGGGTCGAGATAAGTCAGCCCGGCCGGCTCACAGACCGTTTCCCACATGCCGAATTCCGCCGATTCCCAATGGGGCACGAAGGTCTTCTTGTAGAGCTTCGGCAGGCCTTTGAAATCAGCCATCTCGGTTACCATGACGGCGGGATCGACAATGCCCTTTTCGGCCGCGAGCCCGAGCTTGGCCGCGGTTTTTTCGCCGCGCACGCAGCGTATATCCCAGAACTCGGTGCTGATGTCAGGCACTGCGCCATAGCCATAACCGCTACCGATGACCAGCTTGCGCTGTTTTGCGGGCAACAGGACATCATTGAGAACGGTGCCGACGCCGACAAGCATCACATCTTCATGCACGTCGCGCAGACCGGGGAGCAGAAAATCCCACAGCCACAGATTGAGATCATCACCGAAATTGCCGTGATGCGATTCCCAGTGGTAAGGTTTCATGAGGTCACTCCTGGGTGAAAAACATATAAATTCTTACGGGCGAAAATTCGCTCACCTTGTTCGCACGATTTTTCCTGCGCCAAGCTCGAAAGCGGCACGCAGAAGTGCCGGATCGCGCATCGCCCACTTCAGAAGCAGCCCGAATTCGGGCACCTTGCGCCGTTTCAGATTGCCCGCCTGGCTCCACAGCGCCTGTTTGCGCGCCGTGTTTTTATAGGAAGCAATGGAGGCCACATCGGCCGGCCGCCGCGCAAATCTACCCTCCAGAGTATCGAGCGCCACCCAGGTATTGAACTGCTGGCGCAGGAATTCCGGCGAGGTATTGTCGATGCTGTGGAAGATGTTGACGCCCATGCCGCGCATCGCGCCGGCATCGTCACACAGAAGCGTCCGCTTCGATGCGAGAATGCAATCACAGAAAAAAAGCACGTCTTCCGCAGCCAATCTCAGCGCCGGGTCGAAGCGAATCTTTTCAAACAGGGGGCGGCCAATCACCATGCAGGAGAGATGCAGGAAGCTCCAGTTGCGCAGCATCACACTTGCCAGATCCGGCAGTTCGATCACCAGGGGCCGCTCCGAAAGCCGTGCCGCACCCTCGTTCTTCTCCAGTTCGGAAATGGCGAAATGGTAATAAAATTCGTCACTTGCCTGCATGGACGCCCAGTAGCACTCGCCACCGAAAGTCCTCAGCGCGGAGGCCGCATTCTGGAGATGATCCGGCGTCCACATGTCGTCCGAATCGAGAAATGCCACGTAGTCGCTACCCGCAGGAACATTGTCGAGGCCGGTATTGCGCGCACCGCCCGGGCCGGCATTGGCCTGTTTGATGACGATAATTCGGTCTATCTGTTCCTGCGAAAGTTCCGCAAGTTCCTTGTCTATCGGGTACGGCGATTCGTCATCGACGATGACAAGATCGAAATCCTGGTAAGTCTGCGCAAAAACCGATGCGAGTGCACGTCCAAGAACCCCGTGCTGCTTTTGGTAGTAGGGAATGACGACAGTAAATCTTGCCATTGTTTCGCCCCTTGCGTTGATCAAGAAGTGTCGGGCCCGATCCTGAAAACGGCCCCGATGGTATCGGCAACTCCCAACCGGCGATCCTCCCCGCCGGCCTCCAGAAACAGGATGCTTGTATGCCCCCAGCTCCAAATGTAAAGACCATCACCACGAATGTCGGTTGGAGCGTCCTGTCAAAGACAGGCACATTCGGGCTTAAATTTGTCACCGTTCCCATTCTCGCGCGACTGCTTTCACCGGAAGAATTCGGTGTGGTGGCGGTAGGACTAACGGTTGTACAGTTTCTGACCATGATCGCCGGTGCGGGGCTGACCTCCGCGCTGATCGTCGAAAAGGAAGAGGATATGGATACGATCCATACCGTCTTCTGGGCCAATCTGGCGATTTCCTGCACCATGGCCGCCGTCCTCTACATATGGGCGGAGTTTTTCGGCGGGCTGCTGGGTGCGGTGGAAAGCGCCTATCTGCTGCGCATCATGGCCTTCCTCATTCCGCTGCAGCTGGCGGGCGATGTCGCTTATTCGCTGCTTGCCCGGCGCATGAATTTCAGCAAGGACGCGCTGTGGAGCATGGCGTCCGAAAGCATCGCGGCTGTGGTCGCCGTCGCTCTCGCCCTTCTCGGTTTCGGCGTCTGGGCTCTCATCATCCAGCTTTTTGCCGCCGCCCTCATTCGGCTCGTCGGGCTTTACGCCGTTTCCCGCTATTGCCCGCGTTTCGTCATGAAACCGCGCCGCCTCGTGCCGCTTCTCGGCTTCAGTTCCGGCCTGATGGGGTCGGAAATCGCCAATTTCGTCACCTTCCAGTCACCGATGGTGGTGATCGCCCGGCATCTCGGCCTTGCCGATGCGGGCGCCTATTCCGCCTCCAACCGCTTTGCCAGCATTCCCAATCAGGTCGTGCTGTCAGCCGTCATGGGTGTTCTGTTCCCCGCCTTCAGCCGAATGATGGACGATCCGCAGCGCCGGCGTGATGCGCTGATGTTCAGCACGCAGGTGCTGACCGTGCTGCTTGCGCCGATGATGTTCGGCCTATGGGCGGTGGCCGAGCCGGCCATGCTGGTGATCTTCGGACAGAACTGGGCCTATGCCTGGCCGGTTCTCGGTCTTCTTGCCCTGTCAAAGGCCATTCTGACACCGTGCAGCACCTTCATCCCCTATCTCAAGGGCGCGGGTTATGGGCGCGTGCTGTTCTGGTCGGCGACGATCCGTGCGGTCGTCACCACCGTCGCGGTCTGGGCAGCCGCCGTCTACGGCACATTGATCGATGCGATGATATGGCTTTGCATCGTCAATGCGGTCACTCTCGTCGCCTATTCCTGGGCCGTGTTCAAGGCAAGCGATACGCCCTTTTTTAGCGGTCTCTACATCAGCAGCAGACCCATGATTGCAGCACTGGTGATGGCGGTTTCGGTGCGTTACCTGCTTCACGTCCTTGCAGACCGTATCCCCAATGCGACCGTTCAGGTCCTCGTGGGAGCGGCAGTTGGCGGCGTCATCTATGGCGTGCTGATCCTGCTCACGGAACGCACGCTGTTGAAGAAGATCCTCGGCATGGTGAAATCGCGGCGAATGCGGGAGAACGCAACCCAAGGTTAACGTCACGCCTGCAAAACGCGCCTCATTTCCGCCGTTAACCGGCCATCGCTGCGGCGAATTCGTCTATGGCGGTGGGGCGTGAAACCATTGTTTTTGCGGCGCAGCATCACGACAAATGACAAATTCACACGCTTCAGCGATTTTTAACGATAGCTGAAATTACAAAAAACACATCTATTTCAGCTACTTGACTTTGCGAAGGCGCGAGGGAGGCCACGAAGCCAGACATTCACCCGCAAAATCTAAGCTTGTGTTTTTCCCGCGTCGCCACATTTTATCCCAAAGTCGAAACCAGACTTTCCAGTGCGGGCTTAAGTTCGCTCTGGTTGCAACGCGGCGTGGGTGGACGCCGCCCAATAGGGGTGACTGATGTGACTGTCGATCAGAACCTATCCTCCCGTATCAATTTGATGCGCATCTTGCTGATCTCCGGGATCGTGTTCGTCCATGTGCCGCACGATGCCGAAACCAGCCCTTTTCTTGGCCTTTACGGCTTCTTCGACTGGCTGCGGGTTTTTCTGGGCGACGCCCTGTTTCGCATCGGCGTGCCCTGTCTCAGCGCCATTTCCGGTTATCTGCTGTTTCGCCGCGGCATGAGCGGTTTCGATTATCCGGCGACGATACGCTCCAAGTCAAAAACCGTGCTGCTGCCCTTCCTCCTCTGGAATGGCGCGCTGTTTGCCGCCGTTTTGCTGATCCAGGTCTTCGACGTGGGTGTGGGCTATTTCCCGGATCTCTGGAATGCCAGCCCGCGTGAAATCATCAGCCATGGAACCGCGCTCGAGGAACTGCCGGTGAATGTGCCGCTTTATTTCCTGCGCGATCTGTTCGTCTGTATCCTGCTGTCGCCAGTGCTCGCCTTTCTCATGCGCCGCTTTGCGCTGCCGACGCTTGCCATCCTGCTCTTCATCACCGCCATGCCGGATCTGACGATCTTCATCGTTCAGAAGAAGTCCATCCTGTTCAGCTTTTCGCTCGGCATTGCGCTCGCGCTCCACCGCATCGACGTCAAGGCGCTCGACCCCTATGCCCTGCCGATCATGGCGCTGACCTTCGCCGCCTCTGCCGTGCTGGCGACGGGCCTCTATTTCACCGGGCCGGAATTCACCTTCTGGCTGAACATGTCGCGCAATCTGCTCGCCGTCTTCGGCGCGCTCGGTTTCTGGGCATCGTCTGCGCTCTTGATCCGCAGCAGGCTTGGCCGGCGGCTTTCCGAAACCGGAAGCCTGAGCTTCTGGATATTCTGCGCCCATTACCCGTTGCTTGTCATCATGTGGATGGTTTGGAACAAGGGCGGACCCGATTTCTACCCCGCCTTTTATATCAGCGCGACGCTTTCCGCCTTTGTCATTCTGGTGATCAGCAACGCCCAGACCCGCAAATACCTGCCGGCCGTCTACGCCGTACTGACCGGAAGCCGGAGCGGCAAACGCAAGACGGCCGATTTTGCCACAAAACGGGCTTCCATGATCGGGCCGCCTACATCCGAAACGCTTTATTCGCAACGACAGAGGTGAACCAATGACAACATTTGTCACCCGCGTTCAGACACGCATTCTTCTTGCCGCCGCCCTGCTGGCGGCACCTTTCACGACACCGAGCCAGGCACAGGAAGGCAACGGCGCCTCCTTCATCGAGAACTTCGATGCCATGGACAGGTCGTTCTGGTACGTATCAGACGGCTGGAACAACGGTGCACATCAGAACTGCACCTGGTCCAAGAAACTGGCCACGGTCGAAAACGGCCAACTGACCCTTGGTTTTGAAGAAGGCAAGGCCGGCGAGCGCAACTTCACCTGCGGTGAAATCCAGACCAAGGGGCGTTATCGCTACGGCACCTATGAAGCACGGATGAAAGCCGCCACCGGTTCCGGGCTGAACTCCGCCTTCTTCACCTATATCGGCCCGACCGACAAAAAGCCTCACGATGAAATCGACTTCGAGGTGCTGGGCAAGAATACCGGCAAGGTACAGCTCAACCAGTATGTTTCCGCCAAGGGCGGCAATGAGAAGCTGGTGCCGGTGGAAGGCGGAGCCGATGCAGGTTTCAACGACTATGCATTCGTGTGGGAGCCGCAGCGCCTGCGCTATTACGTCAACGGCCAGCTCGTCCACGAAGTGACGGACGAGACGAAAATCCCGCAGAACGCCCAGAAGATATTCTTCAGCCTGTGGGGAACGGACACGCTGAAGGACTGGATGGGTGCCTTTTCCTATTCCGGCGCAACACAGATGACCGTCGACCGGTTTGCCTTCACGGCGCTCGGCGACAAATGCCAGTTTCCCGAATCCATCGCCTGCGCCCTTAACTGACTGCATTTTTGAACCGACGCGCTTTTTTGAACCAAAACATAAGCTGCTGCGTCTTTGACGCATGAACCCAACCGGAACCCCTGCATGACCCATGTTCTTTATCTCGCGCATGACCTGTCGGACCCCGCCATTCGCCGGCGGGTGCTGACCTTGCTTGCGGGCGGGGCGCAGGTGACGCTGGCGGGTTTCCGGCGCGGACAGAACAGGCTGGCGGAGATCGAGGGCGTCGTACCCGTCGTTCTCGGGGAAACGGCCGATGGGCAGTTTCTTCAGCGCATGGCGGCTGTAGCGAAAGCCAGCCTCTCGCTGGGCAAAACCTTGCGCGGCATACCCACACCGGATGTCATTCTTGCCAGAAACCTGGAGATGCTGGCTCTCGCGAAACGGGCCGTGTCTCTCTACGACCGCCGGCCGGCGCTGGTTTATGAATGTCTCGACATTCACCGCCTGCTTCTCAACAAGGGCAAGCCCGGACAGATGCTGAATGCCGCACAGCGTTACTTCGCACGCGACGCGAAGCTGCTGATCACCAGTTCTCCGGCATTCGTAGACCATTATTTCAAGCCCGTATCCGGCCTCAACCTCCCCGTCCTGCTGCAGGAAAACAAGGTTCTGGCGCTCGACGCCACCGTTGCCGCCACGCCGCAACCACGCGCCCCTGCCCTCGGCGAACCATGGAAAATCGGCTGGTTCGGCGCGCTTCGCTGCCGCAAATCGCTCGAAATCCTCGCCGATTTTGCGAAGCGCATGGATGGCAAGGTCGAAATCATCCTGCGCGGCCGCCCGGCCTATTCGGAATTTGCGGATTTCGATGGCTTCGTGGCCGCCGCCCCGCATGTGCATTTCCACGGTGCCTACAAGAACCCCGAGGATCTGGCCGCCATCTACAATGAAGTGCAGTTCACCTGGGCGATCGACTTTTTCGAGGAAGGCCAGAATTCGAGCTGGCTTCTGCCCAACCGGCTCTACGAGGGCTGCCTTTACGGCACCCTGCCGATTGCACTGGCAGGCACGGAAACTGCCCGTTTCATCGAAAAGCGCGATATCGGTTTTGCCCTGCAAAATGCGGGAGCTGACGATCTGGCCGCTCTTTTCAACAGCATGACGCCGCAAACCTACGCGGAAGCCTTCGGCGCCCTCTCGGCGCTCGATAAAAAACAATGGCTGACCGACCGCGACGATTGCCGTCAGCTGGTCCAGCAATTGTCCTCTCTCGCCAAATCCGCTTCCGGCCATGCCCGGCAAGCGCAGTTTTCACCCGTGTAGTGCGTAGGGGGCAAATCATGGAAGGTCTTGGTCATTCCGGCATCAGAACTCTGATCGTCATTCCCTGCCTCAATGAGGCGAGGACGATCGAGGGGCTGCTCAATAAATTCACGGCTGCGATGCAGGGGCGTTTTTTCCGCATCGTTGTCGCCGATGGCGGCAGCACGGACGGCACCCGCGACATCGTTTCAGCCTTCGCCGCAACGGATGACCGCGTCACGCTTCTCGCCAATCCCAAGCGCATCCAGAGCGCCGGCATCAACCTTGCCGTTGCCACTTTCGGCGAGGATTTCGATTATCTCATCCGTATCGACGCCCATGGCGATTATCCGGATGATTATTGCCAGCGTCTGATCGAGGATGCCGATCGCACCGGTGCGGATTCCGTCGTCGTCGCCATGGACACGGTCGGACACGGCCTCTTCCAGAAAGCGACGGCAATCGCCCAGAATTCCAAGCTCGGCAATGGCGGCTCCAAACACCGCGAAGGCGCGAAAGGCCACTGGATCGACCATGGCCACCATGCGCTGATGCGGATTGCCGCCTTCGATGCGGTCGGCGGTTACGATGAAAGCTTCAGCCACAATGAGGATGCCGAACTGGATTTCCGGCTGCGCAAATCCGGTTTCCGCATCTGGATGACCGACAAAACCCGCATGACCTATTATCCCCGCGCCAGCGTCATGCCGCTCTTCAGGCAATATCTCGCTTATGGCCGCGGCCGCGCGAAGAACCTTCTGAAACACCGCTCGATCCCGAAAATCCGCCAGATGATTCCGCTCGCCGTTCTGCCGGTTTTCGTGCTTGCCTTGCTGTCGCTTGTGCATTGGGCCGCACTTATTCCGCTCGGCCTCTGGATCGCCGCATGTCTGGGTTATGGCTTGTGGATGGCAATAGGTCAGAAGAACCCATACGGCCCGCTCGCCGCCTTTTCCGCAATGGTGATGCATCTGGCGTGGTCCACCGGCTTCTGGCTGGAACTCCTGAAATTCCGGGGAAGAAAGGCTGTCTCATGACCGACAACACCGTCGCCAACCCGCAATATTCCAAAACCGTCGATATCGGCATTTGCACCTACAGACGTCCGGCGCTCGTCGCCACACTTCTGTCACTCTTCGAACTGGAGGTGCCGGAAGGCGTGAAAGTTCGCCTGATTGTTGCGGATAATGACGAGGAGCCGAGCGCCAGGGCCAGTGTGGACCGCCTGCGCGAAACCGCCCCCTTCGAGATCACCTACGTGCATTGCCCGAAGTCGAATATTTCGATTGCCCGCAACGCCTGCCTGTCGGAATGCCAGGCGGACTATCTGGCCTTCATCGATGATGACGAGACCGCGCCGCCGCATTGGCTGGCTGCCCTTCTGGAAAAGGCCGACGAAACCGGCGCGGAAACCGTTCTCGGCCCGGTAACGGCAGTTTACCGTGAAAACGCCCCGGGCTGGATGAAACGCGGCGATTTTCACTCGACCGTTCCCGTCTGGGTAAATGGCGAGATCATCACCGGCTATACCTGCAACACGCTTCTCAAGATGGATGCGCCATCGGTGAAGGGCCGGCGTTTTGCGCTGGCGCTCGGCCAGAGCGGCGGTGAGGACACGCATTTCTTCTCGCATCTTCATGCTGCAGGCGGTCGCATCGTCTTTGCGGAAAAGGCCGTGCTCTCCGAGCCGGTGCCGGAAAGCCGCGCCCGTTTCATGTGGCTTGCCAAACGTCGTTTCCGCTCCGGCCAGACCCATGGCCGTGTGCTTGCTGAAAAGAAACCAGGCGCAAGGCGCGTGATGCAGGTGCTGAAGGCGGGATCGAAAGTGCTCTATTGCGCCGTCTTTGCCGTATTGAACGGGTTCAACGCCGTGCGCCGCAACCGTTATGCGCTGCGTGGCGCTTTGCACATGGGCTCGGCCAGCGGCGCTTTCGGGGTGCGTGAAATCCGCCAGTACGGCGCGGTGGAGGCGACCTGATGGAAAACCTCACATCGCAACCCGCCGATATTTCCGGTCTCGGACCGGATATCAGCTTCGTCATCGCCGCCTATAATGCCGCCGATACGATCGAAGCCGCCATTCAGAGCGCGCTCGACCAGCAGGGCGTGACGCTGGAGGTTATCGTCGTGGACGACCGCTCCTCTGACGAAACGATCCAGCTTGTCGAAACCATTGCCGCCACCGATCCGCGTGTGCGGCTGCTTGCGCTCGAACAGAACCTCGGGCCGGGCGGCGCACGCAATGCCGGCATCGAGACCGCGACCGGACGCTGGATCGCCG
The DNA here is from genome assembly GCF_025910175.1 of Agrobacterium sp. BT-220-3. Lineage (NCBI taxonomy): Bacteria > Pseudomonadati > Pseudomonadota > Alphaproteobacteria > Hyphomicrobiales > Rhizobiaceae > Agrobacterium > Agrobacterium sp. BT-220-3. The sequence continues at coordinate 138,668 of NZ_JAPAIX010000006.1, forward strand.
TGCTCGATTCAGACGATGTCATCCGCTCCGAACGCGCCGCCTGCATGATGTGCCGGGCGGAAGCCGCCAATGCCACCATCGCGGTCGACAATCTCGATGTCGCTTATATGGACGGCAGGCAGATGGAGACAATGTTTCCGGAAGAGTTTCTGGAGGAACGACCGGTCCTCACCCTTGAGGACTTCATTTCCTCCAACATCCTTTTCCGCTCCACGTTCAACTTCGGTTACATGAAGCCGATGTTCCGGCGCGATTTCCTTGATAACGAGGGGCTGCGTTTCCGCGAGGATATCCGCATCGGCGAGGACTATATCCTGCTTGCCTCGGCGCTTGCCGCCGGCGGCCTCTGCGTCATCGAGCCGAAGCCGGGTTATGTCTACAACATCCGCGAAGGCTCGATCTCGCGCGTGCTCGAAATTCATCACGTTGAAGGGATGATGCGGGCGGATCAGGAGTTTCTGAGCCATTACGCATTGCTGCCCGCTGCGATGGATGCACAGCAGGCAAGAAGCCGCAGCCTGCGGCTCGCACATAATTTCCTGACCTTGGTGGAAGACATCAAGCGCCGCTCGATTATCGGCGCGCTGAAGACAACAATCAGAGATCCCGCCGTGCTGGGCCATTTGAGAATGCCCATTGCCGTGCGGCTGAAGAGGTTGCGGGACGCGATGTTTGCGCCCGCGGCAAATACTGGGGTGAAAAGGCAGATTTCGTAAAATTTGTGAGCGGACAAATCTGTGCGCGGAGAAATCTGCAAGCGGACTGGGGACAGATCAAACCTTGATGAAGGAGAACGCGATGGACCTGAACAAAACTGTCAGAAAAGCCGTCATTCCCGTAGCCGGCAACGGCACGCGGTTTTTGCCCGCCACCAAGGCGATGCCGAAGGAAATGTTGACGATCGTCGATCGGCCGGTCGTGCAATACGCCGTCGATGAGGCCATGCAGGCCGGTATCGAGCACATTATTTTCGTAACCAGCCGCAACAAGACCGCCATCGAAGACTATTTCGACAGCGCGCCCGAGCTTATCAACACGCTCACCCGTTCCGGCAAAACAGTGCAGGTATTGCAGCTTGAAAAGATGCTGCCAGTCGCGGGCACCGTCAGCTACACGCGCCAGCAGGTGCCGCTCGGCCTCGGCCACGCCGTCTGGTGCGCGCGCGAACTGGTGGGCAAGGAGCCTTTCGCACTGCTTCTCCCGGATATGGTTTCCTATGGCGCACGCGGCTGCATTGCCGGGCTGATGGAACTTTACGACGAGGTCGGCGGCAATATTCTCGGTGTTGAAGAATGCCTGCCGGAAGAAGTGTCGTCCTATGGCGTCGTCGGTGTCGGCCAGAAGGTCAATCACGGCTTTGCGGTCACCGAAATGGTCGAGAAGCCGGAACCATCCAAGGCGCCTTCGAATTATTACCTGAACGGCCGTTATATTCTGCAGCCGGAAATCTTCGATATTCTCGCCAAACAGGAGCGCGGCGCGGGCAATGAAATCCAGCTGACCGACGGCATGAAGCGGCTCGCCGAGAAGCAGGCCTTCCATGCGCAGAAATACACCGGGCGCACATTCGACTGCGGCAGCAAGCAGGGCTTCATCGCCGCCAATGTCGCCTTTTCGCTCATGCGCGCCGATATGGAGGCCCAGGTTCTCGCTTCCGTGAAGGAACTGGTCGCAAACCACGAAAGCCGCGTCCAGGCGGCCTGACTTTAATCGCGCCGCCGGGGAGGCGGTCGGCGCACCAATAACGGGGGGCGGGAAGGCGAGCCAAGGCTCGGCTTCCCGCGTACCATTTTTAATTCACAAGGTAGGTCCATGCACCACAAGACCTTTAAATCCAATATCGGCTTTCCGGATCCCGGCAAGGATGCCGACACGTTCATCGACCTCGACCGCCTGTGGGCCGCCGTGGTTCGCCGTGCCAATGTCATTGCCGCCTCGGTCATCGCCGCCGTGGTTCTGGCCGGCCTTTATCTGGTGCTTGCGACCCCCGTTTACACCGCGATGACGCAGGTGCTTCTGGATGAAAGCCTTTCACGCTACGCGGAAGAGGAATCGCCGGTTCCCGCCGCCCAGATCGTCGACAACCGCATCGCCAGCGCCGTGGAAATCCTGAAATCAAAGGAAATGGCGCTGACCGTGGTCGACAAGGCCAGGCTTTATGAGAATGACACCATCGTCAATCCGCCGATGTCGCCGGTGGAACTCGTAAAATCCTCCGTGCGCGGCATCGTTGATCTCATCCTGCCGGGCGACCCGCCCGCTTCCGAGGCCGCAATCCGCGCCGGACGCCGCGAAAAGGCGGCCGCCGTGCTGCAGCAATCGCTGACGGTGGAGCGTGTCGGCCGCAGTTCGGTCATCGCCATTTCCACCCGCTCGACGGACCGGCAGCTTGCAGCACAGATCGCAAAAACCTATGCGCAAGCCTATCTGACGGAACAGCTGAACGCCAATTTCGATGCCAGCGAGCGCGCCTCCGTGTGGCTGCAGGAACGCATGACCGACCTCAACCAGCGTGCCCAGGCGGCCGAACTGGCGGTGCAGAAATTCAGGTCGGACAATAACATCGTTTCCTCGCGCGGCGAGCTGATGTCGGAAAGCCAGCTTGCCGATCTCAACGGCCAGCTTATCGCCGCGCAGGCGGATGCCGCGACCGCGTCGGCTCGTTATGGCCAGTACAAATCCATAATCGACCGTGGTCCGGATGCAGCCGTCGACAATGCGGTCGTTTCCGCACGCGACACCGACAATTCCGTCATTCAGGATCTTCGCAAACGCTACATTACAATCTCTGACCGTCTGCAGGGCGTCGCGCAGCAATTCGGCGCCGATCATCCACAGGCCGTTGCGCTGGACAGCGAAAAGAAAGAGGTTGCGCGCCAGATTTATCAGGAACTGCAGCAGCTGACCGGCAGCCTGAAGAACGAATATGAAGTTTCCAATTCCCGCGTGCAGTCGCTGCGCGACAGCATTGACCGTGTTGCCGGCAACAACTCGCAGGCCAATGTCACCATGGTGCAATTGCGCGAGCTGGAGCAGCGGGCAACCGCGTTGCGCACGCTCTATCAGTCCTATCTCGGTCGTTTCGAGGAGGCTTCGCAGAAGCAGTCGCTGCCGATCGCCAAGGCCCGCATCATTTCCGAAGCAGGTCTGCCAACGGCGCCTTCCAGCCCGAAAAAGACCATGACCATGGCGCTTTCGGTTATCCTCGGCCTGATGCTGGGTGGCGGCATTGCAGCGCTTCTCGAATTCCGGGATCGTTTCTTCCACACCGGCAACGATGTGCGCGACAATCTGCGCATGCGTTTTCTGGGCTATCTGCCCTTTATCGGGGAAAGGGGCGTGGAGCCGGCAAAAACCGGCACCAGCGCAGCCACCCCCGGCAGCGAGAACACCACCCTCGACGAAAGCGGCCAGGTCTCGTTCCAGAAGATGCTGCGCCTTGCCGTTGACAGCCCGCGTTCCAGCTTTGCGGAGACGCTTCGCAATGTGAAGCTGACGGCGGATGTCGTCATTCAGGAACGCCAGTGCCGGGTCATCGGCGTCATCTCCTGCCTGCCGAACGAGGGCAAGTCGGTCGTCGCACTCAATCTGGCCGGGCTGATCGCCTCCACCGGCAAACGCACGCTGGTGGTGGATGCCGACATCCGCAACCCCGGCCTCAGCCGAATGCTGACGACACGGCAATCCGCCGGTCTGGTGGAGGTTGTCCTCGACGAAATCCCGTGGACGCAGGCGGTGAAGGTCGACACCCGCACGAAGATGGGCATCTTGCCGGTTTCGACCAGCAACCAGTTCGCCCATTCAAGTGAATTGCTGGCTTCCTCCGGCATGCGCAAATTCATCGAATCGGCGCGAGAGGCCTGCGACTACATCATCGTTGACCTCGCACCGGTTGTTCCCGTCATCGATGCGAAAGCCTTTGCGCCGCAGGTCGACGGTTTTGTCTTCGTCACGGAATGGGGCAAGACGCCGATCCAGATGGTGCAGAACCTGATGGCGAATGAACCCCATATCGCCAACAAGACGCTGGGCATCGTGCTCAACAAGACCGACATGACGGAATTGCAGCGTTATGCCGGCCCGGGCGGTTCGGAGCACTACCATGAGAGCTTCTCGGCCTATTACGGCGACGCCAAGCCTCCGGTGAAGGAGAACGCTTAAGCGTTGATCCGCCGCAAGGTGGCAGCGGACACAACCCGAGAACCTCTCCGTCATCATCCTCGCCCTTGAGGCGAGGATGATGACGAGGGCTGAGAACGGGTGCAGCATTTTTTAGACTGCCGATGGCCAGAAAATCGTCTTGCCGAAAAATCTCTTCGGCGTGAATTTCGCCGTCCGACCTATGGCATTGCCTCCCGAAATTGCGCATTGATGACGGAAAGAGCAATCGCAGGCAGGACCGAATTTCATGTCATCACCCATCGCCTTTGTTTCGCGGATGAATGCGGAGACGGAAACCGTCTGGAAGGAGGCGCTGCGCGCCGCGATGCCGCAGGAGCACATTCTTTCCTTTTCCGAACTCAGCGAAGAACAGCGGCGCATGGTGGAATTCGCCATCGTCGCCAATCCCGATCCGGCAGACATTGCAGCACTTCCGGGCCTCACATGGATCCACAGCCTGTGGGCCGGCGTCGAACGGCTCGTGCTGGAACTGGGAGAGAAGGCACCGCCGATTGTCCGGCTGAAGGACCCGGAGCTTTCGCGTGTCATGGCGGAAGCCGTGCTGGCATGGACATATTATCTGCAGCGCGACATGCCCGCCTATCGCGACAACCAGCAAAAAGCCCTCTGGCAAGAACTCGACTATCGCCATCCGGGCGAGATGACCATCGGTCTGCTCGGCCTCGGTGCACTCGGCGTGGCTGCGGCGGAACGCCTGCTTCACGCGGGCTTCAATGTTACGGGCTGGAGCCGCTCGTCCAAGGCAATCGAGGGGGTGGAAACGCTGACGGGCGATGACGGGCTGCAAGGATTGCTGGAGAAAAGCGACATCCTCGTCTGCCTGGTGCCGCTCACCGATGCGACGCGCGGTCTCGTGAACGCCAGCCGCCTCGCCGCAATGAAAAACGGCGCCGCGATCATCAATTTCGCCCGCGGAGCCGTCATCGTCGCCGACCACCTGATCGCGGCGCTTGATTCCGGCAAGCTTTCGCACGCGGTCCTCGATGTGTTCGAACAGGAACCACTGCCTGCAGCATCACCATTCTGGCAGCACCCGAAGGTCACCGTGCTGCCGCATATTTCCGCGCCGACCAGCCGGGAAAGCTCGGCACGGATCGTCGCCGGCAATGTCCGGACATGGCGCGAGACGGGCACCCTGCCGGAAACGGTCGATATGGCGCGCGGTTACTGAGACAGGACGGCGGGCGGTCTACTCCCCGGCCGACGTCTTTGCCGTATGCGCCAGTTCGACGGCCGAGATGATCTGCTGTTCGTCATAGGGCTTGGTCAACAGCACAGCGGTTTCCGGCGCTCCTTCCGGCATATGGCTGTCACCCGTTGCAAAAACGACGGCCAGTCCCGGCTTGCGGCGCAGAGCCTCCACCGCCAGCTCGCCGCCCTTCATGTCCGGCAAACCGATATCGGTGACGAGAACATCGATATGTTCCGCCTCGATTGCTTTCAGCGCCTGTGCCGCATTTCCGGCCTCGACCACGGTGAAGCCGCTATCCGACAGCATCTCCGTCGAATTCATCCGGATCAGCTCGTCATCCTCCACCAGAAGCACACGAACCGGCCCGTTTTCATTTCCAATAGTCTTCGCAGGTTCGACGGCCTTTGAATGGTTCGATGCAGATGCCGACCTCCCTTTCACCAACGAAACCTGTTTGCGATTGGCTATGACGTGGCGGATGCGCCGCGCCAGCGCTTCGCGCGTATAGGGCTTGGAGAGAAGCTCAACCCCGGCATCCAGCTTGCCGCCATGCACGATGGAGTTTTCCGTATAACCGGAAGTGAAGAGCACCGCGAGATTTGGCAGCCGTTCCTGCGCCCGACGCGCCATTTCCCGGCTTTTCAAAGGCCCGGGCATCACCACGTCGGTGAAGATGACATCGATTGGAATGCCGCTTTCGACCACCGTCAAACCGGCCTGCGCGTCGCGGGCGGTCAGCACACGATAGCCGAGATCGTTCAGCGTCTCGACGACGGTGCCGCGCACCTCTTCGTCGTCTTCCACCACCAGGATCGTTTCGGTTCCACCTTCGACAGGGCCGGTCGGCATGACCACTTCCCTGTCCTCGTCGGCGGCGGAGCGCGGCAGATACATCTTCACCGTCGTGCCCTGCCCCACTTCGCTATAAATGTTGACGTGACCGCTGGACTGTTTTGCAAAACCATAGACCATCGAGAGGCCAAGACCCGTGCCTTTGCCCTCCGGTTTGGTCGAGAAGAATGGCTCGAACACCTTTTCCAGAATTTCCGGCGACATGCCCGATCCGGTATCGGTAACGGCGAGCATGACATATTGCCCCGCCGAAACCTCCGAGTGCTTGCGGGCGTAATCGCGATCAAGCACCGCATTGCCCACTTCGATCGTCAGCCTGCCATGCCCTTCCATGGCGTCGCGCGCATTGATCGCGAGATTGAGAAGTGCGTTCTCCACCTGGTTGGGGTCGGCATAGGTGTTCCACAAACCACCGGAAGTGATGACCTCCACCTCGATCGCCTCGCCGAGCGAACGGCGCAACAGATCGTCCATGCCTGTCACAAAACGGGCAATGTTGATGACACGCGGCTCCAGCGCCTGCCGCCGGCCGAAGGCCAGAAGCTGGCTTGCAAGCTTTGCGCCGCGATGGACACCCGCCAGCGCATTCTCCAACCGTCGCTCGGCGCGCTCATTGCCGGTCACATCCTTCGACAGCAATTGCAGATTGCCTGCGATTACCTGCAGCAGATTGTTGAAGTCATGCGCGACGCCACCCGTCAGCTGGCCGATGGATTCCATTTTTTGGGCCTGCTGCAGCGCCCTTTCGGTCTGGCGGCGCTCGGCGATTTCCGTCTCGACGCGCGCTTCCAGCCCTTCGTTGAGCTGGCGAAGCTGCTCTTCGGCTCTTATGCGGTGGCGGATCTCGCGTTCGAGATTGCTGGCATGTTCCTTCAGCGTATTTTCGGCGCGCTGCTGTTCGGTGATATCCGTGTGGACACCGACCCATTCGGCAATGGCGCCGGCCTTGTCGAAAATCGGAACGCCACGGATTGCAAAGGTGCGGTAGACGCCGTCATGGCGGCGCACGCGGTGCTCCCACACATAGGTCGTCCGCGCAGAAACGGCTTTTTTCCAGCTTTCCAGCGAGTGTTCCCTGTCGTCGGGGTGAACCGCCTCGACCCAGCCAAACCGCTGATAGTCGTCAAAGCTCTGCCCGGTCAACGCGGCCCAGGCCGGTTGCTCACCCAGCATCATTCCTTCGGCGCTGTTGGTCCACAGCACACCGTGCACGGCATCCACCGCGGCGCGGAAACGGTTGTTGCTGAGCACGATCTCCTGCTCGGCGCGCTTCCTCTCCTCGATATCGATGATCAGGACATAAATACCGTCGATGGACCCATCGGCGATATAGCGTGGAACGTAACGGATTTCGGCGGAACGCTTGCTGCCATCCGGTCTGCTGATCACGGTATCGGAAACAATCTTCTCGCCGCCGAGCGCACGGTCGAGATAGGCCCTGCGCGACTCGAAGAACGCCTCGCCGACAATGTCGGGAACGCTGCGGCCAATCACCTCGTCGGCGCTGCGGCCGAACCATTCCAGATAACCGTCATTGGCGAATTTATAGACATAGTCGCGATCGACATATCCCACCAGGATCGGCAGGGCATTAGTAAGTCGGCTTAGTTCCTTGCGGCTCTGTTCCAGCGCCTCGACGGCCCTCACCTTGTCTGTATTGTCAAGGACGGTGCAAAGGACACCGTCCACCGTGCCGCCCTCATTATAGATCGGCGTGTAGAACAGGTCGAAGATCACCTCTTCCGGGCGGCCATTGCGCATCAGCGTCATCGGCTGGTCGCGATAGGCCATGACCTCACCGCGAAAGCCGGCTTCCAGAATGCGGCTGTTCCAGTCCCATATTTCCGGCCAGATGCCGGGCACGGTTCCGCCCAGCGCCTGAGGATGATAATTGCCGGCGATTTCCGCATAGCCGTCATTGTAGATCATCACATGATCGGCGCCCCACATCAGCACCTGCGGAATGGGCGAATTGACGACGGAATTAGCCTTCTGCCTCAGATTTTGCGGCCAGTCGCTAATCGCACCGAGCGATGTCTTCGACCAGTCGAAGCCGCGCACAAGCTCACCCGTTTCACCGCCACCGATCGGCCATACCGGGGCAGCACGAAAATTGGTCATTCAATATCACCACAAAAAAAGAGACGAAATTTCCCGTAATACAGAACGGAATAAATGTCCAAGAAAACAGAAACTTCGTTTTATTGTTCCCGGCTTTTTCAGATTCCGGATAAGTTCCAGCCGTCACGAAAATGACTGCATGCATCACCAGCAAAGCGGCGGGAAAGCGGCATCCCCAAGCCGCAAATTTTACAGATGCGCCCGGTAAACGTGATGATTGATTGACGATTGCCATCCTCAATACGCCAGAAATTGCCGCAAACGGAACGACAACAAAGGAATTATTAAGCCTCAATACAAACGCTGACGGTCGCGGTGCCGTCCGCACCCGGGTCTCCGCCACACCGCGACCAGAGGGAACAAAAATGAAAATACTTTTGGGTGCCACAATTCTTTCCGCCGGCTTCGCCTTTTCAGGCGGCGTTGCCTTTGCCGCCGACTGTGGAAACGTAACAATCGCCAGCATGAACTGGCAATCCGCCGAAGTCGCCGCCAATCTCGACAAGCTCATTCTTGAAAAAGGCTATGGCTGCGCCGCCGAAATCGTCACCGGCGATACCGTGCCGACATTGACGTCCATGGCCGAAAAGGGCCAGCCGGACATAGCGCCCGAGGCCTGGGTCAGCCTGCAGCCGGAAATCGTCAAACAGGGCCTGGAAGGCGGCAAGGTCGTCGCAGGCGCCAAGATCCTCTCGGACGGCGCCGTTCAGGGATGGTGGATTCCGAAATATGTCGCGGACGCCAATCCCGACCTCAAGACCATTCCCGATCTCTTCAAACATCCCGAACTTTTCCCATCGCCCGAGGATAAGGCCAAGGGTGCCGTCTTCAACGGCCCGCAGGGCTGGGGCGGGACGGTCGTTACCGCCCAGCTCTTCAAGGCTTTCGGCGGTGAGAAGGCGGGCTTCACCCTCGTCGACACCGGCTCCGCCGCCGGCCTCGATGGCTCCATCGCCAAGGCTTACGAGGCCAAGCAGCCATGGGTCGGTTATTACTGGGCGCCCACGTCGCTGCTGGGCAAATATGAAATGGTGAAACTCGGCTTCGGCACCGAATATGACGCCGCCGAGTGGAAGCGCTGCACGTCCGTCGCCGACTGCGCCGACCCGAAGCCAAATGCTTGGCAGGTGGACGACGTGCAGACGCTGGTCAGCAAGACCTTTGCCGACCGCGCCGGCCCGGCCATGGATTATCTGAACAAGCGCGCCTGGACCAACGATACCGTTAACAAACTGATCGCCTGGATGACAGACAATCAGGCGACGGGCGAAGATGGCGCCAAACACTTCCTGAAGGAAAACGAGGCCCTCTGGACGGGCTGGGTTTCTCCTGACGTCGCGGAAAAGGTCAAGGCCGCCCTTTAAGGACGGCGCGACATATCTTTCCCGCAGAAGGCGTCCGCCAATGGCGGCGCCGAGCCGCATTGATGCCGGAAGGCCAATTGGCTTTCGTGGAGGCACGATGCGTCGGTTCGACAGAATAGAGCGTCCCGTCTGGCCTGGGAACAGACGTGCGGCGCTCTGGCGATTTTACTCCCGGAGCGCGGAGGAGTTGGGTCCCCGCCTCCGCTTCGTCATGGAGAACAGGATATGGATTGGCTTTTCAAATTTCCGACCATGAATGACGATGCCCTGCGTGCGCTGAAGAAAGTCATCGACGAGGGTTTCCGGGCATTCACCCGAACCTATGGCAGCGCGATAGAAGGGCTCTTCACCCCCCTCCAGAGCTTCCTCATCTGGGCGGAAAGGCTTTTGATCGGCGCGCCCTGGCCGGTCGTTATTCTTATTGTCGGCGTGCTTGCCTGGTTCGCCAGCCGCAGCGCCACCATTGTTGCGCTGTGTTGCGGTATCCTGTTTGCCATCGGCTGGTTCGGCATGTGGGAAGACACGATGAAGACGGTCTCGATGATTTTCGTCTGCGCCGTTCTGTCCATCGTCATCGGCCTACCGATTGGCATCGCCATGGCGCGCTCCAACCGCCTGCAGAATGTCGTCAATCCCATTCTCGACGTCATGCAGACGATGCCGAGTTTCGTCTACCTCATTCCCGTTGTCATGCTGCTCGGCATCGGCCGCGTGCCTGGTGTTATCGCCGTCGTCATCTACGCCATTCCGCCGATGATCCGGCTCACCAATCTCGGCATCCGCATGGTCGATCGTGACGTTCTCGAAGCCGCCGACGCTTTCGGATCGTCAAAGCGCCAGAAACTCTTCAAGGTGCAGCTGCCGCTCGCACTTCCCACCATCATGGCTGGCATCAACCAGACGATCATGATGGCGCTTGCCATGGTGGTCATCGCCTCCATGATCGGCGTGCAGGGTCTTGGCCAGCCGGTGCTGAAGGCCATCGCCAACCAGTATTTCACGCTCGGCGTATTCAACGGGCTTGCCATCGTCGGCATCGCCATCATCTTCGACCGCATCAGCCAGGCCTATGGCCTTCGACTGCAAAAACACCGGGAAGTGGCGCATGGCTAGTCAATCGATCGAAATCCGCAGCCTCTACAAGATCTTTGGCTCCAAGGCGGCGGACTATGTCGACGCCGTGCGTGGCGGCATGTCCAAGACGGAACTGAATGCCAGACACGGCCACGTGCTCGGTCTTCGCGATATCAGCATCACTATGCCCGGCGGCCAGATCACCGTGATCATGGGTCTTTCCGGCTCGGGCAAATCGACGCTGATCCGCCACGTCAACCGGCTGATCGACCCGACGGCCGGGGAAATACTCTATGGCGGCACCGATGTCTGTCGCCTCAACGAAGCGGAACTTCTGGAATTCCGCCGCCACAAGACGGCGATGGTGTTCCAGAAATTCGGCCTGCTGCCGCATCGCAACGTGCTGCAGAATGTCGTCTACGGGCTCGAGGTGCAGGGCGTCGACAAGCGCGAGCGGGAGGAAAGGGCCGATGTCTGGATCCGGCGTGTGGGTCTGGAAGGTTTCTCCAGCCATTATCCGAACCAGCTTTCCGGCGGCATGCAGCAGCGCGTGGGTCTCGCCCGGGCTCTGACCAACAATGCCGAAATCCTGTTGATGGATGAAGCCTATTCGGCGCTTGATCCGCTTATCCGCGTCGACATGCAGACGGTGCTGCTTGAATTGCAGAAGGAACTGAAGAAGACCGTCGTCTTCATAACCCATGATCTTGATGAGGCGCTGCGGCTCGGAGACAAGATCGCCATTCTGCGCGACGGCGAAATCATCCAGCAGGGCACGGCCGCCGAAATCGTCATGTCACCGGCAGACAGCTATATCGAAGCCTTCGTGGAAGAGGTCAATCGCGGCCGGGTCATCCGTCTTGGGGCCATCGTCCAGCCGGAATTTTCGGGTCAGTCGCGTCTTCAGCTTGCTGCGGATATGACGGTCGAAGAGGGCCTGCGCGCACTCGTCAGGGAAAATGTCGCCAGCGCCACGGTCATCAGCGAGAACGGCAAGGCGCTTGGTTCCGTCACCACTGATACCATCATGCGCTGCCTCGTCAGGACCACGCCGGGTTCGGAAACCGGCATGGCGGAACGGCTCTCAGGCTGAGCGTTCAAGCCAGGCGTCCATGCCCTTGGCGGCGGCCTTGCCGGTGGCGAAACAGGCCGTCAGCAGATAACCGCCGGTCGGCGCTTCCCAGTCCAGCATTTCCCCGGCGGCAAACACGCCGGGGAGCCTTTTCAGCATGTAATTTTCATCAAGGCCGCCCCAGACGATACCGCCGGCCGATGAAATCGCCTCGGCAATCGGCCTTGGCCGCAAAAGCGGAATTTCCGCATGTTTTATTCTTGCGGCGACCAGATCATCCGGCATGGCCGCTATATCGGGAAAGATTTCCCGTAGAAGCCCAACCTTGACGGCGGAGAGGCCACCAGCCTTGCGCAGGCGGTTTGCGAAACTTTCCTTGCGGCCGAGCTTTGCCAGATCCAGGCTGAGGCGCTCCACGGTGCGCCCCGGCGCGAGATCAACGACAAGCGAAGCCTTGCCCGTCTGTTCCAGCCGGTCGCGCAATGCAGCGGAATGGGCATAGATGACGCTGCCCTCAACCCCGTTCTGCGTCACCACGAACTCGCCCTGAAACGCACCTGCGGCAGAAATGGTGATGACGGATTTCAGCGCCTCGCCTGCAAAACGTTGCCGGAACACATCGCTCCACTCGACATCGAAACCGCAATTGGCAGGTCTGAACGGGTCAAGCGCCACGCCCTTTGTCGCCAATGCTGGAACCCATGCGGCATCGGACCCCAGACGCGGCCAGCTTGCGCCGCCGAGCGCCAGGAGAACGGCATCGGCCTTGACGGCAACCTCGCCCTCGGGTGTTGCGAAAACCAGCCCATCGCCTGAAAAACCCGTCCAGCGGTGTCGGGTCCTGATGGTCACACCCTGCGCTTCCAGCCGGACGAGCCATGCCCGCAACAGCGGCGAGGCCTTCATGACGGTTGGAAACACCCGGCCGGAGGTGCCGACGAAGGTTTCCTGCCCCAGACCCTGCGCCCAGTCGCGCAACATGTCGGGCGTGAAATCGTCAAGCGCCGCGCGCAGTCTTGGCCCGGCTTCGCCAAAACGATTGACGAAACTGCCGTAGTCTTCGGCATGGGTGATGTTGAGACCGGATTTCCCGGCCATCAGCAATTTGCGCGCCACGGTCGGCATCGCTTCGAACACCGTCACGACATGGCCTGTAGCCGACAGCACTTCGGCCGCCATCAGCCCCGCCGGCCCGCCGCCGACAATCGCGACCCGCCTTGCTTCCTTCAAAACCCGCTCCATCGCCATCTTAGCCATCGTGGCCTTATACCGATTTCCGTGACTGAATATATGCGATATTGAAACGCGCATGTTCACGCTCGATCGACCCGTCACCTTTTCGCAGGATATCAAGAAAAGCCGCTTCATCGCCTTTGCAGCACCCGTGACCGGTGAGGAAGACGCGAAAACCTTTCTGGCGGCGCATTCTGATGTCGATGCAAATCACAATTGCTGGGCCTGGCGGACCGGTCAGACCTATCGTTTCAGCGATGACGGCGAACCTTCCGGCACTGCCGGAAAACCAATCCTTCAGGCAATTGATGGTCAGACGCTGGACAATGTCGCCGTTCTCGTCATCCGCTGGTTCGGCGGCATCCTGCTCGGCAGCGGTGGCCTCATGCGCGCCTATGGCGGCACGGCGGCGGCCTGCCTTCGACTTGGAGAAACCTCGCCGGTCATCGCCTATGTCAGCGCGACGCTGAGCTGCCCCTTTTCCGATCTGGCTCTGGTGAAATCACGCCTCGCCGCCACACAGAATCTGCGGGTGGAAAGGGAGGATTTCACCGGCACCGGCGCGGATATGCTGCTTTCCATTCCGGCGGAGGAGGCGGAACGCCTGACACGGCTCATCAGCGATCTGACCAGCGGGCGCGTCAATCTTGATATTCCGGACTAATATCATGTGGGTCGGCATCTGGCCCGCTGCGCGATTTATGCTAAGGAAGCGCAATGTCATCTGAGCTTTCCAACCCCGTCTATCATCCGCCGCTCGAACCGTGGCTCACTATCGTCAACCGGGATGACGATCTGCTGGTGCTCGACAAGCCGAGCGGGCTTCTGTCGGTGCCGGGGCGCGATCCGGCGCTGTCCGACAGTCTTTTGACGCGTGTGCAGAAACAATTTCCAAAAGCGCTGATGATCAACCGGCTGGACAAGGATACCTCCGGTATCGTGCTGATGTCCCTGAACCGCAAGGCGCACGCTGCTGTCGCCGCCCAGTTCGAGAACCGCCAGACGCGCAAATCCTACGTGGCCGTCGTCTGGGGAGAGCTCGAAGGCGAAGAGGGTGAAGTGGACCTGCCGCTCGCGATCGACCCGGAAAACAAGCCCCGCCACCACGTCGACCATGAAAATGGCAAGCCGGCGCAAAGCCTGTGGCGCGTGCTGGAAAGATTGCCGCTTCCCGCAACGAGGCTCGCACTTACCCCTCTCACCGGCCGCACCCATCAATTACGGGTGCATATGAAGGCTCTCGGCCATCCGATCCTTGGCGATGAATTTTATGCCGAAGGTGAGGCGCTTGCCGCCGCGCCGCGCCTGATGCTGCATGCCGAGGCGGTGGGCTTTCGCCACCCGGATGGCCGTGACGTCACCTACACCGTGCCCTGCCCGTTTTGAGGCCTGCGATGAAAGAACAAGACGAAAGCTTCGTGGTGGACTTTGTCGGCGGTGCGGTCGGGCACCGTTTCCGCTCCGGCGAGGGGCGTGGACAGGCCCTGCCGAAAGCCGCAGGCTTCACCAAAGGCCGCACCCCAAAAATCGTGGATGCCACGGCAGGGCTCGGGCGGGATGCCTTTCTGCTCGCATCACTCGGCGCGGAGGTGACGTTGATCGAACGCTCGCCGGGCATGCATGCCCATCTGGCGGACGGCATTCGCCGCGCATTGGAGGCCGGCGGCGCCTATGCGGAGGCCGCGTCGCGCATGACGCTGCTGCAGGGTGATTCAAGGCACCTGCTGAAAGAACTTTCGCCGGAAGTGGTGATTGTCGACCCCATGCATCCGCCGCGCCACAATACGGCGCTGGTGAAAAAGGAGATGCGGGTGCTGCGCGAACTGGTGGGATCCGATCCCGATCAGGTGGAACTTATGGAGGCGGCGCTTGATAATGCAACGAAACGGGTTGTTCTTAAATGGCCCCTGCGCGCCGAACCTATGCCGGGCATTCGCAAACCCTCGCATCAGATAATGGGCAAGAACACCCGTTATGATGTCTTCATGATCTTCGGAAAATCAGTCGATCCCGAGGAATGATCAGCGGAAGTTGGGCTTGCGCTGCGCATTCATCAGAAGTTCGTGCCGGGATGCAAACTCGCCAAACAATTTTCTCAGCCGTGTCTCCTCGGCCTTGTCCAGTCGGTAACGGCGACAGAATTCTGCGACATTGAGGATCGGTTTGGTTCTGTTCCCGTCTATGGTCTTGTTATCGATGATCTGCATGGCGCCCTCCGTATAACCAGAGGGAAAACGTGGATGCATGATTGCGGTTCCCTACGAATTCGTACGGATGATAAAAGAGGCCGCCGCCTGCACACGAACTCATCAAGTTTTCTTGAAGCTATCGCAAGAAACGAAATCCTCCCCAAATGGTTTGTGCCTGACGCAAACGAAGGAAGGGAGACCCATGTTCCGCAACAACCGATTTCTGAGTTCGACGATGCTATTTGCGCTGCTTGCCGTACCGCTTGCTGGCGCCGCCCACGCACAGACCGCCCCGGCTGCCGAGACGAAACGGGCCAATGCGCCGGATCAGAAACCGGCTTTCGAGGGTCAGACCCGTGCGCCACAGGCCGCAACCCAGCCGGACGTCGAAAAAACCGTCATTGCCGAGGGCCTGCCACATCTCTGGTCGATGGAATTTCTGCCCGATGGCCGCATGATCGTTGCGGCCAAGGAAGGCCCCATGCATATCGTCGCCGATGGCAAGGCCGGCCCCGCCATAGAAGGCGTGCCGGAAGTCGCCTCTGCCGGACAGGGCGGTCTTCTCGACATAGCGCTTGCGCCGGATTTCGAGACATCGCGCACCATCTTCTTTTCGTTCTCCGAACCGCGTGACGGCGGCAATGGCACCTCGGTCGCCTCGGCAAAACTGACCGAGGAAGGCGGCGCGGCCAAACTTGAAAATGTCGCGGTGATCTTCCGCCAGATGCCGACCTATGATGGCGACAAGCATTTCGGCTCGCGTTTGGTCTTCGGGCCGAATAACGAGCTTTATGTCACTGTCGGCGAACGCTCCGATGCGACGCCGCGCGTGCAGGCGCAGGATCTGTCCAGCGGCCTCGGCAAGGTCTTCCGCATTGATGCGCAAGGCAAAGCCTTCGAAGGCAATCCCTTCGCCGGCCAGCAGAATGCCCTTCCCGAGATATGGAGCTACGGCCACCGCAACCTGCAGGCGGCAGCATTGGACGGAGAAGGCAGGCTCTGGACCGTGGAACACGGCCCGAGAGGCGGCGATGAACTGAACCTGCCGAAAGCAGGCCTGAACTATGGCTGGCCTGTCATAACCTACGGCATCGAATATAGCGGCAGGGCCGTTGGTGAAGGTGCCACGGCCAAGGAAGGCATGGAGCAGCCGGTCTATTATTGGGACCCGGTCATCGGCCCCTCCGGCATGGCGTTTTATGAGGGCGACCAGATTCCCGAATGGAAGGGCGCCTTCATCGTTGGCGGTCTGGTGAGCCAGGGCCTCGTCATCCTGCATCTCGACGGCGACAAGGTCGCGACCGAAAGCCGGCTGCCGCTCGAGGCGCGCATCCGCGACGTGAAGGTCGGTCCGGATGGCGCGATCTATGCCGTGACCGAGGAGCGGGGCGGCGGCGAATCCCAGATCCTGAGGATCGCCAAGGCCGGTTGATAAAAACGGATAATCGACACGACAGGCCGCCGGAACGAAGGCGGCCTGTTTTTCGTTTGCCGCAGCGTGAAACCTGCCGGAAAAAACGATGCCACAACCAACCACCCGCCTTCTTGCCAAAATCGGACTTGCCTATGTCAACGATCAGGAACCGGGGATAGCCCGAGAAAAGCGCGGGCGCGGTTTCTGTTACAGGCTGCCGGGTGGCGAACTCCTGTCGGATAGCGTTGAACTGAAGCGCATCAAGTCGCTCGGCGTACCACCTGCCTATAGAGACGTCTGGATATGTATCGATCCCGCCGGGCATTTGCAGGCCACGGGCTTCGATGCGCGCGGGCGAAAGCAATATCGTTACCATCCCGACTGGCACGCCATGCGGGGCGAGACGAAATTCTTTCAGCTGAAAAGCTTCGGCAAGGCGCTGCCCGCCATCCGCCGTCGTGCCATTGCCGATATTGAAAGGCAGGATCATGGGCAGGAGATGACGCTGGCCGCCCTTACACTGCTTCTTGATGCAGCCTATCTGCGCGTCGGCAACCGCTCCTATCTCGAAACCAACGGCACCTATGGCGCAACCACCTTGCTCAAGCGGCACGTCTCCTTCGGTGAAACCATCGAGCTGCGGTTTGCCGCAAAGGGCGGGCAAAAGGTGAAGCGCCAGCTGCGCCACCCCCGCCTTCAGAAAATCCTCGAAGAAATCGCCGATCTGCCGGGCAAGGAGCTGTTTGTCTGGCAGGACAGCGAAAACCGGGTGCACTCCGTCGATTCAAGCGATCTCAACGCCTATCTTTCCCGCATTGGCGGTCAGGGCATCTCCGCCAAGACCTTCCGCACCTGGGGCGGCACCCTGGCCGCCTTCTGCCATGCGATGGAGCATGTGGCAGCCGGTGAAAAACCCAGCATCAAGGGCATGTGCCAGGCAGCGGCGATCGAGCTTTCCAATACGCCCGCCATCTGCCGCAAGAGCTACGTCCACCCTGCCGTTCTCGATATCGCGACGGAGGAGAAGGCGCAGAAGAAGCTTGGCCGCATCCTGAAGGTTGGGGCAAAACCCGTTTCCGGCCTCAGGGCCGATGAAAGACGGCTGCTTGCCTTCCTGCCCTGACGATCAGCGGCTTCCCGCCCATTCCGCCAGTTCCCGCTCGGCCCTTTCGAGAGCGCTATAGTTCAAAAGCTTTCGCAGGAAGGCAACGGTGACGGCACGGGTCCGCAGATTATAGCGACCTTCCGCCTCGTCATCGCCGGCCGCCTGATGCACATTGAGCTTCTCATACAGGCTTTGCAGACGGTTCTGCACGCTGCGTAGCGACAGGTTGCGGCGGCGCGCAATCGCCTTGTCGGTGAGGCCAAGCGCGACATCGACAAGGATTTCATATTCGGAATCGGTAAAGCCATGCGCCTTGCCGAGGCTCTTTTCCTGAAGGCCGCGCACTTCACGGTCGATCACGCATTGCGCCTCGATGAAGATGCTGCGCAGCGCCAGCCGCAACCGGTCGTCGGAGGCTGATTTCAGCACGTAGCCATAGGCGGCGCCTTCCGGCACGATACGGGAGACCCCACGCACATAGGCCTCGTCGGAATAGTTTGACCAGAACAGGATGCGGGTGTCCGGCCGCTCCTTCCAGATGGTGCGCGCCGCCTCTATGCCGTTGCGCTCGTTCATCTGTAAATCCATGACGATATGGGCGGCGCGATTTTCCCGCGCCAGCTTTTCGCCGGTTCTGCCGTTTGACGCCTCAAGAACCTTGTCGCATTCCGGCAGGGCGGCTCGCACCGCCTCATTCAGATAGGCACGGTGCAGCGCATCGTCCTCGACGATCAGCACATCCATGTCACAGGTCCTCCCGCCGGTCGAAAGCATCTTCCGGCAATGTGACGGTGATGCGGGTTCCCGCTCCCGTGCCATTGCCGCCAATATCGAATCTGGCTGAAATCAGCCGCGCCCGCGTCTTCATATTGCCGATGCCGAGGCCACCGGAGGCCCCGCCTTCGCCGCCGCCGCTGCCGTCATCGCTGACCGTCACCCGCAAGCCACCGTCTATTGCGGTCAGTTTCACGGCAATCATTTCGGGCTGGGCATGGCGAATGGCATTGTTCACCGCCTCCTGCACGATGCGGAACAGCGAGATGGCCACCGTCTTGTCCAGCCTTTCCACCAGCCCGTCCGTCTCATCCGTCACCGACCAGTCGATTGCCGATCCGCTATCGCGCACGGAACGGTCCACATAGGTCTCGATAGCCTCAACGACGCCGAACAATTGCAGGATCGAGGGTTTCGCCTCCTCGATGATCTCGCGCAGATCCTGCATGCAATGCTGCAGGCTGCGCACCACCGGCTCCAGCATCTCGCCTGACAGGTCGGGGGTATGACTCATGCGCTCGATGCGCCGCGCTAGCCGCGTCAGGTCCGCCAGCGTCTGGTCGTGCAGATCCATGCCGATCCGCTGCCGCTCGGCTTCCAGCGCCTCTGTCAATTGCAGCGCGCCGAGACGCAACCTCTCTTCGCGGGCATTGGCGCGCGCTTCCTCGATGGCGGAGCGTTTGGCCTGCTCGGCGGCGCGGATGGCGTAGAAATAGGGCGCCAGCAGATCGGCGACCGCGCGGGCATTCGCCACATCCTCCATCGTATAGGCATCCGACTGGTGGGAGGAGCAACTCAGCGCGCCGATGATATCGCCATGCACCTTCATCGGCACATGCAGGCGGCTATGCAGGTTGAGTTCGATGATCGGGCTTGAAAACGACCCTTCGAAATGAAAGCGCGGATCGGAACAGGCGTCGCCGCTCAAAAGATACTCGACCTCGCCTGACAGCAGCGAACGGATCGGGCTGCCGGTCAGAAGGGCGGGCGGCTGCCGGCTCCAGGCGCTGACGAGACCGCTCTCATAGGCGATGTGATATTTGTCATCCAGCTGCTTGATGCAGACATCCATATGATCATGCGGGATGATATGGCTGATCTCGGTTGCGACCGCCTGGATGATGGCATTAAATTCTAGCTGCCCGGCGAGCAGCCGCGAAATACCCATATAATGGTGGAAAAGAGCGCTTTTCGGCGTATCCAGCATGTGCGGACGCCCTCCCAAGCGTCTGCCTTGTCGACCTCTGGCGGCGCAGTTTCGACATATCAGAACGCCGCATTACCATTCTGCGCCCGGCAAGGCCATTTCGTCCTGCGGGTTCCCGCATGCTTTCTGCGGAAACCCGCAGGAAGATTGCCGTGATCCGCCTGTACAAGCCAAACCTTCTTGGTCATTCTCGCTTGTACTGGGGAAAGGAGCTCCAGTGCAAAGGAATTCCGTCTGCCGCCGAGGAGATTGCGACAGACAGGTGTTTCCGGGCTCGAAAAGGGCAAGCCACCAGGGAGGAAATCAATGGCTATCAGGAAGATGCTTCTGGCGTCGGCCGCTGTCGCATGCGCAGCTTTGCCGATCACCGCTCATGCCGATACGTCGGCCAAAAAAATCGCGCTTTCGAACAATTACGCAGGCAATTCCTGGCGTCAGGCGATGCTGACGAGCTGGGACAAGATCACCAAACAGGCGGTTGCCGACAAGCAGGTCGCAAGCGCCGACGCCTTCACCACAGCCGAAAACCAGGCGACCGAACAGGCCGCGCAAATCCAGAACCTCATTCTTCAGGGTTATGACGCGATCGTCATCAATGCCGCTTCACCCACCGCCCTCAACGGCGCGGTGAAGGAAGCCTGTGATGCCGGCATCACCGTCGTGTCCTTCGACGGCATCGTCACCGAGCCCTGCGCATGGCGCATCGCGGTCGATTTCAAGGCGATGGGCGAAAGCCAGATCGACTATCTCGCCAAGGCCATGCCGAAGGGTGGAAACCTGCTTGAAATACGTGGCCTTGCGGGCGTTTCAGTGGATGATGAAATCCACGCCGGCATCGCCGCCGGCGTCGCCAAGAACCCGCAGTTCAAGATCGTCGGTTCCGTCAATGGCGACTGGGCGCAGGACGTCGCGCAGCGCGCCGTCGCCGGCATTCTGCCGAGCCTTCCGGAAGTCGCGGCCGTCGTGACGCAGGGCGGCGATGGTTACGGCGCGGCACAGGCTTTCGCCGCCGCCAAGCGCCCGACACCCACCATCGTCATGGGTAACCGTGAAGACGAGCTGCAATGGTGGAAACAGCAGAAGGACGCAAGCGGTTACGAGACCATGTCCGTCTCCATCGCTCCCGGCGTCTCGACGCTCGCTTTCTGGGTGGCGCAGCAGATCCTCGACGGCAAGGACGTGAAGAAGGACCTGACCGTGCCTTTCCTGCGCATCGACCAGGGCAACCTTGAGGAAAACCTGAAGACGACCCAGAAGGGCGGCGTAGCGAATGTGGAATATTCGCAGGAAGACGCGCAGAAGGCCATCGCGTCGGCCAAATAGGCCGGATCAGCCCAGAGCCTGACTATTGCGGCGCTCACGGAACGGGCGCCGCGATAGCCACACATTATCCGATTTTCAGATCACTTTTTCACATCACTGGCGTAATTGCTCATGAATGACATCATCGAGGCGGAAGAAGTCGTCGCCGCGCGCGGCGTGAAGGTCGTGTTCGGCGCAGTGAGAGCGCTTGACGGGGCCGATCTCATCATCCGCTCGGGGGAATGCCTCGGGCTGGTGGGCCATAATGGCGCGGGCAAATCCACCATCGTCAACGTCATCAATGGCGGACTGACACCACATGAGGGCTCCATTTCCTATCGCGGCGATCAGAGCCGCCACGGCATCGCGGCCGCACGCGCCAGCGGCGTTCGCTGCGTGTTTCAGGAATTGTCGCTCTGCCCCAACCTGACGATAAGCGAAAATGTCCGCATCATGCATGCCGCAATCAGCGGGCGGAATTGGCGCGGACGTGCGCTCACCATGATCCGGCACACGCTTGACGAGATTTTTCCGGGCCACGGCATTGATTGCGAGCTGACGGTTGCCGAACTTTCCATCGCCGAGCGGCAGATGGTGGAAATCGCCATCAATTTCTGCCGGACACCCGAAGCGCCGAGACTGGTGATCCTCGACGAGCCGACGTCGTCGCTTGATGCCGGTCTTGCCGAGCAATTGATGGATTATGTCCGCAGTTTCGTGCGCACGGGCGGCTCCGTTCTGCTGATCTCGCATATTCTCGGCGAAATTCTTTCGACAGCAACCCGCATCGTGGTGATGAAGGACGGCCGCGTGGTCGCCGATCGGGCGGCTGCGGACTTCACGACGCGAACGCTGGTGGAGGCGATGGGCAGCGTCGTCAAGGAACAGGACAGTCGCGGGGGAGAAAGCCGCAAGGCCGGCGAGAAGGTGCTTTCCATGCCGGCCCGCAGGGGCGAAGGCCTCGCCTTCGAGGCATTTCGCGGTGAAATCATCGGCCTTGCCGGTCTTGGCGGCCACGGCCAGACCGAAGCGCTTCTTGATCTTTATCTTGCCCGCAACAGCAGCTGGCTGCCCGCACGCAACACCGATATCGCCTTTGTCGCAGGTGATCGCAGCCTGAATGGCACCTTCCCGCTGTGGAGCATCCTCAAAAACCTGTCCATCGCCTCGCTCAGGGATATTTCAGCCGCAGGCATGGTGGACAGGGGCAAGGAAACCGAACTTGGCGCGCAATGGAAAAAGCGCATCGAAATCCGCACGCCCGACATGGGCAACAAAATCCTTTCGCTGTCCGGCGGCAACCAGCAGAAGGTTCTGTTCGCCCGCGCGCTTGCCACCACGGCCAGCACCGTTTTGATGGACGACCCGATGCGTGGCGTCGATATCGGCACCAAACAGGAGGTCTACGATATATTGAGAACCGAAGCCTCCCATGGCCGCACCTTCATCTGGTACTCGACCGAGATGGATGAAATCCGCCTTTGCGACCGCGTCTATGTTTTCCGTGAAGGCGCTATCCAAGCGGAACTGGTGGGCGAGGACATCACCGAGCAGAATGTGCTGGCAGCCTCCTTTTCCGGAGAGGACCACGCATGAAACTCTCCGCCAGCGCCCTTCGCCTCATCATTCCCGCCGCCTCGCTCGCCTTCCTGCTCGCCGCCGTCTTCTACATGCAGCCGCGCGCCATGAGTTATACCGGCCTCAACCTGCTGTTCAATCTGGCAGTGCCGATCGCGCTCGCCACCATTGCGCAGATGCTGATCATGTCGGTCAACGATCTCGATCTGTCGATGGGCACCTTCGTCAGTTTCTGCGCCTGCGTCACCGCCACCTTCCTGCAAACCACGCCGATGCTGGGGATCGCGATTTTTGCCGGGGCGATTGCGGTTTATGCGGCCCTTGGCGCCATCATCCATATCCGCGCCCTGCCGTCCATCGTCGTCACGCTTGGCATGAGTTTCGTCTGGGGCGGTCTTGCCGTCCTCATCCTCCCCTCGCCCGGCGGACAGGCCCCTGCCTTCATCCGGGCGCTGATGACGGCAAAACCGCCGCTCGTGCCGATCGCCATCATCGCCAGTATCCTGATTGCGGTCGTCGCCCACTATATCGTCATGCGCTCCTCCTTCGGTGTGCTGATGCGTGGCGTTGGCGGCAACTTCCGCTCGGTCGAGCGCTCCGGCTGGTCGGTCGTCGGTATCCGCGCCGCCACCTTTGCGCTCGCCGGTTTCTTCGCGGTGCTGTCGGGTATCGCACTTGTCGGGCTGACGACGTCGGCCGACGCCAATATCGCGCTTCGCTACACGCTGCTGTCGATTGCCGGCGTCATCCTCGGCGGCGGTGAATTCGTCGGCGGCCGGGTTTCGCCCATCGGCGCCGTCATCGGCGCGCTGACGCTCACCCTTGCCGGTTCCTTCCTGTCCTTCATGCGCATTTCGCCGGACTGGCAGATCGGCGCGCAAGGGGCGATCCTCATCATCGTGCTGGCGCTGCGCATCCTGCTCAACCGTCTCGAAAAGCGGGAGAAAAACCAATGAACGGGCTTTCGTCTCTCTCGAAAAAACCATGGATATGGTCGTTCGCCGCAACGGCTGCGGTCTGGATCGTTACCGTCATGTTCACCGGCGGCGCCAGCTCCTTCGGCCTGTCGCACGCAGCCCTGACCTTCGCGGCCTTTTCCGTGATCGTCGGCATCGGCCAAATGTTCGTCATCACGCTCGGTCCTGGTAATATCGACCTCTGCGTTCCCGCAACGATGACGCTGTCAGGCACGCTGGCGCTCAAATTCATGGATGTGTCCGATGGTCTCATCCTGCCGGGATTGCTGATCGCCATTCTGATCGGCGTCGCCATCGGCATCGGCAATTATGCGCTGATCAAGCTCTTACGCATTCCGCCGATCATCGCGACGCTTTCCATGAGCTTCATCGTGCAATCCATCGCCATCTGGTCCAACCGCGGCCTGCGCATCAAGCCGCCGGAAACACTGGCCACTTTCGCCACGTCCAGTTCTTTCGGCATTCCGAACGTGGCGCTTGTCGCGCTGCTTCTCTCGGTCATCGCCTGGCTGCTGCTCGACCGGACCTTTTACGGGCGGTGGATTTCCGCCATCGGCCAGAGCACGTTCGCAGCCCGCATGACCGGCATTCCCGTGGATGGAACACGTTTCGTCACCTACGTGCTCTGCGCGGTTCTGGCGGCGATTGCCGGTTATCTGCTCGCCAGCTTCTCCGGAGGTGCTGCGCTCAACATGGGATCGGAATATCTGCTGATGTCCATCGCCGTGGTGGTAATCGGCGGCACGGCGGTGGCGGGTGGTGATTCCAACGTCCCCGGCATATGGGGTGCCTCGCTCTTCATGTTCCTGGTGGTTTCGATGCTGAACACCTATGGTTTCGGCGCGGGCATCCGCCTCATCCTCACCGGCCTCATCATCATCTCCGTCATTCTTCTGGCAAGCGGCCCCAAGGCCACGCGCTGAACCCATAACGACAAGCCCTCAAGCGGACCACGCTCATGACAACAGACAACGCCTCCCCTTACGAAATCCACGATGACCGCTTCCGCCTTCTGATCGTCGGCAATGCGGAACTGGAAGAGCTTTACTCCGGCTGCCGCTGGGCCGAAGGCCCGGTGTGGTTTGCCGATCTGAACTGCCTGCTGTTCAGCGATATTCCCAATGAGCGCATGCTGCGTTGGGTGCCGGATGGTGGGGTCTCGGTGTTCCGCCACCCCTCCAACTTCACCAATGGCAACACCCGCGACCGGCAGGGACGACTGGTTTCCTGCGAACATGGCGGCCGCCGCGTCACCCGCACCGAAGTCGACGGCTCGATCACCGTTCTTGCCGACAGCTACGGCGGGAAGCGGTTGAACTCGCCCAATGACGTGGTGGTGAAATCCGATGGCAGCGTCTGGTTCACCGACCCCACCTACGGCATTCTTTCCGATTACGAGGGCTACAAGGCGGACCCCGAGCAGAAGACGCGCAACGTCTACCGGCTCGATCCCGCAACCGGCGAGATCACGATCGCCATCGACGACTTCGTGCAGCCGAACGGTCTTGCATTCTCGCCGGATGAAACCAAGCTCTATGTTGCCGACAGCTCCTACAGCCATGATGTGTCCCGCCGGCGCCATATCCGCGTCTTCGATGTGGTGGATGGCGTGAAGCTCGCCAATGGCAGGGAATTCTGCAATCTCGACAATGGTTTGCCGGACGGTTTCCGTCTGGATACGGCGGGCAACCTCTGGACCAGTGCCGGTGATGGTGTTCACTGCTTCTCACCGGATGGTACGCTGCTCGGCAAGATCAAGGTGCCGCAGACGGTCGCAAACCTCACCTTCGGCGGCCCGAAGAAGAACCGCCTGTTCATCACCGCAACGAAATCGCTCTATTCGGTCTATGTCGCCGCAACCGGTGCGCAGACGCCGTGAGGCGTTGAAAACCGAAGTTCATTCGGTGGGAAGGAACTGGCAAGACACGTTTACCGCGCTATAAAAGCGGAATGAACGACGATTCCAGCCCCTTCCTGACCGACGACATGGCCCTGGATGGCGAAACGCAGGCCACCGAACCGACCAGCCGGATGCTGTCATGGGCGCGCAATTCCGCGCTCTACCGGCTGGAACAGCGCATGATGACGGAAAAGCAGCTGCGCGACGCCATCACGCGCAAGGCGCGGGAAAAATTCGAGGATATCAGCACCGCACAGGTAAAGGCGCTCGGCGAGTTTGCCGTGACTTTCGCTTATGGCATCAAGGCGCTCGACGACACGGCTTACGCCGAAATTGCCGTGCGAAGCGGCCAGCGCAGCGGTAAGTCGAAACGCGGCCTTGCGCAAAAACTTCAGATCAAGGGTATCGACCGGGAAACGGCAGCAGTCGCGCTTGAGGAAACCAACGATCTGGTTGCGGCCGTCATCTTTGCGCGCAAACGTGCCTTCGGACCCTTTCGCCGTGTCGAACTCGATGAAAAACGCAAATCGAAGGAGTTTTCCGCCTTCGCCCGCAACGGTTTCGGCTTCGAGATTGGCTCAAAGGTCATGGCGATGACGGTGGAGGATGCCGAAGAGATTCTTGCGGATGCGCCGCTCTGAAGGTTATTGCGGCATCGGATGCGTTTTCAGATACGCAATCAGATCGTCGATATCCGTTTCGCTCCAAAGCCCGAAAAAGCGCATCGAGGTCCCCGGCATTGCCTTCTTCGGGCTGGCTATGAATTTTTGCAGTTCCTCTTCCGTCCAGACCCGGCCCGCCGCACCGGCATCTTTCAGCGCCTGCGAATAATGGCCGTAATCCGTTACTCCAGCCATGGGCCTGCCCACCACGCCCATCAGATGCGGGCCCATGCGGGTACGCGGTGCGTCAACGCTGTGACAGGTGGAGCAACGGCTGAACACCTTTTCCCCGTGTGCCGCATCGCCTTCGGCAAAGGCCGTCGAAGAAAGACAGAGGAAAAAAGCCAATAAAGCCGGGAGGGATCTGGGTGCCGGGATCGTCATGACCTGCATAATACAACGCCCTCCCCGTCTGACAACGAAGAGGGCGCTTTTTGACATGCGACAGAATGCCCGGTGCAATACACCGGGCGCGCTTGCCGATTAGTTCATGGCCGTGAGCGTCACGGACGTACCGGTCGCTGCGAGGTTGAGGCCAACCTGACCCGTCACGCTGACCGTCTGAAGCTGGATCGAGCCCGAAGTGCCTCCAACGAGAACGTTGGTGCCAACGCCGAGACCGACAGTCACTTCAGCCGTTGCGCCCTGATAAAGGCCGCCGAGCGAACCGCGATGGTAACCCGCTGTCGGGGCGAAAACGGCCCAGACCAGACGGCCCTGCGTGGTGAAGCCAAGGTCAACGCCCATCTTGCGGATCGCGCCGGTGTAATGGTCGGTGCGGCGCGCGCCCATGGTGGACTGGAACGTGCAATCCAGTTCCTTGGCCGAGCCGATCACGTAACCGACGCCACCGCCGATATCGCAGGTGAGATAACCGATCTTGACGCCGTTGCGGTCGTCCTGCTCCTGCGGAGCCGGCTCATATCTTGCAAGGTCGGCAGCGAGTGCGGAAACGGTTCCGCCGAGGCCCATCGTCAATGCGGCAAAAGTTACGGCAACAGCCTTTTTCATCTGATTTTCTCCTGTTTCATTCCTACCCGCAGCAGCCCTTCTTGCCCTCTCCGGATATTGAATTCCGCACTGTTAACGTTTGTTCCCCAGAATCGATCCAAAACAACTTAATTGGGGGCAAGGAAAGCAAAACAGTTAACAATGTCTGTTGGCGGTAGGATGCCATTAAGACATTGTTAGGGCGAAAAATGCCCGGCGAATTGCTGTCAACAGCAAGCGCTTCCGCGCGTTGTTTTGCTGCAACAAGCTTAAAGCGGCAGGGCGACTGGAAAGCCGGTGGCGGCATGCGTCATGACATCCATGCGCACGCCATAGATTCGCTCCAGCGTTTCCGGTGTCATGATGTCCTTCGGCGTTCCCCTTGCGATCAGATGGCCGGAATGCAGTGCGACGATCTCATCGCAGAACCGCGCCGCCATGTTGACATCATGCAGAACCACGATGACGCCTAAACCCTTTTCCCGCGACAGTCTCTGCACCAGAGAAAGAACCTCGAGCTGGTGCGCCATGTCGAGCGCCGAAATGGGTTCGTCCAGAAGCAGGCTTTCGGCGTTCTGGGCAACCAGCATGGCGAGCCACACGCGCTGGCGCTCACCACCGGAAAGCGTGTCCACCAGCCGGTCCCTGAAGGCCACGGTGTCGGTCAGTTCGATGGCTTCATCCACCTTCTCCTGATCCGCCTTGGTGAACTGGCCAAGCGCGCCGTGCCAGGGATAACGACCGAGCGCCACCAGTTCCCTGGCCAGCATGCCCGAGGCGGCCGGCGTATATTGCGGCAGATAGCCGAGCTTTCGCGCAAATTCGCGATTGCCCCAACTCCCCAGCGACTGTCCCTCGAACGACACCTTGCCTGCTGTTGGCTCCTGGATACGCGCAAGGATTTTGAGCAGCGTCGATTTTCCCGAACCATTATGGCCGATCAGCCCGATGGTCTTGCCGGTGGCAAAGCTTGCGGTCAACGGCTGCAGCAATGTCCTGCCCGGCACTTCCATCGTCACTTTTTCCAGCGAAAAAAGCGGAACATCGTCATAATCGGCGGCAAGCGTTGCCTGGGCCATGGATGTCATCTCCAGAAGTCATTCAAAATAATCATCCTCGCCTGCCTGAAAGCCAGATCAGGTAAGGCGCACCGGCGAGCGCCGCAAAGAGACCCAGCGGCAGCTCATAGGGAAATGTCCCGGATCGCGCCCCGAGATCGGAAAGCGCCATCAGCACCGCACCGAACAGGAACGAAGCGAACAGGTGGTCGCGCGGCGTGGTGAAACCGGCGCGAAGCGCGATGTGCGGCGCCATCAACCCGACGAAACTCAGCGGACCGACAAGCAGTGAGGCGGCCCCGGTGGCAATGCCGGCGACGGCTATGACGGCGATGCGCGCCGCGCCGAGCGGCAGACCGAGGGAGAGCGGCACATCCCGTCCAAGCGGGAGGATCGTCAGCCAGCGCGTTACCGACAAAGCCGCGGCAAACAGCACGACGGAAAGCACCGCAAGAAAGATTGCTGAAGCGGGCGTCGCCGTCGAACCAGAGCCGCTGAGCCATGAGAGAATTTGCCAGGCCCGCTGATCGCCAATGGCAAGCAGTGCCGAAAGTACCGCCGAGCAGAGCGAACTGATGGCGATGCCGGCGAGCAGGATTTTTTCCGGCGCCAAATGCCGGCGCACGGAAAAGAACAGAACGAGGATCATGACGGCGGCCGAGCCGATGCCTGCACCGCAAAACAGCTCGAACAGACCCGCCGCCGGAAAAAGCGTGATGGCGGCGGCAAAACCGAGACCCGCGCCACCGCTGACGCCGATCACTTCCGGACTTGCCATGGGATTGCCGGTGAGCCGCTGCAGAAGCGCGCCTGCCATCGCCAGAAGACCGCCGGCAGCGCAAGCCGCCACCAGCCGCGGCCAGCGGAAGGGCAGAAGACTTTGTAGATCACCGGCTTGCAGCACTGTCCAACCCTCCGGCCCCTTGCCGATGGCGAGTGCGGCAAAAACCAGCCCGGCCATGATGACAAGCACTGGCAGAAGGGTCGCAAGCCGGCGTCTTGTCGCAGGGTCCACACCTTCGGCGCGATGCACATCGGTCGGCCGGATTTTCGGCAGCAGCCACAGAAGCAGCGGTCCGCCGATAAGAGCGGTCACCGCACCAGTCGGGAAAACTTCAGCCGTCGTACTCGCCAGAAGCTGCACGAGACCATCGCAGCACCAGAGCAGCAGACCGCCCAGAAGCGGCGAAACGAACAGTACGGAGGATGCCCGACGCACGCCGAGCGCCCGGGTAAGCGCAGGTGCTGCAAGGCCGATAAAACTGACAAGGCCGACCGCAGCAGCAACGAAGGCCGCCAGCATGACCGCGACGGCGGCCACCGCCAGCCTGATTGAAAACAGCGAGACGCCAAGCGAACGCGCACCGGAATCACCAAGGCCGAGAACCGTCAGTGGCCTTATCAGCAGCCCGGTGAGAACAAGGCCCGCGAGAAGTTGAGCGGCAAGCAGAAACGCATTCGACCAGTCCTGCTGGCTGAGCGAACCGCCGTTCCAGACGACGAGCGACATCAGATATTCGCCCTGCGCAAGCGTCAACGCGGCGGAAACGGAGGCAGCAGTGATGCCGACCAGAAGCCCTGACACCACCATGGTCACCGGCTCGAAGGAGCGCCGCCAGCCGAGAAGAAACACCACACAGGCCGCAGCGGCACCACCGCCAAGCGCCACCAATGCGCGGTTGCCATCCAGCACCGAGGGAAAGAACAGGGTTGCGATGACGATTGCCAACTGGGCGCCGGCGGAGATGCCGAGCGTGGAAGGATCGGCGATCGGATTGCGCAGCACTTGTTGGAAAAGCGCGCCCGACAATCCCAGCATCGCGCCCGCCAGAATGGCGACCGCCACACGCGGCATCAGGCTGAAGGCGAAAATGACCTGATCCATCGACATGGTCGCGGCATCGAATGGCAGGCCCGGCCATGCACCAAAGGGCAGCCGCAACAGCCCGGCATGCAGGGAAAGACCACAGGCCAGAAGAAAGACGATCCCGAAGAGAAACTGGAGAGGCCGTGCTGTCACAGTGCTTCTCCCCGCGTCGTCAGGGCCTCGGTCAGAAGCCTTGCAAAACGCATGGCCGCCGTGATGCCGCCATAGGGGGCCACATTGCCGAGCGTCACCACGCGATTTTCCCGCACGGCTGGAAGCGCGCGCCAGATGGCGCTGTTGCGCAGGCTCTCGCGGGCCTCGACTGGAATATCCGAGACGATGACGATGCGGGCATCGGGTGAGCCGGCAAGATTTTCGAGCGGGACAGGCGCTGCGAAGGTGAATTGCGAACGGTTCGCCCAGGCATTGCTCAGCCCCAGCCGGCCAAGGACATCACCGAACATGCTGTCTGCGCCAAACGCCCGGAAATGCCTGGAGTCGCCGATATTGATCACATAGGTCGGCCTTGCCGCAAAGGCTTCGAGACGCGTCCGCATGGCTTGCAGCGCATGGTTCGTTTCTTCCAGAACCTTTCGCGCCTCTTCAGTCCGCCCGAGCTTTTCGCCGAGTGCCGAGACAGCGGCCAGCGCCTTTTCAAACGGCGGCTCGCCTTTTACGTAGAAAGGCAGCGAAAACACCGGCGCTATGGCCTCCAGCCGACCGGTGTAGCGCGTGTAGAAAGGCGAAATGAGAATGAGGTTCGGTCGGGTGAGCTGCAGCAGTTCGAAATTCGGCGCACCCCTCAGACCAAGATCGGCAACGGTTTCCGGAATTTCAGGTTCGACGGCACCTGCCCTGAACTGGATGAGTTCCGTTGCGGCAACCGGCATGACGCCGAGCGCCACGGATGTTTCCAGCATGGCCCAGTCGATTGCGGCGATGCGCGGCGTCACCTCCGCCCGCGCCTTGCCAGCAAGCGCGGAAGCGGCAAGCAGGCCCAAAAATTCCCGCCGCCCCCAGAGGGGCGACATCCATCGATCCTTACGCTTCATGCCCCTGCTGCTTCACTTGATGTGGGTCACCACCGGTAGGTCAGCTTGCCCATAACGGTTCTTCCATCACCGTAATAGCATCCGAAAGTGGAGCAACTAGAAATATATTCTTTATCAGTCAAGTTTTGCACGAGAAGCGAGGCGCGGTAGCCGTTTTTCTCGTAATGAACGCCGAGATCGAGAAGGGTAAGCCCCTTCATTTCAAAGGCATTGGCGGCATCGCCGTATCGCTCGCCGACATAGCGAACACCGCCACCGATGCCGAAGCCCTCAAGCGCTGTATCCTCCGCGAAGGTATAATCGAGCCATAGGCTGGCGGAATGGCGCGGCGTATTGTCCAGCTCCCTGCCGTTGTTCACGCGGCCGGAAACTTCGCTGTCCATGTAGGTATAGGCCGCACGCAGGTCGAGCCCATCGGCCAGGCTTGCGACACCTTCAAGCTCGACGCCCTTCACATGCGCCTCGTCCATCTGCTGCGTCACGCCGCCGACAGTCGTTGTCACGTTCTTCTGCTTCAGATCGTAGATCGCCGCCGAGAAGAAACCGTCAAAGCCTTCGGGCTGATATTTGATGCCCGCTTCCCACTGTTCGCCGGTGGTGGGCTTCGGCGCATCGCCGACAGCCGGCTGCGGCACCGGTTCGAAGGAGGTCGCGTAACTGACATAAGGCGCAATGCCGCCATCGAAGAGATAGCTGACGCCGACGCGGCCTGTGAGCTTGTGGTCATCCTTGTCGAGCGAACGATAGGTGGTGCCGTTGAAGGTGGTGCCGCTGGTGCTGGCCCAATCCTGCCGCAGGCCGGCCGTAACCCGCCAGTTTTCGTAGGAAATCTCGTCCTGCGCATAAAGGCCGATCTGGGATATGTCGGTTTTCACATCGGCATAAAGCGTGCGCGAGGTCAGGCTGATCGGCCTGCCATAGACCGGATTGACGGGATCAAGCGGCGTTGCCGCCCAGAATTCTGTTTTTACGTTATTGTCGAAATAGCGATAATCCAGCCCAACAAGCAGGGTATGATCAACCGGACCCGTCGAAAAATCGGCCTGGAGGCTGTTGTCGATGTTGAATGTGTTCAGCAGCTCGTCCTGGAACGTCGCATTGCGGCGGATGAGATTGCCGATCATGCCGCTATTGGTCGAGGACATGCCAAGCGCCCGGTAGGACCAGTCGAAATTGGAATAACGCACATTCTGCCGGAAGGTGAAGGTCTCGTCGAAACGGTGCTCGAATTCGTAGCCAATATTGGTGAACTTGCGGTTTGACGTATCGAACGATGGATCACCGACATAAAAGCTGCGGTCCAGCATGTTGCCCGGGCGGGAAAAGGTGAGCGCCGGCGGAAGGCCGGAGGGCGAGCTCGGATTGTCATGCTGATAGGAAGCAAGGACCGTCAGCTTCGTGTCTTCATCGGGTTGCCATGTGAGTGCCGGCGCGATGAAATAACGGTCGTTCTGCAGATTGTCCGTCTGGGCGTGGGCGTTGCGGGCAACCCCGGTCAGGCGATAGGCAAGGCTGTCACTATCCGCCACCGGCCCGCCAATATCGAACATCGACTGGTAATAGTCGAAGCTGCCGATCTGCGCGCCCACTTCGCCGAAACGCTCGAAGGTTGGCCGCTTGCTGATGAGATTGATGAGGCCGCCGGGATTGCCCTGGCCATAAAGCACGGAAGCCGGCCCGCGAATGACCTCCACACGCTCCAGGCCGTAGACCTCGTACGAGGGCGCACCCGCCGTGCGCATCAGCCGAAGGCCGTTGAGAAATTGCAGCTGGTTTCCTGCAAACCCTCGAATACGCGGCGCATCGAAACGCGGATCGGGACCTGACGGCTGCGCAACGACGCCGGGAACATAATTCAGCGCCTCGCTGAGATTGCGGACGTCCTGTGCATCCATCTGGTCTTTGGTGACAACGGAAACCGACTGCGGTGTCTCGATCAGGGACCTGCCCGTCTTGGTGGCGCTGGCGCTGGTTTTCGCCACATAGCCCTTCACCGGGGCCTTGGGATCCTGCTTTTTTACGCCGTCCACGGTAATGGTCTGCAGCACCGTGGTGCCGACCTCCTGCGCAAGGGCGATGCCCGGGGACAAAAACGCCACATAGGCAATGGCGGCGCAACCGCCCGCCAGAATGGAAATGTGTTTGGTTTTTCCCTGCACCGCCAAGACCCTTTATCAACCCGCGCCGCCACAAGGCGGATATTTTTCTGGAGAATTTAACTCATCTTATTACGCAAGGTGTAGATTTTGATCCAATAAGCGAAGCCGGTTTTTTTCAGAAGTATTGATTATGAAAATGCCGCCCGATAATAGCTTGGAATTATTCAAATCTGCTAAAAAGGCCATGAAGATGGGCAGGAAACCGGCAAGCCGGGCGGAAACATTCGAATTGCGACATCTGCGCTATTTCACCGTGCTGGTGGATGAACGCAATTTCGAACGAGCGGCCGCCCGCCTCGGCATCGCCCAGCCGGGGCTGAGCCAGCAGATCATGGCGCTTGAGGATATTGTCGGCATGCCGCTCTTGGACCGGACGCGCCGGTCAGTGAAACTGACCACCCCCGGCCAGCTTCTCTATGAGGACGCCCGCAAAATCCTTGCCAATGCCGAAGCGACGCTTGCGGCGCTGAAGCGCGTCGACCGTGGGGAAACCGGCCGCATCTCCATCGGCTATGTGGCGTCCGCCGCCTATTCCGGGCTGCTCATTCAGTCGATCGCCAGTTTCCGCGCCTCCCATCCCGATGTGGAATTGCAGCTCATCGAAATGGAGATGCGGCTGCAATTGGCCAAGATCGCCGACGGCAATCTGGATTTCGCCTTCATCCGCCCGCCCGCGCCCATCCCGGAAGGCGTTGCGATGCATGTGGTCCTGCGCGAACCGCTGATGGCCGCGCTGCCGGAAAATCATCCGCTGGCCTTTGCTTTGCAGATCGATCTCAAGAACCTCGCCGCAGAAACCTTCATCACCCCGCGTCAGCCACCGGATGTCGGCTTTCACTACAATACGATCGAGGCCTGCAACGAAGCAGGGTTCAAGCCCGTCATCAGCCCGGAGGGCCGGGACTACACCACCATTGCCAGCATGGTGGCCATCGGCCTCGGCGTTGCGCTGGTGCCCCGCTCGCTCGATTGCCTGCGGCTTCCGGGCGTGCGTTATGTACCGCTTGCGGCAAGCTCGGCAACCTCGGACCTCGCCATCGCCCACCGGAAGACGGAAGCCTCTCCCGCCGTCAGAGCCTTCATTCTTCACACCAGGAACTGAGGCGCGAAGCACCCGCCCAGGTGGCGAATATCTAGCCGCTTCGCGATCCCGTGGATGAAAATCCCTGACCGCCAATTTGGCCTATGCGGGTGACGATATGGCCGGAGCGGCCAATCGCGTGAGAAGACACGCATAATATCCGCCTCCCCGTACAAGACGGGTGCGGCATCGAAACGCCGCAAGGCATCCAACGTCCCCGCTTTTCCCCACCCGCCCGCATGGCTGCATAATCAGGGCGGATTTGTTTTACGGGAGACAGCAATGGCTGAGATTTACACACACTATGCCGCCGGCCTGGAATCACCGGCGTCCCACGGTTTCGACATCGTTCCGGATGATACGAACCTGCTTCCTTCCCCGACACGCGCTATTTATGTCGGCAATGGCGGGCAGCTGTGCCTCACCCTGCTTTCCGGGGCGACGGTGACCTTCCAGAACCTGCCCGCGGGCAGCCTGCTGCCGGTTCGGGCAACGCGGGTATTTTTAACGCGCACCACCGCAACGGGCATCGTCGGGCTGAATTAAATGATATCATGCCGCTATCTGACCATTGATTTGAAATGCTGTCATCCCGGGGTGACACCGCAAAGTGTGACACTTTCATGACAAAGCTTTCAGGTTGATGTCAGCTAAATGACGCATCCGCCATCAATCGGCCGATGTGGCAGCTGGAATACGGGTGTTCCCGCATGTTCCTCGCTCCCACCGGCACATATGGATCTGGTGGAACTGACAGTGGCTCTTTTTACCGCGAAAGCGACAGGAACTGAAACTTATCGTCCGGAAATCGGCAGCGTGCCGCTCAGCCTGCTGACGGCTGCCTATCTGCTGTTTTTCACCAACCAGACCTTGTGGTCGAAGGTTCACACCTATCTTTCCGCCTATCCTGTCGCCATCGTCTCACTTTATGTTGCGATGGCCGCACTTTTTGGCGCCCTCATCACGATTTTTTCCGCCAAATACCTCATCAAGCCATTCCTGATCTTCCTTGTCTTCGCGGCGGCAGCGTCCTCCTGGTTCATTGACCGCTACGGCATCGTCATCGACAGCGACATGATCCGCAACGCCATGGAAACGACGCCGGCGGAAGCGGGCAATCTGATGACACCTGGCCTTTTCTGGCATCTCGCCATCTACGGGCTGGCACCGTCGCTCGTCATCGTCGCCGTCCGCGTCAGGCATCGTCCGATCCTCGAAAAGCTTCTGTGGAACACCATCAGCATCCTGATCTGCCTCACCATCGTCGGTATCATCAGCTTTGCGAATTCCAAGACTTTCACCACCGCCATTCGCCAGCACAAGGACATCGTCAAAAGCGTCAATCCCCTGTCGCCGATCATGTCCACCGTTCATTATTTCACGCAGGCCGGAAAAGAAGCGGACATACAGGTCAGCCCCATCGGCAAGGATGCGAAGGTTCTTCCAGCAGCAGGCGGCGTCCACAAGCCGCGCATCACCGTCATCGTGGCGGGCGAGACCGCGCGTGCCGCAAACTTTGCGCTCAACGGTTATGGCCGCGATACCAATCCGGAACTTGCCAAACGCGACGTGATCTATTTCCCGAATACCACCAGCTGCGGCACCGCAACGGCGATGTCCATTCCCTGCATGTTCTCGAAGTTCCCGCGTTCGGAATACAGCCATAGCAAGGCGCTCGCCAACGAAAACGTCATGGACGTCCTCGTCCACGCCGGTGTCAGTGCGACATGGCTGGACAACAATACCGGCAGCAAGAACGTCGCCGACCGCATTCCCTATTTCGACCTGCCGTCTACGAACGACAGCCGCTTCTGCACCGGCGGAGAATGCCGCGACGACATCTTCTTCGACAAGCTCGACGCCTGGCTTAACAACGTCACGAAGGACAGCGTCATCGTACTGCACCAGATGGGCAGCCACGGGCCGACCTACTATCTTCGCTACATTGACGAATTCCGGAAATTCACCCCTGACTGCCGGACCGCCGAACTTGGCAATTGCACCGACGCCGAGATCGTCAATTCCTACGACAACACGCTTCTCTACACCGACCATTTCCTTTCGACCGTGATCGACAAGCTGAAAGCGCGCTCCGACAAGCTGGCAACCGGCATGATCTACGCCTCGGACCATGGTGAATCGCTTGGCGAAAACGGCGTCTATCTGCACGGCGCGCCCTATCTCCTGGCGCCTGACCAGCAGACCCACGTGCCCTTCCTCGTCTGGTTCGACGATGATTTTGCCAAATCCATGGGCCTTGACCGTGCCTGCCTTGCAAAGAGCGCAGCCCAGGGCGGACGCTCCCACGACAATTATTTCCACAGCATCCTTGGCATGATGAACGTCTCCACCTCCGTCTACGATCCCTCGCTGGACGTCTTCGGTGGTTGCACCCAGCGTCAGAGCAGCTGAACAGACAGTGCTTGACGCATATCCCGTGAAAGCGATACGCAGGACGACGCGATAAAGGAGCTGTCTTGCGGGTTCTGCTTGTTGAAGACGATCATGTTCTGGGAGAGGCGCTGAGAGACCATGTGGCGGCGGCGGGACACGCTGTCGACTGGTTCAAGACGCTGGGCGACGCAACGGCAGCGACGCGGACGATGGCCTATGGCCTGATCCTGCTCGACATGCGCTTACCCGACGGCGAGGGTATCACCCTTTTGCAGGACCTGCGCAACCGCGACGATGCGACGCCGGTGATCATTCTGACGGCGCACGAC
The DNA here is from genome assembly GCF_025910175.1 of Agrobacterium sp. BT-220-3. Taxonomy (NCBI): domain Bacteria; kingdom Pseudomonadati; phylum Pseudomonadota; class Alphaproteobacteria; order Hyphomicrobiales; family Rhizobiaceae; genus Agrobacterium; species Agrobacterium sp. BT-220-3. Next base: position 175,796 of record NZ_JAPAIX010000006.1, read on the forward strand.
CAGGTGTCGGACCGGATTGCCGGACTGAATGCCGGCGCCGACGACTATCTGGTCAAACCCTTCGATCTCAACGAGCTTTCGGCGCGCATGCTGGCGGTCTCGCGGCGTTACGAAGGCCGCTCGGCCCCGGTCATTCGCCTGCCCGGCATCGAAATCAACCAGGTGGCGCGCAATATCACCGTCGATGGAACGGCGCAGACGCTCAGCGCCCGGGAATGGGCGGTTCTCGAAAAACTGGTCGAGTACCCCGGCGCCGTCGTCTCGAAAGCGCAGCTGCATGACACGCTTTACGAATTCGGCGCCGAAATAGAAAGCAACACGGTCGAGGTCTATATCAGCCGGCTGCGCAAGAAAATCGGTCATGACCGCGTCGAGACCGTGCGCGGTGTCGGCTACACGATCAGATAGACAGAATGGCAGATAGACAGAATTACAAGTAGGCATAGATGGCCAGACCGACCAGCATGACCCGCAAGCTCGTGACGGCGCTGACCAGCGTCGTTGCCATATCCTGGCTTCTTGCCTGCGGGCTGGGCGTCATGGTGATGCAGGACGAGTTCGCCGAAATTTTCGATGCAGGCGTGCAGGAAACGGCCGAAAGGCTGCTGCCGCTTCTGGCCGACGACCTCAGGGAAAACAACACGGCCCCCGCCTCGCGAAAGCTCAACCCCTCGGCGGAAGGTGCCGAATATCTCACCTATCAAGTGCGCGACCCGGAAGGACAGGTCGTGCTGCATTCGCATGACAGTTCGACGGAGCCTTTCGAGGCCTCGCTCGAACCCGGCTTTTCCGAAACGGCCACGCAGCGCATCTATACGGTGGCGACGCCGGACGGGGAATATTTCCTTCAGGTCGCCGATGCCTTTGCCAACAGGCGCGAGGCGATAGAAGAAGCCGGCAGCGCGCTCTTGCTGCCCGTCCTCATCCTCATCCCCGCCAGCATCTTCGCCGTCATCGTCGTCGTGCGCAGAACCCTGCAGCCGATACAGACCCTTCGCGACGAGATCGGCAGAAAGGACGGCGGCAATCTTGCACCGCTGGAAACACAGCCCTTTCCGGCCGAACTCCATCCCATCGCCCGTTCGGTCAATCTCCTTCTCGGACGGCTGCGATCGGCAATCGAGGCGGAGCGGGAATTTACCGCCAACAGCGCCCATGAATTGCGCACCCCCATTGCCGGGGCGCTGGCGCAGGCGCAGCGGTTGCGTGCCGATATTCCACCGGAACTTGCCCCGCGCGTGGAAAATATCGAAAAATCCCTGCAGCACCTCGGCCATCTTGCCGAAAAACTTCTTCAGATGTCACGCGCCGAAGCAAGGATCGGCGTGACCGACACCACGAGCGATCTTATCCCCGTGCTCGAACTCGTCATCGACGACATGAGCAGGACGGCGATCGGCACATCCCGCATTCGCTTCACCAATCGCTGCGAAGGCGGCATGAATTGCAAGATCGGCGCGGATGGCTTCGGCATCATCATCCGCAACCTTCTGGAAAACGCCCTGATCCACAGCCCGGCGGGAAGCCCGGTACAGATATTCGCCGAAGAGGACGGGACAATCCGCGTCATCAATTCCGGACCGGCAATCGACAGGGCGCTGCTGCCGAAACTGACGACACGTTTTGCCCGAGGCCCGACCAAAGCGGATGGCACCGGGCTTGGCCTTGCCATCGTCAAGAGCCTGGTGGAGCAAACGGGCGGAGAGCTGGTGCTCTCCTCTCCGGCACCGGGCAGACAGGACGGGTTCGAAGCCCGCATCGTTCTTCCGGTCGAAGCCGCCTGAATGCGCTGAAAACAAAAAGCCCCGCCAGGATTGGCGGGGCTTTTTTCGTCTGGATTACAGCGGCTCAATCCTCGTGGATATGGCTGTGATCGCGCGTATCGCGCATCTTCACATAAACCACCAGCGACAGCGCGATCATGATCGTCACATACCAGAAGAACCAGTTTTCGTGGCCGATCTGCTTGAACTTCAGCGCCACGAATTCCGCCGTTCCACCAAATATGGTGTTCGCCAACGCATAGGGCAAAGCCACACCGAGCGCGCGGATATGGGCGGGGAACATCTCCGCCTTCACCACGGCATTGATGGAGGTGTAGCCGGTGACGATCAACAGGCCGACCAGAACGAGAGCGAAAGCCATGATCGGATCGGTCGTCGTCGCCAGCGTGCTGAAGATCAGATAGGTGAACAGCGTGCCGAGAATGCCGAAGCCCACCATCAGCGGCTTGCGGCCGACCTTGTCGGAGAGCGCACCGGCGATCGGCTGGCACAGCATGAAGACGAAGAGGGCTGCCGTGGTGATTTCGGTCGCACTTTCCTTGCTGAAGCCGGACGTATTGACGAGGAATTTCTGCAGATAGGTCGTGTAGGCGTAAAAGGCGAGCGTGCCGCCTGATGTCAGCGCCATGACCATCATCGCTTCCCTCGGATAGTGCTTGAACAGCGCCCATCCGCTGGATTTCGGCTTGTCCGCCTCACCCGCCTTGGCATTTTCGAAGGACTGCGTCTCGACAAGACCACGACGGATATAAAACACCGCAATCGCAAGAAGGCCACCGATGAAGAAGGGGATGCGCCAGCCCCAGGCGCTGAGCTGTTCCGGAGTCAAAACCCGCTGCAGCACCAGAAGCACCGCCAGCGCCAGAAGCTGACCGGAAATCAGCGTCACATACTGAAAGCTGGAGAAGAAGCCTCGGCGGTTCTTGCCGGCCATTTCACTGAGGTAAGTCGCGCTCGCGCCATATTCGCCGCCGACGCTGATGCCCTGCAGAAGGCGGGCGAAAACCAGAATGGCAGGGGCTGCGATGCCGATCGCGTCATGGCCGGGGGTGATGGCAATCAGCAGCGAGCCGAGACACATCAGCGTGACCGACAGTGTCAGGCCGGCCTTGCGGCCCTTGCGGTCGGCATAGGTTCCCATGAACCATGCGCCGATGGGGCGCATCAGAAATCCGACGGCAAAAACGGCAGCTGCGCTCAACAATTCGGCAGTCTGGTTTCCGGAAGGGAAAAACACCGGCGCGAAATAAAGGGTGAAGGCCGAATAGACGTACCAGTCGTACCATTCAACGAGGTTGCCAGCAGATCCGCCGATAATGGATTTCAAACGGGTTTTCTGGTCCGGTGCCGTGGCAGGACCATTTGCCATAATATTCACGGTTTAACTCCAATTCATCTTCGTCTGGGAGATGGAAGGGCGAAAGGAAGGTGTGATAATTTGTCGCTCTCGGTGGGGGTATATACCCGTCATATTGCAATGCGCAAGCTTATGCCGCATCGCAATATGACGGGCGTAATGACGATAGGGGTGGATATTATCGCGATTTTTGGTGTTCGGGTACTGTGAAGTTCGGCATGTTTTAAAACCGATGCCGCGACAGCAAAACCAGAGACCTGTTATCGATCTTGTCACCCGCCTTTGCTCAAACTAAAAAATATCAATGATTTACGATATATCCGACGTCCAGATCGAAAAGCTTCTCATACCCGCCGCCCGCGCGGGCGAGGCACTGGCGCGGCTGGACGAGCGGATCAGCCGCTCGCCGATGAAACAGGGCTTCATCGAAAGACAGGATTTTACCGATGCCATTTCATCCATGTGGGTGGATGGCGAACTCGTCCATATGGAAGATCTTGTTCTGCATGACGCCCATATGGACGTGCGGGCGCCAACCCACGAGATGACGGCGGCGCACCGCATCCTGCGCTCGAGGCGATTGATCTTTTCCAATGCGACCGGCTGGGCCTTCACTGCGCAGGGTCTTTCCCGCCTGCGCGGCAAGATGGCAATTGCCGCCGACGAGACGGCATTTGCGAGTAAAGCGGTCGCTCAATCCAACAGCGAAGAGGCGGAAACGGATGGAGAGACGCCGCTGGACGGGGCTTTTTCTGAGCTGGACGCGTTGCTGGCGCGAAGCGCCGCAACGCTGAACGCCATCACCGCCGGCACGACGCTTGCGCCTGCGGCACATAGGGAAGAGGCCCATCCGATGGTCAACGATCCCGACTGGGATGAGGAGGAAAGGCTGAAGGAATGGCGGCAGGTCCACAGCCAGACGGAGGAACTGCCGACGATCCTGCGCACCGCAATCCTGCTGGATGCCTGGAACATGATCGAGGTCCTGCAGCGCAGTCCATGGCTGGGCAGGCTGCTGGCGGCGGCTTTTCTGCGCGACGGAGCTGTCTCTCCCGATCATCTGCCGGCGCTCAGCGCCGGCCTTCGCGCCGTTCCACGCGAGCGGCGGCACGCCAGAAACCAGACGCAGCGCCTCCTCGCCCTTCTCGACAGCTTTTATGAAGCAGCATTCGCCAGCATGAAGGAACATGACAGGCTGACCCATGCGCGCGAGCGCATGATGCGCAAGCTGGCCGGCCGGCGATCTTCCTCGCGTCTGCCCGAACTGGTGGAGCTTGTGGTCTCCCGGCCGGTGGTCTCGGCGGCGATGATCGTCAAGGAACTCGGCACCACGCCACAGGGCGCAATCGGGCTCGCCAATCAGCTGGAATTGCGGGAAGTTACCGGCCGCGGCCGTTTCCGCGCCTGGGGCATGCTGTAAGCCAGCCACCCTTAAAGGCCTGCGTGACACGGCAAACACACGTTTTATCCGCCCCTTTTCATAACTGAAAAATGCCTCGGGAATGCGGCGATCACGAATCGTAACAAAATTTAACTATTGCGTAGGTGGACGAAGCGTCTATGTTCCTCGCTGCGTTGCAGCACCAACTTATTCTCCGGCAACGCGGTCGCATTCGGTCCGGCAACTTTTTTCTGCCGCCCGCATTAAAGTGTCCATCATGAGGGAGATGCAAATGACAATTTCAGTCTCACAACCCGATTCAGATCAAGAAACAGATGCTCCTTTTGCCAGAAAGGTTCTGACCGCTCGCAATCTCGCCGGTTATACCGTCGAGCAGCTTGCAATAACCTGCGGCCTGACAACCAGCGAAATTCGCGCCCTGGAAGACGGCACGGACAGCGATCCGCTCCGCATCAGGCGTGTTGCCGCCGCCCTGCATATTCCCGTAGAAACCGTAATCTGATCGTTCAGAACGATCACAGCAACTTTCAGCGCCGCCGGGGACGATGTTCACACGAATATCCGGGCGGCGCGCGCGGCTGAGCATTGGCAGCCCTTGCGAACATTTTCCGGACCGCTCTCTTAACATTTCCGTTACCCGGCACCACATGTTGTCCGCACGGGCCATGCTCCGCATCTGGCCCGCCCGCACGAGAGCAGCAACAACCTCCGGAATCCTGCCATGACATTTAATCTCGACACCGAAGAACGGGTTTCTTCAGCTTTGGATGAATTGTGGCCGGCGGAGAAAACGGAAATTCTCGACTGGCTCATCACCGGCACGAAGGATGAACGCTTTATCGACGAGATTTTCGTCGAGCTTTGCAGCAGGTTGCGGGCAAGCGGCGTTTCCGTCGCCCGCGGCGTGCTCGCTTTCCGCATTCGTCATCCGCAATGGCTTGGCGCGCGGATTTTGTGGAAAGCCGGCATGTCGTCCGCCGACATCGCCACCTATGGCTATGGCTCGGAAAGTACGCCGGAATATCTGAACAGCCCCATCAATGACATCCATCAGGGGGCCACAGAGATTCGCCTCCGCCTGGATGATGAGGGGGACGATGAAACCGGCTATACGATCTATGAGGAGTTGCGGGCCGACGGGTTGACGGATTATCTGGCGTGGCCAATCGAACATACGTTCGGCAAGCGCCATGTCGCGACTTTTTCCAGTGACCGGGCGGGCGGCTTTACGGAAGCGGAAATCCTCGCCTTGAAAAACCTGCTGCCGGCGCTCGCGCTGGTGAGCGAAATACGCCTGAAGAACCGCATGACGCGCACGCTGCTGGAGACCTATGTGGGTCCCCATGCGGGCGAAAAAATCCTCAATGGCGCAACGACACGCGGCAGCGGCATGACGGTGGGTGCAGCGATCCTGATCTGCGACCTGCGCAACTTTACCCATATTTCCGACCTCTGGCCGCGCGACGACGTCATCGAACTTCTGAACGGCTATTTCGACGCCATGTGCGATCCGATCGAGGAGTTCGGCGGGGAAATCCTGAAATTCATGGGCGACGGGCTGCTGGCGGTTTTTCCGCTCAGCGATCCGCAGGCCTGTGAAAACCTGCTGAAAGCCATTGCAAGCGCACAGAAAAGCCTCGTCGCGCTTAACGAAATCAATTGCCAGAAGGGCCACGATCCTCTGGGCTACGGCATCGGCGTCCATGTCGGCGATGTCATGTACGGCAATATCGGTTCCAAAACCCGTCTCGATTTCACCGTCATCGGCCCCGCCGTGAACATCGCCTCGCGGCTTGAAACCCTGACGAAAGAAACCGGCCGCAGCGTGCTTTTTTCCGAGGACTTCGTCCGTATGGCCGGATATCGGGACAAGCTGGAAAATCTGGGGCCATGGCTGCTGCGCGGCCTCGAAACCCCGGTCGAGGTTTATGCGCTTCCCCAAAATACGGTTACGGCGCCTTCCGTCGACTGATTGCCCCACCGGCTTTCAACGCCTCCCGTTTTGTTTTTTTCACCGCAGCGGCCGTCCGTAGCGAGTGGCCGTCGCGGAATGATTTCGGCCGCCTCAACCATCGTCAAAACGCTTGACACGCCTCCGATGTCGATCTAGCAAAATGGAACATATATTCCATATCGAAACATTGTTTGCGTTCATATTCTGTCTTTCCGGGAGTGAGGGACGGGTGTGAGGAACCGGAGGAAAGATGGTTACGAAATTGGCACTGCTCGGCGCTGGACGGATCGGCAAGGTCCACGCCAAGGCGATTACCACCGACAGCCGCGCGAAGCTGGTTGCCGTCGTGGACGCCATGGCCGGCGCTGCGGAAGCAATCGCCCGCGAAGCGCAGTGCAAGGTCAGCACGATCGACGAGGTTCTGGCCGACAAGACGATCGACGCCGTCATCATCTGCACGCCGACAAACACCCATGCCGATCTGATCGAGCGTTTCGCCCGCGCCGGCAAGGCCATCTTCTGCGAAAAGCCCGTTGATCTGGATGTTGCCCGCGCGGAAGCCTGCGCCAAGGTGGTTGAAGAAACCGGCGCGAAGGTGATGCTCGGTTTCAACCGGCGTTTCGATCCGCATTTCCAGGCCGTGCACAAGGCAATAGAGGATGGCCGCATCGGCAAGGTTGAAATGGTGACCATTACCAGCCGCGATCCCGGCCCGCCGCCTGCCGAATATATCAAGGTTTCCGGCGGTATTTTCCGTGACATGACCATTCATGATTTCGACATGGCCCGGTTCCTGCTAGGCGAGGAAGTGGAAAGCGTGTTCGCAACAGGTTCCGTTCTCGTCAATCTCGAGATCGGTGCACTTGGCGATTTCGACAGCGCCAGCATCATCCTGACGACGAAGAGCGGCAGGCAGGCGATCATCTCGAATTCGCGGCGCGCGACCTATGGTTACGATCAGCGTATCGAGGTGCATGGTTCGCTCGGTTCGGCAGCGGCTGAAAACCAGCGGCCTGTCTCCATCGAAATCGCCAATGCCGAAGGCTACACCCGTCCGCCGCTGCATGATTTCTTCATGACGCGTTATACGGCAGCCTATGCTGCGGAAATCACCGCTTTCATCGATAGCATCGAAAACAATGTCGCACCGGCACCCTCCATCAAGGATGGCCTGATCGCGTTGAAACTGGCTGACGCCGCGTTGAAATCCGCGACTTCGAAGACGGCCGTGACGATCGGCTGAAGGCTGCCGACTGCTTAAGCCGCAGCGTATTCTGAACATCCTGTCCGCCGCGCAATCGCTGACGGCGGACAGCACATTTTACCAGGTCCCCGCCAATGGCGGCGGCAATGTTTCGCCAGTCTCAACGTCACCCTCGGGCTTGACCCGAGGGTCCAGGGTTTCGACGTTTATGGATCCTCTGGTCAAGCCCGAGGATGACGGAGCGGAGGTTGTCGGGAAAAGCCCAATCCAGGACGGCAGCCGGCGATCATAGGCTATGAATCCTCTGACACGACAATACATCCAGCCGGCAACCTGCCTTGAAAAAGGCAGCCACCGCACTTGCATAGCAGCCATTCGGAAAATAAGGTTGTCTGACAAGATGCGGCCGTAACATATGGCGGCTATCACCTCATTCACGCCGATTTCGCCGGCAACATCCCGACGGTTTCTTATGCCATCTCACAAGACCGGTTATCTTTATGCGCTTGTCGCCTTCACGATCTTTGCGGCGCAGGATGGCATATCGAAACACCTGGGCACCTTCTATCCGCCCGTCTTCGTCGCCATGCTGCGATACTGGGCCTTCGCCGTCTTCGTTCTGCTGATGGCTGCAAGATCTTCTGGCGGCATCCGTGGCGCCGTCATGGCCAACCGTCCGTGGCTGCAAATAAGCCGCGGCGTCCTGCTTGCCGTTCAGATCGTTTTTTCCATCTTCACCTTTGCCGTTGTCGGGCTGGCGCACAGCCATTCCATCCTCGCCTCCGCCCCGCTGATCGTTGCGGCTCTTTCCGTGCCATTGCTGGGAGAACATGTGGGCTGGCGGCGCTGGTGCGCCATTTTCGTCGGCTTCATCGGCGTTCTCGTCATCCTGAAGCCGGATGGCGAGGGTTTCGACAACAGCCTGCTGATCACCTTTGTCGCCGTCTTCATGCTTGCGCTTTATAGCGTCCTGACCCGCCTCGGCAGCAAGAGCGACTCAGCGATGACGAGCTTTTTTTATACCGGCGTGGCCGGTGCGGCAGCACTGACGCTGGTCGGCCCGTTTTACTGGGTAAGCATCGCACCGCAGGACTGGGGATGGATGCTGGCGCTCTGCATTACCGGCATGAGCGGCCATTATTGCCTGATCAAGGCATTCGAACTGGCGGATGCAGCCTCGGTACAGCCCTTTTCCTATTACCAGCTGGTGCTTGTCTCGATCATCGGCGTCACCGTCTACGGCGAGGTCGTGACGTCGAATATGGTTCTGGGCGCAGCGATCGTGATTGCCGCCGGTCTCTTCACCATCTGGCGCGAACATGTGGTCGGCCGGAAGGAACGCCGGCAGGCGGACTAACGTCGTCCGCGCCGGACACCCCCTTAGACGAGAGCCGCCTCGCAACGCAGCAGCATTCCGAACAGGTCGCGCGGCTCGTCCGGATCGGCCAGCAAGTCAAGCTCGGTATAAAGCCCGGTCGCTGCCAGTTTCGAGCGCACATAACGCAGCGCCGAAAAATCCTCGGTCGCAAAACCGACGCTGTCGAAGAGCGTGATCTGCCTGTCGCTTACCCGCCCCTGTTTTTCCCCGGTCATGACCTGCCAAAGCTCGGTAACGGGATAGTCCGCCGGCAATTGCTGGATTTCGCCTTCGATGCGCGTCTGCGGCGGGTATTCGACGAAAATATCCGATCGCAGCAGAATATCCCGGTGTAATTCCGTCTTTCCGGGACAATCGCCGCCAACGGCATTGATGTGAATGCCGGGACCAACCATGTTGTCGGTGAGGATCGTTGCATATTGCTTGTCGGCCGTGACGGTGGTGATGATATCGGCACCTTCCACCGCGCTTTGCGCGCTATCGCAAATCTCGATGGTGAAGCCCTGCCCGGCAAGATTGCGGGCGCATTTTTCACTGGCCGAGCAGTCGATATCGAAAAGCCGCACCGTATCGATGCCAAGAATGGCCTTGAAGGCGCGCGCCTGAAACTCGCTCTGCGCACCATTGCCGATAATGGCCATCGAGCGGGCATTTTTACGGGCGAGATGTTTTGCAGCGACGGCGGAGGTGGCGGCGGTGCGCAGCGCCGTCAGGATCGTCATTTCGGTCAGAAGCAGCGGATAACCGTTGCCGACATCGGAAAGCACGCCGAATGCCGTCACCGTCTGGCGGCCTTCCTTCATGTTTTTCGGATGGCCGTTGACATATTTGAAGCCGTAAAGCGTCCCGTCACTGGTGGGCATCAACTCGATGACGCCCTCCTTGGAATGCGAGGCGATACGTGGCGTCTTGTCGAAGCTTTCCCAGCGGCGGAAATCTTCCTCCACCACATCCGCAAGCTCACGCAGGAACGTATCTATCCCCACCCGAAGCACGAGTTTCATCATGTGATCGACGCTGACGAAAGGCACGATATTGAGGTTCGGTATTGCCGTCATCGGATAACCCCTTTCAGCCGGCCCGCGTGGGGCGGTCCATGACCCGCTTGCCCATGAGGCTGGCCGCGAGATCGACCATCAGGGTTGCGGTCCTGCCGCGCTCGTCGAGGAACGGATTGAGCTCCACCAGATCGAGACTGCACACCAGCCCGCTATCATGCAGCATTTCCATCACCAGATGCGCCTCACGGAATGTCGCGCCCCCCGGAACCGTGGTGCCGACCGCAGGGGCAATCGAAGGCTCAAGGAAATCGACATCGAGACTGACATGCAGCAGGCCGTTTGCCGCCTGCACCTTCGCCAGGAATGCGCGCAACAGCACGGCCACGCCATGTTCGTCTATGGAGCGCATGTCGTGAACGGTGATGCCGCTTTTTTCCAGCGCCGCCCTCTCGGCCGGATCAACGCTGCGGATACCGATCATGCCGATATTTTCTTCGGGAACCGCATGGGACAAAGGTGGGAAATAACCCGCAAACCCGTCGCGGCCGCTGAAATAGGCGACCGGCGTACCATGCAGATTGCCGCTGCGCGTCGTTTCCAGCGTGTGATAATCAGTATGGGCATCGAGCCAGAGCACGAAAAACGGACGGCCGCTTTCGGCCACCCGGCGCGCCATGCCGGCAACCGTTCCGGCCGAGATCGCATGGTCGCCGCCAAGAAAGATCGGCACGGCCGAAGCGCTCTCGCGATAGGCGGCGTCCGTCAGCGCCTCGGTCCAGGCCACAGTCTCAGCGAGATGATGCACCGCTGGATTGGGGTGGGAAAATTCCTTGAGCGGCGCTGGCGTCACATTGCCGGTATCAACCACGCGATGGCCCAGATCTTCGAGAGCGCGTGTGAGACCGGCGATGCGATAGGCACTCGGCCCCATCTCACATCCCAGTTGCCCGGCACCGATTTGCAACGGCGCACCGATCAGCCTGATATCCATTTGAACCCTCGCTTTTCAATCGACCCTCAATAGACCACAGAGACATGGCGGAATGAACATCAAATATTGGCAATCTTATCGAAGAAGGCTATCAGTTTGGTAAAATCTATTTCTCAGAATGGCTATGTATGGATATTCTCGACGAACGGCTCGTGACCCTTTTGCGGCACAATGGCAGACGCAGCATTTCCGATCTGGCGATCGAGACGGCGACTTCGCGCGCGACGGTGCGGTCGCATATCGAAAAAATGGAAAATGACGGCACCATCATCGGTTACACCGTCATCCTGCGCGCCGATGCCGTGGAGGCAGCAATCCGCGGCATCATGATGATCGAGATTGAAGGCCATGTGACGGACCGCGTCATCCGCACGCTTGGCGGCTTCCCGGAAATATCCGAAATCCACACCACCAATGGGCGCTGGGATCTGATCGTGGAACTCAACGCCGCGACGCTCAGCGATTTCGACGCGGTGCTGCGCCGCATCCGCCTCGTGCCCGGCATCACCGGCAGCGAGACAAGCATTCTGCTCTCCACCCCGCGCTCCACCCGTGCGCGGCTGTAATCAACAGACGAAACGCAAAAGAGCGGTGAAAACGCATTTTTCGATTTTTTCGACTTGCGCGCCGCAATAAATCATCTATATGACGACCCACCAAAGCGAACGCGGCAACGCGCTTCGGGCTTTTGGGGAATAGTTCAATGGTAGAACGACGGACTCTGACTCCGTTAATCTTGGTTCGAATCCAGGTTCCCCAGCCAATCTTCTTCATCCATCAAATCAAGAAATTAGACAGACCGAAGTGCCGAAATATCCGGCATTGCGCATTATGACGGCTGGTCCGGGACGATCCACCAGAATAGTTGCACGAGGTCGTTCCAGAGCCTGACGGTGTCATCGATCATCGCTGTCACTTCTGTATAGGCGTAAATGGCCAAAAGCGTCAGAACCGCCAGCAGCAGCCACGGCCAGATTGGGCGTCTTGGCTGTGTTGCATCATGTTCTTTTTCATCGAGGTTCAATGGCAGCCTCCCGGTTTACTTTGAGACTATGACGAAAAGCAGCGGGGCCGCAATGACATGCGCAGCCCCGTTCACGCGATGCGGCCTGTCGTTTTTTGAGTTGGCTTAAACTCGATAAATAACTGCACCTCCGGTCAGGCCCGCCCCTGCCGCAGTCAATAACAGCGTCTCTCCCTCAACAAAGCGTCTTTCAGCATTGGCAACCGAAAGCGAAAGCGGAATGGTGGCAGCGGACGAATTACCGAAAGTCTCGATCGTGCGCACCGTTTTTTGCCGGTCAATGCCGAGATTGCCGCAGACGGCATCGAACATGCGTGCATTGGCCTGATGCGGAACGAAACGGTCGATACTGGCTGCTTCAATTCCGGCCTGTTGCAGCACCTGCTGTGAAGTCTGCGTCATCATGGCCACGGCGCGGGAGAAGACTTCCCGGCCATCCCGCATCGTCATCAGGGCATCTTCGGCGGGCATCCCAGCGGAAAAAGGCTGGCTGCTGCCACCAGCCGCTATCTGGATAAGGTCGTAACCGCTGCCATCAGAAACGAGATCGGCGGAGAGAAGTCCGCGTTGCGCGTCCCGGCACGGGGCAAGCACGACGGCCCCGGCGGCATCGGCGAACAGAACCGCGCTCGCCCTTTCCGCCGGATTGATGCGGCGGCTTAAAATATTGGCGGCGACGACGAGTACCGCGCGGCCGTGGGTGCGGACAAAACCATCCGCAAGGGTGAGCGCATAAAGAAAACCGGAGCAGGCACCGGCAAGATCGATTGCGCCGGAGCGTGTCAGACCCAGCTGATGGGCGAGCAATGGTGCGGAAGGTGGCAGAAGGTGGTCTGGAGTTGACGTCGCCAGCAATGTCAGGGCGATGTCCTCAGAGCCAAGTTTCGCGTCCTCCAGCGCCATGCGCCCGGCTCTTGCCGCAAGGCCGCTTAACGTCTCGCCCTCTTCGGCCCAATAGCGTGTCCGGATGCCTGTCCGCCGCTCGATCCAGCTCGCTTCCAGCCCAAGACGCGTCTCAATCTCGGCATTGCCGACACATCGCGCCGGGACGGCATGTCCGAAACCGGCCATGCGGGAAGAACGTGTCTGCATTGTCAGGCCTTTCGGAAATTCTTGAAAAAGCGGATGTCCGGCTTACGCGATCCAGGCGGCACGGGAATTTGCCGGCATGGCCTCGGTCACGATCGCGGCCACTTCATCAATGGCGTCGAAGACGTGGGCCAGGTCCTGCGCCGTCGTGCAATAGGGCGGCATCAGATAGATGACGTTGCCGAGCGGGCGGATGATGAGCCCACGCTCCCGGAAGAGTTTCCGCATGCGCGGGCCGGCCTCGGCGAGATAACCGCCGGAGGGCACCGCGAGGTCGAGCGCCGCTATGGTTCCCGCCTGGCGAATATTGGTGAAACGCCTGTCCCCCGCAAAACGCCCGAGGTTGTTTTGCAGGGTTTCTTGCAGTTGCCCGATGCGCTGCGCTACGGGCTCATCGCGCCAGACCTGCAGATTGGCAACGGCGGCGGCGCAGGCGATCGGGTTGGCGGTGTAGGAACTTGAATGGAAAAACGTCTTGCGGCGATCGGTTGAAAAATGCGCGTCGAAGATGTCTCCGCTGCACAGCGTTGCCGCAAGCGGCAGCGAACCGCCGGTAAGCCCCTTGGAAGTGCATAGAATATCCGGTGAAATCCCGGCCTGTTCACAGGCGAAGATGGTTCCCGTTCTGCCCCAGCCCGTCATCACCTCATCGGCTATGAGCAGGCAGCCGTAACGTTCGGCGATCTGCTTCAGCCCGGTCAGAACCTCCGCGCCGTAAATCTTCATGCCACCGGAGCCGAGAACCAGCGGCTCGATGAGCAGGGCGGCAATGCGGCCCGAACGGCAGTAACTCTCGAACATGTCGAGCGTCTCCTGCTCGCCGCCATGTTCTGGAAAAGCGAGCCGGTCGACACCAAAAAGCAGCGCTTCATAAGCGGCATTGAACACGCCGCGCTCACCCGTCGACATGGTGCCGATCGTATCCCCATGATAGCCGTGCTCCATGACCACGATGCGGTCGCGCTTTTCCCCGCGATTGTGAAAATAACCGAGCGCCATTTTCAGCGCCACTTCCACCGAGGTCGAGCCGCTATCGGAATAAAATACATGTTCCAACCCGGCAGGAGCGCGCTCGATCAGCCCTTTCGCCAGCGTTTCGGCCGGTTCATGCGAGAATTCGGCGAAGATGATCTGGTCTAGTGCCTCGGTCGCGGCGCGAATGGCTGCCATGATTGCCGGGTGCCGGTGGCCGTGGGTGATGACCCACCAGGATGAGATGGCATCGAACAGCCGCTTGCCATCCTCATCGACCAGAAAGGCGCCTTCCGCCGAGACAATGCGTTTCATCGGCGGTTCCAGCCCATGCTGGGTGAAAGGATGCCAGACAGGGGAACGGCTCATGCCGGCGCCTCCAGAAAATCAGCGAGATCAAATTGTTGGGCGAATGTCTGGTGGAGCGTCTCGGCGCTCATCTCCGGCAGGCGCGGCAACCGGCCAAGCGAACGGACACCGCCAATATCGGCGATGATGCGCTGATTTTCCCGGTTCTCGTCGCCGATGAAAACCACACCGTGGACCGGAATTGCCCTTTGCCGCAGGGCCTCAAGCGACAGCAGCGTGTGGTTGATGGTGCCGAGTGAGGTTCTGGCGCACAGGATCAGCGGAGTTCGCCAGCGGGCGAAAATATCGGCGAACAGCAATTTGTCGGTCAGCGGCACCAGCAGGCCGCCCGCCCCTTCGATCACCAGCGGCCCGTCCGTTTCCGGCGGAATCAGACGTTCGGGGTCGATCGTCACGCCTTCAAGTCGGGCCGAAAGATGCGGTGAGGCTGGCATTTTCAGCCGATAGGCTTCCGGCAGGATGCGTGCGCGGGATACGCCGCCCAGCCGCTCAACCACTTCGCTATCGGTCTCTTCATCGAGGCCGGATTGCACCGGTTTCCAGTAATATGCCTGCAGGGCATGGGTGAGCGCGGCGGAAAAAACCGTCTTGCCAATACCCGTATCGGTGCCGGAAACGACGAAACGAAGGCTCATTGTCCTTCCTCCATAACCAGGGCAAGCCGCCCGATCATGGTGGCGATCTGGTTCTCATCGACATTGAGCGTGATGGAGATGCGCAGGCGCGCCGTGCCTTCCGGCACCGTCGGCGGGCGGATTGCCCTGACGTCGAAACCGCCATCCCGCATACGCGCGGCAATCCGCAGCGCACGGGCATTGTCACCGATCATCACCGGCAAGATCTGCGAGCCGCTGGGTGCCATACCAAGCCGGGCATGCAATTGTTCGCCGGCAAAGTTCATCAACTCTTTCAGCCGCGTGCGCCGCCAGGATTCGTCGGTGACGATCCGCAAGGCCTCCCGCATCGCCGCCGCCATCAGCGGCGACGGGGCGGTCGAATAGATGAAACCGCGGGCTCGGTTGGTGAGATAATCGGCAAGAATCGCAGGCAGGCTCAAAAGCGCACCGGAGAGGCCAAGTGCCTTGCCGCAGGTGTGCAGCGCCACCACATTGTCCCGACCCTCCAGTTCCGCAGCAAAGCCACGCCCGCCGGGGCCAAACACGCCAGTGGCATGGGCCTCGTCGACGACAAGGACGCCTTCGTGTTTCTCGGCGAGATCGGCAAGGGCCGCAAGCGGCGCGCAATCTCCATCCATGGAATAAAGGCTTTCCACCGCGATCCACGGTCGACCTTTGCCGCCCGCCTGTCGCCAGCGGTTTATTTCCCGCTCAAATGCCTCGACCTGATTATGCGACACGGCGACCGCATTCGCCTTGCCCGCCGCAATGCCATCATGCACGCTGGCATGGATCAGTTCATCGTGAAGCACGAGATCGTCCCGAAGCGGCAAGGCAGAGAAAAGCGCGACATTGGCGGCAAATCCGCTGCCGAAATAGATCGTTCTTTCGGAACCGAAGAACATCGCCGCCTCCGCTTCAAGCGCCTCATGTTCCGGATGGTTACCGCGCAGCAGCCGCGAGCCACCGGCTCCGACGGGCACGCCCCGGTCGATCGCGGCGGCAATCGCTGCCTTCAGCCGGGGCGCATCGGCAAGCCCCAGATAATCGTTGGAGGTGAAGTCGATCCCCTCCTGAGGGGAGAGCGCGCGCAGCCGCGATTTGCGGCGCAGGCCGGCAAGCTTCGCTTCATAGGGAGAGAGCGCCGAAACGGTCACCGGCACCCTCCCGCCTCCGCAGGCTGCAATTCCATCGGCTTCAGACCCAGCCGCCGGAACAGCGCCGTATCGTGATCCTCACCCGGATTATCCGCCGTCAGCAGCGTCTCGCCAATGAAGATGGAATTGGCCCCGGCCAGAAAACAGAGCGCCTGCGTCTCATCGCTCATTTCCGTGCGTCCGGCGGAAAGTCGCACATGCGACGTTGGCATCAGGATGCGCGCAAGCGCAATGCTGCGGACGAAATCGATCGGGTCGACCGGATCGGCATTGGCAAGCTTCGAGCCGGGGATCGGGATCAGCATATTGATCGGCACGCTTTCCGGCGGGACCGGCAGATTGGCGAGCGTCACCAGCATCGAAATACGGTCATCGACCGTCTCCCCCATGCCGAGAATGCCGCCTGCGCAAACCTTTATGCCGGCATCACGGACATTGGCGAGCGTTTCCAGCCGGTCCTCGAAGGTGCGGGTGGTGATGATCTGCGAATAGAACCGTTCCGATGTGTCGACGTTGTGATTGTAATAATCGAGCCCGGCATCGGCGAGCCGTTCGGACTGTTCCGGCGTCAGCATGCCGAGCGTCATGCAGGTTTCCATGCCGAGCGCCTTGACGCCTTCGACCATGGCCACCACCGCTTCCATGTCGCGCTCCTTGGGATTGCGCCATGCCGCCCCCATGCAATACCGCGTCGCCCCGCCCTCCTTCGCCTTGCGCGCCTCGGCCAGCACCCGCTCCACCTCCATCAGCTTGGAGGCCTTCAGACCCGTCGGATTGCGGGCGGACTGGCTGCAATAGCTGCAATCCTCCGGGCAGCCGCCAGTCTTGATGGATAAAAGCCGGCTCATCTGAATGGCATTGGCATCGAAATGACGACGATGCACCTGCTGTGCGCGGAAGAGAAGATCGTTAAATGGTAAATTATAGATAATTTTTGCTTCTGCGAGTGACGTATCCGCTTCAATGACGGGAGTCGACACGATATCCGGCTCCATTTGCGCGACAATCTGATCCATTTGGCGGCCTCTCGATTAAAATAAATAGATAGAACTCGGTTTTATCTATTTTTTTTAACACGCCTTTTGCAAGTGCTTTTTTCACGAAAATTGTCGGCCTTAGAAATCGAAGGGAATATGCACAGCCAAATCGCCGGGCTTCGAAGGGTAATTCAGCAGATGAAAAAACACTTTTTGAGAAAGATCAGAATCACCCCCATGGCGCGAAAAGCCGGTAATTGCTAAGGGAAAGCCATGATTACACTTCGCACTTCCGACACTCGCGACACGGGCCGCATCCTTGAGATATGGCGCAAGGCCGTTGACGCCACCCATGGTTTCCTTCGCGCCGAAGATCGCATCGCAATCGAGGACGAAGTTAAGGCTTTTCTTCCGCAGGTCCCTTTGACACTCGCGGTCGATGCGTCGGATCAGCCGATTGGCTTCATGTTTCTGCATGAAGGGCATATGGAGGCGCTTTTCATCGATCCGGGCCATCATGGCAAAGGGATCGGAAGCGCGCTCGTGCAGGCGGCGCTCGCAGCGCATCCGGCGCTGACCACCGATGTCAACGAACAGAATGCGCAGGCCATGGGCTTTTATCGCAAGCTCGGTTTCGAACCGACGGGACGTTCCGATCTCGACGGGCAGGGACGGCCCTATCCACTCGTTCATCTGCAATTTCGCGCGACGGAAAAATAAGCCGCCGGGGCCGGGATCATCGGGGAGGAGGACGTCACGAACACCATCATCCGCTTCGCAACCGAGGATTTTCTGCCCGAGCATCGCTTCGATCAATGGCGCGAAGTGCGCGGCAAAAGCCTGTTCGGCGTGACGATCGAGCTTGCGCCGGATCGTCGCCACAGCTTCAAGGGTTCGTTTCAGGCGCGCGCCATTGCCGGCGCCGTCGTGAGCGAGATGCGCGCTTCCTCCTATCGGGTCAACCGCACGCAGGCCGATATCGCCCGCATTGCCGGCAACAGCCTCTGCATCGGCCTGCAGGTGACAGGGTCTGGGCTGTTACATGCCGGCAGAGACCGGGTCCATTCCGTCAGCGGCGGCGATATCACCATCAACTATTCGGATTTGCCCTATGACGCGATACCGGGCGGCGAGGCGGATTTTCACTATAAGATGCTCAAGATCCCCGTCGACGACGAGGTCATGCTTGGCCAGACGGCCGATGACCTGTTTGCGACGCGTTATGGCGACAATACCGCATTTTCCCGGCCGTTTCGGGCGCTCTTTAATGCGCTGAATGCCGAGCATGGCAGGCTCATCGATCCCGCTCGTGATGTGGCGCATGTCGCGCGGCTTGCCATGACGGCGCGCGGACGCCTTTCGCCCGCCATGCCGGAAGTGCGAGCCGCACTCCGCACCGGACTTTGTTATGCGGCCCAGGACATCATGATGCGCAAGAAATCAAGGCAGAACCTGACGCCTGCCACGGTGGCAAGGGAGCTCGGCATTTCGCTTCGGCAGCTGCACGTCGTTTTCGAGGGTGCGGAACTGTCGTTTTCGCGGACACTGTCCTCCATGCGGATAGAGGAAGCGAAACGCCTGCTGCTGGAATTTCCCGCTTTGCCAATAACGCAGATCGCCTATGGCTGCGGCTTTGACAGCCTCGCCACCTTCTACCGGGTGTTCAGCAGCACCTATGGCATGGCGCCCGGCGAAGTCCGCACGATCCGGCTGCCGACGGCATAAAATTCGCCTCTGCGCGCAATGAGAAGACGCCTCATCATCACCTCTGTAAAGCCCATGGATCGTGCAGTCCCGGCCGGCAATTCGAGGAGCGCTTCCCATGACCAATTTTTTCGATTTCGCGATTTCCGGGCTGCCGGATGTCACCGCATTTCGCCGCAGCCCGCCGCCCGGCGAAATCGAGCGGCTGATTCGAACGGGGTCTTTTGCCGCCGCGCTGCGTCTGCTGTCGGGAAGTTTCATTACCCTCTACGAAGGCTCGCCTGAGCTGACCGGGCTTTTCGCCACACGCCAGAGCCGGCTGCTTTGCCACGCGCTGTTGGCGCTCTATTTTCAAAAGCGCGATACCTGCACGAACGGAGCGGGGGAACCTGCCCTGACCCGGGAAGATTTCGGCCGCCTCGCATTGCGCCATGGCCTCGCCAGCGACGATGTCGCTTATGCCTTTTTCAAAGAGGCGCTGAAACGCGGGCTGACAATTGAGGTGAAAGCCAGCGGACAGGAGACCGATGGGGTAACGCCTTCACCGCTGACACTGGCAATGCTTGCCCAATGGTACGATGTGCATTTTCAGGCACTGGACCTCATCGACGAGGGGTTCAGGGCCTCAAGGTTCATCAAGCAATCTCAAACCATGCTCGCACACATCCATCCGCGTGTGGCGGACGCGCTGCTTTCCAATCCGGAGGTACGTTGCCCGGGCCCGCTTTCCATCATCTTCAACTGGTTCGATGCCGGCGGGTTGCTGATGGACCGCCTGATCGCAGGGATTGACTGGGAAAAACCGACCGAACAGGGCAGGCACCTGACAGATGTAAAAACGGTATCGGAACTGGCAAAACCGCTCTGCCTGACCCGCACCCATGTCGCCCGCAAGCTTGACGCGGCCGAACTGATCGGCGGCATCGGCTGGAGCGGAAGGCGGGGTCGCTCGGCGCTCTGGATATCCCAGGGCTTTTACGAGGAATATGCCCGCATGCAGGCGCGCAAGCTTCTCATTCTCGATGATGCCTTCATGGAGATGGCGTGAGGTTGCGGAACCGGAGGGCACGGTATTTGTCGATGGTTATGAGTGATACCCATTGACAAAATTCGAGAACTACGGCTCTTCTACTGTCCATGCGTAAGATGTTGCAAACATCGAAATTGACGGCACTGCTGTTTAGACTGGTGATGATACTGTCACTGGCGGGTTATAGCGTTTCCACCGTCAATGCCGCAATGCATGGCCCAGACGCTGCGGGAATGCCGCATGACCAATCGGTCAAGATGGATCATGGCGCGATGAAGAGCCACGGTGGTTCGGCCATGGCGTCCGATGATCATCACAAGATGGATGCGGCAGAGCATGACAGCGGCGTTAAAAAGCCGGTCAAGCCGGAATGTTGCGGCGATTTCTGTCTCGGCATGGCCGTGCTGATCGCTCATGATGCGCTGGGCAAACCCGTCGTTAATTCCATCCGTTCCTTCCTCGACGACAGCAAGGCCGTGGGCGAGATCCCGCTCCTTCACCGTCCACCGAATATCTGAACAGGCAAGGCCCGCCTTCTGGGCAATGACCGTGCGTGAGCGGCTTTAGCGCCGTCGCGCCGTTACATCTCCTGTTCGGACATTACCATGAATCCTATTTACATCGTGGTGGCAGCGCCCCTGCTTCTGGGCGGCTGCACGGCCACATCGTCAATGAACGAGGCTGCCTCGTATGAAGACGCGGCGAACCCGTCGCTCGGCGTCGCACCCATCCGTTATCAAACGCCGGTCACGGGTTATACCCACCGCGCCCCGGCGGATCCGAAGCCCTGGCGTAACCAGAACGATGCGCAGGCTCCGAAAGGAGACGCATCATGACAATACGTATATTCAAACTCGCGGCCGCCCTTTCCTTCCCCGTCATTCTCGGCGGCTGCGTCACGGCCGCCGAGTACACCTCGAAGAATGCGGGCTTCACCACCGTCTCGGCCAAAACATCCGAAGCGACCGGTAAGCAGACGGTCTGGATACAGAACCGGGCCGAGGCGCAGGCAACCGCAACCCGCGTCAAATCGCTGATGTCAGCGAAAACCATCGATGTCGAGACGGCGGTTCAGGTCGCACTGCTCAACAATAAAGGCCTTCAGGCGGCCTATACGGATCTCGGCGAATCGGCCGCGACCGCCTGGCAGTCGACCATGCTGGTCAATCCGAGGGTAGGCATCGGGCTGACGGGCATCGGCACGCCGGGGCTAAGAGCCTATAAGGCGATCGAGGGTGTGATCGTCACCAATATTCTGGCGCTGGCCACCCTCAAACAGAATGTCGAAATTGCTGATACCGGCTTCCGCAAGGCGCAGCTCGCCGCCGCGCTGAAGACGCTGCAGCTTGCGGCAGATACCCGTCGCGCCTGGATCACCGCCGTTGCGGCCTGGGAAAATGTTGGCCAGCTGGCTCAGGCGCAGGCTGCGGCGGATGCCGCCTCGGAACTTGCCAAGAAGCTTGGTGAGGCGGGCTCGCTCAACAAGGAAGGCCAGGCCCGCGAACAGGTCTTTTATGCCGAGCTGACAGGCCAGATCGCCAAGGCGCGGCTTGAGGCCCGCCTTGCGAAGGAGGAACTGACAAGGCTGATGGGACTGTGGGGAGGAGACATCGAATACAGCATCCCCAACCGCCTGCCGCAACTTCCGAAGGATCTGGCCAAACGCGACATGATCGAAGCCGAGGCGCTGCAACGCCGCGTCGATCTGCAGATGGCCAAACTCGATCTGGAATCGACCGCCCGGTCGTTCAAGCTCACCGAAGCCACCCGATATGTCACCGATCTCGAGCTTCGTTCCGGTTTTGAAACCGAACGCGAGCGCGATGAGGACGCCATAAACAAGCAGACGACGGGCAATGCGGAACTGGAATTCGTCATTCCGATCTTCGATTCCGGCCGGGCGAGAATGCGGGAATCCGAACTTGCCTATATGCGCGCAGCAAACCTGCTGGCGGAAAAGGCGGTCAATGTCCGCTCCGAAGCCCGCTCGGCCTATCAGGCCTATCGCTCGAACTACGATATCGCCCGGCACTATCGCAACAGCGTGGTGCCGCTGCGAACGAAGATCGAGGAAGAGTCGCTGCTCACCTATAACGGCATGCTCACCAACACCTTCGAACTGCTCGCCGACAGCCGCGAAAAGGTCAACTCGAACCTGCTCGCCATCAATGCCAAACGCGACTTCTGGCTCGCGGAAGCCGACCTCGCTCCCGCCATCTATGGCGGTGGCGCGGCTACGGCAGGGGCAGAAACAGAAGTTGCCGCCGCTGGTGGCGGCGGTGGCGGACATTGAGAAAGGAAACGGCCATGTTCAATAGAAGAAACTTTCTGGGTGTCGGCGCCGCAATGGTCTCCACGGCGGCCTGGGCAAAGACATCGAATAGCAGCCTGCCGGAAGCGGCCGTGATGGAAACGGCAGCAACCCAGGCGCCGGTCAAGCCAACCACCGGTCCCGATTACAACCCGGTCGTCACCCTCAATGGCTGGACCCTGCCCTTCCGGATGAACAATGGCGTCAAGGAATTCCACCTTGTCGCCGAGCCGGTGGAACGCGAAATGGCGGAGGGCATGACCGCCCGCCTCTGGGGCTATAACGGCCAGTCGCCCGGTCCGACCATCGAGGCCGTCGAAGGCGACCGGGTGCGCATTTTCGTGACCAACAAGCTGCCGGAACATACGACGATCCACTGGCACGGCATGATCCTGCCATCGGGCATGGATGGCGTCGGCGGCCTGTCGCAGCCGCATATCCCCGTCGGCAAGACCTTCGTTTACGAGTTCGATCTCGTGAAATCGGGTACCTTCATGTACCACCCGCATTCGGACGAAATGGTCCAGATGGCGATGGGCATGATGGGCTTCTTCGTCATCCATCCGAAGGATCCGACATTCATGCCGGTTGATCGCGACTTCGTGTTCCTGATCAACGCCTATGACATCAACCCCGGCTCCTATGTGCCGAAAATCATGACGATGACGGATTTCAATCTGTGGTCATGGAACAGCCGGGTGTTTCCGGGCATCGATCCGCTGGTGGTTTCCAAGGACGACCGGGTGCGCGTGCGCGTCGGCAACCTGACCATGACAAACCATCCGATCCACATGCATGGCTACGATTTTGAGGTGACCTGCACCGATGGCGGCTGGGTGAGGCCCGAGGCGCGGTGGCCGGAAGTGAGCATCGACATCCCCGTCGGCGCGATGCGGGCCTATGAATTCGACGCCAAATATGTCGGCGACTGGGCGATCCATTGCCACAAGTCGCATCATACGATGAACGCCATGGGGCATGACGTCCCGACCTTCATCGGCGTCGACAAGAAAACCGTCACCGAAAAGATCCGCAAGGTCCGGCCGGAATATATGCCGATGGGTACCGCCGGCATGGCCGATATGGGCGCCATGGAAATGGAAATCCCTGAGAACACCGTTCCCATGATGACCGGCTGGGGTCCGCACGGCCCAATCGAGATGGGCGGCATGTTCTCCGTGGTGAAGGTCCGCGAAGGCATCTCCGCCAGCGATTACTCAGATCCCGGCTGGTACGAAAACCCGCCCGGAACCCAGGCCTGGGAATGGACCGGCGACGTGCCGGCGACCGAAAAGACCAATGATCCCAAAACACAGATCACGCCGAAACCGATGAAACACGGCTGATCGTGCAGACCACCACCCCCCACAAAACCAAGGAAACCATGCAATGACCAGACTGAAACTTGCACTGCTTCTCACCGCCCTTGCCACGCCCGCCTTCGCCTCCGGCACCCACGGCGGCGGCCATGAAGCGATGGCGATCGGCGAACCCGGCGACAAATCCAAGGTAACGCAGACCATACAGGTGACGATGAAGGAAACACCTGACGGCAAGATGCTGTTCACCCCCGCCAAGTTCGAATTCAAGAAGGGCAAGACCGTGCGTTTTGCCGTGAAGAATGTCGGCGAGCTCGATCATGAATTCATTCTCGATGAACAGAGCGCCAATCTGGAGCACAAGGCCGCCATGGAAAAGGCCCCGGAGATGGAACACGACAATCCCAACGCGATCAGCCTCGCACCGGGCGAAAGCGGCGAAATCATCTGGAAGTTCACCAATGACGGCATGTTCGAATTCGCCTGCCTGAAGCCCGGGCATTACGAGGCCGGCATGCGCGGCGATCTCAAAGTTTCGGCAAAGTAACCCATTCACCAGAGGAATCTGACCATGAAGACAATCGTTAAAATCTCCGTTGCAGCAGCGTTCCTGCTTGCCGCTCCCTTCGGCGCATTCGCACAGGAATTCACCAAGGGCACGGTGAAGAAGCTCGACGCCGCCGCCAAGAAAGTCACCATCATCCATGAGGAACTGAAGAACCTCGACATGCCGGCCATGACGATGGTGTTCCGCGTCAAGGACGACGCCCTGCTCGCCAAGCTCAAGGAAGGCGCAAACATCGAGTTCGTCGCCGAACGTGCCGACGGCAAGCTGGTCGTCGCCCAGGTGAAATAAGGCCTCCACAGCCTGCACACACCCGTGAGGTCCAAAAGGAACCGGAACGGGTGTGTGCGATATCATATTCCCACAATAGTCTGGGCGCCGGGTCCGAAGCAGAATTGCAGGTTTTGAAAACGCCTGACGTATCGTGCCCGATCAACGCCCCCTAAACGTGGACAGGCTTTCGCGCCGGGCCGAAGACCACAAAGCTGAGAGCGGCGAGCAGCCAGACACTGATGCCTGCATAGAGCATGACCAGACCGAAACCGTCGGCCAGCGCCTGATGGACGAGCGCATCCGAAACATGTTCTGCCGACGATCCCGCTGTTCCCGCCGCAATCTTCTCCGCGAGCGAACGCAGGTCGTAAGCATCCATGCCGGACGGCAAATTCGCCTGAAGCGAAGACCAGACGCCCTCGACCAGAATAAAACCCATGATCGGGATGTTGATGGCAAGCGAGATCATTCTGGCGCTCATGTCGATGCCGGAGGCCATGCCGGAACGGGCGGCCGGGACCGCACCCGTGGTCGTGTTGGTCACCGGCGTGTTGGTAAGGCCAAGCCCGACACCGGACAGGATGCAGCCGGGCAGCATGGTCAGCCAGCTCGCATTTGCGGCATCGCTGCCGAGCTTCATCAGCATGAAACCGAGACCGATGGTGAACAGCCCGGCCGGGACGACAAGGCGGGGTTGATAACGCAACGACAGGCGTTCTGCCAATGGTGGCACGACCAGTGCGGGCAGCGTATAGGCAAGCAGACCGAGACCGGCGGTGACACTGTCATACCCTAGCCCTGCCTGAAACCAGATCGGCAGATAGATCATGAACGGCCAGAAACTGATGTTCATCGCCGCTGAGCCGATGATCGCGCCGGAAAAGGGCCGGATGCGAAACACGGAGAAATCGAACATCGGCCTTGGCGTGAGCTTTTCGGCGATGACAAAGGCGATGAAACTCGCAGCCGCAACACCAAGGATCAAAAGTGCCTCTGGGCTGGCAAATCCGAGTTCCGGTCCTTGGGTGATGAAAAAGGCGAGGCAGAACACGGCAGCAGAGAGCGTCGCAATGCCCGCAAGATCAAGGCGTGTCGCCTCCGGGTCGTGCGATTCCTTCACACCGGCCATGGCAAGCAGCAATGTGACGATGCCGAGCGCCACGTGAACGAGAAAGACCCATTCCCAGCTCCACAGGGCAACAATGGCGCCGCCGATGATCGGGCCGAAGCCCAGCCCCACGCCGGAAACAATGCCCCACCAGCCAAACGCCATGCCGCGCTCGCGCGCCGTGCGGAATTGATGGGACAGGATGGCGATCTGGCACACCAGCATCGCCCCGCCGCTTAAGCCCTGAAGAAAGCGCGCGCCAATCAGCACCGCCACACTTTCCGTCATTCCGCAGGCGAGTGAGGAAAGCGAGAAAGCGACGATGCTTCCGATGAAGACCCGTTTGCGGCCGAAACGGTCGGCCAGCGCGCCGGTTGCCATCAGCACCATCGTCACGCCGATCGTATAGGCGTTCATGATCCACTGAAGCTGCCGGAAATCCGCATGCAGAACCTGTTCGAGCGTCGGCAGGATTGCCGGCACGCTGGAGATTTCCAGTCCGAACATCAGCGCGGAAAGACAGACGGCAGCAAGCGCAAGCGCGCTTCTGCTGGCGGTTGGGGCGGTAACGGCAAGGGTCACTTCTTCAGCCTTTCGTGGTTCAGACCGCGGCGGTAAATCCGGGCATGACGGGGTGCGCTCGCTGCAGTCGATATGTTGCAATGTCGAAGGCAAACTAGTGAAAGCTTGACCATAACTGAATTGGATGATTGGCTATTTCAGAGACAACAAATTTGGATCATTGCCATGACCACGCTGGATGTGGATGCCGTCCAGGCTTTCGTAACCATCGCCGATCTGCAGAGCTTCACCCGTGCGGCCGAAACGCTCGGAACCACACAGGGCGCCATCAGTGTCAGGCTGAAGCGGCTTGAAGACCGGCTCGGCCAGCGGCTCCTCGAACGGACACCGCGCTCGGTGAGGCTGTCTGCGCAGGGCGCCGTATTTCTCGCACCCGCGCGCGAATTCCTCGCCGCGCATGATCGCGCCATGGCCGGGCTTTTTTCCACGCGCCGACGCTTTGGCCTTGGCATTTCCGCCCATGTTGCCGGCCCGGAAGTGCCAACGCTGCTGGCGCGGCTCAACGCGCATGATCCCGGACTGACGATTGAGGTGCGGATGGACAATTCCCGCACGCTGCTGGATGCCTTCGACCGCGGCGAGATCGACGCCGCGATCATCCGGCGCGAGGATGACAGGCGGGATGGCGAAGTACTCGGGCCAGAGCATTTCGGCTGGTTCGCAGCCCCGCAGTTCGAGCATCGTCAGGGCGAGCCACTGCGGCTGGCGGCACTTTCGCCCGCCTGCGGCGTGCGCGACATCGCCGCCCGCGCGCTCGACTCCGCCGCCATCGCCTGGACGGAAGTCTTTCTTGGCGGCACCTCCTCGATGGTGACTGCGGCCGTTTCGGCCGGTCTCGCCATTTCTGCTTTTTCCTGCCGTCTGGCGCCGCCCGGCACTGTCGAGGTCAGCCAGCGTTTCGGCCTGCCGGCGCTGCCTTCCACAGAGATCATCATGTTCTCGACCCTGACCGACAGCAGATCCCGCGAGGCGCTACGCACGCTCGCCGCCGCTTTCCGGGAGCATCGGCCGACATTGTGAGCAATGACAATTGCCGAACTGCCGGAAACCGGATTTGGCTTGCCGGGCGATCGCTGCGGCACTATAGAAAAGCGTCGAAAAAGGCACGACTTGGTGTGGTCTAGCCCAAGTCCTTTCGGAAACGAAAGCTCTGTCCATGCCCCGTGCATGAGTCCCACGACGAACAACGACGCTGTTCAGGCGTCAAATTGTTCGTCCGTGTGGTTCTCAAAAACGACGAGCCGCTCCGGTCGAACGACCCAAAGGAGCAGTTCATGTCAAATACCCCAGAGACTTACGATGTTGTCATTGCCGGTGCCGGTCCGGTCGGCCTGTTTCTCGCCTGCGAGCTGCGTCTCGCAAACCGCTCGGTGCTGGTGCTGGAGCAGGCATCGGACCCTTACTCGCCGCTAAAGCAACTTCCCTTCGGCATGCGCGGTCTTTCCACACCCACGATCGAAAGCTTTGACCGGCGCGGCCTGCTGGATGAGCTTACCGAACGGCAGCGCGCGAAAGAGCAATCGAGCACCGGCCAATCGGCCGCACACTGGATGCACCAGCAGCACCGGCCGGGCGGCCACTTCGCCGGCATTCAGTTCTTCCACGAAAATATCGACATTTCGAAATGGGCCTATCGCCTTGCGGATTCGACACCCGTCACCCTGGCTTCCAGCATGGAGGAAATCGAAGCCGTTCTGGAGAAACGCGCAACCGCAATGGGAGCCGAGATCAGGCGTGGCGCCGGTGTCGAGGGCTTCGAGCAGTCGGATGAGGCCGTGACCATTCGCGCCGGCGGCAAGACATTTCGTGGACGGTGGCTCGTTGGCTGCGATGGCGGCCGCAGCACCGTGCGCAAGGCTGGCGGTTTCGATTTCGTTGGCACCGATCCCGAATTCACGGGCTATTCCGTCGAGGTCGACATGGCGGATGCGGAAAAACTCACTTCCGGCCGCCACTACACGCCGACCGGCATGTACACCTATCAAAAACTTGGAACCATCGCGATGGTCGATTTTGATGGCGGCCGGTTTCACCGAACCCAGCCGATCACGCGTGAGCATGTGCAGGCCGTGCTGCGGCATATTTCCGGCACCGACGTCACGGTCTCAAGCCTTCACCTCGCAACCACCTGGACGGACCGAGCCTATCAGGCCACCGCATACCGCAAGGGCCGGGTATTGCTGGCGGGCGATGCCGCGCATATCCACTCTCCGCTTGGTGGGCAGGGGCTCAATCTCGGACTGGGCGATGCGATCAATCTCGGCTGGAAGCTTGCAGCGACGATCCGTGGCGATGCACCGGACGGATTGCTGGACAGCTATACGAGCGAACGGCACCCATTGGGCGCACAGATCCTTGACTGGTCGCGTGCCCAGGTCGCACTTATGCGCCCAAGCCGGAGTACTCGGGCGCTCGCAGCCATCATTCGCGATCTCATCGAGACCCGTGATGGCGCGACATACTTCGCCGAACGCGTATGGGGCGTTTCCATCCGCTATGAGCTTGGCGGCGAACATCCGCTTGTCGGCCGCAGCATTCCTGATTTCAAACTGGCAGACGGGAGGAGGACCGGAGAACTTCTGAGGGAAGGACGCGGTCTGCTTTTGAACTTTGCCGCGGACGCATCCCTTGAAGCGCTGGCGCATCGCTGGAATGGACGGATCGCCTATGTCGCAGGCGATGTCGAAGACCGGGTGGGATTGAGCGCTGTCCTCGTGCGACCCGACGGCATCGTCGCCTGGGCCACGGAGGCCATTCCTGATGAGGCGGAATTCGCGGAGGTGGCGGCCCGATGGTTCGGTGAAATTTGACGTTCAGCTGAAGCAGGAACTGGCATTGCGTAGCGATGCGAAATCGACAGGGATTTTGCATCGCTACATTGTCCGCGCCGGCAATTTGACCAATTCTTCCAGCGACTTGTCAATCCTGAGCTGAAACCGTCTACCGCCTCATCACTCGATCACCTCCCCTCGCATCAGAAACTTTGCGAGCGCGACTGTCGAAACGAAGCCGAGAACTGCAAGGATGAGAATAAAGGGGAGATAGAGAGCGTTTCCGGTTTTGATCGCCAGCACCAAGGCCTGCAATATTGCCAGATTATAGATCGTGTCGACAGCCATGACGCGATCCTGCGCCCGTGGCCCCTTGATCAGGCGATATGTGACGAGCGCCATGGAAAGCAGAAGCATTCCCTGCGCAAAGGTGGTCGACCAGTAAATGATATCCGAACTCAACATCGCCGGCACCGCTCAATGCGGTCGCGCGGGAGAAAAAAGGCAAATCTGCTCAGGGTAATTGCAGGGGATCATGGCTTTGCTCCTCGTGTTCTTTACACACGGGGCCGTCCCCTCTTGATCCGGATGGCGCAGGTCGTCCTGCACGGAAGTGTGCTATCATCAGCGACACAGATCTTCAAGGCAGGCATTCCAGCACCATTGCCTTCAAGAACACTGTCATGATATCGCTAACCGTAACTGCTTGACGAAGCTTCGTTCGGGACGACCCGAATGCGACAGATTGCCGGGGACGACCCCAGATGAGGTCGCCTGCAATGTCAGATACAAAATCTCCATCATTTATCCGTGGCGCCTGGCCCAAACTCGTCGTGGCCTGGCTGGTCGTCGTGGTTTTTCAGTCCGCCGGGACGTCGTGGCTTTCGCCGGATATGACCCCGACCGTTGCAATATCCTGCTTTCTCGTTCTCTTCGCCACCATTCTGATGGCGGCTTTCGGGGTTGTGAAAGAGGCCGATGAACTGGCCCATCAGTTGGGCGAACCCTACGGAACGCTCATTCTCACCCTCTCGATCGTTGCAATCGAGGTGATCCTGATTGCCGCCGTGATGCTCGGGCCAAACGAGGCCTCGACGATCGGAAGAGATTCCATATTCGCCGTGATGATGATCATCCTCAACCTCGTGACGGGTATCTGCCTGCTTGCGGGCGCGATACGGTACGGCGAGCAGGAATATAATGCGCCGGGTGCCGTCTCCTTCATCGCAATGACGGTCGTATTGGCCGGTGTCGCGCTTCTGGTTCCGAATACGCTGTCGGCTGGCGATGGCACGTTCACCGCTCTCCAGGCCGTCGTGGTTTCGGTCGTAACCGTGATTGTCTACGGCGGTTTCCTCGTGCTTCAGATGGGCCGTTACCGCAGCCATTTCATGCAGCCCGCGCCGGGTCGGATGTCGATCCGGCTGGCGGAGCCAATTGCTCGCCCGGCCCCGGAGGCCGATATTGCGGCGGGTGGCGGAGCCCGCAAAAAGAACATCGTTCACTCGGCGATGCTGATCGGGTTGATGTTGCCAATCGTGCTGCTCGCGCACGACCTTGCCATCGTCATCGATTTTGGCGTCGCCCGGGCCGGTGCTCCCGTTGCGGTTGGCGGCGTGCTCATCGCGATCATCGTCTTCACACCGGAATCGATTACGGCCGTGAAGGCTGCGCTGAAAAACGAGACGCAACGGGCAATCAACCTGTGCCTTGGGGCATTTGTCTCCACTGTCGGGCTGACTGTGCCGGCGGTTCTGACGGTCGGCCTCCTGTCCGGCAAAACGGTGATCTTCGGAATTTCGCCCACGGAAACCATCCTCTTTGCGCTGACCATCGCGCTGACGACACTGACATATCTTGGCCGGCGGACATCTGCGGTGCAGGGGCTGCTGCATCTGATGCTGTTTGCAATCTTTGGGCTGCTCTTGTTTACGGCCTGAGAACGTCCGGCATCGCGGGACGACCCGCGCTCTGCAAACCCACACGGGGACGGCCCCACAATCGTGAGATTCATGATGTGGAAAACGCAGCAGACGCTTTATCGAGACATTTCGAATACGGCCATGCGAAGTGCACACGAGCGCACTGCAAGCTGGAAAACGCTGATCTCAGCGGCCGTGATCTTCATTCTTGTCGCCAACAACGCGGTCAGACTTTCCCGCGCCGATGCATTTGCCCGAAAGCCATTGCCACCCGCCGACGATTTGGCTAGAAAGCGCTCGCGCGGGACGACCCGCGCCTTGAAACGTTCCGGGGACGGCCCTGATTCTCAAACTTGGGATCAGGATGACCGACATAGCGAACACCCTCCTCATTTCTGATGCTCCACCACACACGCGGTCTTCCTGCGTCCGGCACAGCCGCGACCTGGAGCATCAGCATATCCCTGTCATTGCCGCAATTTACTGAAGGACCCTCCATGGCCGGCCCTATCGAGCAATTCGAAGTCAAACCTCTCGTTGAAATTACCATCGGTGATATCGATCTCAGCTTCACCAATGCCTCGGCATACATGTTCCTCACCGTCACCCTGGCGAGTTCGTTCCTGCTGCTTGCCACGAGCAGGGCGCGCCTCGTGCCCGGCCGGTGGCAATCCAGCGCGGAAATGCTTTACCTGTTCGTCGCCAAGACACTGCGTGACAATGCCGGCGAGCAGGGAATGCGGTTCTTCCCCTTCGTTTTCTCGCTTTTCATGTTCATTCTGTTTGCGAACATGATCGGCATGTTTCCTTACGCTTTCACGGTTACGAGCCAGATCATCGTCACATTTGGCTTGGCGATGATGGTGTTCGGCACCGTCACGCTGTATGGCATCTTCAAACACGGCATCCGTTTTCTCGGCCTGTTCAAACCGGCGGGAATACCGGCAATTCTCGCGCCCATCATCGTGCCGATTGAAATCATCTCCTATATTTCGCGACCGGTCAGCCATTCCGTCCGCCTGTTCGCCGTCATGCTTGCCGGTCACATCACCCTGAAGGTCTTTGCCGGTTTTGTCGTGTCGCTGGCGAGCGTCAATGCTCTCGGCATGATCGGCGCCATCGCGCCGCTTTTCATGACGGTCGCAATCACGGCGCTGGAGTTTCTGATGGCCGCTATTCAGGCCTATGTGTTCACGATGCTGACCTGCATGTATCTCAATGACGCCCTGCATCCGGGGCACTAGAGCATCGATCTGGAAATCGGCCGTCTCCTTGTCGACAATTCCGGGTGGAAAATTTAGCATTGCGTGAAAACCAGACGAACGACCTCACTTTCGGCCCTCGCCGCGCGGAGCAAGCATGTCCCTTCCCCAGAAGATCGGTTTTATCGGAACCGGAGCGATCACCGATGCCATGGTAAGGGGCCTGCTCGGCAAGCCCGCCGCCGTGCCGCATGTCATGGTGTCCCAGCGCAGCGCAGATATCTCCGCCAGGCTTGCCAGCGATTTCCCGCAGGTGATCGTGTCCGGCGATAATCAGGTTATCATCGACGGCTGCGACACCGTCATGCTGGCGATCCGTCCGCAGATCGCCGAAGAGGTCATCCGCGCCTTGCGATTCCGGGATGGGCAAAAGGTCATAAGCGTCGTTGCCGCGACAGACCGGCAGGCCCTTCTCGACTGGATCGACGCGGATGTGCGCCTAACGCAGGCGATCCCCCTGCCCTTCGTTGCCCGGCGCAAAGGCGTCACTGCCCTATATCCGCCCGATACGGACACGGCGGCGATCTTCAACGTGCTCGGCAATGCGGTGGAATGCGAAACCAAGGCGGAATACGACCTTCTCGCCGCCGCAAGCGCGTTGATGGCCACCTATTTCGGCATCATGCAGCACACGACGGAGTGGCTTGTTGAGAACGGCCTGCCGGAAGAGAAGGGTCGCGCCTATCTTGCACCTCTCTTCGCCGGCCTCTCCGAAGTGGCGCTGAATGCCGGCAGGGACGCCGACTTCATCGATCTCAGCCGCGAATTCGCCACCAAAGGCGGGCTCAACGAGCAGGTCTTGAACGATTTCAACGACAATGGCGGTTCGGACGCGCTGAAGCAGGCTTTGAGCCGCGTTCTGGACCGAATTACGCAATAGGCGCAATTCGACGCCTACAGCGCCTTTGCCCACTCGTGGTCCGGGTGGAGGCGCTCGAGACAATCCCGCAGCCACCGACGCTCCGCCGCGGGCAATTTCGGCACGGCGTATGCGAAGTCTTCCTCGTCCTTGGGCCGGCGGTGCTTTGCCTTGAACAGCAGCACGGCGGCGGGGTTGAGGTAAGGAATCCCGCCCGCGGTCCGCGAGACCATTTCGGTGCGGGGCCGGCTAATCTGCGGCTCCCTCTTATAGACCCAGCTTTCATCCGTTCCCGGCTCGATCATCATATCAACCCGCCAGCGGAGGGCGGCACGATCAAAACACCATATCTGGAAAATCTCTGTCGCCGGTTCCCGGTCGGCGGCCAACCGTTCGAGCACGCCGTCATTGACGGTATAAAATTCCACATCGTTCAATTCGCGCCGGAAAATGCCCAGATCCGCACGAAGAATCGTGAATTCCAGATCCTCGTGCTCGCGTGTCTTCTTCCCATGCCAGAGATCGAGCGCCCAGCCGCCAACCACGCACCAGGGTCGCGATACACTGCTCAATCGCCGGAAAAGCTCGGCAGGGCTCCAGGCCTCCCAGGCATCCTGGTCCGGGACGGGGGTTTGATTATTCATGCTGGCAGGTCTCTTTATGCGGTTGTCATGGTGGTGAGTTTAGTTCCGGCGGCCACCGGGATGTTATATGCATCGGGATGTGAGACAAGTTCGTTCGCACCGAAGAAAGAAGCGGCTCGGGGCGGGGCGCGCCTCCTCGATCGACCGCGGCGACGTCGTGATATCAAGACGATTATTCTGCTGCAGCATTTCGCCCTTCGGCTTTTACAGGAAAACGAAGGGTCTGCAGACAATAAAAAGGGGCCTGTCGGCCCCTTTTCCAATTCAAGCTTTTCCTGGACGATTGATTGTCAGGAAGTGCCGCACGACCGGTCTTTCCAGCCCCGAGTGATAGGCGAGTACCTTGCCCTGGAGATCCGCATCGGCATTGGAGACCCGCTTGTGCTGGCGCAGGTGCTCCGCCCAGGATTCGACCATGAACCATTCGACGATCTTCTGCGGATCGGCGGAGTCTTCGGTCACACCCCACCCATAGGCGCCATCACGCCGACGCTCCTGGGAGAGTTCGTCAAGCGCATGCAGGAATGCGCTGCGGTGATGTTTTTCGACATTGTATTCGATCAATATCAGAACCGGGCCGCGGTCATGGGCCACCGGCTCGGCAATGAGCGGCTCCGGCCAATGGTTGGAAGGCACCATATCCGCATCACCGGTGGGCAACTTCAGGCGATGCATGACGAGACCGGCGACGAACAGACCGGCCGCGCCGATCAGCAAGGTTCCCGGCACGCCCGCCGCTTCGCCAACCGCACCCCAGCCGAGGCTGCCCGCCGTCATCGCGCCGTTAAAGACGGTGAGATAGACCGCAAGGCCACGGCCGCGGACCCAGTTAGGCAGGACGGCCTGCGCAGTGCCATTCAGCGTCGTTAGCGCCGTGATCCAAGCGCCACCGAGGAAGAGCAGGATGATGAGGGCCAGCCATTGGGGCGGAGCGAACGACAGCCCGGCCATGACGAGCGCAGTGATGAGGGCAGCCCCTAGAAGCAGGGCGTCGGCATCAAAACGTGCGCGCAGTTTCGGCATGATCAGCGCGCCGCCGATGGCGCCGGCACCGACCGCGCCAAGCAGGATGCCATAAAAGCTGGCATCTCCGCCGAGTAATTGCCGGGCGACCAGAGGCAACAGTGCCCAGACGGCACTGGCAAAAGCAAAGAAGATCGCGGCCCGCAGCAGGACGACATGCAACGGCCGGCTGGCGCGGGTGTAACGAAGGCCCGCCCGGAATGCCCCGAAGAAACCTTCGGCCAGTGTATCATTGGCGTTCTTCGCCCTTGGCCACCATAAAAGCGCTGCGATGACCACGAAATAGCTTGCGACATCGGCGCCATAAGTGAATGCCGCGCCGAAAGCCGCGAGCAGGATGCCGCCGGCGGCGGGACCGATGGAGCGGGCGATATTGATGCCCAGCGAGTTCAGCGCCACGGCGCTCTTGATATCCTCACGTTTCACCAGTTCCGGCACGATGGCCTGCCAGGTCGGCCCCATCAGCGCCGCACCAATACCGCCGAGGAAGGTGAGCCCGATCAGCGCGCTGACGGACAACAGGCCGGTATGGGAAAGAACCATGAGGGTGACGCTGACCGAGGCCAGCAGAAGCTGCACGGCGATCAGGAACTTGCGGCGGTCGAGAATATCGGTCAGCACGCCGGCCGGGATCGCCAGAAGAAAGATCGGCAGGGTTCCGGCCGCCTGAACCATGGCGACGGCCGCTGGCGAGGCCGAAAGATCGGTCATCAACCATGAACTGGCGACATCGCGCATGAAGCTGCCGGTATTGCCAAGCACTGTCGCCGCCCAGAGGACCGCGAAAACCGGTTGTGCAAGGGGAGCAAAGCTGCTCGCGGAGGGTTTTGCGGCATTCATTTGCCTGTTCCTTTCGTGAGATCGATTGCAGCGACGATGATGAAGGCGCCGGCAAGGCCAAGATGCTCGAAGAAGGCGTTGGTGGCCATCATGCGGTCCATGCCGGGCGCCATTTCCCAGAAACGGAGAGCGATGAGGGTGGCGAGAAGCGTGAAGCCTGCAAGCGCCAGAGCACCGGCCCAGCGCAGGAAGCCCGACACCACCAGAGCGGAGGCGGTAAGCTCGAACAGGATGACGACGATAGCGAATGCGACCGCCGGCTGAAGGCCAAAATGATTCATCTCGGCAATCGCGCCGGGGAAGTCGAAGATCTTGGTCAGCGGCCCCTGAATATAGGCCGAGCAGAGCGCCAGAAGCGCTAGGGTTTTTGTGGCGGGCGCGGCAACGATATCGGCGAGAAGCCCGCGAGGGTGAAGGGTTGAAGATGGCTCAGTCATTTTTTGCTCCTGCGATCTGGCCGGTCGGTTCGAGCGGCGCTGCGTTCATCTGATGGAGCGATATTGGCGCAAAGGATTATCGCCAACAATTGCATCAATAGTTTCTATATAATTGCGTATTCCGCAATATTCTTGAGCAGGCCGGGCAGCGGCGATCCGCTGCCCGGTGGATTTTTCCGCTGGCCGGGCTCAGACTGCCCAGCAGGAGCAGCCCAGCGCTCCGAAGAAGCCCTTCAGATCGGCAATCGGCAATTTCGACGTCCATGCGCCGGCGTGGTCGTGGCCGTGAACGCCGCAATCATTGGCGCAGCCGCAGGATGTGATGGCTGCGCGTCTGAGCGAGTTCTTTCCAGCGCCCTGCGGCTCTCCCCAGGCGGCATAACCGCCGAAGGTTCGCACAGGCGACCAGTCGGGCATCGCCGGCGGAATATTGCTTTCATCCAGCGTCCTGAAGTCACCGGCGCCATAAACGATCTTGCCGCCCACCATGGTCAGTTCAGAGGTGAGGAAGGAAATCTCATCCTCCGCGCAGGAGAAATAATCCTTGTCCGGCACCACGAGATCGGCGAACTGGCCTTTTTCGATGCGGCCCTTCTTGCCTTCCTCGTTCGAGAACCAGGCAACTTTTTCGGTCCACATACGCAGCGCCGTCTCGCGGTCGAGGCAATTGGCGCGCGGATAAAGCTGCATGCCGCCGACCGTCTTGCCCGTCACCATCCAGAACAGCGACACCCACGGATTATAGGAGGCGACGCGCGTTGCATCCGTACCGGCCGAAACGTTCACGCCCTTTTCCAGCATTCTCGCAATCGGCGGCGTGGCTTCCGCCACGCCCTGGCCGTAACGCTCGACGAAATATTCGCCCTGATAGGCCATGCGGTGCTGGGTCGCGATGCCGCCGCCCAGAGCCGCGATGCGGTCGATTGACCGTTCAGAGATCGTCTCGGCATGATCGAAGAACCAGTTCAGTCCTTCGAGCGGAATGTCCCGGTTGACCTTTTCGAAGACATCGAGAGCACGGGAGATCGTCTCGTCGTAGGTGGCGTGCAGACGCCAGGGCCAGCGGTTTTCCGCCAGAACCCGGACAACCTCTTCGAGTTCGCCCTCCATTTCCGGTGGCATGTCCGGTCGCGGCTGACGGAAATCCTCGAAATCGGCAGCGGAAAAGACCAGCATTTCGCCTGCGCCATTGTGGCGGAAATAGTCGTTGCCCTGTTTGTATTTCACCGACGAGGTCCAGTTGAGGAAGTCCTCCTTTTCCTGCTTGGGCTTCTGCGTGAAGAGGTTGTAGGCGAGACGCACGGTCATCTGGCCTTCGTCGGAAAGCTTCTGGATCACCTCGTAATCGTCAGGGTAGTTCTGGAAGCCGCCGCCCGCATCGATGACGCCGGTGACGCCCAGCCGGTTCAGCTCACGCATGAAATGGCGGGTGGAATTGACCTGATAGTCGAAGGGCAGCTTCGGCCCCTTGGCGAGCGTCGAATAGAGGATGCCAGCATTCGGCTTGGCCAGCAGCATTCCCGTGGGATTGCCGTTCACATCGCGAGTGATCTCACCGCCGGGTGGGTTCGGCGTATCCCTTGTGTAGCCGACGGCCCGAAGGGCTGCGCCATTCAGCAGCGCCCGGTCGTAAAGATGCAGCAGGAAGACCGGCGTGTCGGGCGCCACCGCATTGATTTCCTCGATGGTCGGCAGTCTTTTTTCGACAAATTGATGCTCGGTAAAACCACCGACGACGCGCACCCATTGCGGGGCGGGTGTGATCGCCACCTGGCGTTTCAGCATGTCCATGGCATCTGCGAGCGAACGCACGCCATCCCAGCGCAGTTCCATGTTGAAGTTCAAGCCGCCGCGAACGACGTGGGTATGGTTGTCGATCAGGCCCGGCAATACGCGCTTACCCTTCAGGTCGATGATCTTTGTCTCCGGTCCGGCGAGCGCCATGACATCGGTGTCCGTTCCCACCTCCATGAACAGGCCTTCCCTGATGGCGACTGCGGTTGCATTCGGGTTGGCGCGATCGAGTGTCGTCAGGCGGCCATTGTGAAGGATGGTATCGGGATACATAGAACGGGCTCCTGTCTGAATGGGGTCAGCCGCACTAGCGGGTGAAAATAGATGGGGGAAGGCGAGGCTCGATGCCGCGCCGAGAAAGGTGCGTCGCGTCGGCATCAGCTTCTCTCCCTGTCTGCAGGCCGTTCAGCCTTGGCGAGATCTGTGCGCTCTCCGCTACCCTTCGGCAAATGGCCGAACATATGCGGCTTGATCTGGTTGATCCACGAAACGACGGCCGGCTCCTTGCCGATGATCGTCCTTGCAAAGGGAATAATCTGTTCTCCAACCAATATGCCGAGCAGGCCGACCAGAGCAATGACGGGCGGTGCGGGCGAACGCACATTGAGCAGGCTGTAAACAATGCCGACCAGCAGACCGGCACCAAGGGACAGAAGATAGACTTTCATGGAAACCTCCTCGATCAATGAAGGCCGCACCGGACTGGATGTCATCCAGCCGGCACGGCACGGTTGAAAGCTTATTTGTTGGCCGGGTTCGGGCCGATGCGCTTGCCATGCTTGACGCGTTCCTCACCGCCATGGACATGGGTGACGGCGTAGTCGATGCCCATGCCGTAGGCGCCGGAATGTTCCTTCACGAGCGAGGTGACGGCATCGTAGGTTTCCTTGCGCGCCCAGTCGCGCTGCCATTCAAGCAGAACCTGCTGCCAGGTGACGGGAATGATGCCGGCCTGCACCATGCGGTCCATGGCATATTTATGTGCATCGACAGAGGTGCCGCCGGAGGCGTCCGCCACCATGTAGATCTCGTAGTCCGCGACATCATGGAGCGCCGAGAGCGCGAAGGTGGTGTTGCACACTTCCGTCCAGAGGCCGGAGACGACGATCTTCTTGCGGCCGGCCGCGGCATTCTTCGCCAGCGCGTCGCGAACATTCTGGTCATCCCAGGAATTCATCGAGGTGCGCTCGAGAATGTCGTTTTCCGGGAAGACCGCGAGCAGTTCCGGAAAGGTGTTGCCAGAAAAGCTTTCCGTTTCAACCGTGGTGATGGTCGTCGGGATATTGAAAATCTTTGCCGCCTTTGCGAGGCCGACGACATTGTTCTTCAGTGTCTGCCGGTCTATCGACTGCACACCGAAAGCCATCTGCGGCTGCTGGTCGATGAAGATGAGCTGGCTGTTGGCGGGGGTAAGGACTTCGAGCTTGGACATTTTCAGTTCTCCGTTCAGGTGGTGATTGCCGATCTGCGGCGGTGGAAATTGAGAAGGCTTCGCCTGTCGGCTGCCCGGCAGGGGCAGCCGTCTTGAAAAGCGCAAATCTGTTTCGGTCAGTGGATGCGGGTCAGCGGCCCAGTCTATGCCGCAAGGGGAGCGAGGTTCGCCTCGATCTGGTTGCGAAAAGGCTCGTAGCGGTTCGGAAGCTTGAGCGCTTCACCCAGATGCGCGG
Organism: Agrobacterium sp. BT-220-3; assembly: GCF_025910175.1. Taxonomy (NCBI): domain Bacteria; kingdom Pseudomonadati; phylum Pseudomonadota; class Alphaproteobacteria; order Hyphomicrobiales; family Rhizobiaceae; genus Agrobacterium; species Agrobacterium sp. BT-220-3. The sequence continues at coordinate 215,183 of NZ_JAPAIX010000006.1, forward strand.
TATCCTCGTCCCGGTCGAAGCCGGGTTCGTTGGTTGCGATCTCGAACAGGACACCGCCCGGCGTGCGGAAATAGATCGCCCAGAAATAATCGCGGTCGATGACGGGGGTGACCTGATAACCGGTATCCATCAGCGCCTTGCGCACTTCGAGCTGCTTTTCGCGGTTTTCGACTGCGAAAGCGATATGGTGGACCGAGCCGGCTCCCGGACGGGCAAAGGGGGTCTTCGGCAGGGCCGCAAGATCGATCGTATCTGCCCCGTTACCGCCGGGAATGACGAAACGCGTTACATTGCCTTCAACCTCAGTCCGCTCATATCCCATGAAACGCAGGAGTTCTTCGGTCGCAGCCGTATCATGCAGATTGAAGCGTGCGCCGGTGAAACCGCGTATGGCGTTGTCTTCGGAAATGCCTTCGGCGAGCCAGCCTTCACGGGCGTCATCGCCTGTTTCGATCAGTGCAAGGCCATCGCCGTCAGGACCGGTGAAGCGCAGGCGATTGGCGCCAAAGACCGTGTCGGCCTGAATGCCGGTGGCGCCTTTGGCAATGAGACGCTCTTTCCAGAAGCCAATTGCACCCTTGGGAATGGAGAACTGGGTCTCGCCCACTTCGCCGACGCCTGGACGGCCGGTCATCATTTGAGCGAAGGGAAAATAGGTCATCACCGTGCCCGGCGTTCCCTTTTCGTCACCGTAATAGAGGTGATAGACGCTGGGTTCGTCGAAGTTGACGGTCTTCTTTACCCGGCGAAGCCCAAGCGTTTCGGTGAAAAATCTGTTGTTCTGCCGCGCATCCGACGCCATGGACGTGACGTGGTGCAGACCCTTGATATCCTTAATCATGGCCGGAGCCTTTCTACTGGTTGTCCGTTTCGCTGGACAAAGATTTAACCCGCTTGATTGCATCGCGGAATTGCAATATTTTTCTCGAATGAATTGCGGATTTTGAAATAATCAAATGAACGACCACAAAGCTCTCAAAACGTTTCTGATGGCGGCCGAAAAGCGCAACTTCGCGCAGGTCGCACGCGAACTGGGCATGACGGCGGCTGCCGTTACCCGGGCCATCGCCGCGCTCGAAGATGACCTGGGTGTGCAACTATTTGTCCGCACCACGCGTCAGGTGTCGCTGACGACGGACGGCGCCGTCTTTGCCGCCCAGATTCAACCGGCAGTTGAGGCGCTCGAAAATGCGCGGCGCGATGTCCGCAATGCCCACAAGGCAGAGGAAGGGCGGCTGAGGATCAGTGCGCCGACATGGCTCGGCAAGACGGTGCTGCCGCCGATCCTCTCCGGCTTCCGTGAATTATATCCGAAAATGTGCTTCGAGATTTCCCTTTCGGACGGCCTCGTCAACATCGTTGATGACGACTACGATCTCGCGATCCGCATCTCGTCCGCCCCCTCCGACAAATTCACCATCTGGCGCAAGATCAGGGCCGTGCCGCGAATATTGGTCGCGGCACCGGGCAGCCGGTTTGCGCAGATGGAACATCCAGGCGAACTAACCCCTGACGATTGCCTTGCCTATAGCGGTGACAGCCGGCGGGAAAACTGGGCGCTCTCGGACGGCGGATCGAGCATCAGCATCGCGGCCGGCCGCGCATTCAGCGCCAATAATGGCGAGGTTCTGGCTGATATGGCTGCGGATGGTGCGGGTGTGGCCATGCTGCCGGGATTTCACATTGCCGAACATCTCCGCAGCGGCCGGCTCGTTCACATTTTGCGCGGCTGGGCGCCGCCGGAACTCTGGCTGACGCTCTATTATCCGCCCTACCAGGCCCTGCCACCCCGCATCGCCACTTTTTCGAAATTCTTCGAGGAGCAGCTGCCGGCCTATATGGTTGCGCTCGAATAGGCAGCGCGCTGTCGCATGATCGTCGCACGTTACCAAAGGCCCGAGCAATAAATCGCGTTAGCACAGCGCCTGAGCCTCCACCCTTTTGATTGCAAAGCCGCATCTCGCCCCGAAATTGCTCGGGCGAGAGTTGGCTCACAATTGCAAGTTAAAGCCTTACGCTCCCCGCATTGCAGACCTCTCAAGCTGCATGAGAGCGCCGGCTCTTCGACACAGACATCCACTGCTCCAGCGCTTAAGGCGAGCTCATTGCCCGTTCGCACCGATCGGCAGCAACTGCCACTTGACTCACCAAAACACAACAGATATGTCATAATCACATCTGATATCTCAGTTTGGTAATTGATATGTCTAACCCCATCGAATTTCCATCGCTGCCGCTGTCCGAACTCGTCACCCCGCAAGACCTGCCGGCTGAGGGGAACATGACCAATCGGATCCATGCCTTGCTTCGCAAACTGATTGTCGAGGTGAAGCTGCTTCCGGGGCGGGCGCTGTCGGAAAAGGAAATCGCGGCACTGCTGCATGTCAGCAAGACGCCCGTGCGCGAAGCGATCATTCGCCTTTCCGAAGAAGGTTTTGTGACCGTCGTGCCGCAGGGTGGCACTTACATCTCGCCGATCGACGTGCAGCGTTACATGGAAGCCTGCTTCATCCGGTTCAAGCTGGAAGAGGGCGCCGTCGTCGAGGCGACCAAGCGGCATTCGCTGGAAGATATCGCCCGTCTGAAAACCTGCATTTCCCAGCAGCGCACCGCCGCCGAAGACGAGGAATTCACGGACTTCTTCCTGCTGGACGAAGAGTTCCACCGCACCATCTTTGCGGCCGCCCGCCTTCCCGGCGCCTGGAGCGTCGTCAATCAGGCGAAGGGCGAAATGGACCGGATGCGCCACCTGAAGCGCGTTTTTGCAGTGCGACGCACCGAAAAGGTGATCGAAGAGCACGAAGCGATCGTGAATGCCATCGAGTCGGGCGATGTCGAGGCCGCACGCGAGGCCGTCCAGCGCCATCTCGGATCCCTCGAAACCAAAATCGCAGAACTCTCCAAGAACCCGAAGATCTGGACCTTCATCGAGCAGGTCAACACGCGTGTCACGAGGAAGCGCGTTTCACGGGGGTCGAAGACGCCTGACTGAACATTCAAGGCTTTTGAGGAGGGGCCTTTCATGTCCGCAGTTCAAATCAACGATGTCGTCAAGCGCTACGGTGCTCTCGAAGTCGTCCATGGTATCAATCTTTCCATACAGCCGCAGGAATTCGTTGTCCTCGTTGGTCCTTCGGGATGCGGAAAATCCACCACGCTGCGCATGCTTGCAGGTCTGGAAGACATCTCGGACGGCACGGTTTCGATGGACGGCCGGGTGGTCAACAAGATCGCTCCGAAAGACCGCGATGTCGCCATGGTGTTCCAGAACTATGCGCTTTACCCGCATCTGAGTGTGGCCGATAACATCGCCTTCGGCCTGCGCGTCAGGGGCGAGAAACGAGCCGTCATCGACAAGGCGGTTGCGGAAGCTGCCCAGATTCTCGGGCTCACAGAATATCTGGCCCGCAAGCCGGCTGATCTTTCCGGCGGCCAGCGTCAGCGCGTCGCCATGGGCCGCGCCATTGTGCGCAGGCCGAAAATCTTCCTGTTCGATGAACCGCTCTCGAACCTCGACGCCAAGCTGCGCACCCATATGCGCGCCGAGATAAAGCTTCTCCACAAGCGGATGCATGCCACCAGCATCTACGTTACCCATGATCAGGTCGAGGCGATGACGCTCGCCGACCGCATCGTCATCATGAATGGCGGCCATATCGAACAGGTCGGCTCGCCGATGGAGGTCTTCCTCGAACCGGCAAATACGTTTGTCGCAAGCTTCATAGGCTCGCCGCCGATGAACCTTCTCGATGGGATCATCGAGAAGCGAGATGGCAGCGTGAAGGTTAAGCTTACGGGCGGTTCCGGCCAGCACTTCAGTATTCCCGAAGCTTTCGCGAAGAACGCCACGGAAGGGCAGCCGATCAAACTCGGCCTGCGACCGGAAATCATGTCGGTAGAGACCGAAGAGGGTCGTGAAACATTAAATTGCAGCATCGACCTCGTGGAGCCGCTGGGCGCGGAAGCGCTCCTGCATGGCACGGCCGATGGCCAGCCATTTATCGCCAAGGCCGAAACGCTCTATGGCGATCATACACTCAACGGCGTCAGCCAGCTTAGCATCGATACCACCCGCATCCACGTCTTCGATGCGGCGACCGGCAGGTCGCTGAAAGCCAAAGGCGGAGCGCGGGCATGAAACAGGGTTTTCAGGAACGTCTTGATGATCTCCAGGAAGATGTGCGCCGCGACTGGCAGCTCTACCTGCTGCTGGCGCCGATGCTCATCTGGTTTGCGGTCTTCCTCTACAAACCCATGTACGGGCTGGTCATCGCATTCCAGGATTTCTCGATTTTTCGCGGTATCGAAAAAAGTCCCTGGGTCGGTTTTGCGAATTTCGTCGAACTCTTCCACAATGACATGTTCGTGCGCTCCTTCTGGAACACCATCAAGATCAGTGGCCTTGGCCTGATTTTCGCCTTTCCCGTCCCCATCATCCTGGCCCTGATGTTCAACGAGGTTCAAAGTGGCGTTGCCCGCCGCTGGGCGCAGACGGTCGTTTACCTGCCGCACTTCATCTCGGTGGTGATCGTTGCCGGCATCGTCATCAATTTCCTGTCGCCATCGATCGGCATCGTCAATATCCTGCTGAAAGGCCTTGGATTCGAGCCGATCTACTTCCTGACCCAGCCGGAATGGTTCCGTCCGATTTACATCGGCTCGTCCGTCTGGAAAGAGGCAGGCTTCGAATCCATCGTCTATCTCGCCGCCATCGCAGGCGTGAGCCCGACGCTTTACGAATCCGCCCGGGTTGACGGCGCATCGCGCTGGCAGATGATGTGGCGCATTACGCTGCCCTGCATCCTGCCGACAATCGTGATCATGCTGATCATCCGCATCGGCAATCTGGTCGAGGTCGGGTTCGAATATATCATTCTGCTCTATCGCCCATCCACCTACGAGACGGCGGACGTCGTTTCCACCTTCATCTACCGCACCGGCCTGCAGGGCACCCAATATGACCTGGCCACGGCCGCCGGACTGTTCAACGCCGTCATCGCTTTCGTTCTCGTCTATTCGGCCAATCGCATCAGCCGAAAAGTCTCGTCGACATCGCTGTGGTGAGGAGCTGAAACATGGCTAACTTCAATCTCTATTCCCGCGGCGACAAGATTTTCGGCTGGGCAAACGCCATTCTTCTAGGACTGTTCGTCCTGTCGACGCTCTATCCCTTCATTTACGTGCTGTCGGTCTCGCTCTCCTCGGGCGCTGCCGTCACGGCCGGCCGCGTCACGCTCTGGCCGGTCGACGTCACGCTTGCCGCCTATGACCGGGTATTGTCCGACAGGATGTTCTGGGTCGCCTATGGCAACACCTTCATCTACACCTTCGGCGGCACGCTGATGAGCCTGCTGATCATGATCCCCGGAGCCTACGCCCTTTCGCGCAAGCGCCTGCGCGGCCGCACCTTCTTCAACATCGCCATCGCGTTTACGCTTTGGTTCAACGCCGGCATGATCCCCTTCTTTCTGAACATGCGCGATCTTGGACTTCTCGACAGCCGTTTCGGCATCATCCTCGGCTTTGCGGCCAACGCCTTCAACGTCATTCTGCTGCGCAATTTCTTCGAGGCCGTTCCGAAGTCCTTCGAAGAAGCCGCCAAGATGGATGGCGCCAGCGAATTGCAGCTACTGTGGAAGGTATTCATTCCGCTTTCCAAACCCGCCATCGTCACCGTTGCGCTGTTCTGCATCGTCTCGCGCTGGAACGGTTATTTCTGGGCCATGGTGCTGCTGCGCGGCGAAGAGAAAATCCCGCTTCAGGTCTATCTGAAGCGCGTGATCGTCGATCTGAATTCGAACGACGAATTCGCCTCGAGCCTGCTCACCGCCCACTATTCGTTCGAGACGGTGACATCAGCGATCATGATCGCTTCCATCATTCCCGTCCTCATCATTTACCCCTACGCGCAGAAGTATTTCACCAAAGGAATTCTGCTGGGCGGAGTGAAAGAGTAGCAACACAAGGGAGGAGAACCTGTGAGAGCACTACGAAAAGGCGCGCCCCTACTGGCGTTGATGACAGCCGCGACCCTAGCCTTGCCGGCATTGGCACAGGATTCGGGCAAGATCACAGAAGACCCGCTGGAGCTTACGATCCATTTCCATTTCCGTGACAAATACGTCTATTCGGAAAAATGGCCGGTGGAACAGAAGGCCGCGGAAATCACCAACATCCATGTCCGCAACGTGGCGTCGCTGGCGACCACCAGCAGCCGCGATGCCTTCAACCTTCTGATCGCCTCTGGCAACCTTCCCGATATCGTCGGCGGTGATGCCACAGGCGGACTGAAGGAAGACTTCATTCGCTACGGGCTGGAAGGCGCGTTCATTCCGCTTGATGAGCTGATCGAGGAAAACGCCCCCAACCTCAAGGCCTTCTTCGACAGCCACAAGGAAATCCGCAACGCGATCTCCGGACCGGACGGCAAGCTTTATTTCATTCCCTATGTGCCTGATGGCAAGTTCTCGCGCGGCTGGTTCATCCGTCAGGACTGGCTCGACAAGCTTGGCCTCAAGCAGCCGGAAACGCCGGAAGAAGTCTATGAGGTTCTCAAAGCCTTCCGCGACAAGGACCCGAATGGCAACGGCCTCAAGGATGAGGTTCCCTATTTCGCCCGCGAGGAAATCGATGCCGTCCGCCTCATCAATCTGTGGGATGCGCGCGTGTCCGGATCCGAACGTTATGGCGACTTTGCCGTCTATGACGGACAGCTGCGTCACCCCTGGGCGGAGGAAAACTACAAGACCGGCATTTCCAATGTTGCCAAGTGGTACAAGGAAGGCCTGATCGACAAGGAGATTTTCACCCGCGGCGCTCGCTCGCGCGAATATCTCTTGGGCAACAATCTCGGCGGCATGACGCATGACTGGTTCGCCAGTACCTCGACCTATAACGACGCCCTGTCGCCGAAGATCGACGGCTTCGCGCTGAAGCCGATGCTGCCGCCAAAGACGGTCTCCGGCCAGCGCTTCGAAGATTCCCGCCGCCTGCGTGTCCAGCCCGTCGGCTGGGCCATTTCGGCGACCAATGAGCACCCGGTCGAAACCATCAAATATTTCGATTTCTGGTTCTCGCAGCAGGGACGCATCCTGTCGAATTTCGGCGTCGAGGGCCTGACCTACGAGATGGTTGACGGCAAGCCGCAGTTCAAGAAGGAAATCCTCGACAACAAGGATCCGGTCAATGCCCAGCTATGGGCGGTCGGTGCGGCGATCCCGCGCGGATACTGGATGGACTACGAATATGAACGCCAGTGGACGAACAAGATCGCGCTCGAAGGCATCGACATGTACGAGAAGTGCAATTGCCTCAAGGACGAGTTCATGGGTGTTTCCCTGAACGCCGAGGAAAAGGCGACCTTCGACCGCTACTGGCCAAGCATCCTCACCTACATGACCGAGATGCAGCAGACCTGGATTCTCGGCGCGCAGGACGTCGATACCGGCTGGGACGCCTACAAGAAGCGCCTCACCGCACTCGGCTACGACGAGGTCATCAAGATGATGCAATCGGCCTATGACCGCCAGTACAAGGCCGCGCAATAAACCCTTCGACCGTGATGGCGGCTTTGTCGCCGCCATCCTTTTCCTTCCGTTTTCATAGGAGTTAGAGCGCAATGCGTCCCTCTGCCCCGGCCATCTCCAGACAGACACTTCTCGATGAACCCCGGCCGGGTTCATTGACCATTGGCTACGAGCCGAGCGAAGAAGCACCACCGACGGAGAACCCTCCGCGCTTTTCATGGCTGCCCGACATCGACGACGGCGCGCGTTACGTGCTGCGCATTTCCATCGATCCCGGTTTCGCCGACAAAAAAACACTCGTCTTCGAAGATCTCACCTGGAATTTCTTCACGCCGGACGAAGCCTTGCCGGAAGGCCGTTATCACTGGTGTTATGCGCTGTGGGACCAGACGTCCGCGACGCCGGATTCCAACTGGAGCGCTGTGCGCAGCTTCGAGATCGACGCTTCGCTGCCGAAAACGCCGCTGCCCGGCAGGCAGGCCCGTCATGCAGCCTCCCATGCCAGCCATCCTCGGCTCTGGCTCAATCCAGAGCAGTTGAGCGCCTTCGCAGACACCGTGGCAAGGGACCCCAACCATTGCGGCTGGTCCGAATTCTACGAAAAATCGGTCAAACCGTGGCTGGAGCGGCCGGTCATGCCGGAACCACAGCCCTATCCCAACAATATGCGCGTCGCGACACTCTGGCGGCAGATGTATATTGACTGCCAGGAGGTGATCTATGCGATCCGGCACCTGGCGATTGCCGGCCGCGTGCTCGGACGCGACGATCTGCTCGATACATCCCGCAAGTGGCTGCTGGCGGTCGCCGGCTGGGATCCGAAAGGCGCGACCTCCCGGGCCTATAATGACGAGGCGGGATTCCGTGTCGTCGTCGCACTCGCCTGGGGCTACGACTGGCTCTACGACCATCTGAGCGAGGACGAGCGCGAGACAGTGCGGTCGGTTCTGCTTGAACGGACACGCGAGGTTGCCGACCACGTCATTGCGCATGCCCGCATCCACGTGTTTCCCTATGACAGCCACGCGGTGCGTTCGCTTTCGGCAGTCCTGACACCGGCCTGTATCGCGCTTCAGGGCGAAAGCGACGAGGCGGGCGAATGGCTCGACTATACCGTTGAATTCCTTGCCACCCTCTATTCCCCATGGGCCGGAACCGATGGCGGCTGGGCGGAAGGTCCACATTACTGGATGACCGGCATGGCCTATCTCATCGAGGCCGCCAATCTTATCCGCTCCTATATCGGCTACGACCTCTATCAGCGGCCGTTTTTCCAGAGCACGGGGCGCTTCCCGCTTTACACCAAGGCGCCGGGAACCCGCCGCGCCAACTTTGGCGACGATTCCACGCTTGGCGATCTTCCCGGCCTGAAGCTGGGTTACAATGTTCGGCAATTTGCCGGCGTTACCGGCAACGGCCATTACCAATGGTATTTCGATCACATCAAGGCCGATGCGACGGGTACGGAAATGGCCTTCTATAATTACGGCTGGTGGGACCTGAACTTCGATGATCTCGTCTACCGCCACGATTATCAGCAGGTGGAAGCCGTCTCGCCTGCCGACCTGCCGGCACTCGCCGTTTTCGATGATATCGGCTGGGCGACCATCCAGAAACATATGGAAGACCCGGAACGGCATCTGCAATTCGTCTTCAAATCCAGCCCTTACGGTTCGCTGAGCCACAGCCATGGCGACCAGAATGCCTTTGTCCTCTATGCCCATGGTGAGGATCTGGCGATCCAGTCCGGTTATTACGTGGCGTTCAATTCGCAGATGCATCTGAACTGGCGACGCCAGACACGGTCGAAAAACGCCATCCTGATCGGCGGCAAGGGACAATATGCGGAAAAGGACAAGGCGCTCGCGCGCCGCGCCGCCGGCCGCATCGTCTCGGTTGAGGAAAAGCCCGGACATATCCGGATCCTCGGCGATGCGACAGCAGCTTATCGGGTCGTGAACCCGCTGGTTCTGAAGGCTGAACGCGAGATCCACTTCGTCAACGACAGCTATTTCGTGATTGTCGATGAGGTCGAATGTTCAGAACCTCAGGAACTGCAATGGCTTTGCCATACTATTGGAGCCCCACAGACCGGCAGGTCGAGCTTCCGCTACAGTGGCAAGAAAGCAGGCTTTTACGGGCAGTTCGTCTATTCGTCAGCCGGCACGCCGCAGATCAGCGCCGTCGAGGGTTTTCCCGACATCGATCCGAAAGAGTTCGAGGGACTCGACATTCACCATCATGTCTGCGCCACGGTTCCAGCCGCAACCCGGCATCGCCTTGTCACCCTTCTGGTGCCTTACAGTTTGAAGGAGCCGAAGCGCATCTTCAGCTTCATCGACGACCAGGGTTTTTCGACCGACATCTATTTCAGCGATGTCGACGACGAGCGTTTCAAGCTCTCCCTTCCCAAGCAATTCTAACCATACGAGGTTTTTCAAATGCAGCGTTTTACCAACAGGACCGTTGTTGTCGCCGGTGCAGGCCGGGATATCGGCCGGGCATGCGCCATACGTTTTGCGCAGGAAGGCGCCAATGTCGTCCTCACCTATAATGGTGCGGCCGAGGGTGCAGCCACGGCGGTTGCCGAAATCGAAAAGCTTGGCCGTTCGGCTCTGGCAATCAAAGCGGATCTGACAAATGCAAGCGAAGTCGAGGCCGCGATTTCTGCTGCCGCAGACAAATTCGGCGAGATCCATGGCCTCGTCCATGTTGCCGGTGGCCTTATCGCCCGCAAGACAATTGCGGATATGGACGAAGCCTTCTGGCATCAGGTCCTCGACGTCAACCTGACGTCGCTATTCCTGACAGCCAAGGCCGCACTGCCCAAAATGGCAAAGGGCGGCGCGATCGTCACCTTCTCGTCGCAGGCGGGCCGTGATGGCGGCGGTCCGGGCGCGCTCGCCTATGCGACCTCCAAGGGTGCCGTGATGACGTTCACCCGCGGACTTGCCAAGGAAGCAGGCCCGAACATTCGCGTCAACGCCGTCTGCCCGGGCATGATCTCGACCACCTTCCACGACACCTTCACCAAACCGGAAGTGCGTGAAAGGGTGGCAGGCGCCACATCGCTGAAGCGGGAAGGATCGAGCGAAGACGTTGCCGGTCTGGTGGCTTTCCTTGCGTCCGACGATGCCGCTTATATCACCGGCGCCTGCTACGACATCAATGGCGGCGTCCTCTTCTCCTGATATCCTGGTAAAAACCATGTCCGTATCGTTACCAAGGGCGAGCCGGATTGCCGTTCTCGGCACTTCGCTCGTCCAGCAGAACCATATTGGCGACGCAACCTCGCTTGCCACATCGGCACGCGGCTGGATGAGCTGGGCCGAGGTCCTGTCGCATGGCAGGCTCTGCTGCCCTGTCCACCATGATCCATCCGCACCGCCCGGCTGGGAACCGAGCAATCGGCCGGGTGTCAGCCGGTTCTTTTCCGGCCTCAATTTCGGGGTTTCCGGCCAGAAGGCAATCGAGATCGAACGGCGGCTGACGCGACTGCTGCAATCGGATTTCGATCTGATCATCGTCGATGCCGGCACCAACGACATGATGGTGGAAACACGCCAGACGATTGCCGATACCCGGGCGCGGATCGTTTCGGCTCTGCTCGACGCGGGCAAGACCGTCATCCTGCTTCCGATCCTCGCCCGTGGCATCGGGAAATGGCCGGCTGGCGGTGCGGAACGGGCAAAGGCGCATTGGATCAACCGGCAAAGCATCGAATTTGCCGCAGATCACGCCAATTGCCATGTCTTCGACTGGAACTCCGCCTGGGTCGATCCCGAAAGTGAATTCGGCGAACCCTATCCCGGCTATTCCGACGACGGCACCCATTTTGCGGTGACCGGCGCCTTTGTCGTCGGAAAGCTGCTCGCAACCTATCTGGAGACGATCGTGCCGCGTGCGCCAGCCCGTATCCTGGCGAGAGACGATCGTTTTGACAAGGTGAACAATCCAGCAGGCAATCTGGCATCGGATTTTTCAGCCCTGACAGTCACTGAAATGCGTGAGCAGAGCCACCGTCTCGGCGGGCAGCTTGTCCATCCGGGCACAGGTTCCTGGGTGGGGGCCATATGCGATGTGGAGGTACCGGCGCATAGCGACGTGCTGGGAATATCGCTCCGCCTGAAAGATGCTGCAGCCGAAGGGCAGGAGGCAGTCGCACTTGCGCCTTTCCGTGGAGAGGACGGCACATTTTTTCCTTTCCCAGCCACCCAATGGAGCGGGGCGCTCAGAACTCCTCCCCTGAAACTCGGGCCAGGTGAAGCCCCTCCCGAGCTTTTTCTCGATGTGATCCTGCGGCCCGGTTCTCGACCGATCGAAATCGACGTCACCCTTATCGAGCTTCGCCCCCTTTCAAGTCCGGTGCGCCCATGAGACAATATCAAGACAAGCCACGGCTGTTGATCGCCATGCGCAACGAGCTTCCCGACGGTTTCTTCGGTTCGCGCGAATGGGCACGGTTGAATGCCGTAACCGACATCATCCCCGATTTCCCCTATACGGATTTCGACACGGAAGCGGGCGCCGAGGCGCTGGCCGAGGCGGATATTCTGCTGGCCGCCTGGGGCACGCCGTCCCTGACGCGCGCGCGCCTCGCCCGTGCGCCAAAGCTCAGGATGGTTGCCTATGCCGCATCCTCGGTGCGCACCGTCGCACCCGCCGAATTCTGGGAAACATCCGATATTCTCATCACCACGGCGGCATCCGCCATGGCCGTTCCGGTTGCCGAATTTACCTATGCGGCAATCATCATGTGCGGCAAGGATGTGTTTCGTCTGCAAGACGAACATCGGGCAGAGCGCGGCACGGGCGGTTTTGGCAGCAGGCGTGGCATGAGCCTGCCCTATCTCGGCAATTATTCGCGCAAAGTCGGCATTGTCGGCGCATCAAGGATTGGCCGGCTGGTCATGGAGATGCTGGCGCGTGGAAAATTCGAGATCGCCGTCTACGACCCCTTTCTTTCGGTGGAAGACGCGGCCGCACTTGGTGCTACGAAAATGGAGCTCGATGCGCTTCTCGTCTGGTCAGATGTGGTCTCCCTGCACGCGCCGATCCTGCCCGAAACCCGTCACATGATTGGCGCCCGCGAACTGGCGCTGATGGCCGATCATGCAATCTTCATCAACACGGCGCGCGGCTGGCTGGTCGATCATGACGCATTGCTCGCCGAGGCGCTTTCCGGACGGCTGCGTATTCTGATCGATACGCCGGAGCCAGAACCCTTGCCGACGGATAGTCCGTTCTACGATTTGCCCAATGTCGTGCTCACCCCCCACATTGCCGGGGCGCTGGGCAATGAATTGCGGGCACTTTCGGATCTCGCCATTACCGAGATCGAACGTTTCGTCGCGGGGCTTGCCCCGCTTCACCCAGTCCATAAACGGGATATGGAGCGCATGGCATGAGCGCTTTCGATTATTGTTTTTCAACGCTTGGCTGCTCCGAACTCAGTCTGCATGAAACCGCCGATCTGGCACAGCGACACGGCATCGCGCATGTGGAGTTGCGCACGCTGTCCGGTACGGTCGACCTGATCCCGGCGCTCACGGTCGAGTTTGCCACTCCTTCCAGATTTGCAGCCTTTCTGGCCGAACGCGGTCTCAAGGTCGCCGCTCTCAACACGTCCATTCGGCTGTTCGGCAGCGCCGATCTTTCCGCCGTCGAGCCTTTCATCGACTGGGCGGAAGCGGCAGACATTTCCTATCTGCGCATCTTCGACGGCGGCAAACAGGTGGGACTGGACGAGATGACACAGGCAGCGCGCCTGTTGGACGACTGGCGGGCGCTGCGACAATCACGCGGGCTGAATGTCGACCTGATGATCGAGACACACGACGCGCTGGCGGACTTCGAGCAGCTTCTCGCCTTCGTCACGCGCGTGCCGGCAGCCAGGATTTTGTGGGACACCCACCACACCTGGGCCAAAGGCAGCGATCTCAAAACCCTTTGGCAGCATATCGCACAAAATGTCGTGCATCTGCACGTCAAGGACAGCACCACGGACAGCGATGGCCGACGGCGCTACGTTTTGCCGGGCCACGGCGATTTTCCCATGGCGCAACTGCTTTCGATTTTACAGTCGGATGAACGACACATCCCCCTCAGTCTGGAATGGGAGCGCCACTGGCATCCCGCACTGCCCCCGCTGGACGATGCGCTGAAGGCGGCGCGCGACTGGTGGCGACAAGGAGCTTTTTGATGCGCATAGCCGAAATTCATCTCACGCCGGTCGCCATTCCCGACAGGCCGCTGCTGAACTGTAAAGGCGTGCATCAGCCCCACGCGCTGCGCACCGTCATCGAGGTCATATGTGACGACGGCACGGTCGGCCTCGGGGAAAGTTACGGAAGCATCAAGGCGCTGGATGGGTTGCGACGCGCAGCCCCCGCTTTGATCGGGCTCGATCCGTTTCATCTTCACGAGCTGAAATCGCGCGTCATCACCGCATTGCCCGGCAGCGGCGGCATCAATGCCAAATCGGCGGTGGCCGATCACAAGCTGACGGACGTGGTCGCCTCGGCCTTCGAAGTCCCCTGCCTCGACATTCAGGGCAAGCTTCTCGGGCGGCCGGTCTCAGACCTGCTTGGCGGTGCGGTCCGCACCAGCGTTCCCTTCAGCGCCTATCTGTTTTTCAAATTCGCGGCCCATATGGGGGAAACCCCGGATGAATGGGGGGAGGTTCTAACACCCGATCAGATGGTTGGCGAAGCCCGCAGGATGGTCGATACATACGGCTTCCAGTCACTGAAGCTCAAGGGCGGCGTGCTGCATCCCGATCTCGAAATCGAGACCATGCTGAAGCTTCGGGAAGCCTTTCCCAATCATCCGCTGCGGATCGATCCCAATGGCGGCTGGACCGTTGAAACTGCGATCTACATCGCCAGCAAGCTCGAAAACATTCTCGAATATCTCGAGGATCCGGTCATCGGCATGGACCAGATGGCGCAGGTCGCAGCCGCGACGTCGATCCCGCTCGCCACGAATATGATCGTTCTGGAATTCGACCAGATCGCCGCTGCCTTCCGCAAAAACGCGGTGCAGATCGTGCTGTCGGATCACCATTACTGGGGCGGGCTGCGCGCCTCGACCCATCTCGGAAAGATCTGCGAGACACTGGGGCTCGGCGTCTCCATGCATTCCAACTCGCATCTCGGCATCACCCTTGCGGCAATGATCCATGTGGCCGCAGCAACGCCGAACCTGAGCTTCGACTGCGACACACATTACCCATGGACCGGCGTCGACGTGATCGAGGGCACGCCATTTACGTTCCGTGGCGGTCGCCTGGATGTACCCGAAGGACCGGGACTTGGCGTCACGCTCGACCGGCGAAAACTCGCCGAACTCGCGGCTCTTTATGATCAGACCGCGATGAAAGAGCGGGATGATACAGCCTATATGAAGCTCTTCGATCCCGCTTATGAAAGGCGGGTGCCGCGCTGGTAACGGATCATAGGCGATGTGCTTGGCCGTTTTGGATTTGCTCATCGCCGGCAGAGCCGGCCTCACCTTGTTTTAAAACCGGATCAGAAGATGCCGAGCCGGAGGGCGACCCCTCATCGCTTCGGATTGTTTCAAGCGGCACAGGGCGATGCCTGTTTACCATACGGGTTCCATCTTCGTGCGGCGATGCGCACCAGCGGGCCGCATTGGAGAGGACCCGATGGATTTCCGGCATGAAATAGATCGGAAAGCTTTCATGGCCGGGACTGAAATAGAAAATGCGCCCGCGTCCCCTGTGATAGCAGCAACCCGATCGAAAAACCTCTCCGCCCTCAACCCAACTAACTAAAACCAGGTGGTCCGGCTGCGGGATATCGAAGGGCTCGCCGTACATTTCCGACTGGGGAACAACAATGGATTCCGGCAGGCCTTGTGCAATGGGATGTGCGGGGTCGACAATCCATACCCGTTCACGCTCGCCGCCTTCATGCTCGCGCCAGCTAAGATTGCAGGAGGTACCCATGAGCCGTCCAAACAGCTTCGAATGATGTCCGGAATGCAGGACGACGAGACCCATGCCATCGAGAACCCGCTTCTGTACCCGGGTAACGAGTTCGTCAGGTATTTCCTTGTGAACGACGTGGCCCCACCAGAACAGCACGTCGGTTTCAGCCAGAACTTCGTCGGTCAGGCCGAATTCCGGGTCGAAGAAGGTAGCCGTTCTGATCTGGAAATCTTCTGCCGCTATTCCGTTTGCGATGGCGCCGTGTATCCCCTCCGGATACACCGCCCGGATTTCTGGCTGCTTGGTCTCATGCCAGTTCTCGTTCCATATCGTAATGCGGATTGGTCTCGTCATTTCAGGTCTCCAGGCTTGGTTTGCAGTGTCAGACGCTCACCGCCATGTTGCGAAGATTGCTTGATCAGATCCCACAGTTCTGCGAGATGCAGGCTTCGCTCGGCGGTGGATGGATTGGCGCGGCGACCCGCGCAGGTATCAGCGAAGATTTCGAGAACAGCGTTCAGGTCTTCCCCGGCGGTTTCACGTATGGATATCTGTCCCTGGCGCAGCTCCGACCATTTGCCCCAGATATCGACGCGGAGAATGGCCCTTTCGTAGAAGAGCGTCAGGCAGGATTCACAGCCGGGAATCGTGTCGCCGCAGAAAGTCAGATTTACGGTCGTTCCATTTTCCAGTTTGGCGAAAACGCCTCCGACCAGTTCAAAGTCGCGGCCGCGGTTATCGAGGCTCGCGGAAACGCTCTGATAACCAATTCCGGTCATCTGCAGGACCGCGTTAAAAAGATGCGAACCGGTGTCGAAGATGAAGCCACCTCCGGAAAGGGCTGGCACCTGCTTCCAGCTGGTGCCGTAGCGGCTTTGCCAATTCTCCCAGACCTCGCCGTGAACCGCCAGCAGCGCGCCGAATTCACCGGCATCGGCCCGTTCCCGCATGCGCCGTAGAAGCGGCGAGAGCGAGGACTGATAAGCGACAACGACCTGGCGACCGGCGCGTTCACGGGCCTCCAGAATTTCGCGCGCCTCATGCGAATTGAGCGACATCGGTTTTTCGAGGAGCAGATCCAGCCCATGTTCCAGAGCCGCTTTGGCATAGCCGGCGTGAAAGGCATGCGGCGTTGAGATGTAGATGGCATCGAGATTGGCCGCCTCCGACGCCAGCAGCGCGTCGGCCGTGTCATATACTTTCGGCTCGCCGCCTTGCCGAACGATCTCGACAAAACGTTCTACCGAAGCGGGGCTGGTATCGGTCAGGGCGACGAAGGTGGGAGCAAGCGGACTTTTCACCCATGCTCGCGCGTAGCCAGCGGCCTTCAGGCCACAGCCAATAACTCCGAGTTTCAGAGGCATGTTTTCTCCGTATCTAGTGATTTTGAACGCGCTGGATCGCTCGACCGGATTGGTCGAAGAGATGGCACGCGAGGTGGTTAATCTTCAGGGGCACGGGCTCCCCGGTTCCGATCCGATGATCTCCGACAATTCTGGCGATCGCCGGAGTGCCGTCGGTTTTGAAGGAGATATAGGTCTCCATACCAAGGCGTTCCGACAGGAGGGTTTCGGCGGTAAAGTCCGCATCCAAAGGATCTGCGAGAGAAAGGTCCTCCGGGCGAAGTCCAAGTTGCACGGCTCGCCCGGGAACAAGGTCTTTGAACCCTTCTAGGCGCACTCTCCATCCGTCAACGGTCAGTATCGTGGCGATGGCGTCGTTCACAGCTTCGACATGCGCGGGAAATACGTTCATCCTGGGGGAACCGATGAACTGGGCCACAAAAAGGTTGTCTGGCTCCTTGTAGAGTGCGATCGGATGATCCGCCTGCTGTACCTCCCCGTCTTTCAGGACGACAATACGATCAGCGAGTGTCATTGCCTCCACCTGGTCATGGGTAACGTAGATGATGGTGGAACCTGTCGTGCGGTGCAGCTCCTGTAACTCCGCGCGCATCTGGACCCGCAACGCAGCGTCCAGATTGGAAAGCGGCTCATCAAACAGGATCACCTTGGGCTCTTTTATGATTGCCCGACCGATCGCCACCCGCTGACGCTGACCGCCGGACAACGCCTGAGGCTTGCGATCGAGCAGCGCGCTCAACTGGAGTTTCTCCGCCACCGCACCGACTTTCCGCTTGATGTCGGCCTTGTCGACGCCTTTCAGATCAAGGGAAAAGCCGATGTTCTCCGCGACCGTCATGTGCGGGTAAAGCGCGTAGGACTGGAAAACCATCGCGAGCCCCCGCTTGTCCGGCGAGACATCGTTCATGAGCTCGCCATCAAGGCGGAACTCACCACCACTGATCGATTCCAGGCCCGCGATCATGCGCAGGAGCGTGGACTTGCCGCAGCCGGAAGGGCCGACAAAGACTGCGAATTCGCCTTGCTTGATCGAGATGTCGACGCCTTTGATAATCTCGAGTGCGCCGAAGCTTTTGCGAATTTTGCTGAGGGTAATGGAAGACATCAGTGTTATCCCTTCAATCCGCCGCCGAAGGTCTGAACCAGAAAGCGCCGTGCGAAGGCAAAAGCGATTATGGCGGGGATGGTGTAGATGGTTGCGATCGCGGCCAGAAGGCCGTAGTCGATCTCGCTGGTGCGCAGAAAGGCACTGTAGATTCCAAGCGGGAGCATCCGCAGTTCCGGCGACGAGATGAAAGTCAGTGGCAGAAGAAAGTCACCCCAGGCGGCGATGAAGGCAAAAAGACCTGAGGCGGCGAGACCCGGCATTGCGAGTGGAATAAGCACGCGACGCAGGCGTTGCGCGAAGGTTGCGCCATCCATGATCGCCGCCTCTTCATATTCCCGCGGAACCGTGTCGAAAAAGGTCTTCATGATCCAGAGCGCCAGCGGCAAATGCATCGTCGCCATCAGCACTATCAGCCCGAAATAGCCGTCGATGAAACCAACGATACGCATCGTCGCCCGGAAATATTCAGGATCGACAACCGGGCGGACAACACTCGCGATAAACTGATTGCCGCTCAACATGACCTTGTAGAGCGGAACGATGAGCGCGGTCGTCGGGAGGACCCGGATGAGTATGATCGAATAGAGAAACGGCCGTTTCCACCAGGCTTGCGTCCTCGACAGGGCATAGCCCCCGAACCCCGCGAGGAAGAGAACGAGCACGGTCGACAGGCCACAGACGATGAGGGAGTTCATCAGCCATCGCAGCCCGTCCTGCTCCAGGAAAACCCGGAAGACGTTGGTCAGGCTGAACTGCGCAGGCATTTTCAGGAACAGCGTCGCATCCGCGTCGAAGGCGGCTGCAAGAAGCCAGAGGAAGGGCATTATACAATAGAGGCTAATGACGAGGAGGAGCCCATAACGGCTCGCGGCTGCCTTCGCGGTCTCGGTGCGTTCAGCCATCAGACTTCCACCTTCAGCGCGCGGACATAGATCATCCCGATCACCAGCGAGAAGGCCAGCACCACAACGGCGACCGCCGAACCATATCCGAGTTGATAGGCGTTAAATGACTGATTGTAGATGTAGATGCCGATGATCTCTGTTGCCCCGGCCGGCCCACCTCGGGTCAGCGCGAAAACAAGGCCGAATATTCCTATGGTGGAGACCGTCGAAACGAGCAGATAGAGGAAAATGGTTGGAACAAGCAGAGGCAGTGTGATGCGGCAGAATATCTGGCTGGCACTGGCGCCGTCCATCCAGGCCGCTTCATAGAGTTCGTCCGAGATCGCGCTCAGGCCCGACGTCATCAGGATCATTGCAAAACCTATGCCGCGCCAGATGTTGACGATGACGATCATCGTCAACGGAAAGGTCGTCAGCCAGCGCTGCGGATCGATACCGAACCAAGCGACGATGTTGTTGAGCGTGCCATATTCCCCGGCCGCGAGCATCGATGCCCACATCAAGGCCGCGACGACTTCCGGCACCGCATTGGGCATCAGGATGATGGCGTTGATCAGGGGTCTCAGTGCAAAACGCCGCCGCAACAAGATGGCCGAGAGGAGACCGAGCACAAGCTGGCCGATCACGGCTGAGAACAGTACGAACCAGAAGGTGATGGCCAGCGAGCGCCAGAAGTTGCCGTCGGAAAGAAGCCTGGAGTAGTTCGCCAGACCGATAAAACGGGGGCTCATGGCGGCAGGTCCCGTCAGGGCCGCGTTGGTCAGGCTGGTTTGAATTGCAACGAAGGCGGGATAGATCACAAAGGCTGTCAACAGCAATACGGAAGGCAGGATGAGCAATCGGTTGCGCCATACCTCCCTGTGTCTGAAGCTCTCTGACATGTTTCACTCGTCTTTCATGAAAGATATGGCCAGGTCAGCCGTTGATCGACCGTTGCAGAGCGGACCGTTTCGTTCGGTGGCGACCGGGGCGCTTGCCGTGCCCCGGTCTCGATATGGTCGGTCGGCTTACTTGACCACATCGTCGCCGAGCGTCGCCTTGACGTAATCGACGAGGATTTTTTGGGCGCCGGCTGCATCGGCCTTTTCGAGCAGCAACGCCTCCGTGGCTCGGCCGACACCCTCCATAACCGTCGAGAAGCCCGGTGCGCTTTTCAGATAGGCACCGCGATCCAGGTCCTTCATGAGTGGGACGAGCGCTGTGAGTTTCTGAAATTCCATATCGTCCACCGCGTCCTTGCGCGAGGGCAGATTGCCTTCGTTTGCGGCATAACTAACCATGAGCTTGACCGAACCCATGGCTTTGAGGACGTTCTTGGCAGCATCCGGATCTGAAGCCGAAGTATTCACCGCCCAGGGATGGCTGAGATCCACCATCACGTATTGGCCACCGTCCTTACCGGGAACCGCCCATGTACCCACTGTCTTGGTGACATCAGGAATAGGGTTCTTGCTCTTTGGACCCCAATCGAAAATGTAGCACCAGGATCCGCAACTCGTGATCAACAACTTGCCCGCAGGAAACATCTCGTATTTCGGGATCACCCAGGGCTCTGGGCCAAGCAGCGGATCGACCGGCAGGAGCTTGTTAGCCACCATCTGCTCATAGAAGCCAAACACCTCACCGACCCCCTTGCTGGTCAGATCGAGCTTCCCATCGGCGGACGCAATCTGCGGTGTGGAGCTGCCGGCAATCAAAAATCTGAAACTCTCAACGAAAGACCCCGAGCCCCAGGTCACGCCCATCGGCAGCATCAGCGCGTAACTGCCGGTTTTTGCCTTTGCGTCAATCGAACGCTGCAGCAGGTCGTTCCAGTCCTTGGGCTGTTCCGTCGAGATGCCCGCCTTTTCCAGAATGTCGCGGCGAAAAAACAGCTGCTGCACCGACAGCATGGTCGGCATCACATAGATTTTGCCGTCATCGAACGTGGCGGCCTTTTTGGTGATATCGTAGAAGTTGCTATAGGCGTCCGATGCCTTCACCTCTTCGGTCACGTCCTGCAGATAGCCGGCGGTCGCGAAATCGACGACCTGACTGATGCTCGGCAGGGAAAACACGTCGGGGCCAGCCCCGGCGGCAATCTCTGTCAGCAATTTTGAAACATACTCGCGATCAGGGCCTGGATATTCGACAAGTTCAATGTCGACACCGGTCTGCTTTTCGATGTCCGGGATAACAGCTTTCAGGGCTTCGATCCTGGCCTGCCGGTGTTCTGCAATTCTGACGGTTGCGGCAAAGGCCGGAGTGCCAACGACACTCAATGCCAGGACACAACTCGCCCACAAAACTTTCTGCAACATCTGCGTTCTCCTCCCTAGTCATTGTCCAAGCCGCTTCCCCGTTGGAGCCGCCTCTCCCAGACGACTGATCCAACAACCACGACTTGACAATCATTGACAATGTTATTCAGATACTCCCAGATTTCTTGGGCCAGCTTGATAATTTTACGGGATTATTTGATGTGAGTAAGCGTTTCACAATCAGTCTTGCCGCAAAGATCGGGCCAAATGAAGCATTCCATGTCAATCGACCTTGGGTCGAACGGACACCCCCTCCTGCGCTTCACGATCATGATTTTTTCGAGTGTTTCTGGATTGTCACCGGCAGTTGCTCGCATTTCATCAATGGTGCGGTCGAGCGAGTCGAATCCGGTGGGCTGATGTTCATTCGCCCGTCGGACCGTCACGCGTTTCAAAACACCGAGGAAGCACCCTGTCGGATGGTCAACGTTGCATTTAGCCTGGAGACCGCAGCGCATCTTCTTGACCGCTACGCAGGCGAGTTGGCAGGACGGTACTTCTGGACAAATGGCCGGATGCCGGCCGCATTCCGGCTGAATGCTACGAAGCTCAGAGAATTGTCCGCTTTGGAACAGATCCTTGACCGCGGGAACAGATCGCTCGCACGTATCGAATCTTTCCTGCTCGCGTTGATGACTGATCTGCTCATCGATGCGGTGGATGCAGCGCCTGCAGAGGCACCGGACTGGATGATGCGGGCCTGCGATGCGATGGCAGATCCGCAAGCATTACGGAGTGGCGTGCCGGCGCTCGTCAAGTTTTCCGGCCGTAGCCATGAACATGTTTCGCGCACGTTCCGCCGGCTTCTGGGTCAAACGCCCTCTGCCTATGTCAATACCGTGAGAATGGACCACGCCGCCCGGCATCTGGCGACGTCAAACACACCGATTTCGGAGATCGCGCTCGACTGCGGCATCGATGACCTTAGTCATTTCTACAGGCTCTTCCGACAAATCCACGGCATCAGCCCGATGCGATACCGCCGCAAGGTACATGTCGATCTTGTACACCCGCAGGATGCAACATTCTGAAGGCATGGAGGCCGGACAGACGGGCTACAGTTATATAACCGGGGATCGTCTCCCCGGTTATCGTTCTCGATTTCGATTTCATGCATCTCAATTCCCGGCTTTAGCCGCCTTTTCGATGACATCAGCGACGGCTTGCGGGTTCGAGACATAGACCGCGTGGCTGCCGGAAACCTCGGTGACGGTCGCTCCGGCGCGCTTGGCCATCAGGCGCTGGGCGGGCGGCGGGATCATGTGATCATCGGAGGCGACCAGATAGAAGCTCGGCTTGACCTTCCAGGCCGGTTCGGTCACGGCGCCAGCCAAGGCTTCAACACCCCATGGAACCTGGGAGTCGGCCATGAAGGCGGCAGTTTCGGGATCGACGTCGGCGGCGAAGGACGCTGCGAACTTTGCCTTGTCGAGGAACAGGAAGCCGTCAACCGGGGGCAGGATCGGCGGCACCGAAGCGCCTTCCGGCGGATTGGCGATCAGCGAGGAAACAGATTCGCCCTTGTCGGGTGCAAAAGCGGCGATGTAGACGACCGACTTGACCTTCTCGTTGGTGCCGGCCTCACTGACGACAACACCCCCATAGGAGTGGCCGACGAGCACGACCGGGCCATCCAGCTGGTCGATGGCGCGTCTGGTAACGGCAACGTCATCCGCAAGGGAGGTGGTCGGGTTCTGGACGATGCTGACCGTGTAGCCATCCTTCTTCAGGATATCATAAACGCCCTTCCAGCCGGAACCGTCGACGAAGCCGCCGTGGACGAGGACGATGTTCTTGACGGCAGCATCATTCTGCGCCGATGCGATGGAGGTGCCGGTGGCGGCCACTGCGATGGAGGCGGCGGCGGCAAGCAGGATATTCTTGAGCATGTGCGTAACTCCTTTTTCTTTTTCGCGATAACCATTATTGCGATAATCATCTTGTACGCCATCGCGCTTTATCTGTCTACTTTTTTATTATCGCAATAATGGTTTCTGTGATAATGTAATGAAAACATTCGCAGAAAATTTTGGAGATCCGACATGACCGATGCCCCGACCCTGCCGCTCGACAGCCAATTGTGCTTCTCGATCTATTCCGCTGCCATTGCGATTAACCGGGCCTACAAGCCCATGCTTGACGCGCTTGGCGTCACCTATACGCAGTATCTGGCGCTGAGCGCCTTATGGGAGCGCGACGGCCTGAGCATATCCGCCATTGCCGACCGGCTCGGACTTGAGCCGAGCACGATTACGCCTGCTGTCAAACGGCTGGAAGCTGCCGGTTTTCTGTCGCGGCGGCGCAGCACGACGGACGAGCGTCTGGTCGAAGTGTTTCTCACGCCTAAGGGAACGGAACTCCAGCCCAAGACCTGCTGCCTCACCGATGCGCTGCTGCGCCGCTCCGGATTCACCATACCCCAGATGATCGATCTGAACGAGAAGGTTCAATCACTGCGAGATGGTTTGGTCCGCGCCAGCACCGAGCAGCCATAGGCGCAGCGCGCCGATAATGCCGCGGCACATCGCGGCCAGCCGTCATCGAGGGCAGCGGCAGGTGTCGAAGCTCTATAGCGCTGGCTGCATGGCAGCTCGGCGCAGGCCATCGCATGGAGGCTCGGCAAGGCCCTCGGCTGACAGGCGGTCGAGTACAGCCACGACCTCGCCAAGACCGCGCTCCCCGGCATAATGCATCGGCCCGCCGCGCCATCGCGGGAAGCCGTAGCCATGGATCTTGACGAGATCGATATCGGCAGAGCGCAGGGCGATGTGCTCCTGCAGAATGCGCATCGCTTCGTTGACCATCGGCAGAATGATCGCGTCGGCGATCGATGCGTCGTCCCAAACCCGCTGCGTTCGACCGCCCATCTCTTCGGCGATGATCGCCGCCACGGTTTCGGACGGCTTTGGCGCACGGTCGCCCGGCAGGTAATCGTACCAGCCACCACCGGATTTCTGGCCGAAACGCTCAATGGCGCAAAGCCGGTCCGCCACAGGTGCAAAAGGTGTTTCGCCCCGCGCGCGGGCAGCCTTGCGCTGGAAGGCGGCGATATCGAGACCGCCGAGATCCTGCGCTTCGAAAGGCCCCATCGGCAGGCCGAAAGCGCGCATGGCGGCATCGACGGCCGAAGGTGTTGCGCCGGAAAGCAGCAAACGTTCGGCCTGCGCTCGTGTTACCTTCAGAATGCGGTTGCCGATGAAGCCATCGCAAATGCCGGCGCGAACCGGGATCTTGCCCAGCAGCCGGGCGAGCGCGAAGCCGGTTGCCAGTACCTCCGGCGACGTCGCCGCCGTCGGCACGATTTCCAGCAGCTTCATGACGTGAGCGGGACTGAAGAAATGCAGGCCGAGGAACCGTTCGGGCTGCCTTACGCCTTCGCTGATCGCGTCGGGATCGAGATAGGAGGTGTTTGTCGCCAGCACCGCATCCGGTCGGCAGATGTCGGAGAGTTTTTCAAAGACAGCGCGCTTCACGGCGAGGTCCTCGAATACTGCTTCGATAACGAGATCGGTATCGGCAAGCAGGCCATAATCATCGCTGCCGATGACGCCGGCGATGCGCTGGTCTGCAACGTCCTTCGCGATACGGCCGCGTTTCACTGAGCCTTCGAAGATAATACGGATATTCGCAAGCCCGCGCTCGACCGCCGCCGTGTCTCGCTCGATGAGGGTGACCGGCAGGCCGGCGTCTAGCAGCGCCGCGGCAATACCAGCCCCCATCGTGCCACCGCCGATGACGGCTGCGGAGCGAATATCACGCGGCGTAATGCCGGATAGCTCCGGCGGACGTGGCGCCGCGCGCTCGGCGAAGAAGACATGGCGCAGTGCGGCTGCCTGGGAAGAACCACGCAGCTCCAGGAAGGTCTCCCGCTCGAAGGCCATGGCGTCGGCGAATTCGGCCTCGCTCGCCTTGCGGACGGAAGCGAGTGCACGCAGTGGCGCAACCTCACGCCTGGACTTGGCGGCCACGGCTTTTTCGGCGCTTTCCCAAAAGCCGGTTTCGACGGCCGGCACGGCACGGCTGGAGATCGGCTGCGGGAGGGGTTCTTCAGCGACACCTTTCGCGAAGGCAATCGCACCTGCGCGCAGGTCGCTGTCGATCACGGCATCGATGAGACCAAGGTCTCTTGCCTTCTTCGCCCCGACCGGGCTGCCACTCGTCACCAGATCGACGGCGGCAGCGGCACCGATCAGCCGCGGCAGGCGCACCGTACCGCCGGCACCCGGAATGATGCCGAGCTTGACTTCCGGCAGACCGAGGCTGGCGGTGGAAAGCGCTACCCGATAGGCGCAGCCGAGCGTCACTTCGAGACCGCCGCCGAGCGCACTGCCGTGGATCGCCGCGACCCATGGCTTTTTTGCGTTTTCGAGACTCGCAACCACGTCCGGCAGATGCGGCGGAAGCGGCGGCTTGCCGAACTCGCTGACGTCAGCACCAGCGATAAAGGTGCGTCCGGCGCAGCACAGTACCACGGCCTTCACCCCCGCGTTCGCGTCCAGTTCCGCCACCGTGTCGACGAGCGCCTGGCGGAGCGCCTGCGACAGCGCATTGACGGGCGGATTGTCCACTGTGACGACGGCGATGGTGTCTTCGCGGGCGATGGTAACGGTCATTGTCTCATATTCCCAGGTAAGCGGCGCGGATGCGTTCGTCCGCGATCAGATCTGCGGCAGGGCCGGACATGGTTATGCGCCCCGTTTCCATGACATAACCGCGATCGGCGACGGACAGCGCGCCGAAGGCGTTCTGCTCGACAAGAAGCACGGTGACACCGAGCGCCTTCATGCTCTTCACCACATCGAAGATCTGCGCAACGAGGATGGGGGCGAGGCCCATGCTCGGTTCATCCAGAAGCAGACAGGAGGGGCGCGCCATCAGTGCACGGGCAATCGCCAGCATCTGCTGCTGGCCGCCGGAAAGACCACCGGCCGCAAGGTTCCGCTTCTCCTTGAGGATCGGAAACATCATGAAGGCATCCTGCATATCGCGCTCCACCTTGTCGTCGGCGAAGAGATAGGCGCCGAGCCGAAGGTTCTCCTCCACCGTGAGATTGGTGAAAATCTGGCGACCTTCCGGTGATTGGGCGAGACCGCGTTTCACGCGGGTATGCGCCGGAACAGTCGTCAATGCCTCACCCCGAAACATGATGGAGCCTGCCGAAACCGGCTGGATGCCGGAGAGGCACTTCAAAAGCGTCGTCTTGCCGGCGCCATTTGCGCCAACGACAGTAACGATCTCGCCGGAAGCCACGTCGAGATCAATGCCGTGCAGCACCTCGATGCGGCCGTAACGTGAGCGTAGTCCCTCAACCGTCAGCATTCTGGACCTCCGCTGCCTGTGTTCCAAGGTAGGCCTCGATAACGCGCGGATCGCGCGAAATCGCCGCCGGTTCGCCTTCGGCGATCTTTTCGCCATGGTCGAGCACGACGATCTGGTTGGAAATGCGCATGACCATCTTCATGTCGTGCTCCACCAGCAGGATCGACACGCCCTCGGCCGCGACCTGCGCGATAAGGTGATCGATCTCCTCCGTCTCGACGGCGTTGCAGCCGGCGGCCGGTTCATCGAGCAGCAGCGCACGGGGTTTCAGCGCTAGCGCGCGGGCAATCTCCAAACGCTTCAACGCGCCATAGGAGAGCGAGCCCGCCTCCTGTTCGGCGGCCCGGCCGAGACCGACCCGGTCCAGCAGGGCCCGCGCACTTTCCTCGGACGCCCGGCTGCGGCGACGCGTGGCAGGCAGCGAGAAGAGATCGGCGAAGACCGAACCGCGCTCATGCAGATGATGGCCGACAATGGCGTTTTCGAGCACGCTCATCGACTGGAATATCTGCAAATTCTGAAAGGTCCGCGACAGGCCGCGGCGGGCGAGCAGGTGCGGCGACATGCGGGTGACGTCCTCGCCATCCAGCAGAACGCGGCCCCGCGTCGGGGCATAGACGCCGGAGATCATGTTGAAGAGGGTCGTTTTGCCGGCGCCGTTCGGGCCGATGACGGAGACGATCTCACCGGGTTTCAGGGAAAAGCCGACATCCTGGACGGCGCGCAATCCGCCGAAATCGATGCCGAGACCCTCTATCTGAAGCAGGCTCATTCTCCCCTCCCTCTGAGACGGCGCGCGATGGACGGCAGCAGGCCCTCGCGCATGAAGATCATCACCAGCATCATCACGAGGCCGAGCATGAGCTGTTCATATTCCTGAAAGATCGTCAGCACCTGCGGCAGCGTGGTGAGGATCGCGGCACCCAGAATGGCGCCCGGCACCGAACCGGCACCGCCGAGCACCGTCATGGTCACCATTTCGATGGAATGCATGAAACCCGCGACGTCAGGCGTGATGAACTTGTTCTGCAGCGCCAGCAGCGAGCCCGAAACCGAGGCATAGACAGCCGAGATGACGAACGCGACCAGCTTGTGGTGCGCAACATCGACGCCAACCGTGCGGGCGGCGACTTCCGATCCATGTAATGCCCGCAGCGCCCGCCCGGTCGGGCTATGGTAGAGATTGAGCGCCAGCCAGGCGCCGATTACCAGCACAACGCCGGAAAAAGCGTACCAGAATTCCGTATTGGACAGATCGATGCCGATCGACTTCAGCATGGCACGCAGACCCAGTTCGGGCACCGCCGTGCCATCCGGCCCGCCGGTCAATTTGGCCTCGTTGGAGAGCACCATCGAGACGAGGATGCCGAAGCCTAGGCTGGCGACGGCAAGATAATATCCCTTGAGGCGCAGGATCGGCCGACCGACAAGATAGGCGATGGCCGCAGAGACAAGCGCGCCGAGGACGGCCGCAAGCGCCGGGTGCAGGCCGAGATGCACCGGTGCCAGCGCGCAGGCATAGGCACCGATACCGGCAAAGCCCGCATGACCGAGGCTGATCTGACCGGCATAACCGATGAGGATGACGAGGCCCGTCACGGCAAGACCGTTCACGAAAATCAGCGATCCGACACGGAAATAATAGGACGACGGGAAAAAGACCGGCGCAATCGCGATGACTGCTGCGAGGATGAGAAGCGTGGTTGCCTTGCTGGATAACCGCATTGTCACACCCGATCCGTCGACTTGTGGCCAAACAGCCCCTGTGGCATGGCGAAAAGCACGGCGAGGATGATGATGAACGCAGCCGCATCCTTATATTGCGAGTTGATATAACCAGCCGTCATTGCTTCCAGAATGCCGAGCAGCAGGCCACCGACCAGCGCGCCCTTCGGGTTGCCCATGCCGCCAAGCATGGCTGCGGCAAAACCTTTCAGCGCCAGCGCAAGGCCGACATCGTAGCCCGTCAGCGTAATCGGCGTCACCAGCACGCCGGCCAGTGCCCCGATGGCGGCGGACATGGCGAAAGAGAGCGTCATCACATAATTGGTGTTGATGCCGACAAGCTGCGCGGCGACGCGGTTATTGGCGGTTGCCAGCACCGCACGGCCGATAAGCGTGCGGGTGAAGAACAGCCAGAGACAGAAGAAGACAGCCAACGCACCGGCAATGACCCAGAGGCTCTGCGGCAGGATGGTCGCGCCGCCGATGGCAATCGGCTGGTCGCCGGAAAAGGCCGGAAAACGGTGAAGCTGCTTGTCGAAAACGAGCTGCGTGGCGCCTCTGATGAAAATCGAAGCGCCGATGGTGATGATGATCAGCGAAACGACCGGCGCGCCGCGCGCGGGCTCGATTGCCAGCTTGTTGAGCGCGACGCCGATCGCCGCCGTTGTCACTATGGCGATGAGCGCGGCCAGCGGCAGCGGCACGCCTGCGGCATGCGCGAAGAACGTGATCATGCCGCCCAGCATGACGAACTCGCCCTGAGCGAAGTTCACAACGTCGGAGGCGTTGTAGATAATCGTGAAACCGAGGGCGACCAGCGCATAGACGGCGCCGACCGTTATCCCGGACAGAAGGAATTGCAGCAATTCGGGCATGGGGGGCCTCCGCTTGGCGCGACGGTTCCCGCCGGTCAGCGCCTTGATGGCGCAGACCGGCGGCACGGTCCGGTTATTCGACGATTTTCCAACCGCCGTTTTCGATCTTCAGCATGCGAAAGGCTGAGAGATCGAGGCCAAGGTGATCTGTTGCCGACATCGTCACCGTACCGGTCGTCCCGACAAGACCCGACGTGCCTTCAATGGCATCACGGATTGCCGAAGGTTCGGCGCTGCCGGCCCGCTTGATCGCATCAACGAGAATGCGCAGGGCGTCATGAGCATAGCCACCGAAGGTCGAGACCGGCTTTCCGGTCGCCTTCTCATAGGCTTGCTTGTAGGCGACGACCACGGCGCGCTGCGGGTCGCTTTCCGGAAGCAGCCCGGCGACGAGCAGCGCCGTGCCCGGCAGGCGCACGCCTTCCGAAGCCTGCGCACCGGCAAGCTCGATAAAGCCGTCCGAGGCGACGCC
Organism: Agrobacterium sp. BT-220-3; assembly: GCF_025910175.1. Classification (NCBI taxonomy): domain Bacteria; kingdom Pseudomonadati; phylum Pseudomonadota; class Alphaproteobacteria; order Hyphomicrobiales; family Rhizobiaceae; genus Agrobacterium; species Agrobacterium sp. BT-220-3. Next base: position 244,728 of record NZ_JAPAIX010000006.1, read on the forward strand.
ATGCGACTGGTAGAGCGGCAGGCCGACGGCAAGCTGCGCATAGTTGCGCGTGACGATCGCCGGGCCCTGGCCGAAGCCGGGATTGAGCACGGCCTGAATGCCATTCTTGCCCTTGATGTTGGTCAGCTGCGGCGTCATGTCGGCATCGGTCGGGCCATAGGTCTCGTCGGCCAGAACCTCGATGCCATATTCGCCGGTGATTGCCAGGCACTGCTTGCGCATGGAAGCGCCGAAACCGTCCGAGCCGGAGATCAGGCCGATCTTGGCGATGCCGGCCTTCTTCATGTCCTCGAAAATCTTGGCGCAGGCCATGCGATCCGTATGCGGCGTCTTGAAGACGAAGGGCTTGACCGGATCGATGATTTCGATTGCGCCGGCAAGCGAGATGAACGGCACTTCGGCATCAGAAAGGACCGGGATGACGGCCATGGATGTGCCGGTCGTGGTGCCACCGATGACCGCAACGACTTCATCATCCTCGACGAGGCGGGTCGCAAAGGTGCGGGCCTTGTTCGGGTCGCCGCCATCATCATAGATGACAAGCTGCAGCTTCTCGCCATTGACGCCACCTGCCGCATTGATCTCTTCCACGAGCATCTTCAGCGTCTTGGCTTCCGGGTCGCCCAAGAACGATGCGGGGCCGGTTTCGGAAACGGTGGCGCCGATCTTGATGTCGGCCAAAGCGGGCGCGGCAAAGCCGAGGGCAAAGGCCAGCGAAGCTGCAAGCGCAGTCGTCGTCAAAAATTTCATGTTGATTTCTCCTCCCAAAGAAAAAAGTTTAAGTCGAAATTCCTCTCACGCCGCCACAGGGCGGCGCCACATCACCACGCGGAACCGGTTTGTAACAAATGCCGCATCCGTCAGGCTGGCATTGCCCGCAGGGTTGGCACCGGTAACGTGGAAATCGCTGAAAGCGGCACTCTGGTTGACATAGATGCCGCCGGTCAGATTGACCGAAAGATTGACGCCCGCGGCAGCGAAACGGTCGGCTGCGCCGAGAATTCGTGCCTCATCCGTTTCGTAGAGTGCGGCCGTAATCGCCCCCTTGCGCTCGGCAAGTTCAGCGGCGCGGTTGACGCCCTCGGTCACGTTATCGACAGCAACGACGAAGGCAATCGGGCCGAAGCGCTCCTCACCATAGGCATCCGTATCGGCCGCATCGACGGCAAGGATCAGGGGTGTCGCGGTGCGCGCCTCCTCAAGTCCCTCGACCGGCATGGACTCGCGCAACACGCGGCCGACCGACCGGGCCGCCGCAATGCGGGCAAGCGTGTCGGGATTGGCGATCGCTCCGCAGATACCGGCAGCACGCGCCGGGTCAGCAAGCAGGGCATCGACGGCAGCGGCAATACCGGACGCGACTTCATCGAAGTTCTTGTGACCCTCATCCGTTTCAATGCCGCCGCGCGGCACGAAAATATCCTGTGGCGCCGTGCACATCTGGCCGGAATAGAGCGACAGCGAAAAGGCGATGTTGCTGCACATGCCGGCGAAATTGTCGGTGGCGCCGATGACGATGGAATTGACGCCCGCCTCTTCGGTATAGACATCGGCGCTGCCGGCGTTTTCGCGCACCCAGCTGCCGAAACTGTTCGAACCGGTATAGTCGATGATAGCGATGGCGGGATGCTGCACGAGATCTTTCGTAATCTCGACGCCGGGCGCGTCAGCGGCGAGCAGCACGATGTCGGCCGCAAACCCCTCTTCCACCAGCACCTGACGGGCTATCTCGACGGTGATGGCCAGAGGCAGGATCGCAGCCGGGTGTGGCTTGACGATGACCGTATTGCCGGTGGCAAGGCTGGCGAAAAGGCCGGGATAGCTGTTCCAGGTGGGAAACGTGTTGCAGCCGATGACCAGGGAAATACCGCGCGGAAAAATGCGCCAGTGTTTTTCCATGACGATCGGCTCGCCCCTGCCCTGCGGCTTCGTCCAGATCGCCTGCAAAGGCGTGCGGGTCATCTCGGCATAGGCATAGGCCACCGCCTCAAGACCACGATCCTGGGCATGCGGGCCGCCGGCCTGAAAGGCCATGGCAAAAGCCTGGCCCGTCGTGTGCATGACGGCATTCGCCATTTCGAAGCTTCTGGCATTCAGTCGCGCCAGGATTTCCAGACAGATGCCGGTGCGCACCTCCGGCGATGCGGATGCCCATTGCGGCGCGGCGGCGCGAGACGCCGAAATCAGCAGATCAGGGGATGCGGCGGGATAGGTAATGCCGAGCACCGGGCCGAAGGGAGAGATTTCCACGCCGACAGGACTTTTATCTGCCGGGTGTCCGGGCAGGTCGAAGGGCTGCGCGAGGCGCGCTTTGTAAGAGGCCAGACCATCATCCTTGGCGGTTTCGCCATAGATCTTGCCGCTTGGAACTTCCGGATAGGCCGACCAGTAATCGCGCTTGACCGCAGCATCGGTCGCCGCTTGCAGCGTCGGATGATGGCGCTCGAATAGTCCGGTCATGTCCCACTCCTCCCAGTCTGTTGTTTTATAATTGACTGACCGGCCGGTTTATGCAAGAACTTTTTTACAGTCGCCGCTGGGAAGGGCGACAGGGAGGAAACATGTCGGATTCAGACACTATTCTGTCTGCGTTTGCCGATGGCGTTCTCAGCCTGACGCTGAACCGCCCGGACAGGCTCAATGCCTTCAACGAAGAAATGCATCTTGCACTACGCGCCGGTTTCGAGCGCGCCCATGCGGATGCGGATGTCCGCGCCGTCCTGTTGACCGGCGCCGGCCGCGGTTTCTGCGCAGGGCAAGACCTTGGCGATCGCGACCCCAAGAAGGGCGTGCCGGATCTCGGCCACACCATCGAGACCTTCTATAATCCGTTGCTGCGCCTGATCCGCAGCCTGGAGAAGCCGGTCATCTGTGCCGTCAACGGCGTTGCCGCCGGCGCTGGCGCCAATATCGCCTTTGCCTGCGATATCACCCTTGCCGCCCGCTCCGCCCGCTTCATCCAGGCCTTCGCCAAGATCGGCCTCGTGCCGGATTCCGGCGGCACCTGGAGCCTGCCGCGTCTGATCGGCGAGGCCCGTGCCAAGGCGCTCACGCTCACCGCAGAACCGCTTGCAGCTGAAACCGCTGCCGACTGGGGCCTGATCTGGCGCGCCGTCGATGACGACAAGTTGCTGGAGGAGGCATCCGCGCTCGCCACCCGCCTCGCCGCAGGTCCGACCAAAGGGCTTGGCATGACGAAGCGCGCCATACAGGCGGCTGCGACGAACTCGCTGGATCAGCAGCTCGACCTCGAACGCGACCTTCAGCGCGAGGCCGGGCGCAGCGCCGATTATGCCGAAGGCGTTGCCGCCTTCCTCGAAAAGCGCAAACCGGAGTTCAAAGGCAAATGAGCGCCGCCAGCCTTTCCCCGCAGGCACTGGCCGAAGCCTGCGCCAAAGCCATGTGGGACGATGACAACGCCACCCGCCATCTCGGCATGGAGCTAGTTTCGGTTGCGCCCGGTGAGGCAACGATCACCATGACGATTGCCGAGATCATGACGAATGGCCACGGCACCTGCCATGGCGGATATATCTTCACGCTGGCGGATTCCGCATTCGCCTTTGCCTGCAATACCTATAACCAGCGCACTGTCGCCCAGCACTGTTCGGTGACCTATATCGCGCCGGCTTTCAAGGGCGACCGGCTGACGGCGACGGCACGGGAGGTGTCGCGCCGTGGACGGGGCGGAATCTACGATATCCGCATCACCAACCAGGAGGGCGAGCACGTTGCGGAATTCCGCGGCCACTCGCGAACAGTCAAGGGTACCCATCTGCCGGAATAAAGCCGACGCCGGTACCATCGCATTCTCGGAGGAGATTTTAATGGAAGACCTTTCCCCCCGCCCCGGCGACCTCGACACGATCGAGACGGCGTCGCGCGACGAGATTTCCGCGCTGCAGCTTGAGCGCATGAAGTGGTCGCTGACCCACGCCTACGAGAATTCCCCTTTTTACCGCCAGCGCTTCGATGAGGTCGGCGTTCACCCCTCAGACCTGAAGACATTGTCGGATCTCGCAAAATTCCCCTTCACCACCAAGAAGGACCTGCGCGACACCTATCCGTTTGGCATGTTCGCCGTGCCGCGCGAAAAGCTCGCCCGCATCCACGCCTCCTCCGGCACCACCGGCAAGCCGACCGTCGTTGGCTACACCGCAAAGGACATCGATACCTGGGCAACCGTCGTCGCCCGTTCGATCCGCGCCTCGGGCGGCCGCGCCGGCGATATCGTCCATGTCGCCTATGGTTATGGCCTGTTCACCGGCGGCCTCGGCGCGCATTACGGCGCAGAGAAACTCGGCTGCACGGTCGTGCCAATTTCCGGCGGCATGACAGAACGCCAGGTGACCTTGATGCAGGATTTCAAGCCGCGCATCATCATGGTCACGCCTTCCTATATGCTCTCCATCCTCGACGAGTTCCGCCGTCATGGCATCGACCCGCGCGAAAGCTCCCTCGCCGTCGGCATTTTCGGCGCCGAACCATGGACCAATTCGATGCGGCAGGAGATAGAGCAGGCTTTCGACATGCACGCCGTCGATATCTACGGTCTTTCGGAAGTGATGGGCCCCGGTGTCGCCAACGAATGCGTCGAGACGAAGGACGGCCTGCACATCTGGGAGGATCATTTCTACCCCGAAATCATCGATCCGGTGACCGGTGACGTGCTGCCGGATGGCGAACTTGGCGAACTGGTCTTCACGACACTGACCAAGGAAGGCCTGCCGATCGTGCGCTACCGCACGCGGGACCTGACACGGCTTCTCCCCGGCACGGCGCGGTCCATGCGCCGCATGGAGAAGATAACCGGGCGTTCCGACGACATGATGATCCTGCGCGGCGTCAATGTTTTCCCCACGCAGATCGAGGAACAGATCCTGAAATGTCGCGGCCTTGCCCCTCATTTCCAGATCGAACTCAGCCGTTCGGGCCGTATGGACAACATGACGGTTCACGTCGAATGTACGCTGGACGCGACCGATGAGGGCGCACGCACCGGATCTGCGAAAGAGCTTGCCCACTACATCAAGAGCGTGGTTGGCGTTTCCACGAAGATTTCGGTGCATGAGCCCGGTGGCGTGGCGCGCTCGGAAGGCAAGGCGAAGCGGGTGGTGGACAACCGCCCGAAAGAATGAATGAAGGAAAAGCCGGAATAGTCCGGCACCGGGTTGACTTTGTAAAGGGAGGAGCGGCAACCCTCCCACGGCAATCGCCCGGGAATGAGCAGAAACAGGAAGACCATGGCACGGACGCGGGCAGTTGATTTCGAGGAAAAACAGCGTGGCATTCTGACGAGTGCCGCGGCGGTGTTTGCCGAGGTGGGCATGGAGAAGGCTTCCATGTCGATGATCGCCTCGCACAGCAATGTCTCCAAGGCCCTGCTCTATCACTATTATCCCGGCAAGGACGCGTTGATCTTCGACATCGTCCGCACGCACCTGACGGAACTCGACGGCGCGATCGAAGCGGCGGATCGCAGCGATGTGGCGCCGCAGGAGCGCCTGCGCCTTCTCGTGAAGGCCGTCATGAAGAACTATGAAGGCCGCGATAACGAACACAAGGTGCAGCTCAACGGCACCAGCGCGCTGTCGCAGGAACAGCTTGCAGAGCTGCAGGCGATCGAAAGACGCATCGTCAAGCGCTTCTCCGGTGTGATACAGCAGGTCAACCCCGAGCTTAACCGGGACCGGCCATTGCTGATGCCAGTGACCATGTCGCTCTTCGGCATGATGAACTGGGTCTATATGTGGTTCAGGCCGAACGGCCCTGTCACGCGCGACGAATATGCGGATATAGCAACCACGCTCATCCTCGAAGGCGTTAAAGCCGTACGCTGACGCTAACCATCGCTCTTTTCGAGGGCGCACTCAAGACGCCCTTCCCCACATCTCCCTGATCCGACCGGCCCGATCTCGCACTCAAGATCAGGCCTTCTCGCCGTGCCCGAAGGTTCAGCTTCTCGTTTTCGCCACCATGGTCAGAACGTCATACTGGGCGACGGCAACATCGTTCTGGTTGATGACCTTGCAGTCCCAGCGCACCTCCCCGTGCTCGGCATCGACGCGCGGATTGATTTCCTTGCAAGTCAGCTGCACCTGCAACGTGTCCCCCGGATTGACCGGAGTGAGGAAGCGCAGATTGTCGACACCGTAATTGGCAAGCACCGGGCCCGGTGCCGGATCGACGAACAGGCCTGCCGCGAAGGAGACGATCAGATAACCGTGGGCAACGCGTCCTTCGAAGAACGGATTGGCCCTGGCCGCTTCCTCGTCCATATGTGCGTAGAATGTATCGCCGGTAAAATTGGCGAAATGTTCGATATCCTCCAGCGTCACTGTACGGGTGGCGGTGACCAGCTGATCGCCGATGCGAAGCTCCGCCAACGACTTGCGGAAGGGATGTTCGCCGTCCGTCTGTGTCTGCGCGCCGGCAACCCAGCGGCCGGTGACCGCTGACAGAAGTGTCGGCGAGCCCTGTATGGCAGTGCGCTGCATGTAATGTTTGACGCCGCGCATGCCGCCAAGCTCCTCGCCGCCACCGGCGCGGCCGGGACCGCCATGGACGAGGCCGGGCAACGGCGAGCCGTGGCCGGTCGAGGTCCTGGCGCTGACGCGGTTGCCGATCATCACCCGGCCATGGAACGGCGCCATGCCAAGCACGACCTCTTCCGCAAAGGCCGGATCATTGGTGAAGACCGAGGCGACGAGACTGCCCTTGCCACGACGCGCGAGATCAACGGCCTCATCGGCGCTGTCATAGGGCATGACGGTGCTGACCGGGCCGAAAGCCTCGACGTCATGCACGGCCTTCGCCTCGAAGGGGCGGTCGCAATAAAGCAGCACCGGATTGAGAAAGGCGCCGGCCTCGGCGTCACCGGAAACGATGCGCGGCATATCGGGATCACCGGCAACGATTTCCGCATCGCCGAGCAGATCGCGGATGCGGGCGCGCACTTCGTCGCGCTGGTCGAGGCTGGCGAGCGGGCCCATGCGGACGTTTTCGTCCGTGGGATTGCCAAGCACCGTCTTGCCCAGCCGGTCGCCCAAAGCCGCGACCAGCGCATCACAATGGGCGCGCGGCGCGATGACACGACGGATGGCCGTGCATTTCTGCCCGGCTTTCGACGTCATTTCACGGGCGACTTCCTTGACGAAGAGATCGAATTCCTCGGTTCCGGGCCCGGCATCGATGCCGAGCACGGATGCGTTCAGGCTATCGGCTTCCATGGTGAAGCGGACGGAATTGCCGATAACGGCAGGATGGCTCTTTAGTTTACGGCCGGTGGAGGCCGAGCCGGTGAAAGTGACGACGTCCTGCCCCTCGACATGATCGAGCAGATCGCCGACCGAGCCGGCAATAAGCTGCACCGCGCCTTCCGGCAGAAGCCCTGTCTCAATCATCCGGCGCACCATCAGTTCCGTCAGATAGGCCGTCTGGCTAGCGGGTTTGACGATTGCCGGCATGCCGGCAAGCAGCGTCGGGGCAAGCTTTTCCAGCATTCCCCAGCAGGGGAAATTGAAGGCATTGATGTGTACCGCCACACCTTGAAGCGGGCTTAGAATATGCTGGGCGGAGAAGGTGCCGTCCTTCGACAAAGCCTCGGCATCGCCATCCAGCAGCACGCGGGTATTGGGCAGTTCGCGCCGGCCCTTGGAGGCGTAGGAAAGCAACGTGCCGATGCCGCCGTCAATATCGACCCAGCTGTCGGCACGGGTAGCACCGGTGGCGGCAGAAAGCGCATAGAACTCTTCCTTGCGGTCCATCAGCGCCAGGCCAAGCGCCTTCAGCATCGCGGCCCGTTCATGGAACGACATGCGGCGCAGCGCCGGACCGGCCTTCTCCCGACCATAGGCAAGGGTGTTGGCAAAATCGATGCCGCTCGAATCGATGAAGGCGACGGGCGCACCGGTCGAGGCGTCAAGAAGCGGAACGCCTTCCCTGGCCCCCGTAGTCCAGCTGCCACAGACATAGCTTTCGAGCCGGCGAGGCCGGGACGCCAGAACGTTCATAGTCATTTCCTTCCTGTCAGATCAGTTTCAGCGCAGACAATTGCGCCTCAACCTCCGCCTGCCATTCGGCAAGGAGTGTTTCATTGGGAGTATGGCGAAGGCCGAACCGTGCCAGCGTGCCAAAGCGCGCCGAGCCGGAAAGCCCGAAGCTCGCGGCAACCCGCGGCCGCCAATAGGTGATGGAGGCCATGGCTGTATCACGTTCGGCCGGATTTGCCGCGATGCGCTCAAGACCGGCGATGCCAAGTTCGAGATGGCGCGCCTCGCGCGGCAGGATGCGGCGGAAAACCTCGGCCAGCGGCTGGTAGGAGACATGTGAAAGCTCGCGCAGCTGAATGACCCCCGCCTTGCCCATCAGCACATTCATGACGACGGCGTCGACCCAGCCGCCAAGCGGATAATGGAAGACCGAAAGACGCATGTCGCCTTTCTGGCGGGCAGCACCGATATCGGCATCGCGGGCACGGCGCTCGGCCCAGGGGTGGTGGACGGCGTAGCGTTCGCCATCAGCGCCGAAGCTTTCCATCACCTTCAGGATCTGGCCGGCATGATCGGTCTTTTCGAGCACGATGCGGGCGGCAGAGATACGCTCCTGGATACCCGGCGCGTCGTTGATGATATCGGCAAAACCGGCGGAACCCGCCAGTTCGCTATCGACGAAGCTTGCCATCAGGCGTAGCAATTCGCCGCGATAGCGCGCCGGCACATTGTCCGGGGAGGTTAGGACACCGCCCTGCGCGAGATAGTCTTCGATCGGCATCGTTTCGGTGTGGGTCATGCGGTCGTCCTCCGCTCTTACTGGTCGTAGCTGACGACGACCTTGTCGCTCAGCGGGTAGCACTGGCAGGTCAACACATAGCCCTGCCGAACCTCGTAATCCTCAAGCGCATGATTGACCTCCATCTCCGTCTCGCCCTCGATGACCTTGGCGCGACAGGTGGAGCAGACGCCGGCCTTGCAGGCATAGGGCGCGTCGATATTGTTTTCGAGCGCGGCGTCGAGCAGGCTCTGGCCCTGTTTGGGCATGTTGAAGATGCGGGTGGCGCCATCGAGCGTCACCGTTGCCTGACAGCTGGCATTTGCATCCGTGCCATGGGCATTCTGTGCCCTCGCCCGTGCGCGGCCGGGCTGCGAAGAGGCGAAAAGCTCGAACTTGATCTGGTCGTCGCGCAGTCCGTGCTCGCGCAGCGCGCCCGCAATCGCCAGCATCATCGGCTCGGGACCGCAGATGAAGGCTGTCGTCACCGAGGTCAGGTCGATCCAGCTCTTGAACAGCGCCGCACATTTTTCCGCATTGACGCGGCCGGTGAAGAGGTCGATGTCCTGCGCCTCGCTTTCGAGCACATGCAGGACGGAAAAACGGCCAAGATAGCTGTTCTTCAGGTCCTCCAGTTCCTCACGAAACATGATCGAGGAAATCTGGCGGTTGGCATAAACCAGCGTGAAGCTGGAGCGCGGCTCGCGCTTGAGCGTTGTCTTGATGATCGACAGGACGGGCGTAATGCCGCTGCCGCCGGCAAAGCCGAGATAATGCTTGGATGCTTCGGGTTCGATATCGGTGAAGAAGGCCCCCATCGGCGGCATGGCTTCCAGCGTATCGCCGGCTTTCAACCCCTCATTGGCCCAGCTGGAGAAGCAGCCGCCATCCACCCGCTTGATGCCGACGCGCAACACACCTTCATCGCGCCCCGCGCAGATCGAATAGGAGCGGCGCAGTTCCTCACCATCGAACTTGCGGCGGAAGGTCAGGTACTGGCCCTGGGTGAAATCGAAGGCGGCGCGGTCTTCCTCGGCGGGAACCAGCGTCACGACAACAGCATCGCGGGTTTCGCGGCGCACTTCAGTAACATTCAGGGAATGGAAACGTGCCATGGGTGGCCCTCATCCTTTGCGTCAGGTCAGATGCACTTGAAATAATCGAAGGGTTCCAGGCAGTCGGTGCAGCGATAGCTGGCCTTGCATGGCGTCGAGCCGAACTGGCTGATCTTTTCGGTATTGGCCGACCCGCAGCGCGGACAGGCGATCGTCAGGTTAGAGCGGCCCGAAAGCCGGTCGATGCGCTTCATCAGCACACCGTCAGCGGCGGTTCCGTCAATCGGCGGTGCTATACCATAGGCCCTGAGCTTCTCTCGGCCTTCCGCGCTGATCCAGTCGGTCGTCCAGGCGGGCGAAAGCTGGCGCTTCAGCCTGACCTTTTCGATACCCCGCTCGTTCAGCGCTCGCTCGATATCGAGGTTGATAATCGTCGTTGCCGGACAGCCGGAATAGGTCGGCGTGACCGTCACGACCAGCCCCTCTTCTTCCCAGGCGACATCGCGGATGATGCCGAGATCGACCAGCGATATGACAGGAATTTCCGGGTCCGGAACGTCCGCAAGCCAGGTCCAGACCTGCCGCGCAGAAGGGTGATGCTCGGCCGCCATCATCGACGCCTCCTACCAGGTCCCGCCGGGATAGGCGCGTTGCAGGAACTGCAGATCGGAGAGAATGAAGCCGAGATGTTCGGTGTGGATGCCGCGCTTGCCACCCTTCTGCATATAGCCATCGGCCGGCGTCTTCAGCGTCGCCTCTTCCAGCGTCTCGGCCACGATTTCATCCCAGGATGCCTTGAGCGATGCGGGCTCCGGCGCCACGCCGGCGGCGGCGATGGCCGTATCCGAGGCGTCGCCGAGGAACAACTCGCCGGTAAAGGGCCAGAGATCGTCGAGTGCCGCCTGCATGCGGCGATGGCTCTCCACCGTGCCGTCGCCAAGTCTGATCACCAGATCTCGGCTGCGATCGAGATGATAGGACACTTCCTTCAAGGATTTTTCGGCGATTTCGGCGATGCGATGGTCGCTGGAGCTTTTGAGCCACTTCAGCAGAACGTAGTGCCACGCATCGAACAGGAACTGCCGCATCAACGTCTTGCCGAAATCGCCGTTCGGGCGCTCGACAAGCAGCACGTTGCGAAAATCCAGACCGTCACGCAGATAGGCGAGATCGTCGGCGGAACGCCCCTTCCCCTCCACTTCGCCGGCAAGGCCAAGCCAGAGCTGCGTCTGGCCGATCAGGTCGAGCGCGGTGTTGGAAAGCGCGATATCCTCTTCGAGTGCCGGCGAGTGACCACACCATTCCGAAACGCGATGACCGAGAATGAGGGTATTGTCGCCCATCCGCAGCAGGAACTCGAAAAGGGCGGCATTGTCGACGGTGGCAGTCTCTTGAGCCGCGCCCATCACATATGCCCCACTTCTTCAGGCACGTCGAAGAAGGTCGGATGACGGTAAACCTTGGAATTGGACGGCTCGAACAGCGGTCCCTTTTCCGACGGCGCACTGGCGGTGATGTCGCTGGAGCGGACCACCCAGATGCTGACACCCTCATTGCGGCGGGTATAGACGTCGCGGGCATTGTTGACTGCCATTTCCGCATCCGGCGCATGCAGGCTGCCGACATGGCGATGATTGAGGCCGTGCTGGCCGCGGATGAAGACCTCCCAGAGGGGCCATTCGCTGGACATGATTTCTCTCCCTTATTCGCGCTCGTCAGCGGCGGGCCGCGATGCGAGCGTATTGACTGCGATTGGGACCAAGGGACCGCACGCGCGATCCGGAACACACCTATTCGGCGGCGATACGGGCGGCCTGCCGGCGCGACTGCACCTTTTCGGCATGGGCGACGAGACCGTCACGGAACCACTCGCCATCGTCCCAGGCCTTTTTGCGGGCATTGAGACGCTCGGCATTGCAGGGGCCATTGCCGGCGATCACCGCAAAGAATTCGCTCCAGTCCGGCTCGCCGAAATCGTAACCACCCTTTTCCTCGTTCCACTTAAGGTCCGGGTCGGGGACAGTCAGGCCGAGATAGGTTGCCTGCGGCACGGTCTGATCGACAAATTTCTGGCGCAGCTCGTCATTCGAATTCTGCTTGATCTTCCACGCCATCGACTGGGCTGAATGCACGGAGGCGTCGTCGGAAGGACCAAACATCATCAGCGACGGCCACCACCAGCGGTTCAGCGCATCCTGAACCAGCGCCTTCTGTGCCGGGGTGCCCTTCACCATTTTCATCAGGATGTCGAAACCCTGACGTTGATGGAAACTTTCTTCCTTGCAGATGCGAACCATCGCGCGGGCATAAGGCCCGTAGGAACAGCGCTGCAACGGCACCTGGTTCATGATCGCCGCGCCATCAACCAGCCAGCCGACCGCGCCGATATCGGCCCAGCTCAGTGTCGGGTAATTGAAGATAGAGGAATATTTGGCCTTGCCGGAATGCAGCTGCTCGTACATTTCGTCGCGGCTGATGCCGAGGGTTTCGGCGGCGCAATAGAGATAGAGACCGTGACCCGCTTCGTCCTGCACCTTGGCCAGCAGGATCGCCTTGCGCTCCAGTGTCGGTGCGCGGGTGATCCAGTTGCCTTCCGGCAGCTGGCCGACGATCTCGGAATGGGCATGCTGGCTTATCTGCCGCACCAGCGTCTTGCGGTAACCTTCCGGCATCCATTCCTTCGGCTCGATCTTCTGGCCGGCGTCGATGCGCTCCTGGAAGGCGCGCTCGACCGGGTCCATTTCATCGAGGCTGCGGACGTGGGCGGCGTCGGTTTTCACCATCTGTGCATACATGGCCATTCCTCCTGTTTTATCGCGTCAGACACGTTCGAGAATGAGTGCGATGCCCTGGCCGACACCGATGCACATCGTACACAGCGCATAGCGGCCGCCCTGACGATGAAGCTGGTAGGCGGCGGTGGTGACGAGGCGGGCGCCGCTCATACCGAGCGGATGGCCCATGGCGATCGCGCCACCATTCGGGTTCACATGCGCCGCATCGTCGGGCAGACCGAGGTCACGCAACGTGGCGAGCGCCTGCGAGGCAAAGGCCTCGTTCAGTTCGATGACATCCATCTGGCCGATGGACAGTTTAGCACGTTCCAGCACGCGGCGCGCGGCAGGCGCAGGGCCAATGCCCATAATGCGGGGCTCGACGCCTGCGGCGGCCATGGCCACGATGCGGGCCTTCGGCGTCAAGCCCTGTGCCTTGGCCGTCGCCTCGCTTGCGATCAACAGGGCAGCAGCACCATCATTGACGCCTGAAGCATTGCCGGCAGTGACCGAAAGATCCGGTCCGTTGACACCCTTGAGTTTGGCCAGCTGCTCGGCCGTCGTTCCGGGTCGCGGATGCTCGTCCCGATCAACGATGATCGGGTCACCCTTCTTCTGCGGCACGGAAACGGGGGCTATCTCATCGGCAAAGACACCGGCCTCGTATGCTGCGGCCCACCGCGCCTGGCTGCGCGCAGCAAAAGCATCCTGATCCTCACGGCTAACCCCATAGTCGGCAGCGACATTGTCGGCCGTTTCAGGCATGGAATCGACGCCAAAAGCCTTTTTCATCTTCGGATTGATAAAGCGCCATCCGATTGTCGTGTCGTATACGGCATTGGCACGCGAAAAGGCGCTCTCCGCCTTGGGCATGACAAATGGGGCGCGGCTCATGCTTTCGGTGCCACCGGCAATGACGAAATCGCAGTCACCGGCGCGAATTGCCCGGGCGGCCATGCCAACGGCGTCCATGCCGGAACCACAGAGGCGGTTTACGGTCGTGCCGGGGACGGAGACAGGCATGCCCGATAGAAGGGCCGCCATGCGTGCAACATTGCGATTGTCCTCGCCGGCCTGATTGGCGCATCCATAGATCAGGTCATCGACCTTCGACCAGTCAACCTGCGGATTACGCGCCATCAGTGCCGCGAGCGGAACAGCGGCAAGATTGTCGGCACGCACAGAGGCCAACAGACCCGCATATCGTCCAATCGGAGTGCGAACAGCGTCGCAGATAAATGCTTCAGGCACGAATTCCTCCTCGTCCTCCTCAGCCCGGCGGGCCATTAGCCGACCGATCGGTTAGTTAATACCATTCCTTATGTCACAGTTCAATACGATTTTTGCCGATTCTTGTGACATTAGAAATTCTGCGATTTTGTTCGCACGCTTGCGCTCGCAAAAAACAGGACTCACATGATGGCGAGGAGACCGTCTATTCGATGCCTGGTGGCAGCCGTTTCGGCCGGAAGAGGCCCGTCCTCCGTCAAAAATCTCCGCGCAATGAAGTCGTCCGCCTTTTTTGACAGGCGGAAATAGAGCCGGGCAAAAAGGCGCCGGACGTCAGCGTGCGGCCAATCATCCGGTAGCGCGGTCGCCGGAAGCCGCGGGTCGTGCAGGACAATCATCCGGTATTGATGGACAAGAAGAAGACGGGCGGCGAGGTGCTCTATCGGGCTGAGTGTCGCTCCCCCTTCCAGCGCCTCGGAAAATTTACCGTACCGTTCAAGGAATTCGCGATAAGCCGTGTCGTAACTCGGCAGATCCCAATGTTCAGCTGCCAGTTCCTTGAGACCGGAGGCGGCACCGGCAACCTCGGCATTGAAGGTGACGGCTCCGGCGGACAGGGGCGGAAGCGGCCGTGCTCCAATTGACAGGCGGGAACCAAGCCTTGTGTATCCAGCCTGTTCCAAAGCCCGCGCATCGGCCTCGAAGGCAGGTCCCCCGAGGTACACGAAACGCCAGACGGGGTGATCGGCAGTGCCGAAAAGCAGACGCGCGGCTGCCGCAAAATCAGTCTGCGCTACCTCGGTAAGACGGTAATAGCTGCGACGCCCCTGCCGCTCGCCGATCAACTGGCCGGCAGAAACCAGCCTGGACGCTGCCGTGCGCACCAAAGTCTCGCTGATGCCGACTTCCGCGCAGGTTTCGATCAGGTTACCGACCCAGATCGCGCCGCCCCTCGGCTCGACGACATCACCGTAAATCGTGACGATGAAGCTCGCAGCTCTGAGCGAAGCATTACCCAGGAGAAGGCTTAGCGACATGTCCTCGTGATCCACCTTTTATGCGGGCTCTCCCCTGTCGTGGATGAATCAGGACGAAAAGCTGCGCGGTCGCTCACCTGCATGCATGACATCGATGGATAAGGCAACTCAGATGCTGGCGGCAATCTTTCCAATCGGAGACTATCGGGCAGAGAGCCCCGGAGTTTAGACCAATGGCATGCCAGCGCGTCTTAACGAATGTCATATGGGGCAGGGATTTTGGTCGTTTGCCAGAACTATTCTGGATTAAATAGTTTCCTGCGGTGTTCTCCTGGGTACGACGACGTACGTATAAGGAGGTAGCGCCGTGAAATCCCCCTGCTCCATCATATTCCTGATTGTGACACTTGCTTATACGCCAGTGTCTGCCAGTCCGTTCTCCGCCGCTGCCGGACATTATCGGATCGATCCCGCATCCCACATAGGGTTTTCAATTGCGCAGGTTGCCGGCCCGGGAATTAACGGCACAATTCCCGATATATCCGGCCGCTTCGACATCGACCCGGACCAGCCTTCCAGGTCCTTCGTGGAAATCAAATTGAACCCTTCCAGCGTCCGGACAGGACAGGAACGGGTGGAAAATTTCCTGCGATCGAGCGCGGTTTTCAATATCGCCGCCTATCCGCAAATCGTGTTTCGCTCCAGCCGCGTTACCCAGGACGGGCCGCGCAGCGCGGTGGTCGAAGGTATTCTGACGGCGAGAGGCGTATCCAGATCCGAAACCTTCCACGCAACATTCGTGGAGCAGCAAAAGGGATCGGTCATCTTCCATGTCACCGGCAATGTCCCCCGGATGCCCTATGGAATGGGTGTCGGCGTCCCGCTCTACTCGAATACGGTCGCGTTCGACATAGATTTGAAGGGCGTCAGATAAAAACCAGCGGGACCGGGATTAAGTGCCGCTGGCCGGTGTTCTGTCCAGTATCGGACATGGTGTCCGATCCGTTACTCTCAAAGGACTATCTCATGCGTGTAGATCATTTCGTTCTGGTCGGCACTCTGGCGCTCATCTCCACTGCTGCCCTTGCCGAACCCTACGCCGGTGGCGCAGTGGTTGAAACGGCAACGGCCAAGGGCACAATCCTGACTGACGCCAAAGGCATGACCCTTTATACCTTCGACAAGGATGCCGATGGTTCGTCGGCCTGCTATGATGCCTGTGCGAAGAAATGGCCGCCGCTCGCCGCATCGAAAACCGACAAGGCGGATGGCGACTACAAACCAATCGCCCGCAAGGACGGGACGATGCAATGGTCGCATGACGGAAAGCCGCTCTATCGCTGGCAGATGGACAAGAAGCCCGGAGACGTCACAGGCGATGGCGCAGGCGGTGTCTGGCACGTTGCCAAGGAATAGCACTCATGCCGGATTTTCTGGACGAGATAACGAGTTGCATACCAGCGCTTCGACGTTATGCGAACGCGCTCACGCACGATCGCGACACCGCTGACGATCTCGTTCAGGACTGTCTGGAAAGGGCTATCCGTAAAAAGGCGTTGTGGCGGCCGCAGGGTCCGTTGCGTCCATGGCTGTACCGGGTGCTTGTCAATGTCTACCGCAACAATCTGCGCGGCCGAAATCGACGGCCGTTGCAAATCCCGATTGACGATGTCGCGGAACAGCTGTTTGTGCCGGCCGCGCAGACAGGCCGGATAGCGCTTGCCGAAATGGCCCGCGCTATTGAAAACCTGTCCGGCGAACACCGCGAAGCACTCCTCCTCGTCGTCATCGAGGGTCTGAGTTATGCGGAAGCGGCAAAGGTTCTTGAAATTCCTCTGGGCACCCTGATGTCCCGTCTGGGGCGAGCCCGAACAGCCTTGGCCCGAATGACACAGGAAGACCAGCCAAATCTCAAGGTGATAAAATGACTGGCAGCCAGCCCCGGATAACCGAAACCGATCTTATCTCTTATGTCGACGGGCAGCTTGAGGACGAGCAGCGGCGTGACGCCGTTCGTGCCCATCTCGCCTCCAATCCGGTCGATGCGCGCAAGGTCGAGATGTGGCAGCAGCAAAATGCAACGCTGGCAGCTCTCTATAACCCTGTTAATGTCGATGTCTTGCCCGCGCGCCTCGATGTTTATCGGATGGAGCGGCGCTTGCGATCAAAGCGGGCCGACTGGCGCAACATGGCGGCGGCTTCCGTCCTTATCCTGGCTGTTGGATTGACGGGCGGCTGGTTTGCGCGCGGGCTTCTCTCGCAGGTCGCGGAGCCTGCCCATTCCATCGTGGCGGATGCGACGCAGGCACATAAATTGTTCGCGAGCGATATTCTCCATCCGGTGGAGCTTCGCGCCGATGCCGAGAACGCTTCCAATCTGCCCAAATGGCTGTCGAAACGGCTGGACCGCAAACTGAATATCCCGGATCTCACCCGCCACGGTCTGTCCCTTCTTGGCGGACGGATGCTTCCGAGCTCGCAAGGAGCCGCCGCTCAGCTGATGTACGAAGACAAAAGTGGACAGCGCGTCACTCTTTATATCGTGGCCGCGACTGACTCGAGCGACACCGCCATGCGGCGCTCCAGTGTCGGCTCGCTCGAAACCGTATCCTGGGACGATGAAACGATCCGCTGCGCCCTGGTCGGCAACCTGCCGGGCGACCGCATGGACGCCATCGCCAAAGACACCTATCAACAGCTGAGTTGACCGATGCAACATTTTCAGGAGCATTTCGATGGCGCACCGACGGCTGAACGGAGGTGGCGAAATACGGCCGTCTCCTTTGGACTGGTGACGATCGCTTTCCACTGGGCGATCGCGGTCCTTTTCCTCACGCAGCTTGGGCTGGGATATTGGATGAGCCGAGACAACATCGATCCGGTGCTCCAGTTCGACCTTTTTCAATATCACAAATCGATAGGGTTTCTGGTGCTGACCTTGGCCGTGCCCCGTTTGCTATGGTCGCTTTCCAGCAGGAGGCCGCGGGCACTTGAGGGCGAAGGTCTCGTTTCCCGGCTGGCCGCGCGGGTCGCTCATGCTGCGCTGCTGTTTCTTACCCTTGCCGTTCCGCTTGCCGGTTGGGCAGTCGCGTCGACATCTCCTCTGCAGATCCCCAGCTATGTCTTCGATCTCATCGTCGTGCCAGCGCTGCCCATGGCAATCTCGGACCAGGCCGAAGCCTTCTGGACGGAGGTTCACGCTACTCTGGCCTATCTCGCAGCAATTATCGTCTTCTTTCATGTGATAGCGGCATTGTGGCACCATTTCCTCCGAAGAGACCCGACCCTTCGGCGCATGATCCCTTATCTGGCACCCGCAGATAACGAGAGGGGAGCATCCTCCACTCGAAAATAGATGGCAGTTAAGCGTCTGTGATTGATATTTGCACCTGCCAGTGCCCTATGACCCGCCTCCGAGAAAAGTCTCTCGCGCAAGGAGCGTGTAGTTGGATTCCGACACCATCAAAGCTGTGAAAACGAGTACGAGGACGGGGGGAAGAAGGATGGCGTAGATCAAGATCAGTCGTTCCCAGGCCATGTGCATGAAAATCGCAATGATCAGCCCCGCCTTCAGGAGCATAAAAGCGATGATCAGAGACCATCTGGGATAGCTCTGTATGCCGAGATAATCGACGAGATAGGAGCAGGCGCTGAGGACGAAAAGCAGTCCCCAGACCACCATGTAAAGTCTTATCGGATGCTGCTGTCCCTGTTGTGACTGTTGCTGCGCCATGATGTCATCCTCACTCACCACAGATAGAAGAATGCAAAGATGAATACCCACACCAGATCGACGAAGTGCCAGTAAAGCCCCATTATTTCGACGATCTCGTAGTTGCCTTTCCGGCTGGTGAAAAATCCCCGTCTTTCCTGATCGAAATCTCCCCGCCAGACCTTGCGCGCCATGATCAGAAGGAACACCACCCCGATCGAGACATGGGTGCCGTGAAAGCCCGTGATCATGAAGAAAGACGAACCGAATTGCGCAGCACCGAAGGGGTTCTCCCAGGGGCGAACGCCTTCCCCGATCAGTTTCGTCCATTCGAATACCTGCATTCCGACGAACGTCGCGCCGAGAGCGGCCGTTACCACCATCAGCGCGGCGGTTTTGCGGCGATCGCGGCGGTATCCGAAATTGACGGCCATGGCCATCGTTCCGCTGCTGCTGATAAGGACGAAGGTCATGATGGCGATCAGGATCAGCGGAATATCCTTGCCACCGATCGTCAGAGCGAAAACCTCGCTCGGATTGGGCCAGCCGACAGTGGTCGACATCCTCGCCGTCATATAGGCCAGGAGAAAGCAGCCGAAAATGAAGGTGTCGCTCAGAATGAAGAGCCACATCATCGCCTTGCCCCAGGAGACGTTCTTGAACGCCCGCTGGTCCGATGACAGATCGGCGGCAACGCCGCGTAGTCCCGTTGGCCGCAGATGTGGATCGTTTAAAGGTCTTTCCATGGATGCGGTCATGATCGACACTCCTCAGGTGACCAATTGACGGCAGAGATCGACAAAACTGTTCGCCCAGCCGGCGAAAATTGCAAAAAGGATCAGCCAGACGACGAACATGAAATGCCAGTAGATGGTGCAAAGCTCCACGCTCAGGCGAACTCTCGCCGCAGGGCCGATCCCGGCGCGGATTGCCGTGCGCCCGAGCACGAAAAGCCCGCCCAATATGTGCAGGCCATGCAATCCGGTGATCATGTAGAAGAAGCTGTTCGATGGGTTATCCGCCAGCACGTAACCCGCGGACGCCAGTTGCCGCCACGCCAGAACCTGCCCGACAACAAAGAGAACAGCCGCAACAAACGCCACGACAAGAGCTACGTCCAGCATTTCGCGGCGATCCAGGCGGGCTTCGGTTTTCGCCCATTGCAGCGCTACGCTGCTGGTGGCAAGGGCCACGGTATTCACCCACAGCAGTCGTGGGATCGGGATACCCCACCAGTCGGCACCGCCCATGCGCCCGAGATAGGCGCTGATGAGCAGCGCGAACAGCGCGCCGACGACGGCAAGGAAGATGCCGAGCCCGAGTTTCGCTTTTGTCTCCGACGATCCGCGCATCTGCGGCGCATCGCCTGCCAGACCCACCTCCAGCCAGGGCTTGGAGGCCAGTCTCTGCCTTGCCATCCACCAGCCGATGATGCCGCCGATCCCGGCCAGGAAAATGAGAATGGCGCTCATGACAACACCCTCTCGGAAGGCCCGGCCGCAGCCGGCTGGTTCTGCGGCAGGAAGTCCTCAGCCGCGCCGGGCACGCTGTAGTCATAGGGCCAGCGATAGACGACCGGCAATTCCTTGCCCCAGTTTCCGTGAACCGGCGGCGTTTGCGGGGTCTGCCACTCCAGTGTTGTCGCCCGCCATGGATTGCCGCCGGCCTGCTTGCCCCAGCGCAGGCTCCAGGCGAGATTGAACAGGAACAGAAGCTGGGCAGCGCCGACGACAAGTGCTGCGACGGAGATGAACATGTTCAGCGTATGCGCCGAAGGTGGAATGAAAGCGGTTTCACCCAGTTCGTAATAACGGCGCGGCACACCGATCAGGCCGAGATAATGCATGGGGAAGAAGATGGCATAGGCGCCGATAAAGGTGATCCAGAAATGGATATGCCCCATAGTCGCATTCAGCATGCGGCCGGTGACTTTCGGATACCAGTGGTGGATCGCGCCGAAGATCACCATGATCGGCGCAACCCCCATCACCATATGGAAATGGGCAACGACGAACATGGTATCCGAAAGCGGCACATCGACGACGACATTGCCGAGGAAGAGGCCGGTCAATCCGCCGTTGACGAATGTGACGATGAAAGCAAGCGCAAACAGCATCGGCAAATTCAGATGGATATCGCCGCGCCAGAGCGTCAGCACCCAATTATAGACCTTGATCGCCGTCGGCACGGCGATGATCAGCGTCGTCGTGGCGAAAAAGAACCCGAAGTTCGGATTCATGCCGCTGACATACATATGATGCGCCCAGACGACGAAGCTCAGCGCCGCGATGATGACGATTGCCCAGACCATCATCCGGTAACCGAAGATGTTCTTGCGCGCATGGGTGCTGATGAGATCAGAAACGATGCCGAAGGCCGGAAGCGCGACGATATAGACTTCCGGATGACCGAAGAACCAGAACAGATGCTGGAACAGGATCGGACTGCCGCCCCCCTGCTTCAATTGCTCACCCATCTCCACAATGGAAGGCATGAAGAAGCTCGTGCCGAGCAATCGGTCGAACAACATCATGACAGCGGCGACGAAAAGTGCCGGGAAGGCGAGCAGCGCCATGACGGTCGCGGTGAATATGCCCCATATCGTCAGGGGCATTCGCATCAGCGTCATGCCGCGCGTGCGCCCCTGCAGCACCGTGACGACGTAGTTCAGCCCGCCAAGCGTGAAGCCGATGATGAAAAGGATGAGCGACGAGAGCATCAGGATGATGCCCCAGTCGCGCCCGCCGGGCGTTCCCGAAAGCAGGGACTGCGGCGGATAAAGCGTCCAGCCTGCACCCGTTGGCCCGCCGGGCGCGAAAAAACCGGCGACCAGCACGAGGACGGCGAGCAGATAAAGCCAGTAGCTCAGCATGTTCGCATAGGGGAAGACCATGTCTCGCGCGCCGAGCATCAAGGGGATCAGATAATTGCCGAAACCACCGAGAAACAGCGCGGTGAGCAGATAGATCACCATGATCATGCCGTGCATGGTGATGAACTGATAATAATGTTCCGCATCGATGAAGGAGAAATAGCCGGGAAAACCGAGTTGCAGTCGCATCAGCCAGGACAAAACCAATGCCACCATGCCGATTGCCGTTGCAGTCAGGAAGTACTGAATGGCGATGATCTTGGCATCCTGGCTGAAGACATATTTCGTCCACCAGCTTTTCGGATGATAAAGCTCGACATCCTCAACTTCAGCGGGCTGGATGACCTGCCCGGCGCCGGACCCAATCTCGACCATATTCCATCCTCCCTCTTCCCCCGATGCTGCTTTTCCCTTCAACGACACATGGCGCTCATCGGGCCGCCGACTTTTCCGCCAATGCCAGCGATTTCGCGAATGTCGGCTGCTGTTGCAGCCAGGCCTGATAGTCGGCCTCGGTATCAACGACGACGGTGCCGCGCATCTGTGGGTGGCCGACGCCGCACAGTTCCGCGCAGAGAACCTCGAAGGTTCCCGTCCGTGTCGGGGTGAACCAGTAATAGGTGACCGAACCGGGGATCATGTCCATCTTGGCCCGGAACTCCGGCACGTAGAAATCATGCACCACGTCAATCGCGCGCAGCAGCATTTTCACCGGCCTGCCGGCGGGCAGATGCAACTCGCCGCCTTCAATAATGACGTCGTCCATTCCGGCCGGGTCGTTCCGGTTCAAACCAAGCGGATTGTCCGACGTAATGGCGCGCGTGTCCGCCCGTCCGAGCCGTCCGTCCGCTCCTGGCAACCGGAAACTCCATTGCCATTGCTGACCGACGACCTCCACCTCGCTGGCGCCGTCCGGCACCGTGACGAACTGTTTCCACACGAAAAGGCCCGGCAACAGCATCGCGGCCACCCCGATCCCGGTTCCACCCGCCAGCCACCATTCCAGACGCTTGTTTTCGGGCTGGTATGCTGCCCGGTTTCCGGGGCGGTGTCTGAAGCGGAACACGCAATAGGCGACAAACAACACGACGGCCGAGAAAACAAAGCCGGTGATCCAGAAGGTGATGATGATGGTATTGTCGATGTAGCTCCAGTTCGAGGCAATCGGCGTCCACCACCAAGGGCTCAGCAGGTGGAAAGCGATTGACCCCACTACCAGCAGAACGAGAACCACAACGACAGCCATCGTCTCCTCCCCTGACACGGCCGCGACAATTTCTACAATCCTGTCGCGAAACGTATTAGCATTATCTCATGAACAGGTATGGCGAGCAATTGCGGCGCCAACAGCGGCTCGCCCCTCAATCGGCCCAATTCTCCCGATCCGCCCCGGCTCTTCCGCGCGTCATCCCGCTACTTGGAATATTGCTTCAGATAGGCGATCAGATTGGTGATATCGGTGTCGTCCTTCAGTCCGGCAAACGCCATTTTCGTGCCCTTCACCTTCGCCTTGGGGTCGTGCAGATAGTCGCGAAGCGACGTCTCGCTCCACACCAGCCCGGCCTTGCCGGCATCCTGCATTGCCTGGGAATAGGCGAAATTCGGATGCGTGCCGGCGGTTCTGCCAAACAGGCCGTTCAGCGAGGGGCCGACCTTGTTCTGGTCCGTTTCGGCGACATGACAAATGCCGCATTTTTTGAAGACCGTGGCGCCTGCAGCAGGGTCACCCTCCTGGGCGTGCGCCTCAAGCGGAAGGGTAATGGCGAAAAGCAGACAGATGGCAGGAAAACGATACAACATGACATCCTCACGCGCTCCATCGCCATCCCGGCCGAGACTGCCCGCGCAAGGCGGGCCGCAACGGCGGGACGGATGATCTACAACTGGATTTCCTTTATGAATTCAGGGCATGCGATTTGGATAAACGGGAACGATCAGTTTTCGATACAGATGCCAGGTCGAATGCCCGAGGACAGGCATGACCACAGCAAGGCCGATGAAAACCGGGATCGTCCCGACGACGAGCAGCGCCGCGACAATCAAGCCCCAAAGTGCAACCGGCACCGGATTGGCAAGCGTGGCGCGGATGCTCGCATCCACGGCCGCGACAGCACCCACATCCCGATCCAGCATCAGCGGAAACGCCACAACAGTTGTCGCCAGCACAATGACCGCAAAAACGAAACCGGCCAGATTGCCCCAGATTATAAGGGAAAGGCCCTGCGAGGTCGTCAGAACATCTGACAGAAATGTTGAGAAAGAGACCGGACCGACCGCTTCGAAAGTCGTGGTATAGATATGCTGCGCAACAATCAGCCAGACGATGAAAAGAGCAAACAGCATAAAGCCGACCGCGAGGATCGACGGCAGCGCGGGAGAGTGGCGAACCTCCAGCGCGTGACGCCAGGAGGTATCCAGCCCCTGCTCGCGGCGTCGACTGATTTCATATAGACCGATGGCCGCAATGGGGCCGATCAGCGCAAAGCCCGACATCAAGGGATAAATCAGCGGCAATAGATTGGCGCCGGAACTCCACATGACGAGAAAAACACCCGCTATCGGATACATGAGACAGATGAAGACATAGTGCGACGGTTTCTCCCGAAAATCCGCCAGCCCCAACCTCAGAGCATCAACAAGATCCGCAATACCTATCTTCCGGACTTCCGGGCGTGCAAATCCGCCGCTCGCGCCGGCCATGACATGGAATGCCGTCATAGCATCTCTCCTCCTGCGCCATGATCCGGCTGGCGGTGTAAGGACGTGCGGTGACTTTTTTACCTATGCGTCAAACCGCAACCGGTTGTTTTAAATCTATCAAATTTTCTCGCCTTTGTCGCCTGTTCTTTAAATTGGGAAAATGACATGCAGGCCGTCGTCACTAGCGGCGATTTTCAAGGCGCACACCTCAGGATAATAGCTCCTGCGGACCTGAAGGGTGGATTTTCCAGCTAATCGGGCAGCGCATCCTGAAAACAGCATTTGCGTCAGCCACCCGCCCCCGAACCGCTAGACATTGACCTTCCCACAACGGAAAAGCTGCCCTCGAAGGTAGCTTTTGCTAGATCTTGGAATCTGCACGCGCCATCGAAAGCGAGACCACCAGTCCCGGCTGGTTGTCGGCCAGCGTAATATCTACGCCATGCAGGTCGGCGATGGCGCGGACGAGGCTGAGGCCGAGGCCGCTTCCGGGTGTCGAGCGGCTCTTGTCGAGCCGGTAGAGGCGGCGGAAGACCTTGTCGCGCTCGGCTTCCGGAATACCCGGCCCAGTGTCACGGACGGTCGCGAGCAGTCTGTTTCCGGTGGCCGCAAGCGAAAGGTCGATGCGGGTACCCGGCCGGCAATGATTGATCGCATTTTCGATGAGATTGACGAAGAGCTGCATCAGCAATTCGCGATCGCCGGATACCAGCCAAACACCGGGCGATGGTGCGGCAAAACTTAGGAACTGGCCATTGTCTTCGGCGACATCGGCATAAATTTCCACGATGTCGTTCATCAGGCCGAGAAGATCGACAGGGCGGAAACGAACCTTGCGGCCACCCGCCTCGATCTGTGAAATTCGCAGCAACGCCTCAAAAGTGGCATTGATCTGGTCGCTTTCGCCAAGCGCATCGGCGAGAAGATCCTCGATCGGCTCGCGACGCTCGTTGCGGCCCATGGCATCCTGGATCGTCATCTTCAGGCGGTTGAGCGGCGTCTTGAGATCGTGAGCGATGTCGGCGCTGACCTGGCGCATGCTCTCCACCAGCCGAGAGAGGCGCTCCAGCGCGTCGTTGATCTGGATTGACAGGAGATCAATGTCATCGCGCCTGCCACTCAACGGAATGCGCGCCTGCATCCGGCCATTGGAAATATCCACCATGGTCTCGACCACACCGTCAAGGCGCCTCTGTGCCCGCTTCGCCAGGATGACCCCACCCACCGCGGCAAAGGCAATGGTCAGCACCGCCACCCAGGCGAAACTGAAAAGGGCGATATCCTCGAAATCATCGGTTTCCGAGAGGCTGCGTCCGACAGTCAGGCGGTTCTGGCCGACCGGCCCGGAGACAACACGGAAGACCGTGTCATCCGGCAGACCGATTTCCCTCGCCGTAATGCTCGCGAGACCATCCGGAAGGCGCGGAACGGTGGCGTTGCCGGCGATGCGCCGACCGTTGGGATCAACCAGTGAAAAGACCCGCTCGTCCGACGTCGGGTGCCTGCCATAGGCTTCGATCGCCGCGACGAGGTCTTCCATGTCGTTGGGTGCATAGTTCGATGTGGTAACCGCATGCATTTCCGTGACGGATGTATCCAAGGCACCCATCAGTTCCCGCTTCAGGTACTGATAGGTGATGAGACCGGAAATCAGGAAGCCGAGGATGAACAGGAGGCCGAAGGCCAGCGCCAGCCGAAAGGGCGTGCTGCGATACAGCCTAGCGCGGTGCATGCAGGCTATAACCGATATTGCGGATCGTATGGAGAAGCTGGACCGTGAAAGGCTTGTCGATCTTGGCACGCAGGCGGCTGATATGCGTCTCGACGACGCTTGTCTTCGGATCGAAATGAAAGTCCCAGACGCGTTCCAGAAGCATGGTTCGGGTGAGCACCCTGCCCTCGCCGCGCATTAATGTTTCGAGCAACGTGAATTCACGGGGCTGCAGGTCGATGGTCTGATCGCTCCTGCGCACCACCCGCCTGATCAGGTCGATCTCGAGATCGGCCACACGCAGCACCGTCGTCTGCTCCTGGGGCGGCGGGCGGCGGCCAAGTGCGTTGACGCGCGCGAGCAGTTCGGAAAAGGCGAAGGGTTTGACGAGATAGTCGTCTCCGCCGGCTTCCAACCCCTCGACGCGATCGTCGACGCCGCCGACGGAGGTCAAGAAGAGCACCGGCGTCTTGACCTGCGCCGCCCGAATTGCCTTGACGACTGAAAGACCGTCTAGACCCGGCAGCATCCGGTCGACGATGAGAACATCATAGGCTTCAAGGGTCGCCTGGAACAGGCCATCACGCCCGTCAGCAATCGGATCGCAGACATGCCCCGCCTCCGTCAGGCCCCTGACGATATACTCGATGGTTTTTCGATCATCCTCGATCAGAAGGATACGCATTGAAATCTCGCTTGTTCCGTCAGGCGTCTCATTAGCAGGAAACGGGCCGCCGGTCTTCACCGGATCAGCCCTCTGACACAGGGGAGCGGCCGCTCCGGCCAAGGCTGTTGCGCGGGCCGGAACCTTCATTGGGTGACAAGCAGCCGCCTCTAGTGCGCCACGGGATCGTCGAGCACGTTCAGCAGCCCGGTAACGGCCTGCTCCGCTTCGGTCGCATCCGGATTGCTCCGGCGCAGGGAGCGAATTGCCGCATCCGCAGCGTCATCGATGACACCCCATTCGGTCTTGTTCATCGGGTAGAGTGTCGGCTCATTCTTATCCCAGGCGGTTTCGAAATCCGTTATCCGCTTTTTTGCCGTGGCGAGATCACCCTTGGCAACAAGCGCCAGCGTGTCCTTGGCGATCGTCTTGAAAGTGGACAGATCGCCGAGATCGCTGACTATCGTCGCCGCAACCGCCGCAGGCATGAAATTTGTCATCGTGACGGACGCCATGAAGAGTGTGGCGACTAGGAGTTTTTTTTCATCGTTGTCTCCGTTCGAGTGCGGACCTTTCGTCCGACCGGGCAACCATGAATGCACGATTTTACCGCAGCTTCGCACCGGGATTACCGATTTGTAAGTTCCGGTGGAGGTGCGCCTTTTTCCATCGGCAGACGGGCCGCCTGCTCAAGCATATGCGGCATTCCGACCACGAATTGCGAAGTTGGCTGAGGCATGTTCGTGCTCACCTTACGAAACCGTATCCTTACGGCAAAGCGAGCGTATGGGCGCGCCGGTAGAGAATGTTCGTCCGTCACGGCTCGACGGTCCGAATTCGGGCAATCACGCCCAGCATTTAAGGATAGATCCAATGAAAAAAGTCTTTTTCGCCACTGCGCTCCTCACCAGCATCGCCGGCGTATCGCTTTCCGTTTCCAGCGCGCACGCAGCCAATGTCCCCTGCGAGGAAATGCTGAAGGACATGCGTGCAGCCAAGGCAAAAGCAACGCTGAGCGAAGCTGACATGGCCAAGGTCAACGAGCTGGAAACAAAAGCCGTCGAACGCTGCAACGCCGATGACGATGCCCGTTCCGACGGCTTCCTGAAAGAAGCCATGACCGTCATGGGCAAGTAACCCGTCCACGTTTGATCGGAGTACGACGATGACACAAACCGCTTCCCCTTCCATTCCGGAAAACCGGGTTCCCGAAGTCACCGTGGAATTCTGGCTCATCAAGCTCATGGCCGTCACCATGGGCGAAACCGCTGCGGACTATCTGGCGGTCAACCTGGGTTTCGGCCTGACGGTCACCTCCATTTTGATGACGGCCATCCTCATTGTCGCGCTCCGGTTCCAGTTTGCGCAGAAACGTTATGTGCCGGGCGTCTATTGGACGGCGGTGGTTCTGATCAGCATTGTCGGCACGCTTGTGACGGACAACCTCGTCGATAATTTCGGCGTCGCACTGGAAACCACCGCGATCGGCTTCACGCTGGCCCTGGCCGCAACCTTTGCCATCTGGTACGGGGCGGAAAAGACGCTGTCGATCCACTCAATCTTCACGGCACGCCGGGAAGGATTCTACTGGCTCGCCATCCTTTTCACCTTCGCGCTCGGAACGGCCGCCGGCGACCTTGTGGCCGAGGTTTTCGCACTTGGCTACCTGACGACCGGTATCCTGTTCGGGGCCGTCATCGCCGCGATCGCGGCGGCCTATTACTTCCTGAAGATGGATGCGATCCTGGCGTTCTGGCTGGCCTATATCTTCACCCGCCCGCTCGGCGCATCCTTCGGCGACCTGTTGTCGCAGCCAGTCGATTATGGCGGCCTCGGTTTCGGCACCATCGTGACCAGCTTCATCTTCCTCGCCGTCATCATCGCTCTGGTCTGCTACCTGACGCTCAAGCCGACCCCGAGCCCGGTGGCGTTGCAGGGTGAGCAAAATTAACGACGATTGGTACGCTGCCATTACGTTCAACCGCGACGACACTTTTGGAAGGCCTTCCCGGAAATACCGAGGAGGCCTTTTCCATGACCGGTGCATGGCCGGGAACGGTGCACGCCGCCCAACAAAAGGCCTCCGCAATTTCTTGCGGAGGCTTTTTTGAATTCAGGTGGAATACCGTCATATCACCGGCGACTATTCAACGTCGTTTTCGCCGCCGTTCTCGCCCTTGGCATCATCCGCGACCGGATTGACCTTGCCAGTCATCGCATCGACCGAAACGCTCTTCGATCCATCGGCCGTCATCAGTTCGACTTCAAAAACGGCATCAGCCTGTTCGTTGTCGAGTGCGGCGTTGACCGCCTTGCCACCAATGGACTTTTCGGCCGCGCCGATGGCGTCCGCAAGGTTAAGTTTCGCGCCATTCAACTTGGCAAATTCGGCGGAATCATCCGCCCCGTTCTGGTGTTCAGCAGCCATCGCGGCAGGAAGGACGGTCAATGGCGCGAAGGTACCTACGGCGATGATGGCAGCCATTGCCGTGACGAGGGATTTGTATCTGGTCATGATCTACTCCAATCGGGCGAACCGGAATGGTGCACCTGGCGGGAATATGAGCGCCCCAGCTTACGACGGTCTCGGCCGGAACTTACACTTCGGTAAAGGGCGCATGGCGCAGGACCGAAACAGGGGTATCGGCTGTCAATCCACGAGTTTTTTGACACTATCGGCAATAGCCAGCGATGGTCAGAACGGATGGCCACGACGCAAGCGGCTTCCCTTTGTAAGCACGACAGATCGGATCAGAGCGGGCACGGTGATTGCGAATTAACTGATTGAGATCAATCATGATCGTCTGGAACGAGCCGATTGCGCCCGTCTCCCCGTCCGCAACCGCACTTCCCCGGAACCGCCGACTCAAGCTTGGGATGCCGGGCACGTCCGCCAAACTGAAAGTCATGGTTGCGCATGAGCTCACAATTTATTGTGGTTGCACTTCGGAGCAATTTGGCCTTGTTTGTGGACTCAAAATACTCACGGGGAGAGAAAACAATGTCGATAACAGCAACAACTCGCGCCACCCTGCTGGTGGGATCGCTTCTGATTGGCGCCAGTTCCGCATTTGCAGAAACAGTTCTGCATCGTGGCAATGCCGGGGAACCGCAGACGCTCGATCAGGCGCAGACCTCCATCAACATCGAAGCTTTTATCCTGAAAGACCTTTATGAAGGTCTCACCATTTACGATGCCGCCGGCAAGATCATTCCCGGGACGGCAGAAAGCTGGACGCTTTCTGAGGATGGCACCGTTTACACGTTCAAACTGCGTGCGGATGCAAAGTGGTCGGATGGCACGCCGGTAACGGCTGGAGATTTTGTTTTCTCCTACCAGCGCGTCGAAGACCCGAAGACCGCAGCCAAATATGCGAATATTCTCTACCCGATCAAGAACGCCGAAAAGATCAACAAGGGCGAAACGCCGGTTGACCAGCTTGGCGTCAAGGCGGTGGATGACAAGACCCTTGAGATCACGCTTGAGCGCCCGACACCTTTCTTCGTTGAGCTCCTCGCTCACCAGGCGGCTCTGCCAATTTCGAAGGCAAGTTACGAAAAGAACGGCACCGACTTCGTAAAACCGGGCGTCATGGTCTCGAACGGTGCTTACAAGCTCGAAGCGCATGTTCCCAATGACAGCTTGACGGTCGTCAAGAACACCAGCTTCTGGGACGCATCGAACACCAAGATCGACAAGGTGATTTTCTACCCGATCGATGATCAGGCCGCATCCGTCCGTCGTTTCGAAGCCAAGGAAATGGACCTCGCGTATAATTTTTCCGCGGACCAGATCGACCGTCTGCGCAACTCCTATGGCGAACAGGTTCACGTTTCGCCGACGCTTGCGACCTATTATTACACCTTCGACACACGCGAAGCGCCGTATGACGATGTCCGTGTCCGCCAGGCCCTGTCCATGGCAGTCGACCGCGATTTCCTTGCCAAGGAAATCTACAGCGGTTCGCAGGTTCCCGCCTATTCCATGGTTCCCCCGGGCATGGACTCCTACGGTGAACCCGCAAAAGCCGATTTTGCCACGCTGTCACAGCTTGATCGTGAAGACGAGGCCCTCAAGCTGATGAAGGAAGCCGGTTACGGTGAGGGCGGCAAGCCGCTTTCCATCGAAATCCGCTACAACACCAACCCGAACCACGAACGCGTCGCAACGGCTATCGCGGATATGTGGAAGAACACCTTTGGCGCGAAGGTATCGCTGGTGAACCTCGACGTCGCCTCGCACTATGGCTATCTCCAGGAAGGCGGCAAGTTCAACGTGGCGCGTGCCGGGTGGGTTGCCGACTATGCGGATGCGGAAAACTTCCTCGCCCTTTCCATATCCTCCAATAAGACCTTCAACTATTCGAAGTTCAACAATGCCGAATATGACGCGCTGATGCAGAAGTCATATGACGAAAAGGATCCGGCAGCTCGCTCCAAGCTGCTGCATGAGGCAGAAACCATCCTCATGAAAGAACAGCCGGTCGCTCCGCTTCTGACGCAGGCAGACCTGTGGCTGGTTTCCAACCGCGTGAAGGGTTGGGAAGACAATGCTGCTAACGAACACCTCAGCCGCTTCCTGAGCGTTTCCGAATAAGCAGTGCTGGCACGGTGGCTGACACCACCGTGCCATGCGGGGAGCCTGAAAAATCATGATCTCGTTTATCCTGCGCCGTTTGGCGAGCGCCGTGCCGACGTTGTTTATCGTCGTCACGATTTCGTTTTTCCTGATGCGTTTTGCACCGGGCGGTCCGTTCAACCTCGAACGTCCCCTGCCGCCGCAGACCATGGAAAACCTGATGAGAACCTATCATCTGGATGAGCCATTATGGCGCCAGTATCTCATCTATCTCGGCAATGCCGTCACCGGCGATTTCGGTCCTAGCTACATCTACAAGGACAACACCGTCGCGCAATTGATCGGCAAGGGTCTGCCTTATTCGCTGGAGCTCGGTTGTTATGCTCTTCTGCTGGCGCTGGTTGGCGGCGTTCTTGCCGGCACCTTTGCCGCACTCAGGCAGAATAGCGCCTTCGATTTCTCGATCATGTCCATCTCGACCGTTGGCATCACCGTGCCGAACTTCGTTGTCGCGCCTGTTCTCACGCTGATCTTCGCCGTGTTGCTCGGGCTTCTGCCCGCCGGCAGCTGGGGTGATGGATCGCTGCGATATCTCATTCTTCCGATGATCGCGCTCGCTTTGCCACAGCTCGCCGTCATCGCGCGCCTGACACGCGGCGCAATGATCGAGGCCCTGCGGATGGACCATATTCGCACCGCCAGGGCTTATGGCCTTCCAGCCCGAAGCGTGGTGGTGTTTCACGCCATGCGCGCGGCAATGCTGCCGGTCGTTTCCTATCTCGCGCCTTGTGCCGCAGCTCTGTTGACGGGTTCGGCGGTCATCGAGACGATCTTCACTATCCCGGGTGTCGGTCGCTACTTCGTTCTTGGCGCCATCAATCGTGACTACACGCTGGTCATGGGAACGGTCGTTCTCATCGCCATTTTTGTCATCCTGTTCAATCTCGTGGTCGATATTCTCTACGGCCTGCTCGATCCGAGGGTCAGACATGACTGATATCTCCGGCAATATCGCCCCTCAACCATCGGTGAAAAGCCGAAGCCTGTTCCAGCTTGCCGCCATGCGTTTCAGACGAAACAAAGCCGCCATGGCTGGCTCCATCATGCTCGTGCTGATCACGCTTTTCTCGTTTATCGGCCCGCATTTCCTTTCACACACCTATGATCAGGTGTTTTCGTCCTATGTCTCCGTCGCACCAAGCCTCGAGCCGCGGCCGGACGTCAACAACCTCCAGAGCGTCATGGAAGGTGTGGCGGGCCGCGCCCGTGTGGAGCTGAAGGAGTTTTCCGTCGAAGGCCAGACCTTCACGGCAACCGTCACATCCAGCGGCCCGATCGACCCGCGCACGACACGGTATTTCGACCGCGCCAACGAATTCGAAAACACGAAGGTCGTTGCAACGGAAGATGATGGTCGAACGCTGAAGCTGGAAGGCGATGTCAATCGCGAATACTTCTTCTTCGGCACGGATTCCAACGGTCGCGATATGCTGGCTCGCGTCATGCTGGGCGGTCAGATCTCCATCGCCGTCGGCGTTCTCGCCAGTCTCGTTTCGCTCGGCATCGGCGTTCTTTACGGTGCAACGGCGGGCTACATCGGTGGGCGCGTCGACAATGTGATGATGCGTTTCGTCGAGATCCTCTATTCGCTCCCCTTCGTCTTCCTGGTCGTCGTTCTGGTGG
Organism: Agrobacterium sp. BT-220-3; assembly: GCF_025910175.1. NCBI lineage: Bacteria > Pseudomonadati > Pseudomonadota > Alphaproteobacteria > Hyphomicrobiales > Rhizobiaceae > Agrobacterium > Agrobacterium sp. BT-220-3. The sequence goes on from NZ_JAPAIX010000006.1 coordinate 277,454, forward strand.
TCTTTTTCGGGCGCAGCTTCATCCTGATCTTCCTGGTCATCGGTGCGGTGGAGTGGCTGGATATGGCCCGCATCGTGCGTGGCCAGACGCTTGCCCTGAAACGGCGGGAATTCGTGGGTGCGGCCCAGGCTTTGGGCCTGACCGACTGGCAGATCATCCGCCGCCACATCATTCCGAATACGATCGGGCCGGTCGTCGTGTTCGTCACGGTTGTCGTACCCAAAGTCATTCTTCTGGAAAGTTTCCTCTCCTTCCTCGGGCTTGGCGTGCAGGCACCACTGACGAGCTGGGGAGCGCTGATTTCCGAAGGCGCGAACAATATCCAATCAGCCCCGTGGCTATTGATATTTCCGGCAATCTTCTTCGTGCTGACCCTGTTTTCGCTCAATTTTGTGGGCGACGGGTTGCGTGATGCACTCGATCCCAAGGATCGTTGACATGAATACGACATCTGAAACCATTCTCACCGTCCGTAATCTCAAGGTCGATTTCACGACGCCGGACGGCACGGTAAACGCCGTCAAAGGCATCGATCTCGATGTCAAACAGGGGGAAACGCTTGCCGTTGTCGGAGAATCCGGATCCGGCAAAAGCCAGACCATGATGGGCATCATGGGACTGCTATCCTCCAACGGCATCATCCAGGGTTCTGCCAAATATCGTGGACGCGAGTTGATAAACCTGCCGGTCAACGAGCTGAACAATATCCGTGGCGCGAAAATCACCATGATTTTCCAGGAGCCGATGACCTCGCTCGATCCGCTTTACAGGATCGGCGCGCAGATCGCGGAACCCATCGTCCACCACCGGGGCGGTAGCAAGAAGGAAGCGCGGGCACGCGTTCTCGAACTTCTGAAGCTCGTGGGGATTCCGGAGCCGGAGCGGCGCATCGACAGCTATCCGCACGAGCTTTCCGGCGGGCAGCGCCAGCGCGTCATGATCGCCATGGCGCTGGCAAACGAGCCGGATATTCTGATCGCGGATGAACCAACCACTGCGCTCGACGTGACAATCCAGGCGCAGATTCTCGATCTTCTGAAGTCGTTGCAGCAGCGCTTCGGCATGGCCGTGGTGCTGATCACGCACGATCTGGGTGTGGTCAGACATTTTGCTGATCGTGTTGCGGTCATGCGCCGTGGCGAGATCGTTGAAGCCGGTACAACGGAAGATATCTTCGAGCGCCCGCAGGCGGACTATACCAAGATGCTTCTCGATGCCGAGCCCAGCGGACACAAGCCGCCTGTCGGTGAAGGAGCGCCGGTCGTTCTCGCCGGCCAGAACGTGACGATTGATTATGTGATTCCTGGCGGCTTCCTGTCGAAGTCGCGGGAGTTTCGCGCCGTGGACGGCGTCAATGTCAGCCTTCATCAAGGGCAGACCATCGGCATCGTCGGGGAATCCGGATCGGGCAAGTCTACGCTCGGTCGTGCACTTCTTCGTCTTGCACCGTCAAAAGGCCGGATTTTCTTCGGCAAGACGGAAATCACCGGACTTGACCGAAAGGCAATGAGGCCATTGCGGCGGCAGCTGCAGCTTGTGTTTCAGGATCCCTATGGATCTCTTTCGCCAAGACAGACTGTTGGAGAGATCATCACCGAGGGCCTTTTTGTGCACGAGCCGCAGCTCAGCCGCGCAGAGCGAGATGAGCGGGCAATCGCCGCTCTGAAAGAAGTCGGTCTCGATCCCGCCGCCCGCAATCGCTACCCGCATGAGTTTTCAGGCGGACAACGTCAGCGTATCGCAATTGCCCGCGCGATCATCCTCAAACCTGATGTCGTCATTCTCGACGAACCCACATCTGCGCTGGACCGATCCGTTCAGGGACAAGTTATCGACCTGCTGCGTGGTTTGCAGAAGACACATGGCCTTTCCTACATCTTCATCAGCCACGACCTTTCCGTGATCAAGGCCATTTCGGATTACGTCATCGTCATGAAAAACGGGAAGATCGTGGAGGAGGGAGAAACGGACGCGATATTCGACAGGCCGACGGCTGAATATACCAAAACACTGATTAAATCCGCGTTTTCGGCAGAGGTGGCACGATAGATTATAGTCCGATACCGACGAGAGGAACCGGAAGCACGCATCCCGTACAGCGTTCCTGACGAATGGGGATAGCCGAGGTCTTCGGTCCTTGCCGCAAGCATAAAGTCTTTGCTTTGCGAAACGGAACCGAAGACATCGGTCCTCTCATCTGGTCAACACCAATATAACAACCGCTCAACGGGCCTTGAGAAAGCGATAACCCGTACTGAAATCATTGCTATATATACGGTCCACCGCCACAAAGGGCACATTGCGGCGATAGTCTTCAAACAGCGCTTTTGTTCCCGCCCCCAACTGCCCGGGCTTGCGCAGATCAACGGCTTGCGCAGCATGCAGCAACTGGATCGAGGACATCCAGTAGAGGTTATCCAGAATTCGACTGAGATTGGCGACCGAAAGCGGTGCGTGGCTGTCCAGATCCTCGATATTTCCTGCCATCGCAATCGAGCCGACGGGAGCCTGCGCGCCGATCTGCTGGTTTTCGGCCAGAAGCGCGACGAGTGGTTTCTGGATCGCGCCAAACGCATGTCCTTGATTGGTTTCAGCAGCAAGGAACCGCGAAAGATGCGTCAAATCCGGGTTTTCGAAGCGGATCGTCTGCATCGTAATGGCCTGTGACAGACGCACCAGCGCCGTGTTCAGTGTTTCAACCCTCGAGGCCACCGGCAACATCTCAAAACCCGCACTCGGATAGATCGCTCCCGATACTTCGCCCTCGATAAAATACTGCGAGACCTGTCCGGAAGCCTTGTCGTCCGAGGCTCCCGCAACGACGCCCGGATTGTCATCACTGTGATTGATCTGGATTTCCAGCGCCCTGGTCAGATCCTGCGTTGCAATTTCGGCTCCGCCAAGCACATAGGCCATGGTTCGATAAGACAGCGGGTCCTGCAGTGCCCGATCCTTCGCGGGCGACCAGAGATAGCTGCCGTCAAGGGCAGAGCGAACCATCAGTGCCCCGGATGTGTTTTCGGCAAAGGGGCGCAGTTCGTTCGTCGCCGCGAGGAAAGGGGCGACATTGCCGTTAAAACCTTCCAGTGCCAAACCAAAGACGACCGCTTCCTTCTCGAGATAACCCGCCGTATCGTGCGCCAGCAGGGCAGCCTGTCCGGCGGTCAGCGCATTCGTGCTGAGGATCGAAAGGAAATCCTTGCCAACCGGTTCGAGCGGAGCGATGCCGGCCTCAGCCAGGGCGCGTGCTGCGGGAATGCGGTTGCCTTTCATGAAGACCTCCCCCTCGCCGACCATCGCCAGACCTATATGGGAGGCAAGGGTGATATCCGCCTCGCCCACAGAACCGCGTGAAGGAACCACCGGGGTGATCCCCTGCTCCAGAAACTGTCGATACATTTCCGCGACAGCGCTCTGAACGCCGGTTCGGCCGGTTGCAATCTGGTTTAGACGGATCACCATGCCCGCTCTCACGGCCTCGACCGCCATCGACTCGCCCACGCCTGCGCCATGCGCGCGCAGGGATGTCGAATTGAAAGCGCGTGACAGTTTCAGCAGATCGTCGTCCAGCACGCGCTTGCCGTCCTTCATCGCGAAAACTGGGCGATCCTTGTTCCAGCCAACGCCGACCGTGAGGCCATAGACCGCCTTACCTTGCAGGGCGGCCTCCATCACCAGATCGAAGCCTTCGGCGATCCGTTTGCCCGCGCTCTCGGTGAGAGTAATTTTGGCGTTGCCGTCCCGCGCCAGGCCGACGACCTGTTCCACGGTCAGGTTTTGACCGTCGATGGGCCAATGTTCCGCCCGTGCGTTTGAAGCAGCAAACCCGATGATCGCAAAGGCTGTGACAATGGAGAAGCGATGAATAGTCCCGTTTTTAACAGACATGATGTTCCCTTGAGTTGGTTATTATTATGCCGTCATGTTTGCAGCACTGTCCGGCGTCGAAACGGCTTCGCTTCGACTGGAAACTTCCAGACATGACGGGTGGAGCAATTGGGGGAGCTGGGCCTTGAGCGGCCCATCTCCTTTAGTTCGTGGAATACGGCTTCGGCAGGATCAGAACCGCTATCAGCGATATGAACGCCGCGGCCATGACGTAAAATCCGGGCGCGTGATAACCGATGCCAGTGCTGCCAAGCCAAGTCAGCGTCGCCGGAGCAAATCCTCCGAAGATCGTCACGGCGGCATTGTAGGCCAATGACATACCGGTGGTGCGGATATTCGTCGGGAAAACCTCGGACAGGGTTGCGGGTGCAACCCCGACATATCCCGAGACCATGATGCAGAAGAGGCTTTGCACGATGATGAGCGTCGTCAGCGTCGGCGAAGATTGCAGCCACCAGATCAGGGGATAGACAGCGACCAGCATTGCGCCGGCGGCAATGGCGAGCATCAAGCGTCGACCGATCCTGTCCGAAATGCTACCGGCGCTGACGCAACCGACGGCAAGGAAGACGTTACCAATCAGCGATGCCGTAAACGCCTCCGAAGGGCTGAAACCGAAAGCACGCTGAACGAAAATCGGCATGTAGATGATCAGCACATAAACACAAACCGCCCACAGGATCGAGAAAGCGAAGCCTTTGATCAGATGGCCGAAATAGTCCGAGAAGACGAGCTTCAGGGGTGTTTTGGCGGACTGGTTCTCCAGACTTGCCTGTTCAGCCTGAAAAGCCGGCGTTTCGTCCAGCGTCTTGCGCAACCAAAGACCCACCGGCGCGATCAATACGCCAATGAAGAACGGAATCCGCCAGCCCCAGTCTCCGATCTCCTGCTCCGTCAGAAGCGAGGTAACCGCAAAGGCGACGAGTGCACCCATGATGTTGGAAATCGCCATGCTCGCCTGCAGCCAGGAAGCATATTTGCCTTTTTTGTCGGCGGGCGCATGTTCGACAAGAAAGGCGGCTGCTCCGCCGATTTCTCCACCCGCGGAGAAGCCCTGAAGGACTCGTCCGGCAAGGATCATGAGCGGCGCTCCCACACCAATCGCGGCATAGGTCGGCGCCACCGCGATCAGCAGGGTGCCCGCCGCCATGATCATGATGGTCAGGAACAGTGCGGCCTTTCGGCCAGCCTTGTCGCCATAGACCCCGATCACGATGGCTCCCAGGGGGCGGATCACGAAGCCTAGCCCAAAGGCGAGAAAGGCTTTCACGAGTTCGACCGTATGATCGCCGCCGGGAAAGAAATTATGGGCGATGTAGATTGCAAACAGCGCATAGACGGTGAAGTCATACCATTCCAGGGCGTTGCCTATCGATGCCGCGGCAACGGCGCGCTCCGGTGATGACCGTCTGGCCGGTGTCACTGACAAATTTTGATATGTTTTTTCCATTATTGTCCCCTCTTGGCCTGCCGGTGCCGGCAGGCGGTGTTGATTGGTAATCGTAATTTTCCGCCCTTCGTGGCGATTGATGACGTCTCCTCGCTTTGACCTGTCAGATCTGCACGTGATTTATGCCCTTGCTGGCAATTTCATCCTGTGCCTCGGCATAGCCCGCATCCGCGTAACGGATGACGCCGAGCCCGGTATCATTGTCGAGTGATTGCGAAAGCCGGTCGTCGGCCGCGTTGGTGCCGTCAGCGACGATCGTGACCCCTGCCGAGGTCATGAAGCCCGCATATCCCCCGCCGCCGGAATGAAGCGCGACGAGGTCGGCACGCGAAGCGCAGAGCAACATCGCATCGAGAAGCGGCCAGTCGGCGATGGCGTCCGAACCGTCGAGCATGTTCTCCGTCATGATGTTCGGATGCGCCATGCCCGCTGAATCGAGGTGATCGCGAGAGAAGGCGACCGGCCCCTTCAATTCGCCCGAAGCGACCAGAGCGTTGACCCGCCGTGCGAGTGCGCTTCGTTCGCCATGGCCGAGCCAGGCGATGCGCGCCGGCAGCCCCTCGAACGGAACGTACTTGCGCGCCAGCGAAATCCAGTTGGTAACGATCTTGTTGTCCGGAAACATCTCCAGCACCAGCTCGTCTATCCGCGCAATGTCCGAGGCCTCGCCCGAGAGGGCCATCCAGCGGAAGGGACCAATCGCCCGGCAGAACAGCGGGCGCAGATAGGCTTCGGTGAAGACCGGAATGTCGAAGGCGTCCGCAACGCCACCGGCCTGCGCCTGCGTGCGGATCAGATTGCCATTGTCGAAAACCTCCGAGCCGGCCCGCTGGAATTCCAGCATGGCTGTTACCTGTTTGGCAATCGACGCCCTGCCGGCCTCGATCAGCTCATCCGGGTTCTGGCTTCGCAGGCGGCGCACCCGGTCCAGGTCATAGCCGATTGGAATATAGCCATAAACGAGATCGTGGGCGGAGGTCTGGTCCGTCACGATATCCGGAATGATCCCCCGCGCGGCTATTTCGGGATAGATTTCCGCTGCATTGCCGACAAGTCCGACGGACAGCGCCTCACCCTTCGAACGGGCCTCTTCAATCCGTGCGAGTGCACTATCGAGATCATCGGCAATCTCGTCCAGATAGCCGATATCCTTGCGGGTGCGGGCCCGTTCCGAATTGATCTCCACGCACAGGATGGCCGCGCCCGCCATGCGGCCGGCAAGCGGCTGTGCGCCTCCCATGCCGCCAAGGCCTGCGGTCAATACGAAACGCCCGTTCAGCGTGCCGCCGAAGCGGCGTTCGGCAATGCGCATGAAGATTTCATAGGTGCCCTGAATGACGCCCTGCGAGCCGATATATTGCCATGCCCCCGCAGTCAGGCCGCCCCAGCATATAAGGCCCTTGCGTTCGAGAGCATAAAAATTCTCGGCCTTGGCCCATTGGCCGACCATGTTGCAATTGGCCATGATGACCATCGGGGCCTCGGTCGAAGTCTTCATCAAGCCGACCGGCTTTCCCGACTGGATGACAAGCGTCTGATCCTCATCCATGGTGGTCAATGCGCGTACGATGGCATCATATGCGGCCTTGTTGCGCGCCGCCTTCCCGAGCGCGGCATAGACAACGAGGTTTTCCGGGTCTTCACCCACAGCCAACACGTTTTCCATGAGGCGCAGCAGGGCTTCCTGCCGCCAGCCCTTCGCTCGAAGCTCTGGGCCTGAAGGGATCGGGAAGCCGGGATTGCGGGGATTCTCTCTCGGCATCTCAGGCCTCCAATGCGTAGTTGGTCAGGTTGATACCCATGACCTTTTCGGGGTGGACATAGATCGCCGGGTCCATCAGACCCGCGCCGATCGGAATGAGGGTCTTCGGGACATGCAGCAGGTGGATCTTCATGCCGACCTTCAGCTCACCGACAGACAGCGGTTCGATCTCCTGCGACAATGTGGTGATGACGTCCGGAAAGGTTGCGAGACGACGGCCATCGACCGCATCGACCGCCATGTATTCGTTCATCACATGCAGGGTCAGCGCCGCATCGCCCCTGCCGATGGTGACCGTACCGACGTCGAAAGCCTCATTCGTATAAACGACATCCTTCGCCGTGATCTCTCCTTCAATCATGATCCTGCCGCCCGTGGTCGAAAGGATCGCGTCGAGAACGGCCGCATGCCCTCGAGGTTCGGCGGCGAGGATTGCGTGACCAAGCTCCAGCGCCTTGGAAATTCCGCCGAGCGCCGCATTCTTCGCAACGTAGCCGGCGCGAACCGGATTGCGAGCCGAGGCGATGAAACCACCCGACATGTCGGAGGCCGTGCGCAGGATGGGAGAAATGCGGCCAGTTGCGCCGCGCGTTACGAGTTCGATATAGCGGTTCTGATCGCGATTTCCGCCGACGGCCGTCTGGATCGACTGGTCCGGTTTACCGGCCATGCCGATTGCCCCCATGTCGCCGGTCGGATGGGCACGCATATCACCCACCGCGTCCAGCACCTTGCAGCCGAGAATGGCCGAAGGCAGCCATGCGTTGAGGGTCGAGGACTTGCCGTTCTGCCCGATCATCAGGGCCGCGACCTTCGCACCAAGCGCGTCCTGCAAAAGCTGCACGGCCTTGACATAATCCACGCCCCGCATTTCCCAGGGCGTCGTGGAGGCCGGCGCGCCGATGGCGGCTGCCGTCGCCACCCAGTCATCTTCGTTCAATTCGTCGATCGAGACGAGTTCAGGCGCACCGGCGTTCACCGCGGCATAGCCCAGCTTCCGTCCGTGGTGGACCCAGCCGCCACCGCCAGCCGCATAGACCGCGCCTCCCCGCACCGCGGGTTCCACATCTTTCTCCGTCAGAATTCTGGCCACTTTCAGCCCTCCCTTTTTCTGTCCAATTCCATAATCGTGTTCGCCAGAACTTCAGCCGCCAAAGCGAGATCGGCCGCATCCGCCCACTCTTCCGGGCAATGGGAACGACCGTCGCGGCAAGGGACGAAGAGCATCGCCGAAGGACATAGCCGTGCCATGAATGCCGCGTCATGACCCGCGCCCGACACCATCTTTCGATAGGGCGTGTCCAGCCCGTCGGCGGCCTTTGCCAGCGTCTCCTGCAATCCATCATCCATCTGCACGCCGGGATTGGCGGAAATCAACCGCGCCTCGATCGCGTTTTCACCGTCCCCGTCAAGTCCGGTCAGCCAGGATACGAATGCTTCCTTGTCCTCGGCCCGCTCGGCGCGGATATCAACCAGCATGCGGACCCGGCCCGGCACCACATTGGCGGCGTTGGGGGAGATTTCGAACTCGCCCACAGTTGCGGTGAAATGCCCGGGACCACCGGAAAGCTCCGTCGCGTACCGCTCGATCTCACTCACGATCCGCGCCGCAGCAACGAGGGCATCCGCGCGCAACCCCATCGGAGTCGTACCGGCATGATCGGGACGACCCATAACCTCGATCTCGACGCGATTGATGCCGACAATGGTCGTCACCACCCCAAGCGCAATCTTTTCCCGTTCGAGAACCGGCCCCTGCTCGATGTGTAGTTCCAGAAAGGCCTTCAGGTCATCAAATAGCGGACCTTCAAGACTTTCCGGCTTGCCGCCCACGTCACGTATGGCCGTCGCCAGATCGCGACCGTCACTGATACGCCTCAGCCAGTCCTGCGGCAGAACGCCCGCCATCGCTCGCGAACCGATGCAGGAAACCCCGAAAATGGAGACTTCTTCAGCAAGAAAATCGACGACGGCCAGGTTGTGCCGCAAGGTAACACCACGCCGGGAGAGAATGCGTGAGACCTCCAATGCAACGACGACACCGGCAACACCATCAAAACGTCCGCCGTCCGGCACGGTGTCGGAATGCGAACCCAGCATGATCGTCCCGGCCTGCGGCTCGGTGCCCTCGCGGCGGCCGATCAGGTTCCCGCCCGCATCCGTCGAGACATTCAATCCTTCACCCAGGAAACGTCGCCGAAGATAGTCGCGCCCTTCATCAAAACGGGGCGAGAAGGCGCGACGGGTCCAGGGGCGTTCCGGATCGGTAATCTGCGCCAGTGCATCGAGATCCGCTTCTATGTCCTTTATTGACGCATCGAGATTGCGGCGCATCACAACAGCACCTTCCGCAGTCCAAGTGTTTCGGGCGGCCGCACAAAAACACCGGTTCCCGGCGCAGCCAGCACGTTTTCACCGTCAAAGACCATCTCGCCTCGCCGCCAGGTGGCTGCGACCGTCCAGGGCAGTTCCATGCCGTGATAAGGCGACCACCCCGCGATGGAGTGAGGACTGGTGGCTGCGTCATACACCATGGGCCGATCGACGAGCACCATGACGTCGGCGTCACGCCCGACCTGCAACCCGCCTTTCTGGTGATCCAGACGAAAATGCCGGGCCGGATTTTCGGCCATCAGCCGGGCCGCCCACACCAGCGGCACACCGCGTGCGATCGCGCCCTTGACGAAGAGCGGCACCATCACCTCCAGCCCCGGGACGCCAGAGGCATTTTTCAGCATATCGGGATTGGTCTTGCGGTCCTCGCTCCAGCTCACATGATCGGTAGACACCATCGACACCCGCCCTTCCGCCAGATGGCGCCAGATCGCCTCCACTTCTTTGCGGGCGCGTATCGGCGGGTTGATCTTGGCCTTGCCGCCAAGCCGCGCAACATCGTTCTCCTCATCCAGAACAAGGTAGTGAATGCAGCATTCGATAGAGGAATACCGGCCGTTCCTGCGATACATCTCGGCGATTTCGTAACCGCGGCTGACGGAGCAATGGACGACATGCGCCGGACAATCTGTCTCGGCGCCGGTTTCGTAAATCTGCAGCATCGCCAGCGTCTCGGCCAGTTCGGGACGTGACAGGCCGTGCGCACGCCAGTCGGTTATACCGGATGCCTCCACCTCGGAAATCGCGGCGCGGACATAGGCGTCGTCCTCATTGTGCACGCCAGCGGCGAGCCCGGTCTTTGCAATCTCGGCGAAACAGGCGCGAAGCAGCGCGGGTGGGATACGCGGAAAGCGCTGGGGATCAGTGCCGAAGGTCGAGAACTTGTAGGCACAAACTCCCGCCGCCGCCTGTTCGGCAATGCGGGCAGCCCCCTCTTGCGGATCGACGGTGCCATAAAGCGCAACGTCGATGCGCGCCTCCGCGTCGATCATCGCGACCTTGCGCCTGACGGCCTCGGCAGAACACACGAGATTTCCCTCGTCATAGGGCATGTCCACGATTGTCGTGACGCCGCCCGCCGCCGCCGCGCGGGTCGAGGCCGCAAAACCCTCGGCCCCCTTCTGCGACAGCGAATGCACCTGTGCGTCTATGGCGCCAGGTAATATAAGGCCGGTGCCGAAATCATGATTTTCTCGTCCAGCCGGCGCGGGGCCTTCTCCGATGAGTGCCGTTTTACCCTCGCGAATGGCCACGAAACCTCGAGAAATCTCGCCGTCGGTCAGAATGACTCGCCCCGCCAAAACCGTATCGAAATCCGCCATGTCGTCCTCCTGTCATATTTCGACTATGAGGCACAATTAAATTAGTGGTATATCCCAAAATCCGGACAGACGATGCCGAAATGGGAAGGCCAAGACGAGGCGTGGGCGGTGAAGGTTTCGACGATTCTTTTATGTGACCAGGTGGTTCGGCTCGGCGGCATCCACCTTGCGTCCAACACAACGGGAATTCCGGTTTCAACCGTATCGGACGCCGTCAACCGCCTGGAAACCGCCCTCTCCGTCAAGCTTTTCGTGCAGGGCGCAAAAGGCCTGATCCTGACGGCGGAAGGCGGGAGACTTGGTCCTTATCTCGCGCAGGCCGCCCAAGAAATCTTCGCAATCCATGGCGCGTGCGGCTATGACCATACGAAAGATATTTATCAGAGAAGCGTGTCGCTGATTGCACTCTTCCGCTTCGTGGACATTCTCGAATCTGGGTCGATCCGTAAATCCGCATTGAGGCTTCAAATCGGGCAACCACAGCTGACGCGGATGATGGCGATGCTGGAGGACAATCTGGGCGTCCGGCTTTTTGAACGGACCCGCAGCGGCTCGCGCGCATCGCCCGAGGGGCTTCGCATATCGCCCCACGTCCACAAATTACGCGATATCTGGGCTGCGCTGGACTCCACATCCGCCCTGCGTTTCAAGCGGCATTTGCGGCATTGGTCATTCGGCGGCATTCCTCCTGCAACGACGGACAGCCCGTCGGCAATTATTCTGGCGCGAATTGCCGCCAACTGGGCACAGCGTTTCGACACACCGCTGCTGATGCGGCCCGGACTTGCAGACAGTCTGCTGGAAGGACTTGAACAACAGCGATACGATGCAGTTCTTGTCGACATGCCAGTCAACAATTCGCGGCTCCTCAGCCGTGAGGTTCTGCGCAGCCACCTTTCATGTTTCCTGCAGCATGAAGCACCTGAACTGACGGATGCAGATTCGCCGTCACAGATGCGCGAGGCAATCCTCAAGCACCCTCTAGTACTGCCTTCCCGCGCCTCCGGACTGCGCCAGACGGCCGAAAGCTTCCTAGAGCATCTGCTTGGACCAACGTGGCTGTCAAAGGTGCAGTTGATTGAGATCGACAGCATACCGGTGGCAGTGCAACTGATTGTCAGCCATGGATATTGTTCGATATTGCCGTCCGGCGTGGGAATAACCTCCCCCAAGGTGACGAAAATCCCACTACCGATGACATTTTCCGTTCCATTGCTATTAGCCTGGCGCGCCGATGACAGAGGCACAGATATGGCGCAGCGGGTTCTTCAGCTGCTTGATATGACGAACTAATGGTGACCGGGCAAGCTCGGCTCCTGCAACTTGGCTTCAAGTATCTATCACTTCGCCGAGCGCTGGCTTGCGACGCAATGAACTTGCAAGAGAAATAGACGCCGATCACGGGAAGCTTGTCTTCAGGCACTCTAAAGCTCAACACTATCTCTTCTATTTTTGCCATCACGGCGCTGATGTCAGTCGGTTCAGCTTCGGGATGTCCAAATGTCGCTCGCGACAGTTTCTGAAAATGCGCGACCAATCGCGACTTCGATGCTCAATCGAGAACCCATCCACCTCACTGGCCCAGTACTGGCTTGCCAGCCTCATAGTGGCAATGTCTGGCAGCAGCTTTCGGATAGACTGTCGCCGCATGGCAGGCGAGACAAAAGCTTGATTTTCCAGTGATCGTGAGTTTTGCGCTTCTGGAGGATCGACATAAACAAAAAAACCCGCAGCAATGGCTACGGGAGTGTCGGTCTCATTGGTTGCGGGGGCAGGATTTGAACCTGCGGCCTTCAGGTTATGAGCCTGACGAGCTACCGGGCTGCTCCACCCCGCGTTACCGGCGTAAATCCCTATTGGATTTATCGCGACTGCATC
>NZ_JAPAIX010000007.1:0-184591 GCF_025910175.1 Agrobacterium sp. BT-220-3
GCAGACGCCGGATCAGGCTTACTTCAACGCGCTGGCACCAATGATGGTGGCAGCATAATCGAGGCGGAAATCCACTTAACAAAAAGCCCGAAACTGTTCAGACAAACCGAGCCACCTCTGGGCTCACGCCGTCTTGCTCATTCAGATAGGTCTCGTAGGACTGTATCTCAGGGTTGCCCATATCGATCGCAAACTCTTCGCCAAATATTGCCATGACAAAAAACAGCAAATTCTTCTGTGTGTAGACGAAGTCATATTCGTGCAGTATCTCAAACACTTCGGTCCCATCGCAAAACCGCTGATCGAAGCGATGGAGGCTGCGGCGGTGGAATTGCCACTCTTTAGGCTTCTCCCCAACGCGGACAAATCCTCTCAAAGCTTCTAATCCCTCGTTAGAAACTAGTTCCTCCCGCCATCCGTCGACGTGCATAACTCTTAGCGCGAAAGCTTCGATCGCAACTTTTCCAATGAAGCGGGACATCATGTGACGATCGACTTCTGATTTGTGTGGGACGGGCACTCGCAAGGTGCCTTGGTTTTCCGCAAGCAAGGAATGTTCGAGTTCACTGGCACGGCTCATGTCTTTTGGCTCAATGAAAATCCCGGCGTCATCCATCCAGATGTTTATTGGTATTTTCGAATTGGATATGTGGCCGCTCATCGGTGGAATACGCCCCCGCTTGTTCGGGACCGCCATCATGCTACGCAGATGACGAAAGTAGTCAGTCTCAAGCAGTGGACCTTCAATTTTCCGAGCGAAGTAGTTATTACAGCGGTCGCATACGATTCCAGGTGGCAGTGTATGCTCAGTGTTACCCAATGATTCGGGGATAATGTGCTCAACCGAGCGCGAGTGCGTCGCATCCCCACGACAAAAAATGCATTGCTTGAAGTTCGCTACCCCAGAAAACAGCGTGAAGTTCGCAGAAGTGTAATCTATTTCCCCGTGTCATGATACGCAACCAGAATATTCCTTGCGGGGAATGTCTCTTCGCGATAGCAACTCTACAACACGGAGTAGCATGGCATGGGCAAACTGGCAGGAAAAGTTATCGAAGCTTCAGCGGCAACCGAGCCGCGCGACGAGCACGCGGCAGGTGTCGATCTGCGCCGGCTTCGACTTCTGTCTGGAATGACTCAAGCAGAAATGGCGTCCCGCATGAATGTCCAGCAAGCAGCAATTTCAAAGCTTGAAAAAGGTGGCGAAGTTCATTTGTCGACGGTCAAACGCTATGTGGAGGCACTCGGTGCTTCGTTGCGCGTAGACGCGGTCTTTCCTGCCGACGCTCGCCTCGTTCTGCGCGTAAAAGAGACTTTCGACATTGAGTACGGTAACGACGATCAGCTCGTCTTTCCGCTTTTGGCCGATGAGCCGTTTCGTCCGCAACGAGATGTAGTGCTTTCCATTCGCCCACAATATTCGGAAAAAATTATGGAAGGACGCAAAACCGTCGAGCTTCGCCGACGGTTTCCTGTTTCAGCGCCTGGCGGAACCGTGGCCTATATCTATTCGACCTCGCCAGTTAGAGCGATGGTCGGAATTGCGGAGATTAAGGATGTGCTGAAACTGCCCGTGCAGCAAATCTGGTCCGAATTTGAAGACACCGCATTTATCGAGAGAAACGATTTCGATAGCTATTTTCACGGTTTAGAGTTTGGCTTCGCTCTCCTCTTCGAAGAAATCAAACCGTTCTTCCGCCCCATCCCACTGACGGAGCTGCGTGAGAAATTCGGTTTTGAGCCACCACAGTCATTTTTGTACGCTAGCCGCGATCTGCGAAAGGCCCTGAGAGATGAGGCAACAGTCGTATCTCATTGATACGAACATTCTGATCGGTCTGGAAGATTACCGCGCTGTAGAAGCCGCATACGCTAACTTCTCAAGCCTCGCTGCGGCGCATAAGATCGCGGTTTTCGTCCACGAGGCCGCTCGCGACGATATTGCCCGCGACAAAAACGCGGAACGTCGCCGAATCTCCCTTAGCAAGATCTCAAAATATCAAGTCTTGGGGAAGCAGCGGGGTCTCAGCCGAGATAATCTTGAAGCTGAGTTCGGAGCTCTGAAGCGGCCAAATGATGTAGTCGATGCGACTCTTCTCCACGCATTGAAAAGCGACGTGGTTGACTTTCTCGTCACGCAGGACAAGGGGCTTCACGAGCGGGCATTCAAGCATTCGGCTGAGCTTGGCCGGCGTATCCTGTTTGTTGGCGATGCGGTTGATCTTCTTACGCAAACATACGAGCCGAAACAGGTTCCTATCAGGCATGTCGCCGAGGTCGAGGCTCATACGATCAATCACAAAGACAACTTTTTCGACAGCCTCCGCGTGGGATATCCGGAGTTCGATGATTGGTGGCGTGAGAAATGCGTTCGCCAGCGCCGACCTTGTTGGGTCGTTTATGATGACGACGAACTGGCTGGCCTGATTGTCCGAAAAGATGAGAAGGCCACCGACACAGATGCGGTGACGAAAGCCAACAAAATTTTGAAAGTGTGCACCTTCAAGGTAGCGCCCGACAAGCGCGGTGTTAAGCTCGGTGAGCTGCTCTTAAAGCAGGTCCTGTGGTATGCGCAGCGCAACGGCTACGACTTGGCGTATCTGACAACATATGAAGACCAGGCGGCGTTGATGAACCTCTTGGAATTCTATGGCTTTATCCATTCCGCTACGAAAGAGAACGGGGAATTCATCTATGAACGGGCATTTTCGTCCGCAAAGCTAGTTGATGATCCGTCCATGTCGGTTTTCGAAGTCGCCAGGAGAAATTACCCCCGCTTCCTTGTGACTGCTCAAGTTCGCGGCTTCGGAATTCCTATCAAGGAAGACTATCACGACACCTTATATCCTGATCTATGGAGGCCTAGGCAGCCGGACCTCTTCGTCGGTGCTTCTCGGGCCGACCGTCCGACGCGGCCAGGGAACACGATCCGGAAAGTCTACCTGTGCCGAGCACCATCAAACCTCGGCGACGCGGGCTCCCTGTTGTTCTTCTACAAAGGCGCCTCAAGGGAACGTCCTTCGCAAGCCATGACGACGCTAGGAATTTTGGAGAGCGTCACATTAGCAAGCTCTACCAGAGAATTGATGCAATTGACGGGCGGTCGATCCGTTTACAGTGAGCAGCAACTTGAGCAATGGCAGGCGACGACGGCCAGGCCTGTAAAAGTCATCAACTATCTTTTAGCCGCCTATATAGATCCCGTGGTCGGGCTGGATGAACTACGAGATTTGGGTGTTGTGAACGGTAACCCACAACAGTCGATCTATGAAATTCCATCTGACATCCTCCCGCGGCTTCTCAATCGTGCCAATTTGGAGTTTGATGTCTGAAGCAGCGTACGGTTCCGCCGTTGGTATCTCTGGGCGCGAAATTGATCTCTCTAAGATTCTTTGCCTCCAGATTGGTCAATCTCGATATGTCCAGTCGGTGGTTCCAGCAACCTGCTCGAAAACGCTGCCGACGCCGCCGGCTGTTGGATCGGCCCGCTGGAGCCACTCGTCCGCCCATGCGATCCACTCTTCAATACTGCGACCATCGATTTCGGCGGTGGGCGTGACGTTCATTGATCGCAGCACCACCAGGAAATCGCGCACGGCCGCGAGTTCGTGCCAGTCCTGAGCTAACTCCCGGAAGTGTCGCCAGCGGTTAGCGTCGCGCTTCCGACGCCGCTGTTCTTCATAGCGGCGCTGCTCGGCAAGTTGGCGCTCGCGCTCCGACGCCTCTCGATCCTTACGCTGTTGAACGAGCAATGGTCCGGCTGCGACGAAGGTTGCCAAGAAGTCCGGCAGCATGCCCTCCATTGGCTGTTTTTCAGATTCGAGCCATTGCCGCGGCAGAGCATTCGGCCACTGCCAGGTTTTGATCTCTAAAACGAGCCAACCTGTCGGTACCAAATCCTTTTTCCAGTCTTTGTCGCCGGGGGACTTCCATCGCTTTTCGTTATCGGTCAGAGGCCGACGTTCCTGCTTTTGCTTTTCGCGAAGCTGAAACTCCACCTTTTCGCCTAGAACCTCGGCAAACAGGACGCCTCGCTCTCCCTGCTTAACCTTTCCTCCTTGGCGCTCAATCGCCTTGAAGAGCGCATCCAGAATGCGATGTTTGCGGTGGTCCGTCTCGGAGAAATCACCAGGGTCATAAAGATTGCGCCTCCATGGATCGCGCTCGCTCCGGGCTTGACGCTTCTTCTGTTCGTGCTCTGTCAGCCATGAAGCGATAACTGCGTGGGGCCTCAGAAGGCGTTCTGGCACCACGAGGGCGGCTTCACTTGCACGGACTTTGTCCGCTTGCTGCTTGACCTCCGGCGGCAGTTCGATGGAAGGCGGCGGCAACGGTGTCGGGCGAATGGTAATGGAATGCACGCTGGTCGATTTTGGCAACGGCGTCTGTTTGGGTGCTTTGCTCACAGCATGTTTCGCCCAATATCCGCGTGGCGGATACGGGATATCCTCTCGATCGCAGATTTTGGCAAGACCATTGCCGCTGATCCCATAGTCCTCGGCCAAGCGCGACATTGGCGTCGTCCACACTGCGCCGTAGAGTTCTGCTCTTGTCATCGTCGTGGGCTGTGTCGGTCGTGGCTTTAGCGCGACTTGCACCGGATCTTTAGTAGGGGGCGCAAGAACCTGTTGTGTATCCACGGAAACGGAAACTGCATCTGGGCTCGCTTTGACGTGTTTCTGTTTGCGCTTAACGCTCGGCTTTTCGGTATCCAGCACCAGCGGCTCGACACATCCAGTTGGTGCTGGCGGCAAAGGTGGTTGCTCGACGGGCTTTCCGAACTCCTTCCGCATCCAATGTCCTGACGGTGGCGTTGGAATATCGGCGCGTCGCAGCAATGTGCTGAGATTGCCTGTCGTGGTCGCGAGTTCGACAACTAGGTGCGAAATCGGCTTCGACCAAACGCGGTCATAAAGCTCTTGGCGGGTAAAGCAGTGTTCCATGGCAAATTGAGTTATCGAGAAAAAGAGCTGAGTGATGTTAATTAGAACAAAAAAAGAACAAATAGCAACCCCAGTGTGCCAAAATTTACTATGCGATCCTACGCTATTCGAGCTTTTTCACTTCCTAATATCGCCGTTTCTGCGCAATTTCAGATGAGGCTATATCACGCTCATTACGCTGCCAGTTCAGGTATTTCTCGCTCGACCAATCGCAGGAACCGGATGTTGCGTGCCCCCCAGTCACTGATTAATTATTTTATCAGACGGCTACTTGGATCGAATGTCGGTATCGGTGGCGGTGAGCCCCCGCAACCATTCCCTGCGCTACACTATCCCACGACAGCCTAAAACTATGATCCAGTACGCTAAACAGCTACGATCATCGACCCTAAATCCCCGACATAAAACACAAATTCCGAAAGTAACAGGTGCAAAGCAGGGGCGCACGTTCGCGCGGATCTTGCGGCGTGCCCGAGGGATATATGATGTGGCGGCAGTTTAATGTCGCGACTCTGACAAGCCGAAAGCGCCAACGCGGAATGCATATCTTTCCGATGACGCACACGCCCTCGCGAGAACGAGCATTGTCACGCAGTATAATAATGAAATAGCGCTGTAGAGTATTTATTTCCCTAATCACTGAAATATCGGCATACGCTGTGTATTGCCGTGCGTTGTATATTTATGAAGTAAAATATAGAAATTTTCTAACCATAGACAACCTATGCTTATCGATGGTTATAAGTCCAACCCTTAACCGTACCATGTGAGAAACTCAAATATTTATATTGAGTTCGTTTAGCAAATTGTTTGCCATAAAATCAATGGCTTACGATGTTTCGAAAATCAGCATGAAAGCCTCGTTGGAGCCGGCATTTCGGGCCGGTGTCGAACTTGCGCGTCTGGACGAGCGCATGGCCCGATCGCATGTCGGGCCAGGATGGACCGAGCGCTCTCATTTCACCGACGCCTGCGCCTCGCTGTGGATCGACGGCGAACTCGTCCACTTGGAAGACCTCGTCCTCCACGGCGCTACGACGGATATTCGCACACCCACCCACGAGCTGAGATGTATTTCGCAACGGCATCTTCGGTGAGGGGATCATGCATAAAACACTTCTTCAATTTTTTCTACACGGGTTTAGTTGATGGATATTTTGGCATTCCACTAATCAAGTTTATTGGTTTCAGCACCGACCCTCGAGCGATCCCGTGGATGCGCGTGCCACGGCGACGAGATGCCGCTTTTCAATTGTGTTGGGATGGCAACATCAACCGCGCTCGACACACATCGCGACACCCATTCCACCGCCTATGCAAAGCGTGGCCAGCCCCTTTTTCGCGCCCCGGCGCTTCATTTCGTATATCAACGTATTGAAAATACGTGCGCCGGATGCGCCGACCGGATGTCCGATGGCGATGGCGCCACCATTGACGTTCACAATCTCAGGATTCCACGACATGTCGCTATTGACCGCGCAGGCTTGTGCGGCGAAGGCTTCGTTGGCCTCCACAAGATCAAGGTCAGACACTGACCAGCCTGCCTGTTTTAGGGCCTTGCGCGCAGCCGGGATTGGGCCTGTTCCCATAATTTGCGGGTCAACGCCCGCGGTCGCCCACGATACGATCCGCACCAGCGGTGTCGCGCCTCGCCGTACAGCCTCTTCTTCGCTCATCAGCACAACTGCGGCCGCCCCATCATTGATTCCCGATGCGTTGCCGGCTGTTATGGTGCCGTCCTTATCGAAGGCGGGACGTAGCTTCTGCAATCCGTCGAACGTTGTATCGCGGCGAATATACTCATCGTCTTCCACCACCGTGTCGCCCTTGCGGCCCTTCACGATTATTGGGACGATCTCTTCCTTAAAGCGGCCGGCTTTCTGTGCTGCCGCGGCCTTGTTCTGTGAGGCCACCGCGTATTTGTCCTGGGTCTCTCGCGTCACATTCCACTGACGTGCCACATTCTCTGCGGTGGTGCCCATGTGGTAACCGAAGAAGGCGTCGGTGAGACCATCCTTGATCATGGTGTCGATCATCTTGAAGTCGCCCATTTTGACGCCGCCGCGCAAATACGCGCAGTGGGGAGCCACGGACATGGATTCCTGTCCACCCGCTACCACGGATCCGGGCATCGCCATTCTTGATCTGTTGCAGGCCAAGCGCGATGGCACGAAGGCCAGAGCCGCATAGCTGGTTAAGTCCCCAAGCCGTGGTCTCGGCCGGGCAACCCGCGGCCATCGAGGCTTGACGTGCCGGGTTTTGTCCCTGTCCGGCCGTGAGGATCTGGCCAAGGATCACTTCGTCCACCTCCGCACCCTCGACATGCGCTCGAGCCAAAGCTTCTCGGATAGCGACTGCGCCCAATTCATGCGCAGCAAGGCTCGCAAAGGCTCCGTTGAACGCTCCTACCGGCGTTCGGGCGGCACCCACAACAACGATTGCACCCATCTCCAGTATTCCTTTCTTCTGTGTCTGTTAGGAAGGACGAACCTTGTGTCCCTGCTCGACCAACCAGGAATCATGCAGCCATTTTTCGGTCTTGCGGTGGCCCGGAAATGTCACCCAGACAATATCGCGCTCGAAGACCATGACCTTGCGGTCGGCTCCGACGATCACCCACATCCAGCGACCATCGGCACCGTTGCGCATCTTCACTTTCATACCGGTGAGAGTGAAGTTTTCGGTGCGACCGTTGCGCGTGGCGCGCAGCGGTTCGTCATGCGGTTCGATCCAGCTGATTTTCATTCCCGGCAGCAGGTCCGGCGCAGCGGTTCGCAGAAAATCCATAGCGATCTTCTGGGTGTCTTCCCGCGATGGCAATCGGCCGCCGACCAGATCAAGGTCCATGCGGGTGAAGCCTTTCAGGCGGCCATCGTCTGCAACGATGACGCTGAAGTGCTCACCTCCAAGGTCGGCGTTACGCCGATCAGCCCTTTCGTAGCGGACAAGCTGTGCGCCTTCGCCGTCTACCGTCACGCGTCGTTGTGCGATTTCGGCGTAACCGGGTGGCATGATCTTGGCGACGGTGGTATCGGCAGATTCGATCACGGGACTTGCGGCGGTCACGGCATTTCCTTTCTTCGTATCCGCCAGGGAGGTGGCGGCGCTACCGGCAATGACACCGAGGACTGTTGCGGCTATCGCTGACAGGGTACGGAGCATAACAATCACCTCTTTCAGTGCTGAGTTGCGTTTTGTGGACGGCGGTTCGTGGCTGTAATGCCGATCACGGCTGCGAGCAGAAGTCCGGCAGGCAGGAACCAAAGTGGCAACAAGCCGAAACCCACGAGCGATTGCGTGATGGGCGGTGCGAAGCTCGCACCGAGGAACAGGCAGAAGCTGTAGATGGCGAGCGCCAGCCCGCGGTTAACGTTCGTGGCACGCCCCGCGACCGTGGCGATCAGTCCCGGCACGGCCAGAGCCACGCCGCCCGACAGGAACACCGACGCAACAGTCAATGCCACCGCTCCGCCAACTGCGGCAACTGCCAGGGCTAACGCTGCGATGATCAAACCCAAACGTGCCGTCAGCGTGGGGCCGAAGCGTCGCGTCGTCGGAGCAGCCGCGAAAGCCAGAAGCAGGGGAGGTAACCCGACCAGGCGGAGTGTCTGAAGGTCAATACCGGCCCCGCCGCCAAGCGCTTGAGCGCCAGCATGAAACACGACAAAGCCGAACAACACCGTAATCGCCGCCGCCCATCCCGACACAACGAGAGGATCGCGGAGTAACTGCATCAATCGGGATTTCGGGTTCCTCGTTTGCACTGCTTGGGCATTGCCACCGCTCTTTGCGGCAAAGAACAATCCAACGGCACCGATCAAGTAGAGAGGGCTTAGCTCAAACATGATTATTGGCAAACCGCCACTCGACCGCGCGGCGAAGAATTGTGCAAGGGGTGCCGCGCCGAGGAAGGCGAAACTCATCAGCGAGACACCCAGGGGCCGATGTTGCGGCGGCAGTTCTTCGGCTACCAACGACAGTGCGGCTGGTGGAAATGTTGAGGCGGCAAAGCCCTGAATAGCGCGGGCGCTCAATAATATGGCGAAATTCGGCGCCAACCCTACCAGAAACGTTGCCAGGGCCGTTGCGATAAGACCCACCAGAATAACTCTCTTGCGCCCATAGCGATCGGATAGCGGACCAAAGATCAGAAAACCGGCCGCATAAGCGAATCCGAAGGCCGAGCCGGACAAGACAGCGTTCGCTGGTGTTATACCGAACCGGCCCGTGATATCGGCTACAAGCGGTATCGTCACATAGAGCTGGCCGACGACCAGAAAGCCACATGACATCAGGAGCATGAGAAGGCTGGCGTGTCGGACTGTCATAACTTTAACTCCGGTTGAGGTTGTTTATGCAAAATATCAACTTAACGTCAGGTGTAGATTTAAGTGCCGGCTATTCTCGCCATTGACTTGATTAGGCACGGGCCTGCGCTATCAACATCTTCATCCGGTCGATATTCGCTTCAAGATCGGTTTTGAACGAGTTGAGTTCTACGAGTTGAGCGTTCGTTTTCGTCAGTTGTCCTTCGAGAATTTCCAGAACTTTTGTTTTTCCACGAATACCGGTCCCGTCTGAGAAATACAGGTCAATGACACTGGCGATCTCATCGAGACTGAGGCCAAGGCTTTTCAGAACTGCGATTTTTTCCAGGCGTTTGACTGCCGTCTCATCGTAATAGCGATAGCCGGCTCCTTCCCGCTCGGTGGGGGCCAAAAGTCCTATCCGTTCGTAATAGTGGATCGTGCGATGACTGACATTTGCGCGCGCAGCCAGTTCGCCAATCTGCATCTTATAGGGCAATATCCGGTCCTTCGTAATGTGCTATCTACACCTGACTGAAGCTTTAACTCCTTTGCCGGTTTCGCTCAATGGTTCAAATCGCTTATTCGGGCCGTGGCTGTTCCAGCAGCCGGTTGGCAACATATCCTGTAGACAGAATACTGATGATCAACAGTGTCATGTGAACCTGCTGAATTGGTCCCTGTTTGATCCAGTATCCGAACCAGAAGCCACCGACCATGAACGCGAACCACAACGCCATAAAGCTACTCAGTGCCATTACCGCAGTCGCTCTTGCTGCCTCGATCGGTTCTTGAGCTTTGCGAATTGTTGCGATAGTCAACTGCAGCGCTGCCTTCCAAAGATAGATCGCGATTGCAGCTTGAACCGTGACGATACCCCAAAGCAGCGCGGTTGCCACCCCAGGTATCGCCCAGGCTCGCCAGAGAAGGCCGCTTCCCAAGCCGGCGGGTTCGTTTTCAAGAAGGCGCATTTCAAGCATCGCCCCAAGAAAGAACCTGTTTGTTAACGGATCCGTCGCGTTGTTAATGACAGCAACGGTCATCCAGCTTGCAATACCGAGCATGAGTATGCTTTTCGAAATGAGAACCGGATTCACGCTGCAGCCCCCGCGGTTGAAAACTCACTTGTCGATAGTACCGGCCACCCAAGACCGCGGGCATGGTCCCCAAGAGCTCCCTCTTCGCCAACGGCCACTGGATGTCCGACGAGATTGAGGAGTGGCAAATCGGAAATATGATCGCCGTAGGCAAAGCAGTTTCGAAGCTCTGCCTTCAGTTGCGCAGCCAATGTCGATGCTGCTTGCGCTTTGCCCTCGCCAATCATGACTGGAAGAACGATCTCGCCGGTATATCGCCCGTTCAATTCTTTCAATCTGGTCGCCAGAGTGTAGTCGGCGCCGATGAGGGACGTT
The DNA here is from genome assembly GCF_025910175.1 of Agrobacterium sp. BT-220-3. Classification (NCBI taxonomy): domain Bacteria; kingdom Pseudomonadati; phylum Pseudomonadota; class Alphaproteobacteria; order Hyphomicrobiales; family Rhizobiaceae; genus Agrobacterium; species Agrobacterium sp. BT-220-3. The sequence continues at coordinate 10,663 of NZ_JAPAIX010000007.1, forward strand.
AGGGGTTGGAGAATATCTATCCCCGAACCTGAAACGAGCGCGATCCGGTGGCCAGACTGTTGATGTGCCCGAAGCCGTTTCACTGTGACCGTGATTAAAAACTCGCGGTCGGCCCCGCAGGCTTCATCCAGCCAGTGACGTGCCGCACTTTTGACGTCTTCAGCGCCAAGGCCCCGATAAGACATCCAGTACAGGCGATTGATTTCCGAACGGTCCACACCGTGCGCACTTAACTTGTATAAGCGATCGATGGTCTCTTCCGTGTCCTTGGCCAGACCGTGCTGGCCAAGGAATCGCAGGAATGAGAACATGCTCTTGGTGCGGATCAAGGTTTCGTCCACATCGAAGAAAGCTATGATCGGTGAGGTCTCCATGACATTCATCCAACGAGCGCTTGTGGGTACAGGGCTTCTTCGACGGTGGCAGCGTAGGCTGCGACCGCCGCTTTGCCCTTGGCAATCTCTTTTGGCTTCAGCATTCCTGGTTCGAAAAGAGTATAAGCGACATTAAGTTCGGTGGTCACTGAACCGTTCTGCCAAACGCTCAAAGCTGATGAAATCCCGATTCTGTCCGGTCGTGTATCGTCGAGGTTTACCAGGCGATACTCAATCTGCGCCGGCAAGGCGAAGGTGAAGTTGACGAATTTGGCCGCGATTTGATTGAAAACCACGTAGGATTTCCGGGGTTCGCCGCCCATGTAGGCGAGTTCGCTCACGGCAATGAACATCTGCCGGCAAGCTTCGACCAAGACCATCCCTTGCACATGCTGACCAGTCACATGATCGAGCAAAAGCTCGTTTTGGGCGGACAAGATAAGGTGAGAGCGGTAGTGGTCGGTTCCAATCAGAAGTGGCGTTGAAATCAGGGTGTTTTCAGGTCGATGTTTATGGGTGAGCTTGGAGGTTGCCGGTTTGGGACGATCGTTTCCTGTCCAAAAGACAAGGGATTTCGTCGCATCATTAAGATGGGCAGTAGCTTCAAAAGATATTAATTCATTTTCACTGAGGCCTTGCCCCTGAATGAAGACGTCATCGGCAGCGTGAGTGCGGGATTTCAGCATTTCGCAGGCATTGGAGAATGACAAAGCTCCACAATTATTAGAGAAATCTGAAAATTGATCTGGCACGACAATAAATATAGTCATTTTAGCCCCAATATAGGATGAATGCTTAAATTAACTCACTTCCTTATCCTCCCGTGGCAATAGAGTATTAAATTCAACCTAACGTCAAGTGTAGATTTGTTGCGTCATCCGATTTTTTCACATCGAAGAAATTTGCACAGCTTCAGCGTCGAAAGCGCAAGAATTGCCGTAGCGATGCAGATCAATTCGACAAGCCAGCGGTGCCGACCGACGCTGGAAGCGGAGAGGGCGTCGGAGGGCAACGTCGATATGTGCCAACGTGTCATCGCGGCGTCAGGGCGAATTTCCGGCCGCGTTTGCGGCCGCGCGCCTTTGCGGTGGCGTGTCCGGCCATGGTGCGTTCCCGGATCAGACCCCGCTCAAACTTGGCCAAGGTGGCGAAAATCCCGAACACCATGCGGCCAAATGCGGTCGTGGTGTCGATTTGAGCCCCCTTTCCGGTCAGCACACGCAGGCCGATATTGCGATCCGATTAATGCCGCATTCCGCGTTGGTTGCCGTCGATCGCTTCGACCTGTCGCTCTACCGGACAATCCGGCCCGCAGGCTGCCTCATCGCATAGTCGACACATATGGTCAGACTGGTCTCTGTTGACCGTAAGATTGATGAGCATTTCCGACACCAGACCGTGCAAGGCCGACTCCTGATCGGCTGAAAGCGTGCCGAGAGCGCGCTCTAGGGTGCCAGCGCGGGCCTCCATCAACTTAATTCGAAGGGCTTCACCTGTCGGTGTGAGGCGACAAAGCACTTCCCGTTTGTCGCGCCCGGCGCGTTTTGTGACTAGGCCGCTTGTAACAAGCGTATCAACAGTGCGAACCATTACGGAATGGCTCAGACCCGCTATAACAGCGATCTGTCGTATCGACGACTCAGGGTAGTGGCCAAGGGCAACCAAGGCTGCACAACCGGCGGTTCCGAGTCCGCTCGCTTCTTGCGCAGCATCCAATTGGGCATCAGCGAGAGCTAGTGCCAAGGCCCCGATCAAGTTCGTCAGTTGCGCGTTCTTCATGTTATATATATGTGTTCTGAATACATTTAAATTCGGTCACCTAATTCTATTCGAAAGTTTCCCCCGTTGATAGGCAAGATGAGGAGATTGTTTCATGAACGAATGAATAGCCCCTAGATTTGTGGACGCCCTCTTCCCTTTTTTTGAGGCAAGGAGGCCATGATGGGATCTGGCAATTTCAGTGACGAGTTCAAGCGCGATGCTGTCGCGCAGATTACCGAGCGGGGCTATCCGGTTGCGGAGGTGTCGCAGCGGCTGGGCGTGAGCCAACACTCGCTCTACGCGTGGAAGAAGAAGTTCTCGAAGCCATCAGGAAGCGATGGGGATCAGGCGGCAGAGATACGTCGTCTGAAGACGGAGTTGGCGCGCGTCACCCAGGAACGCGACATCTTAAAAAAAGCCACCGCGTATTTCGCCAAGGATGCAAAGTGAGATACGCGTTTGTTGCCAAGCATCGCCAGCAGTTCACGGTGCGGGCGATGTGCCGCTGCCTGCGTATCCGGCCCAGTGGCTTCTATGCCTGGCGAAGAACCCGCTGAGCAAACGGGCTCGGGAAGATGTCCGTCAGACCGAGCTTCTCAGCAAAGCCTGGAAGGAAAGCGGCAGGGTCTACGACTATCGCAAGCTGCATGATGACCTCCTCGATCAGGGAGAGACCAGTTGCGCCAACCGCATCGCTCGTCTCGCGAGAATGGCCGGGATCAAGGCGCAGATCGGCTACAAGCGTCGGCCCGGCTCCTACGGCGGCAAGCCGTCGGTCGTGGTCGACAACACCCTTGCCCGGCAGTTCGATGTCGATGCGCCGGACAGGGCGTGGGTGACAGACATCACCTACATCCGGACCCAGGAGGGCTTTGCCTATCTGGCCGTGGTGATCGACCTGTTTTCGCGCCGCGTCATCGGCTGGTCGCTGCAGAGCAGGCAGACCACCGATGTCGTGCTGCAGGCGTTGCTCATGGCGGTGTGGCGTCGAAAGCCGAAGAGCAGGGTTCTGGTCCATTCCGATCAGGGCTCGCAGTTCACCAGCATGGACTGGGCGGCGTTCTTGAAGCACCACAATCTTGAACACTCGATGAGCCGTCGCGGCAACTGTCATGACAATGCCGTGGCGGAGAGCTTCTTCAATCTCCTCAAACGCGAGAGAATACGGCGCAGGACATACCGGACACGCGAGGAGGCGAGGAAGGACGTGTTCGACTACATCGAGATGTTCTACAACCCCAAGCGTAAGCACGTCAGGAACGGGATGCTGTCACCCGTCGAGTTCGAACGACAGCAGGAAATGTAACCCGAGGGCGTCCACAAATCTAGGGGCTATTCAGTACGCGGCGATCTGGAATCGATGATCGCCGCCAACAATGTCATGGGCCGCGAACTGGTGAAATTCCTCGACGAATACGGGCTGGACGATGTCGACGGACTTGCCGACGCCATCCACACCCGTTCCGAGGCGCAGACCCGCAAGGCCATCCGCGAATGGCCGAATGGCGCCTATTCCGCCGAGGTCTTGCTCGATGGCTACGATGTCGACGTCAAACTGAAAGCCTCTGTCATCGTCAGGGATGATTCCATCCATGTGGATTATACCGGCACGTCGGATCAGGTGCTGCACTCGATCAACTGCCGCACCAACTACCGTTACGCCCATTCGGTCTACGCATTGAAATGCCTGCTCGATGCGGAAACCCCCAATAATGAGGGCTGCATCGTTCCGATTACTGACGAAGCGCCGCTCGGCTGCATTCTCAATCCGCAGGAATGGACGGCGGGCAATTCGCGCAACCTGATCGGTCACGTTATCCCCTCGCTGATCTTCAAGGCGCTTGAAGGCATCGTGCCGGAAAAGGTGCTGGGCGATAGCGGCGGAGCGCCGATCTGGGCGGCCAATTGCGTCGGCCAGCGCAACGACGGAACGCAATATGCCTCCGTGCAGAATTTCCATGGCGGGCAGGGCGCGCGCGCCGAATTCGACGGGCTGGATACGCTGAGCTTCCCGTCCAACTGCAAGGTCACGGCCGTTGAAATGTTCGAGGTCGCCGTTCCGGTCCTGACGGAACGCAAGGAATTGATCGCCGATTCCGGCGGTGCCGGCAAACATCGCGGCGGCCTTGGCCAGCGTGTCGTTCTGCGCAATCTCGGCAAGAACCCGATGAACATCTACCTCGCATCGGAACGCGTGCGCCACCCCTGCTTCGGCGTAGTGGAAGGCCAGAGCGGATCAGCCGGCAAGGTGATGAAGCAAGGAAAATCGCATTTCCCGAAGGGCAAGGTGGTTCTTCAGACGGGCGAACGTCTCGAAGTGCAGACGCCGGGCGGTGGCGGTTGGGGTCGTGCTGCCGAACGCTCGCGCGAATTGATCGAGCAGGATATTTCCGAAGGCCTGGTAACCTCGAAGGCGGCAAAGGAAATCTTCGGCTATTCTGGCGCTATTGCTGCCGCAGCCGAATAGGAGACGACATGGGACTGCTAAAGGGAAAGATTGCGCTGGTAACCGGCGCCGGCTCGGGCATCGGCCGCGAAACCGCAATCCTGCTTGCAAAGGAAGGAGCGACGGTCGTGCTAACCGGCCGCCGCCTCGATCCGCTGCGGGAAGTCGCGGAACTGATCGAAAAGAAGAAGGGCAAGGCCATCGCCCGCACGCTCGACATTGCCTCGCGCGAGGCGATCTTCGACACGGTCAAATCGATCCGGGAGGCCGTCGGTCCCATTGATATCCTCGTGAACAATGCCGGTTCCGCCAGCAAGGTGCTCAACGCCCGCTTCATCAGTGAGGAAGAGTGGAACGCCACCCTCAACGTCAATCTGACTGCGGTGTTCAACCTGACACAGGCCGTGTTGCCGGAGATGATCGAAAAAGGTGAGGGGACCATCATCACCGTCTCCTCGCTCGCCGCGCTCAATCCCAACCTGCTGGGCGGCGTGGCCTATGGCGCGGCGAAGGCGGGCGTGAAGAATTTCATGACCTTCCTGCACAATACCTATCGCAACCAGGGTATCCGGGCGACGACCATACTGCCGGGTGAGACCGACACGCCGATCATGAACAACCGCGCGCGTCCGCCATTAAAGGAAGAACGCGCCGTGATGATGGACCCGCATGACGTGGCCCGCGCCATCGTGCTTTGCGCCAGCCTGAGTGACAGCGCGGTCATTCCGGAACTGCACATCTGCCCGACCCATATGCGCGACACCTCGAAAGACATAGAGATCGCGCGCTGGGTAGGGGCGCCGGACGACACGCCGGATATGCTGAAAAAGAAGTAAGGGAGAGACTTCCATGAATGGAGCAAAGTTGCGCGCCCGTCTTGCGACGGGTGAGGCTATCAGCATGTTCACGCCGCACCATACACATTCAGGTCTTTCCGGCCGGCTGGTGGAACTTGGCGCGGATGCGGTCTTCGTCGATTGCGAGCACGGCACCTGGAGCTTCGAGGATGTGCGGGCAACCGGGCAGGTGGTGCGCTCGGTGGGTGGTGCTGCCATCGTGCGCCCGCATTCGCACGAACGGCCGATCATCATCCGCTACCTCAATGCCGGCGCCGACGGGATCATGGTGCCCATGGTCAGCAATGCCGACGAGGCCCGGGCAATTGTCGATGCGGTGCGTTACGCCCTGCCGTCCGATTATGAGAAGCGGCTGGTCATCGCCATGATCGAGACCGTCGATGCAGTCGACGCTCTTGAGGAGATGCTGACAGTCGAGGGGATAGACGTGTTTTTCATCGGCCCCGGCGATCTGTCGCAGGACATGGGATATCCGCCCGCACCGCCATTCGGCGAACCGCGCCCGGACGTGGTGATCGACAAGGTCGCCATCGCCGTTGAAAAAATTTGCGCGGCGGGAAAGATCGCCGGCACGCTTGCAACGCTGGAAGAAATCCCGCACTGGCGGGCGCGTGGAGTGCAGTTCTTTTACGTGCACTCCGACCCGTTTTTACGCCGCGGCCTTGCGGCGGTGAAGAATGCGCTCGCTCCTCAGTGAGGGTCTTTCGTGTAAACGAATGTCGGTACACACCAGTTAAAGCGTATTGCTAGGAGCCGGAGCATCAACCCGAGGGCCATTGCGACGAGCGAGGATATCGCGTGGGCCCCCCCCAGGAGGGGCACGATCAAGTAGATCAGGCTCGTAAAGACCGAGACGGTTGCATAGAGTTCCGAACGAAACAAGAGCGGTACTTCGTTGCACAGGATATCCCGAAGTACGCCGCCCAGACATCCAGTCAGCACGCCTGCCGCCACCACGACAACCAGCGGCAGGTTGAGGTTTGACGCAATCTGGCAGCCGATGACGGTGAAGACGACCAGTCCTATCGCGTCAAGAAAAAGGAACATCTTGCGCAGGTGATACATATATCGGGCGATCGGGATCGTCGCCAGTGCAGATAATCCCGTCACGAGGAGATAGCTGGGATTTTCGACCCACGATAGCGGATAGTGGTTCAGAAAAACATCGCGCACGGTTCCACCGCCGAGGGCGGTAATGCATCCAAGCAGAAATACGCCGATCCAATCCATTTCGCGACGGCCGGCGGCGAGTGCGGCTGTCATGGCCTCTGCGACAATCGCAACGAAATAGAGAATATGGATAATGTCGTCCGTCGGGGGAAAGATCATCAAATAATCTGAAAATTCAGTATCTGCGAATGACATGGGTTCATCGCCTATTCAGTAGTTCATCAAAGGATATGCCTGCGGGTTCCCGAATGACGGTCGAACCCCGAGGAGTGGTGCGGCGCGCTCGATGATGTCGCGCACCATCGGCGCGGCATTGAAGGCCGCCAGGCGCCCGCCACGCTCACCGGAAAGCGGGGCGTCAATGATCGACAGCACCAAATAACGAGGGCGGTGCATGGGGAATGCCGCGAGGAATGTATTGAAGTTCAGGTTCTTCGCGTATTTGCCATTGATAACCTTTTCCGCTGTCCCGGTTTTCCCACCTACATCAAAACCGGCCACCTGGGCGTTTCGGCCCGAACCTTGGGTGCCGTTGTACCAGAACAGCTCGCGGACCTTTGCGCTGGTCGAGGCCTGCAGGACACGTCTGCCGGTGATTTGGTGATGCCTCCCACTGTCGGCGATGAAGGTCGGGTGCCGAAATATGCCACCGTTTACGAGGGCCGCCGCAGCCGCAGCCGTCTGTAACGGTGTCGTGGCCAGACCGTGACCGAAGGAAATTGTTACGGAATTGATCTTTTTCCAGTTCCTTGGCGCTGCGGGCGAGGCAATTTCCGGTAACTCCGTCTGCATCTTTGACAACAAGCCCAGTCTGAAGAGAAATTGCTGGTGACTTTCCAGGCCAACGAGATCAGCGACTTTTGCCGTGCCGATGTTTGATGAGTAGCGAAAGACTTCCCGGATTGTCAGCGGCCGTCCTCGGCCGTGAAAATCCCTGATGATGAAACCACCCATTTTCAGCGGGCGGGAGGCATCAACGACCGAGTTCAGATTGACGACGCCTGCATCAATCCCCATGGCAAGGGTGAACGCCTTGAAGGTCGAGCCCATTTCAACCGCTGAATTGCTCATGCGGTTGAACCATCCCTTTTCGTAATCCCTGTCGATCGTGCCATCGGCAAGGCGCCGCGAAGGTTCATTCGGGTCATAGTCGGGGACGGACGCCATCGCGAGAACCTCGCCTGTGTCGACATCGATTACGACGGCACCCGCCGCTTCCGCCCGATAGTTCCTCAAGGCATCGCTAACGACGTTATGCACGATGCTCTGAACGCGCAAATCGATGGACAGCCGGACCGGTTCAAGCTGGGTGGGATCGGTAAGGCCAACTCCACGCAAGTCTGCCAGGCCTTGCCTGTCGAGATAGCGCTCAATGCCCGCCAGCCCCTGATTATCGATGTTGACATGCCCGACAATGTGAGATGCCACTGGCCCGCCAGGATAAAACCGCCGCTTTTCGGGTCTGAATCCGATGCCCGGAATGCCAAGGCGCATGATCTCAGCTTCCTGGCGGGGCGTAAGCTGTCTCCTGATCCACTGAAAACCGGAGTCAGACGTTAGTTTTCTGTGCAGATCAGCCCAATCCAGGTCGGGAACAACAGAGGCGAGCTTTTCGATGGCCTCATTTACATCAACAACGCGGCGAGGCTCTGCATAAAGCGAGATGAGATTGATATCCGTTGCGATAAGCTGGCCGTTGCGGTCCAGAATGTCGGGGCGGGAGGCGATTATATTGGGAGATCGTGGAATACTCGCCGTCGCGTCACTCTCGGAAAAATAGCCATATTGCAGAAGGCGGACTGCGATCGCGGCATAACCGATCGCAAATGCCACGATTAGCAGGCCCACCCGCTGACGATTTCGAGCGGATGTTTTTGCGCTGCGTTTTTTGGCAGGGAGAACAAGGTATCCGACGGTACCTCTCCTGTAACGAGCAATCAAAGACATGAAAATACTCCACGCTCAGGTATCGGGAAGGGTGGGAATGCGGGCAGGTACAACCGGTCACTGCACGCGCGCAGGACAGACCCTGTCACGCGGCATTTTACACCGCGCCAAATCCCGGAAAATTCGGCAATGGCGCAGGCTTGATCTGCGCATAATCAGGAACACCACAAGGGCTTGAGGCTTTCACTGATGAAGTCCATGGCAACACGTATCCGCGGCGTGTCGCGCACGTCTTCGTGGATCACCAGCCAAACGTCGATCCTGACGCCGGGATCGAGTGGATCGAACCTCACAAGACCGTGTTCCGCGGCGAGGTAGGCGGGCAGCAGTGCCACTCCGCAGCCGCCGGCGGCGGCCGCCGCCTGTATGCGCAGGTCGTTGCTGCACATGAACACCTCGTCGGCGGAAAGCCTGTCGTAAAGCCAGCGATAGTGATCCGACTCCCGCATGGTATCATCGTAACTGATATAGAGAGGAGGGCCGTTTCTCGTCGGGTAGGCAGGGTCGGCATAGAGGAAATAGGGCAATTGTCCGAGGCGACGCGCAACCAGCGTGGCTTCGCTCGGCCGCTTCAGGCTGATGGCAATATCCGCCTCTCCCTTGGAGAGGGACATCGCTTCCATGGTGCCGACAAGACGGAGCCTTACGTCAGGATGCTGAGATTGCAGCGCGGAGATTTGCGGCGCAATGAAGCTGTAGAGCAGCGATGGCGGCGCGGATACCACGATATCACCTTCGATACCGTTCTGGCCGGAACCGGCGCAACGGCTCAGAGCAAATGCAGACCTGCTCATTTCCTCGGCGAAGTTCGCGACGTCGCGTCCCATATCGGTCAGTACATATGATCTTGGCCTGCGATCAACGAGCTTTACGGAAAGCGAGGTTTCCAGCGATGTGATGCGCCGACTTACAGTCGTATGATCGACGCGTAGCGCCTTGGCGGTTGCCGTGATCGACCCGTGGTGAGCGAAGGCGGAGAAAAATCCCAAATCTTCCCAATCGACCATTTTAAATTTCCTGAATTAGGTAGTGTTCGTACAAGAACCGCGTAGCGGTATCATCGCGAGAAGGCGGATCGCGAGGTGCTTGCGCCACACCTGTCGAGCGCGTTGCCCGGTAAAACCGCGTGGAGCTGTTCAATTTTTGAGGGGGACCGGGGTGAAATGCCGCCGCTGAAGCCGGCTGACACAAGCGCCGACGCACCGGAATGCGTCAAGCCTGCCAGGGCCGTGTGCGGCAAATGCAATTGCCGCCACCGTCAATGAAAATGGTCTTGAAACTGCGTCAACGCAATCGACTGTCGATAGGGAAGGGTGACTTCCAGCCATAGGTGCTCCTTGCCCCGTTTTTGGGCTTTTGGCACCCCCTCTGTCATTGGCCTGAGAGATTCGCTCACCTTGTTTCGGCGAACTTACACCATCGGCGCGAGCATCAGCTCGCTTTTCAGAGTTTGTATGATCTTGCAGCGGTCCTTTTGCCTGAGAGTTTCCGGGGTGGTTGCTCCGTCGGCGCCGATGTCGGGAGATATCGGTCTCTCCCGCTGCTCGATATGTGTTGTCCCATGCTTCTGTCACGAGGTTTGAAGCACTGTGATCTGCCGTTTCCAAGAGCGAAAGGCCCTGGATCCGCTAAACCGAACGGCGCGAGATATGGTGCCGTTTATGGCATAAATTTGACCCGCAGCGTTATTCTTAATCATTGCGCGCTCAGAATGACGCTATCAGATGACCAAAAGGGGCGTCTTTCCTTTCACGCGATCATAAAGATCGATCGCATCCTGCATCAGCATCCTGACGCAACCCGAGGAAGAATTTTTACCTATGGTTCTCCAGCTCGGTGACCCATGAATACGATAGAGCGTATCCTTGCCGTTCTGGAAAATGTACATGGCGCGCGCGCCGAGAGGATTCCGGGGGCCGGGGGCCATTCCGCCTGCTTCAACACCATATGGCTTGAGTTCAGGATTGCGGGCGATCATATCGTCCGGCGCCTTCCACCTTGGCCATTTCTGCTTCCATTGAACGACGGCGCGCCCTTTCCATGATCGGCCCTGAGTTCCAAGCCCGACGCCGTAACGTATGGCTCGGCCACGGGGAAGAACCCAGTAGAGGAACCTCTCATTTGTATCCACGACAATTGAATAGGCAGGCTCTGCGGTGATGTATTCGACCTCCTGTCGGAGGTATTGTGGGTCAATGGCGCGGTAATTGACTGCTGGAACGTCAAAGCCGCCATCCGCCAGCGCAGCATAAATTTCGTCGTAAGCGAAACCGGTACCCGCAGGCTTTGGCCTGTTGTCCTTCTCCGTTTTTGCGGCTGACGTCGTTTCATTCTTGTTTTCGGGCAGGGTAGCCGCGGCAACTTCGAGTTTCGTCTTGGGAACCTGCTCGCAACCTGTGGCCAGAAATGAGCTGATTGCCAAGGTGAGCAGCGATCTGCGAGACAAGTGAGAATTGATTTTCTGTTCCAAGGCTGTTCTGCTGTCGAATTCTAGGGGCTATGCCGGGATCGGGGCGGACAACCGGCAAAGCGCCACGGCCCGGATGTCTGCTGCGCGACAGAAACCATGAAATCTGCCCATTCGATACTGCGCAAATGCGCAGATTGGCCCTGCGCCATTCCCGGTAAGAACGGCTTCGGTGTGTACTCGGGTCTATCTTGCAAACACAACTTTTTGCCCTCTTCCGATAACTTCCGGGTCGGTCATAAAATCCGTCCGGTAACCGGTTTTGGGTCCCACTTCTGACGCCAATGGATCAAATCTGCGGCGCTTGCTCCTTTAAATGGGTGCGCCGAGCCAGCGGATGATTGCATCCAGGCTTGGCCGGAGCTGCTTTTTCAGTTCTGCCGTCACCTCGGCTTCGATCCCACAGGCCTGACTGATCATCGTCCAGTCGATATGGCCATTCAGAAGCGGGGGCGATTTCCGGTAGATAATCAAACTGGCCATATAAGGCCGTATATTCTCCTATCGCAAAACATAGGGCAGCCAAGTCTCATTTCACTCGCCTTCACAATCGAGAAGACCGGGAAGGCCTACTATTCCGAGCTTAAGCGACACCAGCGCACGCTCGATATCACCGGCTGGATCATTTTCTTTTCAGAAACGATCCTGGATGCTCAACGGGCGACGCTTGAGCGCATAGATTTCTTCATTCAGAAAGCAAAGTTTTATGATCGTTTTCGAGGCCAGTTGAACGAGCGGCAGGAAAAGGTAGTCGCGCGCATCTTCAAGGAAGGTACGGCTGGCTTCAAGGGAGGTCTAAGTGCCGAAACTACATTTCGATCACAGACACATCCCGCGCTACAGCTACACGCGACCTTCAGCGGCTCGCGGAGATCGGTGCACTGACGCGTACGGGCGAACGTCGGCATACCCGGTACTGCCTGTCATTGCAGAAATAAATTGCTGCTAGTCTAATGAACTCAACCAATGTCATTAACTAGGTGAACGATTGTTCGATTCCGCTTAAGAGCAAAAAAAGCGTTCAAACACATCTACAGGCAAGCTTTACGACTGCTTTTCCCCTCATTCTGGTCACTCGGTTTTCTTCTGAATATTCCGGAACATGCCGTTCGCATAATGACTCCAGCCTGGCCGCGCGCCTGGCAATGGTCTGCTCCAGTCATTTGATCCACCATCCTCAAACGCAGTGGTCAAGGGTGAAACGTCGGAGCCTGTCGACTAGGCGGGCGGAATTACCTGAGAATTACTGATCGCGAAAACGCGCATCCTACATGACTTTGCGCTTTCGACTGGTGTCGGTGTCGAGGGTTCTGCGTAACTTCCACGTAATTTTCGGTGGCCATACGTCGCCGCCTTGGCGCGTCTCAACGGTCGAAGAGCGACCGTAGCGGCGATGGATCGAAAGGACAGACATGAAAAAGATCATTTCAGGCATATTGGTTTGTTTGACGCTGACGGCGTGCAGCAAGACGGAAAAGGGCGCCGGTATTGGTGCGGCCAGTGGCGCCATCATTGGCGGGCTGGCAAGCGGCACGTGGCAAGGTGCTGCAGTGGGAGCCGCCGCGGGTGGCGCGGGAGGGGCTGTGATCGGGAACATCAGTGAACGAAACGACAGGAGCCGCCGCGATCGCTGGGAACATCGGGACCGACGCGATTACGGTTGCAGATATCGGGATAACTACGGCCGCTGCCGATAAGGAGCTGACCTTGGCGACGGGGGCTAAAAGCCAGCTGGATACTCAGCAGGTTTCGGTTCCCCGGTGCTGGACATCTGGACCGCCGATTGACTTGGCGGCCAGTCGATCATGACAGTCGAGTTTATCTGAAACATACATATAAATTTGCTGTTAGAATTCTTGAGAACAGCTGTCCCGGACTTGCACGATCAGGCCACTATGAAACTTCTGCTTATCGAAGACGATCCGGAAATGACGGATGTCTTGAGGACGGCCCTCTCGCAGCATGGCATCGTGCTTGACGCTGTTGGAGATCTGGCGATGGCGCGGGAAGCAATCGCCATGGCGGATTACGATATTGTCCTTATCGACCGGCAACTGCCGGATGGTGACGGCAGTACCTTCCTCGCCGATTTGCACCGTACGGGTTCAAATACGCGATCGATCATCATCTCCGCTCTGAGGTCGACCGACGAGCGAATTTCCGGTCTCAATGACGGTGCCGATGACTATTTGCCGAAGCCGTTCGAAATTCCCGAGCTGATTGCCAGAATGAGCGCTGTGCTGAGGCGAGTGCCGACAACCGGCTCATTCGTCCTGTCGGCAGGAAACGTCACCTACGATCGTGTTTCGTGCGATGTGCATGTCAACGGTGTCCGGCTTGCGCTCACCCGAAGGGAACTGCTCATCATCGAAACTCTTTTGAGAAACCGTGGTCGTACCGTGTTGCGTTCGTCCCTTGAGGGGCAGGTCTATTCCTTTGACGACGAAATCCAGTCGAACTCACTGGAATCCAACATGTCTCGCCTGCGCCGAAAGCTTAGCGAAGCGGAGGCCGACATTGTTATCAAGAACATTCGTGGCATAGGCTACTATCTTCATGAGCAGAAATAGGCTGACCAGCACATCCCTTCGCTGGCGATTCACTTTTGGTTTTATTGTCCTGCAGCTCTGCGCGGTCATCGCCTCGCTCAGCCTGGTTTTCTATCTCCTTTCTGGTCTCAAGCCCGATGTGGCGATCACCTCCATCTGGCTGTCTCAGGAAATCGCAGACTCGGTCCGTCTCGAGCCGAATGGCCGGGTCCATCTGGTGCCGACGGCCAAACTTAAAGAGATTATGGAGGACGCGCCTGACCTGTGGTTCGTGGCAGATCTGGGCAAGGATATTGTCCTCGCACACGGTGCGCCTCCCGGGAAAATTGCCGACAACATGCCATTCCTGCGGACGTTCAGAAGTGTCGAGCTCCATGGTGACCTGAATGATCCGTTGAGTGTCGCCCGCATGGAGCGTTTCGACACGGAGGCCGGTGAGGCCACGATTTTTGCTGGCGGTGTTTCGATGTCCCAATATGGTGTGACCGTGCTGCTGGGGAACCTTGCCATCGGCGTGCCGGCGCTGATCCTCGTCGCCATTTCCCTGATTGGCGTCCCGTTTGTCACACGCTTGGCTTTGCGGTCCTTCAGCGATCTGACCAGACGTCTCGACAGGATCGATCTCGACACACGTGGCGCCCTGGTGGAAGAGCGGGGCTTGCCCACTGAGGTGCTTCGTCTGGTGCGCGACATCAACAGGGCACTGCGTCGTCTCGATAGCAGCTTCGAGGCGACGGAGCGCTTCTTCGTCAACGCGGCCCATGAACTTCGAACGCCGATTGCTGTCCTGCAAGTAAGAATCGATACGCTTTCACCAGGTGCGGACAAGACACACCTGCAGACGGCCATCAAGCGACTTACAGCAATCGCGAACCAGCTTCTCGACACCGAGAAGTACCGGCAGAAGCCCCAGCAGAATGCGCCTGTCGATCTCAACAGCGTTGTGTCGAAGGTGGTTGCCGACCTTGCTCCCCTGGCGATTGCCGAAGGTTACGAGATTTCGTTCGATAGCGATGCGGAAAACCTGTTCGTTCCCGGGGATGCCGAAGCTCTGGAGCGTGCATTCGTCAATCTGGTGCGTAATGCAGTCCAATACGGAGGCGGCGAAGGACAGATATCGGTCAGTATTGAGGCTGACGGCAGCGTGGCTGTCGCCGATCAGGGCTGCGGAATTGCCGGCGATAAGCAATCGCGCATATTCGAGCCGTTCTACCGGATCAGCCCTCACGGCTCAGGTGCGGGCCTGGGGCTCAGCATGGTCAACGAGATCGTCACCCGTCACGGCGGCTATGTTGAGCTTTCGTCCGCTCCAGGCAAGGGCAGCACATTTGCCGTACGCTGGCGCGAGAAGCGCGTTTTCCAGCAACGGTAGGCCCGTCGTCTGCACCAACAGGTCAAGGCGGTTTCATCCGTCGATGTCGGCTGAGCACGGCCGCGATCGATTGATGTCTGGCGCGCAATCTCTGGCACGCCATCCACATTGCAAGCACTCTTTGCCGATCGGTTGATCTTACAGCGCGCGCCAAACGGATAGGCGCGGCGACCGCTCTCCGTAATTTTCAGGTAACTCTCGTGACAGAGAAAGCCCGCAAATTTCAATAGCATGGGCCACGATTAAATGACACGACACATTACCCGCAAGCGTTTCATCCTGGCGGCGGCAACCCTTGTCGGTCTGCTGGTCGTCTGGCTCCTGTTTCTGCGTCCTCCAGCGAAGCTTGAACTGGTGACCGCGCAGGCGCGAACGGGTGACATTGAAGAGGTGGTTCTGGCGACCGGGGTTCTCGAACCGCTCGAGCTGGTGCGTGTCGGCGCTCAGGCCTCGGGTCGCATTGAGCATCTGGCTGTCAAGATCGGTGACATCGTCGAGGCTGGCCAATTGGTGGCCGAGATTGATTCCCAGACCCGGCGCAACACCTTGCGGGACCGCGAGGCCGCTTTGGCCAACATCCGCGCCGTTCACGCCGCGCGCAGCGCCGGTCTGGTGAAAGCCGAGAAGGATTTCGAGCGCGAGCGTGACCTGCTGGCAGGTGGTTCCACGCCGCGCGCCCAGTATGACGCCGCGGTTGCGATGCGAGACACCGCGCGGGCCGAGGTTCAGTCGCTGGACGCTCAGGTCTCCCAAGCGCAGGTCGCGCTGGAGTCTGCGGGCATAGAACTGGACTATACGCGCATCACTGCCCCAATCGCTGGCACTGTGGTTGCGATCGTCACTGACGAAGGTCAAACCGTGAATGCCCTGCAGACTGCGCCGACGATCGTCATGATCGCACGATTGGACACAATGACGGTGCGCGCGGATATCTCCGAGGCTGACGTCGTGCGTGTACGGCGGGGCCTGCCGGTCTGGTTCAGCATTCTTGGCGACCCGAAGCGCCGTTTCGATGGGGAGTTGCGACAGGTGGAACCGGCCCCGGCCTCCATCGCCAACGAGAGCAACGCCGCCGCGAGCCGGATTGGCTCAACCAACGGCGCGGTCTATTACACCGGGCTGATCGACGTGGCGAATGCGGACGGGGTCCTGCGGCCCTCCATGACGGCGCAGGTGTCCATCGTCTTGAGCCGCGTCAGCGGCGCCGTGCTGATTCCGCTCAGCGCGGTGGAAGGCGCGCCACGGGCCGGGGACACGGCGCGTGTCCGCATACTGGACGCGATGGGCGAGGTCCAGATCCGGCAGGTCCAGGTCGGCATCGATAACGGCGCGGACATCCAGATCCTTAGCGGTCTTCAGGCAGCCGAGACCATCGTCCTTGGAGCATCCACGGACGAACGCACGGATGGCCAGGCTCAACTGGCCGCGGCGAAGCGGTAGGGGCGCGTTATGACGGAACCACTGATCCGCGTACGTGGGGTATCCCGCGCCTTCCCCGCAGGCGACGAGATGGTGCGGGTGCTGAAAGACGTCGACCTCGACATCGAGGCCGGCGAGATGATGGCCATCATCGGCGCTTCTGGCTCCGGCAAGTCGACGCTGATGAACATCCTTGGCTGCCTCGATCGTCCGACGGACGGCAGCTACTGGATCGAAGGACGCGAGACCTCGAAGATGTCCGTTGACGAACTGGCGGCGCTACGCCGTGAGCGTTTTGGTTTCATCTTCCAGCGCTATCATCTGCTTGCCGATCTCAGCGCGGCCAGCAACGTCGAGGTGCCGGCCATCTATGCCGGACGCAGCCGATCCGACCGGCACAAGCGAGCGATCTCCTTGTTGACCCGGCTGGGCCTGGCCGAGCGGACGGGCAATATCCCGGGCAAGCTTTCGGGCGGCCAGCAGCAGCGGGTGTCGATTGCCCGCGCCCTGATGAATGGCGGCGAGATAATTCTGGCCGACGAACCGACCGGAGCGCTGGATACGCACAGTGGTGCCGAAGTCATGAAGATCCTTCGCGAGCTTCACGCCGAGGGGCACACCATCATCCTCGTCACTCACGACAAGAAGATCGCCGAACACGCGGATCGGGTTGTCGAGATCAGCGACGGCGTTATCATTTCCGACGAACGCAATATATCCAAATCCGCCGCGACGGCCCGTCCCATCCGCGAGCAAGCGCCGGGCGCTGGCTGGCGTGGTGCAATTGACCGGATGGCCGAAGCCTTTCGTATGGCGGGCGCGGCAATATGGGCGCACAAGATGCGCTCGCTTCTGACCATGCTCGGCATCATCATCGGCATCGCCTCGGTGGCGGCTATCTCGGCACTGGGAGCCGGCTCGCAGCAACAAATCCTGAGCAGTATCAGTTCGCTCGGCACCAACACGATCGAGGTGCGGGCCGGGAAAGGCTTCGGCGATCTGGAAGCGGGCAAGATACGGACCCTGGTTCCCGCCGATGCAGAAGCGCTGGTGAACCAGCCTTATGTCGACAGCGTGACACCAACAGTTACGACGAGCGTAACTGTCAAGCGCGCCGCCGTGGCCGTCAATGCGTCAGTCACCGGAGTTGGCGCGGACTTCTTTCGTGTACGGGGTCTCGAGCTGGCGCATGGACAATTATTCGACGCCCAGGACGTTACCGCCTACAGCCAAAATGTGGTGATCGATGCAAACGCCGCGCGAGACCTGTTTCCAGACCGGGTAAACCCGGTGGGGCAGGTCATCCTTCTGGGCACAATGCCGGCGAGGGTCGTGGGTGTGACGAAACGGGAAAACTCCTTCGGCCCGGCGGTTGATACGCTGACGGTTTATGCGCCTTACACAACCGTCATGGGCCGCATGCTGGGTCGTCCGAACGTCGACGGCATAACGGTCCGTATCAGAGACGATGTCGACCCGGGCAATGTCGAAGCCGCAGTTTCGCGCCTTATCGAGCGTCGGCATGGCGCGAAAGACTTCTTCCTCACCAACTCGGCGACCATTCGCGAGACTATCGAGACCACCACGCAAACCCTGACGCTGCTGATTTCGTCAGTCGCCGTGATTTCGCTGATTGTCGGTGGCATCGGTGTGATGAATATCATGCTGGTGTCCGTGACTGAACGTACCAAGGAGATCGGCGTTCGTGTGGCCGTCGGCGCGCGTCGCAGCGACATCCTTTCCCAGTTCCTGATCGAGGCCGTCATGGTCTGCCTTGTCGGCGGCTTCATGGGCGTGATGCTCGCCCTCGGGATCAGCGCTCTTTTCAATTTGCTGAGCCCCGACTTCAAAATGATCTTCTCTTCGGGCTCCATCATGGTGGCCTTCGCCTGCTCGACCATGATCGGAATCGTGTTCGGCTTCCTTCCCGCCCGAAATGCGGCAAAGCTGGACCCGATCGAAGCCCTGTCGCGCGACTGATGTCAGCTCTAAGCCCCCGGCTACGGGAAGGTAACGACGGCAATGAGGTCGAAAGCTGCCTGGCAATCCTGCCCCCGTTACGTCCCGGTTGTTATTATTGAACCTCGCGTAATGTCACGAGACTGATGCTGACAAGGCTGCAACTAGCGACTCGCGCCCACTGCCCGCGAGCCAGGACCTGAAAGTCAGCAGGTCGGGGTTGATTTCGTGCATGAGTTTCAGATCGACCTGCTCGGCGAGCGGGCCGTCTACCAGACTCTCCGCCATATGTGCGCGATCAGCGTTTGCAGCCAAAACATCGTCCGGAAACCGTTTATAGGTTATCGGGCGACCGGCTGCTTCGCTGAAGGCGACCTCAAGCTCGGGTCCGGTCAGTCGATCGCTTGCGATCTTAAGTGTTGCGCCGCCAAAGCGGGACTTGTCGGCAAGCACGGCTGCAACAAACCTGCCGATGTCTTCCACGGAAGTAAGCTGAATGAAATGGTCGGATCGGATCAGGGACACCAGCCGGCCCTCATCCAGACCGAAGCCAGACCTCACCAGCATTTCCATGAAAATACCGGCTGCAAAGCAGACAAAGCTATGGCGCCGTGCAGACGTTAATCAACCCGCTACCTTTCGGAGCGATTTCTCAATCTCTCCTCCGCAATAAGCGTTGCCATAGTCTTCAAAACTCTTGCGGTTCAAGGCAGCCAGCGGAGCTGTAGCTCCCACTCTTCTGGAGAGACCCCAGATTATGGGTGAGGTGTCCTCGATGAGGCCCTTAATGGCTGGGAACCGGTCCGCTACAGTCGTCCAAAGGATTGCGGTCACTATATCTGCAACGCCGATCTTTTCCGTTCCGAGCATAAAGCCTGAAGTAGCACTCAAGCCGTTTCGTACTCCCGTATCCGCAAAAATACGGACCCATTTTTGGAAACGAGGGATGAATTCCTCCCACTTTTCAGGTGTCCACATTTCGCGCCCGCCGTCGAGAGTCAACTCATCAAGGACATCATTGGCATCGTTAACGATCTTGGCGCTGAGTGCGCGGCCCTCAACAGTTGCCGGCAGCATATCCAGCCGCTCACCGAGGTATATGGCGATCGCCGGCATTTGGGAGATTGCAAAATTACGCTCACGGTCAATCAGAACCGGTGGCCCCATGAAGGCAACCGGCTGCTTTTCCACCCCACAATCCATAATTCCTTCAATCGCATCGACATCGTATTCATCCCAGGAGTACCCACGATGGGCCAGAATTCCGCGGATGAACTGACCTCGAAAAGGAACTGGCCAGTAATAAAGGGCGAAGTTCTTCATGCCGTCCTCCATTGGTCATGCAGACAACTAACGGAGTGGGTTACAACCGGTTCCCCGACGTGCACTAAGGAATGCTCTGACGCTTTGACGGCCTCGATGGCACAGGAAGAGTTGTTTTTGGACGTTATGTCCTGTTCGTTGCGATTTCTTCGCTAAAACAGGACACACTTGCAGGTTAGCCACCTAGCCTCCACACGACGCTATGCTCAGTCTCTTGAGGCCGCCGTCCTTCCCCAGGTTGAGCCTTCACTCCCCTACAGCCATTCCCTCGCGTCGTGGATCGGCGCTGCCGGCCAAACCCTGGGCGGTTATCTCAATAGCATGTAAACCGGAATTCATCTCGCCCGGTTTCACCTCGTAACCCAGCGCCTTCAGCGGCCCGATCAGTTCTTCCGCGCTGGTGCCGGCCTCGATGTCGTAGGTGCCGAACCGGTTGATGAGATGCGGCTGGGCGACGATCGCCTCAACCGGCATGCTCCAGTCAATGTAGGCGATCAGCGCCTGTGTCACATAGCCGATGATCTGGCTGCCGCCGGGGGAACCAATGGCGAGCAGTGGTCTTCCATCCTTCATCACGATAGTCGGGGCCATGGAGGAGCGCGGCCGTTTGCCGGGCTCAACGCGGTTGGCGATCGGCAGGCCGCCGTCATGGGTCTTGAAGGAGAAGTCCGTCAACTCGTTATTGAGCAGAAAGCCGTTCGTCATCAGGCGCGAGCCGAAGCCATTTTCGATCGTCGTCGTCATCGAGACCACGTTGCCATCCTTGTCGACGATGGCAAAATGGCTTGTGGAAGGCAACTCGAGCGCGGCATCCCGGCCGAAAACTAGCGCGTGGTCCCATTGCGGCTCGCCAGCCTTGACGGCATCGTTGGCCAGCGCCTTGTCGCCGTCGAGCAGCTTTGCCCTTTCGCCTAGATAGGCCTTGTCCAGCAAGCCTTTGATCGGCAGTGGCACGAAATCGTTATCAGCGACGTAACGCTCGCGGTCGGCGAATGCGAGACGCTGCGCATCGCCGATAATGCGCCAGCTTTCGCCATTTTTCGGCCCCAGGCTCCTTAAATCGAAATTCTCCACCAGGCCTAGTATCTGGCCGACGGCGATGGCGCCCGAAGAGGGCGGTCCCATGCCGCACACATCAAGAGCACGATAATTGAGACAGACAGGTTCGCGCTCGATCACGCGATAGTTGGACAGATCGGTCAGCGATAGCACGCCGGGATTGTCGGGTGCCCCACGCACAGTGTTGACGACCGCCTCGGCAATTCTCCCTCTATAAAAAGCATCGGCACCCCCTTTGGCGAGCACCGCAAGCGTTTCGGCATAGGCCGGATTCTTCAACAGGGCACCGGTCTGCAGGGCGGCTCCGGAGGTGTCGAAGAAATATGACCGGGCCTCTTTATATTTCTTCAACCGGTCGCCCTCGGACGCGATCAGGGAGGCAAGGCGCGGTGACACCTTAAAGCCCTCGGTAGCCAGCGTTTCCGCAGGCTTCAGGAGGCTTGCCCACTCCGCCTTTCCATAGCGTTTGTGGGCTTCCTCCAGAAGCCGCACTGTTCCCGGTGTGCCAACGGAGCGGCCGCCGACCACTGCGTCCATGAATTTAAGCGGTTGGCCGTTGTCATCCAGGAAGAGCTTTGGCGTGGCTTCCATCGGCGCCGTCTCGCGGCCGTCAAACGTTGTCAGCTTGCCGCTTTTTGCGTCGTAGTAGACCAGGAAGGCCCCGCCGCCGAGACCGGAACTCTGCGGTTCAACGAGGCCGAGCATGGCCTGCACCGCCACCATTGCATCGATGGCGTTACCACCCGCTGCGATCACGTCGCGACCCGCCTCAGCCGCCAGCGAATTGGCCGCCGCCACCATGAAGCTCTTTGACTCGATACGTTTGGCAGTCGCAACATCCGTTGCTTTCTCGGGCGCCACCGTGTCGGACGCCTGCTGCGCGGAGGCGATTGCGGTGGAAAGCATCAAGGCGAGAACAGCCTCACTGAGAACT
Organism: Agrobacterium sp. BT-220-3; assembly: GCF_025910175.1. Classification (NCBI taxonomy): domain Bacteria; kingdom Pseudomonadati; phylum Pseudomonadota; class Alphaproteobacteria; order Hyphomicrobiales; family Rhizobiaceae; genus Agrobacterium; species Agrobacterium sp. BT-220-3. Next base: position 32,300 of record NZ_JAPAIX010000007.1, read on the forward strand.
CTTATTTTCATTAGCCTTATCCTCCAGAGAGGGACAACCAGTTCATGCAAGTAGGGTATCAAACTGAGCCAGCACGCAGGCCGAACCCATATCGACTAAGGCACGGGCCATTGTCCGGACTGTTCCTTCGTTCCCGCAAAGGTTCGGCCTTCACCGGTATTTCGGCCCCGTCCGTTGGTTTGCCCCGCTATTCAGCGTCGGTCTGGTGCGCCGCTTTTTTTGACACTATGGTGGCTGTTTCGCCGCATGTCCATCATGTCGAAGGGTCGACATATCGTTTGAAACGGAGCCTCCGTTAACAGCAGTGTCGCCGGTTCGATTTGCATCAAGAACTTTGTAAATTGCATAAGTCTCGATGCAAGCCGCCTCCCGGCATTAAAAAATAGGGCTGCTTTGCGCCTCAGGAAACGCCGATAGCCTCTCAAGCATCCGTAGACGAGCGTTTCGAAGCAATTCGTTTTGGTATGGGTGCGCCTGTCTCCAACGGCTTTGGCATTTCGCTGCAGTGTAAGAACAACAGGGGATCGATTTCACGTTTTGAAATGAACGGTCACCGAAAATGAGTTCCCATCCGGCGACTATACGGTCATGTCTTTATCACAGGTCGTGTGAGCCATTGCTCTACGATACACGAGGCAAAGAGTTGACAGTATGGAAAATCCGGTTGCACTGAATAGTCTTTCCGAAAACACGGTCTTCCGTAAGGGCGATGTTTTCGTATTGTTCGGCGAACTATTCGGCCGCGGATACGCCACCGGCTTGCTTGACGAAGCCAGGCGGGCTGGAATGGAGATTGTGGGGATCACCGTCGGGCGGCGCGACGAGAACAACGCGCTCCGGCCGCTTGACGCCGAGGAACTGTCTTCGGCGGAGGCCCAGCTGGGCGGCAGGATTATCAACATACCTCTTATGGCGGGTTTCGATCTCGATGCGCCCGCAGACGGTCCAACTCCCACCGATCTCCTGGCAAAGATGACGCTGGAGAGCTGGGAACACGACAAGCTCGACTGGGACTATGTAGGGCAATGCCGCGACATCGCTACTGCGCGTTTTACGGAGTCGCTTTCAAGGGTCATGACCGTTCTAGACGGAATGATTAGCGCTGGCCGCAATGTTTTCTTCGCCCACACAATGGCTGGGGGCATTCCGAAGGCGAAGGTATTTCTGGTCGTCGCCAATCGAATCTACAAGGGAACCGGCGCCCGCCACATGTCTTCGCAGACCCTGCTCGACAGTGACATGGGAAAGCTCATTCTGCAGAATTTTGACGATGTCTCCGCAAACACCTTTCGCCATCTCATTGATTTCAGCACGGCGATCCGCGAGCGCGTCGAAGCTTCGGGCGGACAAGTGCGATATACGGCCTATGGTTATCATGGATCGGCGGTCCTGATCGATGGGAGCTATCGTTGGCAGACCTATACCAACTACACCCAGGGATATGCGAAGATGCGGCTCGAAGGCATTGCAGAGCAAGCCTGGGCGACAGGGATCAAGGCAACTGTCTATAACTGTCCCGAAATCCGGACCAACTCGTCCGATGTGTTCACGGGTATCGAGCTGCCCCTCATACCGCTGCTGCTTGCGTTGAAGAAAGAAAACGGTGGCCAATGGGCAGACGAACAGTGGCAGGCCTGCCAGCAGCTTCTGGCCGATGGCTTAACCATGAAGGATGTTTTCCGGAAGATCGCCGCCATGCAGGCCAGCGAGGTCATGCGCCCGTTCTATGTCTTTTCGGCTTGGCCCATGGCAAACAGTCAGGCACAGGCCGATCTGACCATTGGCACGTCAAACGAGATCACCCAGATGCATCGGGATGGCAAGGTGATGATCAGCGACCTCCTGAGCGGTCTCGTTGTGAAGGCAACCGGGCAGCTAATTTTTGGCGAATCTTCCGAACCCTCCGGTCCCGTCCTGTGGCTCAACCACGATATCGTGGCTCGGCGACTTAACTCTTCCCACCCGCATTCGGAGTCTTCTGCGCCGCCTATCGCGCAGGGAATGGAACCCTCACACCTTGAGGTGGCGTGACGGCTTCCCAACTTAGCTTGAAAGCTGGGTGCTTTGGCCATGGAGCGACAAATCTTGTGACAAGAACGCTCCTTCTTTCCAGCCGTTCTGACGGACACCGAGATGCCCCCGAAGCTGCCGTTGGACCTATGCTGCCTGCTGCCCAGCTCGAAGCGGAACCTGAACTGACGGTTCTGGGTAAATGTCCCCCTCAGCCAACAGGATGAGGGCCGACTGGGTTTTGCTTGACCGCGTAGCGATGCAGTCATATAAATCTCCCGGCTTCAGGAGGCCAGCCGCTTGCATGACGCCCTGTCATTGGTGAACTCCTGCTCGTTCAAGCTGATCGCAATATCCCCTTTTGGGTAGTTGGTGCGGTGGCAATGCAAGCGCCCACTCAGAAAATCCGACTTGCCCATTTTGGAATGTTGAGATGAGTGAGCAAAACCGTTCGGCCTCCGTGCCGACCAATTCGTTCCTGCGTGGATCGATTTCTTCCGTATTTATTCGAACCAGCCTGCCGATCATCCTTGTGACCATGGGCAATGGGATGCTGATCGTCGCCGATGCTATGCTACTGGGTGCCTTTGTCGGGCCCGAAGCGCTTGGTGCGGTAACGCTGGTCTTTCCTTTCTCCATGCTACTGGTAGCGGCATCAGCTATTGTCGGTTCCGGCATGGCCAGCGTGCTTGGGCGCCGTCTTGGCGCGCGTGACATGTCAGAGGCTTGTGAGGTCCTCGCTTCGGCACAGGGTCTGGCTGTCGTGCTTGGTGTGGTTACGATCGCCCTATTTTTCCTCGGTGGCGGCGTGATCGTTACCTGGACGGCAGGTGGCAACCAGCACCTCGCCGATACGGGGTGGCGCTTTCTGGCGGTCTCCTTTGTCGCAGCGCCGGTCATGTTTCTGCTGACAGTTCATTCGGACGCGCTCCGCACCGAGGGGCGCGTGGCGTTCATGGCCATGGCCGGTGTAATCCTGACGCTTGCGAATATTGCTCTCAATACATTGCTGATCGGCTATTTCCAGTTCGGAGCCGCTGGTTCTGCCGGCGGAACTGCGCTGGCACAGCTAATTGCGCTTTTGCTCATCATTGGCTATCGCATGGCGGGCAAGGGCATTTTGCCAGTTGTCGGTTTTCGGATTGGTCGAAGTTGGGGTGAGATGCTGGCCCTGGGAATACCGAGAAGCATGAACTTCATCGGTCTCTCCCTGAGTTCTGCGGCGGTTCTATTCTCATTGCATCGCCTGAATCTTGGCAATCAGGAAACCATGGTGACCGCATATGGCGTCGTCATGCGTGTCATGACCTTCGCGTTTCTGCCCCTTATGGGCATGAACCTCGCCCTACAGGCGATTGTCGGCAACACCATTGGGGCAGGACAAGCCGACCGGGCATCGGATACATTGCGTTTGGCCATTTGTGTCAGTGCGGTTTACGGCCTCCTTACTCAGTTGACCCTGAGCCTGGCGCGCGATGGCCTTGGATGGCTCTTCGTGAGCGATGCCACGGTGGCGCTGGAAGTGGCCAGGATTGTTCCAGTCTATGTTGCCGCCTACTTCGCCTTCGGTCCTGTCCTGATGGCCGCGAGCTATGTACAAGCCGTTGGGAAGGTGCGTCAGACCGCAATCCTCTCGCTGGGCCGGACCTATCTGTTTGCCATTCCACTGACCCTGACACTTCCCTTGATCTGGGGGAAAATAGGCATCTGGGCGGCAGCGCCGATGGCAGACCTCATGATGCTCGTTCTGGCAGGGCTTATCTGGCGGCGAGACCGCTAGAAATCCGGTGAGAGGAAGCGTTTTGAGATAAAGGCAGACCTCATCAGAACAGGTGTCGCCAAGTCGATCTGAACCACTACGTTGTGAGTAAGCGCCGAAGATTCACGCCGATATATTCTTTCTGAGGCGCTGTTTTATTCAATGCATTTTGTGGGTTGATGGATAACACGCTGCGCGGTGCCCGCATCAAAACGGATGCTAAAAAGACATCATCTCTCGTCGCTGTCATTCCGCTCCCGGCCCAAAATCAGTCATTCCAGACACGCTGCCACGGCGATCAAACCGGCTAAATCCTTGTCCAATAGATAAGCGGCTCTAGACTTGCTGAGCAAGAGCACTGTTCAGTTCGTGGGTGATGACAATGGGGTTGGCGTGTCCTCGAGTGTGTAGTTATTTCCTATTGGTCAAAAGATATCGTCAACATCAAGTCTCTGCGTTTCAATGTTTACCTGTTTGACCCAATTGTCTTATGGCGCGCTCTTTTCTTTGGAATAAAAAGAGCGCCTAAGGTCGACGCTCTACGCGAATTTTAAATTATGGATCGAGTTTCACCTCAAAGGGATGAGCGGATATCTGATCCGCTGATGTCGAAGCGCCGTATCAATGAATTCCCTGAGTGTTGATGGAAAAACGGTCCTCCATTCACGCGCCGGAAGCTTCTTTGCTGGAAATGCTCCAGCGCTCTTCGATATAGCCCCGGCACAATAAATCAGTTATTGTGAATATGTTCGAGGGAGCGCGTGCTCAATCGGAAATAGAGGCAGGCCCATGCGCTTGATCGATCCGGTTTGCTTGAAGATGGCCGGCAGAGGGATCACACATATCCCAGGCACGGCGCTGTCAAAATTGCCTTCGGCGGTTCGGAGTTGCCGCCAGATGACGCTTTCCGATGCGACGCCGCCAATTCATATCACGATCAACACGCATGGGCGCACTGGACGCAGGGGGCGATGGTTTTACCACCGCCCGCGCGGGAAATCGTGCGGTTGGCTGCGTCAACGCCAATCAAACTTCGTATTGACTCGTCTCTGAACAGGAGTACTGGCAATCATGATAAAACGCATGGTGGTCATGCTGATCGTCATAGGCCTGATTCTCGGGGGGATATTCGGTTTTCAGGCGTTCAAGAACCGCGCAATCGCGACATATCTTGCCAATCTCAAGGCGCCGCCGCAGACTGTCTCGACGATCACGGCCGCGATGAGCCCATGGCAGACAACGCTGCAATCGGTAGGCAGCTTCAACGCCGTTGAGGGCGCCAGCCTTTCGCCGCAGGTTCAGGGCATCGTGCAGGAGGTCGCCTTTCAGGATGGTCAAGACGTCAAAAAAGGCGATCTGGTCGTGCAACTGCTTGCCGACCAGCAGATTGCTCTGCTCCGACAATATCAGGCGACGGAGGCGAACGCGCAAATTGCCCATGACCGCGATACCAGGTTGATCGCGGCCAGCACCATTGCGCAAAGCCAGGTCGATAGCAATTTGGCGGTCTTGAGATCCGCGCAGGCACAGGTCCTGGCACAACAGGCATTGATCGATCAATATTCAATTCGAGCGCCTTTCGACGGGCGCCTTGGCATCAAACTTGTCAGCCTTGGCCAATATCTTGCTGCAGGAACCCCTGTCGTCACCTTGCAGTCGCTCGACCCGATACAATTCGACTTTTCGATGCCGCAGCAGGTTCTGTCGCAGGTAAAGGTCGGGCAGGATATAAACGTAACAATTGATGCCTATGGCAGCCAGACCTTCTCCGGCAAGATCACGGCGATCAATCCGCTGGTGGACAGCCAGAGCCGCAACCTCACGATCCGGGCGAGCTTCTCCAACTCCGACCACAAGCTGTTGCCCGGCATGTTCGGCAATGTCTCGGTGGTGGTCGGTGAGCCGCAAAACTATATCGCCTTGCCGCAGACCGCTGTCACCATCAATCCCTATGGCAATGTCGTCTATATAATAACAGACAAGGGAGCGGGGCAGGATGGAAAGCCGCAGCTTGTGGCCGATCAGAGGTTCGTCACCACAGGGCAGGCGCGTGGCGACCAGATCGCGGTGATCAAGGGGGTCAGCGCGGGTGACGTCGTCGTGACCTCCGGCCAGCTGAAACTGAGCAATGGTTCGCCGGTGGTGATCGACAATACGGTGCAGCCATCCAACGATCCCCACGCAGATCCTGCCAATCCCAACTGAGGCGCGGCGATGAACATCACCGACATTTTCATCCGGCGTCCCGTTCTTGCCCTCGTGGTGAGTGCGTTGATCATCGTGATCGGCTACCAGTCGTCCCGCGTGCTCTCGGTGCGTCAATATCCCCTTACCCAGAATGCCGTGGTTACGGTGACGACCGCTTATCCGGGTGCTGCGCCGGATGTGATCGCCGGCTTCATCACGACGCCACTCGAAAACGCCATCGCCCAGGCCAATGGCATCGATTACATGACCTCGTCGAGCACCAGCGGGACGTCGATCATCACTGTCAACCTGCGGCTCAATTACAATGCGGATGCGGCGATGACGGAAATCAACGCCAAGGTATCCTCGGTTATCAATCAATTGCCGTCGGGAACGCAACAGCCCATCATGACGGTTTCGATCGGCCAGACGATCGATGCGATGTATATCGGCTTTCGCAGCGATGTTCTGGCCGGCAACCAGATCACCGACTATCTGACGCGGGTGGTCCAGCCCAAGTTGCAAGCCGTCAACGGCGTTCAGACCGCCGAAATTCTCGGCGGCAGAACCTTCGCATTGAGGGCCTGGCTGGTGCCCGACAAGCTCGCGGCTTACGGGCTGACAGCTGGGGATGTGCGGAATGCACTTGCGGCCAACAACTACATCTCGGGCATCGGCACCACGCGCGGTCAGATGACCCAGACGGTGCTTACGGCACGGACGGACCTGCATTCGGCCGACGAGTTCAAAGACATGGTGGTCACGCAGATCGGCAGCACGACGGTGCGCCTGAAGGATATCGCCACCGTCGAACTCGGGTCGCAGAACCCCGATGTCCAGATCAGCTTCGATGCGCAGACCGGTGTCTTCATCGGCATCCAGATCGCGCCGACGGCAAATCTGCTCGACGTGATTGCCGGTGTGCGTGCGGCGTTCCCGGAGATTCAGAAACAGCTGCCACAAGGGCTCGAAGGCTATATCGTCTATGATTCCAGTATTTTCGTCACCAAGTCGATCGACGAGGTGGTGAAGAGCCTGGTCGAGGCTCTGGTGATCGTCATTTTCGTGGTGTTCGCCTTTCTCGGTTCACCGCGTTCGGTTGCCATCCCCATCGTCGCCATCCCGCTATCGCTGGTCGGCACCTTCGCGATGATGCTGATTTTTGGCTTTTCAATAAACCTGCTGACCCTGCTGGCTTTCGTGCTGGCCATCGGCCTTGTGGTCGATGACGCCATCATCGTCGTGGAAAATGTCAACCGTCACATCGAGGAGGGCGCCGCGCCGATGCAGGCAGCACTGGCTGCCGCTCACGAGCTGGTCGGGCCGATCCTCGCAATGACTGTGGTGCTGATCGCCGTCTATGTACCGATCGGCTTCCAGGGCGGCCTGACCGGTGCTCTTTTCACAGAATTCGCCTTCACGCTCGTCGGCGCCGTGACCGTTTCCATGATCATCGCGCTGACCCTGACGCCGATGATGTGCTCGCGCATCCTGAAGCCGCATCTGACCGACCGCAGCGGCTGGGAGGAGCGTATCTCGGATTTTATCGATCGGCGCTTCTCGGAAATTCATAGACCCTATACACGATTGCTGCACGGCAGCCTGAATACGATACCGGTGGCGCTGGTATTTGCCGCCATTGTGCTTGGCAGCATCTATTTTCTGTACACAAGCGCCAAGAGCGAACTGGCCCCCAATGAGGACCAGGGATTTCTCGCCGCGCAGGTGACCAATGCCCCCAACGCAACGCTTCAACAGAAACTGCTCAATTCCGACCAGGTCACCAAGATCTTCCGCAGCTTCCCGGAGACCGACAAGAGCCTGCAGGTTGAGGTGCCAGGCACATCGTTCCAGGGCATGGTGCTGAAGCCGTGGGACGAACGTGCAAGAACGGCAGACCAGTTACAGCCGCTGGTGCAGGCCGAAATGGCGAAAATCGCGGGAGGCCAGGCGGTTGTCTTCCAGTTGCCGCCGCTGCCCGGCGCCAGCGGCTTGCCGGTGCAGTTCGCCATCGGCAGCACGGGTAGCTTCGACCAGCTCAACGAAGTATCCAGCTCCGTCCTGCAGGAAGCGCAGAAATCCGGTGAGTTCATCTTCCTGACGAAGGATCTTTACGTCGACAATCCGCAATATTCTATCCTGATCGATCGTAGCAAGGCATCGGCGCTTGGCCTGCCGATGAGCACCGTGGGAGCATCACTCGCTTCCATGCTGGGTGGTGGCTATGTCAACTATTTCAGCATCGACAACCGCGCCTACCAAGTCATTCCCCAGGTTGAACAACGCTCGCGCCAGACCATCGATCAGATCATGGACTACCCGATCGCAAGCGTGAACGGTGCGAAGATCCCGCTCTCGGCGATTGCCACGGTGAAGCTTGAGGCAACCCCACGATCGGTCGCGCATTTCCAGCAGTTGAACTCTGCCACCGTTTCCGGCGTGCCCGCGCCGGGCGTTGCCGTCGGGGATGCCCTGGAGACGCTGAGGTCGATCGCGGCGCGGACGCTGCCGCAGGGCTACACGGTAGACTTTGGGGGGCAGTCCCGCCAGTTCGTGCAGGAATCGAGCGGCATGGCCGCCACCTTCGCTCTTGCGCTCATCATCGTTTTTCTGGCGCTATCGGCGCAGTTCAACAGTTTCCGCGATCCGCTGATCATTCTTGTGTCGGTGCCCATGTCTATAGCGGGCGCACTGGCTTTCATCAGCCTTGGAATCGGCGGGGCAACGATGAACATCTATACGCAGGTCGGGCTGGTCACATTGATGGGACTGATCAGCAAGCACGGCATTCTGATCGTAGAGGTGGCGAACACGCTGCAGGCTTCCGGCAAATCCAAGCGCGAGGCGATTGAAGGCGCCTGCGGCATCCGGCTGCGCCCGATCCTTATGACGACCGGAGCCATGGTTCTGGGCGTAGTGCCGCTGATACTGGCCACCGGCGCTGGTGCGGCTGCCCGCTACAATATGGGTTTGGTGATTGCCACGGGGCTTGCCATCGGCACATTGTTCACGCTCTTCGTGGTGCCTGCCGTCTACATGGTGCTGGCCGCGGATCACCGCAGGCAGGATGGCGTTGCGGCACCATAACGATCAATCTGTCCGACTTTTGAAAGTATTGGTGATTGGCCACTCCCTCGTGCCGTTTCCGGTTTGAAGGTGATAACCGGAGTTTGGCGAAAGCGACTGTCAAATACTCCTTTCATGGGGTCATCAGACGGGTGAATGCAGGAATGCCGGCATGGAATTGCCCTCTGATCGCTTGGCGAGATAGAGGCGGGCGGTGTCAAGCGCCTCGCGAATGGTCACATCCATGTCAAGATAGCGATAGGTCCCAAGTCGTCCGACAAAGGTTATCGACACTTCCCGCTCGGCACGTGCCACATATTCGGCGAGCTGTTCCTTGTCCTTGACCAACCGAACGGGATAATAAGGGATGTCCTCAGGCCCGCATTCGCGGGAGAACTCCCTGTAGCAGACGGAGCCGGTATGTTCTTCCCACGGAGAAAAGTGCTTGTGTTCGGTGATGCGGGTAAAGGGTATTGAGGCGTCGCCATAGTTCATCACCGCGCAGCCCTGATAGTCGCCGTCATAGGTGAAGCGCTCGAAGTCGAGTGTTCTGTACGCCAGGCGGCCGAGTTCGAAGTCGAAATAGCCGTCGAGCGGACCGGAATAGAAGACGTGTTTAGACGTTGGTGCCTCTGCACGGCGGAATTGTGTGCCGAGCTTAACCGTGATGTTCGGATGATCGAGAATGCGCTCAATCATGTGCGTGTAGCCGGTCTCCGGCATGCCCTGATATTTGTGGAAGAAGTAGTTGTCGTCATAGTTGAAGCGCACGGGCAGGCGTTTCAGGATGGAGGCCGGCAGGTCTGTCGGCGAGCAGCCCCATTGCTTCTCCGTATATCCCTTGAAGAAGGCTTCGTAGAGTTCCTGGCCGACGAAGCGCAGTGCCTGCTCCTCGAAAGTCTGCGGATCGGTGATCGACTTGTCCGCCTTTTCCTCGATGAAGGCTCGCGCTTCATTGGGCCGGAAGTTTTTGCCGAAGAACTGGTTGATTGTGTGCAGATTGACCGGCAGGGAATAGACGCGCTCGCTGCTCGTCGTTTTGACGCGGTTCTTATAGGGCATGAAAGTCTGGAAGCTGTTCACATAATCCCAGACTTCCCTGTCGTCGGTGTGGAAGATATGGGGACCGTAAACGTGGATCATGACGCCGGTCTCGCTGTCACGCTCTGTGTGGCAATTGCCGGCGATATGGTCGCGGGCATCGATGATCTCGACTGCATGGCCTGCCAGTGCGAGTTCTCGTCCTATGACCGCTCCAGAAAGGCCGGCGCCTACGATGATGATTTTTTCGTCTGCGCGCATTGAAAATCAATCCTGCTTATATGACGCCCCGTAGGCGGTAAAATTTGCATTGAAAAGCGCAGCTGAGCGCGTGTTTTGGCTAGCCGATCTCGCTCAGTTGTCTGGCTTCTGCCAGAGGCGACGATCATATGGGATCGGTGCGTAGTCGTGCCGCTGATTGAGCTTTTTCAGATAGCGCTTGCGGTAGCTCTGTTCATCTTCAAACTCGATGTTTTCCAATACGGTTTCCGCACCCAATTCATAGTAGAGATCGAGATTGCTGAGATCCGGCACGGGTGTTTCGCCGCGCTCACATTCGCCCTGCATTTGCCAAAAGAGGTACTCCAGACGTCGCGCCAGAGCAGGAATATCCCGCAACACGCTCGTTTCGCGCTGCCGGGCGATCGAATCTCTCACCTCCAGGAGGCTCTTCCGATCGCGTTCGAAACCGATGGCGCGGGCGACATAGTCTTCCGGCGAAGAGCAAAGCATCTCCGGGACACCGGCTGCGGTAACGATGCTGCCGCAGAAGCGTGCGGCAAACGTCTTGCCCGACATGGTGAGAACAGGCAGGCCGGATGTTATCGCATCCGCGGCCGTGGAGTGGGCACCATAGGGGAACGTATCCAGGAACAGATCGGCGACGCCGATACGGGCAATATGCTGCGGGTTCTGGACCTTCGGTGCAAATACGAGCCGTTCCGGCGCGACACCGCTTTTTTCCGCGACGTCTCGCAGGCGCTGATTGACATCGTCATCGCCGGTCAGCAACCACAATAGGCTGCCGGGCGTCTGTGACAGGATTGTCATCCATCGTGCAAAGCAGTTTTCCGTGATTTTCTGCATGCCATTGAAACTGGCGTAGACGAACGCATCCTCCGGCAATCCGACCTCGGCTCGGCTCGGCCGGGCGGCTATGGACCGCTTTCGGTCCAGCGGCTGGTCGCAGGCGATGCGCAGCACCTTTTCGGAGTAATAGATTTCGTTTTCTTCCGGGATCATGTATCCGTCAGAGATCAGATATTGATGGAACGGGCTTCCCGTCGATCCCGGATAGCCGCAGAAGCTGACGATGACAGGCGCAGGGCGATAGGCGAAAATCTTTGCGCGCGCGTCCTTGGTATAGCCGTTCACGTCGATCAGTATATCGATTTCGTCGGAGATGATTTGCGATGCGGCAGTGGCATCATCCAGGCCGTTGATATCCCGCCAGCAATGGACCGCGGCCTTTATTCGCTCCTGCGTGCTGTCCGTGTTGCGGACATTGCCGCAATAATAGGCGAAAACTTCAAGGCTGTTCTTGTCATGCAACTCCAGAACCTCGCAAAGAGCAAAGCCCACGGCATGATCGCGAAGATCCGATGAGAGGTAGCCGACGCGCAGGCGCTGACCGGTTCCGGACTTCTGCTTTGGCGACCTGCGCGGAAAACGGCTCAGGTCCGGACATGCGCCGACGAGTGTTTTGCTAAAGCGATATGCCTTGGCCAGCTGGAACATCGGATCGTCAGCGTAGCAGCTTAACGTCAGAGACGAAATTGCATCGATCATCTTGCGGGGGGCGAGGTGGTTTGACGGTGCAAGCACCGGCCATTTGCACTGGCGCTGCCGCAACGATGCCCAGTGCTGCCCTGCCTCTGGCGAATCCGGCCGCAACTCGAACGCCTGCAGCAATGCGTTTTCAGCTTCTTCAAACTTCCCGGCAATTTCGAGGACGCGACCGATATTCTGCAAAATCATATGCCGATGTCCAACCGCCTCGGCGTCTATATGGTGCGTGGCCACGGCATAGTTCGACCATTGCTCCACCGCCTGACCGATAAGCCCCGCATCTTCAAGCACACGACCGAGATTGATGTGGCCGGGGGCAAATTCTGGATTAGCCTTCAAGCAGGCGCGAAATGCCTGTATGGCGCCGGCGCGGTCGCCGAGCTGGCTGAGAGCGACGGCATAGTTGAAGTAGGCGAGATGAACTGTGGGGTTCTTGTCGTTGAATGCGACCCAGGTCTTGTAGAGCTCTACTGCGGCAGCCTGCTGTCCGGCAGCGGTGAGAGCCTCGGTTACCTTCAGCAGATCTATGAGACTCAATCGTTGGTTCTGCGCAAGATCAAGTGCGCTCGGAGCGGCGGCATCATTTGAAGGAGAGACGTGGCTGGCGGTCATGACATCCTGCGGCAAGGCAACAAAAGGGGTCGAAGTTAGAAGCAGTCTATTAATCAGCTGTTTTTAACTATCGCAGATAACTTGCCTGTGGCTGGATGTGTTGGGGCTGTATTGTCTATCCTGGTAGAGGTCGTGGCAGGTTCACGGATCGGCAAGTAAAAATTTCTTCCCGGTTGAATGCCGGCTTTTGCGGCGTTGACGCTGCCATGGCTGCAAGACGCCTGTTCAATGTTCTTCCGAAGCATTCGGAAACGAAAGCGAATTAACAAAACGACGCGGCCAGAGGCCGCGTCGTAGATTGTCTTGTTTATTGAAGTCTTACACTGTCTTGTAGGCCTTGATGACAGCTTCGACCTGAGCGTCGTTCATTGCCTGTATCTGCTGGGACGTGAACGCCCCGGCGTTGGTGTTACCAAGGCCAGCAAGGGTGGCCGTGGAGAGACCGGCGATGGCATTAGCGGAGAGCGCCTTGATCTCGCCGGTGGAGAAGAGCGCGAGTTCAGCACTGCTAAGGGTGGTGGCCTGTGCGGAGCTGAGGCCGGCGATCTGATCGGAGTTGAGGGCCGCGATCTGGTCGGTCGACAGGGCTGCGAACTGGGCCGAGGAGAGCGCCGTGACCTGCGCCCTGCTGAGGGCGGCGGTGTTGGCGGTGCTCAACTTGCTGGCGTCGAGGCTTGCAAGTGCTCTTGCGCTGATGGCCTTGATCTCGTCGCTGGAGAAAGTTGCCAGGGCATCGGAGGAGAGGGCACCAAGCTGTGTCGAGGACAGGGCTGCGACCTGCGTTCTTGTCAGAGCAGCGGCGTTTGCGGAGCTGAGGCCGGCAAGGGTACCCGAGGAGAGACCTGCGATGGCATTGGCGCTGAGGGCTGCGATCTCGCCGGTGGAGAAGAGCGCGAGTTCGGCGCTGCTGAGAGTTCCGACCTGTGCGGAGCTGAGGCCGGCAACCTGATCGGAGTTGAGGGCTGCGATCTGGTCGGTCGACAGGGCTGCGAACTGGGTCGAGGAGAGACCTGCGACCTGGGTTCTGCTGAGGGCGGCGATGTTGGCGGTTGTCAGCTTCGTGGCATCGACGCCTGCAAGTGCTCTTGCGCTGATGGCCTTGATCTCATCGCTGGAGAAGGTTGCCAGGGCATCGGAGGACAGAGCGTTCAGCTGCGTCGAGGACAGGGCTGCGACCTGCGTTCTTGTCAGGGCTGCTGCGTTTGCGGAGCTGAGGCCGGCAAGGGTAGCCGAGGAAAGGCCGGCGATGGCATTGGCGCTGAGGGCTGCGATCTCGCCGGTGGAGAAGAGTGCGAGTTCGGCGCTGCTGAGAGTTCCGACCTGTGCGGAGCTGAGGCCTGCAACCTGATCGGAGTTGAGGGCTGCGATCTGGTCTGTCGACAGGGCTGTGAACTGGGTCGAGGAAAGACCTGCGACCTGGGTTCTGCTGAGAGCGGCGATGTTGGCGGTGCTCAGCTTGCTGGTGTCGATGCTTGCAAGCGCTCTTGCGCTGATGGCCTTGATCTCGTCGCTGGAGAAGGTTGCCAGGGCATCGGAGGAGAGGGCACCAAGCTGTGTCGAGGACAGGGCCGCGACCTGCGTTCTTGTCAGGGCTGCGGCGTTTGCGGAGCTGAGGCCGGCAAGGGTAGCCGAGGAAAGGCCGGCGATGGCGTTGGCGCTAAGGGCCGCAATCTCACCGGTGGAGAAGAGTGCGAGTTCGGCACTGTTCAGTGTTGCGACCTGTGCGGAGCTGAGGCCGGCAACCTGATCGGAGTTGAGGGCTGCGATCTGGTCGGTCGACAGGGCTGCGAACTGGGTCGAGGAGAGACCTGCGACCTGGGTTCTGCTGAGGGCGGCGATGTTGGCGGTGCTCAACTTGCTGGCGTCGATGCCTGCAAGTGCTCTTGCGCTGATGGCCTTGATCTCATCGCTGGAGAAGGTTGCCAGGGCATCGGAGGACAGAGCGTTCAGCTGCGTCGAGGACAGGGCTGCGACCTGCGTTCTTGTCAGAGCAGCAGCGTTTGCGGAGCTGAGGCCGGCAAGGGTAGCCGAGGAAAGGCCGGCGATGGCATTGGCGCTAAGGGCCGCAATCTCACCGGTGGAAAAGAGTGCGAGTTCGGCACTGTTCAGTGTTGCGACCTGTGCGGAGCTGAGGCCTGCAACCTGATCGGAGTTGAGGGCTGCGATCTGGTCGGTCGACAGGGTCGCGAACTGGGTCGAGGAAAGACCTGCGACCTGGGTTCTGCTGAGGGCGGCGATGTTGGCGGTGCTCAGCTTGCTGGTGTCGAGGCTTGCAAGCGCTCTTGCGCTGATGGCCTTGATTTCGTCGCTGGAGAAGGTTGCAAGGGCGTCTGAAGAGAGCGCACCCAGCTGCGTTGAGGACAGAGCTCCAATCTGCGTTCTTGTCAGGGCAGCGGCGTTTGCGGAGCTGAGACCGGCAAGGGTGCCCGTAGTAAGGGCAGCGATGGCGTTGGCGCTGAGGGCCGCGATCTCACCGGTGGAAAAGAGTGCGAGTTCGGCGCTGTTCAGTGTTGCGACCTGTGCGGAGCTGAGGCCTGCAACCTGATCGGAGTTGAGGGCTGCGATCTGGTCGGTCGACAGGGCTGCGAACTGGGTCGAGGAGAGACCTGCGACCTGGGTTCTGCTGAGGGCGGCGATGTTGGCGGTGCTCAACTTGCTGGCGTCGATGCCTGCAAGCGCTCTTGCGCTGATGGCCTTGATCTCGTCGCTGGAGAAAGTTGCAAGGGCGTCGGAGGAGAGCGCACCAAGCTGCGCCGAAGACAGAGCTCCAATCTGCGTTCTCGTCAGTCCCGCGGCGTTTGCGGAGCTGAGGCCGGCAAGGGTAGCCGAGGAAAGGCCGGCGATGGCATTGGCGCTGAGGGCTGCGATCTCGCCGGTGGAGAAGAGTGCGAGTTCGGCACTGTTCAGTGTTGCGACCTGTGCGGAGCTGAGGCCAGCAATCTGAGCCGAATTAAGAGCCTCGATCTGGCCGGTGGACAGAGCGTCGATCTGGCTCACATAGAGAGCCGTGACCTGGGTCGCTGACAGGCCGCTAACCTGAGTGGAACTCAATGTAGCGATCTGGGACAAGGTTAGTCCCTTGACGGCGCTTACCGAGAGGGCGCGTACGTCCTGAGAGCTGAAAAGAGCAAGATTATCGCTGCTCAAGGCTGCGATCTGAGCCGACGTGAGTGCGCCGATCCTGGTGCTATCCAGGGCATTCACGTCTGCCGAGGTCAGGCTGGCGATCGTGGATGTCGAAAGCTTGGAAATCTGCACAGCAGATAATGAAGAGAGGATGGAGGTCATGAACGTGTCCTTGTACCGAAGGGCGACTGGTCACGCCTATCTGCCGCCAGGCACTGTTCTCGATGACAGCGGTCCGGCATCCGCAAATAAAGCGAAATTGTGGAGAACATGGCTCATGTGAACCTGCGCTGGAAAAGCATCATGCAATTCGAGCCGGATGACGGGCCCGGATTTTCCACGCTAGCTTGTGCGAATGCCGCGTAATAATTTTGTGCCGCTTAAGAGTTCTTGCGACGTGTGTTTCGTATCAGACTAACATTTAAAGGCGAGTTAATATTTGGAGGATTCCATTTAATTCTTGAGTTTAAGGAACTGCATATATTCACAAAGTATAAACTTCTAAAATAACCGAGGGGCGGTCGCTTCCGCGCAGCAAATATCCGTATATTTTTCCCGTTAAAGTAGGAAAATTTCACAATAAGTAAGATTAGAAGTCTGATTTTCTTGAAAAATGTTGGGTCGTTCTTCCTGGGGTCGCACAGAAGAATGAGGTGAAGAGATCGCGTCGCACGTCTTATTCATTGCGGAAGACGAAAGTGATCGTTAATGCGGCGGGCGCGTCACGTATGCCCCACCAACCGAAGCTTCACCTCGAAGAATTCGGTTGGTGGGGCATACGTGACGATCGAACGGCACGAAGGAATTCGGCTGGCCATGGTGCAGGATCGCCTTCACCCCATCGGTTCCCCTTGATGATCCTCGTTATCTCGAGCCACCGGCCGACAGCGGGACTTAACCAGTTTTTTGCTCTGGCGGCACACGCGATGATGGGATCGCGAGGGGCAGCGCTGTAACGATCACCGGCACGATCAGGGTTGACCATGCTGCGCCATAGCCAAAATGGTCGACCAGTAGCCCGAATATGTAGGGGCCAATTGCCATGACCCCCAGACAAATCGTGGAAGCGAAGGCGATCGTCGATGCTATCGAACCTTTCGGTGCACTTTCCGCGATTTCCAGGAGATAAAGGGGAAACCACCCAATCCCAAATATTCCCAGGATTATGAGCACGATAAGGGTTACTGGGGGCGGAGTGCCGATGGGCAGAACTGCGAGGGCCGCGGCGGCGGCTGCGGCGATGATGGATACTCTGCCGAAGGATTGACCGCGACGCCCCGGTCGGAAGTGATCACTGATCCAGGGCAACAGGATACGGCCCGGAATGCCCGCAAGCTGTGTTGCGGCAAACATCGAGGATGCGACAAAAAGGCCAAGCCCCAATCCGTCCGCCATGAACCCGATGACATGCGCCGTGAGGGTAAATTGAAACGCGGACATGGCAATGCCAAGCCGCAATACGGGCCAGAAGCCAGGATTCTCCCCAACGATGCGGGAGAGTTTTGCCAGAGGAAGCGGCCGTTCGGTTTTGGCCGCTACATCGCTTCCCTCGCGATAAAGTCCCCAGAAGAGTGCAGCACCCGCTACGGAAACGCCGGCACAGAGCCATGCTGCGGCATGCCACCCGTAATGAACTGCCATGAAGGGAAGGAGAGCGGCTGCGATCATCGTTCCGAAGGGAACCGCGGCCTGTCGAAACCCCGTTGCGATGCCGCGTTTGGCGGGTGGGAACCAGCGCATGATCGCCCGCGTGCCGCCCGGTTGCACGGCTGCATAGGTGCCGCCCAGAAACGCGATGCAGACAAGCAGCGCGGGAAGGCTGTTTGCGAATGCCGCCGCGCATGCCATAGCAATCGCCATGCCGAGCATGGCAATGCCGACGATGCGGCGTTCACCATGAATGTCGATGGCGCGGCCAAGCGTGAACATGGTCACGATCTGGATAGCGTTCATGACGGTCACGGCGAGTGACGCGGATGCAAGAGAGACGCCAAAGGCTTCACGCCAGAAGGGCACGAGAATGTAGATGCCCTGCGACACGAACGAGCCGGCGGTCTGCGTGCCGACTGCCACGGCAAGCACGGCCCAGATCCTGGGATCGGTGGCGGCAACGGGTGCAGGCGAGGTCGAAGAAATCTGTGACGACATGGAAAAGCTCCTATCAAGAGTTTCCGTGCAATAGCCTTCCCGAAGAGCCGACAGAATTAAGGGCTTGCGCATTTCAGTGATAACAGCTTGTTATGCTTCCCATGCGCTCATTGGATTCCGAGGCCGTCGAGGCTTTTCTTCTTGTTGCCGAATTGCAGTCGTTCACGCAGGTTGCCGGCGTCATGAATACGACGCAGGCCGCCATATCCCTGCGCCTGCGTCGGCTCGAAGAGATGTTGGGGCATCGCCTGGTCGAGCGGACACCGCGTCGGGTGCGGTTGACAGCTGCGGGCGAACGCTTCCTGGAGCCCGCGCGAGCCTATGTCGCTGCCGGCCGCCGCGCGCGTGACGTCTTTGGGCAGGAGCCGAGGCGCCTGGCGATCGGTGTGACGCATCACCTGATCGGGGCCGATCTGCCGCGGATCCTTCGGGTAATCAGCGAGCGCGAAACGAGTGTTACGCTTCATCTTCGCACCGCAGGCACCAGAACCCTGCTAGAGCTTTATGACGCCGGAGAGCTCGATGCGATCGTGGTGTTGCGGCATGACGATATTCGTCGAGACGGCGAGCTTTTGTTTCAGGAGAGCTTTGGCTGGTATTGCAGCGCGGACTTCGATCTGCCTTCGAATGGCCCGGTGCCGCTCGTGCTTCAGCCTGCGCCCTGTAATTTGCGTGCTATGGCCCTCCGGGCGCTGGATAGCGCGGGTATCATTTGGCGCGAGGTATTCGTCGGAACAGGGGCAACGGCGGTCGGGGCAGCTGCCGAAGCCGGGATCGGCATCGCGCTCCTGGCGCGGAGCGCAGTTCCTGCTGGTGTGCGGGAGGTCAGGAGCCGTCCGCTGCCGGAGCTTCCAAAGCTGGATACCGTGATGATTTCGACGGTCACGGGCGACCATGCGAACGCCGTGCTCCGACGGATCACGAAAGCGTTTCGATCATCCTGATGTGGCTGGTCTGGAAGTGGCTCTCAGCGTCCTGGGGCGTAACAAAAGCAGGAAAATCGGCGCGCCGATGACCGCGGTAACAATGCCTGCCGGTAGTTCGAGGGGGGCGATGACGCTGCGTCCTGCAAGATCTGCGAAGACCATCAGCAAGGCACCGATCACCATTGCCACCGGCAGGCTGCGTGCGTGTCGTGATCCGACCAGAAGCCGTGCGGCGTGCGGGGAGAGGAGGCCGACAAAACTGACGGCTCCGATGGACGAGACGGCAACGGCGACGGCGCAGGCGGAATAGAGGATGGCCCATGTTCGGGCCCTGTCCGTTACCAGGCCGAGCGATCGCGCTTTTTCGTCTCCCAGCGAAAGCGTGTCCAGGTGGCGGGTACACAGGATGCCGATTGTTACCAAAATGACGGCCCACGGCAAAAGGACGAGAACATCTGCGTAACCGCGTCCATGTGTTGAGCCCGTCAGCCAGGAAAGTGCCTGTGCCGTCTGCAATCGCGCTTCGACAACGACGATGGTTCCGGCTGCGCCAAAACTTGCCGCGATGGCAACGCCTGCCAGAATAAGTCTTTCCGGTGCATTTTTAGGCCCGAAAAACCGCAGGAGGAGAACGGCGGAAAGGGCGCCGATGAGCGTCGCCATCTGGAAAATCAACGTTCCGGGCACCAAGCCGGATAAAAGGCCGACCAAGCTGAATAATGCGGCTCCCTGCGTGAGACCGAGCGTTTCAGGGCTGCAAAGCGGATTGCGCGTCACGGCCTGCAAGACAGTGCCGGCTGCCGCCAGCAGGGCGCCGCAGCCAAGCGCCACAAGTAAACGCGGAGCCCGGATATCGACGTTCGCAGCAATGTCCGTCATTGACAGGGAGACACCATCGCCAATCGCCAATGCTGCGCCGATACCTGCCAGCGAAGTTACCGCCAAAATTGTGATCAGCAGGGGAAGGGAAGGGAGCCTTAGCGCCGAAGGCGAGCCGATGCGCCGCTCTGCCCCCAATCTCGAGGTCCGCAGCAGAAGCAGCATGACCGGCGCTCCAAAGCAGGCGACGATGATGCCGGTGGGGACAATGGTACCGTTGGTGCCGAAAAGCTGTGCGATGACATCGGCAAGAAACAGCGTATTTGCTCCCCAGATCAGTGAGAGAGGCAAATTAAAGCGGTGCCTGATGATGCCGAGCGCCCGAAGAATGTTCGGGATTGCGAGCCCTATGAAACCAATCGGGCCCGCAAGCGTAACCGCAGCGCCGGACAGTACAACGCCGGCAAAGATGCCCGATAACGTAACGCTTCGTGTCAGCCCGAGGCTCGCCGATGCCTGATCGCCGAGGCCGAGCAGGTCGAGCGGCCGCGCAAGCGCCATCAGCACCAGAAAAGACAAAAGAATGGCCGGGCCGGCAACCATGACTTTCGACCATCCGGTCTGGTCAAGAATACCGGAAGACCAGAGCACCAGACCGGAAGCCCTGTCGTCGGCGAGAAGGACGATTGCGGAAGAGATTGCGGCAAAGCAGAGGGAAATCGCAACGCCCGCGAGAGCCAGCCGTCCCGGCGGAGCGCGGAACCCGCCGGCCAGCGCGATGCAGGCTGCGGCTCCTGCCAGGCCGCCCAATGTCGTTGCCATGATCGGCGGCATGGCTATCGGCAGCAACAATGTGGATATGACTAAAACGAGCTGGGCGCCGCTGGTGACGGACAGAATATCCGGCGCAGCCAGGGGATTTCTGAGCACGCTTTGGAAAACCGAGCCTGCCAGGGCCAGGGCGGCTCCGGTCAGGATCGCCGCAACCACGCGTGGAGCACGGCTCGTTTCCAGAATGGCCTGGGCCAGCGTGGCGGGGCGTGTCGGGAAGGCAAATATGTCGTGCCAGCCGACCAGCTTGCTTCCCATACGCATGTCGAGTGCCGCCAGGACGAGCATAAGCAATATGCCAGCAGGCAAGAGAAGCGCCGAGGTGAGACGGTGCGAGCTGGCAGACGGTAGCGACATTTTCATTCGGATGCCTGATGATCGCGCGGACTGCCGGCAGCGCCGATCCAGTCGATCAGGCAATAGGCACGGTCGGCACCGCCGGGATGCGCAACCAGATCAACCTTGCAGCCAAACGCCAGTTGCAGCAGGTCGGCTGTCAGCACCTGCCTTGCAGGACCGGTGGTGAGCACTTCCCCCTTGCGCATCAATATTACATCATCGGCGATATCCATGACCTGATTGAGATCGTGAAGCACGGCGATGATCGTCAGGCCTTCCGTCCGGTTGAGCTGTCTCAGCAATGTCAGCAGTTCAGCCTGATGGCGGATATCGAGAAAACTGGTCGGCTCGTCCAGAAAAAGTACGCTCGGTTGCTGCGCCAGTGCCATGGCGACCCAGGCACGCTGTCTTTCGCCCCCGGACAGTGTCGCAAGCTGGCGCGCGCGCAGGTGCTGCAGATCGACCCTCCGGATGGCGCTGTCGATGATGTCGCGGTCAGTGGCTGAAAGGCGTCCAAGCCAGGGACGGTGTGGGTAACGACCCTGTTCGACCAGCTCTTCGACCGTAAGACCGACCGGAATTTCAGGCGACTGCGCCATGACGGCAACCTGTCGGGCAATATCGCGGCGGCGCAATTCCGATAGCTCTCGCCCCAGGAGCTGCACCTTGCCGGCCGTCGGTATTTCCAGCCCTGCCAGGCATTTGAGAAGCGTGCTCTTTCCAGACCCGTTCGCCCCGCAGATGACGGTAACGCGCCCCATCTGCGCCTGAATGTCGACGTCGCGTAAAGCATGGGCCTGATCGTAGGCGACGCTCAAACCGCTCGCCTGCGCAGCGGGCATATCAATCTGCGTGCTGTTCAAACTGCAACCTCGCGCATCGCCTTTCGCAGCGATGACAGGCTGCGATAACCGACATCCGCTGCCGCCTCCTCAAGGCGCGCTCCTTCCGCCTGCCTGCGCATCACATGCGCCATGCGCAGGCGGCGTCGCCACTCGGCAAAACTCATGCCGGTCTGAGTGCGGAACTTTCGCGTCATGGTCCTGCGGCTCATGCCGAGATTGTCGGCCCAGTGGTCGATATCAAGGTCGATCGCCGGTGTTTCGGACAGGTCCCGGCACAAGCGCTGAAGGCGTTTGTCGCTTGGCATCGGAAGCGCGAAAGGACCCTCCTGCGCGTTGGCGATCTCTTCAAGGATCAGGGCTGCCAGATGTCCACCGCGGCCATCTTCATCATAAAGCGTCGGCTGTTCTAGAAAGGATCCAACCGCCGCCGACAGGAGCACGGATGTGGAGATGACGCGCGTCGGCTCCCAGCGCAATGCCAGACCGGGTTCGGGCTCGATATAAAGCGACTGCATGGACACACGCCCATGGGACCTCACCGCATGCGGAATATCCGGGGTAATCAGCAGACCGTATCCGCTCGGAATGATGAATGAGGTATCGGGTGTGCGAGCGGTCATGAAACCGTCGACAATCTGCAGCAACTGGCCCCGTCGATGGCTGTGCCAGCCGAAATCGACGCTCTTTTCATATATGCGCGCCATCGCGGCCACGGGCCTTGGCACGTTTTGAAGGTCAACGGCCTTTTGTGGCTGTTTCATTGTATCTCCCAATGCAACCGGACCAGAAAAACTTGGTGTGCATTGTCATGAATGGAGCAATAGACGGACGCATCTGTTTTTTCAAAAGGAAAAGATGACCCGATTATTGGTTATTTCGCTATTTTGGTTCATTCAGGCCATTTAATGGCCCGTCTGCGATCAAGTTTGACCTGACAATGATGATAAAAAAAGTCTACTTAAGCGGCCGAATGCGGCGGGATATGGCTTTGTGGCGGAAAACTCCGAGGTCTTTACCCGCTCCGGCAGTAATCACACGACAGGTTCCGCATAATGCAACACACCGGCCTCACAACTCGCAAGCCATCTGCTTTTTCCTCCAGACGCGCGCGGCTTTTCATTTTGACGTCCGGCGTCGCATTGGGCGTGATTGCCGGACAGGCAGTGGCGTTTGCGCAGGATGCCAACGGCTCCACGCAGCTCGAGCCTATCGTGGTACAGGGAAAGGCAGCGGCCAAGGGCGCGCGCGTTGAACAGCGCGGCTACGTGGCGCGGGATTCCGCTTCCGCAACGAAAACATCCACGCCCGTTGCGGAAACGCCGCAGTCGGTTTCCGTCATTACGCGGGGCGCCATGACCGATCGTGCCGTGCAGACCGTAGCGGACAGTCTGCTCTATAGCTCGAACGTCAACGGCCAGCGTTATGGCAACGACCCGCGCTCTGACTACTTTACCATTCGCGGCTTTGCCGCAGACCTTTATCTCGATGGGCTGAGGGTGCCGCAGATCGCCAACCAGACCGGCGGTTATGCGGGCTTTCGTGTGGAGCCGTATTTCCTGAACCGCGTGGAGGTCCTGCGTGGACCGAGTTCGGCACTGTTCGGTCAGACGAATGTCGGCGGTGTCGTCAACATGATCAGCAAGGACCCGAAAGATGTTGCCGGCGGCGAACTCTATACGCGTTTCGGCAGCTATAATCAGAAGGAGATCGGTTTCGATGCGACCGGTCCCATCGGTACCGATTCTGGCCTGAGCTACCGGCTGGAAGGTGTTCTGCGTGACAGCGACGCGATGAACGATTTCGGCAAGAACGACCGTGTCGCCATCAGCCCCACGGTAAAGTGGTCGCCGGACGAGGATACCAGCCTGACGGTATATGGCGCCTATATGAAGGATGATGCCGGCCAGGTGCCGTCGCTCATTCCGGCCGCAGGCAGTGTCTATGCGAACAGACTTGGACTGACGATCCCCCGCAATTTCTCCGATGGCGATCCGTCGCTTGCGATCTACGATAAGGAAACGGCCTATGTCGGATATCGTTTCGAGCACGCCTTCAGCGACGATCTCGTGCTGCGGCAGAATTTCCGCTATTCCTATCTCGACGTGAACTACCAGAACCTGTTCGGCAACGGCCTTGCCGCCAATCAGCGCACGCTTTCCCGTCTGGTCTACAATGCGCAGCCGACGCTCAACGCTGCCGCACTCGATACCAATCTCGAATATAAGTTCGATACGGGTCCCGTCAGCCACACCCTGCTTGGCGGTGTCGACCTGCAATGGCAGAACCTCGTCAACGATACCGGCTCGCGTGCTGGCCCGACACTCGATCTTTTCAACCCGGTCTACAACATCGGCGTGACCCCGGCGACATTGACGACACGTCTCGACCAGACACAGCGTCAGGTGGGCATCTACCTTCAGGATCAGATCGAGATCGGCGGCTTCAGACTGACGGCCGGCGGACGTCAGGATTATGTGGACAACGATTCCGACAGCACGGCCCTGTCCAGCGGCATCACCACACAATACAGGCGAAATCACAGTGCCTTCACCGGCAGGGTAGGGGCCGCCTATGTCTTCGACAACGGCATCATTCCTTACGCCGTCTATTCCACCTCGTTTGCCCCGGTCCTGACGCTTGCGGCAGATCCGCTGAAGCCCACGACGGGCGAATTGAAGGAAGTGGGCGTCAAATACGCGCCTAAGGGAGAGGACTTCAGCCTCACGCTTTCCGGTTTCGAGGCGACCCAGCAAAACGTGGTAAACCGCATCGCGGGCATCTATTATCAGACCGACGAAGTGCGTGTCCGCGGTATTGAACTCGAGGCAAACGCGACGCTCTGGGATCGCGTCAATCTGACGGCTGCGGCCAGCTGGCAGGACCCGGAAGTTACGCGGAGCGAAACGGCAACGCAGGTCGGCAAGATGCCCTATACGGTTCCAAAGCAGCAGCAGTCGCTCTTCGTCAGCTATGACGTTCCGATGCCGGATGCCTGGGATGGGAAGTTGACCCTGGGCGTGGGTGCGCGTCACGTCGGCAAGACGGCGGGGGATACGGCGAATTCATTCTTCGTGCCGGGTTACACATTGGTGGATGCCTTCGCGCGTTATGAACATGATCGCTACTCTTTCCAGCTCAATGGTTATAATCTTGGCGACAAGACCTATGTCGCCGGCTGCAACACGACCACGCAGTGCTATTACGGTCAGGGATTGACCGTGGTCGGCACGGTGAGCGTTAAATGGTAACAGCAATTCGCAGACGATCGTTCATAACCGGCGTGGTGGCTCTGGCCACCACGCCGAAATCGTTTGCGGCGCCTGTGCCCAGGCGTATCGTTACCCTCGAATGGACCGCTACTGAAATTGCGCTTTCCCTTGGAATTTCGCCGGTTGGATGTGCGGAGCCTTCCGGTTACCGCGCCTGGGTGAATGTCGAGAACGACCGGCTTGGTGATGTTGTCGATGTCGGGCGGCGGCAGCAGCCGAGCCTTGAAGCCATTCGCAGGCTGCAGCCAGATCTCATCCTGTCCTCCCGTTTCCGCCATGCATCACTCGCTTCAGCGCTCGGCGATATCGCGCCGACCCATCTGATTGACGATCAGGCTGCCGACGGCGACATGCTGGCGGCCGTCTATCGCAGCGTCACTCAGGCCGGGGCGGCACTTGCCCGGGCGGATGAAGCCGCTGCACTGCTGGCCCGGTTTGATGAGAGCATGGAGATTTTGAAGACCCGGCTCGGCAGCACGGTTTCGGGGCGGGAGCTGATCGTGGCCCAGCCCCTGCCGGGCGTGCCGCGCCTGCGGATATTCGCACCCAACTCGGCCATCGCCGGATTGTTGCAGAGGATAGGGTTTACGGCCGCCATGGACCTGCCGCCGCAACCATTCGGCTTTACGACGATCGACCTCGAAGGGCTCGCCGCGCTGGATGGTCAGTGCACCCTGTTCATACTGTCGGAGTCGATACCGGACGACCTCCGCAACGCCGCACTTTGGCCGGTACTCCCGATCGTCGCGCAAGGCAATGTCATGGTGGCAGGCGCCACGACCTGGCCATTCGGCTCGACGGCGTCATTGCAGAAGCTGGTCGGCGAGATTACCAGTCAGTTCGATTGAAGTTGCTGGACGGCTGATGCTGCGGACAGAAATACTGAGCTGCCTTTTTGAACAATCGACCCCTGTCGGTTCCCGTTCGCTGTTTCAGCGAAAACGGCGTGGCGATCTTCTCCTTGCCGAGCTTCTGGAGCCGCGTCGCTTCGAGAGGCTACTCAGGAACTATGGTCGCCGACATGGGTGCCACCCGGTTTACGAAGCAGTCGCGAGTGAATGGTCCAAACGGTATTTCGCTTCCATTGTGAAGCCAGCGGTTGCTGCGGCGATCCTTGCCGATTGGCGTGTCCCGCTCACGCCGGAGAAGATAAGCCTTGAGGTGAATGGTGATGGTGACATCGTTTCGGTGCGCCTCTCGTCCTTTGGTGGTCCTGTTGCAGCAGCTTCACCGGAAGAGCGCTTCGACTTTCTGGTCAGGGACAATCTGGCCGTGGTCGTGAGCGCGATTGCGGATGCGAGCGGCCTTTCACGCAACGTCCTGTGGAGCAATGCCGGCAACATGTTCGAGGGAACTGCGCGCAGTTGCGAAGCGCTTCTGCAATCCAGAACAAGCGGTCTGGACCATGCGTTCGTGCTTCTTGAGACAAGCCGTCTTTCTGACGGGACTCGCAACCCACTTCATCGGCCTATTGTCTATCCCATAAAAGATGATGGGCCCAAACGTCTGCGCCGCGTATGCTGTATCCGCTATCTCTTGGAGACACTCGATTATTGTGCGACTTGCCCTTGTCCTGGAAGCGAGTAGGCTTAAATCGATCCGAGGGCAGGTTGCGATCGGCTCAATGCTGACAGGGTTTAGACTTGTCATGATTGGTTACTCTCGCTGTCCGCGCATTTGGCAGGGGATTATGCATCGATATATCGCGCAAAATATATCGATGCCAGAGAGTGCATCGGCGGCTATATGCTGCATCAACACAGGGTCGTGATGGCGGACGACAAACAGCGTGAGCAACGGCTAGTCCAGAGGGGCGGAAATATGCGGGCCTTACGATCACGAACATGTGCTCCGAGGGCTGTAACTTCCTCGGCTTCGCCCTCGTAAATACTCTGAGAACTGGTTCAACGGGAGGATCGAGCAATGGTGAATAGACGAGAGCTTCTCAAAGGCGCAGCATTCGTAGCGATTGGACTTCAGCTCGGTGGTGGGCGGGCGTTTGCCGCGACGGGTTCTTTTCCCATAACGTTGACCGATGAGGAATGGCGTAAACGCCTCACCCCGGATCAATATGAGGTTTTGCGGAAAAAGGGCACGGAATATCCGGGTTCCAGCCCATTGCTGCATGAAAAGCGCCGCGGCAACTTCGCCTGTGCCGGTTGCGATCAGGAGGCGTTTTCCTCGACCACCAAATTCGAAAGCGGAACCGGGTGGCCCAGCTTCTGGGCTCCACTGGAAAACGCGGTCGGCACCACGCAGGACGCCTCTCTTGGAATGGTGCGAACGGAGGTCCATTGCGCGCGTTGCGGCGGCCATCTCGGTCACGTTTTCGATGATGGTCCCAAGCCCACGGGCCTTCGCTATTGCCTGAACGGCGTGGCGCTGAATTTCCATCCGGCGTCGGCCTGACCGACAGGGAATATTGTGATGTTACTCTTTCTTCTCGCCTATGTCGGCGGTGTGCTGACGATCGTCAGCCCCTGCATCCTGCCGGTTTTGCCGTTTGTTTTTGCGCGCGCCGGCCGACCGTTCATGACCAGCATTCTTCCCATGCTGGTCGGCATGGCGGCGACCTTTGCCGGTGTGGCGACGCTCGCCGCAGTTGGGGGTGGCTGGGCGGTCGAAGCCAATGAATATGGACGGATGGCCGCCATCACCCTGCTGGCGGTCTTTGGCCTATTCCTGCTGTTCCCGTCATTGTCGGAGCGTCTGACGCGGCCGCTGGTGGCGCTGGGCGCGAGGCTTTCGCAATCAGCAGACCGGGAAACAAGTCGCGGCTCGGCGATTGTCGGATCGTTGATCCTCGGTGTTGCCACTGGCCTCCTGTGGGCCCCCTGCGCAGGACCGGTCCTTGGCCTCATTCTCACCGGAGCGGCACTGCAGGGCGCCAATGTCGGAACCTCGGTTCTGTTGCTTGCCTATGCGCTTGGCGCGGCGACATCTTTGATGCTTGCGCTTTTGATCGGCGGACGGGTTTTCCAGGCAATGAAGCGCTCGATCGGGGCGGGGGAATGGATCCGGCGTGGTCTGGGCGTTGCCGTGCTTGTCGCGGTCGCCGCAATCGGGCTCGGCCTTGATACCGGCTTCCTGACGCAGGCGTCGCTTGCCAGCACATCCGTGCTCGAACAGAAACTGATTGACGGATTGGGCGGCAGACCCGGCCAGGATATGGCCGAAGGCGGCGCGATGAAGCCGTCGACGGTGATGCCGAAGGATGCCGCGCAGAATGGCACGATGCAAGGCGGCGCGATGCAGGGCAATCCTGCCATGCAGGCAAACAGCCCGGCAATGATGCCCGGCAATCCGGCCGCGATGAGCGGCTCGAACGCGATGATGCTGGGCAAGCCGTCGACATCCACCGCAGAACAGCTTCCGGTCGAAGAAACCGTTCCGTCGCTTGCGGGCGCAGTTGAATGGCTGAACTCGCAACCTCTCAGCATGGAGCAGTTGAAGGGCAAGGTCGTGCTTGTCGACTTCTGGACCTATTCCTGCATCAACTGCCTGCGAGCCATCCCCTATGTCCGCGCCTGGGCCGAGAAATACAGGGATCAGGGACTTGTCGTGATCGGCGTGCATGCGCCGGAATTCGCTTTTGAAAAGCGCATCGACAATGTCAAAAAGGCAATTGCCGATCTCGACATCGGTTACCCCGTGGCCGTCGATAATGATTATGCGATCTGGCGGGCATTCAATAATCAATATTGGCCGGCACATTACTTCATCGATGCAAAGGGGCGGGTCCGTTACCATCATTTCGGTGAGGGAGACTATGACCGGTCGGAGCGCGTCATCCAGCAGCTTCTCGCAGAAGCGGGAAAGACGGATGTCGGCTCGGATATCGTTGCGGTCAATGCGGGCGGTGCACAGGCGGCCTCCGACACGGCCGACGTGCAATCGCCGGAAACCTATGTCGGTTACGAACGGGCGCAGAACTTCATCGGTGCAGGTGGTATCGTCAACGACGAGGCCCATGCCTATATCGAGGAAAAGCCCCGGCGCAACGAATGGGGCCTGACGGGCAACTGGACCGTCGGCGCCGAACATGCGGCACTGAATACCAGCGGTGGCGGCATCTATTATCGGTTTCGGGCTCGGGACCTGCATCTGGTTCTTGGTCCGGGTGCAGACGGCAAGCCGGTTCGCTTCCAGGTCACGATTGATGGCAAACCGCCGCGTGGCGATCATGGCATGGATATCGACGCTGAAGGAAACGGCACCATTACCGAACAGCGCCTTTATCAACTCGTCCGCCAGAACGGTCCGGTCGAGGATCACACATTCGCAATCCGCTTTCTGGACGCTGATCCCGAAGCCTATGCATTCACCTTCGGTTGAAAGGAAAAGGTCATGAGACGCATGTTTGCCTGGAAAGCGGTAACGGCCAGGCTGGCCATCGGATCCGCGATAATACTGGCAGGTCTGAATGTCGCATCGGCACAGGAAGGCATAGCCCTTCCGGCGCCTGCGGCAGATGTTTCCCCAGGCACTGCAGCCACCGAAACGGCGGTCTTTGCAGGCGGCTGTTTCTGGGGCGTGCAGGGCGTCTTCCAGCATGTGAGCGGCGTCAAAAACGCTGTCTCCGGTTATGCGGGTGGCGCAAGGCAGACGGCGAATTACGAGTCGGTCGGAAGCGGCAAGACCGGCCATGCGGAGGCGGTGAAGGTAACCTACGATCCGAAGCAGGTGACCTATGGCCATCTGCTGCAGATCTATTTTTCCGTGGCCCACGATCCGACCGAACTCAACCGGCAGGGGCCCGATATCGGCACGCAATACCGCTCCGCCATCTTTCCCGAAAACGAGGATCAGGGCCGTGTCGCGAAAGCTTACATCGCCCAGCTCAACAAGGCACGTCTTTACGACGCGGCGATCGTGACGACCATCGAGCCCGGCCATGCTTTTTATCCCGCCGAGGCCTACCACCAGGATTTCCTGACGAACAATCCGACCTATCCTTACATCGTCTATAACGACCTGCCGAAGCTCGAAAACCTGCGCAAGCTGTTTGCAAGGGATTTTCGCGAGAAGCCCGTGCTGGTCGCCAAGAACGGTATTTGATATCAGCCGTCAGCCGGGACGATTTGAGGAAGGTGACAGACATGTTTGAAGCGGCGTCGATCGACATTGCCGACAAGATCGGGTTTTACCGCGCGCTCGCCCAGCAGCTGCAAGGTTTGTTAGAGGGAGAGACGGACATGATCGCCAATGCCGCCAACATGTCGGCGCTGATCTATCAGACGATGCCTGACCTCAATTGGGCGGGCGTCTACCTGTTGAAGGGCGAGCAACTGGTGCTTGGACCGTTCCAGGGCAAACCCGCCTGTGTTCGCATCCCTGTTGGCCGCGGTGTCTGCGGCACCGCCATTGAGCGGAAGTCATCGATCCTGGTTGAGGATGTCCACGCCTTCCCTGGCCACATCGCTTGTGACGCAGCCTCGCGCTCGGAACTGGTCGTCCCGATTTTTCGAGGTAGTGAGACGATCGGCGTCATCGATCTCGAT
Source organism: Agrobacterium sp. BT-220-3 (assembly GCF_025910175.1). Taxonomy (NCBI): domain Bacteria; kingdom Pseudomonadati; phylum Pseudomonadota; class Alphaproteobacteria; order Hyphomicrobiales; family Rhizobiaceae; genus Agrobacterium; species Agrobacterium sp. BT-220-3. The sequence continues at coordinate 62,567 of NZ_JAPAIX010000007.1, forward strand.
AGCCCGCTGCCCTCACGATTTGATACTGACGATCAGGCCGGCATGGAACGACTGGCGGAAATCTTCGCCGGTTCATTCTAGGTTTGCGGTTGCAGCCGGTGCTTTTTGGTCGGCTGCAAGGAGTGGGGGTGGCGGATTGGAATGGCTGGCGGTGGTATAGGCGGCGTTGCCACGCTTGCTGGAAAGCTGTTCGAGCGCGGTGATGGTGACGCCGGCGGCTGCGAGAATGGAGGCGTTTTCGCGGGCCGAGATCGAGATGGCCTTGCCGGTGAAATCCCGGCAAGCGACGATATCGACGGCGCGGGTGTCGAGAGGGTTTGATCGAGCAGGGTGGAGCCGCCGGAGGTGAGCGACACCTTGCCATCGGTGGTGATTGCACCGCCCTTTGCCTCGATGGTATTCGCTGACAGGGAGACGCCGCGATGGCCCTCGATCCGGCCGCTGGTCTCGATCCGGCTGCCGGCGACGGTGACCTCGCCTGCGCGTCCATCGATATGGCTCGAACCCTTGCGGCAGCCTCGGTCCGTCGTAAGCGCCGAAGGTATCGTAGGCACCGTCGAGCGTTTCGGAATGCCTAAGCCTGTTCACGCGTCAGGTTACGGACGATTTGGGCTCGGCACGCCAGCGTCCGCTGCTGCGATGGTACGGGGCTTGTTGAAGCCAACATTCAAGCGCCCGCCTGTGTGAGGATCGATCCGGATATTCGAACTTTGTCGATCACAGCAGTCCGCGTCGATCGTCAAAGTGAATGCTTGCCAGTCACCGCCGGTTTGCGCCTTCATTTTCGAAAGATATAGGACATTATTCGAAATCAAATTTACTAATAGTCATTGGTCCAATTAATTTTATAACATCATTCTCTTTTATCGCAACGATCGATGTCTCAATGTAAAAAATTGACTTGGCAGAAGAAAAATCAATCTTAGAAACTAGCCCCGAATCTGGTTCAAAAGGCGCAAGCTTAGCAAATATATCAACATCAAACCAAAATTCTTCATATTCTTTTCTATCATAAACTTCAAAGCTACCCGGCTCGATATATTCAGAGCCAAATGACTGCTCAAATTTTGAAATGCCCTCTTCGTGATCTGGGTCAATATCAAAATACCTTATCATTTCATCTCCCGACAAAACTGCCGAGTAACCGAGATATATTGTATGCATACACTATTTCCTAATTAGAGTGGAGATGTTTGGAATGTTCCAGCGATGTCCAAGGCTAATAAGACCTGAATTTAACTCTCCAACATTGCTACTATTATCGATCAGTTGACCAAGTTCAAAGTGAAAAGTACCAGAACCACTCCCTCCATGCTTGCCGGGCAAGCCAGTTTGCGGATTTATCCATGTCAAATTCTTAGTGCTAGTCCTGAATGACCAAATATCCCGCGCACTGAAGCCCCAATCGTGAAACTTATCCGCTCTTGAAACCATGGCCCATTCATGGAATCCACCTGGCTCGCGAAGCAGGCGTTGCATTTTGGCTTTTGTCGCGGGATTGGACCAATATGCAACAAAGTCATCAGCATTCAAGTCATCAAACCAGTCAGAGAAACCTCCCTTACCGGGTGTGGGGCCAATACTTGGGATATCGTCAACAGAGACTGTTCTCTTTACTTTGCCGGCCCCGGCAACATCATCGGCATATCCGCCAGCCTTGCCCAGCTTTGGAACAAAGGCGCAGCTGATCGCATCGCCCTCGGCGCAGCCTTGCAGGGCGGTGACGGTGCCGGCGGTGTCGAGCACGGTAAGGGCGCGCACGCACAGCGGGCTTGCAAGGCAGGCGAGGGCGATTTCGGGAGCGAGCGCCGCCCCGGCCGTGCCCGCCAGCAGCAGCAGGCCGAGATTTCGCAGACTCTCCTCGTTCCTCAGATCACCAATATCGTTGAGGCTGGCCTTGCATTCCGCAGTTGTTACGCCGCCGCAGATGCGGTTGCGGAACAGCAGAGCGTCATTGACGGAAACGCCGTAATAGGCCTCGATCTGCAGCAACGCATAGGCGTTCGGATCGCTGACCGTGCCGACCGGCATCCGGTTGACCATATGTTGGCGCAGTTCCAACGCTTTGGTCCGGGCTTCGGTGATGCTGTTGACGTGTCTGTCGACGCAGGCATAGTCGTTGGCCGCCATGCAGGCGATGAAGCTTTGCTGGTTCGCCACATAGATTTCGGCGAAGCCGCCATTCTGCCAGACGCTATTCGCGCAAGCCTTGTAGTCGGCGGCGCTTTCGCAGGTGGCCAAAGCTTTTTTGTAGGCCTCGATATCATGCAGCCCAAGATAATTGTTCTCGAACCCCGATCTGGCTATGGCTGCGGCGGCGGAGACGTTGCTGCCCTTGCCCTCCGAGAAGAAGTAGCCTGCGGCAGCACCCACGACCGAGGCGTGCTTGGCCTGCCGTTGGCTCCATTCGGCCTGGGTCTTTTGATAGGCCTGCGGCGTGGCGTAATCGGCAAGCTTCGGCGCATTGGCCTTTGATTTGACGTAGCCGGCAAAAAGCGATTGCGCCATGGCCCCGGCCGCTCCGGCCGCGCAGGCATCGCCGGTGGCGGATGCTGCGGCGCAGCCCACAGCGCCATGCAGCAGCATCGAGGGCAGCGAGCCGTCCTCGAAGCCGAGCCTGAGCCCGAGGTCGCCGATCGCGCCCTGCACATCGGCCATGGCGAGACTGACGACGGTGTTGAGCAGTTCCTTGGTGAAGCCGGTTCCGAAGTCGGTGCCGTAGAAGGCGGAGGAGAGGCCGGATTTGATGACGCCGTCGAGCGCGCCGTTGAGAATGTTGCCCATCGTCAGCTGGCCGTTGCCGAAGCCGCCAAGCAGGCTCTGATTCAGCAGGCTGCCTTCCGGGAATTTGATGCTGACGGCGCTGGTCAACCCGGCGGTCGCGCCGGCGAAGGCTGCATCCTTGAGGATGGCGCCGATATCGAATCTGCCGGAGACGGCGCCTTCGAGGCTGCCGACGAGGAGCGAGGAGGTGAAGCCTTTCGCAGCCGTCAGCAGCGCGCCGCTGAGGTTCGGCGCGATGGCGCCGACGATGCCGGGCGCGATGAAGGTGCTGACGACGAGCGCCACCAGCGCCTTGAAGGCCGGCGAGAGCGCCACCTTCTTGTCGTAGAAATATTCGTCGGCCAGCGGCTTTTTGATCAGCTCCAGCCCGGCGATCTTCAGCAATTCGTCGGGATAAAGCGTGCGCAGTTCCTTGCTGTCGACGCCGGCGTAATCGTAAAGGGTGAGGCTGGCCTTGCCCCTGATGTCGAAGCCGATGCCGCCGCCGGCGATCAGGGTGGCGGCTGTCGCGATCTCCTTGAAACTGTTCTCGGTGATCGTCGTCATGGTGATGGCGCCGACCCTGTGGGAGAAATACTCCTTCCTCATGCTGCTGATGGCGGCGGTGATGGAGAAATCGCCGCCGGTTTCGACGGACAGCCGGCCGCCGGCCTTCAGCTGCGTGCCGACCAGCGTCGTGTCGCCGCCGGAGACCAGCGTCAGGTCGAGACCGGCAAGGGCCGCCGTGCCTGTCGCGAAGCGGTTGTCGGTGAGCGAGCGGCTGTTTGAGCTGAACAGGCCGCCGAGGTAGCTTTTGCGGCTTTCATGGGTCTTGCGGAAGATATCGGTATAGGTGCCGGCATAGATGTCGCCCCTGACGGCTTTGAGCGCCACGTTGCCCTCGGTGGAGGCGAAGCGTGAGCCGGCGGTCACGAGGTTGCCGGCGGCGGACACCACTTCGATATGGCCGCTGGCGGAGATATCGGTGCCTGTATTGGTGACGCGGGTCTCGCTCTCGCGGGTCTGCTTCTTGCGGAACCAGTTGCCGGATTTCGTCTCGCGCTCGTAAGAGTAGATATCCTGGGCGGCGGCGAGCACGACATCGTTTTCGGCGGCGATGCGCACCTTGCCGCCGCTGTCGATATCGGTGCCGATGAGCGTCGCGCCGCCGCCGGCGGTGATGGAGACGTCGGAGCCGCCGGACAGCGAAGTGACGACGCTGTCGAGCTCGTAAATATCGAGGCGCGATTTCTTCGCGTGGTCTTTCAGCTCGAGGCTGTTTTCGACCGGGGCGAGGGTGACATCACCCATCGCGGTGAGGCTGAGGCTGCCGCCGGCTTTGGCCTCGACGCCGGCAAGGGTGAGATCGCCGAGGCTGACGATGGAAAGATCGCCGCCGGCCTTGAGCGAGGAGGTGGAATGGCTGACGGTGGTGTAAGTGGCGTTGCCGCGCTTGCCGGAAAGCCGCTGTTCGAGCGCGGTGATGCTGGCGCCAGCGGCCGCGAGAATCGAGGCGTTTTCGCGGGCCGAGATCGAGATGGCCTTGCCGGTGAAATCCCGGCCGGCGACGATATCGACGGCGCGGGCGTCAATGACGGTTTGATCGAGCAGGGTGGAGCCGCCGGAGGTGAGCGACACCTTGCCGTCGGCCGCTGTAATCGCGCCGCCCTTTGCCTCGATGGTATTCGCCGACAGGGAGACGCCGCGAAGGCCCTCGATCCGGCCGCTGGTGTCGATGCGGCCGCCGGCGACGGTGACCTCGCCTGCGCGGATCAGCGCGCCGCCGGGGTTGAGCGTCAGCGGTTCGGAGGCGGGATAGACCGTACGCATGCCAGAACCGTCGGGCGCGGGCACCTGAACGGCCTTATCCCGCCAGGCAGTATCGGGAACGGCGGGGGTGCGCTGTTCCGCTTTGGAGAGCGCAGTGCGGATCGTCTCCTGCGTGTTGTTGACGATGTCGTCGCGATAGGCCAGCCGGCCCTGTTTCATCATGTAGTTGGAGGTGATGAAGTTGGCGTATTCGGTATATTCGGGGTTGGTTTCCGCTAGCGTGTTAAGACCGGCGGAAAGCAGCATGTCGACGGTGGCGGTGGGATCGAGCCTCGGATCGATGGGGCCGAGCGGTTTCAGCGAGTTGGCGATTTCAGCGATATCGACCGCGGTGATGGCCGGATCCGTGCCGGTATCGACCGTGGTGCTGGAGCCGGTATCAGCGCTTTTGACAGTGCGGATATCGTTTCCGTCGCCCTGAACCGGGCCTGAGAAATCGTCCTTCCGGTTTTCATGAAACTCGAAATTCTTGCGCGTGGCCGGAGGAACCCCGGCAAGATCGGCATCGCCTTCGGCCTTCTTCTGCGCGATATAGTCGTTGAGCTTTTGCAGCACGTCTGCTGTCGAAAGCTCGGAGGATTTGCTCGTGATGTTCTGCAGGTTTCCCTGGATCGAGAGCTTTCCGTTGGCCTCGATACGTCCGCCGAATGTGTCGTAGAATTCCGTTTTGCCTGAATGGCAGGTGAAGCAGCTCGGCTTCTTGTGAACCTCGACAAGGAACTGCGATGCGCCCAACGCCTCGTTCCTGATCTCGTTCGCCACGATGCGGATATCCTTGCCGCCCGAAACGGTGCCGTGGATATTGTCGATCTTGCCGGCTTCGATATCGATATTGCGCCCGGCAACGAATTCGGCGGCGCGCCCGTCCTTGGCGAAGCGGTCCTGGTAGAGGATTTTGACGATATCGTAGGATGCGCCCGCTTCGGCCATCATGGCGGCCCACATGCCGGCCGGGCCGTTGACCAGCGTGTTGGAATAGATCGTCGTGACCACGCGTGTCACGGGGTCCGTCCTCTGTTCCAGAACCACCAGCGAGGATGGTTTCAAGATCGCTTTCACCGCATTGGAAACGGTGCTGCCGCCGCTGGCAAGCGTTTCCCAAAGCGCCGCATAGGCGCTTGCATGGGTGGGCAGGACCACCCCATTTGCATCGAATATCGCCGGATTGACGAGCGCGCGCATGGCTTGTGCCGGGTCTGGCGTGCCCGCGGCGTTGGCCCTGGCGAACATGCCGGACCAGAGCGTTTGGAAATTGTCAGCAAGGCTTGCGCCGCTTTCAGTCGTGACGCTTTGTTTGAGGATCAACCGGCTTTGACCGGACAGCGTCTTGCCACCCCTGACGACATCGGCCCACAAGGCGGCATAGGCGCCGGCATATTGTGGAAGCACCTTGCCATCGGCACCGAGAAAAGTCGGCTCGATCAACTTGACGATCTGTTCCAGGGGGTTGATTTTTTCGGACTCGCCCTTCTCGGTCCATTTGATGATCTGGCCTGTCGAAAGCGAAGGCGCCTTGCCGAGGTTCAGCACCTCGTCGGCCCTGATCACGAGATCGCCCTGGAAGGCTTCGATCCGCCCGGTTTCGTTTCTGACGAGCTGGGCCTTGGCGAGAGCCGCATTGGCTGCAAGCGTGACGGAATTGTTTGCCCAGATGACGCCGCCATTGTTGAATATCTGCCGTGCGAAAAGACGCATGTCCTTGCCGGAGATCAGGACGGCGGCGTTGGTGATTGCAGACTGCGTCTCGGCAGTCAGCAGGGTGCCGGCGGAGATGATCCCGCTATTGGCAATCGTTCCTTGGGTGGAGGTGATCGCCACGACCCCGCCGCTCAACGTGCCCCTCTGATCGAGGCCGCCAGAGCCGGCGACTATGTCGACCCGATCCACTCCGGCGATGGTAGCGGCTGTCGAGACCGTATCGGCGGAGATGACGAGCGATCCGCCACGCAGCACCGAGCCTGCAAGGGCGTCAAAGCGGGTGGCGGCCTTGATCGTTGTTTTGCCGTCCGTCGCTATCGTAGCGCCATTGGTAATCGCGGCGGCACTTTCGAGAAGCGCCGATTGCGCCTTGATGGTGCCGCGATTGTCGAGCCCTGCCGGGCCGGCAATGAGGGATGCGCTTTCGCGTGCCACAAGGGTGCCGGTATGGTCGATACGGTCGCCCGACAGGTCAACGTCCTGTCCCGAAATATCCGATCCGATGAGGGTGCTGAGTGCTCCGGCCGATTTGAGATTGATGGCGCCATCTGCCGCCAGCACGCCGGAATTTTCGATATCGCCACGTGCGTCGCCGGTCAGGCTTGTACCGGTAATCTTGCCGGAATTGCGCAGTGTTCCAACATCGAGCTTGGCGATATCGCGTGCAACGATGGTACCGCGATTGGTGAAATTGGTTCCGGAGATGACCGACACGCCGGAGGCGGAAAGCTCGCCGGTATTGGTCGCCTCTTTCACCGAACGGATGGTGAGATCGCCTTCCGGGTCGATACGGCCGCCGGTGTGGACGGTACCGCCTTCGATGTTGACGTTCTTTCCGCCTAGCTGCGCGCCGTCCGCCGTCACGGCCTGATCGGTGGCGGCTATGCGCAACGTTTCATCCGCCTTGACGGAACCGTAAACCGTAGCAGAATTTCCGGCGGCGATTTCGATCTTCGCTGCGGTGAGTGACGCATCGGCGGCGATTGTCGTGTTGCCGGCTACCGATCGAACGTCAAGGGATTCGCGGCCTTTGACGACCGCCCCGATAAAGGTGTCGCCGGCGCCTTCTAGAATGACTGCGCCGCCACTGACCTGTTTTCTGACTGTAAGCGTGTCCCTGCTTTCGACCCTGACAAGATCGTTGTTTTCGGAGATGATGGAGCCTTCGAGCAGGATTGGACCCTTGGCCCGGGCTATGACTCGCTGCTTTACTTGGATCCCCTGGCCGACGACGTTGAGACGTCCGGAGGCATCGAGCACGATGTCCGAGCCGGACGCCCTGGTGCCGTCGAGCCGCACGCCGACGCCACGTTCGGTTGCGATCATCTGGATCGCATTGGCATACATGCCGCCGAGCGCTGAAACGTCGACGGCAAGGGCCGGTGCGTCGCCTTTGCCTAGGAGCGGCCTGACACCGTTCACCTGGCCGGTGGCGGCATCATAGCTCCAGTTGTAATCGACGGCGTTGGAGCCCGCGACGATATTGAGATTCTGCGCCCGCAGCTTGCCGTAGACCGCGGCGGCGCGCGCAATGACATCGACGCGGGAGACGTCGGAGAGAGAGACGCGCGTCTCCGGGTTCAGGCCCGCCTCACCGATCGTTACCGTGCCTTGTCTGACGTCAAGTCCTTCGAAGGCGCCGGACGCAGAAAACCGGGGGACGCCGGTTGAGAGCGTCACACGATCTGTGTTGACGAAGCCACAGCCGTTGCACGTTATGCCGTATTCGTTGGCGAGGACTATATCGAGCTTGCTGCCGGCGGCCTCGAGAACGCCGTTCAATTGAGAGGCGGATCCGCCGATAACTTCGCCGATCCACAATTTCGCCGCGTCACCGCGCTGGAAGTTGGGATTGCCCTCAATCCAGCCGCCAAGCTGCGTCTTGGAATTGACGGGCGAGTTGTTGAGGATCAGGTCGCCGGCGGAGAACCGGTTATAGACGTCGTGGGAGACGCCGCTGTCATTCGGACGGGCAATGTTGAGAACGTCCGAACCATTGTAGGACTGGTCGAGGTGGGGGCGGGGGCCGGTGTCCGGCCGAACGTTGCTGATGTCGCTGGCGCGCACGAGAACGGGCTGAAAAGCGATAAGCCCAGCCATGAAGCTGGAAATGAAACGTTTGATCAGGCTGTTCATGGCCAAAGTCTCTCCGTCCCGTTCGGATCATCCGAGCAGGCTGTTTTATTCTGGTTGTGCTTGCGAACAGTCTCAGATCCGAGGACCCGGCATGCTGTCCGGTGTGTCCCGGCTTATCGAAGGGCGGCTATCCGGCCCCTTTTACCGAGTGTTATCAGAACTTTGCCACCAGCCCGACGTATCCGATCGTCTTGCCGGCCTTGAAATCGGACGGGCGGTCGAGCGCGTGGGCGACATCGACAGTCAGCTTGAGGCCGCCGGCGAATTCCAGCTCAGCCCCAAGGCTCGCGCCAACGATGTGCTTCTGGTTCCAGACCCGGAGCGCCAGCGGCTCGACGTAGCCGACATCCACGCCGGAACGGAAGGTGAGGTTGACGTCCGGGGTCTGCCATGCCTGCCATTCCAACGTGTTGCGCAGATAGATGCCGCTCGGGCCGTACATATTGTCGTCGTGGAAGCCGCGAACATTACCCCATCCTCCAACAGAGAAAAATTCGCTGCCTGGAGGGCTGTCGTCGCTCCATTGACCTGAAAGCGTGCCCTTGTAGGTGAAGGGACTGTCGCCAAGCGGAGCCTTCACTCCCAGACGGGCAAAAAATAGATCGAATTGCGGGTCAACCGCGCTCTTCGGCGGAACATTGGCGCCAAAAGCATTGATGCCGAAACGGGAACCGATGTCGAAATCGATGCGCCCGAAATCGAAGGTGCTTTCGGCACGAAAGCCGAGCGTGGCGGTCGTCAGATCGCGTCTCTGGCTCTCGATTTCGTATCCCTCGACGAAGCTGCGAGAGTGGCTTAATTTGAGAGCGCCATAGGCAAAAAGCTTGCTGTTCTCATCCCGCATCAGCAACCGTTCGGCGGTCAGCGACACGTGCGATGTGCGCCCGCTCACAGGATAAGACTGATTGATGCCATCCAGCATGAAGTGATATCGGCTGGCCCCCACATCGAGGCCGAAGAGCCAGTTGCCGTAGGGAACATTGGCGCTGACCGCGACCGCATCCGCAAATCGTATGTCGCGATCATCGAACGGTGTGCTCGTGAGCGCGAGACTGATCTGATCGTTGAGGCCGAACAGATTGTCCACGCCGAGGGTGCCGGTGGTCTTGACAATGCCCGTGCTGCGGAAGCCGTCATTGACCGTTGCGAGCCGCCCATAAAACTGTCTGCTGTCTTCGGCCAGAACCTGGACGAAGGAGCCGCCGGGCTGTTCGCCAGGAATGAGCCGAAACTTGGCGCGTGCTGACTGGGGCGCGTTATAGTTGTCCAGCCCCTGTTCCAGATCGCGCAGGTTCAGCAAATCTCCCCGCTCGTTCGGAAACGCCGCATCGATGCGGCTGTCGGCCTGACGTCCGTCGCCATAAACGAAACCCTCGACGCGGCCGGGAACGATTGTGATTTCGAGCACGCCTTTCGAGATGTCCTGAACCGGTAAATAAGCCCGCGTCGTTATGAAGCCTCGCGCCCGATAGTATTCGTTGATCTGGCCGACTGCCGCCGCGATATCCGCAGCGGTGGCGCATTTTCCGATCAGGCCTGAATAGCCTCCCGGCTTCTTGCCGAATGGCTCATGGCCGCTGATGCGCAACGACCGGATAAAAAAGCACGGTCCGCCCGGTTTTGGCCCTGGCAGTGCGGTTTCGACAGCAAGATCGGACTCCCGGTCCCGTGCAGCGCGGGCGCGATCCAGCCGCCGGCGTTCCGCTTCGGTTTCCGCATTGCTCTGGTTTTGCAGCCTGTCGCCGAGGTTTTGTCCGAGCCGCTCGGTATCTTGCGACCATGCGGGCCCGGCCAAGCCGAGCAGCAGGCTGGCAACCGGTGAAAAAGACATAAGCGAGAGACGGGTCATCTTTATTCCCCTGTCTTGGGATCTTGCGCGCGAAAGTCACGCGCCTGCGACTGGGCGATCAGGCGATCCTCTTCGGAAAGCTGTGCGGTGATTTCGGTGAGCACGCGTCGCGCCTCGGGATGACCCCGCGCTGATGCGAGGTTGAAATAACGATGGGCCAGACGTAGATTTTCCCGTGTGCCACCGTCGTGCAGCGCATAAAGGCCCGTCTGGAACAAACCGACAGCGTTACCAAGCGCCGCCGATCGCAAGAAATACGCGCGCGCCTGTTTGCGGTCGCGTGTATCCGGCCTACCGGCCAGAATGGCGCCGAGCGTGTTGAGCGCCAGCACGTGATCCTTGTCAGCCGCCTGCCGCATAAGCCTCAGCGCTTCGGCCTCGTTTTTGGTAACCCCCGTTCCCAAAAGATGAAAACGGGAGAGGTTGAAAAGGGCGTTGGCGTTGCCGGCGCGGGCTGCTCGTTCGAAATATCCGAGCGCCTGTCTGTCGTTGCGGGCGATCCCCAGATCGCCCCGGAAATACATCAGGCCGACCCGGTTCATCGAAGGGGCGTGCCCTTGGGCTGCGCCGCGCAGATAAATCGCGCCAGCGGACTGAGGGGACGCACTGTTGCCTGAAAGTCCAAGCTCGATCATGCGTGCCTTCAAATAAGCGCTTTCCGTGTCGCCTTCAGCTTCTCCTTTTGAGAAAAGCTCGTAGGCTTCGGCATATTGGCTGTTCTGAAAGGCGAGGCGGGCGCGTTCAAGCTCCGCACCGGCAACGGGCGTGGTAATCATAAGGGCAAGCAGGCCGAAACAAGGCGGGACGGGAAATCGGAGGCGCAAGGTCATGGCCGCTGTTCCTCAAGCTTTTTCAGCCCTTCGGAAAACCCGTTGAGCGATAAGGACACGTCTATGGCCTTTGTCTTGCTGACGGCGATACGCAACCGCGCGGAATTGCCTTTGCGGAATGCCTCGAGCACGGTTCCGGAAAACTTGAAGCCGGCATGGCAACCCAGATTGTCGCAGATTTCGTACAGCGCCTTGAACGGTCGGCGTTGATCGACCTGGAACTCGATCCCCGGAACGAGGTAAACCGATAGCGGTGCGGTGACCACGCCGTAAAGCTGACCGGTATCGGCTTTTGAAACCGCCATCAGAAAATGTGGAACGCCCCCATCGGGGGCAACCGGAGCCTGCGTAAGCTGACAGCGCTCCGCCGTCGGGCACGTAACTTGCCAATCGTCTGCTGCAGGTTGCGCGACGGCGTATGTGTGCCAACTAACAGAGGCGGCGAGGCAGCAGGCTGCGATCCGCAGGGAAAAGACGAGACCCCGGCCCATGCTTATTTGCTCGCGTTTTCGATGGGAACCGGTTTCCAATCCCGCGCCATCGCCTGGGCCTCTGCAATATCGGCGGCGACAAGCGTTGCCGCAATCCGGTCACGCAACGTGGCAGCCTCCGTCAGACCGCGTGCCGCCGCGAGATTGGCATAGGCATAGGCTTTGACGGGATCGGCGACGATGCCGCTACCCTGTTCGTAGGATTTTGCGATTTCGAAGAGGCCGAGCGGATTGCCGGCCGAGGCTGTCTTCTGGAAATATCCGAATGCCTTACCCGGATCGGCCGGGCCGCCCTGAGCCTTCTGGGCCGCCTGTCCGAGATAGTTGATGGCGGCCACGTGGTGTTGCCCTGCGGCCCTGTTCCAGTAGGCGAGTGCTTTTGCCCAATCCTGACTGACGCCCTTGCCGTCCGAGTAAAGAAGCCCGCAATTGAATTGCCCGTTGGCGTCACCGGCATCGGCGGCCTTGCAGATCAAGTCCGATGCCTTGCTGTAGTCCTGAAGCACGCCCTCGCCAGATAGATACAGCATGCCGAGCCGGTTTTGTGCCTTGGCGCTGCCTTGCGCTGCCGCTGCGGCATAAAGTTCGGTCGCACGCATCGGATCGCGATCCGTGCCGAGGCCGAGCTCGAAGAGCCGGCCGATATAGAAAGCGCCATCAGCATCGCCCGCCTCGAAAGCGGTTTGAAACTCCTTCACGGACCCTGCGACATCACCGCTCTCGAGCTTTCCGATTCCTTCGGCAACGCCGGAAAATGCGGGCATGGGTAAGAGCAATATCGATGAGATCAACAGGCTGCCTGCAAATACGCGCATAGAATTTCTCTCTTCAGTATATTAGTCCAATATTCTGAGTCAGGCAATATTACATGAACTAATTCTAAAACATTAAACTAAGAATTGCGCCGATACTGGCCAATATTCGTTGGCGACTTCTTTATTCAATTCTGTGGATACGTCAATAATACTTGTAGTATTATTTTGGGCGGCATTGCGAAATAACGTGGTCTTCCGTTAAATTGCTCGGCTTGAAACTGGAATTTTCCACTTGCGATTCCCTTGGGGGAAGGGAAAAATTCGATGGAGATGCGGTAATCTTCGGAAACGCAGATCGCATCTCTTTTTGAGCGAGGAGAGCACGGAACCTGCCAGAAGGGAGGAACTTTGGCCGCTCCCTGCTACAAATGGCGTAACAATGCGCTGGTCTGACGCGCTGGGAGATCAAGCGTCTACTTCTTGAGATAGTTGTTGTGCCTTTACCCGGAAAGACCAGTTCCCGTTCGTCCGAATTCGGGGAGCACGTTAAAAAATCCGCCGGAGCAAGCTCAAAACCGGATAGAGCTTCGCCTTGAATTCATAAGGAAATTTTCTTCGCTTCCACCCTAGCGCGCTGTGCCGCATGAGGCAGGTAACTATTGAGCATAGGAGGCCCAGCCTCTGAAACCGAATGCCGCATAGAAATTCGTGACGCCATCAAAACCGCTCTCGCGGAGCAATTCCTGTTCCTTCTCCGGCTCCAGAATGGTTAGTCGTTCGTGCATTGCGGCCCTTGCCGCCTGGAGTTTCGCAGGATCCGCTCCGTCCACCGCGCCATAGCTTATGTGCCTATCGATCCAGAGCGAACGTTCCGGCTCGGTCTGCGGAAAGCTGACATGGGCAAGCACGAACGGTGCGCCGGGCCAGAGGCGTTGCCGCACGCCGTTCAGGGTTTTGATGCGTTCTTCCAATGGGAGGTGATGAAACACGAGAAGGCAGACTGCGCCGTCAAACGGCCCGTCCGGTGCCGCTGAGATATCGCCCTCATGGAGATTTATGCGCGTTGCGTAGTCTCTGGTCGTATCCCGAGCGAGGGCCAGCATGTCGGGTGAGGGGTCGACGCCGTCGAAAGTCCAGCCATTGTTAGCCTTGGCAAGAGCTTTGAGCTCAAGCCCGCCGCCAGCACCGATTACCAGGATCCTGCCGTTATGGGGAGCTTTCTCGCCAAGCAGCATCGACGTCATTCGGTGTAGACTTTCAAGGCCGGGGACTTGGCGGATTGCACCTTCGATATAACCAACCTGCCGTCCTTTGAAATCAGTCATCAGATTTCCTTCGCTTCACGTGGAAAAATTGATCTGCTCATCAGATTCCAACTTTTGACTGCCAACTGGGGCGACTTTATTGAGGAATGACAGGATGAGGGTTGTTACCTCGCTTGTTCGCTCCTGCTGGAGCCAGTGTCCCGCGTCGGAAATGATGTGTGACCCAATCAGATGCGGGACGAGATCTTGCATCGAAGCGATGATCTGCTCCATGCCGGGCATAGTGAGGCCGGGGTCACGTTCGCCGATGATGAACAGCGCCGGGACATTGATCGTCTGACCGTTTGTCGCTTGCTGCAATTCCCAGTTTCGATCGAGGTTTCGATAATAGTTCAGGCCGCCCGTGAAACCCGAGGTTTCGAAATCATTGACGAGCCTGGCGAAGTCCTGTGGAGGTAACCAGTCGGGCATTTCCGCAGGGAGGGGCAAATCTGCGAGAAGGCCCTTGTCGCGGCTGACCATACCGAAAGGGTTAGGAGTGCCGTCGCCCGGCTGCCGCGGTCCCGCTTCCCCGCTTGCTGCGTAAATAATCTTGCTGAGTGTTTGGCCAACATCCCGGCTGAACTCTTTTTCCGCCAGGCCGGGCTGCTGGAAAAAGAGCGTGTAGAACAGCGCTTGGTCATTTTGCGGAAATATCCTTGAGGGCGGAACCGGAGGTTGGCCCATCATCGGCACGCATAGTGCGACGACGGCCCTGAATCTGTCGGGACGCAGAAGAGCAGCTTGCCAGGCAATGGTTGCACCCCAGTCATGGCCGATGATCACTGCTTCGTTTTCACCAAGGGCATCCATGAGAGCGATGAGGTCACCAATGCAATGAAAGACCGTGTATTGATCCGCTTGTTCAGGAGCCTCCGTTTTGCCATAGCCGCGCATGTCAGGCGCAACGGCGCGAAAACCAGCGTCAGCCAGCGCTGCCACCTGATGCCGCCACGCATGCTTGGTTTCTGGAAATCCATGGCAGAGCAGCACCAGGGGACCAGTGCCCTGATCAAGGATGCTCATGTCGATCGTTCGTGTCTTGATGATTGTCTCGATCATTTTCCTAACCCTGGAATTTTCTCATCATTTCACCGAAGGCCTTGGGTCGGAATGTCCGAGGGGCCGATGCGGCGAAGAAAAACTGGCTGAGCGATGCATTGCGCTCCTTCTTTCGTGTAACTATAAATGTTACGGAAAGATGCTGACGTCAAGATAGCGTAACAAATTTTGTTGCGGAAAGGATCACGATGAAAACCGACGGCAGGCTTGCTCGAATGCTGCATGTTCTTGTCCATATGGGGCTGCTTGGCGGCAGGGAGACATCCGAACGGATCGCGCAGATGCTCAACACCAATCCGGTGGTCGTTCGGCGCACGCTTGGAGATTTACGTGACCACGGTATCGTGGCATCCGAAGGTGGTCGAGGCGGTGGCTGGAAACTGATCAAGCCACTGGAAGACGTGACGGTTCTGGACGTTCAGCGAGCCCTGAATGCCGGTCTTATCCTGCCTGCGCCCGTATCGCACGACCATCCATCCTGTCCTGTGGAGAAAGCCTCCAACGCGATTATCCAGGCGGCTCATGCCGCTGCCGAACAACAGCTTGTGACGCGATATGCAGAGACGACACTGGCGCAGATAGCCGACATGGCATTGGGGGAAAGCAGGACCTTGTCTCCAGTCACATCCGTGTGACTTTTACTTCTGTTAACCCGTGTGGGGACGTGAGCTGTGGGCGGCACATCAGATCTGTCCGCCGTTGGCTTCGATTTTGGCCAGAATCGTCTGTTTTGAATCTTCGAGATGGTGCTGGATGATGATTTTGAGCTTTTGGTAGTCCTGCTCCTGAAAAGACGCGGCTGTTGCAGGATACGTCGAGATTGGCAAATCTGAGTGGGCAGCTTCTTGACCTCCAAAGGCTCAATCATGCTCCGATACAGCATCTGCCTGTCGATCTCGTTGACATTGCCGGTCGGGTGGTACTCGTAGGTAAGCCTGAAAAGACGCCCGGCGTATGGGGACGACTTTTTCTGAAAGGGGAGGCCGTATTAGTTTTCTACTGACAAAGAGGCACCAATACCGATTGGCAGCGGCGCAAAGCGGGAGTTTCCATCGTTCCAATTCGAAAGGCACGCGCCCGGTCATTTTTAACCGATCGATGCTCAATCCGATCTACCACTTTTTTACTGAAATGCGGTATCTTGTCATCCGGCCTCGGTTGGCGTACTCGAAAACCCATAAAAGACCCTGGGCCTATCAACAATACGGTTTGGTGGCGCTGCGTTTCGGCGCCATACACCTCATGACATTGGGATTGCGATGAACCTTTACTTGGATTACCTGGCTGAGATCAAAAGCAGAGAAAATCAAGGGCTCGCTCCCAAACCTATTGACGATGGCGGACTGACCGGCGAAATCATTACACTGATCAAGGATGCCGGCAGCGAGCACCGGGCAGATGCCCTCAAGTTCTTCATTTATAACACCTTGCCTGGCACCACGAGCGCTGCGGGTGTGAAGGCTGCCTTCCTGAAGCAGATTATTCTGGGCGAAACGGTGGTCCCGGAGATCACGCCGACTTTTGCACTCGAACTGCTGTCGCATATGAAGGGCGGCCCGTCCGTCGAAGTGCTGCTCGATGTAGCACTTGGCAATGACGCGACACTGGCCGCGCAGGCGGGTGACGTGCTGAAGACGCAGGTCTTCCTTTATGATGCCGACATGTTCCGGCTGCGCGATGCCTTCAAGGCCGGTAATGCCGTCGCCAGGGGCGTTCTGGAGAGCTATGCCAAGGCCGAGTTCTTCACCAAGCTTCCGGATGTCGAAGATGAAATCAAGGTCGTGACCTTCATCGCCGCCGAAGGCGATATCTCGACCGACCTTCTGTCCCCCGGCAACCAGGCGCATTCGCGTTCGGACCGTGAATTGCACGGCCAGTGTATGATCACGCCGGAAGCGCAGGCGGAAATCGTCGCGCTGCAAAAGCAGCACCCGGACAAGCGGGTGATGATGATCGCCGAAAAGGGCACGATGGGCGTGGGCTCGTCGCGCATGTCGGGCGTGAACAACGTGGCGCTGTGGACCGGCAAGCAGGCCAGCCCTTACGTGCCCTTCGTCAACTTCGCCCCTGTTGTCGCTGGCACCAACGGCATTTCGCCGATCTTCGCGACCACCGTCGACGTTACCGGCGGCATCGGCATCAACCTGAAGAACTGGGTGAAGAAGACCGGTGAAGACGGCAAGCCGATCCTCAACAATGACGGCAACCCGATCCTCGAGCAGAAATATTCGGTCGAGACCGGCACTGTCCTGAAGATCGACGCCAAGAACAAGAAGCTGTGCGACGAGAACGGCAAGGAACTGGTCGATGTCGCTGCCGCCTTCACGCCCCAGAAGATGGAGTTCATGAAGGCCGGCAGCTCTTACGCGATCGTCTTCGGCAAGAAGCTCCAGACATTTGCCGCCCAGACCCTCGGCGTCGAGCCGACCCCGGTCTTTGCTCCGAACAAGGAAATTTCGATCGAAGGTCAGGGCCTGACCGCAGTCGAGAAGATCTTCAACCGCAACGCCGTCGGCGTGACCCCGGGCAAGGTACTGCATGCGGGCTCCGACGTGCGCGTGACGGTCAACATCGTCGGTTCGCAGGACACGACCGGCCTGATGACCGCGCAGGAACTTGAGGCGATGGCGGCCACCGTCATCTCGCCGCTCGTGGACGGCGCCTACCAGTCGGGTTGCCACACGGCATCCGTCTGGGACAAGAAGGCCCAGGTGAACATTCCGAAACTCATGTCTTTCATGAACAATTTCGGCGTTATCACCGCCCGCGACCCGAAGGGCGTCTATCATTCGATGACGGACGTGATCCATAAGGTGCTGAACGACATCACCGTGGATGACTGGGCAATCATCATCGGCGGAGACAGCCATACCCGCATGTCCAAGGGTGTGGCCTTCGGTGCAGACTCCGGCACCGTGGCGCTGGCGCTCGCCACCGGCGAGGCAACGATGCCGATCCCGCAATCGGTCAAGGTGACCTTCAAGGGCACGATGCGTCCTCACATGGATTTCCGCGACGTGGTCCATGCGACCCAGGCGCAGATGCTCCAGCAATGTGGCGACAACGTCTTCCAGGGTCGTATCATCGAAGTCCATATCGGCACGCTGCTCGCCGACCAGGCCTTCACCTTCACCGACTGGACAGCCGAGATGAAGGCCAAGGCCTCGATCTGTATTTCGCAGGACGATACGCTGATCGAATCGCTGGAAATCGCCAAGTCGCGCATCCAGATCATGATCGACAAGGGCATGGACAATGCCGTCGGCACGCTGAAGGGCCTGATTGCCAAGGCGGATGCACGCATCGCCGAAATCCGCTCGGGCGAAAAGCCCGCACTGACCCCCGATGCCAACGCGAAATATTTCGCCGAGGTCGTCGTGGATCTGGACGTGATCAATGAGCCGATGATCGCGGACCCCGATGTGAACAATGCCGATGTCTCCCGGCGCTATACTCACGACACGATCCGCCCGGTTTCCTATTATGGCGGCACCAAGAAGGTAGACCTCGGCTTCGTGGGCTCGTGCATGGTGCATAAGGGCGACATGAAGATTGTCGCGCAAATGCTCAAGAACATCGAAAAAACCGAAGGCAAGGTCGAGTTCAAGGCGCCGCTGGTCGTCGCCGCGCCGACCTACAACATCATCGATGAGCTGAAGGCCGAAGGCGATTGGGAAATCCTGCAGAAATATTCGGGCTTCGAGTTCGATGATCTGAAGCCGAAGACCACCAACCGCACCGAGTATGAGAATATCCTCTATCTCGAGCGTCCGGGCTGCAACCTGTGCATGGGCAACCAGGAAAAGGCGGAGAAGGGCGATACGGTTCTCGCCACCTCGACCCGCCTGTTCCAGGGCCGCGTCGTTGAAGACACCGCCGAGAAGAAGGGTGAATCGCTGCTGGCGTCGACCCCGGTCGTGGTGCTTTCGGCGATCCTTGGCCGCACCCCCAGCATGGACGAGTACTTGAACGCCGTCGACGGAATAGACCTGACAAAGTTCGCTCCGCCGAAAACTACTCCGATCGATTCCCTGTCTGTCCACTACTAAGGGCCAGATTCTGGAATATTGTGCATCGCGAAGACGCCGCCTTCGCGGTGCACTGTAAAGTCATCTGAATCCTTCAGACTCGATTGCCTTGAAGGGTCCGGGTTACTGTCAAATAGTTGCGAAACGCACTTATCAACGAGAAATTGCGCCGACACATAACTTCTGATTAATACGCCTGCGGCAGAATAGCAGTGATATTACTATTCTCGATTAAACGCCTGTGCGGCAAGAAGCGGCGATTATGCCTCAGATACGTTCATTTATTGCGGACGATCTTGTGTCCGTGGCCGACATGTTTCACCGTGTCCTGCGGAAGAAAGATGGCGCCGCGACGGATGACCTGACTTCATATTTGCGCACGCTTTTCCTCGATACTTCAAACACAAACCCGGATATTTGCTCCAAGGTCCATGTGCTCGACGACGGGCGCGTATCCGGTTTTATGGGCGTATTGCCCATGGCGATGGAGCTCAATGGCAGGATCATAAACGCCGCGGTCTGCTCTTCCTTTGTCGCTGAAGACCGCGAAACCGATCCGTTTGCCGGAGCCCGTCTCTTGCGCGAGGTTCTTGCGGGTCCCCAGGACCTGACATTCGGTGAGACGATCAACGATGTTTCCACCGAAATGTGGAAGACGATGCGCGGCCACCTGCTGTCCACCTACAGTCTGGACTGGCTGCGGATTTTGCGCCCGGCGTCCTTGGGAGCCGAGCTCGCTGCTACGCGCTTTTCCAGCGCTTTCCGCGCGCTGACGCCGTTGAGTGTGATGATCGACCGGGCCATTTCGGCAAGAGGCCACGGGCGAGCCTTGTCCTATTATGCATCGCATCCAGACAAGGTGGACAGCTTTACCGACGAAGAGGCAAGCGATGCCGAATTCGCGCATCTCGCGCGTGAACTCGTCGGGCAGTTTTCGCTTCGCCCGGTGTGGAGCGAGGAAAGTCTGCTGACCATGCTCCAGCATGCCAGACGCAAGCGTCTGCATGGTGAGCCGGTGCAGCGTATCGTGAGAGCCCGCGGCGGCAGGGCGGTGGGGCTGTTTCTCTATCACGGCAATCCGAAGGGCATAGGTCGCACGTTGCAGGTCATGGCTCTGCCGGGGCAGGAGCAGATCGTCATCGACCGCTTGATCCGCAACGCCTATGAGCGCGGTCTCGTTGCTATAAGGGGCCGCACCCAGCCGGCGATTCTTCAGGCGATGATCGGCAAGAAATGTTCGTTTCTCCATGCGGCGTCCACCATCGTGCATTCCCGCGACGCGGAGCTCATCAAATCCGCGACGGATGGAAAAGCGTTCTTCAACGGTTTTTCCGGCGAAAGCTGGACGCGCCTCATCGGCGATAGTTTCGATCAGGCGGGCGAGTAAATGTGCGGAATTGCCGGATTTTACAGACATGACATGCCGGCCGATCGCGCAAATGAGCGCCTCGCGCTGATGGCTTCGTGCCTCAAGCATCGTGGTCCGGATGCGCATGGCAGCCTGCTGCGCGGTGATGTCGGGCTTGCCCATGCCCGGTTGGCCATTGTCGGCATTGCCGATGGCGCGCAACCGATGCGCACGGTGGAGGACGATCTCGCCGTTTCCTTTAACGGCGAGATCTTCAATCACGTCGAACTGCGCGAAACACTGTCCGCGCGTGGTCACAAGTTCCGTACGCATTCCGACACCGAAGTCATCCTGCATCTCTATCGCGACAAGGGGCTCGATTGCCTCAGCGAGTTCAACGGCGATTTCGCCTTCGCCCTGCACGATGCCCGAAACGACACATTGCTGCTGGCCCGCGACCGGATGGGTGTCCGGCCGCTTTATTATACCTGGCATGAAGGCACGTTTTATTTCGCATCCGAGATGGCGGCGCTTCTGGCCTTGCCGGGAATGACCGCCGAAATCGATCCGGTTGCGCTGGATCAGATTTTCACATTCTGGTTCCCGCTGCCGCCGCGCACCGCCTTTCGCGGCATCCACGAGTTGCCGCCCGGCCATATGATGATCCTGTGCGACGGCGCATCCACCGTGCGGCGCTGGTGGCAGCTTTCCTATCCAGACGGCAAGGACGCTGCACCGTCGGCAGGCTTCGATGATCAGGTGGAGGAACTGACGGCGCTTCTGGCCGACGCAACGCGCATCCGGCTTCGCGCCGACGTGCCGGTCGGCTCCTATCTGTCGGGTGGGCTGGACTCCTCACTCGTTTCCGCCCTTGCTGCCCAAAACGTCCGCCAGGGTCTGCGCACCTTCTCGCTGGCGTTCGAAAGTGCTGAGCACGACGAACGTATCTGGCAGAAGGCGATGAGCGAGTATCTTGGCGTCGCATCCGAAACCACCGAGTGCTCGACTGAGGACATTGCGCAATACCTGCCTCAGGTCATGGAGCATGTGCAGACGCCCATCCTTCGCACCGCGCCCGTTCCGCTTTATCTGCTTTCCCGGCACGTACGCGACAGGGGCATGAAGGTAGTGCTGACCGGCGAGGGTGCTGACGAGCTGTTTGCCGGCTACGACATTTTTCGCGAGGCGCGGGTAAGGCGGTTTTGCAGCCGCCAGCCGCAATCTTCTCGCCGTCCCAAACTGTTCCAGCGGCTTTACCCCTATCTGCCGGGGCTGAAACAGCAGACGCCGGATTATCTGGCCCGGTTTTTCTCCTTCGGCGCGGAAGCGACCGACGAGCCGCTGTTTTCCCACCGGCCTCGCCTGCGTTCAACGGCGGCGGCGAAAATCTTCTTTTCCGCCGGTTTGAGGGATGAGCTGGGTGACTATGACGCGGCGGCCGATCTCGCGGCGCAGCTGCCGGAGGATTTCCGTCGCTGGCACCCGCTGCACCAGGCCCAGTATCTCGAAACCGCATTCCTTTTGCCCGGCTATATTCTTTCCAGCCAGGGCGACCGGGTGATGATGGCCAACGGGGTGGAAGGCCGATTTCCGTTCCTTGATCCCCGCGTTGTGGACTTTGCCGCCGCGCTCCCGCCGGAGGCGAAACTGCGCGGTCTCAAGGAAAAATATATCCTAAAGCAGGCAGCAACCGAGCTGGTGCCGGATGTTATCCTCAACCGGCCCAAACAGCCCTATCGCGCGCCGGATGCGGAAGCGTTTGCGGATGCCGGCTATCTCGACACCGTGCTTTCTGCCGATAAACTCAAGACCGCCGGCCTGTTCAACGCCCAGGCGGTCGAAAAGCTGAAAACCAAGGTGCGTCAAAAGCAGGCGACCGGCTTTCGCGACAACGCCGCATTCGTCGGAATATTGTCGACGCAGCTTATACATGCCGCCACGACTTCGAATGCCTCAACACCATCGCAAAACATTGAAGGAAGCTCCATATGACGACTGAAAGTACCGGAACGAAAGCCGAAATTCGCGGTTTCATTATCGAAAACTTTCTGTTCGGCGACGAAAGCCGGCCGTTTGGTGACGATCTTTCGTTGATCGACAATGACATGGTCGATTCCACCGGAATTCTCGAATTGGTAAGCTTCATCGAGGAACGCTACGGCGTCCGCGTTGCCGATGCCGATATCGTGCCGGCCAATCTCGATACGATCGACAACATCGCGGCCTTCATCGGCCGCATGAAGACCGCCTGACAATTTCGGGAAGCGCCATTGCGTATCGACCACTACCTGCATCAAAGTGCGGAGCGCCATGCCGGCAAGACGGCGCTGGTGGCTGGTGAGACGCGCCTGAATTACGCTGAGTTGAAGACGATGAGCGAGGCTTTCGCCGCCGCTCTGATCGTCCGCGGTGCAACTCCGGGCGACCGTGTCGTCCTTCTGATGGACAATGGCTGGCGCATGGCGGTGGCGATTTTCGGTTGCTGGATGGCGGGCGCCGTCGTCTGCCCGGTCAATCCGTCGACAAAGGAAGCCCGTCTTTCTCAAATTCTGGACACCTCCACGCCCTTTGCCGTGGTTGCGGAGGCACGTCTTGAGAAGATGGTTTCGGATACCGCCGGTTCATCCGAACTGTTGCGCATCGTGTCCGGCGTTTCGAACCCTTCTGGCGATGGTGTCGATTTTGACGCGTTGCTGGAACAAGCTCACGTCGCGCTGCCGCAGAATTTGCCCGAAACCGATCTGGCGGTGATCATCTACACATCGGGTTCCACCGGCGAGCCGAAGGGTGTGATGCTGGCGCATGACAATCTCGACGCGGCCGTCCGTTCGATCACCTCCTATCTCGGCAATACCTCGGACGATATCCTTCTTGGCGTCTTGCCTCTTTCATTCGGATATGGCCTCAACCAGTTGCTTTCCAGCGTCTTTGTCGGCGGTACGCTGGTGATCGAAAAATCCTTCGCCTATCCGCATCTGATTTTCGAGCGTGTCCGCGAAGAACGGATTACCGGTTTCGCGCTGGTGCCGACCATGCTCTCCATCATGATGCAGACGCGGGATCTGTCGCCAAATCTGTTTGAGAGCCTGCGCTACGTCACCGCCGCCGCCGCACCCCTGCCGACCGTCCATGGCGACTGGCTGCGGACGTTCCTGCCGCATGTCGGGCTGTTCCGCATGTATGGTCAGACCGAGTGCACGCGCATCAGTTTTCTGCCACCAGAAGACCTCGACAGGAAACGTGACTCGGTCGGCATCGCCATACCCGGTACTTCGACCGAGGTGGTGGACGAGATGGGCGACAGCGTAGCGCCCGGCACCACCGGAGAACTCGTCGTCAGCGGACCGCATGTGATGCGCGGCTATTGGAGAAACGAGGCGGCAACGGCCCGTGCGCTTCGCACTGACGCGGCAACGGGCAGGATGCGCCTTCACACCGGCGATCTCTTTACCTGCGATGCCGAGGGCTATCTGACCTTCGTTGCCCGCAAGGACGATATCATCAAGTCCCGCGGTGAAAAGGTTGCGCCGCAGGCGGTCGAGGCCGTGCTGCAAACCATGCCGGGCGTATCCGACGCTCTGGTCATCGGCGTTGCGCATGAGGTTTTCGGCCAGGCGATCAAGGCAATCGTCATCGCTCCCGGCGCGGCGATCACCGAAAAAGACGTCATGCGCCACTGTGCCCGGCATCTGGAAGTCCATATGGTGCCGACAATAGTTGAATTTCGCGATTTCCTGCCGACGACGGATACCGGCAAGGTCAGCCGTCGCCTTGCTGCTCAAGATACGGAGAACAATCGATGACGAACAACGCACACAGCATGCCTTTCTCGCCGCTTGAACTCGATGCGGCGGCGGAGGTCGAACGCATCGCCGAAAAAATCCGCCGATCGCTTCGTTTCGACCTGCGCAAGCGCGGGCTGGTGCTCGGCCTTTCCGGCGGCATCGATTCCAGCGTCAGTGCAGCACTCGCCGTTCATGCGCTTGGAGCCGCAAATGTTTTTGGCCTGTTCATGCCGGAAAACGATTCCGACCCGGAAAGCCTGCGGCTGGGGCAGGCGGTAGCGACGATGCTCGGCATGGATTGTGTGCTGGAAGATATCGGGCCTTCGCTCGCCGCCATGGGGTGTTATGAAAGGCGCGATGGTTTCATCCGCGAGGTCGTTCCAGAATATGGTCCGGGCTGGACGTCCAAGATCGTCTTCGACAATGCCATGAGCACCGGCGCCTATAATATTTCCTCGCTGGTCGTTCGTTCGCCATCAGGTGAAACACGCAAGATTCGTCTCACGGCGAAAGCCTATCTGGGCATCGTCGCGGCAACGAACATGAAGCAGCGCACCCGCAAGCAGTTCGAATATTATCACGCCGACCGCCTGAATTTCGCGGTGCTCGGCACGCCGAACCGGCTGGAATATGACCAGGGCTTCTTCGTGAAGAACGGCGACGGCGCAGCCGATATCAAGCCGATCGCCCATCTTTACAAATCGCAGGTCTACCAGCTCGCGGCCCACCTCGGCATCCCGCAAGAAATCCGTTCCCGCCCGCCGACCACCGATACCTATTCCATGCCGCAGACGCAGGAAGAGTTCTATTTCGCTCTGCCTTACGACAAGATGGATATCTGCCTCTATGGCCTGGAAAACGACAGGCCGTCGGCCGAGATCGCCAAAGCTGCCGGCCTCAGCGAGGACAATGTCCGGTTCGTCTGGACCGATATCGCCGCCAAGCGAAAGGTGGCGCATTATCTGCACCATGCGCCCATCCATCTGCATGAGGGTGTTCAGGGGAAACCCTGAGACGCTTCATCTGGCCGGGCGCTGAGCGTGCGTCCTCAATAACTCACCGTCACAACAACGGTATCCGAGTAAGTTCCCGGCGCCGGCGTAGTCTGCGCCGGCACGCGTCCATAGACGGTCAGCGTCTGCGGGCTGCCCGTTCCGGTACCGGTGACTATCTGCCCGGCCGCACTTCCCCAGACATTGGTGCGGCCTGTGTCACGGTAAAGGCCGTAGGTGATCGAGGCTCCCCCAAGCACCATTTGCCGCGAAGCCGGCGGGCTGTTGCTCAGCCCGCCGTTGAGAGCAACGCTATAGGCGAGATTTGCCGTGCAGGTCAGCGAAATCGCACCGTTCGCATCGACTGCGGTACTGAGAACGCCGTGATTGCCGAAATTGATGGGTTGAGCTGTGACAAGGCAGGTCGGCTCCACCACAGCCGTGACGTTGAACGGTACTTGCGTGGGGTTTTGGGTTACAGTGGAGCAACTCGGCGCAAGTAGAAGATACGATGTATAGGTGAAGCTGGTCTCGGCGCCAGCAAAGCTGGAGAGATATGGGCCCCGCGCCGCAGATGCCTGATTGGCGGCAATCCTGCCATAAACGGTACGGCTTGTATTATTCACCAGGAGGGGTAGCGCCAGATCGATCGGCGGCGGCGATCCGAGCGCAGGTTGAGCGAGGGAGCCCCAGGACGTCGTTCGCCCGGAATTTTGATACAATTGATAATTGAGCACGTTGCTGCCCTGTAGCATCCTGCGAATCCCGCCCGACTGGCCTCCACTTCCCGCATTGATGTTCGGGCAGATTCGAATGGAAAGGCCCAGCGTCAACAATGGGTTGGAACAGGTTATGTTCAGTGTCGCGGTACTGTCCACCGCACTCCCGCCTGTAAGGTTGACGAAGCCGAAATTCATATCCGACATACCGAAACTACAGCTCTGCGCCAGCACGGGAGAGGCAAAAAGAAAAGCGGAGAGGGCAAGGCCGGCACGGGTCAGCATCGTCATTGAACGCTCCTGCAAATGGCTTCGAGGGTCGTGCGGGTTTCGGCGGCATCGCCAAGAACGATCTGCGCCTCGCACTCGCCACCGGTCGGCTGCGTGATGAGAAGCCGGTGTTTTTCAGAGACATTGTCGAGATAGGCCTGTCCGTCATAACCAACCACGAAATCGCGGCTGTCATCGATCGTGCCTGTCGATCCCGCTTCGATGAAGTTGCCGCTTTCGTTCTTCAGCGTTATGAGCGCCACGCGCCCCCCGGTTTCCACCTTGAAATCGACAACCGCCCCGCTTCCCTCCGAAGGAATGACGGTCTGCTTCGTCCGGTCGATACGCGCATCGACGGGAAGATTGCCGGGGTCGAGCGTGATCGTGTTGACATCGTAAGAATGCAGATTTGGCAGCAATATCTTGCCACGGCGGTTGGTCTGTCCGATGGGGCGGTTTTCCAGCAAGATTTCGACGCCGGGGGCACCCGCATCCACAACGGCAAAGGCATCATCGATCCGGTTGCCAAGGAAAACATCTCCCCCTGCAATCGCGATCGATCCATCCACCTGCGCATAGGCCTGTGTGGTGCCATTGAATTGATCGACACCCGCCGCCACGCGGGCCACGCTGCCGCGATAGCTGCCCGAAGCGGAGATGATATCGCTGTTGCCCATGGAGCCACGCAAACGCCAGCCATAACTTCCCTCGGTCTGCTGCTCGGATTTTGCGATATCCGCCGTCACGGAATAGCCATCGGCATTGGATGACAAACCGACGGAGCTGGAAATACCGCCCCCGAAGGTCCAGGAAAGACCGGCGTAAACGCCATAGGAACCATCGTCTTCAAGGTCCTTGTAGGCAGTGATGAAGATATTGCCGTTTTCGCCAAACCGTCGTGTTGCGGAAAGACCGAGCAGCCGGGATTTCCTTTCATCGAAGGTTTCAAGCTGCGTGTAGGAGAAATTCAGGCTCGTCTCGTCGAAAGCCAGCTGGGTGGAAGCGGAAATCTGATCGAGGGAACGCGGGGCACGCGCGCTGAGAAGACCCGATATCCTCCTGTTTTCTGACGTGTTTGCGGAGACGGATGCGATATCGTGGTAGTCACCGAAGGTGCGTTGTGAGCGGGCGACGAACTGAATGCCGAGCAATTCCGCCTCGACGCTTGCCGACAATTGATAACCGCTTTCATCCTTGAAATGGCTGGTTGCGCCCGAGACCGTACCCAATCCGAAATTGCCGAGTGTGAAGACCCCGCCAAACCCGACATTGTAGAAGTCTGCGCCGCCTTCCGCGTGGCCTTCCAGTGTCAGCTTGTCTGAAAAGCCGTAGCGGACCGTGGCCGATCCCAACAGTCTTTCATCGTAATCAAAGGACGAGGTGCCGTAGTCGCGTCGCGCAAAGCCAAGCTCGGCGGAAAAATCGACCAGCCCTTTTGCAAGCAAATCCGCCGAGGCAAAAAACGGTGTTTCCGACACGGTCTCGCGGCCAAGCGCATCACGCACCACCAGCCGCGCATTGCCCGCACCGCTGACGACGGGGAGATTGGTGATGGAAAACGGACCTTCCGGAACATCCTGCGAGATGCGGCGAATATTATCCACATAGACATCGACAGTGGATGGTACGGCTGCGGAACCGGCAAAGGCCGGCATCGGCATCGTCACGATATCTGGCCTCAGATCGAAATTTCTTCGTATTTGCAGTCCACCCAGCCGCGTCGGGCGTGTCCATGCAAGCCCGCCCGTGATCAGATCACCGGCGCGATAGGTCGTCAGCGTGTCTTCATCGGAATAGCTCCAGGTGGTGTCGAGCCGTCTTGTATCGAACTGGTCGAGCTGCGAAGTGCTCAGCACCTGAGACGAGGACAATACGCCGAGTGGACCAAAGACGCGACCTTCCAGCAAGGCGGAAACGCCGTTGAAGTCGGCAATATCCGACCATCTTTCGCCACCGGATGATCCGTAAATCGTGTAATTCACCAGACCTCCCAGATCGCTTGTGGCCTTCGTCTCCGCCTCTTCGTCCTCATCCCGGTCATTTTTACCGGATGCGTCGATGAGCTTGCTGGCCCGTGCCGCCATCGGCAGCGTGAAATAGACGGACTGGCTGCTCTCGTCGTAACGTGCCGTCACATCCGGCAGTCTGGAAATATCGACCCAGCCGTCGCCGCGAACGGCACTGTCAACGGGCGTAATTCCGACATTTCTCAGCTGGACCGGCTCTATGAAAAGCGCGCCGGTGTCGTCTTGACGAAATGTGGCGATCAGTTCTGTCGAAACATCGTTGATGTAGACTTCGAGCTGCAATTGTCTCGGCTCTTCTGCGGCAAAAAGGGCCGGTGATGCCGCAGGGGATAAATCCTGCGCCATGGAAAAACTGCTCGATGAAATGATCGTCAAACCTGCAATCGCCAAAACGGCAAGGCTATCCGCCGGTGACGCGCGCCGTCGCATTGACAGGGCCGCCTTCGCTGTCCGCCGAAATCTTCATTGTGCCGCCGGCTCGTTTTCCACTCGATGCCGGCACCACCCAGCTTGTGCCGGACTGGCCGAGCACATAGCCCACCAGCCCCTGCTGCTGGGCGACTGCCTGCCCGTTACCACCGAGCAGTTTGAGGTTGGCAATCCGCAGCCGCTTCAGACCCTTGTTGGAAACCGTCACGCGATAACCATTGGCCTGCGGCGTCACCGACCACGTTGCCTCCGCATCACCGGCGGCCGCATTCGAGAAGAAAACGGGTATGGAGTGACGAACGACCAGCGTGATCGTGCCGGACGGGGATTTGCTCCTTGATGGCAATTCGTCGACGATGACGCGGTAACTTTCCTCGGCCCTGATGGGCTTTTTGGAGAGCCGGACGATGCGGATAAGGTTTTCCGCTCCCGGCTTCAGCTGCGTCATGGGCGGGCTGGCAACGACGTCCTCTGCTGCCGTTAAGACATCCTCTCCGTTTTGCTGGGTCCAGCGGAAAATTCTGACCTGAACGTTGATGGGCGTTTTTGCATCATTCCATATTCGAAGACTGGATGCCGCTGCCGGTGCCTTGAGATCAAGAATAACGGGCGAGACCCGCAAAGATGTGGCGTATGAAGGTGAAACAGACAAACCGGCAATAAACGCAGCCGCTAAGGTAAAAAGACGCATGCGCGATCCTCCCTCTGGCGATCAATAGGTAAGCGTGGCCCTTACTGTGTCCGTATAAACGCCCGGTACGGGTGTCGTCTGGGCTGGCACCCGCCCATAAACGGTATATGTCTGTGCCGCGCCCGTTCCCGTTCCCGTCTGCCTGTCCGTGCCGATGGTATTTCCCCACAGCTGCGTGTGGCCGGAATCCCGGTACAGGGAATAGGAAACGGTCGCGCCGCTGGGGCCGGTCATCAAGCGGTTTGCAACCGTAGCGCCAGTCCCTGCTCCGGCGCTCAGCCCCAGCGAGTATGGTGTGCTTGAGGTGCATTGCACCACAATCTGGCTGGTCGCATCCACTTCAGCCGCGATGAAGCCACTATTGCCGAAATTCAGCAAAGTCGTGGAATTGATCTGGCATGCCGCCTGAATGGTGATCTGCACTGTAAAGTCTGACGTGGTGGACGTCTGCGCGACGCTTGATGCGGGCGCAGAGATCAATGCTGCAAGCAATGCGATGTGGCGTGATTTCACGAACCTCATGCTCTCTCCCCATGCCTTCGCACCGCCGATTTTCCCGGCGATCCGCAGCAAATCATCACCCGAATAGCGGGTAATAAGAATGTGCTAATATTCTCTTCGATTGAGTTAACAAATCCTTAACGTCGGGACCTGAAAAACTACCGGGCGAAATGCAGTAGGAAACACAACCATATGTGGTTTGCTTCATAGTTCATTTGTTTTGAAAAATTCTTTATAATCAATCGCTTGGTTGTGGACTAACGATTTGAGCAGTAGCGTGCGGAACTCTCGGATAGACGATGAGTGAAAACGCATATCCGAGAGCAGTCTTGCAATCAGCCTGCGAGCATCTCCGTCAGGCAGAGTGTAACCAGCTTGTGGTCTTCAACGTCAGGCAGTCCGCTGACGCCCACCGCCCCGATCAGCGTGCCTCCACGGATGGTGAGCGGAAACGCGCCGCCGCTCGCGACGTAATCGCTCGTCGGCAGGCCAAACCGGGTGTTGAAGTCATACCCCTTCAGTTCGGATTCGAGCCGGACCTGAAGCGAGCTGCGATGAAAGCGATGAACGACGGCACATTTGCGGCGTGTCCAGCCGAAATTGTCTATGGTTGCGCCGGGCAGGAGAGTGGCGAAGACCACGTCGGTACCATGCCGTATCTCGATTGCTACAGGGAGCTCCTGTGATGCCGCGCGCTGTCTTATCAGGCTGCCCAGTTTCCATGCGAAATCGTAATTGAATGTGTTGAGCTGGAGCGCTGCGAGTTCTGCCCGCAAGGCGTCAAGTGAAGGCGTTTCTATTGTCATTCATTGCTCCGGAATGAGGGTCGATCGCTCATCAGGCTGAGCGTTTGACGGTAAACTACTGTCCATAGTGACTGAAGGGCAAGCATTGTCGCTTGGGCTCGGTCGTGCATTGCTGAACGTCGCGTTCGCCCGGCATTGCAGGCCTGATAAACATCGCTCCTGTTGGGAAGAAACATTAGCGTATTTTGGAACGTTCCATTTTTCAAGCGCGTGCCGCCGCAAATCTCGAAGAATTCAAGGAAATTACAAAAATCAAAAATCTCCAATAATACATTGAAATAAATAAATTATTGGAAGTTTTGTATTCTCTTTCCCGTTGTTTTCATTTTTGGTTCGGCAATGTCGCTTGACAAAATTGGAACGTTCCAATTAATTAGCCTCAATTTCGAGGAAAGGCATGGGAGGGCTTCAATGACTGGCGGACGGGTAACCGTTATAGATATCGCGCAGGCCGCAGGCGTGTCGAAATCGACCGTCTCGCTGGTGCTGCGGGGGTCTCCGCTCGTCAATGAGGGGACGCGGGCCAAGGTCAATGCGGCGATGCGCGAGCTTGGTTATGTCTATAACCGTGGCGCCGCGAACCTGCGCCAGACCAGTGCGAAATCGAAAATCATCGGTGTCGTCGTCAACGATCTGACGAACAGCTTCTTTGCGGAGCTTGCCGTTGGCGTTGATACCGTCGTGCAATCGGCCGGCTATGTTCAGTTTCTTGCCAATACCAGCGAAAGCATCGACCGGCAGCGCGAGGTGATTGCCTCCATGCGGGAACACGGCATCTCGGGGCTGATCGTGTCGCCCGCCCGTGCGACCGATCCGCTTGACTTCAAGCCGCTGATTGCTGCCGGCATTCCTGTCGTGGTCGTTGTTCGCAGTCTGCCCGGTGCGAAAGTCTCGTCGGTGGCATCCGACAATCAGGCCGGCATGGCGCAGGCGGTTGCCCATCTAGCCTCGCTCGGTCACACCCGCATCGCCTTCATGGGCGGCTTTCCCGATACGGCGGTTTTTCACGAGCGGGTCAGCGGCTTTCGGGATGCCCTGGCTGTCGCCGGTCTGCCTTTTCAGGAGGCGGCGGTTGTTCCCTGCGCGCCCTCGCGTGCCGGCGGAGTCGAGGCGATTGGACGCGTGCTCGAAGCAAGCGATCCGGTCACGGCCGCCGTCTGCTTTAATGATGCCGTGGCTTTTGGCGTTTGCGACGGGCTGCGCGCCCGGCACATGGAGGCGGGGCGGGATTTCGCGGTCGTCGGTTTTGACGATGTCATCGAAGCCAAGACGACGGTTCCGGCTCTGACCACGATTGCCGTCGACCCCCAGGGGATTGGCAGGCGGGCAGCGCAGCTGCTTCTCAAGCAGATCAATTCGGAGAAGGCCGATGCGGAGGCGGTGACAACGGCGGTTCGGCTCGTTGTGCGGGAGAGCTGTGGGGCAGGGCGGCATGAAGTCGGGAGGACATTGGCATGACGGTGCGTTGGGGATTGATCGGCGCAAGCACGATCGCGCGCGAGTGGGTGATCGACGCGATCAGAAAAACAGGCGGCGAGGTTGTTTCCGTTCTGAGTTCCAACCCTGTTCGCGGGGCGGAATATGCGGCGGCAAACGGCATCCCGAACGTCGCTTCCGATCTGGCGTCGCTCCTTGCCGATCCGGCCATAGATGCGGTTTATATTTCGACGACGAATGATCTGCATTGCGAGCAGGCGCTTGCTGCTGCCCGGGCGGGAAAACACATTCTTTGCGAAAAGCCTTTGGCCCTGTCACTCGACGAGGCTCATGCGATGACAAACGCGGCCCGTAAGGCAGGCGTCGTTCTGGCGACAAATCATCATCTCCGGAATGCGCCCACGCATCGGGCGATGCGCGATGCAATCGCTGCCGGCACGATCGGGACGCCGCTGAGTGCGCGCGTCTTTCATGCGGTTTACCTGCCGCCGCATCTGCAGGGCTGGCGGCTGGACAAGCCGTCTGCGGGCGGAGGCGTCATCCTCGACATTACCGTGCACGACGTGGACACGCTTCGCTTTGTGCTGGGCGCTGATCCGGTCGAGGTCATCGCGTTTTCTCAGGCCGGCGGCATGAGCAGGGAGGGACTGGAAGACGCCGTCATGGGTGTCATCCGTTTCGAAAATGGTCTTATCGCGCAGTTCCACGATGGCTTCACGACCAGATATGCCGAGACCGGTTTTGAGGTTCATGGCACCGAAGGCTCCCTGATCGCCAGAAATGTGATGACCCAGAAGTCGGTCGGCACTGTCGTGCTGCGCACCGAGGCTGGTGAGGAAGACATCAAAACGGGTTCCGACAATCTTTATGAGGTCGCGCTCGAAGCCTTTCACTCGGCCATCACGGGCGGCAAGCCTGCCGCGACTGCTGAAGACGGCATCTGGTCGCTGGCGACCGGGCTTGCCGTCGTCGAAGCTTCAAAAAGCGGAACCGCTGTTCGGGTCAAAACGGGAATCGAGAGCCGGTCATGAAAAAACACATCACTCCAGCTCAGGCAGCGGAGCTCATTCCAGACGGTGCTATTATCTCCGTCTCGTCGTCCAGCGGTCTCGGCTGCCCCGATCTGATGTTGAAGGCGATCGGTGACCGCTTCGATGCGACCGGACATCCGAAGGACATCACGACACTTCATCCAATTGCCGCCGGTGACATGAGCGGCATCAAGGGTGTCGATCACATCGCGAAAAAGGGCCTGCTGAAGCGGATCATCGGCGGTTCATACCCGTCCGGCCCTTCCAGCGCCGAGCCGCCGCTGATCTGGCAGATGGTCACCGGAGATGAAATCCCGGCCTATAACATTCCATCCGGCATCATGTTCGACATGCATCGCGAGGCGGCTGCAAAGCGCCCCGGTGTGCTTACCAAAATCGGCCTCGATACCTTTGTCGATCCGGCCCGTCAGGGCTGTGCGATGAATGCTTCGGCTGCGGCCGAGCCTGTCGTCAAACGGGTGACTTTCGAGGGCGAGGACTGGCTATATTTCCCCTCAATCATTCCGCAGGTGACGATCATCCGCGCGACGACCGCCGATGAGCGCGGCAATCTCTCCTACGAACATGAGGGCGCTTATCTCGGGGGTCTCGATCAGGCGCTGGCCGCCCGCAACAATGGCGGCATCATCATTGCGCAGGTAAAGCGCATCACCAAGGAAGGCTCGCTCAAGCCGCACGATGTGCGGGTTCCCGGCATGCTGGTGGATTATGTGGTGGTCGATCCCGATCAGAAGCAGACGACCCAGACGGCCTATGATCCGGCGATATCGGGAGAGGTCTTCCATCCGCTCGATTCATTCGAGGTGCCGGAGTTCAATATCCAGAAGGTGATTGCCCGTCGTGTGGCGCAGGAACTTGAGGCTGGCAGTTGCGTCAATCTTGGTTTCGGCATCTCTGCGAATGTGCCGAGAATTCTGCTGGAAGAAGGGCTGCATGGCGCGGTGACCTGGGTGATCGAGCAGGGGGCGGTCGGCGGGGTTCCGCTGCTGGATTTCGCCTTCGGCTGTGCCTCCAACGCCGACGCCTATATGCCGTCACCCTATCAGTTCACCTATTTTCAGGGGGCGGGCTTCGATGCATCGCTGCTGTCCTTCCTCGAAATCGGCAGGGACGGTTCCGTCAATGTTTCGAAGCTTTCCTTCCGTCCGCATGTGACCGCCGGGGCCGGAGGCTTTGTAGACATCACGGCGAGGGCGAGAAAAATCGTCTTTTCCGGCATGTTCAATGCGGGGGCAAAGCTGTCGATCAATGACGGCAGGTTGATTGTCGAAAAGGAAGGAAAGCTGAAGAAGCTCGTCAATGAGGTCGAGCACGTTACCTTCTCCGGCGGCAGGGCAATCGAACAGGGTCAGGACATCACCTATGTCACCGAGCGCTGCGTCATGAAACTGACGCCGCAAGGCATCGTGTTGACGGAGATCGCGCCGGGCATCGATTTGCAGACCCAGATTCTCGACCAGTCGGAGTTCGAGCTTATCGTCGCCGACAATCTCAAGGTGATGGACGCCTCGCTTTTTGCCGAAGCCAATATCCGGCTTGCGTTGCCTAAAAAAAGCGCTCGTGTGCTGGAGGGAACCTTCCATGGCTAACGGCACGGTTCGCGTCGAGGTCGACGGCCATATCGCGGTCATGACGGTGTCGCGGCCGGAAAAACGCAATGCGCTCGATCTGAACATGCTCGGCGCGCTAATGGCGTCCGCCGACGAGGTCGAGGCAGACAATGCGGTCCGTGTGGCGATCCTGACGGGCGAGGGGCAGGGCTTTTCGGCCGGCGGCGATATCAAGGCATGGGGCGGCATGCAGCCTCAGGAATTTGGTCACGCTTGGGTTCGCCACGGTCACCGGGTTTTTGAACGTCTTGCAACCCTGCGGATGCCGTTGATCGCCGCGTTGAACGGCCATGCGCTTGGCGGCGGCCTTGAACTGGCGGGTATCGCGGACATTCGCATTGCCGAGGAGCAGATCAAGATCGGTCTGCCGGAAACCAGCCTCGGCATGGTGCCGGGCTGGTCGGGTACGCAGCGGCTGGTGAAGCGGTTCGGCGCACAGCCCGTGCGCCGGATGGCGCTCGGCGGTGAGACATTCAGCGCGCAGGAAGCGCTCGCGCTTGGGATTGTCGATGCCGTTACCACAACCGGCAATGCTCTGACCGCTGCGAAAGATTATGCGGAGCGCGTCGCCGCGCGTGGTCCGGCCGCGTCCGAGATCGTCAAACTGATGATCGCTTCGGCAAGCGGAGAAGACAATGGCACGGCGGTCGAAGCATTGGGCTCCATCCTGGCTGCCAAGACCGGCGATCTGAAGGAAGGCGTGGCGGCATTTGGCGCAAAGCGCCCGGCAATATTTAACGGAGAATGGTGATGACGGTTTTGATCAATCCGAAAATGCTGAGCGACCGGACGGCCCGAGATTTCAAGATGCTCATTGACGGCAACTGGATCGAAGGCAATGTCGATCCTATCGAGCGGATAGCGCCCGGTCACGGCTCCGTCGTCAGTCGTTTTCAATCCGGAACCAAGGCCGATGCGGAACGGGCGATAGCGGCCGCGCGCACCGCTTTCGATACTGGCCCATGGCCTCGCATGACTGCTTCCGAACGTTCGGCTATTCTGTTGAAGGCTGCGGACCTCATTGCCGCGCGATCCGAAGAGCTTGCCTATCTCGACGCCATCGAGGCCGGAAAACCCATTACCCAGGTGCGTGGTGAAATCGCCGGTTCCGTCGATATCTGGCGTTATGCCGCCGCACTTGCGAGAGATTTGCACGGCGAAAGCTACAATACGCTCGGTGACGGCACGCTCGGTGTCGTCCTGCGTGAGGCGATCGGTGTCGTTTCGATCATCACGCCGTGGAATTTCCCTTTCCTGATTGTCGGCCAGAAGTTGCCTTTTGCGCTAGCGGCCGGCTGCACCACGGTTGTAAAACCCTCGGAACTCAGTTCCGGCTCGACGCTTGTTCTCGGCGAAATCCTGCAGGAAGCGGGTGTGCCGAAGGGTGTGGTCAACATCGTCACGGGAACCGGTGCCGAAGTCGGTTCGATCATGACCTCGCATCCGTCCGTTGATATGGTCTCGTTTACGGGTTCTACGGGCGTCGGCAAGCTGACCATGGTCAATGCCGCGCAGACCTTGAAGAAGGTGTCGCTTGAGCTGGGCGGCAAGAACCCGCAGATCGTATTTCCGGACGCTGATCTTGATGCGTTCATCGATGCGGCTGTCTTCGGGGCCTATTTTAATGCCGGCGAGTGCTGCAACGCCGGGTCGCGCCTTATTCTTCACAAAAGCATCGCGGCGGATGTGGTCAAGCGTGTCGGCGAGCTTGCCAGGAATGTTAAGGTAGGCGATCCTCTGGACCCGACGACACAGGTCGGTGCGATCATTACGCCTCAGCATCTTGAAAAAATCTCCGGTTACGTTTCAGATGCGAAAAACAGCGGCGCACAGATCGCTCATGGGGGAGAAAAGCTGGACTTGGGAATGGGTCAGTTCATGGCGCCTACCATTCTATCGGATGTCACGCCGGCCATGGCCGTTGCGCGTGAGGAAGTTTTCGGACCGGTCCTTTCGGTTCTGACATTTGAGACAACCGCAGAAGCTATCGAGATCACCAATTCCGTCGATTACGGCCTGTCCGCAGGCGTCTGGAGCCGCGATTTCGATACATGCCTGACGATCGGGCGCCGCGTGCGGGCCGGTACGGTGTGGATGAATACCTTCATGGATGGCGCGAGCGAGCTGCCGTTCGGAGGCTACAAGCAGTCCGGTCTCGGCCGGGAACTCGGTCGCCATGCGGTCGAGGACTATACGGAAACCAAGACCCTGAACATGCATATTGGCGGCCGAACCAGCTGGTGGATGCCGCAGACTGAAAAACCGGCCTAGCCGGTTAGACTGACTGCGTCTGAGGAGGACGGGTGACGGGGCGGGGATCTCCTCGCTTTAATTTGCGACAATGGGAGGAACATATGCGCAAATTTCTGACAACCACTGCATTGGCAGTGTCAATGATGGCCGGCGCTGCACAGGCGGCGGAAAATGTCGAAGTTCTGCATTGGTGGACATCCGGCGGCGAGGCGGCCGCACTCGACGTCCTGAAGAAGGACCTTGAGGCGAAGAACATTACCTGGACCGATATGCCTGTCGCCGGCGGCGGCGGCACGGAAGCCATGACGGTGCTGCGCGCCCGCGTTACCGCCGGCAATGCGCCGACCGCCGTTCAGATGCTCGGTTTCGACATTCAGGACTGGGCGAAAGAAGGCGCTCTCGGCAACCTCGATGAGCTGGCGGCCAAGGATGGTTGGGACAAGGTTATTCCGAAAGCCCTGCAGCGCTTCTCTAAATATGACGGCCACTGGATTGCCGCGCCTGTGAATGTGCATTCCACCAACTGGATGTGGATCAACAAGGCGGCGCTCGACAAGGCTGGCGGCAAGGAGCCGAAGAACTGGGACGAGCTGGTCGCCATGCTCGACAATTTCAAGGCGCAGGGCATCACGCCCATCGCCGCTGGTGGGCAGCCATGGCAGGATGCGACGATTTTCGACGCGGTCGTGCTGTCGCTCGGCACGGATTTCTACAAGCAGGCGTTCATCGACCTCGATCCGGCAGCACTTGGCGGCGAGAAAATGAAAACCGCTTTCGAGCGCATGACGAAACTTCGTACTTACGTGGATGACAACTTCTCCGGTCGCGACTGGAACCTTGCTTCCGCCATGGTCATCGAAGGCAAGGCCGGTGTTCAGTTCATGGGCGACTGGGCGAAGGGTGAATTCGTCAAGGCGAAGAAGGTGCCGGGCACGGACTTTGTCTGCGTCCGTTATCCTGAAACGCAAGGGGCGGTGACGTTCAACTCCGACCAGTTCGCCATGTTCAAGGTCGCTGCCGACAAGGTGCCGGCGCAGATGGAAATGGCCGCCGCAATTGAAAGCCCGACCTTCCAGTCGGCGTTCAATGTCGTGAAGGGTTCGGCTCCGGCCCGGTCCGACGTGTCCAACGAGGCCTTTGACGCCTGCGGCAAGAAGGCGATCGCCGATCTTGCAGAGGCCGACAAGAGCGGCAAGCTCTTCGGCTCGATGGCCCACGGTCACGCCAACCCGGCTGCCGTCAAGAACGCGATCTATGACGTCGTTACCCGTGAGTTCAACGGTGAACTGACGGCTGATGAAGCAATCGTCGAACTGCCAGCTGCCGTCGCAGCCGCAAAGTAAACGCGGAAAGTGCGGTGGGGGTTTTCCCCACCACACCAACACTCGCATGAAATCGCAGTCGAACCGGTCCGGGCGCCTCGCAGGCAGCCTGTCGCCTTCGGCTACCCAACTGACCGAAACGGCAAGCATCGGGCGCTGTTTCAAGGATCAAGGATATCTGCGCGATGACTGGTCGTAGTCGACTTCAGGAGCTGTTACCGAAGCTTGTTCTGGCTCCAAGCTTCGTCGTCATTATCATTTTTGTATACGGCTTCATCGCCTATACGGGTTTCCTGTCGTTGACGGACAGTAAGATGCTGCCCTCCTACAATTTCGTCGGGCTTCTGAATTACCAGCGGCTCTGGGCGCTGCCGCACTGGTGGCGGGCGATCAGCAACCTGGCGATCTTCGCGTCGCTTTACATCATCATCTGCTCGGTTCTCGGCCTGTTTCTGGCGATCCTGCTCGACCAGAAAATCCGGGGTGAAGGCTTCCTACGGCCGATCTATCTTTACCCCATGGCACTGTCTTTCATCGTCACGGGTACAGCGTGGAAGTGGTTTCTGGACCCCGGCATCGGCCTGCAGAACACCATGCATCTGTGGGGATGGGAAAGCTTCCAGTTTGCGTGGATCAAGGACCGCAATTACGCCATCTACTGCGTGGTGATCGCCGCCGTCTGGCAATCATCGGGCTTTGTCATGGCGATGTTTCTGGCCGGCCTTCGCGGCGTCGATAATGAGATCATCAAGGCGGCCCAGATCGATGGCGCCTCGACCGTCATGACCTATCGCCGCATCATCATTCCACTGATGCGGCCGGTCTTCCTGTCAGCATTCGTCGTTCTCGCGCACCTCGCCATCAAGGCCTACGACCTTGTGGTTGCGTTGACCGGCGGCGGGCCGGGGCAGGCGACCGAGCTGCCGGCGACATTCATGTATTCCTACACGTTCACGCGCAACTCCATGGGCATCGGTGCATCGTCGGCGATCATCATGCTCATCATGATCTTCTCGATCATCGTGCCCTATCTCTATTCGGAAATTCGCGGAGGGAAACGCTGATGAGCGGCGCTCCAAACCAACAAAACGCAATCAGCCACGGCCATCTGACGCGCGCACTGATCTATCTGGCGCTGATATTCTTCGCCATCTACTACATGCTGCCGCTCTACGTGATGGTGGTCAATTCGCTGAAACCCCTGGACGAAATCCGGCAGGGGGGCATGTTGAACCTGCCGCAGGTGTGGACCGTCGAGCCGTGGCTCTCCGCCTGGTCCACGGCGCAGATCGGCGTTCAGCCGACGGGTCTCAAGCCCTTCTTTATCAATTCGATCCTGATGGTCGTTCCGGCTGTCGCGATCTCCACCATCGTTGGCGCGCTGAACGGTTACGTTTTGACCAAGTGGAGTTTTCGCGGTTCGAACGTCTTCTTCGGGCTGCTGCTGCTTTCATGCTTCATCCCGTTCCAGATCGTGTTGATCCCCATGGCGCGCATCCTTGGCACGCTGGGTCTGGCCGGTTCGATCTGGGGTCTGATCATGGTGCACGTGATCTATGGCCTCGGCTTCACCACGCTCTATTTCCGCAACTACTATGAAGCCTTCCCAACGGAACTCGTTCAGGCGGCCCAGATCGACGGTGCGAGTTTCTTCCAGATTTTCCGCCGCATCCTTCTGCCATCCTCGGGACCGATCATCGTGGTCTCGGTCATCTGGCAGTTCACCAATATCTGGAACGACTTCCTGTTCGGGGCCTCCTTTTCGGGCGCGTCTTCCACCCCGATGACCGTGGCGCTCAACAATCTCGTGTCCTCGTCCACGGGGGTCAAGGAATACAACGTCCATTTCGCGGGCGCGATCCTCGCCGCCCTCCCAACCCTCATCGTTTACATCGTCTCCGGCCGCTACTTCGTACGGGGTCTCATGTCCGGCGCTGTGAAAGGATAAACCATGTCGTTTCTCGAAATCTCTCATCTGCGCAAATCCTACGGCGCGCTGGAAATTCTAAAGGACATCAATATCGAAATCGAGGAGGGCGGTTTTCTGGTGCTCGTCGGGCCTTCCGGC
This sequence comes from Agrobacterium sp. BT-220-3, assembly GCF_025910175.1. Classification (NCBI taxonomy): domain Bacteria; kingdom Pseudomonadati; phylum Pseudomonadota; class Alphaproteobacteria; order Hyphomicrobiales; family Rhizobiaceae; genus Agrobacterium; species Agrobacterium sp. BT-220-3. The sequence continues at coordinate 102,623 of NZ_JAPAIX010000007.1, forward strand.
TGCGGCAAGTCCACCCTGCTCAACACGATTGCCGGGCTGGAACCCATCACGTCGGGCACGATTTCGATCAACGGCCGCAACGTTGCCGGCCTGCCGCCGTCGCAGCGCGACATCGCCATGGTGTTTCAGTCCTACGCGCTTTACCCCAACATGACCGTTGCGGGAAACATCGCGTTTGGAATGGAGATCCGCAAGGTTCCGAAGGAAGAGCGCGAGAAGGCGATCAAGCAGGTTGCCGATATTCTCCAGATCGGCCATCTCCTCGACCGTAAGCCGAGCCAATTGTCGGGTGGTCAACGGCAGCGCGTCGCGATGGGCCGCGCGCTGGTGCGCAACCCCCAGGTCTTCCTTTTCGACGAGCCGCTGTCCAACCTCGATGCCAAGCTGCGCGTCGACATGCGCACCGAGATCAAGCGGCTTCACCAGCGCATGAAGACGACGATCGTCTATGTGACCCACGACCAGATCGAGGCGATGACGCTGGCGACGAAGATCGCGGTTCTGAAGGACGGTGTTCTGCAACAGTTCGGCTCGCCCGCCGAGATTTACAATAATCCGGCAAACATGTTCGTCGCCGATTTCATGGGCTCGCCCGCCATGAACCTTTTGACCGGCACCATCGAGCAGGATGCCTCCGGACTTTCCGTTTCTCTTGCCAGACCGGATGGAGCGCCGATGCGTCTTCCCGTTGCGGCCGGCAAGGAGGCGCTGGCGTCCCATGCGGGCCGGCAGGTCATTTTCGGCATTCGTCCAGAAGCTCTGACCGACCCGGAAGGGGCGGACAGGAACGCCCGCACGCTTGCCGAGGGAGAATGCCACATCGAGGTCGTGGAGCCGGCCGGATCGGATACTTTCGCCGTCACCAAGCTCGGCGGCAAGGAGGTCGTTGCCCGCCTGCGCGCCGATGCCCGTATTCACGCCGGCCAGAACGCCCGTCTTGCCTTCAACCTCGACAAGGCCGTGTTCTTCGATCCGACGAGCCAGGCGCGTATCGCCTGAATATTTGATGGATCGGCATGATGAACAGTCCAGACATTATCATTATCGGCTCCGGTATCGGCGGCGCGACGGTTGCCGCAGGTCTTGCGGCGACAGGCGCCGACATCCTGATCCTCGAAGCCGGTGATTATATCGCCGACAGCCCGGTCAATCGCGACCAGCGCGCCATCTTTCAGAAGGGCCATTTTCGCCCCAAGGAGAGCTGGTACGAGGCCAATGGCGCTGCGTTCAATCCCGGCAATTATTACAATGTCGGCGGAAATTCGAAATTCTACGGCGCGGTGCTGTCGCGCTATCGCAAGGAAGATTTTAGCGAAATCCGGCACAGGGAAGGCGTTTCGCCCGCCTGGCCGTTCCCTTACGAAGAGCTGGAGCCCTGGTACAGCAAGGCGGAGGCGATGTATCAGGTTCGCGGCGAGCTGGGCGCGGACCCGACCGAACCCGAACATTCCGCCGCATATTCATTTTCCCCCGTTGCGGACGAGCCGCCGGTGGCGGATGTCCGGGCGCGCCTGAAGGCGAAAGGCCTGCATCCCTTCTCCCTGCCTTTGGCCATCGATATCGAAAAATGGCTTTCGAAAGGCCGGACCCCATGGGACGCCCATCCTAATTCTCGCGATGGCAAGATGGATGCGGAGACCGCAGCACTTCTCAAAGCCCTTGAATATCCGAACGTCAAAATCGAAACCGCCGCCAGAGTGACCAGACTTGAGGCTGGAGAGGGCGGTCGCATTGAGCGTGTCAATTATGAGCAGCACGGCGAGGCCCGCTCGGTCACGGCAAAACTGGTCATCCTGTCTGCGGGAGCCGTGCAGTCGACCGTGCTGCTGCTGCGCTCGGCGGATGAGCGATATCCGAAGGGTCTCGCGAATTCCTCCGATCAGGTCGGGCGAAACTTCATGAATCACAATTCGTCGGCTGTGATCGCCGTGTCGCCAAGCTTCCGCAACACGGCCGTCTATCAAAAGACATTCGGCTTCAATGACTTCTATCTGTCCGACGGCGAGGGCGGGCCGCCTCTTGGCAACGTCCAACTGCTCGGCAAAATTTCGTCGGCGATCCTGAAGGGAGCAATGCCCCGCATGCCGGAATGGCTGCTTCGGCAGCTGACCGGACACGCGATCGATTTCTACGCGATGAGCGAAGACATTCCTCATCCCGACAGCCGGATCATGGTTGACGGAAATCGCATCGTCCTCCACTGGCGGCGGACCAACTGGGACGCTCATCTGGCGCTGGTTGCAAAACTGAAAGGCATCCTCAAATCGATCGGTTTCCCGATCGTCTTGTCGAAACCCTTCGACAAACGCACGCCGTCGCATCAGTGCGGCACGATCCGCATGGGCAACGACCCGGCGACCGCGCCGCTCGACCCCTTCTGCCGTTCCTATGATCACCGCAACCTGTTCGTTGTCGACGCCAGCTTTCTGCCGACGTCGGCCGCCGTCAATCCGGCGCTCACCATTGCAAGCCAGGCGCTGAGGGTTGCCCATCATATCTCGACGGAGGATTTCGCCCCATGAGGCTGACACCCTCGCATGTCATGACCGCGATGTCGCTTTATGCCGGCGGCGGCCATCAGATCCCTCTAGTGTAACAGGATAGTTCGATGCGTTTCGACTATATCATCACCGGTGCCGGCCCCGCTGGATGTGTGCTCGCCAACCGTTTGAGCGAAGACCCCGATGTCAACGTCCTGCTGCTCGAAGCCGGTGGGGGAGACTGGAACCCGCTGTTCCACATGCCGGCCGGTTTTGCCAAGATGACCAAAGGCGTGGCGAGCTGGGGCTGGGAGACGGTGCCGCAAAAGCACATGAAGGGCAGGGTGTTGCGGTACACCCAGGCCAAGGTGCTGGGCGGCGGCTCATCGATCAATGCCCAGCTTTATACGCGCGGCAATGCGGCCGATTACGACACATGGGTCTCTGAGGATGGTTGCGACGGCTGGAGTTATCGCGACATCCTGCCCTATTACAAACGCGCCGAAGACAATCAGCGTTTTGCCGACGACTATCATTCCTATGGCGGACCGCTTGGGGTCTCGATGCCGGTTTCGGCCCTGCCCATCTGCGATGCCTATATCAGAGCAGGCCAGGAACTCGGCATGCCCTATAATCACGATTTCAACGGCCGGCAGCAGGCCGGCGTCGGCTTCTATCAGCTCACCCAGCGCAACCGCCGCAGATCGTCCGCATCACTCGCCTATCTCAACCCGATCCGGCATCGCAAGAACCTGACGATCAAACTCGGTGCACGCGTCTCCCGCATCGTGCTGGAAGGAAAACGCGCCATAGGGGTTGAGGTGGTCGGAAAATCCGGCTCGGAAATCATCCGCGCCGAACGGGAGGTCCTCGTCTCTTCCGGCGCAATCGGCTCACCCAAGCTTCTGCTGCAATCAGGTATCGGCCCGGCGGATCACCTGAAATCCGTGGGCGTAAAGGTGCTCCATGACCTGCCCGGCGTCGGTTCGAACCTGCAGGATCATCTCGATCTTTTCGTGATTGCCGAGTGCACCGGCGACCATACCTATGATGGCGTTGCCAAGCTTCACCGGACGATATGGGCGGGGCTTGAATATGTTCTGTTCCGTACCGGGCCGGTCGCCTCCTCGCTGTTTGAAACGGGCGGTTTCTGGTATGCGGACCCGGATGCGCGCTCGCCGGATATCCAGTTCCATCTGGGATTGGGGTCGGGTATCGAGGCGGGCGTGGAGCGGTTGAAAAACGCCGGGGTCACGCTGAATTCCGCCTATCTTCACCCCAGATCGCGCGGAACCGTGCGGCTGTCATCCTCTGATCCGGCCGCCGCGCCGCTGATCGATCCCAATTATTGGTCCGATCCGCATGACCGGAAGATGTCACTGGAAGGTCTCAAGATCGCCCGTGAAATATTCCAGCAGGCGGCGTTGAAGCCCTATATTCTGGCGGAACGTCTTCCCGGCCCCAAGGTCATGACGGATGATGAGCTTTTCGACTACGGCTGCGCGAATGCCAAGACCGATCATCACCCCGTCGGCACCTGCAAGATGGGGAACGGGCCGGAATCCGTCGTCGGCCTCGACCTCAAGGTGCATGGTCTGGAAGGGCTGCGCGTCTGCGATTCCTCCGTCATGCCACGCGTCCCCTCGTGCAACACCAATGCGCCGACGATCATGGTCGGAGAGAAGGGTGCTGACCTGATAAGAGGCCTTGGCCCCCTTGCACCTGCGATTTTCTCGCACGAACGCAATGAAACGCGCCCGAGGGCGCGCGCGCAGGTTCGATAGTCATTTCGCGGATCAGGCAAATTCGAGACGAAGCCTGCAAGGCAATTTACGAGGAGTACAACGCTCATGGACGCGACCGTCCCGCAGCATATTCTTGACGCGCTCACGGATGTGAACATGCCGCGTTTGCCGAATGCGGCCGGCCCGAAAGAGATGATCGTGCTCGGCGGCATTGATGTCCCGGTTCATCGCGCCGGCTGCGTCGTGGTCGGTTCCGGTGCCGCCGGGCTGCGGGCCGCAGTGGAAATGAAGCGACGCGGCGATGATGTCGTCATCCTCAGCCAGAGCGCGTGGGGCGGAACGTCGGCCTGTTCCGGATCCGACAAACAAACCCTCCACACCGCGAACACGGCCGATCAGGGCGACAACTTCAAGGCAATGGCGCAGGCTATCCGTAGTGGCGGCGCCATGGACGAGGACACCGCCTATGTCGAGGCGGTCGGATCTACGCGCATGATGGCCTCGCTGCAATTCCTCGGACTGCCCCTGCCGCAGGACCCGCTGGGCGGGACGCTCCGATATCAGACCGATCACGACGAAGTCGGCCGCGCGACCAGCTGCGGTCCGAGGACATCGCGGCTGATGGTCAAGGTTCTCGCGGATGAAGCAATCCGTCTGGATATCCCGTTTCACAATCACACCACCGTCGTTAAAATATTGACCGAAGGTCTGAGCGAGGAAAGGCGGGTCGTCGGCGTTCTCGCCATGCAGCCCCATGAACGCAGCGATACCAACCCGTTCGGGATCGCTCTCTTCGTGTGTCCGGTGATTGTGCTTGCAGCCGGAGGGCCGGGCGAACTTTATCGCGACAGCGTCTATCCCAATGGTTGTTTCGGTTCTCTGGGGCTGGCGCTGGAGGCGGGGATAGACCTCGTCAACTTGACGGAAAGCCAGTTCGGCATTGGCACGCGGCGAGAGGGGTTTCCCTGGAACCTGTCGGGAACATACGTGCAGGCCGTCCCGCATATTTATTCGCTGGATGCCGGGGGCAAAGAGCATCATTTTCTGGCGAACTACTATCGCACTACACAGGAAATGGCGTCCAACATTTTCCGAAAGGGCTATCAATGGCCCTTCCATTCGACCCGCATGCTCGATTTCGGTTCAAGTCTGGTTGATCTCGCGATCTTCCGTGAGTCGGCGGCCGGGCGGCGGGTCTTCATGGACTTCAATCGCAATCCGCTGGCAGTTACCGGCGATCTTCCTTTCAGCCTTGATCGTCTCGACACCGATGTCCGCAGCTACATCGAAAACGCCGGCGCGATGAAGGAACTGCCGATCGACCGGTTGCGGCATATGAATCCGCTCGCGATCGAACTCTACCGGCGCTACAAAATCGACATCGCCAGCGAACCGCTTGAGTTTGCGGTGAACAACCAGCACATGAACGGCGGCATCATGGTCGATACCTGGGGGCGGACCAATCTGGCGGGATGCTATTCCGTTGGCGAGGCCGCAGGTACTCATGGCGTGACACGACCGGGCGGAGCAGCACTGAATGCCGGGCAGGTGTTCGGCACACGCGTTGCCGAACACATCGGCGCAAGTGGTCGTGCGAAATCCTCGTCATCGGCATATATTGAAGCGGTGGCGTTAGCGGGGCTGAACGACCTTCTCGCCATTCTGAAGGAGGATAGTCGCCTGTCCGCCAGGGACATCCGCACCGAAATCCAGTCTCGCATGAGCGACAAGGCCGGGATGATATGCGATGCCGAAAGCGTTTCGCAGGCGCTTGCCGAGGCGCGTTCGCTCAATGTGACGATCCGCTCGAACGGGATCGCTTACGGACGGGCCGCCGAGGCGGTTCGCGCCGTTCAGTGGCAACAAATGGCGGTTGCTTCCGAGGCAGTGCTTGCGGCGTTGGATCACTTCATTCGCAACGGCGGCGGCAGCCGGGGCGCACGCGCGATCTGCGATGCTGACGGTGAACTGGTTCCGAACGTTGCCGCAGGCCCGCTGCAGGAATTCCGCTTTCGCAGGGAGAAAGATGACCATCGGAGCGAGCAGATCATCGTCAGGCTCAAAGATGAGGGCATGGTGATATCGACGCGCCCCAACCGCGTCTTTGATGAAAGCCGGAAATCCTTCTTTGAACGGGACTGGCCCGCCTGGCTCACCGGGCGCATCTATGATCTCGGCGAACGAGAAGGATGCGTCGGGGACTGATTTCGTTTTGAATTATGTCCGGACGAGACCCATTCACGCCTTTGACACGGCCGATCAGCACTCTATCCTCGCGCTCGCAAACTGAAGCGTCTTTCGGGAGAGAAGAATGAAGAAGCTGATCAACGATCCGTCTGCCGTCGTCCGCCACATGCTGGAGGGCGTCGTGGCTCTCAGCCCGGCCAGCATCCTTCTTGCCAACGAGAACGTGGTGATACGGTCCGGACTTCCGGAAGCGGATCAGCGAAAGGTCGCGGTGCTTTCGGGTGGCGGCAGCGGCCATGAGCCGGCGCATGCGGGTTACGTGGGGGCCGGCATGTTGACGGCTGCCGTGGCCGGAGACGTCTTCACCTCACCGAGCACCGATGCCGTGCTGGCGGGAATCAGGGCTTCTGCGGGGCCGGCGGGTGCGCTCGTGATCGTCAAGAACTACACGGGCGACCGGCTTAATTTCGGCCTTGCGGCGGAGCTTGCCCGGGCGGAAGGAATTCCCGTCGAGATCGTTGTCGTCGCCGACGATGTGGCGTTGAAAGATACCGTGCCCACCGACCGCCGCCGCGGCATTGCCGGAACGGTGCTGGTGCACAAGTTGGCCGGTGCTGCAGCCGAGCTTGGGTTGCCTCTAAGCGAAGTTGCGCAGGTGGCGCGAGGGGCTGTGGCCGGGCTCTCGTCAATGGGAATTTCGCTCGGTTCATGCACCCTGCCGGCTGTCGGGAAACCCGGTTTTACGCTTGGCGAGCGGGAGATCGAGGTCGGTCTCGGCATTCACGGCGAGCAGGGTGTCCGCAGAATGGAGATCGCTTCTGCGGATGATCTGACATCGCTTGTGCTGAACACGATCGAGGCCGACGGAAAGCTGAAGAGCGGAGATCGCGTCGTGCTCCTCGTCAATGGTTTGGGCTCGACGCCGCCAATGGAGCTGTCGATTGTTGCCCGTTCGGCGCTCAGTATTCTCGAGGCGAAAGGGGTAAGCGCCGAGCGTGCGTGGGCGGGCACGTTCCTGTCGGCGCTGGACATGCCGGGCTTTTCGCTTTCCATCATGCAGGTCGATGACCGGGCTCTCGAACTCATCGACGCGACAACGGATGCGACCGCCTGGCCACGCGGTGGTGCTGTAAACAGACATCGCATGCTTGCCTCGTCCATACTCCCGGTTGAAGCCCAGCCAGACCGGGAAATGACCGCCGCAGGCGCGCGTCTTCGGCAGGTGGCGGAAGATGTCGCAAAGGCCCTGATTGCCGCTGAACAGCAGCTGACGGACCTCGACAGCGTTACAGGCGACGGCGATCTCGGCACCAGCATGAAGCGTGGCGCCGAAGCGGTCCTCGCGCTTCCGGCTCAGGCCTTCGCGGATGTATCGAGCGGGCTGTCGGCGATGGGTGATGCCATGAGGAAGGCGATCGGCGGTAGCTCAGGCCCATTCTACGCAACGGGCCTCATGCGGGCCGCCCGGCATCTTGCGGGCTCAGATGCACCGACGGCAAAAGAGCTGGCGGAGGCATTCGTCGCTGCGGTTGAGGCCGTTTCCGAGCTTGGCGGTGCAAAGCCCGGCGACAGAACGATGGTGGATGCCCTTCATCCCGCTGCCGCCACTTTCCGTGACAGGCTGGCCGAGGGGCAGTCCGTCGAGGTTGCGTGGGGCGAAGCGGTCGCAGCCGGTGAGGCGGGAGCGGAAGCGACGAAGGACATGACGCCGCGCCTCGGGCGCGCCAGCTATCTCGGCGAACGCGCGAAGGGGCATGCAGATGGCGGCGCGGTGGCTGTCATGGTCTGGATGAGGCGGATAACCGTCCAATGAAACACCGGCAGGCCCCACCTGAGACGAGCTGCCGCGAGGATCGCGGCAGTCCATGATTGAGGGCACTACTCGGCAGGCTGCGCCACGGATATCGTGTCGGTGTGCCTGCCCTCTGAGGAGAGGTTGCGCTGACCGAGGGCGATGATGGTGACTGTCGACAGGCTTGCGGCAACCGACACCCAGAAGCCATTGTCCGGACCGAAATTGTCGATCACCCAGCCGGAGATGAAGGCGCCGAGCGCCATGCCGATACCGATGCCGGTCATCACCCAGGTCACGCCTTCCGTCAGCATCGATTCCGGCACGCGGCGTTCGATCAGGCCGAATGCGGTGATGAAGATGGGGGAGATTGCAACACCGCTGAGGAACACGGCGAAGGCCAGCAGGGCTACTGCCGTGGTTGCAAAGAGCAGCGGTAGAGCCGTCAGCGCAAGGACGCTGACGGCAATCAGCAACTGGCGATGCAGCGGTATCCTGGGGTTGATCGCGCCGAGAAGCAGGCCGACGACGAACGAACCAATGGCATAGACGCCGATGACGAGGCTCGCAGCTTCAGGCTGGCCGAGTGCCTTGGTGATGGCAACTGCGCTCACCTCGGCCGTGGCAAAGGTCGAACCGACGAAGATCAGGGCAAGTGTAATGATCTGGACGGGACGCAGGAAGATCGCGGAACGCTGCCTGCCTCCGCTTTCAACCGGGCGCACCTTGGGTTCCGTTGATCTTTGCAGAAGGAAGGCAAAGGTGCCAAGCGCAAGGAAGGTGGTGCTGATCATCATCCCGGCTTCCGGAAAGAGCGAGACCGCAAGACCGACGGAAAGCGATGCGCCGGAAATGTAGACCAGCTCGTCTGCGGCGGATTCAAAGGCAAAGGCCGTGTTGAGCTCTGGCCGGCCACGGAAGATCTCCGTCCAGCGGGCGCGCATCATGGCGGGGATGCTCGGCATGGCGGCGGCGAGGAAGGCCGAAAGAAACAGTGTCCAGACAGGCCACTTCTGGTTCGTGGCAATGATCAGGATCGCAAAGGCGATCACCGATAGGGTGGTGGCCGGGATGAGGACGCTGCTCTGGCCCCTGCGATCCACCAGACGGGAAATCTGCGGCGCGACAGCCGCATTGGTCAGCGCGAAGGTCGCCGAAACGGCACCGGCAAGCCAGTATTCGCCATGGGTCTGGGACAGCATGGCGACGATGCCGATCGGGGCCATCGCAATCGGAAGGCGGGCGAAGAAACCTGCGGCGGAAAAGCCTTTGGCGCCGGGAGCCCGGAAAATTTCTCTGTATGGATTAGACATCGGGATGGACCTTGTTTAGGGAGTATCCACCACACACATACGTGGCGTATGTAAATTAGATAATTGCATACGCGACGTATGTCAACTAATATACGTGGCGTATGTCGAGCAAGGAGAAAAAATGCGCAAACCCCGCAGCGAAATGATTGCCGAGACGCGGGCGAAGCTTCTGGCCGCCGGCCGCAAGGCGTTTGGCAGCATCGGATATGCCGACGCGTCCATGGACGACTTCACGGCCGAAGCGGGACTGACCCGCGGTGCGCTTTATCACCACTTCGGCGATAAAAAAGGCCTGTTGCTGGCGGTCGTGGGTGAAATCGATGCCGAAATGACGAAGAGGCTCTGTGACATCTCGTCAAGGGCCGAGACGCGATGGGAGGGCTTCATCGAGGAGAATGTCGGCTATGTCCGCATGGCTCTGGAGCCTGAAATCCAGCGTATCATGTTCCGCGACGGACCGGCCGTGCTGGGTGACCCCTCCCGCTGGCCAAATGCCAATGGCTGTATCTCGGCCGTTGCACGAAGCCTCGATGCGCTGAAACAGGAGGGGACTATCGGCGACATTGATCCTGAAGCATGCGCCCGTTTTATCAATGCGGCGAGCAGCAGTGCCGCCCAGTGGATCGCCAACTCCGACGACCCCGAAACGACGTCCAGACGAGCCGTGCAAAGCTTCCGGGCCTTTCTGGAAGGATTGCGGATCAGGAAAGGCTGAGCAGCCGCGGCATCATTTGAGCGGAGCAAATGCCGGAGGGCATGGGCCGATGACCGTGCGGTCTGCGGTTTCATTCATTCCGCTCGCAGCATCTCCTGCATTCGCCCGACGATTTCGTCGAGAATGGCAATCCTCTGGCCGCCGCTCGGGCGGATCGCGAAATAGGAGACTTCGATCCTCGGCTCGAACGGAATTGCAACAACCTCGGCCCCGGCGGAGCGGAGGCTGGTATTGTCAACGATGCCGATCCCCATGCCGGCTGCTGCGAAATGGCAGCAGTTCAGCATGGATGTTTCCATCGTGCTGACAGGCTGGTGATCTTCACGCGAAAAGGCCCTGTCGAGGGAAAGCCTCAATGGTGAGTTTCTGCCCGGAATAAGCACCCGTTCATCCATGAGGTCGGCCGGCGTTATGACGCTGCGTCCGGCCAGTTCATGGCCCGGCGCCATGGCGGCGACCGCGCCGGCGCTGTGGAGGCGGACGGCATTCTTTTCGACCATCCGTGGAGAACTGAAGACGAGGCCGAGATCATAACGGTTCTGCTCGACCATGTCCCAGATGTAGCGGCTGTTCTCCACGTCGATTACGAGCGGAATATCCGGCCGGTCGCCGATCGTGTCGATGATCGCCTGATGCAGATATGGCCGCACCAGCGATGTGACGCTGGCGATGCGCAGAACTGTATTCTTGTGCAGCCGGATGTCGGCGGCGGCCTGCCCGATCTGGTCAAGCCCGAGATAGAGGCGCTCCACCTCGCGATAGAGTTTTGTCGCTTCGGCAGTCGGCATCAGCCGGGCGCCCGCTCTTTCGAACAGGGTCATCTGTACGATGTCTTCGAGATCGCGGATCAACCGGCTGACCGCCGGCTGCGTCACGTTCATGGCTTCCGCCGCAGCCGTGATGCCACCGGTCATCATGACGCTGCGAAAAGCTTCGACCTGCCGTGGTTTTAATCGCAACCTTTGCTCCTCCCATAACATTCAGGCATGAACTCTGTACCAAATGCAATTTTTCTTTTCCATAAAGAAGCGTTAACTCCTCTTGATCGCGCGGGGAGAGTGCGCGCTGGAACAACCCGGAGGAGTCCTCACCATGAAGTTTTCTGCTGTCGCAGCCGCATTGGCAGCGTCTGTTTTCGCCATGCCGCTCGCAGGTCAGGCAAAGGACCTCACCGTTGGTCTGTCCGCTTCGACAACGTCCATGGATCCGCAGTTTTATGTGGTCGGCCCGAACAGCGCGATGGCGCGCAATATTTTCGACGGTCTTGTGAACCAGGACGAGAAGCAGCAAATCCAACCGGCGCTCGCCACCTCCTGGAAGGTGGTCGACGACAAGACCTGGGAATTCAAGCTGCGCGAAGGCGTGAAATTCCATGATGGCAGCGACTTCACCGCAGAGGACGTGATTGCCAGCATCAAGCGCATTCCGCTGGCCTCGACCAACAGCCCAAGCTCGTTTGCGGCCTATGTGAAGGCGATCACCGAGGTGACCGCCGTCGATCCCCTGACCTTACGCATCACCACGGCCGGCCCGACGCCGCTGCTGCTCAACAACCTCAGCCGTATCGCCATTCTGCCGGCCGAAATGGAAAAGGTAACGACGGGCGAGATGAACTCCGGCAAGGGCGTCATCGGCACCGGTCCGTTCAAGTTCGTTTCCTGGTCGCCGGACGATAATGTGGTGGTGGCGAAAAACGACGAATACTGGGGCGAAAAGGCCGCCTGGGACAAGGTGACGTTCCGCGTCTTCAAGAACCCGAGCGCCCGCGTTGCCGCCATGCTTTCGGGCGATGTCGACATGATCGAAAGCATTCCGACGGCCGATACCCGCCGGCTTGAGGCATCCGACAAGCTGAAGGTCGTCAACATTGCCGGCAACCGCATCATGTATCTGCACATGGATCAGGCCCGCGAGGAGTCGCCGTTCGCCAAGGGGCCGGATGGCAAGAACCCGCTTCTGAAGCCGGAAGTACGCCGTGCCCTGTCCCTGTCGATCAACCGTGAAGCACTTGTTGACCGCATCATGGATGGACAGGGCGTTCCGGCCGGTCAGGTCGTTCCCGAAGGTTATTTCGGTTACGATCCGGCAATCAAGGTCGATGCTTATGACCCGAACAAGGCCAAGGAACTGTTGGCAAAGGCCGGTTATCCCGACGGTTTTCAGCTAACCTTCCACGCCTCGAACGACCGTTATCCGAACGATAGCAAGGTCGCGCAGGCAATCGGCCAGTTCTTCAGTCGCGTCGGCGTCAAAACCGAAGTCGCGACCCTGCCGGGCAGCGTTTATTTCACCCGTGCCTCGAACCTCGAATTCAGCTTCATCATGGGTGGCGCCGCTGTCGAAACCGGCGAAGCCTCCGGCGTGCTGGGGCCTATCCTCGAAACCTATGGCGAGAAGGCGGGGCAGGGCAATCGCGGCCGTTATTCCAACCCGGAATTCGACAAGGATCTGAACGAGGCGCGTGCAACGCTTGACGATGCCAAGCGCGAGGAACTGCTGCGCAAGGCAACCGAAGTCGCCATGGGCGACCTCGGCGTCATCCCGGTCTTTTATCTGGCGAACACCTGGGCGGTGAAGAGCGACATCAGCTATGCCGGCCGCTCGGATGGCTACACGCTTCCCTACTACGTGAAGCCGAACTGATCCGAAAAAAGGAGCGATCCGCCATGTCTTTCAGCGGTGTATTTCCCTATCTCGTCTCGCCGGTCGATGCATCCGGCAAGGTGATGCAAGGTGTGCTGACGGATCTGGTGGATCATCTGATCGGCGAGGGCGTTCACGGCCTCGCGCCGCTCGGCAGCACCGGCGAATTTGCCTATCTCTCCCAGGAGCAGAGACGCTGCGTCGTCGACACGGTGATTTCGGCCAATCGCGGCCGGGTTCCCGTTGTCGCCGGCGTGGCGTCGACCTCGACCGCCGATGCGGTGGCTCAGACCGAATATATGGTGGAAGCGGGGGCGGATGGAATTCTGGCCATTCTCGAAGCCTATTTCCCGGTCAGCGACGAGGGTGTGGAAGCTTACTTCACCGCAATCGCGAAAGCGGCCAAAGGGCGGCCGGTGGTGCTCTACACCAATCCGCAGTTCCAGCGTTCCGATCTCTCTCTCCCGGTGATCGAACGGCTGAGCCACATCGACAATATCCGCTACATCAAGGACGCCTCGACCAATACCGGCCGCCTGCTTTCCATCATCGAACGAACCCGTGGACGAATGCAGGTCTTTGCCGCCTCCGCGCATATTCCGGTCTGCGTGATGATGATTGGCGGGGTGGGCTGGATGGCGGGACCCGCCTGCATCGTGCCCCGGCAGAGCATAGCGCTCTATGAAGCCGCAAGGGCTGGAAACTGGATGCTGGCGATGGAGATGCAGCGGCCGATGTGGAAGGTCAACGAGATCTTCGCGAAATATTCGATTGCCGCCTGCATCAAGACGGCGCTTGAGCTGCAGGGTTTCGCCGTTGGGGCGCCGATCCATCCGCAACTGCCGCTCGGAGAAGCCGCACGGGCGGAAATCGCCGACGTGCTGCGCGATGTCGGCGCGCTCTGAGTTTTTTCCCATCCCACACCACACATTGAAGGCATTTGAGAATGAAGCCGATTTCGATCATCGTCGATTGTGATCCCGGTATCGATGACACCATTGCGCTCCTCACCGCATTCGTGTCGCCGGAACTCAAGATCCTTGGCATCACGCCGGTCTGCGGCAACCAGCCGCTGGAGCGGACGGTGCGCAATGCCCTGCAGGTCTGCGAGCTCGGTGGACGAACCGATATTCCGGTCTATGCCGGCTGTTTCCGCCCGATGCTGCGTGAGCCGATCCATGGCCAGTTCCACGGCAAGACCGGGCTCGGAAACACCGTTCTGCCGGAGCCTGCCAAAAAGGTGGAAACCATGTCCGCCGTCGATTTCCTGATCGAAACGCTGGGCGGGGCGGCTGAAAAGGGCGAGCGTATCACGCTCTGCTGCCTTGGCCCGATGACCAATGTCGCAGTCGCGTTGCGCATGAAGCCGCAGATCGCCGAGGGCATCGAGCGCATCGTGATGATGGGCGGTGCCTATCGCGAACCCGGCAACCGCACGATGACCTCGGAATACAATGTTCTGGCCGATCCGCACGCCGTGCACGTGGTGTTTTCAAGCGGCATCCCGATTGTCGCGCTGGCGCTTGATGCCACCCATCAGGTGATGCTGAAGCCGGAACATGTCACCGAGTTTTCACGCGTCAGCGGTCGCATTTCGCAGACGCTGGCCGAGCTGATGGCCTTCTGGGACCGCAATGACGTTCCCCGCTACGGCTCGCGCGGCGGCCCGCTGCATGATCCGCTGGTCATGGCCTATATCCTTGCGCCGCATCTGTTCGAAACACAGAAGGCGCGGGTCTTCGTCGAATATGAAAGCGAACTCTGCATGGGACAGACGATTGCCGACTGGTATGGCAAGAGCGGCCTCGAACCCAATGCCGACATCGTCACCAGGGTTGATGCCGAGGGCGTCATCGCCTTCTTCCTGGAACGGCTGTCGCGTTACGCCGAAAAGGTGGTGGCATGAAAGAGCATAAGGTCATCATCGATGCGGATCCCGGCGTCGATGACGCCGCCGCCATCCTGATGGCGCTCGCCTCGCCGGAGATTGACGTTCTGGGCCTGTCCATCGTTGCCGGCAACGTGCCGCTGCACGACACCGTCGTCAATGCCTGCAAGCTGGTGGGCCTGAGCGGCAGGCGCGGCGTGCCGGTTTATGCCGGCGCCAGCGGGCCGCTGGTGCGCGAGCAGGTGCTCGGCAAATATGCCCGCATCGGCGCTTTCGATGATGCGCTGGTCAAGGCCGGCGGGATTGTGCCGGAAGAAGAAAATGCGGTGCAGTTCATCGTGCGAACCGCACGCGCCGCAGTAGATGCCGGCAAACAGATCACCATCTGCGCCATCGGGCCGATGACCAATATTGCGCTGGCGCTCGTCCAGCATCCGGATGTCGCGCGCGGCATCGGCCGGATCGTTGCCATGGGCGGTGCCTTTACCGCGCTCGGCCACCGCACGCCATGGGCGGAGTTCAACATCTACGCCGACCCGCATGCCGCCGAGATCGTCTTCCAGTCTGGTGTGCCGATCGTGCTGATGCCGCTCGACATGACGTTCAAGGCGCTGTTCACGGCCGAACATTTTGAAAGATTCCGCGCCGGCGGCGAAGCGGGTGGTGCGCTGTTCAACCTGTTCTCCACCTTTGACCGCAGCGATGTGAAACGCTTCGGTCGCCCGGGCGGGCCGATCCACGATGCGACCACGATCGCCTGGCTGATCCGCCCCGAACTTTTCAACAGTTGCGAAGCTTTTGTCGGCGTACAGGTCACCGGCCTGACAATGGGTTATACCTATGCCGATTTCTACAGGAAGATGGACCGGGCGGCCAATGCCACCGTCGTCACCGATATTGACGAGACCGGTTTTATCGAATTGCTGATCGAGCGCATCGCCCGCCATGGCGGCGAAGCGCTCGGCGGACAAACACCGGGAGGCTCAAGATCATGAGCGGATATATCCTAAGCCGGTCGATGCAGACCGTGCTCACCCTTCTCGTCATGTCGGTTCTGGTCTTTGCCGGCCTCTACCTCGTCGGCAATCCGGTCGACGTGCTGCTGAGCCCGACCGCGACGCCGGCTGAACGGCTGCAGGTCATCCAGTCCTTCGGTCTCGACAAGCCGGTCTGGGAACAATACTGGCTGTTCCTGACCCGCGCGCTCTCGGGCGATCTTGGCAATTCCTTCGTGTTCAACCAGCCGGCGCTGACGCTGATCCTGAACCGCATGCCCGCCACGCTGGAACTTGCCTTTGTTGCACTTTTCATGGCGCTCGTCATTGGCATTCCACTCGGCGTTTATGCCGGCCTGAAGCCGAAGGGCTTCATTTCCAAGTCGATCATGACCTTCTCCATCCTCGGTTTCAGCCTGCCGACCTTCTGGATCGGTCTCGTCATGATCATGTTCTTCAGCGTGTATCTGGGCTGGCTGCCGGCATCCGGCCGCGGCGATACCGTGTCCGTGCTCGGTGTGCCGCTAAGCCTCTTCACGCTGGACGGCCTGTCGCATCTTCTGCTGCCGGCCTTCAATCTGGCGCTATTCAAGATTTCGCTCGTCATCCGCCTCACCCGCGCCGGCGTGATGGAAACCATGCAGCTCGATTTTGTCCGTTTCGCCCGGGCCAAGGGCCTGACGGAGCGCCGGATCGTCACCGTGCATGTCATGAAGAACACGCTGATCCCGCTGATTACCGTTATCGGCCTCGAACTCGGCTCGCTGATCGCCTTCGCCGTCGTCACCGAAACGATCTTCGCATGGCCGGGCATGGGCAAGCTGATCATCGACGCCATCGGCGTTCTCGATCGCCCCGTCATCCTCGCCTATCTGATGATCACCGTCGTGATGTTCAGCGTCATCAATCTTCTGGTCGACATTCTCTATTCCTTGGTCGACCCCCGCGTCCGTCTTGAGGGGAATTCGTGATGACCGACAGCAAGTCCCCGACCGTTTCGGTTCACGCCACCGCAAACACCGATACCCGCGCGACCTCCCGTTCGCCGGGCCGGGAAGTCGTTTATGCGCTGCTGCATGACAAGCTCGCCTTGATCGGCATCGTGCTGGTGACGGTCTTCATCCTCGCGGCCGTTTTCGCGCCGATGATCGCGCCGCAGAACCCTTACGATCTCGCCCAGCTCGACATTATGGATGGCCGCCTGCCGCCGCTTTCGAAAAGCATGTCGGGCCTGACCTATCTGATCGGCACGGATACGCAGGGCCGCGACCTGTTCAGCGCCATTCTCTATGGCCTGCGAACCAGTATTCTCGTCGGCCTTTCGAGTGCGGCGATTGCACTCGTCATCGGTGCTTCCATCGGCCTTATCAGCGCCTATGCCGGTGGCCGGCTGGATTCCATCCTGATGCGTATCGTTGACATCCAGCTCAGCTTCCCGGCCATTCTGATCGCGCTGATCTTCCTCGCCATTCTCGGCCAGGGCGTCGACAAGATCATTCTGGCGCTGGTTGTCACGCAATGGGCCTATTATGCGCGCACAATCCGCGGCTCCGCGCTGGTGGAGCGCAAGCGCGCCTATGTGGACGCGGCCCGCTCCATGGCGCTGCCGGACCGCAGCATTCTCTTCCGGCATATTCTGCCCAATTGTCTGCCGCCGCTGATCGTTGTCGCCACCATGCGCGTCGCCTATGCCATCATGCTGGAAGCGACCCTGTCCTTCCTCGGCATCGGCCTGCCGGTGACGGAGCCCTCGCTCGGTCTGTTGATCTCGAACGGGTTTGAATATCTGCTTTCCGGTGATTACTGGATCAGCTTCTTTCCGGGCCTTGTCCTGCTGTTGCTCATCGTCGCGATCAACCTGATCGGCGATGCCCTGCGCGACATTCTCAATCCGCGACGGGAGGGCTGATGCCATGACCGCACCAATGACCAATCCGATCCTGTCGATTTCCAACCTCAACACGGCCTTCCGCGTCGGCGGCGAATGGCGCAATGTCGTCAACGATGTCAGCTTCGACATCAATGCGAAGGAGACCGTCGCCGTCGTCGGTGAATCCGGTTCCGGCAAGAGCGTCACGGCCATGTCGATCATGCGGCTTCTGTCGCCCGGCAATTCGCGGGTGACCGGCCGTATCGATTTCGAGGGCAAGGATCTCCTGTCTCTGCCGCTCGAGGCCATGCAGAAAATCCGCGGCAACCGCATCGGCATGATCTTTCAGGAACCGATGACATCGCTCAATCCGGTCCTGAAGATCGGCCAGCAGATCACCGAAGTTCTGGTGCAGCACCGCGGCATGTCGCATGCGCAGGCGGAAGCCGAAGCCGTGCGGCTGCTGGAGAAGGTGCGCATTCCCTCAGCGAAATCGCGTCTCAACGAATATCCGATGAATTTTTCCGGCGGCATGCGCCAGCGCGTTGTCATCGCCATCGCACTTGCCTGCGACCCGAAGCTGCTGATTGCCGACGAGCCGACGACGGCGCTCGATGTCACCATTCAGGCGCAGATCCTTGAACTGATCAAGACCCTGCAGGAAGAGGAGGGCATGTCGGTGCTCTTCATCACCCACGACATGGGTGTGGTCGCTGAAATCTCCGACCGCACGGTGGTGATGTTCCGCGGTGAGCAGGTTGAAACCGGCACGACGCATGATCTATTTGCCGGCGCCAGCCACCCCTATACGCGGGCCCTTCTGTCGGCCGTGCCGCAGCTCGGTTCGATGACGGGCAAGGACCGCCCGTTGCGCTTCCCGCTGGTGGACATGGCAACCGGCGAGATTCAGCCCGTCAAGCCGACGGAAGATACGGTCAAGCGGGATACGCCGCCAATCCTCAAGGTCGACAATCTGATCACCCGCTTCCCGATCAAGCAGGGTTTCCTGCGCAAGACGATCGGCCGCATTCATGCTGTCGAAGGGGTCTCGCTGGAGTTGCGGCAGGGCGAAACCCTCTCGCTTGTCGGCGAATCCGGTTGCGGCAAGTCCACTACCGGCCGCTCGATCATCCGGCTGACGGATCCCGTCTCTGGTAAGGTCAGCATCGGCGGCAAGGATGTGCTGAAAGCCGGTAAAGGCGAGCTTGCCGATATTCGCCGTGAAGCACAGATGATCTTCCAGGATCCGTTCGAAAGCCTCAACCCGCGCATCCGCATCGGCCAGGCGATCGCCGAACCCATCGTCACCCATGGGCTGGCGAGCGCTGCGCAAGCGCGCGAGCGTGTCGGCAATCTCCTGGAACGGGTCGGCCTTTCCGCCTCGATGGCGGATCGTTTTCCGCACGAATTCTCCGGCGGCCAACGCCAGCGCGTCTGCATTGCGCGTGCTCTGGCACTGGAACCGAAACTCCTGATCGCCGACGAATCCGTTTCCGCGCTCGACGTTTCGGTAAAGGCGCAGGTCATCAACCTGATGCTCGACCTGCAGGAAAAATTCGGCCTCGGTTATCTCTTCATCAGCCATGATATGGCTGTTGTGGAGCGTATCAGTCACCGCGTCGCCGTCATGTATCTCGGCGAGATCGTCGAAATCGGTTCGCGCCAGTCGGTGTTTGAAAATCCCCAGCACGATTATACCAAACGCCTGATGGCAGCGGTGCCGATTGCCGATCCATCTCGCCGGCAGACGCGGCGGATTTCCAATGAGGAGATCAAGAGCCCGTTCCGCGCCGCCGACTACGTGCCGCCGAAGCGCGTTTACGAAGAAGCCGGCGAAGGGCACTTCGTGCTGGTCGCATAGGGCCGTGGCCTCATTCTCTACTGGCTCGTCTTGACGACCGTGTGTACATTTGCTGTTCACGCTGGCCCACCCGGCCGGCGAGATCGTCAATGAGCACGAACGCTACGAGGTGGACGTGATGGTCGACAGGAAGTCGAACAAAGCTGCCGATATCGCGAAGACCGAGCCGGCGGATGCGGCGCCGAAGCTTCTTTCTGGCGGCAATCCCCAGATTGCTAAGGGTTATGGTAATGCGCCGGTGCAGGCCTATATCGCGGCCATGCCCGAGTGGAAAAGTGCTGTCGGAGCCCGGATCGACGCGTTGATCGAGAGCACCGTTCCTGGCGTGCGCAAGGCGGTGAAGTGGAACTCGCCTTTTTACGGCAGTGAGGATGATGTCTGGTTCCTCGCCCTCCATTGTTTTACCAAATACGTCAAGGTTACCTTCTTTGACGGCGCATCTTTGCAGCCGATGCCGCCGGGCACTTCCAAACAACAGAAAGTTCGTTACCTCGATATTCACGAGGGCGCATTCGATGAAGCGCAATTCATCGACTGGGTGAAACAGGCAAGCCAGTTGCCCGGCGAAAGGATGTGAGTGTCTCCGCGAACCTGTTTCGTGGGCTGTGAGCCAAAGCGATCGGGGGTGTGGCGAGCGAATCACGTCGTCCTTCAATTTCTGAAAAAGCGGCAGAGCATCGCGGATGATGAGAAATTCCGGGCACCTCGATACAGTTTTTCCTCCTTGAAGAAAAACCGGCTGATTCGGCCGATTTCTGTTTACTTTTGCCGAAGTTGCACCGCATCACGCTGTTTGAATTCGCTGCGAAAGCGCATCGCAAACGACGGAGGATGAGATGAAAGCACTGGTGCTCGAAGAAAAAGGAAAGCTCTCGCTCAGGGAGTTTGACATTGCCGGCAAGCTCGGACCGAAGGATGTGCGCATCCGCACGCACACGGTCGGGATCTGCGGCTCGGACGTCCATTATTATACCCATGGCAAAATCGGCCATTTCGTCGTCAACGCACCCATGGTGCTCGGCCATGAAGCTTCGGGAACGGTGATCGAAACCGGTGCCGAGGTGACGCATCTGAAGGCGGGCGACCGTGTCTGCATGGAGCCGGGTATTCCCGACCCGACCTCGCGCGCGTCCAAGCTTGGCATATACAATGTCGATCCGGCCGTCAGCTTCTGGGCGACCCCTCCTGTCCATGGCTGCCTGACGCCGGAAGTCATTCACCCCGCAACCTTCACCTACAAGCTGCCCGACAATGTTTCGTTTGCCGAAGGCGCCATGGTTGAACCCTTCGCTATCGGCATGCAGGCGGCGCTGAGAGCGCGCATCCAGCCCGGCGATATCGCCGTTGTCACCGGCGCCGGCCCGATCGGCATGATGGTGGCGCTGGCTGCGCTCGCGGGTGGCTGCGCCAAGGTGATCGTCGCCGATCTTGCCCAGCCGAAGCTGGATATCATCGCCGCCTATGATGGCATCGAAACCGTCAATATCCGCGAGCACAACCTCGCCGAAGCGGTTGCGGCTGCGACGGAAGGCTGGGGCTGCGATATCGTTTTCGAATGCTCCGGTGCTGCACCCGCCATACTGGGCATGGCGAAACTGGCGCGTCCCGGTGGCGCGATCGTCCTCGTCGGCATGCCCGTCGATCCCGTTCCGGTCGATATTGTCGGCCTGCAGGCCAAGGAGCTTCGGGTGGAGACGGTTTTCCGCTACGCCAATGTCTATGACCGGGCGGTCGCCCTTATCGCCTCCGGCAAGGTCGATCTGAAGCCTTTGATCTCCGCGACCATTCCTTTCGAAGACAGCATCGCCGGTTTTGACCGTGCGGTGGAGGCAAGGGAAACGGATGTGAAACTGCAAATTCTGATGCCGCAATAAGCTGTTCCGGCCAATCGGCCGCTGATGATCGAGCGGCAGATATCCTGCGGAAAAGTATGAGCGCGAACTGCCGGTGATCGGTGGATCGCGCTCTAAAAATTCATCACATCCCTTTCCCTCATGCGCATTATATGGGCGTATCACGCAAAATTGCGCAGGAAAATCGGCGCAACCGCCGGCTTTGTTTGCAGCATCCGCAGCGCACTATTCAATTCTCGACAAAAAACAGTCAAAAAAGTATCAGCAATTTCCCCGGCATGATGTGGAACTCTGCGCGGCAGGCCATATGCTCTCCGCCAACGCTTAGGGACGGGCCATAAAGAGGAATGGCTTTCTCCGTGAATGCGGCGGACGTGACTGAAGGGAGGAATATTGATGCAGCCCGATCTGGAACTGGTGCACATCCGCAAGGGCGAATCCTTCGCCGCCTGGCGGCATGGCTATCCGTTCCGTACCGTGCGCTGGCATTACCATCCTGAGTATGAAATTCATCTGGTCGTGGCGACATCGGGCACGTTTTATATCGGCGATTTCGTCGGTCGTTTCGGCCCCGGTCAGCTCATCATGACCGGTCCCAATCTCCCCCAGAACTGGATCAGCGAGATCGAGCCGGACGAGATCGTTCCGACGCGCTCTCTCGTGATCCAGTTTCCGGAGACCTTTATCGAGGATGCCTGCGCGTCCATGTCCGAGATGGACGTGGTGCGTGCCCTGTTGGACCGCAGCCGCCGCGGCATTCTGTTTGACGACGAGACGAGCGATCGTGTTCGCCCGCTGATCCTTCGGTTGATCGAGGCCCAGGGCCTGACGCGTCTGGCGCTTTTCTGGGAAATTCTCGACCTTCTGGTCAATGCCCCTGCGCCCGAGGTGCTGGCGAGCCTGAGTTATGAGCTTGATCTGACCGGCATTGGCGACAGCGGCATCAACCGCGCTTTGTCGCATCTGCGCCAGCACCTGACCGAACAGGTCGAGGAAATCGATCTCGCCGACATGGTGGGCCAGAGCCCGAGCGCCTTTTCCCGCGCCTTCAAGCGCCATACGGGCACGACGCTGGTGCGCTATCGCAATCAATTGCGCATCGATCTCGCCTGCCAGATGCTTCTGGCGGATCAGGACGTGAAGGTGGCGGAAGTCTGCTATGATGTGGGCTTTTCCAACCTTTCGAATTTCAACAGGCATTTCCTGAAGTTGAAGGGAATGTCGCCATCGAGGTTCCGGACCATATTCGCGGCCCAGAAGGCGGCGGTCATGGCGGATTAAACCACCAATACATCGTAGATTTTTCACCAATTCGGACAGAGGACTGTCCGGAAACGGGCCCTTATTGCCCAAACTTTCCAAACGGGAGGAAGTTACAATGAGAATGAAATCGAAATTCCTGATGGCGACAGCCGCAGTTGCAATGATGGCCGCTCCGGCGCTGGCGCAGGAAAAGCTGAAGATCGGCATGACGTTCCAGGAGCTGAACAACCCCTATTTCGTGTCGATGCAGGAAGCGCTGAAGGAAGCCGCGGCAAGCATCGGTGCCGACGTTGTCGTCACGGACGCCGGCCACGATGTGGCAAAGCAGATTTCCGACGTGGAAGACATGCTTCAGCAGAAGATCGACATCCTGCTTCTGAACCCGACCGACAGCGCCGGCATCGAAGCCGCCGTGCATGCGGCCAAGGCTGCCGGCGTGACGGTCGTTGCGGTTGACGCCAACGCCAACGGCCCGGTCGACACCTTCGTCGGCTCGAAGAACCGCGACGCGGGTTACCAGTCGTGCAAGTATCTCGGCGATGCCCTTGGCGGCAAGGGTGAGGTCGCTATCCTCGACGGTATTCCTGTCGTGCCGATCCTGCAGCGCGTCGAAGGTTGCAAGGCAGCGCTTGCAGAATTCCCGGAGATCAAGCTTGTTGACACACAGAACGGCCGTCAGGACCGCTCCGTTGCCCTGGGTGTCGTCGAAAACATGATCCAGTCCCGTCCGAACCTCGCCGGCATCTTCTCGGTCAACGATGGCGGTGCAATGGGTGCGCTTGCTGCGATCCAGGGTTCCGGCAAGGACATCAAGCTGACCTCGGTAGACGGTGCTCCGGAAGCTGTGAAGGCAATTGCCGATGGTGGCCCTTTCATCGAAACCACCGCGCAGTTCCCGCGTGATCAAGTGCGCGTTGGTCTTGCCATGGCGCTTGCCCAGAAGTGGGGTGCGCGCGTCGTTCCGAAGGAAGTGCCGATCGACGTCATGGTCGTTGACAGCAAGAACGCCGGCGATTTCAGCTGGTAAGAATTCCTCCCAGGTCCCGTCCCCACCTTGTGTGGGGGCGGGACAAGTCCCGACCATCGAGGAGGGTGAAATGCTGGAACTGAATGGAATAAGAAAAAGCTTCGGCAAGATCGAGGTCTTGCGCGGTGTCGACCTTCAGGCGCGCCCCGGCGAGGTGCATGCGCTTCTGGGAGAGAACGGCGCGGGTAAATCGACGCTGATGAAGATCCTCTGCGGCATTTTGCAGCCTTCGGAGGGAACGATCCGCATCGACGGAACGGATCGCCGTTTTGCCAATTATGACGAGGCGATTGCCGCCGGTATCGGCATCGTGTTTCAGGAATTCAGCCTGATCCCCTATCTCAATGCCGTGGAAAACATGTTTCTTGCCCGCGAAATCCGCGGGCCGCTGCGCCTTTTGAACAAAGGCGCCATGCGCAAGCGGGCCGCCGAAATCATGAGCCGTCTGGCTGTCGACGTTCCGCTCGATGTGCCGGTGCACCGCCTTTCCGTTGCCCAGCAGCAATTTGTCGAAATCGCCAAGGCGCTGTCGCTGGATGCGCGCATTCTCGTTCTCGACGAGCCGACGGCGACGCTCACCCCCTCAGAGACCGAGCATCTTTTCAAGGTCATGCGCGAGTTGCGGCGTCAGGGTGTCGCGATCATCTTCATTTCCCACCATCTTGAGGAAATATTCGAGATCTGCGACCGCATCACGGTCCTTCGCGATGGCGAACTCATCGGTTCCTGCCTCACCTCCGAGGTCGATAATGACCGGCTGGTGGAAATGATGGTCGGCCGACGCATCGAGGCTAGCTTCCCGCCGAAGCCGAAGATTGATGCTTCCGCGCGCAACGTCATCGAGGTGGAAGAGCTTCAGCTGAAAAGAGGCGGCCCGGTCTCGCGTTTCTCGCTACGGGAAGGCGAAATACTCGGCTTTGCCGGTCTTGTCGGTTCCGGTCGCACGGAAACGGCACTCGCCATGCTGGGTGCGCATTCCGCTTCCCGCCGCAAGGTGAAGGTGGATGGCGTGGACACGCGTTTTTCCGGACCGGATGAGGCGCTGGCGCGCGGTATCGGCCTGCTTCCGGAAAGCCGCAAGGAAGAAGGGCTGATCACCAGCTTCTCCATCCTGCAGAACATTTCGCTCAACAACTATCGCAAGTATCCGAAGGCTCACTGGTTCATCGACCTGAAAAAAGAGCTGGAATACACCAAGAAGGCCATGGCGCAGGTGCAGGTCAAGGCGCAGGGGCCCTTTGCCCGCGTCGACACGCTGTCCGGCGGCAACCAGCAGAAGATCGTCATCGCCCGCTGGCTGAACCATGACATGCGGGTACTGATCTTCGACGAACCGACACGCGGTATCGATGTCGGCGCGAAAGCGGAAATCTATGCGCTCATGCGCGAATTTGCCGCCAAGGGCCATTCGAT
Organism: Agrobacterium sp. BT-220-3; assembly: GCF_025910175.1. Lineage (NCBI taxonomy): Bacteria > Pseudomonadati > Pseudomonadota > Alphaproteobacteria > Hyphomicrobiales > Rhizobiaceae > Agrobacterium > Agrobacterium sp. BT-220-3. The sequence goes on from NZ_JAPAIX010000007.1 coordinate 127,668, forward strand.
CATCATGATCTCTTCGGAGCTGCCGGAAGTGATCGGCATGTCGGACCGCGTCTGCGTGTTCCGTTCCGGCGGCATCGTCGCCACCGTTGAAGGCGAAGACATCAATTCGGAAACAATAATGACAAATGCCACCACCGGGAGGGTTGAACATGTCGCTTGATGCAAACACCGGCGTTGCCGCGAAAACGAGCGGTTTTGGTTTGGGCAACCTCTTGCGCTCACCGCTCGCCCTGCCTTTGGCAGGCCTGATTGTCGTATCGATCCTGATGGGGCTTGCGAGCGACAATTTCTTCAGCGTGAACAACATCATGAACGTGCTGCGGCAGGTTTCCGTCGTTGGCATCCTCGCCGTCGGCATGACCTTCGTCATCCTCACCGGTGGCATCGACCTTTCGGTCGGCGCGGTCATGGCGCTTGTCGGCACGCTGTCGGCCGGCCTGATGGTAAATACCGGCCTGTCTCCGGCGGTTGCTCTGCCGGCTGGCTTTTTCATCGGTCTCGGCATCGGTATCTTCAACGGGGCGCTTGTCGCCTGGGGGAAGATGCCCGCCATCATCGTGACGCTCGCCACCATGGGAATGGCGCGCGGTCTCGGCCTCATCTATTCCGGCGGTTACCCGGTCAGCGGCATTCCGAGCTGGATTTCCTGGTTCGGCGTCGGCCGCATCGGCGTCGTTCCGGTGCCAGTCGTTATCATGGTGGTGATTTATGCCGTGGCCTGGGTGCTGTTGCAGCGCACGGCTTTCGGTCGCCATGTCTATGCACTTGGCGGAAATGAATTGGCGGCCCGTCTTTCGGGTGTGAAGACCCAGCGCGTCAAGCTTGCGGTCTATGGCATCTCGGGCGTCACGGCAGCTTTTGCCGCGCTCATCCTCACCGGCCGCCTGATGAGCGGTCAGCCCAACGCAGGTGTCGGTTTTGAGCTCGACGCCATTGCGGCGGTTGTTCTCGGCGGCACGGCGATTGCAGGCGGCAGGGGCCTGATCCTCGGCACGCTTATCGGTGCGGTGCTGCTCGGCATCCTCAATAACGGTCTCAATCTCGTGGGTATCAACCCCTATCTGCAGGATGTCATCAAGGGCGCCATCATCCTGCTTGCCATCTATATCGGGCGCGAATGGCGCTGAGCCGGCCCGGAACCTCTTTAAAAAACGCAGGAGAATTAAATGTCTGAATCGCTGCAAGGCAAGATCGCGGTCATCACCGGCGCCGCATCCGGTATCGGGCTGGCCACCACTGAAGCCCTGTTGGAACAGGGCGCGACCGTGGTCATGGTCGACTGGAACGAGAAAGCCTTGAATGAACTCGCCGGCAAGCTCGGCGAACGTGCCATCCCGCAGGTGACGAACCTTCTGGATGCCGATAGCTGCAATGCCATGATCCCGGAAATTCTGGAGAAGGTCGATCATATCGACATCCTCTATTGCAATGCCGGCACCTATATTGGCGGTGACCTCACCGAAACGACGCCGGAAGCCATCGACAAGATGCTGAACCTCAACGTCAATGCCGTCATGAAGAACGTACAGGCCGTCGTCCCGCATATGTCGGAGCGCAAGACCGGCGACATCGTCGTCACCTGCTCGATCGCCGGACATTTCCCGACCTATTGGGAGCCGGTCTATTCGGGTTCGAAATGGGCAATCACCAGCTTCGTACAGGGCATGCGCCGCCAGATGATCCCCCACGGCGTTCGCGTCGCGCAGGTCTCTCCCGGCCCCGTCGTTTCCGCACTTCTGGCAGACTGGCCGGAAGAGAACCTTCGCAAGGCCAAGGAATCGGGCAGCCTTATCGATGCGAGTGAAGTGGCCGATGCGGTGGTCTATATGTTGACCCGCAAGCGCACCGTCACCATCCGTGACATGCTGGTGCTGCCTACCAACTTCGATCGCGTGTAACCGCCTGCCGCAAGGAGTATCGCAAATGGCTTCCTACCTGATTGGCGTTGATGTCGGTACCGGCTCTGCCCGTGCCGGTGTCTTTGATGTGGCGGGCAGGCTTCTGGCCACCGCCAAGCGCCCGATCACGATGCACCGTGAGGACGGCGGCATCGCCGAACAATCGAGCGGTGAGGTTTGGAAGGCCGTTTGCGACAGCGTGCGGGAAAGCGTTTCGCAGGCTGCCATAGATGCTTCATCCGTGGTTGGCATCGGTTTCGATGCCACCTGCTCACTCGTCGTGCGCGGGCCTGATGGTGAGACCCTTCCGGTCGGCGCGCCGGATCATCCCGAACGCGATATCATCGTCTGGATGGATCACCGCGCCGTCGAACAGGCGGAGCGGATCAATGTCGGCGAACATGCCGTTCTGAAATATGTCGGTGGCCGGATTTCCCCGGAAATGCAGACGCCCAAGCTGCTGTGGCTCCGCGAAAACAGGCCGGACATCTATACTCGCGCCGAGCACTTCTTCGACCTGACGGACTTCCTCACCTGGAAAGCCTCAGGCGCGCTCGATCGCTCCGCTTGCACCGTCACCTGCAAATGGACTTATCTCGCCCATGAGGAGCGGTGGGACGCGGAATATTTCACCCGCATCGGGCTTGGCGATCTGGCGGAGCAGGGTTTCCGCCGTATCGGTGAAAGCGTCGTCCATCCCGGCACGGCGCTGGGCAACGGCTTGACGGAAGAAGCCGCGGAAGCCATGGGGCTGGTTGCGGGGACCGCCGTTGCCGCAGGCCTGATCGATGCGCATGCCGGTGGCGTTGGCACGGTGGCTGCGGGCGGTGATGCATCGCGATGCCTCGGTTATGTCTTCGGCACCTCTTCCTGCACCATGACGACCACCGCCGAACCCGCCTTCGTGCCGGGTGTCTGGGGCCCCTATTATTCCGCCATGGTTCCCGGCGCATGGCTCAATGAAGGCGGCCAGTCCGCCGCCGGTGCCGCCATCGATTATCTGGTGCAATTGCACCCGGCCTTTGCCGAGGCAAAGGCGCTTGCCGGGAAGGAAGGCAAAGCCTTGCCGGTATGGCTTGCCGACCGCGCTCTTGACCTTGCCGCATCCGCCGCCGCCGCAGTCGGGATCGCCGAGGATTTTCATGTGGTGCCGGAGTTTCTCGGTAACCGTGCTCCCTTCGCCGATCCCCATGCCCGCGCGGTCATTGCCGGTTATGGCATGGAGACCGGCGTGGATTCCCTCGTCGCGCTTTATGTGGCGGGCCTTCTCGGCCTTGGTTACGGACTTCGCCAGATCATCGAGACGCAGGCCCGCAACGGCGCCCCGGTGGAAACCGTCAGCGTCAGCGGCGGGGCGGGCGCTCATCCACTTGCCCGGCAATTGCTGGCGGACGCAACGGGGCTTCCCGTCGAACTGACCGAATGCGAAGAACCGGTGCTTCTCGGATCTGCGATGCTTGGCGCGGTTGCTGCGCGAACCTATCCGGACCTGATGGCGGCGATGCCCGCCATGTCGCGGATCGCCAGCTGTGCGGCGCCTGACCCTGCTTTTCAAAAGGTTCACCAGTCGCGTTACGACGCATTTCTGGCCTTGCAGGATGCGGCGCGTGCCATTCGCTCCGCCAGCCATTCCTGAACCGCGTCACAAGCTTAGATTATCCGGCCGCATTGGCCGCAAAATAACGAGGATTCCATGCAGTTTTCCGGAAAATCCGTCATCATCACCGGCGCAGGCAAGGGCATCGGCCGCGCCTGCGCCATCCTGATGGCTGCGCGTGGCGCTGACGTCGTGGCAATCAGCCGGACGCAGTCCGATCTCGACAGCCTGAAAAGCGAAATCGGCGGCCGCTCGATCCGTGTCGATCTCGCCGATGTTGCGGCGACGCGGGCCGCGATGGTCGAGGCGGGTCCGTGCGATTTTCTCATCAACAGCGCGGGCATCAACGTGCTCGAAAGCGTGCTCGATATGAGCGACGAAGGGTATGAGGCCGTGCTCGGCATCAACCTGCGTGCAGCACTCGTCACCTGCCAGGAATTCGCCCGCGCCCGCGTTGCAAAGGGTGGGGGTGGCGCAATCGTCAACATCACCTCGATTGCCGGTCATCGCGGTTTTCAGGATCATCTCTGCTACGCCGCGTCGAAGGCCGGGCTTGAAGGCGCGACCCGCGTTCTCGCCAAGGAACTTGGGCCGCATGGCATCCGCGTCAACGCTGTCGCACCCACCATCACGCTGACTGAACTGGCTGCCGAAGCATGGAACGATCCGGCCAAGAGCGCACCGATGATGGTTCGCCATCCGCTGCAGCGCTTTGCCGAGGCTGAAGACGTGGCACAGAGCATCGCACTGCTTCTGTCAGATGATAGCAGCATGATTTCCGGCGCGGTGTTGCCCATCGATGGCGGGTTCCTCGCCGTCTGACGTTTAGGGGATGCGCGGGGTGCAAATGTATTGCCGCGCATCCTGTCTCAGGACTGGATATCCCGCTCAGGTCAGATCCGGGTGCTTACCAACCAGCTGATTGCGTTTTGCCTGAAGAATTTCCTTCTGTTCCTCAAGCTTGAGCAGCTCGTCGTCTATCTCCTCGACGCTTTTCTCGATGTGCAGATATTGCTCTGCCAGAAGCGATTTGGCTTCCTTTCGGCTCGACGCATTCGGTGTGTCACCATAAAGCGGCCGGTTGGCGGTTTCCTTGAGGAAAAACGTCGTTGCGATGCCGAAGACGGCCGCCACCATGAGATAATAGGCCGGCATATAGATATTTTCCGTGACCTCCACCAGCCATGCGGTGAGTGTCGGCGTCAGCCCGGCCACGATGATCGAGATATTGAATGCGATAGCCAGAGCGCTGTAGCGGATGCGGGCTGGAAAGAGCGCTGGCAGGGTGGATGCCATGATCCCGATCAGGCAATTGAGCGCGACCGCGAGGATGAGCAGTCCGAAGAAAATCTGAACAACCTGCCCGCTGGCGATCAGATGAAATGCCGGCAGCGAGAGAAACAGGATCGCCGTGCTGCCAACCGCCAGAAACGGCCTGCGCCCGATGCGGTCGCTCAAAAGCCCGATGGCGGGCTGGACGAACAGCATGCCAACCATCACCGCGATGATGATGAGGACGCCATGATCCTCGCTGTAATTCAGCGTTTTTGACAGATATGTCGGCATGTAGGTGAGCAGCATGTAATAGGTCACGTTGGTCACGAGGACCATGCCGATACATATTGCCAGCGACCGGGAATGTTGGCTGACAATCTCGGCGATGGGAACCATGGGCCGCTCTTTCAGCGACTGCCGGTCTTCTTCTTCGGCCCGGTGCAGGCGTTCGGTGAAGGCGGGCGTCTCTTCCGCCGCGTGGCGGAGATAAAGCCCGATCAACCCGAGGGGTGCTGCCAGAAAGAACGGAATGCGCCAGCCCCAGTCGAGGAACTTGGCTTCGCCCATTGCGGTGCTGAGCAACACGACGAGCCCCGCGCCAAGGACGAAGCCGGCGATTGAGCCGAAGTCGAGCCAGCTGCCAAGATAGCCGCGTTTCCGGTCAGGCGCGTATTCCGCTACGAAAATGGCGGCACCGGTATATTCGCCGCCGACGGAAAACCCCTGGGCAAGCTTGCATAACAGCAACAGAATGGGTGCCCATATGCCGATGGTGGCATAACCGGGGATAAGGCCGATGCAGAAGGTGCTCGCGGCCATGATGATGATTGTCAGGGAGAGGACTTTTTGACGCCCGAATTTGTCACCCATGGCGCCAAAAAATACGCCCCCCAATGGGCGGATAAGGAAGGGAACGGAGAAAGTTGCGAGCGCCGCCACGGTTTGAACGGCGGGGGCAGCATCCGGGAAAAAGACCTTGCCGACGGCGTAGGCGACGAAACCGTAGACGCCGAAGTCGAACCACTCCATCGCGTTGCCGAGAGCGGCTGCCGTGACCGCCTTTTTGACCTTCTCGTCATCGATGACGGTGACGTCGTCGATGCTCAGCGGAGTGGCCTGTATCTGGTTGTTCAATCACTGTCCCCTTGAACTACATTGCGCGCGATTTTTTAAGCGTCATGAAAATGCTCGATACGCTGAAGCGTTCCATCTCTCGGCAGAACAATCGGGCCTTCGGCTATATTGGGGGTGACAACGGGGTAGCCCGGTAAGACAAAGAAAAACGCCCGGCTGGCAGCCGGGCGTTTTTTAAAGATTAATGGCGGTGCTCAGGCATCTCCTTAAGCTGGTCCTTGGTCCATGAGGTGACCGCGTGGACATCGCCATCCTCGTCGCGCATGAAATCCAAGTCGCTGAGCGGGACTGCGACGGGCTTTGCGCCGATGCCGAGAAAGCCGCCAACGTCGATGATTGCAGTGCTGCCAGCGCCAACGCCATGGACATGATCGACCTTGCCGACCTTGTGGTCATCTGCGCCATAAACTGTGGCACCTTCCAGAACGGACGGGGTCAGTTCCGTTTCAACGAGGCGTACGTGATTGGTGTGATCCACTTTTCTTCCTCCTGCTTGGGGTTGCCAGAGATGAACTCCCGCAAGGCAAAACCGTTCCATCGCGCATGGTGGATGTTGTGGCAAACCGATTGTCGGGACGCACGGCTGGCTGCTATGAAACCCTATAGGCGGCCCGTCTAAAAATCGCGCTTGAAAAGACTGAACACGTGTGCAATATGAACGCGTGTTCAACCTTTATAGAGATGGTTATTTCGCATGGACTCGATGCCCTATCCGGATACGTTGGCAGCCCGTGCCGAACTGTGCCGTAGCGTTATTCTTTCCGCCGGGGAGCTGGTGCTGAAGGGCTTTCAGGGCGAGGCGACACGCAGCTTCTCGATGAAGGGTCCGCAGGACTTTCTGACGGTGACGGATGCGGCATCCGAAGCGCATATTCGCGGAGCGATCTCGGCCTGCTTTCCCGAGGACAGTTTTTTCGGTGAAGAGGGCGGCGGTGTGATCGGTGATCGCGTCTGGGTCGTTGATCCCGTGGACGGCACCGCGAATTTCGCCCGTGGCATTCCGCATTTCTGCATCTCCATCGCCTATGTCGAAAACGGGCAAACCGAATTCGGCGCGATCTACAATCCGGCTCTCGATGAGCTCTATTTCGCCCGGCGCGGAGAGGGGGCAACGCGCAACGGACAGCCCATCCGGGTTGCTGAAACGGAGCGTTTCGATGCGGCCTCTATCGAAATGGGCTGGTCGACCCGTATCGCGAATGCCACCTATCTCGATGTCGTCAAGAACCTGCTTGATATGGGTGCCAATGTGCGCCGCGCCGGTTCCGGCGCGCTGGCGCTTGCCTATGTGGCCGATGGCCGTTCCGATGCCTATCTCGAATTGCACATGAATTCATGGGATTGTCTTGCGGGACTGTTACTCGTCAGCGAAGCTGGCGGCGATGTCTGCCCTTTCCTGGAGATTGGTAGTCTTGAAGATGGTGGGCCGGTTCTGGCCGCAGCTGGCGGCGTTGCGAGCGGCGTCAGCCAGGCATCGAAGATACCATTGGCAGAGCGGCAGCCTTCGGATCGGCAGCAGGCCCTATCGGCCTGAATTTAGACGGGCACCCCTCCGTGGAGGGTGCTTGGTGCATGTGGAGGAATGACATGGATGGACCCGTTTATGCCCGGCCTGCGATCAGCCTGATTGCGGAAGGGCTCGGCCCGCATAATGCTGCGCTTTATATCGGCGGCAGCGATGGTGCGAGCGACCTTGGGCTCCTGCGCCGGCACGGCATTACCACCGTCGTCAACTGCGCCGTCAATCTGGATATCAATCTGGTGCAGGCGCCGGCGGAAGAGGGCGACAGGCGCGCTGTGGGTTATGGCGATATCCGTTATTACAAGCTCGGTCTTATCGACGGGGAGGGCAGCCCGGACACGATGATGCTGGGAGCCTATTATATTCTCGACGGCGCGTTGCGGCAGACCATGCCGAAGCGCGAAACCTATCCTTTCCCCGATGGTGGCAATGTGCTTGTCAATTGCCGCAGCGGGCGCAGCCGTTCGGTCTCGCTGGTGGCGCTTTTCCTGCACAAGCAGCAGCCGCACCTCTATCCCACCCTTGACGATGCACTGGCGGTGATCCGCACGAAGCGGGAATTGCGGCCGGACGAATGGTTCGAGACGCCGAAACCGATGCTTTATGCCGCCGCCCGCCGCGCCTCCGACTGGATCGACATGGTCGAAGGCAGAAAGACTGTTCAATCATGCTGAAACGCACGCTTCCCTCCGTCGCCGTCATTGCCGATGCCCATTTTCATGACACGGCGGCTGATTTCGGTTTCCCCGGCATAGAGATCGGTGGTGAGCGCATCACCATGCGCAGCTGGTCGGATACGCGCGAATCCACCCGTGTTTTCAACGAAAGCGCCGATGCGCTGCATGCTGCACTCGAAGAAGTGCGGCAGCGGGGCATCCGCCATGTGGTGCTGCTTGGTGATTATACCGACGATGGCCAGCGGGCGACATCCGAAACGCTGAAGGGCATTCTGGAGCGTCATCGCGATGCCCATGGCACCGCCTTTTATGCTTTGCCCGGCAACCACGATATTTTCGGCCCGCGTGGCCGGCATCATACCAAGGAATTTCTGACGGAGAACGGCAAATGCCTTTCCGTTTCAAGCGATGCGCGGCGGGCCGGTGATCGGGTCGTGATCAGCGACCGGATGTATTGCGAAGGCTACCCCGTTGGCCTTGGCCCGATGGCGGCTTTCGGATATTTCCGCCAGCCGGACTATCTGCATTGGGAAACACCGTTCGGGCTTTCCGATGCGGCGGAAGACCGTCTCTACGAGGTGCGCTCGCCCGATGGACGCAATGTCTACCGGTTGATGGATGCATCCTATCTGGTTGAGCCGGAGCCGGGTCTCTGGCTGCTCATGATCGACGCCAATATTTTCGAGCCGCTCGACGGCACTTTCGAGACGGGGGAGGAAGCTGCCTTTACCGACAGTACTTCCGGCGGCTGGAACGCGCTTTTGCGCTGCAAACCCTTCATCATCGACTGGATTGCCGATGTGCGCGAGAGGGCACAGGCGCTTGGCAAGACTTTGCTCGGCTTTTCCCACTATCCGGCGCTCGATCCCTTCGATGGCGCAAGCGGTGCCGAAAGTGCGCTGTTTGGCGAAACCAACGTCGTGCGTCGCACGCCGCGCAAGGCGGTTGAGGATGCGCTGGTTGAGGCCGGGCTTAAAGTTCATTTCAGCGGGCACCTGCATGTGGAAGGTGTGACCCGGCGCGGGGAGGGCGAAACCTCGCTCACCAATATCGCCGTGCCGTCTCTGGTCGCCTTTCCGCCCGCCTTCAAGGTCGTCCATCCCGCGCAGCACGAGATGTCCGTCGAGACGGTGGAAATGGCCTCCCTGCCGATAAACAGCCGCATTTGCCGGGGTTATGCGCGGGAAACCGCACTGGCCGGTGATGACGAGGACCGGGCGTTTGCGGCGGGCAATTACGGTGATTTTCTGCTCGGCCACAAACGCGCGCTGATCCGGCATCGTTATTTCACCAAGGAGTGGCCAGCCGGGATCGTGGCGGCGATTGCGGATAAAACCGTATCCGAGGTTATCGGCCTACTTGGTGAAAAGAGCCTTGCCTCGCTTGATGCCGAGCTGTGCTCCGATCTGCCGATGTTCGAACTTATTGCGGACTGGTATTGCCTGCGTCAGGGCGCGGGCCTGGCGCTTGCGCATATCGCGCCTCAACGGCTTTCCCTTTACCGGTCGCTGGCGGATCGTTTTGGCCGTGAGCCCGATCACCACGACGGTTCGGTCAAGAGTTTTATCGAAATCTTCTTCGGTGCCCTTGGGCTGTTTCTCGACCGTGCCGAAGGCGGTTCGCGGCATCTGGAACTCCGTCTCACACCACAACGTCAATCCATTGCGGTGTGATCCGAAGGTTTTTTCGCCGCAATCGACGATGTGAACGGGGCATATCAACGGCTCCTCGGGGAAGTGGCGGCAAGCAGGACAGGCGAGGTGATCTAGTGGAATCGGTCGTTGTCAGCATCAATCTGTTCGGTGCGGTGGCGCTGCTGCTTTTCGGTCTTGGGCAGATCAAGGACGGAATGTCGCGTGCCTTTGGCGCGAAGCTTCGCGTCGGGCTTGCCGCCGGTACGCGCGGCGGGTTTCGCTCCTTCATCGCCGGCCTCGTGGCGACGATTGCACTGCAGAGTTCGACAGCCACGGCGCTGATGGTTGCCTCCTTCGTTGAAAAAGATCTCATCGCACCAGCGATGGCGCAGATCGTGCTGCTCGGCGCCAATGTCGGTACCGCCACGACGGCGTGGATTGTCGCGCTCGGTCTTGGCTGGCTGTCGCCCATGTTGATCCTTGCCGGTGTCGTCCTGTTGCGTGGAAAGTCGGTGCAACGGCAGGGTGCGGGCGCTGCCGTTGCCGGTGTCGGCCTGATGTTGCTTTCCCTGCATCTTCTTTCTGCGGCGACGGATCCCATCCGGCAGTCGCCGGCGCTTAACCTCTTCATTTCCATGCTCGGCAATGCCTGGCCGGTCGCGTTGATCTTTTCCGCGGTGCTGGCCGTGCTGGCATCCTCCAGCCTTGCCATCGTCGTCCTCATCCTGTCACTTGCGGCAAGCGGCGGCATCGAAACAAGCCTCGTCATCGTGCTGGTGCTCGGTGCCAATCTTGGCGGCGCGGTTCCGCCGGTGCTGGCGACGTTGAAGGCGCCGGTCGCGGCGCGCCGGGTGGCGCTTGGCAACCTCATCGTCCGGACTACCGGCTGTGTCGCAGCCCTGCCGCTTGCCGGATACGGCGCGGCACTGCTCGACATGTCGCCTTTCTCGCACGCCAATCTGGCGGTCGATGCGCATCTCCTTTTCAATCTTGCGGTCGCCGTCATCGCATGGCCGCTATCACCGTTGTTGCTGCGGGTGACGACTGCGCTGCTGCCGGAAAAAGAGGGAGCCGAGAGCCGCCGCAGCTATCTCGACACTCATGATCTGGGCCAGCCGGTTGCGGCCCTTGCCGGCGCGAGCCGCGAGGTCATGCTGGTCGGCGATCTGATCGAGCGCATGCTGCGTCAGGCGAGCGACGCCATGCACGACAGCGATCTTTCGAAACTCAATGATATCAGCACGCTGGAAGGCCGGGTCGATAGTATCCAGCATGCCATCAAGGTCTATGTCTCGAAGGTGGGCCAGGATGGTTTGTGCCAGAAGGACGAGCGACGCGCGATGGATATCGTCGAATATGCCATCAATCTCGAACATATCGGCGATATCATCGAGAAGGGCATCCGTCCGGAAATCGCCAAGAAGATCAGTCTCGGCCTCAGATTTTCCGATGACGGTAAAAGCGAACTCGAACGTCTTTTCTCCATCACGCTCGACAATATCCGCATGGCGCAATCGGTTTTCGCCACCCGCAATGCCGACCTTGCCCGACGGCTTGTGGAGGTGAAGGAAGATGTGCGCCGGCTGGAAAAACAGTCATCGGAGCGCCATCTCCAGCGCCTGCGCGATGGCCGGGCCGACAGCATCCAGACAAGCTCCGTGCATCTCGACATGCTGCGCGATCTGAAACGCATCAACGCCCATATCGCCGCTGTCGCCCATCCGATCCTCGATGAAAGCGGTCTTCTGATCGAAAGCCGGATCAAGCAGGCGGGTTAGCGCGCGGTGATCCGCTCGACCATCTCAACGGGCACGACCTGAAGCCGGGTCTCGGGCTCGTCGCTGTCAAGCGCGGTCAGGACCTTCTCGGTCAGCGCGTCAAAGGATTGGGCAACGGTTGTTAGCTGATAGCTTTTCCAGCCCGCCTGCGGAATGTCGTCGAAACCGACGATCGACACGTCTTCCGGCACCCGGCGGCCCATTTCCAGCCGGGCTGCATCCATGAAACCGAGAGCAAGCAGATCGGTCACGCAGAAGGCGCCGTCTATCGTCTTGTCCTTCAGCAATTCGCAACCGGCCTGATAACCGCTGTCATAACTTGTCGGCCCGCCCGACCATGGAACGACTTCGATGCCCTCAATTGTCATGCGCTGGGTAAAGGCGGCCGCGCGGCGCAACTGTGCCGGTGTCTGGCTGCCGCTGGAAACGACCGCGACCTTCCTGCATTTTGCCGCCACAAGCCGCATGGCGGCGAGATCGGCGCCGTGGGAATCGTCGCTCAACACCATGTTCGTATCGGTCCGGTCGAGACGCTGGTTGATGAGGATAAGGCGCACGCCATTGGCGATGCATTCGTCGACGATAGAAGCGGGCGGCTCACCGGAGAGAACGACGATGGCCTGGGCGCGAAACTCGAAAAGCAGTTCGATCAGCGGCGCGATATCCTTGCGTGCATCGGCCGCGTTCAGCAGCAGGCATTGCAAACCGCGACGCAGAAGGCCGATGCTGAGAAGATCGAGCTGTTTTGAAATGAATGGCGAGCTGAGATTGGCGCCGACCACCCCGATGAGATTGGAGCGGTCATTGTTGAGGCCCTGGGCCAGACGGTTGACGCGGTAGCCAAGTTCATGCGCGGCTTTCAGCACCTTGCGCCGGACGGCCTTCGATACGCTGCCGCCGGGGGTGAAAGTGCGCGACACGGCGGAGCGCGAGACACCAGCCTTTTTTGCCACCTCTTCGGCCGTCACGAACCCTCTCGCCATTCAACTCCCCCGTTTGCGAAACCTCATGTCTGATATCACAGGCCTGAAGGGCCGACTATTCCAATTGGAATATTTCAGGTGCGACGCGCTCCTGCTCAGGCAGGGGCGATGCTCGCTTTCTCCTGCAAATATATCGTCCTTTCCATTTCCATTCCGTGGGAAAAGACGATTGCGCGCCAGACGATATAAAAATATGCAAAACTAGATTAATAAAACCGTTTAAAAACAAAGATATAAATCAATGATCGCGTGTGCATTTTTTCGTTGACAAAATACCGTTTAGGATGGATCATGCATTCCAAGGTCAAGCATTATATGGAATTTTTATTCTACGTTTTGTTTGCCGGCGATGTTTCCGGGAGGAGCTGGATCATCGTTGCTTGCGGGCCGGATGCCCGCTGCTGAAGCATTGACACATTGCTCATGTTCGACGCACGCGCCGCCTGTCCCGCAGGTTGCGCGCAGGCAGAAGCTTGCCAGCGTGTCGGAGCAATGTTGCGGCCATATGGGGAGGAATAATGGCTCTTTTAAGCGAATCAACGAAGGCGGAGGCACTGGGGCGTCCCCCGACGACCGCGCCTTCGGCATGGCAGGCCTGGCGCTATCGCGTCAAGGTCGCGCTCAGGGAGCCGACGACGCTCATCGGCGTGCTGACGGCGTTGCTTTTCACCTATCTGATCGTCGTTCCGATCATCTCGATTGTGCTCGATGCCGTCCGGGTCCAGTTCGGCCACGAACGGCGTCTCGGCAAGGATGTCGGTGATCTCACGCTTTATTATCTCGACAGGGCGTTCTTCTCGCCCGTCGCGACGGATCTTTTCTGGCGACCGCTATTTAACACGCTGACAGTAGCCTTCGGGGCGATTGCGCTTTCACTCATTATCGGAACGGTGCTTGCCTGGCTTATCAGCCGCACGGATATGTTCGGTCGCCGCTGGTTCGCAACCGCGCTGATCGTGCCCTACATGCTGCCCGCCTGGACCTTTGCGCTCGCCTGGACGACGCTGTTCAAGAACCGCACCGTTGGCGGCCAGCCGGGCTGGTTCGAGGCGATGGGGCTGACGCCGCCGGACTGGGTGGCCTATGGGCGCTTCCCGATCACCATCATCCTTGCCCTGCATTACACACCCTTCGTCATCCTGCTGTTCGGCTCGGCGCTGCGCCGTTTCGACTCGCAGCTGGAGGATTCGGCCCGCATTCTTGGCGCCCATCGTTATCAGGTGGCTTTGCAGGTCATCCTGCCCTTGATGCGCCCGGCGCTGCTCTCTTCCATGGTGCTGATCTTCGCAAAGTGCCTCGGCGAATTCGGCGTACCCTATGTTCTCGGCCTTCCCGTGAAGTTCGAGGTGCTGTCGACATCGCTGTTCCGCAGCATTGCCTCGCGCCAGACCGGTGTTGCCGGTGTCGTTGCGGCCTCGATCATGCTCATCGGCATCATCACGCTGATGATCGATGCCCGCCTCGTTCGCGAAGCCCGGCGTTTCGTGACGATCGGCTCCAAGGGTTCCATGAACCGGCAAAGCCGTCTCGGCAAGATGCGTCTTCCGGCAACGGGCTTTGCGGCTGCTGTCTTCATTCTCAGCGTTGGCCTGCCTTTGCTTACACTCGCCCTCTCGACCGTCATGAAGATGCCGGCCAGGTTCACGTTCGAAAATTTCACGCTCGATTACTGGATTGGCAGCAATCTCAACACGGTGGCCTTGCAGACCGGCGTTCTTCTGAGCCCCGATCTCTGGGCGGCGGCTAAAAACACGATGATGATCGTCGGCCTTGCCTCGCTCACATCGGGTGTCCTCGGCCTGCTCGTCGGTTATGTCGTCATCCGTACGCCGGTGCGGGCGCTCTCGGTCTATCTGCGTCAGGTCACGTTCCTGCCCTATCTGGTGCCGGGCATCGCCTTTGCCGCCGCCTATCTCTCGCTGTTTGCGGTGCCACGCGGGCCGATGCCGGCACTCTATGGCACGGTGACAATCCTTATCCTCGCACTGATCGCCGACCAGATGCCCTATGCCTCGCGTGCCGGCATTTCGGCCATGACACAGCTTGGAAAGGACCCGGAAGAGGCGGCCCAGATTGCCGGTGCCGGCTGGTTCCGCCGCATGATCTCGATCGTCATCCCGATCCAGAAGGGATCGCTGGTGACGGGGGTTCTGCTGCCCTTCATCTCGGGCATCAAGGGCCTGAGCCTGTTCGTGATCCTCGCCGTGCCGAGCACGGATGTTCTGACCACCTATTCGCTGCGGCTGGTCGATTACCACTATACGCAGGCCGCCAACGCCGTGGTGCTGATCATCGCCGGCATTGCCTATTTCGGCACCCTGCTGGCCCAGAAACTGACCCGCACAAATCTTGCAGAAGGACTTGGAAGCTGATGCCTACCATCAACCTGCGCGGGGCGCAGAAGAACTACGGCGTGAATTCCGCAAATGCGGTTTCCGATCTCGATCTCGAAATCCGCGACGGCGAATTCATGTGCCTGCTTGGCCCTTCCGGCTGCGGCAAGACCACGACGCTGCGCATGATCGCGGGCCTTGAAAACCTCTCCGGCGGTGAAATCCGTGTCGGCGACAGGGTGATAGATTCCGTCAATGACGGCATATTCGTGCCGCCGGAAAAGCGCGAAATGGGGCTCGTCTTCCAGAGCTACGCGCTCTGGCCGCATCTGACCATCGAGCGCAACACGGATTTCGGCCTGCGCCTGCGCAAGCTGCCGAAAGCCGAGCGGGAGGCACGCGTCGAGCGCGTCATGCAGGCGCTCGACATCGCCAAGTACCGCGACCGTTATCCCTCGCAGCTTTCCGGGGGGCAGCAGCAGCGTGTGGCGCTGGCCCGCATGCTTGCCGTCAATCCGGGTGTGCTGCTTCTGGATGAGCCGCTCTCCAACCTCGATGCCCGGCTTCGGCTGGAAATGCGCGCCGAGCTGAAGCGGCTGCACAAGGAGTTCAAGACCACCATCGTCTTCGTGACGCATGACCAGTGGGAGGCCATGACGCTTGCCACGACCATTGCGGTGATGAACGAGGGCACGCTGCAGCAGATGGGCACGCCCAACGATATTTACGACCGTCCGGCCAATCGCTTCGTCGCCGAATTTGTCGGCAGCCCGCCGATTAATATCCTGACCTTCGGCCAGCCTGGGGTGTCCGATATCGCCGACAATGCGGAGGCCTATTTCACAACGCGTTATCCGCAACTGCGTGGCATTGCCTCGGTCGGCATGCGGCCGGAGGCGATGGGTTATGCGGCAAGGCGGGAGGATGTGCCGCAGGGCAGCTTCTTTGGAGAAATGACGGTGACGGGCGTGCTTCCGACAGGTGGCAGCTGGATTCTCGAATTGAGGAGCGAGAACCACACGCTGTTCCTGACCACCCATGCCCTGCCGCGCATCGACAGCGGTGACCGCGTGTTTTTCCACGTGCCGCCGGAGGCCCTGCATGTCTTCGACGCCAAAGGGCAGCGGATCACCGAGGCGGACACGGTGCTGAGGAGCAGTTCCTACAACTGAAAACGACGAAAAGACTGACAATCGCTTGCTGAAGGAGGAGCAGTATGAAGCGGAAAATGACGGGCGGCCTTTGCCGTCTCCTGTGTGCAACGGCAATTGCCGCAACGCTTGGCGGCGTGGCGAAGGCGGGGGAGCCTTTCGACCTCAATGCCCTGATCGAGGCTGCCAAAAAGGAAAAGCCGATCACCGTCTATGACAGCACGGGCAAGATCGTGGAAATGGCGAAGAACTTCGCCGCAAAATATGGCGTGGGCGCAGAGGGCGCGAAGGTAAAGGCGTCCGCGCAGCTGGAAATGGTCATTCGCGAGGCGCGGGCCAACAATATTCAGGGTGACGTCTCGATCATCAGCGATGCGCCGGCGGCGATGGCACAGCTTATTCCAATGGGTTTTGTCGAGAGCTGGTTGCCGCCGGATCTCGCCGGCAATATTCCGCCGGAATATCAGGATCCGCTCACCGTCGTCACAAGCGCTAACGTCTGGGCCTACAATACCGAGCTTTTCGACAAATGCCCCGTTTCCAACATCTGGGAACTGACCGACCCGAAGTGGAAGGGCAAGGTGGCGATGCAGGATCCGCTCGGCAAGGCATCCTATGTCGACTGGTTCAACCAGATGGCAGCGCATGGCGATGGCGAGGTGAAGGCGGCCTATAAGGCGCTTTACGGCAAGGAACTCGAGACCGCAGAGACAAGCGCGACGGCGGCCTGGGTGAAGGCGCTGGCCGCCAACGCGCCGCTTCTGACCGATGCCGATGCGGCGGCGGCCGAGGCCGTTGGTACGCCCGGCCAGAAGGCGCCCTTCATGGGCCTCATCAGCTCGGCGAAGTTCCGAGACAATGCCGACAAGGGCATGAAACTCGGCCTCTGCAAGGAGCTGAAGCCGTGGATCGGCTGGCTTTATCCGGGCGTCGGCCTGATCACCAAGGGCACGAACAGCCCGAATGCGGCAAAGCTCTTCATTCACTACGTCATGACCGCGGAAGGCATCGCGCCACAGGCGATCGACGGCAAGATGTCCACCAACAAAGACGTGAAACTGCCCGCCGACGAGCCTTCCGGCATTGGCGCCGTGCTTGATCGCGTTCTGCCCTACAGCATGGCCACCAGCCTTGAAGACTGGGACGCGCGCGAAACCTGGCAGGACTTCTGGCGCGTGAACTACAAAAAGTAACGGGGGAACGACGCAGTGACTATCATGACCAAGAACCGATATGGCGGCGAGCGGCGGCGGATGGCCGCCTCCGCACTCAGCCTCTTCTTCTCGCTTTCGCTTGGCGGCGCTGCCCATGCGCAGGACGCCTTTAATCTCGATGCGCTTATCGACGCTGCGAAGAAAGAAAAACCGATTACCGTCTACGCGGTGACCGGCAAGATCGTCGATACCGCTCAGGCCTTCACCGCCAAATATGGCGTGCAGGCGAGCGGCAAGAAAGTGAACGAGGCAACGCAGGTCGAGCTGATGATCCGCGAACATCGTGCCGGCAATGTCGTCGGCGATGTCAGCGTCGCAACGGATGTCGCCTCCGCGATGGGGGAACTTCTGCCGGAAGGCATTGCCACCAGCTGGTCACCGCCGGATATGGAAAGCGATATTCCGCAAAAGCTGCGCGACCCGCTCGTTGTCGTCTCGGATCCGCATGTCTGGACCTATAATACCGAGAAATACGACAAATGCCCGGTCACCAACATCTGGCAACTGACGGAGCCGCGTTGGAAGGGCAAGCTTGCCATGCTCGATCTTTTCGACAAGCCGCTTTACGCCGACTGGTTCAACCAGATCGAAACCCATCACGATGCCGATGTCGCCAAGGCTTATGAGGACCTTTACGGCAAGAAGCTGGAAACGGGTGAAAAAAGCGCGACGGCCGCCTGGGTGAAGGCATTTGCCGAAAACGCTCCCCTACTGACGGATTCGAGCACGGTTGCCGATGCGGCGGGCGCTCCGGGGCAGACCGATCCCTTTTTCGTCATTACCTCGGCGGCGAAGTATCGTGACAATGAGGCCAAGGGGCTGAAGCTCGGTCTTTGCAGCGGGGTCAAGCCGTTTTCCGGCTTCCTCTATCCCGGCTTCGGCCTGATTGCCGGGCAGACCAAAAGCCCGAATGCGGCAAAGCTCTTCCTGCATTACCTGATGACGCAAGAGGGCATCGCGCCACAGACGGTGGACGGCAAGATTTCCGGCAACACGAAAATCGCCTTGCCGGCGGATGAACCCTCGAAGGTTGCCGATCATCTCGACGAGCTGATGGCTTTCGATGCTGCAACGGCGGCCGACGATCTCGACAAGCGTGAGGGCTGGCAGGATTTCTGGCGTGTGAACTACAAAAAATAACGGCAGGGCGGGCGCGAGCCTGCCTCGCCTTTTCCTTGGGATGGGAACGATGAGAAGAAGCAGATTTTTATCGATGACGGCGATAGCGACTGTCGTTGCAGGCTTATCCGCAATGAGTGCCACGGCCGAAGAAGCCTTCGATCTCGATGCGATTTTGGCGGCCGCGAAGCAGGAAAAGCCGATCAATATCTACGACAGCACCGGCAAGATCGTGGAGATGGCCGACAAGTTCAGCGCCAAATACGGGCTGAAGGCGACGGGCGTGAAGGTGTCCGCCAACAGCCAGCTGGAGATGATCATCCGCGAAAGCCAGTCCGGCAACGTGCAGGGCGATGTGGTGCTTATCACCGATGCGCCATCGGCGCTCGCGCAGCTTCTGCCGGCGGGTTTTGTTGAGAATTATCTGCCGGGCGACATGGTGGCGAAGATCCCGGCGCAGTTCCAGAACCCGCTGGCAATTTCCACCAACGCTAATGTCTGGGCCTATAATACGGAAGCCTATGACAAATGCCCGGTGAGCAACATCTGGGAACTGACCGAGCCGAAGTGGAAAGGCAAGGTCGCCATGGTCGATCCCTTGAGCAAGAGCACCTATACGGACTGGTTCAACCAGCTCGAAGCCCATGGCAATGAAAAGGTGGCGGCCGCCTACAAGGCGCATTTCGGCAAGGATATCGACAAGGACGCCGCGGCAGCCTGGATCAAGGCGCTGGCGCAGAACGGCCCGCTTGCCACCGATGGTGACGACCCCGTGGCGGAGGCCGTTGGTGCGCCCGGCCAGAAGCAACCCTTCTTCGGCCTGCTCAGCTCGGCCAAGTTCCGCGACAATGCCGACAAGGGCTACAAGCTTGGCCTCTGCACCGGTCTCGATCCATGGGTTGGCTGGACCTACATCAAGCTTGGGCTGATCGCGTCGAAGACCAAAAGCCCGAACATGGCGAAGCTTTTCGTCCATTACGTCCTGACGGAAGAGGGCATCGCCCCGCAGATGAAGGACGGCAAGCTGCCGACCAACATCGACATCAAGATGCCGGCTGACGAGCCTTCGGGACTGATGAAGGTTGCCGACAGGCTGATGGGGTATGATTCCGCCACTGGCCTCAACGATTTCGATCGTCGCGAGGAATGGCAGGATATTTGGCGCGTCAATTACAGGAAATGATCCCGGTCGGCGCGGCCCCTGCCGCGCCGGTCCCTCCCTTGAGAACGAACAGACTGGATATGCCGATGCAAAGCCCTTCTTCGACCGAACATAAACCTGAAAACGAGGAGGCGCTTTCCCGCTCGGCGCGGCTGATGAAAATAGCCGAGGCGGCGGCGCGTGCCGTGCGCGATCCGCTGCTGGCGGCATTCCGATCGGACATGGCCGTCGACTACAAGGTCGATCTCCACGATATCGTCACCATTCACGACAAACGCGCCGAAGCTGCGATCCGCGCCGTCATTCTCGAACGGGAACCCAATTCGGCGATCATGGGTGAAGAGGGCGGCCAGATCGGCAGCGGCGAGGTGCAATGGTATGTCGATCCCATCGACGGCACGGCGAATTTCGCACGCGGCCTTGCCTTCTGGTGCGTATCGATTGCCGCCGTCATCGACGGTAAGGCCGTTGCCGGCGTGGTCTATGATCCCGCGGCGGACCAGATGTTTTCCGCCAATCTTGAGGCTTCCTATCTGGACGGAGACAAGCTGCGCTCCCGCAGTGTTGCAGACGAGACCCGGGCGACCTTGATCACAGGTTATCCTGTCTCGCGTGATTTCCGGCTGGATGGGCGGGAAGCGGCGCTCGCCAATTTCGGCGCTCTTGTCGAGACCTTCTCGACATTGCGCCGGCCTGGCAGCGCCGCGCTCAGCATCGCCCATGTTGCGGCGGGCTGGACGGATGCGGCTACCGGTTTCGGCGTCAATGCCTGGGATGTGGCCGCCGCCATTCTCATTCTGAAGAATGCGGGAGGAACCTATGAGCCGCTGACGCTCGGCAAGGTGGCGGAGGGTTCTGCCGATTTTCTCTGCCCCGGTTATATCGCCACGGGCGAGGGGGCGAATTACCCGACATTGCAGCGGGTGGCGCGGTCCATATCCGCAAGCCGCATCGCCAAAGCAGCGATCCGGCAAAGCCAGACGGCTGCCAACGCCTGAACAAGCAAAGACATGACGGCGGCCACATCGGCGCCGATGGAGACATGACATGCCGCAACCGGAAAAGACCCTATCCCGAGAACAGGAAACCGGCGAGTTGCCGAAGCTCAGTCGCATCTATGAGCGGCATCCGCTTTATGGCGTCGATCTCTTCATTTCGGGCAAGGAAGGCGCCAGTGATCTCAAGCTTCTGCGCGATAACGGCATCACCACCGTCGTCAATTGCGCCGTCAATCTGGATTTCAATTTCGTGGAACAGCCGCAGATCGTTTCCGATCATGAGGGCAGCATCTATGGACCCGGCGAAATCCGCTATTACAAGATCGGCCTGATCGATGGCGATGGAAATCCCGATACCCAGATGGTTGCGGCCCACTACATCCTGCGGGCGGCGCTGGAGCAGATCCTGCCGGACAAGCCGTCTTATCCCCGGCGGGAGCGCGGCAACGTGCTGATCAATTGCCGCGGCGGCCGTTCGCGCTCCGTCGCCGTCGTTGCGCTCTTTCTGCACCTGACGTTGCCGGTGGAATTCCCGACGCTCGACGATGCCATCAGCTTTGTTCGCGTGAAGCGCGAATTGCCGGAAAACGAATGGTACAAGGCGCCGAAGCCCGTGCTTGCGGATGCCGCCCGCCGTGCCGCCGGGTGGATTACCATGATCGATGCCGCGCATTAAAGATGGCGGCGACTGCTGATTAGGTTTCGCAGGACTCATGCGTTTGGCAAAGCCGTAGCATCCGCACCCCGTCACCCCGGACTAGATCCGGGGTCCAGTGCGATCAAGTCCTTGATCGCAAAAGACTTGTTTCTCACGGCGCAGACGCGCCGTGACTGGATGCCGGGTCAAGCCCGGCATGACGGAAGAGAGATTTTCCTCGATCTGAGTTCCGGGTTCCCCCGGCTCACGCCTCATGAAGCGCATTGTTCCACGCCCGGACTTTCTCGATGTTCCTGTCGGAACGGGAAACGATCTCGAATTCGAACCCGTCTCCGGCAACACGCTCGCCGACCTCCGGAAGGCGATTGAGACGCCACAGGATGTAGCCCGCGACGGTGGAATAACGGTCGGCATCGTCCACAAGGTCGATGTCGAGAAGGTAGGATGCCCTTCTGACATCGACGGCGCCGTCGATAAGCCAGGAACCGTCTTCGGCCTTTTCCGAAATCAGCAGTTCCTCGCCTTCGTCCGGGAATTCGCCGGCGATCGCCTCGAGAATATCCGTCGGGGTGGTGATCCCCTGAAGCGTGCCATATTCATCGATGATGACGGCCATCTGCAGCGGCGATTTGCGCAGCTGTTCCATGACCTGCAAGGCGGTGGCGCTCTCGTGTACGACAAGCGGCTGCCGCAGAGAGCTTTCGAGGTTCAGTCTTCCATCCCGCAGAAGATCGCGCAGCAGGTCCTTCGTGGCGGCGACGCCGAGGAAGGAGTCCAGTCTGCCCTGGGCAAGCATCAGACGGGAATGGTCGAGTTCGAGCAGGCGGTTTCTCAGAGTGTCGGGATCGGCATCGACATCCAGCCAGTCTATTTCCGTCCGTGGCGTCATGATCGAAACGACAGGGCGTTCGGCAAGCGTCAGCACGC
This sequence comes from Agrobacterium sp. BT-220-3, assembly GCF_025910175.1. Lineage (NCBI taxonomy): Bacteria > Pseudomonadati > Pseudomonadota > Alphaproteobacteria > Hyphomicrobiales > Rhizobiaceae > Agrobacterium > Agrobacterium sp. BT-220-3. The sequence goes on from NZ_JAPAIX010000007.1 coordinate 149,728, forward strand.
CGCGGATCATGTCTTTTTCCTCGGATTTGAACAGATCGCTACGGGTCGCCTGTTCCGCGATAAGATCGGCGGTCTCGCCAAGGGGCTGTTCACCGACCCGGCCGCCCAGAAGCCGCAGGATGGCGTCGGAGGTCCGCTCGCGCATGTCGCCGGCGGTGATGCGCCTTTCGCGGTTGCGCCTGCCGAGCTGGTTTGCCGCCTCGATCAGCACGGAAAAGCCGATGGCCGCATAGAGATAACCCTTGGGCAGGTGGAAACCGAAGCCTTCGACGATCAGGCTGAAGCCGATCATCAGGAGAAAACCAAGGCAGAGAATGACCACGGTTGGATGTTTCGACACGAAGGTCATCAGCGGTTTCGATGCCGCCATCATCACGGCCATGGCCACGCAGACGGCGGTGATCATCACCCAGAGATTATTGACCATGCCTTTTCCCCCCCTCCAATCCTGTAGTCCACAGACACACAGGTATCCATCCGTGTCACGGTATTATGACGCAGCCAACTAAGCTTTCAGTTATCTAAGCTGCCCAATATCCCCGGGGGTGAGGGGCAGGCAGCCCCGGTTTAAACAAAAAAGTGCGCGTAGCGCTCAATCGGCGCAGCCGCGGCCAAAAAATTGGAAAAATGCTCGAGGCGTTGAACCGGCGAAGAATTTGTTGCATTAAGCGTATGTTTTTGCTAAGTTTATCTCACGGGAAACAGGGATGTGACCCGTGGCGGATTAGAACTAGATGCTCGTATTGCAACCATTTGTCCTGTTGAACTCGCGGTGTCGAGAGGCGTTCGCGACCTTTTTAGAGCCCGGTGCGCTGAAGTGTGACTTCGTCGACTAAGGGGTACTCAGCTTTCCACCTCACTCCCACGCCGAAATACTGGCCAGTTATTGGATCGCCCCATCCAGTAAATTCGACGCCAGCACGTTCGTAGAAACTCAAGAGTGTTTGGTGAGATTCCGCCCAGTTTTTGCCAGACTCGAGACTTTTCACCGTAGCCCTGCTCAAGCCCGCCATTTCCGCGATTTCTTCCTGCCCTTTGTTCAGCAACGCTCGCGCAGCACGGAAAGAGACCCGAGAGTCTTCGGCATGAAACTTCTCTTTCGCAGCTTTGCTAGCATCGGGTGAATTAGGCGCAGTCCATCTGGCACCAGCGCGAGTGATTGCTTTCCCTATAAAGGCCTCGCCAAGAAGTTCGATCCCCTTCGAGGCGTAGAAGTCCACCAATTCGAGATTCGCATTGGCGCGAGAGGCGCTGGTTTCGACGGTCGTGAGGTATCTATGCGGCACACCAGCGCTCTCCGCCGCCCGCCGCTGCGGGAGGTTCAAAAGCGCGCGTGCGACCCGAAGTGCGTCGGGTGGGGCAGGTATCCTCATTCACTCGAAAAAAAGGTCTCCAAGAAAATTGTCAATAAATACCTCATGGGGCCTTTTAATGAGACTAATGGAGTCTATAAGAATCCAATAGCCCTAAAAAAAGAGGGCAATGATTCGAGGGTCTATATGCAACACGATGATTCGGCCTCTTGCGCATGGTTTGGAGCGTCACGGGCGATGCTCATTGAGAAGCTACGGCGTCTCGCTGACGACCTCGAGAACATTGATCAGGAGCCAGCTGGGATATCGCCGCAAGTCGCCATGACCAGTTGGGCTTTGGGAAGACGAACGGCTCCCTGCCTTATCGGCCGCCCTGTGGGACACCCGAACATCTCAGACGGAAGACCAGCGTACTCGAGCCAGCTCTTTTATCTCGATATGAAACGCGGCGTCGCGAGAACAATGTCTCGTTGGTACAGCCTCGGAACACGCGTCGACGCCGAGTACTGGGATGAGAGATTCAGGGAGAAAGTTGGCCCGTTCGGAGACATGCATTGATGGACATCGATGGATTTCTTGAGTTTCTAAACGAGCCTGACCCACGCGAAGCTCCCTATCAGCGCGACGGGACTTAGATGATGGCAAAGCGCTCGAGAAGGCTGACACATCGCGGCGGCAAGTCCGGACCGGACCGAGAAAAATCCCTGGGATCGGCTCTTGACGAAATTGGCTTCCAGCCGCCCGGATGCCGCATTGTGATCGGAGGGGCCAGGACCGATGAACCGAGATTGCAACGCCCGACCGCAAGCGCGGCCCGTTATGATCAGACCGCAGGACAGATCGTCGTCGAGTTCGACAACGGCTCGACCTTCACGGTTCCGGCCCGGTCGTTGCAGGGCCTGGTCGATGTGCCCGAGGGCGACATTGCCGAGGTCCAGGTGATCGGTGGCACGGGGCTTCATTGGAAGCGGCTCGGTGTGGATCACGAGATCGCCCTCCTGGTGAGCGGCATTTTCGGCACGCCGGAGTTCATGAGGGGAGAACACCCATGAAGCTCTGGATCATCAGCGACCTCCATCTCGAATTTGGAGAGCCTTTTTTGCGGACTCTGCCCGAGGGCGTCGACGTCATTGTTTGTGCTGGCGACGTTGCGATCAAAGGCATTGTTCCGGGCCTTCGTTGGTTGGCCAAGACTTTCGCGCGGCACATTCCGGTGGTCGCCGTTGCAGGCAATCACGACTTTTATGGAGCCTCTCTGGAGGAGAGCGTCAGAGATGCGCGCGAATACGCCTCCGCCCTTCCAAACCTTCATTTTCTCGAGAACGATTGTTGTGAGATTGGCGGTGTCAGGTTCGTCGGCGGGACCTTGTGGACGGATTTCAGGGTCTTTGGCCGAAATCCCGCCGTTGCGATGTCGTACGCCCTGCATGGAATGAATGACTTCAAGAAAATCAAGCTGTCAAAGAGACCGTTTCGCAAATTCAGACCGCTCGACGCCTACCAGAAGCACATCGAAACCCGCAATTTCATCGATGCTGAGCTTCGGGAGCATGCAGAAATAAAGACGACGGTTGTCGTCACCCATCATGCCCCATCGCCACGTTCGATCGACCTGGCCTTTCGGCACGATCCACTCAGCGCCTGTTATGCTTCGGACATGGAAGATTTGCTCCGCGAGGTCGGGCCCAGCCTATGGGTGCACGGCCACCTGCATCACCGAAACGACTATGTGCTCGGCAACACCAGGATCGTCTCGAATGCGCGCGGCTATCCGCAGGAGGCGACCGGGTTCGATCCAAATTTGGTGGTCGAGGTTGCGCCGAATCCGGCACCAAAAGGCGAAATTGTAGACGCCGCGTTGCCCATCCTTGACCGCGCGCCCGACGCCGATCCCGACCCGGGTGACGAATTGTAGATCAACAACCACCTCGAGCGTCGGAGTTCGCATGTCCCATCCACCACCGCGCAATGTTCGCTACGACAGACGGGCCGGAACAGTCGTTGTCGAATTCGCCAACGCCACTTCCTTCGTTGTTCCGGCTCGCTCGTTGCGGGGACTGGCGAGCGCCTCCGAAAGGGAAATTGCTGAAGTCGGGTTGCTGGGCGACACACGACTTTATTGGAAGACCCTAGAGGTCGTTTTTGAGCTCGGCGATCTGATGGAAGGTCTTCTCGACCGTCCGGTTTTCATGCCGCGTCTCGCGAAAACCGCGGAAGACGAGCGGGGCGGAACAATCGAGCCGCCGACGGTTGAGTGGCTTGGACCGGTCATCGAGTTCCTCTCGGGGAATCTCCCAGGCAGTCGCGAATCCGGATGGGAACATCATTTCGTGACCGCCTATCAGATCGCTTGCGAGACGCTTGTCGCGCTGGGCCAGGCGGACGAGACCACTGATGGAGCGGTGCCGCGCGAAAACCCCGTGGTACCCGCTATCCTGCCCCGCTGCGACGATGTGGCGGTTGTGGTCCTCTTTCTCGCGGCTCAGAACGGGCTGATCACTTTTCTGTCGTCCGAAGACATCAGCCAACAGCAACCGCTCGGAGCGGGTAACGAAAGTCTCCATCAGCCGCCCGGGTACGAGAAGTGGGCCGCCTACGCCAATCCGGCGGTTGCGTCACTCCTGCGCTTGCTGGGCCTGCTAGATGGAAACGACTGGAGCGCGGCGTCCGAAACCATTTTTTGGCGGGATAACCCCGTGGAGTGGCGGATCGATTTCACAGAGGATTCTCGTTTCCTTGATGCAGTCAACGATGCATGCGAGCAGATGCCGGACCGTATTCGAACGGAGATTGAACGTTTGGCTTTGATTGCCGACGAAGACATCGCGGTGTACTTGACGGGGAATAGCGACCAGGACGAGGGAGCTTCAAAAGTATCGGTGCTGAGGATGCCGGCGAAAACACACGAGGAGGTGAGGGCCACCATACTCTGGATAAGACGGTATGACTTCGATGAGCTGTTCTACAAGTTCTGGCGGATCGACGAAGGCTGGCTGACCGAGGACGAGGCAAAGCGGACATTGGAAATTTTCAACGATGCGCTCGCCATTGCAGTGAGGAAGGCCGTGGCCGCTCGGCTCTATCCGCACTACCCGCATTTGGCTGAGTGACGGCCATGAATCCAACAGCTCGTTCACTCTGGCAAATTGCTCACCCTACACTCGATTAACATCAGCCAGGAACGATGGTAGGAACGGGCATAGGTCCCAGTCGACCCGAGCCGCGGAGTGTTATGCGTCCAGGTCTCTTCTTTTCGGCACTTGTGCAGGCTGGGCTTCAGCACGACAAGGCCATTTCTGTTGCGACCAATAGAGGGGACGGCGTCCTGGCGTAATGGAGCCCACTCCTACGGTGGACTTGGAGCTATAGTTGCGGAACTTTCCGTCTCGCGACAAAGGCGCTGCAGCTGGGAACGATGAGGCGGCCTTTCTCGCTGCCGGCGAGAATCGGAGGGAGCGGCTACGGCCAACCAACGGCATTATCGACACGTTGGCGGGTGAGCGTGATGCCGTTGGAGAGTCCCGGTTCCGGGCGTAGGAAGGGCGCGCTGGCTTTTGAAGCTGATGAGGGTGAAGCCGGTGAATGTGCCGAATCCTGTGTGGCTGCTTGCGACCTACGAGGTGGCATCGATAGAACAAGGAGCGATAGGCCGATCTTATTAGAGATGTCAGCTCCCCGCCAGCAATCGAGTTCTGATGAACATATTCGAAATTTGATGTTGCTACGTAACTATCCGGTGAAGGCCGCTACGGTTTCGCCTGATGGAATGCCCACGTTTAGCGAACGCGCTGTTTAGCCGGATCGGGAGTTTCGGGTTGAAAGCTGCTTGTCCGCCGCCGTGGACAGAAACGGACAAGCCGCCACAGAGGTTCGCTATTTCAGCGGCAGGAAGAGCTCTGCCACCGCCGCATGTTCAGGTGCTTCGGGAAAGAATGTGAGACGCTGGCAGTACAGGGGGAAATCCCTCGCTTCCTCGCCACTGGCCGGCAGCCAATCGCGATAGAGGTAAAGCGCGGCAGGCTCCAGATCATCAGTATTGCCGACGACTTTCAGCACGGCGCAACGGCCGCCGGGGATCATGCCCGCCTCGATATGCTCTCCATTCGTCTTGATCGGCTGATCAGTGCTGACACAAAGGTCCAGTCGATACTCGTCCGGAGACGTCACCCGCGGATCGGAATGGAAGATGTTGAAAGTCAAACTGGTCTTCGGATTCAGGCCAGTGGCTTTGCGCCATGCTATGAAACGTTTGATCGTGTCGCCGATCCTTGCCGGATCACCTCGGTGTTTCATGATCGCGACAGGGGTCGGAGACACCTCGCGGATTTCGATGTCATTTGCTGCAAATGTCCTTTGCATAAGCTTACTCCTTGCTTGGTTGAGAGGCCCGAGGGCGGCAAGCCACGGTTCCCAATCGGGAGATTTCCTGAACTGCGAAGGCGACTGGCTGAACCGTTGCCGAAATGCGCGGGCAAAGGCGTCAGGAGCTTCGTAGCCGGCATCCATCGCTATCTCGGTCACGCTGTCTACGTCCCTGTAGGCCAGCCTGTAGGATGCCCGCTTCATGCGGACGAGTTGGATATAGCGATGCACAGACAGCCCAAAGGCCGCCGCGAACTGCCGATGGAAATGAAACTTGGAGAAGGCGGCCACGCAGCTCAACTCGTCCAGGTCCATATTGCGGTCGAGATGCTGATCAATGTGATCTAGGACCCGTTGCATCCGGGCATGGTAGTTTCGAAGCGTCGTCGTCATTATCCTGTCCTTGCCGTGGCAGGACCAAATAGCCCCGCACAAGTGCTGTGCGCTCGACCGATCTTGCGGATTATCAGGCTTGGCTGCTCAGCAATAGCGTCGGCCTATGAGGTAGCCATCCGGCAGGGGGTGTCGGCATCCACTGTGGAGCGCAGATTATGCCGCCTGAGCGTTCAGCGTCTTCGGTATCCAATTCCACGGTAGCAATTGCTCCAGCCTGCTGATCGGCGTGTCCGCAATGTTGGCGAGGACGTCGGCGAGCCAGGCCTGCGGGTCGATGTCATTGAGCTTGGCGCTCATGATCAGTGTCGCCATGAACGCCGCACGTTCAGCACCACGATCCGATCCGGCACACAGCCATGACTTCCTGCCGAGTGCAAAGCCTCTGAGCGCTCGTTCGGCAGCATTGTTCGTCAGGCAAATCCGGCCGTCATCGAGGAATGACGTAAAGCCATCCCATCGCTTGAGCATGTAATCTATCGCCTCGGCGACGGGAGAACTGCGCGAAAGCTTTGCCCGCTCGGTTTGGAGCCAGCCATGTAGTTCTTCGACGAGCGGCTGGCTGTCCTTGCTTCGGTGCTCCAGTCGTTGCTCGGCGCTAAGGCCGTTGATCTCGCGTTCGATGTCGAACAGAGCGTCGATCCGTTTGACGGCCTCCAGCGCCATCGGCGCAGCTTTGCTGCCACGTTTGGCGTTCGCGGCGATGTCGGCCAGCACGAAGAACTTGCGGCGTGAATGTGCCCAGCAGAGTGCTTGGCGCAAAGGCGCGGGATCGCGATCTACCTTGAACAGCGGATTGTAGCCGCCATAGGCATCCGCCTGCAAAATGCCGGAGAAGGTCTTCAGGTGGCGTTCGGGATGCTCCTGTCGCCGGTCTCGCGATGCGTAGAACAAAGCCGCAGGCGGTGACAGCCCGCCAAACGGCCGGTCATCCCGGACATAGGTCCAGATGCGGCCCGTATCGGTCTTTCCCTTCGCCAGGATCGGCACGGTCGTGTCGTCGCCATGCAGTCGCTCGGCGGCCAGGACATGGGCCTCGATCAACGAATGGATTGGCTTCAGGGCCGCGGCACACGCGCCGACCTGATCGGCAAGCGTCGACAGGCTGAGGTCGATCCCCTCGCGGGCATAGCGCTCGCTCTGACGGTTCAGCGGCTGATGCTGGGCGAACTTCTCGAACAGGATCATAGCCAGAAGGTTCGGACCGGCAAAGCCGCGCGGCGTCACATGGAAGGGTGCTGGCGGTTGGGTGATCTTCGCGCATTCGCGGCAGGAGAACTTCTCCCGCACGGTCTGAATGACCTTCCACTGACGCGGGATGACCTCCAGCGTCTCTGTGATATCCTCACCGAGCTTCGACAGCTTGGCCGAGCCGCAGCAGAAACAGTTTGTTGGGGCAGCAATGACGACACGTTCGCGTGGCAGATGCTCGGGAAACGGCTTGCGTGAAGGACGCTTGCGCTCGAAGGCCCTGACGGTCGAGCCCTTGGCAACCATCTCCGCCGCGAGTTCGTCTTCGCCTGCATCAGCTTCGAGTTCTTCGAGTTGCAGTTCCATCTGTTCGAGAAGCCGCGCTTTGCGCTCCGAGCGACTGCCATAGAGCTCGCGGCGGACCTTCTCGATCTCCAGCTTCAGCCGCGCGATCAGCGCCTCGGAGTGCGATACGAGCGCCTTTGCGCTTGCGGCTTCCGCCTTGGCAGTCGCCGCTTCTACCTCGGCAGCAACACGCAGGGCACGCTCCGCCGCCAGGGCCGCAAGTGCGCTGGCAAGGTCGTCGGGAAGCTGTTCGGCCGTATCGTTCATGGACTGATGGAATCATATTCGACCCCGTCATTCCAGCGTTTTTGCTCATCCGGCTGAGGTCGGTCGCCAGGTTTTTTGTGGCATCCGCCAGTCGATCCCCTCCAGCAAATACCCGAGCTGCCCAGGGGTAATCACGACCGAGCCGTCGGTCGCCGACGGCCATATGAAGCGTCCCCGTTCCAGCTTCTTCGTGAACAGGCATGCTCCCTGGCCATCATGCCAGATGACCTTGATTAGGCCACCGCCACGACCGCGGAAGACGAACAGATGCCCGCACATCGGATCGCGCTTCAGCGTCTCTTGCACCATTAGCGATAGACCGGGAAAGCCTTTGCGCATGTCCGTATGGCCGGTTGCCAACCAGACCTTCACACCAGCAGGAACAGGGATCATCGTCGCCCCAGCACACAATCGAGAATACGGCCAAGTGCCTCCGTGTCGATGTCGCTGTCCACACGGACACGACGACCGCGGCCCAGCTCAATCGTCACATCGCTACGCTTCCGGCGGGACTGCGATGGGGCTGGCGCTTCTAAGGCGGCGGGCTGGGCTGCCGGCGCGGCCTCCGACACGATCACGGGCACCAAGGTGTTCGCCACCTGAAGTGACGGCTCCTCGATCCGGCAGAGTTCCTTGCGCCACCGAAAGAGCTGGCTCACATGGATGCCGGCCGCACGGGCAATCTCGGAAAGAACCGCACCAGGCTCAAGGCAGGCTGCAACGAGCCGCTCTTTGTCCTCGCGAGACCAGCGCCGCCGGCGCTCCACAGACGTGATGACTTCAATCGGATGCTTGGTCATAGGACTACTCCTAGTGTTTGCACTAGGACTTCCAATGTTCGCATCAACCTCGCAAGACGGCCCTCACCGGGGGCTTACGTTGCTACTGACTCAATTGACGTACTTGCTTCAACAACTCCAGCTCGCGAAGCGCGCTATCCACAGGGGAGGTAACAGCGCCTAGTGGCACCCCATTTATGGTCCTAGCTCGCCCTTGGAGTCTGCTCAGTTGAAGCGACAATCGCTGGAGCGCATCGCCGAGGGAAACTCCGCGAAGGAGGACGGTGTCCAATTGATCGGGCTGGTACAGCGAAAGTCTCCAACTCATTTCGTTGAAAAAAGCATCAACTTCGGGAATGCCTCCTGAGTTTAGCAACCGAAGCGCCATGAGTTGTCGAAAGCATCTTAGGACATCGGAACGCTTCTTGCCCAAGTCGCCAACCTTGGACATTTCGATCAATGTTCGTTCGGACTTTCGATGCTCTTCGGCGACAAGCTCGCGAACATAAGCAAGGTTCATTGCCTCGTTCGAATTCGGTTCAGCAGTCGCGAAATAGTAGTCCAGCTTGCCAGCCGCTGGCCCTATAGAGGTGTCGTATTTCGGCAAACCCGGCCATACACGAAAACCTGGAAATAGGCGGGTGAGGACGGGATACAAACCAGACTGGGGATTTAACTGGTTATGCGGAAGCTGCGATCGAAACGAGAGTTTTGCAGAGCCGACTTTCATACCCTGTGCTTGAACAGGGCGTTGATGGTCTATGACCACGAAGCGAACATCGACCGTGAGGCTAACGTTAAACACATACACATGTTTATCCGGTCCTCTTAGAGTTCTATACGCCGACGCGCCACTATAGTTCTCGACGCATAACTCTACTGTAAAACGGCCAGGATTCAGGCGCTCCAGCCAAAGCGCTGGTCTGGGAATCAGGGTAAGCACCGACGAGTCCAGCTTCAACCCATTGCCGTTTAACAAGTTTAAGTCGGGCGTAAATGACGCTTGGCCAATTTCGCGATCTTGAGGTGAAGGAAGGGTAAGCGTCTTTTTCATGTCGCTACACGCCCGCAGCATCGCTGTAGCCGCGGTGTAGAAGCCTTTGGACACATCCTGATTGAAAGCTCCTCTTCCCGGTACAGCCCTCCGGTTTGATGATGTGTTGACAATCTCCGCGTTGCGCCTTTGATCGATCTCCCTGCGAGAGGTTTCTTGCCGGTAGGCGCGTCCACTTTCAATGTCGTCGACGGAGACATGCTCCTCCGGGAGAGGTTGATCTGGGCCGACCCAAGGGGATACGACTCTATTCATTTGAGTAGACAATGTCTCCAAATACGTCTCAGAAGCCGAAACATATTGGCGCAAAATTTCGATAATAAATGATGTGTCTAAATGGTATTTATTCTGATTTACAATCCGTGACGCAAATAATGTTTGATAGAAATACTGTATTTCTTTTCCCTTTACGAGGACGGAATCAATGCTGTCTACGGAAGAGGCTTTGAATGTCGCGGGATACTTTTCTAACAGTTGCGCAGTTAAGTTTGCTCCCCAGAGCCAAGCCTGGGGATTGGCCACGGTAGAATTGCCTTTGAACTTCAGATTCGCATAGACGGGAGTGACCCGAGCGAGGGCCAGTGCGGTATCAGACGCTTTAGACAGGCTGCTTTCGAGATCGGACATGCTTGTGGCGACGCTTACGTCATCACTTGACCACCTAACTGCCATGAGTTGAGCATTAATTAAGCAGCGACGTAGGAGCTGCTCATCTGCTGGGTTGGAGGCATCTAACGGAACGCTAAGACATTCTGACCACAACGCTTCTTGTTGCCGTTTGGCGTAGGCGTCCATCACCGCGCGAAGCTCCTCGCGCGTTTGTTGAACAGCCGCATATAGTCGGACGAGCTCTTGCGTTTGCCCTTGTTCATAGAGTTTGATCGCTTCTAACAACGAAGTTTGCTGTGCGAACCCTCTTGCCAACCCGGCGTCTATTGCATTGAAACTGATGGCCATTTCCATTCGGAATTCATCAATTTGTTCCGATAGCTGTTTCAAAGCCACAAGAATTGTGCTGATACCGTCCTGACTGTTGTCCCCGGATTGAAACATAGAAATTGCGACGGCGGCCAGCGTGAAGTACCCGCCCATGTAGGTCATCGGGTTCCCAGCTGCCTTCGATATGGCATAAATGGCCTCCGCGGCCCGCTCTGTAGCCTGAATTGCTTGGATTTGCCGCTTTGGAGCGCCTATCAGTCGTGCGAATACATCTAACCCAGCGAAGCCGACGTTTATCGCACGTATAGCATTTTGATTTTCACGGAGGGCGACCTCCGCGGCTTTAGTTTTTTCGACGTCTTCAGAATTTTGTGCAGCTCGAAATTTCTGAAGCAGCTCACGGTTCTGCTTTTCCAACTTAGATACTTTAAAGATACGATCAGCGATCTTTTTATCGAGGTTGCCGATAGCCTCTTCGGAGTTTTTTACACGGTGCTCGACTACCTGCAGATCATTCTCGTTTACAAACGCCTTGTATTCTGGCGTTTCCTTCAATTTTTCGAGGGACTGGATGTCTGCGTATTTTACTAGGGTTGCCTTCATTTCGGTGGCGAGTATTGGGGCGCTTTTTTGATAATCAAAAGAACGTCTTGCAATTGCGAATACGGCCTCGTTGCCGTAATCGTAGAGCGTCGCAGGTTGCTGAAGCGCGATACCATTGAGGTAGTCAGCGCCTAATGCGGAGCCACCGGCCAAGGTGTTACGAAGCAGAAGGCTCGCCCCCGCACTATAATACGTCGTGACACCAGTTAATGCGACTTTCGCGACCTTGCTCAGCGCTAAGTCACCGAAGGTGATACCAGCGATCTCGTCGTCTACTTTCTTCGAGTATTCCTCGAAAAACATCTCTTTAGTATATTTTAGACCAGCAGCCACATATTCAGGTGGCATTCTCGCTGGATCAAACCCTAAAAGTTTCATGGCGGAGGGTTTGTCCGTAGTGAATAACTGGTGCGCTGCCTCGAGCTTGACCATTTTGAATACGGCGCGTTTGGTACTTTCCTTTTCTGATCTGCCGTCAAGCACAACCCCGAGCGCGAAGGCATCGTCAAGCGCTACCTGGGCGGCAGCTCCCGAAAAGGAGAGACCCGCCAAAAGGATCGCGGCCAGCAGTGTGGTGATGCTTGTCAAATTGCTCACGAGCTGTTCCCCACGCAATGTTCAGTAGAATGTCACCCGGTCTGGCCGACGTCGCAAGCGATCGCAAGGGAAGGCTACCACTAACCTCGCCCGCGTGAAATAATGCATTGTTGGTAATCTATGGGATCAGGCTCCGCCTCACCGCTTCGATTGCGGCGTTGACAAGAAAGTACTCAAGAAAGCAAACAAAGCGGCATTATGGAGCAAGTGCCACAGGATTCCGATGAAGGCTGATGCTATCTCCTGAGGGTGCCTCGGAGTGTTGCGTATGGTGGAAGTCGTAGACGAATTGAAAGCGAAGTTGGTTTAGCTCGACGGCAAGAAGGAAGAGATGCGGCGCGAGACCGTCGTCATCGAAGCTAAGAAATCCGCTTTCGAGTCGGTGATCAGGGTTTACGACCCCAGTTTCAAACTGGCTGCGCCGCCTTCGAAGGTACGCCGCGCTTCGTGCCGAGAAACGGCGAGCGGTCGCGTCACCGAACTTCTCAAGGGCAGGAACAACCGTCACACCGTGCTCGACATCCTGCGCCGCTCAGGAAAGCCGACGACAACGGCTGAAATCGCCGAGCAGTTCGCGAGCGAGGGCGATCTCGGGAGCGAGGCAGCAAGGTTGGTTTCTTCCCTTACGGGCAGGTTCTCCGCGACGTTGAACGCTGACATTCACCAAGCTGATAGCTCTTGTCGACCGAGTATGTGGCAGTAACCGTGATTCCGAGCCCTGCCTCAGCGACAGCGGCAATCCCTTGCTTTTTGTCTTCGAGATCGAGCGGGGTGGACTTGTTTCCGTCGAGGTCTTCACAAACGCTGGATATGGCTACCACGTCCATGCCGAGGTGTCTGCACGGGCGGAACCATCAGCGGACATTCCATTGCAAAGGAAATGTACATCGAAGGCTGTTGCGAGCCCGCCGGCATTTCATCGCCGGGCAAGGAGGTCCTCAACTGTCACTTGCCACCGAATCGACGTCTGCGCAGGGAAACGAGAATGAATGCTCCGGACTCCGGTGTAGCGCGGTTGAGGGCCGTCTGATCGATTTCCGGTTGCGAGCCAGACCGAGGTTCAAGCGACGTGACGAGCCTCCATGTATCAATTTGGCGATTACCTCGCTCTTCACGCTTGGCGACATCCACCGAAAAAGACGACTTCGAGACATCTATTACGTCGATTTCAGAATATGCCGGGTCCCAACCCTGGCGCTCTCGTTCGAAAGCATATTCGTAAGATGGCAGCGACGTAGCGACCACCTTGGCGCGGACCTGCTGCATGCCAGCGGGCGTAGATGGGCGGAATGTTGCGGAAGGCACCGGAGTGAGAGCCCAACTACCATCAATGACCCAGTCCACTGATACTTCTCGATTGCCTTGCCCGTTTTCAACTCCAATGGTCTCACATGTGTAGCGTCTGCGTGCGCTACTAACGGTATTAATGGCGCTCATCGGATCGGCAGGCATGGTGTCGTAGAGGAACAAATGGACTTCAGTCTTGAGTGATTCAATTTCCTTGATGCCGGCGGGGATTTCGAAGTAAATTGTTTCGCCGACCCTTGGGCTGCGCCCTCCCTGAACATGTGAGAACGCAAGAATAGTGCGAACTGTCGCCCAGTCGGTCGGGATGCGTATTTCTGCTTTGAGGCCCTCCACATACTCTTTAAACCACCACGAAAACCCTTCCTTCATGGTTGGAGAATAGGGCGTTGCCTGTCTCTGCGCTTCATCGATATGGCTTCGAATAGCGGCGAACTCGGGTGCACGCATATCACCTTCAATAAGCACCGAAGCCTCTCCGTTGCTGCCGCCCAATGCGAAGGCCGTCACGTTGTGTGACCCGATGAATGCGCATGCGCTGGAAGCGGGCAATTCCATGTAGTAGACTTTGCTGTGCAGCATTGGATGATAGCGCACCACTGGGTTCCTGGGCGTGCCCGAAGGCGCACTAAATCCCAAATGGACGCGCAACCGATCCATTGGTACGCCGGCGGCCAAAAGATTGTCGAGCGCTTGAAATCCAGGATACGTCGACGCGCCGATCACGAAGGTTTCAAGGCTGCCAGGATTCGTTCGTATCGGAGCGCCGATCTCAGCCAATCCGCCTGGCGTAGCAAAGCCCGTCACAATACGCGTGGCGACGGATCGGGAAAGTCGATCGCGGATAAGCGTCGCAATCTCCTGCTGCGGCCGTTGAAACAAAACGGTTGTCGTTACTGACATTCTTCGCCGGCTCCAATTGCGTTTGCGTTTCGGCTTAATTGATCAACCGTTACACGCCGGTCCTTAGGACCGCTTCGATGCTTTGGCTCCAGGCGGCTTTGAACGCCGGATCAGAAGCGAAAAGCTTATACAGCTCAAGTTCTTCCTTTCGGCGTCTAAGCATCACGTCTTGCATCATCTTCTCGAGCGCGAGTCCGCGATTGTAGGGGTCGGCGTTCCCCTCGTATTTCTCGGTAAAATCGGGGTGCGCTCGGATGCCGTTCACGACATTGATGAACTTCACCCGTTGCTCTTCCGGTGTCGCGCCCCATCCCTGGAACCATCGCTCATTGAAGGTGTGAATGATGTCGTCGAGCGGGTCCCGCTCTTGTTCGCCATCCCTGTAACCGCGAGGATTGGGGGTTTGCGGGTCAAGCTCCGTTGGCGTTGCGTCAAGCTCGATGTCTTGGTTCAATCGGGTTCTCTCAAGTCCGTAAGACGATAGGTCCACGGCCTCCAGAAGCTCGTCGAGCATGTCCTGGTCCGGGTCCGTGATGTGCAACTTCGGGATCAGGAACTTCAGCAACCAAAAGAGCTTTTCCCACTCAACAACCTCGAATGGCATGATTGACGCCATCTGGCCGTAAATCTTCACGAACTGGCGCGCCTTGATCTTGAAGTCGATTTTGTCGTTGTCGGCCAAGTCCAGTTGATGATTGAACCTATCGGCCGCTGTATCAATGATTGGGCTCAGCAACTGGGCATCGTCGCCGGCAAAGTAGCGGACGACAAAATCCTCTACCTCTTGCCACTCATAGACGCCGACGGCGTCAAGCGCATCCTTGATCTCATGAAGCACATTCACATCCGTCGCCGACGACAGTGTGGTGACCGTGTAAAATGGATCGAAGGCGGACTTGATATCAGCTACGTTGTTGAAGAAGTCGAGGATAAACAAGTCTTCGGTGCGCTTGCCCAGTTTCGGAGCGGAGCGATTCAGCCGTGACAGTGCCTGCACAGCCAGAACATGTTGCAGCTTCTTGTCGACATACATGGTGGTCAGCTTTGGCTGGTCGAAACCAGTCAAGTACTTGTTTGCTACCACCAGTAACCGATACTCGTCCTCGTCGAATTTGCCCCTCGTATCAGATTCTGGGAAGCCATTCATTTCGGCCTCGGTGTAGGTTACACCGTCGACTTCTTTCTCGCCGGAGAAAGCAATCAAGGCCTTTAGCAGATAACCCCGTTCCGCCAATAACTTCGTCAAAGCTTTATAGTAGCGGATCGCCGATTCTATGTTCTGGGTTACCACCATACCTTTGGCCTTGCCGTGAAGCTTCTTCGGCGTCACAACCTGCTCGATGAAATGGTCGAGCATAATCTCAGCTTTTGTGTTGATCGTCTGTTGGCTGCGCTCCACGTAAGCCCGGAGTTTTTTCTGAGCCTTCTTGGTGTCGAACAGTGGATTGTCCGCTATCGACTTCTGGATTTCGTAATAGCTCTTGTAGGTCGTATAGTTTGCCAGGACGTTCAGGATGAAGCCTTCTTCGATCGCCTGCTTCATGCTGTAGAGGTGGAAGGGTTTGAAGCTCCCATCGGGCTGGCGCTCACCAAATTTTTCCAGCGTTGTGTTCTTCGGCGTCGCCGTGAACGCGAAATAGGAGGCGTTCCCCCGCATTTTGCGTGACTGCATCGCCGCCAGGATACGATCTTGCGGGTCTTCTTCGTCCGGGTCTGCATCGCCTCCGCCCATTGCACGGTTCATGTTGTCATGCGCGCTGCCACTTTGCCCGCTATGCGCTTCATCAACGATCACTGCGAAGCGCTTGTCGCTGAGGTCGGCGATACCCTCGATGATAAAGGGGAACTTCTGGATCGTCGTGATGATGATCTTCTTGCCGTTCTCAAGCGCCGATTTCAGGTCGGCGGAACGCACGGCTGGTGCGACGATGTTTTTGACTTCGGAGAAGTCGTTAATGTTGTCACGCAGCTGCTTGTCCAGAAGACGTCGATCAGTGACAACGATGACGCTGTCGAATAGCGGTTGGTCCAACGCTTTTCCGCCCGCCACGCTGGCAGATGCCGGATAGGTATCTATTAGCTGATACGCCGCCCACGTGATCGAATTCGACTTTCCGGAACCCGCCGAATGCTGGATCAGATAGCTTTGTCCGACGCCGTTCGTGGCAGCGTGAGACAACAACCGTCGCACGACGTCCAACTGATGGTAACGTGGGAAGATCATCGACTTTTTGGCCAGAGGGTCCGTCGACTTTCCTTCTAGTAGCACGAAGTGCTGAATGATACCGGCCAAGCCTTCCTTGGTGAACACCTCTTCCCACAGATACGCGGTCTTGTGGCCGTTGGGATTGGGGGGATTGCCCTCGCCTTCGTTATGCCCCTTGTTGAAGGGCAGGAAGAAGGTGGCCGGCCCGGCAAGCTTCGTCGTCATGAACACCTCGTCGGTATCCACGGCCATGTGTACCAACGCGCGGCCAAACTGAAGAAGCGGCTGGGTGGCATCACGGCCGTCGCGATACTGCTTTTGTCCATGATAGCGTGCGGTCTGACCGGTCCACGCGTTTTTCAGCTCTACGGTGATCAGCGGCAGTCCGTTAACGAAAAGGACCATGTCGATCTCTTCGCCGGGATTTGTTTCAGAATATCGGACCTGTCGGGTAACACTGAAGATATTGGCTGCAAAGTTTTCATGGACCTTCGCCGCCGAGCTGGCGAGGGGGGCCGCGTACATGAGCGTGAAGGCTGCGTCATCGACGGCAAGCCCCTTCTTCAACAGATGCAGAAGCCCATTCTTCTTTACTAGCCGGTCAAAGCGTTCGAGTATCTTGCGTTGCCAATCGACGGGGCTGCGGTCTTTCAGTTTTGCCAGCTCTTTTCCTTGTGTGGTCTCCAGAAATTCCCAGAAGAGGTTTGTGTCGATCGCATACCGAGCGTCGAAATCAGAAGGTTGGCCGAACCGGAAGTAGCCCGGTTCTGCCGGCGCAGGTTGGATAGCCAAATCCTCGGTTGTGGTACCAGTCAGATACCGCTGGATCGCCTGTTCCAGAGCCACTTCCTTGGTGTTGCTCACCATAGTCCCCCCTTAGGCCACCTTGATTTTGCCCGTGACCGTCGCGTCAATCAGGCTGGTCTTGTATTCCCTGAGCGTAGCAATTTGCTGTTCCTTGATCGAAACGGCATCGCCGGTTTTTTTAGAGATTTGAGCAATGTGCTGGACAATCGCCGCCTGTTCATCGCGCGGCGGGACTAGCGTCATAAGGTTTTTGAAATCGTCCCAATACAGCCGCTTGCGGAAATCGGTGATTCCCTTGGAGCCGGAATCCATCTGCCGAATGAACGATGGGCCGCGATAGAGCAGTTCGAAGTAGTCGGCTGCCAGCGCCGCGCTTGGTCTAGCAACCACATAGGCTGGGCTCACCATGCCGTGGACAGATACCGCGCCGATGCCGCCTTGCCATGCGCGCATCATGTTGTATGCCACATCGCCTACTTTGACTTCCTTGTAGGCAGTGCGGTCCTCGATCTTGATGATCGACCGGATGTTCTCTACGTCGCTTAATTCCTCGGACGACACGCCATTATGGATCGACACCGACAAAATCGGCAAGTCGACATGGCCCGATACCTTCATTTCACGGAAAAGGACAGAGTTTCGCTTCACTTCCCAATGCGCTGGGATTTGCCCAATCCAGTCGATACCACTGTCGCGCAAGGGTGCATCGGGATTCAGGCCGCGGGTGACGGCCTGTTGAATCAGAATCTGCCGCCGCTCGCGCAGCAGCGCGATCTGCTCTTCCTTGATCCGCACGGCATCGTCCACCTTGGCGCATTTCTCATCCAAAAACGCTGCAATGGCGCGCTGTTCGGGCAAGGGCGGCAGCAGGACCGGTATTTCCCGCATACGGGTCTTGGACAGGTCCCATTGCCCTATGCGCACGCCATCCGACGCGGCAGCGAAATACGAAACGGAAAGCTTGCTGCGCAGGGCGCGGTTGAAAAAGGCTGAATCGACCTCACGCGTAATGTCAAACACAAAGTAGGCTGGGCTGACGATGCCCGTGTGGGCGGAAATCCCGTATGATCCCTGCCAGGCCTTCATTTTGTTCATGCCGAACTGACCAGCCCGCAACACTTTGTAATTGCTGAGGTCCTCAGGAATGAAGTTGTGATTGCTCTCTTGGTCGTCCACGTCGCGTTCAATCACCCCTTCTTCACGGGTGATGGAAAGCAGGGGCAGGTCGGGCCGTCCCTTACGAGATACTGCGGTCAGACAGGTTCCAAGCTTTTCGACAGACCAGTCTGCGGGTACATCGCCGACCCATTCATAACCGGATGCCTTGTAGTCAGAATGTTTGGAGTAGGCGGCAAGGGTCATCAAACCGCCTCCGACAGGTCGGCGGTCTTCACCCCGAGGATATCAGCAATCAGGCCATCAGCCTTCTGCTCCAGCGCCAAAATGTCCCGCGTCACAGCCTCAAGGCTGCGTAGCGGCTTGTGGCGATAGAAATACTTGTTGAAGCTGATTTCGTAACCGATCTTGACCGTGTCGAGGTTGATCCAGGCCTCAGGCACGTGTGGCCTTACCTCAGCCTTGAAATAGCGGTGGATGCTATCCGTGAGCGGCACTGCCTCGCTATCACGCAAATCGGCGCTACTCTCGTAGGTGAGCCAGCTGCCATCAGGCTGAATATAAAGGCCGAAGTCGCCAAGTTCGTCGATATGACAACCAAATCGTGCTGCCACAACCTCGAGCTCCACCCTGGTAAACCGCTTAACGCTGTCGATCACCTTTTCCGCATCATCGGCATACCAGCTGACGGCGTTCAGGATCGCGTTCTTCTCAGCTGCGGTCAGCTTGATCCTGCGGGCCTTCAGCACCTTGCCGACGTGTTCTCGGAAAGTGTTGAAGTTCGCCGTCTGCTCTGTGCCCACAGCCTGCATAAGCTGGTGGCCGACTCCGATCAGCTCGCGTTGCCGCAGCCAGAGTCCTGTGTCGACAAGCTTGGCGCGTTGCTTTGCGTTGAGCGCGATCTCCCGCTCTGCGCACCAGGATTGGACTGCCTTAGCCTGTGACTTCAGGAAACCAGGCTCATACACCTTGTCGCCATGCTCGGCCCACAGATGTTCCATTGGCTCGCGCAGAGACTTGTCGAAGCGCAGAGGTTCTAACCGTTCCGCGCTGAACTGGGCGCGACGACGGTCAGGCCGTTCGACGGTGACCTTGTGATAGCCGAAATCGGTGTTGTCGAAAATTTGCACCGCGATGCCGGTCGGGTCGCCGTTCGCATCAAGTTGGCGTTCAACCGGCTGGAAGGCCGTGTAGGCGGCAATAATGTCTTCGATATGCTCCGGCGCGAATTCGCAGTTCTTGTCGCCGAGGTTCTTGCGGAGCTTGCGGTACATCAGGTTGGCATCGATCAACTGTACGCGGCCTCGCCGTGCCTCGGACTTGGTGTTGGTCACCAGCCAAATGTAGGTGGTGATGCCGGTGTTATAGAACAGGTTGTTGGGCAGCTGGATGATGGTGTCCAGCATGTCGTTTTCGATGATGTAGCGGCGGATGTTGGATTCACCGCTGCCGGCATCTCCGGTGAACAGGCTGGAACCGTTGTGAACGCTGGCTATGCGCGAACCGATTACGCTGTTGGCGATGGGCTTCATCTTGCCCACCATTTCCATCAGAAACAGCAGCTGGCCGTCGCTCGAGCGTGGCGTGGCGTCGACCGTTTCCTTGTTACCCCAATAGTCGGTTAGCTCAACTTGAAAACGCGGGTCGATGACATCCTTGCCATCCTTGATGTATTTGAGCTCGCTGCTCCAGCTTTTGCCATAGGGCGGATTCGACAGCATGAAGTCGAAGCGATGGCCCGAGAACTCGTCTGTAGAAAGGGTGGAGCCGACCTTGATATTCTCGGGGTTGTTTCCCTTGATCATCATATCGGATTTGCAGATGGCATAGGTCTCGTCGTTGATTTCCTTGCCGTAAAGATACACGTCGCCTTTGGCCGCGATAGGCCCTTCAAGGTCCTTGATATAGTTTTGTGCCTCGGTCAACATGCCGCCGCTACCGCAGGCCGGATCGTAGATTGTCATAACCGGCGGCAATTGATTGGAGATCGGATCGAAGATGAGATGCGTCATCAATTGAATTACCTCACGCGGTGTGAAGTGCTCTCCAGCTTCCTCGTTGTTCTCTTCGTTGAACTTCCGGATCAGTTCTTCAAAGACATAGCCCATGCCCAGGTTCGACAGGCCAGGCATGATGTTGCCATCGGGGTCTTCGACGTTTTGCGGCGTCAAATTTATGTACGGAGAGATGAACTTCTCGAGCACGTCGAGCAACACCTGCTTGTTTGCCATGTGTCGCATCTGCTCTAGCAGCTTGAAGCGGCCGATGATCTCCTTGACGTTATCACTGAAGCCGCCGAGGTATTCCTCAACATTCGCCAACAGAATTTGCTGATTGTTCGTGGCGGTCGCGTGAAGCTGCTTCAGCGTCCACTTACTGGTGTTGTAGAAAACGTATCCGGATGCGGCCGTGAGCGGCGCATCGTCCAGTTCCGTTGATTTCATCTCTTCGCGTTGGAAGCGAACTTCCTCAAGAATGGCCGCCTTGGTGGGTTCAAGCAGAGTGTCGAGGCGACGGAGTACGACCATCGGAAGGATGACGTCACGATATTTGCCGCGGACGTAGACGTCGCGGAGGCAGTCGTCCGCGATAGACCAGATGAAGGATACGAGCTTGTTATGGGCGGCGTGATTCATGATATGCTTTGCATTCTGTTATGAAGCCAGTAGGTGTGCTTTGCAATTTTGATGACGTAATGGGTTGCGACTACCAGTCCCGCCGGCCAACATATGGAATACTCAAATGAGCCGCAATGGCCCGCTGCGCGTCACGCAGAAGGCAGCGGTTTATCCATCATCTTTGATCTAAGTTGAGAGTTATGTGCATGCGACGTCAGACTTTCTGTCTGCCGGTCGCGCGATATGGGTCGCCCCCATTATTGGCCAAGTCCAGATGGTAGCGTCGCGCGTCCAGCAGCTCCATAAGCCTCGCCTCATCTTGTACGCGGCACTGTAGTTTCCCGTTGTCTAGCTCCTTGAACACAATATCGTGCTGGACCGCGAGTTCTTCTATTTTGGCGCGCTGAAAGTTCCCTAAGGCAGGGTTCTGCGCAATTGACGCCGCATAGCGGGCTACTCTTGGGTGGTTCTCAATCTTCTCTTTTATGCGTGAAAGATCGAGGAAGTTGATCGTGTCTTCTATATGTTGGACTTTATTTTTTGCCGTTGCGGCAACGTGAGAGGTTATGTCGCCTAGCTGCTGCATTCTGGCATCGTTCACGATATAAACATGGGCATCCGTTATCAGGACATCAAATTCGTTGTCGAGCTTGAAAACTGCGTCCTCGATGATCGACAGGGTATCGTCGACCATACGAACGAGTCGGTTTTTCGCCTTTACCGTTCCCTTAAATTGAGTGGCCTTTCTGGCACCGACTATCTTTCGCTTTTGATTATCTGTCACCTCGGCGAAATAATATTCAATATCGTTCACGTGTTCAGTCAGGTTTGTAAGATCATCCAACGTACCGGCATCGAAAAGCTCCGAGAACGCTTTCATATATTCGTCGTCCCGCTCGCAGTAGACGCGACGCCGTTCGCCGTAATCTTCTGAAATATCATATTTCTGCCATGCGCCTTCAATTGCATTCAGCGCGCCGACTGTGCTGGCAATCATATCTTTGAGAGCACCTTTCATGCCAGCATCCGTTGGCACAAAGTACATATTGCCACTTCTTCGAAGGCCAACGCCGAAATTCATGGTCACTAAATTGGCGATGTCGATTTCATTCTCAATCATCTGAAGCCTTATCAAAGAGAACACGGCCACCGAGGCGGTAGCCCGTTATTGTGTCGTCGTCTGGGATGAAATGTCGTCTCGAGATTACCGCGTACGTAACGAGCCGCTCTCTCTTCCGGTCCGTTTCAGTGGTCGAAATCCTGGCCTCGACTGTAAATATTCGGTAACCCCAGAGGGCAAAGAACAGGTTCATGTAGTGGAGGCGCATGTGCCAGAAAAGGAACATGACGAACACGAGCGCCAGGGCAACCGCTGTCAGATCGCGAACTTCGTCTGTGTTCGCATCAAACAAGGGAATAAGCATAGCGAATAAGTAAGTGAGCAGGTGCTCCCGCTGATCCTTGGCTGACGAAACCCGGATAGTCTTTGTGTTTTCGCTATTACGCCCCCGCTGCAATATCCCCCAAAGAATCAGGGACGGTAACAGAAACAAGCCGATGCAGACCGGTATCCAATAATAATCAGAGATCGCATTGACGCCCCGAATCGCCCAAAGCACGAACACTGGGCTGAGGCTTGACCAAACCAGGATGAAGCGCGTTATCTCCAGGCCTTCGTCTGCTATTTTGTTCTTCATTGATCAATACTGTATGATTAAGGAGAGCTATACCTGTCGATGAAATTCGAAGTTGCATCGAGCGTGAAATATTGAAGCCAAAAATGCAATACCCTCTGCAGAGGATGACAAACGGGAAGTATCCGTAGGCTGCTACGAAACCGTGTTGAAGCATGTGCTGGTCTTTTAACAACTAGGGGACGCGGCAACCGGATTTGCTATTCTATAGGAAGTTGAAAGGCTGACAACGGCCCTCCGGATGAGTAATCCAGTTGTCCCGTCAAATTGACTGATGGTGGCTAGTCTATTCATCCCAATCGCGGCTTTAGCGCGTTTTGTCGGATTGTTTAAGGCCGGGCTGCCTTCGAAACCGTAGGTCCCATTTCTCGAACAGGGCATGTCTCCATCACAGCCACGGCCTTGTGCGACCGAGCGCCGTTGCTAGCGATAGCTTTCGCTAGTCATATGTTGCCGTTCGGACCTCGATCCCGCATCCAACTCCGCCAAAGATATCTGAAGTCTTGAATTCAACCGCTGATCACCGAGCGAGGCTCGTCAGGCGGCGTCTTGAATTATCATGATAGGGGAGGAAAGGGCTTTCTGGGAATTGAAGACCTCAGTAAATACAATGGCTTAATTGACAATAAGGCCAACGTGTATATTCTGTAGTCGCCGAATTGTTTCGGCCTGATCTCGGACTTGGAGGAAGGCTTTGGCCATTAATACGATCTAAAGTTGATTGCGTTGTAAGGCCTCGATCGCGACCTGATCGTTTCGTCGGCGGGTCAATCGAAGCATATTCCCAGAGGATAGTCGTGCGAAGCCGCGTCTCGACCGAGCGCGGAAGGGTCCCCGTTTTGTCTGCTTTCAATTTCAATTCAGATGAGGATGAGGTGGAGTGGCAGCCGGCACCGTTCGATCCGCGCTACTCTTATCTTGTGTTGGATGTCCCGGTGTTTTTCACCCTGCCAGGAGAGTCAGGGGAACAACGTCGGCTTCTGCCTATCCTGATTATCTACGACGGTTATGAGTTCCATATTCCGATGGAGGCGGTTCTATGGGCGAAGTCGCTTGTCAAGTCCAAGCCGCTGGCGACCCTGCATGGGATGGTCGGGGCCATAGGCAGGCTCTACGCATTTCATCTGTCTACGGGCTCACCGATCTTGGAAACGGGTGCGGATGTCGATTTGCTCATCGACAGTTTCCTGGCGATGCGCCTAATGCCACCAGAAGAGCCGGCCAAGCGGCTCTTTCCTCTCTGGGATGAGATCGAGGGCAACACGGCGAGGTCGGAACTTCGGTCTTTCGAGAGCTTTGTAAAGAGCGTGCGCCGCGGAGGTGCGACGACCGCGCTCAGCCAAGCTCTGAAGACATCAAACGGCGTCTTCACCGAACGCGTCTCTCGCAATAGGAACGACAAACGTTTCTTGGCGCATCTCGACAATCAATGGAGCGCCTACCAGACGCTGGAGGATTTTTCGCTCGCGCTCACGCCTGAATTGAAGTCGCTCGCCCGTCGGGAGAACGTGACCCCCGCGGACCAACATTGCATGACCGGCGAAGAGTGTGACGCGATCATAAAGTGTACGGACAACTGGAGTTACAGAGTGCTTTTCAAGGCGATGAAGGGCCTTGGCGGTCGGCTGTGCGAATATCTTAACATGTTGAGGTGCGATGTTTTGCCTGCAGCGTCCGCCCGACTGTTTACGGATTTCAGTCCTAAGAACCCGCTGCTGCTGTTCGCCCATCCTACAAGATCGAAATGGGTGGGCAAGTTCGATCAGAGGAAGAACGCGCGCTCGAAGTTTCTCCGGGAAACCTTTGGAGCCGAGAGTCGAATGCGACACGCCCGCAAAAGATTGCAATCCGGATTCAAGGGAATGGTTTATCAGCACAAGGCGCTAGTACGGATTCCGGTTTGGATTGACTCCATACTGGCAGACGAGGTGGAGGCGGCGCTCCTCGAAATGACGCGGCTCTGCCGAACGCTCGGGACCGCGCGAGAACATGGCTATGCCTTCGTGGGCACAGGGCACAAAGACAGCCGCGGCCATCCGCTGCTGACGCCCAACGTGGAGAGAGCCTTCGAACGAGCAGCGCGCAAAGCGGGTCTCGCGGGCAAGCCTGGCGTTAGCCTGCACGGCTTCAGGCACCACTACGTATGGTTTTGCCGAAACGAACTCAACTGTATCGACAGCGAAATCCAGTTTCTGATCGGACATGCCGCGCTCGAAAGCGGCAGCCATTACGGGAAAACCATTCAAAAAGCCCACGACGCCGCCAGGGAAAGGGAGTTGGCCCATGCTGCTTGAGGAGCCTTCGGATTTCAATCTTGGAACGAGCGCTGCTGATGGTGGATGCATCGTGAACAAAGGGGAGGGTATTGTGGCCCTCAGGCAGCCCGACGCAGACGGGCTTCGTGACCTGTTCGATCGGTTCCAGGACAAGCTGAAGAGATGCATGGTCGACCTCTTTTGCGAGACCAGACAGGATGTGATCCGCAAATACGGCTTGCTTGAGGAAAACAAGAAACAGCAACAACTCCCCTATGGCCTGATTGTTCACAAAAACGGCCAGTTCACCAACCTGACACAGGTCGCCGTCATGAGCGGGCTTGCTGATCTTGGGAAAATACCGGCCCTGAATAGCAAGGGAAAGACCCGGGAACGCATGGCGTTGCGGGCCGGAAATGCGAGCGACGCGGTCCTGGCGCTCACCGTTGATGAGCAGCGAGCCTTGATTAGAAGCGTTATTGGCCGACATGACATCGACGACTATCTTGGCTATGCAAAGTCCTTCAAGATCGGGCTCAAAGAATTGAGTGCATCAATCCGGGCCCTGGATGACGGTTCGGTCGATAGGTTAATGGCCAAAATAGCCGATGCGTTCGAGCAGGCATGTTTCAATCCTCAGGTGAGGGGGCAGGGAAAACGAGTGCGCAGACGTCCCCCAACGATCTTCGCGCCGCTTTGGTTTTCTATGTTTCTCGCTTCCGAGGGTGTCTGGCTCCTTCCGCTTCGGTTGTTTCCCGAGGCCCGATATCTTGCTCCCTTCCGTCTTCAGCCTATCGCCATTTGGATGTCGATCCCGCAGCGCGTAATGCCATTGGCCACTGAGGTGATGCAGTTCGGCCGGCCACTAAACCGACGCTTGGTCCTCAATGCCTTTATAGCCACGGCGGTCTCAAGCGATATGTGGAGCACGAGCAGGTTCTGCCCATTCCCATTGATCGTCCTGAAGGACTGGATCGCGGCGAGGGAAGGACATGCGTCCCGTGGCATCAACTGCAATCACTACTATTTCCGGCTGGCAGAATTCTTCAGCGTCCACGTGCCCGATCGACCGGAATTTCACGTCTTTTTTCGGTCCAGGAGAAATTCCCTCGGTCATTCCTTCCGATGGTGTGACGATCCCACGCCGCGAAACACGATCGTGGTATCACAACTGATCGGCCGCCCTGTGGAAACTGTTCCGAAGTTCGTCCGGGAGTGGTCGCATAGACTGGACGAATTGCTCCCGGCCTTCGAAGTGAAATATCCGCAGGCGAAGGTGGTCATCTTGAATGCATGGCTCGCCTACTTGATGACGTTGTCGTCAAAAACGGCTCCGCGATCGTTCCGCGAGATCGACCGGGAAGCCCATGCCAAACCCTTCCTCGCCTTTATCGAACAAGGCTTTTCCTCCTATGAGGCTCGCCGTGTGGGAAAAACTATAAACGCGCTAAAGAAGTGCTGGACCACTGTCGCTCGTAGAGAGCGGTTTCTGCATGAGTTGGACAACCCCTTCGATCTGGATGTCCAGGAAAAGTCCACCACCCCCGATCCGTCTGATCGCGAAGCCATGCCCTTGGAAGTGTGGTCAATCCTGACGAGGCTCAACTATCAGGACGACTACGCTTTCGCCCGCGGGTTCGATAAATATTGGCGAAGGGTTACCGACCCTGAGACGAGACGGACGAAGACGGTATTTTGGGGCTGCGAGGCCCGTATTCTCGATATGATCTTCTGCGGCGGATATCGATTGATGGACGCTCGACATGCCGAAAGCGGCGAAGGCGACGAGTGCGTACTGGACCTTGAGACGGTGGAATACGTGGACAACTCGCTTCCAACGGCAGAACCGGGGCGGCAAAGCGGGTTTTTACAGCGCGTTTGGCTCGACAACCCGCCCCGCTATGTGGTCGCGGGCTGGCGTATCCAGGACAAATCCAACAAACCCAAACTCGTACCGCACGTCGAGATGCGGTTGGCGAGGATGATCCAGGAATTCGCCGCCGTCCAAGCCCGGTACAACCCGGTGGCTAAAACGGTGCCGTTCTTGAACAAGCGAAGCCGGCATCAGGCTCAGAACCTCAAGGCGTTCCCTCAAGGTTTCATGTTGTTTCGGGATGTTGGCGATAAGGAGAGGTTTTTCGCGATCAGCGCTGAGCGATGTAGAGACTACTTCAAAGTCTTTTGCGAGTGGGCACAGCCGATCTTGGACGAGCGACTTGGATATCATTTTCCGTTGTTCTTGGGCGGGAAGCCACGCTTCAATATCCATGATCTTCGGACGACCACAGTCACGGGGATCGTCCGAGCCGGGCATCCGCTAGAAGTGGCGCAGGTCTTGGTCGGCCACGCCAACAAGCAGATGACCGCCCACTACGTCGCCGACCAAATCGGCCTTGCCCACGAGGTGGCCGCCAAGCGGGCCGCGGAAAGAGAAGAGCGGGCTAATCTGACGGACCGACAACTGCTCGAAGAGGTCGTCGCAGCCGACTACCGACTGGAGGGTGCGGAAGGCTACAGTGGCCTGGACATGGCGACGGCGCTTCTTCTCAAGAAACGGCCGTCACTGATAACGAGATTCGAGCATGGAATTTGCCCAGCTGGCGACTGCGACAAGGCAAAGGTATGGAGACATCGCGCATGCTCCCGGTGCCCCTTCCGGGTCACAGGCCCGAGGTATGTCGAAGGCTGCGCGGATCAGGTCAACATCCTGCTCTTCGAGTTTCTCGATTCACTGCAGAGGGAGCGCGAACTAAACACCGCGATGGCACAGCTAGAGTTGCGCGGCGCAACATCGAGCGAACGAAATCTCGTCCGCAAGGAGCAGGAATTCAGGGCACACCTGCTCGACGACATTCTCGAGGAGATAAAGGTACACCAAGGATTGCTGCATCTTATCCGTAGGCTCGCGGCCATGAATGTCGGTGGGGCAAACAGGATTCTAGTGAGCCCGTCGCCGAGCTTCGACGAACGGACAACCAGCTTCTCGCTTAGGCCGGCGCACGAACTTCAACTCTTGCATGGGATTGTCGGAGGTGAGTTGCACCCCGGAACGGTTTTCAGCACGCCATCTCTTGCGAAGGAACGCTACAAGGACCTCACCAGGACAATAGCACGGTCCGCAGGGCTAGGACGCTACATGTATCACTTGGACGCTGCGAAAGAGCAGGAGTTCCGGCGGGTGGTTGCCGATGCCATTGTACCCGGCGCGAAAGCCGACGACCTAATACGTCTCGTCGAAGGTGTCTTCGATGAGGATGCTTTTCCGAACCTGCTTCCCACAGTCCAAACTTACATGCAGAAGCATCCGGAGCTGACCCATGGCTAAAACATTCGATCTCATCTATCTCGAGAATCTCTGTCACGCTCGGCTAGGTCGTGAACGCGCCGAGACGCTTCCGCGGCTCGCTCGAATGTATGACGACATCCTTTCAGGTAAAGTCCACCGATGGGCGGTGGATGCCGGGGAGGAGGCAACTTTACTTGAGGCGAGGTGGGGCACGCCTGCTGCCGTGACGGTCTATATGCGCTTACGAGGGGTGGACGGTCCGCAACCGCTGACTCAACCGACACTCAGAGTTCGTTCTGGCGAGAACGAACGAATTTCGCGAAGAGATGACCGATGACTGAGGAATCGGAGCCGACGTCACTGGTCATCTGGGACAGATTGAACCTCGCCGCGCACGAGAGCCTCCGCAATGGGAACAGCACCGCGAAACGATCGATCGAGTTGCTGGAGCAGCTCAAGGTCCTCTGTGATGACGTGCTCGGCGGCACTGCACGGACGCTGGCGAAGGACATGAGGGAAGACGAAAGGCCGTTCATCGGCAGGAAAATCAACGAAGCCGCCATCAAGGCTTACGTCAGACTCCGAGGCTGGAACGGACCTCACCCGGTCACGCTGCGCAAGGAAGGCTACAGGGATTACATAGACGCCCGCGAAAGGGAGGTCGCGAGACCGCAAAAGCCGAAGCGCAAGAACAGTCCCGTCCAACGCGAAGTGGATGCCGCTATCGACCGCGTGTCGGACTTCGACGATCGCGAGCTTCTGCGGCGTCACATCGAACTCGGTCGAAAGGCCATGCACGAACGAGACAGCGCCCTTTGGTTCGTGAGCCAGTTGCACGGGATCGACATCGACGCCTTGCGCGGCAAACAGCTTACAAAGGCCGCCCTCAGTGAACTGGGGTCTGGACTGGACGAGGAGAGCCGCGGGCTCTTCGTCCGGCTCCTCAAACGCCTGACCGACAACGACGTCCTTTGGCCATTCTACCTCGAGTACCGTTTCGGCCGCGTCAGAATGGACCCGGCACATCCACAGGGCACGGCCAGCGATCTGATGTTTCCGGAAGAGCTCGCCGCAATGGCTCGTGCCGCGAAGTTCGAGTTACCCAAAGAGGAAACGGAGTCGGGGTGACGGCGTCACGCAAGTTCGTCCGTTGTGATTGCGCTCCGTAGGTTTGTCGCTATGTCGAGAAATATTATTGAATTTATTGGTGAATTTTACGTCATGTCGAAAAGGTCGGGGCGAAATGCTCCGATGGAACTGCAGGCAATAAAAAAGCCCGCCGAAGCGGGCCTTTCAAACTGCATTACGGAAGATTGACGAGGGCAAATCCGCGTTATTGCCAGTGTGCTACGTCTGATCGCCGATAGAATCTCGAGTTTCTACCGGTCGGTTATAAATGGGGTCTACTCACTCGGCCTCAAGCTTTTGACGAAGAATTCGTGGAAAGACACCCGCACGGCCTCACAATAGAGCGAGACAAATATGCTCTGTAGTGAACGTATCTACGGAGTTTGCCAAGGCGTATTGTTGATCAAGCCGAGTGGCAGGATTGATCCGGGTTTCCGTCTTTGAAATGGAGGCTTCTCAAAGAACCTTCCAGGTTCAACTTCAGGATGGTCTCGGTTTGGCAACCGCATCTCTGAGCCGCTTTGTCCAGCCGTTCCAGCCCGTCTACATTTGAGCCGTCTAGTCAGCGCCCAAAAAGCGCTTTCTTAAATGCCTCGAACCCGGACCGTTGGACACGCGACAAACCGCTTGGCTGAATCAGTTCAGCGATAAGCTTCGATCATCGATGTCGTAACATCCTGCGCGAAACAGATTGGCGCATAGCCGCCGGGCTTTGAATATGCACTTCGGTTGCCGCATCTTCGGCCTCTGCGGTCTGTGCTGTAGGGGCAGGCGCATGTACCGGGATAGTTGGCTAGGGATTCAGCAATGATCCGCTGGATGATGATGGTGGGTGGTAGTGTCGGCGGAGGTTTACTCTTTGGTTCCGACGGTTTTGAGATTTCCTCTCGCTTGGGGGTGTCATCCTGCAAAAACCTGGTTGCGACCCACCCTTCTTTCTGAGTTAGAACATCTTTGATCCTGGACCATTGTAAATCCGACTGAAGGAGTTCGACTTTCCGTCCTCTATCCATTCTATCAATGATTTGAGACTTTGGATTTGGTGCACCACGCAGTGCGACACCGTTCCTACTAACGAACTTGGTGGTTACTTCCACAACAGTCCGCGAGCTGGCCGTCTCGCTCAGCTTGGAAGTGGTGCTTGTAGGGAGAGAGGTCGGTCGTTGGTCGCTCATCGTTGATGGCGGAGCTTTCGGCGCGCGCGCCTCTTCTGAAAAACTCGGCGACGGTGCCGTTCTCCCGTCCTCCGACGGTGTTTCCCCAAATTTCGAAATGCCGAATAGGATAAGTCCGCAAAGTAGCCAGTAGCGTTTTTTCATAAGAGCCCCCACGGCATATTGCCGATGGCTAAAATGCTCTGCAAGTAGCAATGGCGGCCACTCTCAACTTAATGGTTATTTCGATGATACATGGCCGGCAGGCGGTCGCTCTTGGCTTTCGGCGAGCGCGTGCGTGATCGGGCCGGACGCAGCCAGGTATTTTTTAGGCTCGGCGGAAGTCCTTCGCCAAACCAAACTCAACGGAGATTTTCGGCGATCGTCCGATAGCACGCGTCGTCTTTTCCGACGTCAGTTTTGGTGACTGGTTTCCAAATATCTCGGTCGAAATCGAAGAACTCGACCACACATGTATTGGTGTCGTAGTTCAGCCACTGAGTGGCCACCAGCCTGCTATCGCGGCGAAAGTCCAAACTCAGATACATATGCTCTTCGCCTCCGCGTGGGAAGGACGCCGGGCGACCGGTTTGATTGTTGGCGACGATAACGAATGAGCACCCTGTACCACACCCGATCTGGATAAGGGTATATCGGCCAGCGAAGTTTGGCCCTTGACGCATACCGTCTCGAATACGAGTTCTGAAACTGTTGAATTCGCGGTCGCGCCCCTTGAAGTCGGGCATGACGGTATTTCCGGAAAGACGACCTCGAGCAGGATAGCTGGAAAGGTCTGGCTTCTTGAACGTCGCGCTGGAAGCAGTCCCTCCCGCGCTTTCCTGTTTATAGGATGTCGAGCCACAGGCATGCCATCGCATTTGATAGCCGTATTCTCCCTCACGACCATAACACCATCCTGCAGCCTTCAGCTTGTCGCCAATAACTTCCCGTCGTTCACAGGCCTCATTTGTTTCCGGCAGGTCGCCGCTACCGCCGCGACAGGCACCATTCTGGTCCGTCCATTGGGATACCAGACGTACGGGTTTAGAGACGTCCTTGTCGGTCTGGATGACCTTGCTCGTCTCGGAGAGGATAACTCCCGCCCTCTGGTCCCAAACCAGAGAAAACTCGGCGGAGCCGGATGAAATACGGTTGCCGACGTCGCGTTTCGCGTACCAGTCAACAATACCATCCACCTTGCAGGTTTCCGCGCAATGAACCTTCGTCGAGCCTGCCTGAACGCTGTAGGCGCGGACTGGCCATCTGGTCGCAAATTTCCGCTTCTCGCCAATCACCACGGATTTAGATGTGGGTTTGCCGTAGAAGTCGACAGTGTCGCCATACGCCTTTTCCAAAAACGTCAGCGCCTCTACGTTCCCGCGAGACCAAGCGTCGTGGTATGACGCTACAAAGGCTATTGCTTTTTCCTCTGCTGTCGGCAAATGGGCTTCAGTGGTTTGTGGAGTTGCAGGCACCACCGTCGGTGCGACCTGGGATGCAGCAGCGGATTCCGACAAGTCGGTCAGACTTCCCCACGTCACTTTATAGCTCTGCATCTCGCTGGCGGTGAGATAACGCATGTCGTTGCTGGGAACGGACAGGCTGAGTTGGAGCAGTTTCGGGTCGACATCCATCTCCACAAGGTACGTCATTATCTGGGCGGTCAGCGCCTGAACCGCAGCGACTGCAGTGTGCCCCTCGACAATCGTTTCCGCTGAGAAAGAGGATTGGTGCACACCGATCGCGCCGGGCTCTGCCTGCCGGTTCATGCCTCCGACGAAAGCGAGTGCACAGGCAGAAGCGCATTCGGCGGACCGGAGCTGCAGCGTCGATAGCCCGAGCGATCGGATCATCCGCCCATACGCCATCGCCGTAGCGACGTTGCCGCCGTTGCTGTTGAAGGTGATCAGCTTGGCACCGCTTGCGGCGACTTCACGCGCAAGTTGGTCAGGATTGTCCGATGTCGTGAACTCACCTTTCAGCAGGAGAACGGGTGAGGAGCCGTCAATTGGAACACGCTCAAGGGTGATGTCCGCATGTGAGACCCCGGCACAAGCGATGGATGCCGTAACCGCTACCAATAGAATACGCTGAAACACGACCTCTGCCCCCGTTCGCTTTCAGATGCATGCTATCGCGTCAAATCCCACGCGCAATATGGAAAGCCGCCACACCGGGTTTGACAACTGCCTTGAGTAAGTGAAGAGAGTCGATGATGGTACGTGGTCTGGAATTGGCCATCCCTCGCTGTTGCGGGGATGGCCACAGGACGTCAACGTAAATTGCGCCTATTGGTAAGGCGCTCTCTCCGGGTTTTGAATATATTTCCGTCAAAAAGACCGAAAGATTTCCAACCGTCTTCCTTGATCTCACCATACAGAATACGGACTCTAACAGTTCCGTCACCAATATCTTCTATGATGGAGACCGTGAATGTCCCGCCGATCTCGGAATTCACGTCAAAGACCTCTTCGCCGAGAGCCGGCGCGGTCGCGATAGCTCGCATAAGTGCTCCAATGCTCGATGAAAGTTCGGGCGTGGCGCACAAGCGAAAGGATGAACTTGCGCTTGTGCGCTTAGAGTTCGGTTTGCCTCAGCAAAAATATCTGCCTCATGATATCCCCCTACGTAGGAACTTCTGGCCGACGGTTCGGCGTAGCTGTCCTGCCATAAGCAACAGATGCCGTCAATCAGCGGGAAATGGCGCAACTGAATTCGGCTGTTTTGATCCAAGGCAGACGCTCGACCCGCAACACCTGGTTGATGTAAGGTCGAACAGAAGCGCACAATGGACGCAGCAAATGCCTTATGGAATCTGCCTGAAGAGCTGCAACGCTACGACAAGTGAAATCCTGAAACTGTGGGATGAGGCTAGCTTATTTGAGGCCAAAGGCTCGATGCAGGAATTGGGGTACCCGCCCCATCTGACGCTTGCAGTATTTGACCAGTCGCCAGGAGACGTTAGCGCGATCATGGCAGAGGTCTTTTCGGTGCAGAAAGAGCTTTTGATCACATTCGACGCAGTAAAATACTTTGACAATGATACCATGGTTCTCTGGGCAAAACCCCTCTCGAACCAGGTTTTGTCCGACATACACGGCAGACTACTCGGTCACTTTGATCCGCTGAGCTGTCACGAACATTACCGCGTTGGTCGGTGGGTTCCTCATTGCTCCCTCGCGACTGCGGTGCCGCAGTCTGCCAAACCAACAGCAATCCAGTGGGCCGAAAGCCGAAAAGTAAGGTTCACCGTCGAATTTGACGTGGCAGATTTTGTCCAGTTTCCGCCGGTCGTGGTGCGACACGAACTGCGATTGCGTTGAATGTCCACTCTTGGAGCTTCGTCGCCATGACGGCGGCCGGAGCAAACCGGGTATTGAAGCTCGGTGCGATGCGTTGATCACTGCGACTGGCTATACCAAAGCGTCGACGGTAGTGCCGGTCCATCATGCAAGCAACTTGTTCAGAGCCTTTATGACGGTTTCGGCGCGCTCCAGTGTTGCCATACATCTTTCGTGTTGCCATCAACACAAATGCGTTGAAGCTCGTTGCTCGACCTCTTACACCCTCTTCGCGCAAGTACTCGATGATTACGATAGCATGTCCCTTATTTAGGGAGCGTGTATCGTTATGCATGAAAGCTGACAAAGGAACGCAGATGTCGATCACTGTAGAGAAAATAATCCCTGCTGCGCGTATGCGCCAGTTCCATCAGATGGTTGATCGGTGGCTTGAGGAGGGTCCGATCAAGCTTGCGACCAATGCCACGATAACCGCAATGGACAATGCCGGAATCCCTAAAGCTGAACAGGCAGCGATCATCGAGGATCGGGACATCATCATGAAACACAACATGCGCCTCGGTGTCATCAGCGAAGTATTCGCGTCAGCCATCGAGAAAGCGGTGAATTCGTCTCGGTCGGGAAGTGAAGCTCAGGATGAGATCGCTCGGTTGATTGTGACTGCAATTGGCATCCGTCAGGACGATGATAGTGAACGGGTCACATTCACGTTCACTACTGAAAGCGAGGCAGATGCATTCGCTAAATCCATCTGAAAGCATCTGCTGATCCAAAAGGACTTTCCAGAAGTGCTGTCCATGACATCGTAGCGAGAAAGGCAGGAGACTTGTTTGCAAGCGTCTCAAAGTAGTTTTCTTGCAGGGCGTTCCCCACGGCTTCATGTGGCCTAAAACGGCCTTACGGGTTCAAAAGCAGCACCAGACGACGCGCGATCAACGCGCACCGTCTGGTGCATGCAGCGGTCACTCAGGGCCGCAGCCGCTTCGGTGTCCGGCTGAGCAATGTGACCTCCCTTATGCTGGCGGCGTTGAGAAGGCGCATCATGATGCGACCAAGCCCAACCCCCATACCTCCGTGTGGCGGGCAGCCAAATCGAAAGAAATCAAAATAATCGGATAGGCCGTCCAGTGTCAATCGGCGTCGTAACGGGACCCCTTATCGGCTCCCAAAAGGGACCCCTGCCTCTAGTTGCATCGGGTCAGCGCGCGTAGGCCCGGGGCTCTCCATTTAGCGCAAGGGCCTGCGGG